>NZ_BJYM01000004.1 GCF_007991515.1 Oceanobacillus sojae
AATGTTTTTTAATTAGCAACAAAATATAATTTATCATGTTATGTAGATTATGTCAACAACTTTTTTTGCGGTGTTGCAAAAGTTTTTATCAGAAGTTGACTGCAAGAATTATAATAGCACGTAATATAACATATTTCAACAAAAACTTTTAAAACTTATATAATTTCTTTTAGTTAATAGTAAATTAAGCTGCTTTTCGTATGAATTCCAATAAATTCATTCATTTAACAAAGACTCTGCCTGAAAAATAAACAGACAGAGTCTTTTATACAAATTAATAATTAATGCTCTTCTAAAACATTTTGTGCAATATTTACAGCATGATCACCAATTCTTTCTAAATTACTTAAAACATCTACAAAAACGATACCTGCTGTTCCATTACAAATCCCCTCATTCATTCGAATGATATGATTTTTACGGAATTTACGTTCCATTTTGTCAATTTGGTCTTCTTTTTGTATAACTTCTAAAGCAGCTTCCTTATCATTCGTTTCTAAGGATTCCACAGCCTGCTTAACTGTCATATAAGTTAAATCGAACATTTTGTTTAAGTCTTCAATAGCTTGCTCCGTCAGCGAAACTTTATTTGACATTTTATAGTCAACCAACTCAACAACATTTTCAAAATGGTCGCCGATCCGTTCAATATCACGGATAGTGCTCATTAATCCGGTATGCTCTACACTCTCAGGTTCTGTTAAGTTGGTAGAAGCAATATCCACTAAATACTCTGTAATCTTACGGTCGAGGTTATTTAGTGCTCCCTCAATTTGCAGAGCCATCTCTGAACTCTTTGGATTTTGTGTAGTGATATAATTATGCGTTTCTTCTAATCCCTGATACGCATATTTCCCCATACGGACCACTTCCAATTTAGCCTGGGCAAGCGCCAGTGAAGAAGACTGCTGAAGAAAAATGGAATCTAAATGCTTTGGCTTATACTCAATAACAACATCATCCCCAGGCACAAGTTTAGTAATCAACCATGCTAAGAAGCCAATGAATGGAAACTGAATAATGGTATTTGCTACATTATAACTGCCATGGGCAAAAGCAATCGTCATTTCCTTATTAAGATTTAATGCCGTCTCTAAATAACTCACAAAATTTGTAAATGGAAACAGAAGTATCATAAAGATAACTGCACCAATCAAGTTAAAAGTTACATGTGTATATGCAGCACGTTTGGCGGCAACAGAAGTTCCAATACTAGCTATAACCGCTGTAATCGTTGTACCGATATTATCACCAAACAATACTGGAATAGCTGCATCTAACTCGATAGCACCCTGTGCAAATAACCCCTGCAAAATACCGATGGTTGCTGTTGAGCTCTGTACGATTACAGTAAAGACTGTACCAATTACAACCCCCAGGATTGGCGTATCACTCATTGTAACCGTCAGTTCATGAAATGCATCTAAAGAACGGAGCGGTGTCATTCCACTACTCATTAATTCGAGTCCAAAGAATAAAGAACCAAATCCAAATAATGCCTGTCCTACAGCTATAATCCTTTGCTTTTTAAAGAAAAAGATTGTAAAGGCACCAAGTGCTAAAATAAGTAACGAATATTCTCCAATATCAATTCCGATAATAAATGCTGTAGCAGTAGTACCGATATTGGCACCCATAATAACACCAATAGCCTGTCTAAGTGTCATAAATCCTGCATTTACAAGTCCTACAGTCAAAACTGTAGTTCCTGAACTGCTTTGAATAAGTACCGTTACAAGAATACCGGCAAGTACACCCAAAAATGGGTTGCTAGTAAACCGGTCTAAAATATCCCGCAATCGGTCCCCTGCAGATTTTTGGAGGCCGTCTCCCATCATTTTAATCCCCATAAGGAATATACCAATTCCTCCAATAAATTCAATAATTAACTTCTGAACATCGATATCCACGTAAACTTCATCCCTTCTACCTCTTATGTAAACTTTTGTAGAAATTTGCGCCTCATTCATTATTGATGATTCTAAAGAGAATGTAAACATGTATTAAGAAAAATTTACATAGATTTAATATTTGTTTACATTCAAAGAGAAAGGGATGCTTAGTTTTTGTTTTTCTCATGAAAATATGTATAATATTAGAAATAAATGCATACAAATAAAGGATTCACCTCCATTTTTATGAAGTGAATCCTTCTTCAGGGATTTCTATATAAATCAATCTTCTTGCAGCTCTTCTACACGAACACTCGTGCCGTCTACTGCAACTACTTTAATTGGTGTACCCTTTTTAATCCAGCGTCCTCCGGATACGGCACTGTAGTGTTTTTTATTTACTTCAATTGTGCCGGATGGCCTAAAGTCTGTCAGTGCCATTCCTTCTTCTCCTAATAGAGCTTCATATTCTGCACTGAGCGAGCTGTAGCCCTCTTCTTTTGTAAGTCGATCGACTAAGGCAATTTTGGTCCACATCTCCCTCCGTTTAAATACCTTTAAGAATACTAAGGAGGAAAAAGCACCAACAATGATGCTGATTACTGCATAGAGACCATTTGCAAAAGTCGGCTGAGGCATTGCAACAGCAACTATCATTAAAACCAGTCCTATTGTCGCCAGCGTTCCATCATTAATTACTTTCCCATCAATAATAATCAGTAATATTCCTAAAAAGTATATAATAAACATCAGTAAGACCGAATTGGTTTCCGTATACACAGTAAAATAAACTGTAATAAATCCTAAGCCCAATACACCAAAAATACCACGCATATTTACGAATATTTCTCCTAATATAAATAAAGTTCCGAAAAATAAAGCCAGGAATCCAATCCATTGTAATTCAACTATGTCCATACGCTTCACACCCTCTCATTGTCCTATTACTATATGTACGTATGAATGAAATAATTAGTTTCATAAAAGGAGATTTTTTTATGGGTTTTTTACGTAGAATTTCCCTGATTACTCTTATTATATTAGTTGCTGTAAGTATTTTTCAAGACTTAGCTCATTCTGGCAGCGGAATCTCCCTTTCAAATAAAACTGATTCAGAATTGCCGCCGTTTGAGGCGGTTCCTGTCAAAGTAAAGCCGGGAGATACCGTATTGAGCATTACAGAAGAAATTCAAACTGCATCTGGGTATACCGTTGCAGTCGATATTATTTTGGAAGCTTTTGAATCATTAAATCCAAATACTTCACCAATTGAAATTCAAGTACATGAAATATATTACTTTCCACTGTTTCAAGAAAAATAAAAAAAGGCTGAAATTCAGCCTAAGAAAGAAATGGAATAAAGAAAAACGCAGAAATTAGTGAAAGAATTCCAGCTATAATACCTATGATACCAAGTGTATTTGTTCCTCTGCTTCTCGCTACAAAGCCAAATACAATACTGGCAGCTCCAAGAATAACCGGCCAGGTAAAGAAAGAAATAACAGCCAAAATAATACTCCCCCAACCATACAAGGTACCTGGGTTAAAGCCCTTTTCTTCTTCAAAATCCGGCAATTCAGAATCGGTAAGCTCCGCTGAAAACTCCTCCATTCTTTTACTGTCTAATTTATTATTTATATGCTCATGCTCTGGGCCTTGCCCATGATTTGGTGCATCTTGGACATTGTTGTCCTGATTTTTATCATTCATGAAATAAACTCCTTACTTTTAGAGGATGTTCAAAGAGTTCAACAAAAAATGAATTTCTTGAACATACGCTTTTAGATTTATATGGTTAGTTTACGGAATTTAAATCATTTCAAACAGGTATCATACGGCATTGCAAGAAAAGAATGGTATAATTATTTTGTTCTTTGCATATATTTACATGATGGATGAACATAAGGTGAATAATACATCTACAAAGGGAGCGGTATTATGTCTTTTTTTATAAAAGAAATGATAAAAAATAAACTTCGTAAATTAACCTCAGGTGAAATCTTACACTACAGCAGCCAATATGGCTTCTCCATAACACCTGCACAAGCTGATCAGATAGTGAACTACTTAAGAGTTTCTTCTCCAAATCCATTTGATCAGGCAGATCGTGACCGCTTTATGGCAGAACTCGCGAAAATTACGGATCAAAAAACAGCACTGGCGGCACAGCAGTTAATGGATGAGGTTATTAAATCATATGGTCTGGAGCATTTATTTTAAAAACACCAAAAAAGATGAGCAATTTTTAATTTGCTCATCTTTTTTGTATTTATAGAGACATTTATTTGCCTTCCATAATTATTTCTTTTAAATTCTCTTGGAAATTTCCTTCACGCAGCATAGCTATTTCATGTTTATATGGTGCTTTCTTATTTTTCTTATCTGTGCCTACATATGGTGTCTCAAGAATTTTAGGCAGGTTACTAAGCTGTGGATGATGAACAACTTTGTGAAGCGCATCAAATCCGATATAACCAAAACCGATGTTTTCGTGACGGTCTTTATGTGCCCCACGGTCATTTTTACTGTCATTTACATGCACAACTTTCAGCCGGTCTAAACCGACAATTTTATCAAAAGTGTTCAATACACCATCGAAATCATTTACAACATCATAGCCTGCATCGTGAATATGACAGGTATCCATACAAATAGAAAGGTGTTCATTATGCGTCACACCATTAATAATTTCAGCCAGCTCCTCAAATGTACGTCCCATTTCAGAGCCTTTTCCAGCCATTGTTTCTAGAGCAATTTGAACATCATTTTTTTGTTCAAGCACTTCATTTAATCCTTCAATAATTTTAGGGATGCCTTTGTCTGGGCCTTCACCGACATGAGCTCCCGGGTGAAGAACAATTTGTTTCGCCCCCAGAGCCTCTGTACGCTCGATTTCACTCCGCAGAAAATTAACACCCAATTCAAATGTCTCTGGCTTCACGGTGTTACCAATGTTAATAATGTATGGCGCATGAACAACGATATCAGATATTCCATTGGACTCCATATGCGCCAAGCCTGCTTCGATATTTAATTCTTCAATAGGCTTTCTTCTTGTGTTCTGCGGTGCACCTGTATAGATCATAAATGTATTTGCACCGTATGAAGCAGCCTCTTCACTGGAGCCTAATAACATTTTTTTACCATTCATAGAAACATGAGAACCTATTTTCACCATATTTATTCCTCCTAACGCTTTTTCCTTCTTTGTTCTTTTGTCAGTTGTCTTTTAATTTGCTGTTGCTGCTGCTTCTGCTTTTTCTTGTAACCCGGTTTTACTTTCTTAGCTTTTCTTACCTGCTTCCAGGCTTCCCGATCTGTACTTGTATCTTCGGTTTTACGGCGCTGTCTCGCATTCCAGGATTTATCCTCTATCCATTCTCCCTGCTTCACCTCTACATAAGAGAATTCCAAGCCTTTTTGTTCCAATTTTTCAATTAAAGGGGCATCATTTTCTGTATATATACTGATAGCTGTCCCCTCTAAGCCGGCACGGGCTGTTCTGCCGACACGATGAATATAGAAATGCTCTTCTTTTGGAAGCTGTGCATTAATGACATGACTTACTCCCTTGATATCGATTCCCCGTGAAGCCAGATCAGTTGCAACTACATATTGATAACGCAGCTGCTGTATCTCTTTCAGGACACGTTTTCTTTCTCTTGGAGTTAAACCGCCATGAATGACACCAGCAGATAACCCGTATCCCTCAAGCACCTCTGCTAATTCATTTGCTTGTTGCTTGCCATTGGTAAAAATCAGCGCTAAATAAGGATGAATCGTCTGAGAAATTTCCCAAATAACCTTTGCCTCATCGCGATGTTTCTTCCGAATCAAACGATGCTCCATTGTCTCTGGAGAAAAATGCTCTTCTATTTTAATATACTCTGGATTTCTCAAATATTTTTTGAAGAAATGCTGCAGTCTTTGAGGAATTGTTGCTGAGAAAACAAGCAGCTGTATTTCCTGTTTCGAGCGTACTAATAATTGATCAACTTCCTCAATAAAGCCTAGATCAAGCATTAAGTCTGCCTCATCAATAACAAAGGTTTCCGCGCTATATATAGACAATGCTCCATCCTTTACTAAATCTAATATTCTTCCAGGAGTACCTACCACAATCATTGGGGGCGTTTTTAATTTTTCAACCACTTTTTGTTTATCTGTGCCGCCAACAAGCAGCTTTGCTGTCCATTTTTCCGTCTTATCAGCAATAGTAATGATTTTTCTTACTTCGTTATACAGCTGTGTTGCCAGCTCTCTCGTTGGTGCAGTAATAACAAACTGGACTTTTTTTTGATTTTCATCCAGGTTTTGAAACAATGGTAATAAAAAAGCGTGGGATTTACCTGAACCTGTTCTGGATTGGCCAATAACACTTTTGCCATCCAGAATAGAAGGAATCACTCGTTCCTGAATCTCTGTCGGTTTTCTAAATTCCAGCTCTTGAATAATATTTTGCATCGTGCTATCCAGGGATAATTCTGCAAATGTTTTTTCCATTTGTTTCCCTCCTTGTAATCTATTTTTAGAACTTCCTCTTTTATACAAATACGAACGGATCTGTATTTACTTCAGATACATAAACCTTCGACTGGAATGCAGGAATTTCCTGTATCAGCTTATTCTGTGTTGCTGTTTTCATAATCTTCTCGATATAGTGCCCGGCATCGATAACTGTCAGCCCCATCTGCTCCGCATCTTGAGCAGCGTGAAATGTCATATCTCCTGTAATATAAACATCTGCTTTTTTCCTGAGTGCATGACTGACATATTTCTCTCCGCTGCCGCCTAAAACAGCAACTCTTTTTACATTCTTTTCTATATTACCAGAAACACGCACTTGAGGCATATCTAAATTCTTTTTGACGGTGTGAATAAATTCTTTCATCGATACAGATTCATCTAAACTACCAAAGCGTCCAATTCCTACTGATTGTCCTTTATTTTCCAATGGATAAATATCATAGGCAGGCTCTTCATAAGGATGAGCAGAAATAATTGCATCAATAACCTTTGAAAGATTTCTCTTAGGCACAACAGTTTCCAGCTTTTTCTCATCTACATAGGCTAACTCATTCTTCTCACCAATATACGGGGTTGACCCTTCTAATGGCTGAAATGTGCCCTGTCCGGGACTTTGGAAGGTACAATGGCTGTAATTACCTATTTGACCGGCTCCGCCTTCATTCAGGGCACTACGTAACTCCTGCACATGAGAATCCGGAACAAAAACAATTATTTTAAATAGTGCCTCTTGGTCCAGAATTTCCAAAGGCTCCCTATTTTTCAAACCAACTGCTTCACCTAATAAATCATTTACGCCGCCTTCTGCTACATCTAAATTGGTGTGCGCAGCAAAGACAGTAATATCATTCTTTAAAAGTTTTTGGACAACCCTCCCCTTAGGATGATCAACATTTATTTGCTTTAAAGGCTGAAACAATAAGGGGTGATGCGCAATAATCAGATTAGCCTGTTTCTCGATCGCCTCATCAACTACTTCCTCTGTAACATCCAGTGTAACCAGAATATGAGAGGTTGAATCGTGGAACCGCCCTACCTGTAAACCAATATTGTCCCAATGATAGGCAAGACTTCTTGGTGCCCAACCGTCCATTATTTGAAAAAAATCAGCATGTTTAAGTGTTTGTTTCTTCATGATGAAGCTCCTCCTTAATCCAGTGTAATTCTGTTTGGAATGCAGATATTTTCTCATGATTTAATTGCTTCGCCTGTTGCATTTGAGAAATAATTCTTTTCAGATTAGCTTCCTCCAGTGTCCATTTTTTTATAAAAGCATTATTCTTTTCATTTAATAAATATGGTCCTAATAAAAGCTGTTTATCCTTTATCTGCTGATTATCGTTATATGGTGATGAAACACCCGTATTACGGTCAGCAACAAGAATTTCATAAATATGCCCTTGCTCGTCCACTATTTCCTCTGCAATCAATATAAAATCATTTTGGTTCAACCATTGTCTGACCGCTCTCGCATCGACATTAGGCTGAGCAATAATCCTTCCAGCAGATTTAGCTATAACCGGATTCTTTTCCAAAATGGAAGTAATTAATGATCCGCCCATCCCTGCAATTACAATTTGTTGAGCTTCCCCTTCTTTTAAAACAGCTAGACCGTCTCCTAATCGGACATCAATCCGCTCTTTTAATTGATGCAATTGAATTGTTTTTTTTGCGCTTTCTAACGGCCCCTGGTTCACTTCTCCGGCAATAGCTCGTGCTGTCTTATCTCTCAGGCAGACATAGGCAGGCAGATACGCATGGTCAGATCCGATATCTGCAAAATTAGCACCTTGCGGCAGGTAATCAGCAATCAGCTTTAAACGGTTCGAAAGCGGAATATTTTGGTTCATTACGTTTTCTCCTTTATTTCTGCAATAAGAAAAGCTTTCTGTACGAATCAGAAAGCTTTCATTCATTTCTTCCATTATATATTATTGATGCTCACTTAACCACTCAGTAAGTGCGTCTAAATCATCGCCCTGAAGCTGAGGGAAGGCTGGCATACCTGCATCGGTTCCGTTCTCAACGATTTCAGCAATTTCTTCCTGTGAATACTTGCTGCCGATTTCTGTTAAATCAGGCGCAGGACCACTTGCTAAATCTTGACCGTGACAGCTGGAACAATTCGTTTGGAATACTTCTTCTCCAGCGTCAGCGCTGGTTGACTCTCCGCCCTCTTCCCCTTCTGTTTGTTCGGTTGCTTCCTCACCATTCTCTTCTGCATTTTGAATTGCTTGTCTCTGATCAATACCAATCACTGAAATAATAATGACTGCAATAAGCCCTAGCCCGGCAATAATAGCATATGGTATAACCGGATTCTTTTTCATTTCGCTTCCTCCTTATGTAACACAAATATTATAAAATTAATACTATCATTAGTTTACTCGATATCTAAAAAATTTTAAAGGTTTATCCAATATATTTAAAAAAAACGACATAAGTTATTACAGCAATAATCAGGATAGCTCCAACATACTTAAATACAGGCAGCTTTTTCAAATATCCAAAAATAATCCAGCCACATCCATTTAAGATAATAGCAAAATTAATATAATTTCCTAACCCGGCAGCGTCAGCTATAAAGACAGATAACTGCAGGATATATAAAAACTGAATAAATATAAATAAATAACGGTACCGTTTTGAAATATTCGCCCGGTTTTTTGAATAAAAGAAATAATTTATAATTAACGTAACACTCAAAATACCAGACGTAATATACCAAAATGAATGGAAATAATAATCCAAAGAGATAACGCTTACTAAAATGAATAAAATAAGAGCAAAATGGATTTTTTTCCATATGGATAAAGAAACATCCTGCTTTCTTAAATCACTTTGATTCGGGATTTTAATTTCCCCGCCTTTTGTATATAATGCGAGTAAAAAATCACATTGCTCTTCCGGCAATAAACGATTTTCTTTCCATTTTAATATCTCTTGGATAATCAATTGATTTTTTTCTTGATTATTCATATTTTCACCTGTATCTTTAGCTTAATTATTTACCAAAAGATAACTATCAATAATAAGGGGACTTTCCTTATCTAAAAATCACTACTCAATAAATAGCCGTTTTAGCTTTTTTACAACTTAATACACATAATAACTGGAATATGCAAGCAACTTACGTCTAACTTGCACATTCCAGTCTGCTGGCAGGTATAAAGCCTGTGATAGCCAGGTTCTATTTTAAGCTTAATCAAGAAAATCCTTCAATCGTTTGCTTCGGCTCGGGTGTCTTAATTTACGCAATGCTTTTGCTTCAATCTGTCTGATACGTTCTCTGGTTACACCAAATACTTTTCCTACTTCTTCAAGCGTTCTTGTTCTTCCATCATCTAATCCAAAGCGCAGACGAAGTACATTTTCTTCTCTGTCTGTCAAAGTATCCAATACGTCCTCCAGCTGTTCTTTTAATAACTCATAAGCAGCATGATCTGATGGAGAAACAGCTTCCTGGTCTTCGATAAAATCGCCTAAATGAGAATCATCTTCTTCCCCGATCGGCGTCTCTAAAGATACGGGTTCTTGAGCAATTTTTAGAATATCCCGGACTTTGTCTGGACTTAGCTCCATTTCCTCACCAATCTCTTCTGGAGTCGGTTCCCGTCCTAAATCCTGAAGTAAGGAACGCTGCACACGAATTAATTTATTAATGGTTTCCACCATATGAACTGGAATACGAATCGTACGCGCCTGGTCGGCGATGGCACGTGTAATTGCTTGTCTAATCCACCAGGTTGCATAGGTACTGAATTTAAAGCCTTTGCGATAATCAAACTTTTCAACTGCTTTAATCAGACCCATATTTCCTTCTTGAATTAAATCTAAGAAAAGCATTCCCCGTCCAACATAACGTTTTGCGATACTGACAACAAGACGGAGATTGGCTTCAGCTAATCTTCTTTTAGCCTCAATATCTCCTTCTTCAATTCGGGAAGCAAGTTCAATTTCTTCTGCTGCAGAAAGTAAATCTACTCTGCCAATTTCTTTCAAATACATACGAACTGGATCATTAATCTTAATCCCTAATGGTACACTAAGGTCATTAAGATTAATTTCTTCCTCTTTTGCGATTTTCTGCATTTCGGGGTCATCCTCAGACTCACCTAGCACATCGACACCCTGTTCTTCCAGGTACTCATAAAATTCATCCATTTGTTCGGGTTCCATGTCAAAATTAGATAAACCATCAGCCACTTCTTCATAAGCAAGCGTACCACGCTTCTTACCCATGTCTACTAATTTTTCTTTTGCTTGCTCTAATGTTAGTTCGGTTTCTTTCATGTGCGAAGGTTTTTGCTCGGCCATGAGTCCCCCTCCTTCCAAATTGTTGAATTAATTTTCATTTTTCTTGCTTCTGCAGCTGAATCAGCTCCATTGCCAAACGCGCAGCTTCTAAAGGATCATTTTCCCGCTCCGCTTTCTTTTGCTGCTCTTTTAAGGTCTTTTTTGTTTGACTTTGATTAGCCTCCCGATGAATCATTCGTAAATAATCATCAATTTCTTCTTCTGTGCTGTTTTGCACATCACTGGACAAAGCTAATTCAATAACTTGATTCTTCAAATGTTCATCAGACAGTCTCTCCATAAATAAACTGATATCTGGTGCATTACCTTCTTCATAAAATGCATATAAATGTGTTGCCACAATTTTATGGTCATTTACATTAAATCCTGCTCCAAGTTCATATTGTACTTTTTCAGCTATATACGCATCCTGAAGCATGTAGGATAAAATTCTTTTTTCAGCATTAACATAGGCCGGATACAATTTTTTTTTATTTACAGATACATATTGATTAGTATAACTCTTATTACTTTGATTATCCTTATTAGCAGCAGGAACTCTTTTGTCATACTGTGTCAGCTGACTCATCAAGGTTTCTACAGACAAGTCAAATTCCTTGTGCAGTTCATGAATATAATATTCCCGTTCCAATGCACTCTCAATCATGGAAAGTTCCTTTAAAATACGCTCGATATATTCAATACGCTCACTTTCAACCTGCAGGTTAAAGTGTCTGCGCTGATAGCGCATAAAGAAACTCATATAGCTGTCACTTGTCCGTATAACTCTTTCCCTGAAAGCTTCCCCGCCGTGTTGTTGGATGTAGCTGTCCGGATCCTCTTTTGCGTCCAAATTTGCAATTCGGACATCACAGCCTATCGACCGCAGTAAAAGCGATGCTTTATAACGGGCCTCTATTCCTGCACTATCACCGTCATAACAAATAATCACTGTATCAACATATCGGTTCAAAAGCTTTGCCTGTGTTTCTGTCAATGCAGTTCCCATTGTAGCTACAACATTCTTAACGCCGGCTTGATAAGCTGAAATAACATCCATATAACCTTCCATTAAAATAGCTTCATTTTCTTTTCTGATGTGGCGCTTTGCCAAATCAAAATTATATAAAAGTTTACTTTTTTGAAAAAGCTCACCTTCTGAACTATTTAAATATTTAGGACCGCCATCACCTGTCAATGACCTGCCGCCAAAACCGACAGTACGCCCAAGCGCATTCCGTATAGGGAAAATTACTCTGCCGCGAAAACGGTCAATTACTTCATTATTGTCATTCCCTGCCAAAATGCCGCTCTTTAAAAGCATCGGCTTGGTATACCCTTTCTGCGTAAGAAACTTCGCAGTGAAATCACGCTTATTAGGAGCGTAACCAATTTGGAATTCTTCCAATGTCTCCTTTGTAATCCCGCGGCTTTTTAGATACTCTAACCCATCCTTCCCATCTTTTTGGTACTTTATTAGGTGATGGTATAATTTTGTCAGCCATTCATACGCGGAGAGCATCTGCTCTGTTTCCTCAGACAAGGATGATTCCTTTTTAATTGATGTTGTCGGTAATTCTACCCCGCTGCGATCAGCCAAGTGTTTCAGTGCCTCATAAAATGTGAAATTTTCCATTTCCATCAAAAACGAAAATACATTTCCTCCTTTTCCGCAGCCAAAGCAGCGAAAAATCTGTTTCTCTTGTGTGACCGAAAAGGAAGGCGTATTTTCACCATGAAAAGGACACAGGCCAAAATAGTTTTTACCTTGTTTTTTTAATTGAATATACTCTCCAATGACATCGACAATATCATTGGATTTTTTCACTTCTTCAATAATTGGTTCGGGTATTTGATTAGCCATTGTTACCACCAACTATTCTAAATTTTTCTTAGAGAGATTGTTCAAAATCCTCCTTTTTTAACTAGTGCTGCTTTATTATTCATTATTCGACATATTTTTTTCTTATACTCAAAAAAAATAGCCTTAACATAGTTTCTACAAAGGATACACAGAATCCTTCTTTTTTAGAGCAAATTATGATTAAAATTGCATTTTATATAAATCTGCTCATACGATTTACCATTATAATATATTTTTTAATAGATTTCTATTAATTTGTTTATAAAACTATTGAAAGAAGAAAAACATTCCGTTAGAGCAGTGTACAGAATGCTTTTCACACAATTTGCGTCTGATATTATTTGCTGCAATGTACCATTTTACTTTCTGACAGACTTTGAAGATATTAATATATGAAGTAAAAAAATATCAGGAAGTTTAATGCATTATTTTTACTGTTCTTCTTGAATAACTTTATTAATTTCTGCCTTGCCACATACGAATAATCTGATTAGCTGTTTCCTCCACTGCTTTGTGAGAAACATCAATGACAGGACAGCCTATTTTTTCAACAACTTCATTAAAAAATTCTAATTCCTGCTCAATCCTGCTTACATTTGCATAAGTTGCCTGGTCACCGAGTCCAAGAGCTTTTAAGCGCTCTTTTCGAATTCCATTCAGTTTTTCTGAGGATATGCGCAAGCCAATACATTTTTTGGGGTCAACCATCATAAGCTCTTCCGGCGGATCCACTTCCGGAACAATTGGAACATTCGCCACTTTAAATCGTTTGTGCGCCAGGAATTGAGAGAGCGGAGTTTTAGATGTTCTGGAAACACCGATTAATACAATATCTGCACGGGTAATTCCTCTTGTATCTCTTCCATCATCATACTTTACAGCAAACTCTATGGCTTCAATCTTCTTAAAATAATCTTCGTCTAATTTATGGACAAGGCCGGCTTCCAATCGCGGTTCATCGCTGAAAACCCGCTCCATTGCTTCCATGATAGGACCCATTATATCAACTGCTTCAATATCTATTTCTTTAGCACGTTTGTTTAAATAAGCACGTAATTCTGGATTAACAAGTGTAAAACCGATAAGATTTGAATTTAATTTTGCCTGTTGCAAGAATTCATCAATGGTTTCCTTATCTTCCACATATGGGATACGCTGTATTTTATAATCCCCGTTTTTAAATTGGCTTAAGCCGGCTTTAATTACCAATTCAGCCGTTTCCCCAACAGAATCAGATAACACATAAATAATTTTCTGCGCAGTCATCACGACACCCTCTCCCAGTTTCTTAAAACTTAAATTTTATCTTCAATGGTTAACTCAACCAGCAGTTTTGTCATCGTTGTTTTTGTAATTCGGCCAATTATCTCAAGGCCATTTTTTGTATCCTTTACAACGGGGACGCCGTCAATTTGTCTCGATATCAGCTGATGAGCTACATCGATAAGCAGGTCATTTTTACGGCATACTGTAATATTCGGCATTCTTGTCATTATAATTGGTACCGGTATCGAGCTTAAATCCTGCCTTCCCATGCTTGCACGTAATAAGTCTTTCCTGGAAAGGACACCAACCAGACATGCATTTTCATCCACAACAAACAGGGTACCAACATCTTCTAAGAACATAGTCGATATAGCATCATATACAGACACCTTTTCATTTACGGCAACCGGGACCTGCTGAAATTCATGAACCTTGTACCGTTTTATTTTTTCTGTTAATAATTCTGATCCTGTTTTACCCGTATAAAAGTAGCCTACACGAGGACGTGCATCTAAAAAACCAGCCATTGTCAGAATAGCTAAATCCGGTCTCAATGTAGCCCGGGTTAGTGTAAGCCGCTCTGCTATGTGCTCTCCCGTGATAGGACCGTCTGCTTTTACTATTTCTATAATCTGCTGTTGCCTTTTCGATAAGTCCACTTTTTCACCACCTATACTGCTGCATTATTTGCAAATGAATATTATAAATAGTATTACTTAAGGGCATAAAAATTGGTATACATAAAGGATAACGTACCATGATTCCTTAATATTTTTAGAACATGGTACGTTATTATAATTCGACTTTATTCACTAAAATTCCTTTTTTAAGAGAGAAAACCTTTTTTATTATATTTTTCCTTGTTTATAAGACCGTTATAATCCATTTATGCGTGCTGTTTCCATGCTATTTTCCGTAAGTCTGCATATTGCAAGATTAGCACAGAAAGCTCATGGATGATAGAAAGACGGTTTTTTCTTACTTCTTCATTATCGTCCATAATCATATTATGATCAAAGAACGCATGGATATCACCTGCAAGGTCGGCAAGCAGCTGCAATGCTTCCTCACTTTTTTGGGCTTCTAAATATTCTGCGTAAGTTGATTTTACTGCTGCTACAGATTCATGTAATTCTTTTTCTGATTCTGTTTGGAAGAGGTTAGGATTTACCTTATAATCCGTATCCTCTACCTTGTTTTCCAAGTTCAACACACGAACAAGTGCCTCCTGAGAGGTCTTAAAATGATCATCTGCTTTTTTCTCAGCTAAAACATGTGCTTTTTCCACTGCAACATGAAATATACCTAATTGATTATCTACGACAGCATGGATTATATCTGTTTCAATATTTTCTTCACGCATTAAATACTCCGCACGGGAAGCGAAAAACGCCAGCAAGTCATCGTTAGAAGAAGCGTTTATTGTTAAACCGGCATTCTCTAATACAGATAAAGTATACTCAATTAGTGATTCTATGGTTAAATCCCAATTTTGATCCTTCAATATACGCAGGATGCCCATTGCCTGCCTTCTTAAGCCATATGGATCCTGGGAACCGCTCGGGATAAGACCAACACTGATACAGCCGGCAATTGTATCTATTTTATCCGCGATACTTAATACTGCACCGACTGTCGTGGCAGGAAGCTCACCATGGGACTGCTTCGGCAGATAATGCTCGCGGATAGCTTGAGAAACCTCTTTAGCTTCTCCAAAGTAAGTAGCATATTTCTCACCCATAACGCCCTGCAGCTCTGTAAATTCATTTACCATATTGGTCATCAGATCAAACTTACTGATTTCAGCTGCACGAACAACTTCTTTAAGCTCTTTTAAGGAAAGCTCCTCTGCTAAATGCTTAGCAATTGTTTTAACACGATTAACCTTCTCGGTATACGTACCAAGCTTCTCCTGGAATATAACCCTGGTGAGTTTTTCCTGGAAGAAATCAATCGAAAGCTTTTTATCTTCTTCGAAAAAGAATTCTGCATCCGCAAGACGGGCACGAAGAACCTTCT
Source organism: Oceanobacillus sojae (assembly GCF_007991515.1). Lineage (GTDB taxonomy): Bacteria > Bacillota > Bacilli > Bacillales > Amphibacillaceae > Oceanobacillus > Oceanobacillus sojae. The sequence goes on from NZ_BJYM01000004.1 coordinate 15,865, forward strand.
CATTTCCCCGGATTACTGTTTCCAGCTCATAATCATCACCGTTTCTCACGCCGACAAACTTAGGAAGCAGTTCACCACCCTGCTCTACAGGAAAATAACGTTGATGCTCGGCCATAGATGTAATCAGAACTTCATTTGGCAATGCTAAGAAAGAGGTAGAAAAGCTGCCCACAAAGGCTGTCGGATATTCCACAAGATTTCTTACTTCATTTAATAGATCTTTATCAACAGGAATTTGGAATTCATTTTTCTCTTGTAAAGCACCAAGCTGCTTCACAATTTTAGCCTCGCGTTTTTTAGCATCAGCAATTACATAATTATCGTTTAGCAATTGCTCATATTGTTTCGGTTCATCTATTGTAAGCTTACCACTGAGGAAACGATGTCCATATGTGAAATTGCTTGTTTTCACATGAGCTATTTCAAATGGGATCACTTCATTACCGTAAAGCGCAGCCAGCCAGCGGATTGGCCGTGCATAACGCAATGTTTCATTTGCCCAGCGCATATTTTTACCAAATGTAATCGACTCAATAATATCCTTAAATTCCGGAAGTAAGGATTGCACAGACTTTCCTTCAATATATTTTTTTACATAAATATAAGAAGTTCCCTTCACTTCTTTAATATAAATATCATCCGTTGTTTTTCCCTGTCCCCGGGTAAATCCTTCCGCTGCTTTTGTCCAATTATCCTGGCCATCCTTAGCAATCTTTAAGGCAGGTCCTTTTGCCTCTTCTTCGATAGATGCCTGACTCTCAGCTACTTCTTCTATAAGGACAGCTAATCTGCGCGGTGTTGAGAAAGAAATTGCAGACGCGTAGGAAATACGTTGTTCATCCAGCCATTTTATTGTTTTATCTAAAAATTGAGCTTCTGCATCGTCTATGAAGCGAGCCGGCAGCTCCTCTAATCCAATTTCAATTAATACATCCTGTGCCATTTTAGTTCCCCTCCTTTTTCAACATTGGAAAGCCTAATTTTTCACGCTCTTGTACATAAATCTTTGAAATGCTGCGGGCCAAATTACGAATCCGGCTAATGTAACCTGTTCTTTCTGTTACAGAAATAACACCTTTAGCATCCAGAAGATTGAATGTATGTGAGCATTTTAAAACGTAGTCGTATGCAGGGAAGACGAGCCCTTTTTCCATCGTTGTTTTTGCTTCCTGTTCATATTTTGTAAATAAATCAAATAACATATCTGTATTTGATGTTTCAAATGTATAGACAGAATGCTCATACTCCGGCTGATAGAAAATATCTCGAAGTGTCACGCCATTATTCCACTCTAAATCAAATACATTTTCTTTATCTTGAATATACGAAGCGAGCCGTTCTATCCCATATGTTAATTCAACAGTTACCGGGTTGGCTTCTAAACCGCCAATCTGTTGGAAATAAGTAAATTGTGTGATTTCCATACCATCTAACCATACTTCCCAGCCAAGACCGGCAGCTCCTAACGTCGGGTTCTCCCAATTATCCTCCACAAAACGGATATCATGCTTGAGTGGATCAATCCCCAGCTTTTTCAAAGACCCTAAATACAGTTCTTGAATATTTGACGGAGAAGGTTTCATAATAACCTGGAACTGATGATGCTGATACAGTCGATTCGGATTTTTTCCGTATCTGCCATCAGCCGGCCGTCTGGAAGGTTCTACATAGGCAACATTCCATGGTTCTGGCCCCAAGCTTCGCAGCAGCGTCATCGGAGACATCGTTCCAGCACCTTTTTCTGTATCATATGCCTGCATTAAGATACAATTTTGTTCTGACCAATGATTTTGTAAAGTTAAGATCATTTCTTGAATATTCATTTACTCCACCCCTTTAATGGATAAGAAATTTACATCGTATTTTTCGTTCAGCAGAAACAATAAGAAAAGCCGTCCCTATGTCTGCTTTAATGACAGACATAGGGACGGCTTAAAACCGCGGTTCCACCCTATTTGCTCTTGTTTTATAAGAGCCTCTTTTCATTGCTGTTACTCCGAAGCTCCTTCCTGAAGTCTCTATATACCTGGCTCACACCATTTCCAGGCTCGCTTTTTACAGACAATACTTCAGTACTTTTCTTCATCATCGTAACGACTATTTCATAACATTTATACTTAAGATATATGTACAAATCATACTCTATCCGTCCTTGACTTGTCAATTATTACTTAAATAAATCCAGCTGATCCAAAAACTTTCGCGACTTTATGAAATATCCTCCATAACGATCATAATAAGCTTTTAAAATGGCCTGGAACATTTTCACGTTTTCTGGTTTCATTTGGATGGATCCGATACGTTCTAATTCTACCTCGGAGAACAGATATAGAATCCTGGCCAATTTTGGAGAAAGTTCTATTGCTTCCGGATCCAAATGGCGGCATTTAGGACATAAAAAACCGCCCTCCACGACAGAAAACACAAAAGGCTGCTGCACCGACCCACAATTTATACATTGATTTAAGAGTGGGGCAAACCCAGCTTTTTTATAAAGTTTTAATTCATACATCATTATTGGAATTTCAGCCTGATCATTCTCTTCAATCCACTTTACTGTTTGTTGAAATTGTCCGAATATGTACGGATCTATATTTTGATTTTCCAAAAGCTTATCTGTAAGCTCTGCAACATAGGAACAATAAGCTGTTTTCACAAAATCTTCGCGTATTTTGCGATGTGAGTTTAATAATTCTCCTTGCTGTATTGTACTCAATCCACTTCCAAGATAAACAAAAAAACGGGCAAAAACGAATGGCTGAGTAACAGCAGCCATTCGACTTTTTGGTTTTTTTGCCCCTTTTGCCAAAGCTTGGAACTTCCCAAACTTTCCGCTGTAAATTGTCACTAATTTATGTGTTTCACCATAATCTTTTGTTTTTAATACGATACCATCTATCTGTTCCAGCACTCTAAATCACCCGGCCTCACTTTGTTTTGAACAGAAAAATCATCGTTATATCTCTGTGGTTAAACAGATGGTAAATCTAAACTCCCAGTCATAGAAGATCGGGTCTGTTCTTTTTGTTTCACTTCCGGGTTTAATTCTCCTTGCTGCTCTAATTCTTTTAATAATAAATAGGTTTCAATGTTTCCTGTTTGACAAAACAAATACCATGTTGCATCTAGCACAAGAAACCCCCGCCTTTCAAATTATTTTTTGCTAAGACTAAAGCAATTACTTAAAAAATACCCTGTTATTAACTTCCCGCTTCTTTTATAGGTTGGTTCGATTTGAACATTTCATGAGTATAAAAAATTACCATCTTTAAGAGGATGTTCATAAAAATCCAATGAAAATGTCACAAACTTTAATACTCATCAAGTCGGAATCCAAATTCATGCAATTGATTTTGTTTGTTTCTCCAATCTTTTTTTACTTTCACCCAAAGCTCTAAATACACCTTAGAGCCAAGTAAAGCTTCAATATCACGGCGTGATTGCTGGCCAATTTTTTTCAGCATGCTCCCTTGCTTTCCAATTAATATACCTTTTTGAGAGCTTCTTTCTGTAACAATCGTTGCTTGTACCAATAATTTTTCATTTTCATTCTTCTCTATATTTTCAATGACAACAGCAATCGAATGAGGAATTTCTTCCTTCGTATGATGCAATACCTTTTCTCGGATAAGCTCAGAAATGATGAATCTCTCGGGATGGTCTGTTACCTGATCGGCAGGATAATACTGTGGCCCATCTGGAAGTTTTCCAGCAACCACCTCTAACAGATGATTAACATTATTTCCATCTAATGCAGAAATTGGAATAATTTCATCAAACGAATAAAGGTCCTTATACTGATCAATCAGCTTCATGAGCTTTTCTGGATGAATTTTATCAATTTTATTAATTACCAGATAGACCGGCTGTTTCACTTTTTGCAGCAGGTCAATGATGTATTGGTCCCCGCGCCCATATCCTTCATCTGCATTAATCATGAACAAAATATTATCCACTTCATTTAAAGTATTCTCTGCCACCTGCACCATAAAATCGCCTAATCGATGTTTCGGCTTATGAATTCCAGGTGTATCAATAAAAATCATTTGATATTCCTTGGTTGTCAGGACACCTTGAATTTTATTTCTTGTTGTTTGTGCCTTATCACTCATTATTGCTATTTTTTGACCAATAACCCGGTTCATAAAAGTTGATTTTCCCACATTTGGTCTGCCAATAATTGCAATAAATCCTGATTTAAAATTATTTGTCATGCTACGTTCCTCCGAATTTCTATTGTTTGCTTGCTTCTTATCATACTACATTTTTATGTTCGTTTCACTATATCGACAAAACCTTTAACAAACATACAATTTCAATTGTTTTTTGAGTAATTTGGTTAAGATTAACCAAGAAATGTTTTAATTTTTTTAATAGGTCTGCTCTTTTAAAATTGCCGGGGCAACTCTTGTCAGCGTTTTTATATACCTTTTTATTCTAAAAAAGAGGCTCCTGATAGGATCCCCTTTTGTAAATAATTATCGGATTATAGAAGCTGCATTATTTTTGGTCCGAAAATAAGTACTCCGACTACAACAGATATAATAGCTGTAACAAGAACGACACCTGCAGCAATATCTTTTATTTCCTTTACTCTTTCATCATAGTCCGGCTGAATAAAATCCATAATCCGCTCAATGACACTGTTTATCATTTCTGTGATAAGCACGAGACCTATGGTTAATAAAATAACTGCCCATTCGATGAGAGAAAGTTTGAAAAAGAAACCTAATGTAACTACAATTGCTGTTGCTGTGAGATGCAGCTGAAAATTAGACTCCTTTTTCACAACCGTTTTTAGCCCTGCCCAAGCAAAACGGAATCCAACAATTCTTTTTTTATCTTTCAATGCCAAATTCACCTAGGATTTCGTCCTGTCTGCGGAACATTTTCTTCTCATCCTCCACATTCATATGATCATACCCAAGCAGGTGTAAGAATCCATGCAATGCTAAAAAGGCCAGCTCTCTCTCAAAGCTGTGATTATATTCTTCTGCCTGTTCTTTTGCTTTATCTATCGAAATAATGATATCTCCCAGCACAACAGGCAATCCCTCCCCGACAATTTCCAGCTCTTCGTCTTCCATTTCCTGCATTGCAAATGAAATTACATCTGTCGGTTTGTCTTTATCACGATAGTCTCTGTTGATTACTTGAATTTGTTCATTATTCACAAAGCTGATGGAAACTTCTGCGTCATGAGCCACCTTCTCAGCTTTTCCAGCAAAGGTGAGCAGCTTCTCTACAAGCTCTATATGCTCATCAGCTACAATACCTGTTTCATCTTGAAAATCAATCATCATTATTTATCACCTTCCTCTTTCGGATACTGAATTCTGGAATGGAAAATTCCTTTTAAAGAATCGCAAATTGAATGTTGAATGGTTTTTAACTCTCTTAATGTTAAAGGACTGTTATCTAATTGTCCATCTGAAATTTTACTGCTGATAATAGCCGAAACAATTGAATCAATCTGCTCAGGAGTCGGATCCTGTAATGAGCGGACAGCCGGCTCTACAGAATCACAAATGCAGATAATAGCTGTCTCTTTGGTTTCCGGCTTTGGTCCAGGATATCTGAAATCCGATTCCTCCGTTTCAGGATTCAGCTCCTTCGCTTTTACGTAAAAGAACTGAACTAAAGAATTCGAATGATGCTGCTTCGCAATATCAATGATTTCCTTAGGCATTTTATGCGCTTTTAACATATTTGCTCCATCGGTTGTATGACGGATAATAATATCTGCACTTTCTTTTGGCGGCAGCAGGTCATGCGGATTTTTATTTGGCATCTGATTTTCAATAAAAAATCCCGGCCGGACTGTTTTACCAATATCATGATAGTAAGACCCTACCCGCGCCAATAAGCCATTTGCTCCTACTGCTTCACATGCTGTTTCACTGATGTTGGCAACCATTACAGAATGGTGATATGTTCCAGGTGCCTCCACCAGAAGCTTCTTCAACAACGGCTGATTAGGATTGGATAATTGCAGTAGCTTCATATCTGTTAATGTTCCTAAAAAGCTCTCAAATAACGGCAATATCCCAATTGCCAGGATCGCAGAGAGACAGGCAGCTGCAATACCAAAGCCAACATATAAAAACACATCAAACCATGTATATTTTTCAAAGGACAGGAATAAAAATAAAATAATGACAGCAGAATGGATAAGGATTAATCCGATTGCAGTTTTTAAAATAACTAAACGTTCACTTATTTTTTTCATTAATACAATCGCTGCAAGCTGAGAGAAAAGAAAATAAATAGCAGCTTCGACGTGCAGCATCCCGGCAATATAATTATTAAACATAAATGCAGCTAATATAGCATATAAAATGCTCAGCCGTATGGCAGTACGATCGCTTATTAATATTTTTAATAAAATAGCAATAGCTGCAATTGGTGTAACTAAGTACAGTGCGTTAGACTGGTCAAAGAAAACACTTTGAATCTTCATAATAAAGATTGCCAATGCACTTATCAGCACTGTTGCTACAATTGGAAGAATACTCCAATCTCTGTTTTTAGCAATTTGAAAGCTTTCATAGCCGAAAAAGTAAGCAATCACAGCTGCCAAAAATCCCAGAGCAAGAATCGGATAGATATTACCTTCCTGTGATAACACTCCTACCAATTCCAGCTGTTCATAAATTTCATTTGTAATGGTCTGCCCTTCACGGACAATAGTTTCTCCAGCCCGGATAATAACAGGGTCTACAAGCGTTGCTGCATCCTTTTTTTCTTGAGCAGTTTCTTCATAATCAAAAAAGGAATTTTCCACAACAGCAAAGTCTGCTAATTCGATTAAAGCCCCCTGCAACTCTTCATTTAAATCCGAATAAGATATAGCGCGATCTACATTAGTTATGCCAGATTGTATATTCTCTACTCTTATCCCCTGATTTAACACTTCTTCTAACGCTTGTGAAAATATTGTTTCAGCCTCTATTAAAGCAGCGTCTGACTGCTGCAGCAGTAAAACGAAAACATCTTCAGAGATTTCCGAACTGATTTCTTCAGAAAGAAGGGCCTTTAATTCAACTGCCTCCTCCCGATAAATATCTTCTATCGCCTCTCCTGCATCTTCATCGTGCTCTTCCTTCACCTTAAATACTGCTTCAAAGATTTCATTAATATAGTTTAATCGTTCTTCCGTGACTTCTTCGGAAATACTATACCGATCGGGAACAGCATCTACAGCTTCCCGAATCCTCTGATCTGTCTCCTGCTTATTCTCTATAGTGATCGGTGATCGTATTGTCTCTTCAGAAACAGCAAAACGCTGTATATCATATGTATCCGTACGTACATTATCTAATAAAGTAAAAAAAACAGTTGCTCCTATAATAAGAGCTGGAATAACCGCAAATAGATATTTTCGTCTCTTTTTAAAAAAAGGGAGTATTTTCCTCCATCTATTTTTCAACACCTTCACCCCACTACACATTTTTACCGGCTGCATTAAAATGATTATGGTGTACCATCTGGCAAGTAAACTTCCAGCTTTAAAATCAGGATATAACAACTGGATAAAAGATGATATACACTATTCAATTTATTATGATGATTCATTTACGATCTCTCCCGATTAATTCAGAACATCATATCCATATATGTATGATTGAAATACAACGATCTTCTCATGAACAACAAGGATGAGACTTTTCCCTGTCTCATCCTTCATTTCCGTCTTCTGCTTCATAAGCATTTATAATTTTTTGAACAAGCGGATGCCGGACTACATCAGCAGCCTGCAGATGCACAAAGGCCAATCCGTCTATTACTGAAAGCATGCGTTCCGCAACTCTTAGTCCGGAAGTCATTCCTTTGGGAAGATCCACTTGTGTCATATCCCCTGTAATAATCATTTTTGATCCAAATCCTAGTCGTGTTAAAAACATTTTCATTTGTGCAGGTGTTGTATTTTGGGCTTCATCCAATATGACAAAAGCATCGTCCAATGTTCTCCCGCGCATATAGGCCAATGGAGCAATTTCAATTGTTTCCCGTTCGATTAAACGTGCTGTATGCTCCGTACCCAAGACATCATGTAATGCATCATAAAGGGGCCTTAAATATGGATCCACCTTCTCTTTTAAATCACCTGGTAAAAATCCTAAGCTTTCCCCGGCTTCTACCGCTGGTCTGGTTAAAATAATTTTTTTCACAAGCCCATTTTTCATAGCATGAACAGCCATAACAACAGCCAGATATGTTTTCCCCGTACCAGCTGGGCCAATCCCAAACACTAAATCTTTGGACTTGATAGCCTGAATATATTGCTTCTGTCCAAGCGTTTTTACCCGGATTGATTTCCCTTTATAATTTTTTGTAATTTCATCTTCAAATAGGGTTTCAAATTGTTTTATTTTACCTTTTTTCGCCAGTTCTACTGCATAAACAACATCCCGCTCTGAAATGGTTTGACCTTTTCGAATAACGCTCAAAATTGTCAGGAGAATCTCTTGTATCAATTGTACTGCCTGATCATCTCCAGAAACACGAATTAATTCGCCTCTGGATATAATATCTACTCCAAGTAAAGCTTCCAGCTGTTTTAGATGCTTATCATTAGCACCAAATAAAGCAAGCGCTTCATTGGCACCTTCTAATTGCAAATCAATATCCACTAAGTTTTCGGGCATAATCAGTCTCCTTGAGTTATAAGTTCTTCTTTTACAATATTTTCTTCTACAGAAAGATATAAGACTAATTCAACTTTACCATGCTCTGTATGTTCATGTAAAATCTTTTCTGATAATATCACGGCTTCCGGACCAAGTTCATTTTCCAATTGTGTTACAGCCTGCTGGATTCCGGCTTCAATCGCTTCTTCCTTCGACCTTTGTTCTTCTATTTTCTCCGTTTCACTTATTTCTTTAGAAACATACGATATGGGCAGCTCCCATTTCAAAAAATGAATAGGCTGTTCTCTCCGTTCCTCTTGGGAATATATAAAATCCGGATCCTTAAATCCCCAGAAAGGCAGCTGAACGTCTCCAAAACGTAAATAATGCTTCTTTTTCTGTTCACCAGTTATTTCTTCAGCCTGATAAAGAAGCGGAATACTGACATGAACTTCATACCACGTATTTGCTATCACTTCTGCTTCTGCAGCAATAGGCTGTCCTGGATTTTCTTCAGCATCTGTATTATTTTCCCCTTCTTCTGTATTTAAATTACCGGAAACTAAAACTTTTCCCGGAACAACATAATCATTCACACTTACCATAGCTCGTCCTTTAGAAACATACATGTTAGTAATAACACCCTTTTTCGTTGCCACTAAATTTCTCGGCTCCCCTGGAGGCAGCTCCTCTACAATTGTTTTTTCAACAGCTTCCAGGTGTAAGCTTGTTCCCTGAAGATTCACTCCTGTCCAGAGCAGCTCAGGCACTTCATTTAAAAGCTGGCGCTGTATATCTGTTGGTGTAGCAAGAGAAAACAGCCAGACACCTGGATGTATCCCAAAGGCTTCAAGCTCTGTTTCTATTTTTTCTTCAATTTCTTTTGGAACGCCAGTTATTTTAACTGACCATAACAAATTAGATAAAACGAAAAAAAAGAGAAAGCCAATGAGTATACCAATAACCAGAAATCTTTTTTTACAGAGTCTTGAAAGAAAAAAAGGAAAGCCTTTTCGATCAACAAAAGAAACTTTATATAAAGAATTCCTCCTTATTTTTCGTAAGGCTCCTAAATCCTTTAACATAATAGTAGCCTGACAGCAGTCATCTTCTATTTTTTTTACGTCCCAAATAGAAATACCCCCGCTGGCACATTTTTGTAAAAACAATTCCGGCCTGGCTCCTTTAATCCGAACAGTAATGTATGCACGTATAGTTGGCGAATTTTCTTTTTTCATTTCAACCTCCTATGGCTCGTCTCATATCCTTTTCATACAATAATGGTACTCCTATGCAAGTATTTATTTCTCATAAGGAAACACTTTATAGGCTTGTTAAGGATGGAGAAATCATTCTTTTTTTTCGCCTTCCTGATTTAAGAAGAGTACCTCTGAAATGGTTCCTTCCAGCATAATCTCCTTTGGCAGCATCATTTTAAGCACAAAGGAATGCCCTTTAATACATACAAAACCATTTGCCACCTTTAATCTTAGCTCTTCATTTGTGTATAGGGCTAAGCCTTGATGATTTTCAATATAGAAATGTAAATGTCCAATGATTGTTATACGCGGCATCTCCATAACAACATCGGATGGAAGAGAGAATTGCTCCATTAAAAGCGAACGGATTCTTTGTTGCCATTTTTTCAATGATGATCCCCCCTCATTGATACATATGTAAAGTCTTTCTTGAACAGAACCAGTTTTAGAAGGAAAGAAAACTTCCGAATAATATCCTCTTTAAACAAAGAAATATCCTAATTAGCATATCTATGCTAATTAGGATATAAATGTGATTCTTTATTTTCTTTTTTGTACGATACTTCTATACGGCTGCTTAGCACGGGGAGATCCAAGAACCTCCGACATAATAATTCCGTTTACTAAGCCTTTTCCGTCCAGATTACCGGAGACCCGTCTTTTCATTTCACGTTTCCCCGGGTTTTCTTCTTCAACGTTACGATCAACAATCAAATCTTTAAACTTTTGCTCTGCGTTCTCTATATCTTGCTGAGCAGAAGTCTGATATCGATTTGCCAAACGTTCCATTTGTTTTTTCTGCTGGTCTTCAATGCTTCCAGCAGAAATATCCGGACGCGCTCCTTCTCTATAGACTTGGCGTTCTGCGCGAGGCTGCTCTCTTTTTCTTTGAGTCTGCTGTCTCGTCCTCATCTCTTGTGGGGAACGCTGCTGCCTTTGTCTGGACTGCGTCTGATTTTTTGGAGGTGTAGACTGCTTTTTTTTCTGTTCTTCTTGTTTCCTTTTGGAATCACCCAGAAAAGTGATTAATCCAGAAATAATGATAATAACAAGAAATAAATTATCTAATATCCAGCCCATATGCCCCCTCCTTTTTTTGTCATTTTAATTACTTGTTTTGATCGTCATCTTTGTTGTCTTTGGAAAGCTTACCAATAGAATCACGCATATCTGTATCTGCATCAATATTTTGGTAGTTCATATAATCCATGACACCCATTTTACCGGAACGCAATGCTTCTGCTAACGCAAGTGGTACATCGGCTTCTGCTTCCACAACTTTCGCGCGCATTTCTTGTACGCGGGCAACCATTTCCTGCTCTTGTGCTACAGCCATTGCACGACGTTCTTCAGCTTTCGCCTGAGCAATATTCTTATCAGCTTCTGCCTGGTCTGTTTGAAGGATAGCACCGATGTTTTTACCGATGTCTACATCAGCAATATCAATCGATAGGATTTCAAAGGCAGTACCGGAATCAAGCCCTTTACTTAAAACTGTTTGAGAAATCATATCCGGATTTTCAAGTACCTGTGTATGTGCATCTGAGCTACCAATTGTACTTACCACACCTTCACCGACGCGGGCGATAATTGTTTCCTCACCAGCACCACCGACTAAGCGGTCAATGTTTGCACGTACTGTAATTCTTGCTAATGCTTTAACTTCAATACCATCCATTGCAATACCTGCGATAAATGGAGTTTCAATTACTTTCGGGTTTACACTCATTTGTACCGCTTCTAATACGTCACGGCCAGCTAAATCGATCGCTGCTGCACGTTCAAATAGTAAATCAATATTTGCACGCTGGGCAGCAATTAGAGCGTTAACCACTCTATCTACGTTACCACCGGCAAGATAGTGACTCTCAAGCTGATTAATTTTTACTTCCAACCCTGCTTTATGCGCTTTAATAAGCGGATTAATAACACGGTTTGGCACAACCCGGCGCAGACGCATACCAATTAGTGTAAAGATACTGATTTTTACCCCGGCAGCCAAGGCACTAATCCATAGTGCAACTGGAACAAAAGTAAATAAAATTGCTAAAGCAATAACGATGACCGCGATTATGATAAGCGGCATTAAGATTTCTCCATCCATTCTGATTCCTCCTGATTAAAAAGTTATTTTATTTCCCTAACTACGACACGAACACCTTCTACTCGAATTACTTTGACCTTTTTTCCTTTTTCAATATAAGATCCATCAGAAACAACATCAATTGTCTCATCATTTAATTCGACCAATCCGGAAGGGTGCAGTGGTGTTAATGAGTTTCCTTCAAGTCCGACAAGCTCTAAACGGTTCACTGAGGATACATAACCTTGTTCCGTTGCGGTACTGTCTCTTAAAATGATATGGCGGAAAATACCTTTGTCCATACCAATTCTTCTAAACAGAATGATAGCAAGAATCACAGCAATTAAAAAGGCAATACCTATACTCATTGACATGTGTACCATATCATATCCTGACATGAATAAAGACCCGACCACTGCAGCAATACCCAGGACACCCAATATACCTCCGGTGACAAAGAATTCTGCTACAATTAGGCCAATACCAATGATAAGGAGAAGAAGTGCCTCCATTCCAGCCAGGCCGGCAACAATATGACCATAAAAGAACAGGAGCAATGACAATAATCCCAAACTTCCCGGTACTCCAAAACCAGGAGAATACAGCTCAACAATCAGCCCGATACTGGCAACGGAAAGCAAGATAGGTATAACAACCGGATGCGTCAGAAATCTTGCCAGGTCTTCTGCAAAAGATGTTTCTGTTTCTACAATAGTTGCTTCAGAAAGATTAAGTTCTTCGAGAAGTTCGGCGCGATTTGAGACTATACCTTCTGCATAGCCTACTTCAACCGCCTGCCGGGGGCCTAATGTTAAAAATTCCCCTTCAGGAGCTCCATATTCCGGTAAATCAATACTGCTATCAGCCATCGCCGCTGCATAAATAGGATCTCTGCCGTTTGATTCCGCAGCGCTTCTCATCTGTGCAAGCCAGGCAGATTGTGCTTTTTTATCAGCCGCTGTTCCATCCTGATTGATGACGCCGCTTGCTCCCATAGTCGCATGCGGATTAAAGTAAATATTATCAGAGAATAAGGCAATATAAGAACCGGCGGATAACGCCTCGTTAACGATATACGCTGTTGTTGGAATAGTTAGACTTTGAATATGCGAGCCTATTTGACCAGCAGAATCTACACGTCCTCCAGGAGTATCAATTTCAAAAATGATGTGATCTGCACCACTTTCCATAGCTTCTTCGGTGGCTCGTTTAATAAAAGCTTCAAGTCCTCTTTCCACTTCATTTTCAATCGGAATAATATATACTGTTTTACCCTGGCCCTGCTCGGCTTCGGCCTGTTTCCCTGTGAAAATAGATACCAAGGTTAAAACTGATACAAAAAATATGTATACAGCCAACCGCCTGCGATGTCTTTTCAACTTGAATCACCCCCTCATCGTCCACCTTATCTATATTTACGAAAGTAATTCATAAAAGGTTTCATTTTTCGTGGATGGGCATACTCTGATAGTACCATACCTTTTGAAGGAATAGAAAGCTTCATCTAATATTCAAGTTAGAAAAGTCTTTTGTGTACATATTGATACTTGTCGTAAACTACATTTTAATTCAAATTAAAAAACCAACCCAAAAACGGGCTGGTTTTTTTTTATCGCAATTTCTGCTCTACTATTTGTTTAATTTTAGTACCGTCAGCCTGTCCTTTAACCTTTGGCATCACGGAACCCATTACTTTCCCCATATCTTTCATCGAGGTTGCATTCACTTCTTTTATTGTTTCCTGAATGATCGATGTTAATTCTTCATCTGAAAGCTGTTTTGGTAAATACTGTGCAAGTATATCCAATTCATTTTCGGTTTTTTCAACCAAATCTTCTCTTCCAGCATTTTTAAATTCTTGGAGGGAATCTTTTCTCTGCTTAACTTCTCTCGAAAGAATAGTTAAATCTTCGTCCTCAGATAGAGTATCTTTTCCAAGCTTAATCGATTCATTCTGAATAGAAGCCTTTACCATGCGAATAACGCTAAGGGTTTCTTTATCTTTGTTCTTCATCGCCTGCTTCATATCTTGATTCAATCGATCAAGTAGCGTCATACGTTACACCTTCTTTAGAATTTACGTTTTCTAGCAGCCTCAGATTTCTTCTTACGGCGTACACTAGGTTTTTCATAGTGTTCACGTTTACGATATTCCTGTAATGTACCACTTTTTGATACACTACGCTTAAAGCGACGAAGAGCATCCTCAAGAGACTCGTTTTTACGAACGCGAGTTGTATTTGACATGCTAATTTCCCTCCCTCCGAAGCACAAAACCATATTTAATGCTGACATGAACATACTCTCATGCCTTTTTAAAGTATAATATAAACCTTCCGTGCGGTCAATGGTTATTTATTAATAATCTGAAGTTCCTTCTTTACCTGAAACAATTTCCACTCCGGCGCTTGCACCAATACGTGTTGCTCCAGCTTCAATCATCGATTCCGTCGTTTCTAAGTCACGAATTCCTCCAGATGCTTTCACTCCCATGTCCGGTCCGACTGTTTCCCGCATCAATTTGATATCTTCAACAGTTGCACCACCTCCGGAAAAACCGGTTGATGTTTTCACAAAATCTGCTCTGGCTTCTTTTGCTAATTTACAGGCAAGCACTTTTTCTTCATCTGTTAACAAAGCTGTCTCAATAATTACTTTGGTTAAGGCTTTTCCCTTTGCAGCATCTGCAACAGCCTTAATATCTGCTTTAACTAATGCTTCATTTCCTGCTTTTAATTCTCCAATATTTATAACCATATCTACCTCTGTTGCACCATTTTCAATTGCTTCTTTGGTTTCATAAACCTTTGTCTGTGTTGTTGTTGCTCCCAGAGGAAAACCAATTACGGTACATACTTTTACTGGCGAATCCTTTAGTTCGCTTGCACAGTAAACAACCCAATGTGGATTTACACAAACGGATGCAAATTTATTTTCTTTTGCTTCTTCGACAATTTTTGCGATTTGCTGCTTCGTAGAATCTGGTTTTAGTAATGTATGGTCAATATAAGAAGCTAAATTCATGATTAATATCTCCTTTTTTATGCGTTTTTTTCTGCAATATGTGTGGCATGATCCATCACCCTTACAAAAACACCTTTATTAATAGGGTAGCCGGACTCTGTTATTTTCACTTTAACAATTTTACCAATTAAATCGGCTGAACCTTCGAATTGTACTTTCATATAATTATCCGTATAGCCTATAAGCTGATTGTTTTCCTGTTCACTGGCATGCTCTTCTGGAATTACTTCCAATACTTCATCTTCGTATTTAGAGGCGTATTCTTTTGCAAGCTGATCAGATAGTGAAATTAAGTCATGCACGCGTTTTTCTTTCACCTCATCTTCTACTTGATTATTCATTCTGGCTGCAGGCGTTCCAGTTCTTCTGGAGAAAGGGAATACGTGAAGCTCAGCATAGCCGATTTCTTTAATAAAATCATACGTTTCCTGGAATTCTTCCTCTGTTTCCCCAGGAAATCCGACAATGACATCCGAGGTAATCGCTAATCCCGGCAGTGCTTTTTGTATCTTTTTCACTTTTTGTCGGTAAAAATCTGTTGAGTACTTACGGCGCATTCTGGCTAATACCGTATCTGACCCGGACTGCAATGGAATGTGCAAGTGACGGACAATTTTTTTACTTCTGTCCAGCACACGGATAACCTCGTCCGTAATTTGACTAGCCTCAATAGAACTGATTCGGATGCGTTCTAACCCTTCCACCTGCTCCAGCTCTCCAAGAAGCATCGCGAAATTATAATCCTTTAAATCTTCTCCATATCCAGCCGTATGTATTCCTGTAAGTACAAGCTCTTTATACCCTGCTTCCACTAATTTATTTGCCTGTTCAATCACATTTTCAGGATCTCTGGAGCGAAGCAGTCCTCTTGACCAGGGAATAATACAGAATGTGCAGAAATTATTGCAGCCCTCCTGAATTTTCAGTGATGCCCGTGTGCGGTCTGTAAATACAGGTACATCCATTTCTTCAAATACACGATTTTTCATAATGTTTGACACACCATTAATAGGAGCTTTTGTTTTTTCATGCTCTTCAATATAAGTAAAGATATTTTTTCGCTCCTGCGTACCGACAACGACATCGACACCAGGAATCTCCATAATCTCGCCAGGAGAGGTTTGTGCGTAGCACCCAGTTACACAGACTACTGCATCAGGATTATTTCTAATTGCACGGCGGATTGTCTGTCTGCTTTTTTTATCACCTGTATTAGTAACTGTACATGTATTAATGACATAAACATCCGCATCATGATCAAAGTCTACACGTTCATAACCCTGTTCCTTAAACATTCTCCAAATACCCTCAGTTTCGTAGTGATTTACCTTACAGCCTAGCGTGTGGAAGCTGACGGTTTTCGGTAGCTTTTCAGCCATTTATTTATCATCCTTTCATTACAATCTTTATTATAACTTCATCGTATCTTATATTATCACAAAAGATTAGAAATAGAATACTAAAGAACCTTTCTATCTTAAATATGATGAATGATTTTTTATTTAAATAATTAATTCCACTTTATTCTGCAAGGAGGACTCTTCTATTAATTCCGCCATCTCATTTAAACACTCATTCAATTGTTCATTTAACTTGCCACTTTGAAAGTTCTGATATATTGTTCCTTAGAAAAGACACTTGGAAGAAAGACAAAAAGGAATGGGTTGTTAAAGAAAATAATCATGAAAGTATTATTTCCAAGGAACAGTTTATTCGTGTTGGAAAAATATTAGATGGTAATTACAGAGGAAATCTCCACATTCAACGGGAAAATAAACATGATCATATATTTAGTAAGAAATTGTATTGTGGCAAATGTGGTAAAATGCTGTTTGCTGCTTTAGATAGTCATATAATTGAAAAGCAAAAAAATAGAGGCAAACAAAGGTTATACTACAAAAATTTTGAGGATACAATTCTACAATATTTAAAAGAACATGGATCTGCAAAAAGGATAGACCTTCAAAACCTTACAAATCTAAATTGGGATGCAACTACTGAATTATTAAAGGAATTAATTTAAAAGGATTTAATTGAGAGACGAGGTATCTCAATGGCTATTCGGTATTATTTTTAAAAAAGTAAACAATAAAAAGGGGATTTGGGGGTAATCCCCCCTCCCCGCTCTTGTATCTCAAAGGCGTGGGCGATTGCCCATACGCCTCTGTTTCTATGAGAAGGCTCTGTTAATGAGGTAAGGCTAAACTTCTGATATTCATGTGTCGTCCTCGATGTGCAAACGACCGAGCGGGCGCGCCTTTAGCACGTTGATGTCAGCGACGTCGCTATTAATCAGGCCCCGTTGCACGAGGGTGTCGATAGCCCGGCCGCGTAGCATCAGCAGACGCTTCACAGTCTTCTCGTCAAGATCCTCAAGAGCAATCTCCTGCACCTTCATCTCCGGGAGAGGCGACATCTGCACGAGAATGAACAGCAAGATGGCAAGGCCCATCATCACGTAGGCCGGCAACATCATGAGGCCCATGTCCACACCCTCGCGAGCCGCCAGCATGTACGCCACGGGAATCCCGAGTGCGCCGAACACGAAGATAATCGTCATGGTCAGGCGTAGGCCAGGCGTCTGCTTGCGTCCTTCCCGCACCCAGTCCACAAGCAGCACCACCACGCCGAGCGCTGCAATTGCGTAGCAGACAGAAGCGAAAGGAATGTCTCCCGCGTCCCTAGGGGTCATACGCCCAAGACGGATTGCACGATCATCGCCCAACAGCGCCGCAAACCCGCCAATCGACGCCAGCCAAGGAACAAATCCGACGAGAAACGCCCAAATTTTCTGCAGAGCCGAACTCTTCGTCCACTCAGACGCATTCATTCGATGCGCGACCACGTGGGCTTCCAACACATCGAGGCCGTGTGGCTCATACCGAGACACACTCCGCGCCCACATGGAAGGAGGCAGTGGGTCCGGTCCGATATCAGGCAACTTCATCTGCATGCTCCCATGAAGCCTGTAAAGATTCATACGATTTTTCCCAGTGTCTTTTATCTTTCAGTGCTTTTTTTGATAATTCTTCATTATTTTGAATATCCTTCCCAATATCTATCGGGTATTGTTCTAACATTTTGACCGGATCTTCTGCCTTGTCAGTCATTGTATTCAATTCTGAACTGACAATGGTTTTCATTCTATTATATAATTGAAACATACAAATCCTCCTCTTAGAATAAGTAATGTACGATTTGTTCACAATATGAAATACGATTGATTTTGCAAATAGTTTCGTTTGAGGCGTTTCTCCAGATAATTTAGGAAACAGACATTTATTCTTAAATGCTTTAAGGTATGTTTCTAAAAAATAATGTGGCAGCTATTCGGTATTATTCAAAGAAAAAAATCAATAAAAAGGACTTTTGAGGTAATTCCCCCAACTCTTCTATGCCTTGCCATTACAAAATTCTGTAGCAATCCTAAGTGAGTTTAGTAGGGGGCAGCCGAGCGTATGAAATCTGATGGTTTTCGGTAGCTTTTCAGCCATTTATTTATCATTCTTTCATTAATTTCTTTATTATAACTTCATCGTATCTTATATTATCATAGAAGATTAGAAATAGAATACTAAAGAACCTTTCTATCTTAAATATGATGAATGATTCTTTTTTCTATAGTATACAAAGAATTCCTAACAATAAATTATTTCATGAGTTTAACCCGTTCTTCCAAGGTATGAAAAAACGCTATTCTTCTACAGCTTTCAGCATAAACATGTCAGAACATGCGGTTTCCCAGGAAATAATTGAAACCAATATTGGAGATTTTTCTGCCGCAAGCCATGCTCCCAGCCCAATCATTGTTAATCCTGACAATTGATCGATCCGTTTGTCCTCATTAGTTAATACGTATAATCTAACCAAGTTAAATGTTTATATTCTCTTTCTTTAATACATTCACTCAACTTTCGCTCCTGAGAATAAGCATCTATACTCTACTATTCCAGGATGAACATGTTTTTCATTATTCCTCTGAACTTTAATTATACTTATACCCTTAGAAATATAAATAAAAACAAAGCTTTATAAACTTTTCCATCATAAAAATCAGGAGACAAATTTAAAATACCCTAATCCAAACAAGCTTTAAACCGCTGTCACTAAAGCAATTCTTTATTACCCACTAAAAAGATGTGAATTATGAGTTTAATGTGCTAATATATAATGAAATAGGATAAAAGGAAGTGGGGAGAATGTCTTTATCAAATAGAATCTTTATGGCTTTGGGTGCAGGAGTTCTTTTCGGAGGTTTACTGAACTTGCTTGCTCCGGGCTGGGTGGAGCCGCTCGATCAGCATCTGTTACAGCCTGCTGGCGAAATATTTCTACGGGCAATTCAATTAATTGTTGTCCCGCTTGTATTTGCAGCCTTGATTATGGGTATCACTCAGTTAAGAGGGACTGGCTATATTGCCCGATATACAACAAAGCTGATGAGCCTTTATGTGGTAACTTCTGCTATTGCTATCGGCCTTGGGCTTGTAGTCGCGTTAATCGTTCGTCCTGGCAATAATGCAGAAGCCATTTCTACAGGCGAGGCATCGGCCAGCGATGAAGGATATTCCTTAATCGAATGGCTCGTAAGCATTGTTCCCTCTAATCCATTTGAAGCATTGGCAACAGGGAACCTTTTACAGGTTATTGTCATCTCTGCCCTTGTAGGTACAGCGATTAATCTGTTGAAAGAGGAACAAACTCGTCCCTTTTTAAATGTTGTGAAAAGCATGTACGAAATTGTGCAGAAAATCCTGCAGCTTGTATTAAAAATAGCTCCATATGGGGTTTTTGCCCTGATTACCTCTGTAATAGCAACGCAGGGATTTGGAATTATCGGCAACCTGGCTGTTTATATGCTTGGTTTGATTTTAGCAATTATTCTTATGATTGGTTTATATGTACTGATTTTATTTGCCTCCGGTGTAAAACCAAAATCTTTTTTCCGGGGATTTGGCTCCGCATTTACGTTAGCATTCGGTACAGCCAGTTCCAATGCAGCTTTACCTCTTGCCTTAAATGGAGCCGAGAAAGCTGGATTGCAAACTGATTTATCCGGTTTTGCCATTCCATTCGGAACAGCCTTAAAAAGAGATGGCGCTGGTATCTTACAGGGATTTAACGCCATTTTTGTTGCGCAGCTGTTTGGGGTAGATTTAACGATAGGACTTGTAATCGCAGTTTTCCTGAGTGCTTTGCTTGTCTCATTTAGTACAGCAGGGGTACCTGGCGCAGGGATTATTATGATGACCACAGTACTTTCCGCAGCAAACCTGCCTTTAGAAGGAATTGCGATCGTTGCCGGTATTGACCGGGTAACAGAAGGGTTCCGTACACTATTGAATGTTTTCGGAAATACAGCGAATGCAAGTCTTTTACAGCAATGGGAAAATCGGCCGGATAGTAAAAAACAGAAAGGGTGAGCAATAACCACCCTTCCTGTTTTTTATAAATTATTTTACAGATGGAGTTATTCGTCTGCTGCTTCATCCGTTTATATAAAAACAAATGATTGGCGCAGAGAATACGACTAATCTTACTCATTACTTCATTCTCATGTAGTCTCGTCTATAATAAATTTTTCATTTAAGCCTTTACTTCATCTTTTTTAACAGTTGTAAAGAAAGCAATAAAACCAATGAGCGTTGTTACAAATAAAATAGTCCCCATCGGCACCGCTGATGCCTCATTAATACCCGCCAATGGTGAAAAAATGGAACCAAGCAATAAAGGAAGCATACCTAAAACAGCACTCGCACTTCCTGCACGATGACCCTGTTTGGCCATCCCCAACGTAAAGGTACTCGTCAAAATCATACCCATTGTAATCATATAAATAAAAATCAATATAACGATCATCGCTAAAGGTCCTTCAATAATTGTCATGACAAGTAATAAGGATGTAGCCGTAAGTGCAGTTACAACAGCAGCTTGAAGCAGCTTTTTTTCTGAAATGATTCCGCTGAAGCGCCCGATAACAAAGCTGCCAGTAATAATTGCCAGCCCATTAATACCAAATAATACACTAAATACTTGAGGAGATACACCATAAATGTCTTGATATATAAATGGAGTTCCCGATACGTAAGCAAAGCTGCCGCCATGGATAAACCCGACGACCAAGGCATAGCCGATAAAGGAGCGATCTTTCAGTAAACTGCCCATTGTTTTTACCGAAGCTCCTGCTGAACTCGAGATTCGTTTATGCGGCGGTAAGGTCTCTTTAAGCTTCATAGCTACAATGACAACCATAAGCAACCCAACTATACTTAAAAAGAAAAAAATACTTTTCCAGCTGGTCGAATGAAACGCCAGAATAAACCCGCCAATCATCGGGGCAATCATTGGAGCGATCGCATTAATCACCATCAATAACGAAAAAAACTTTGTAAGTGCCTGTCCACTGAACACATCCCGTACAACTGCCCGCGAGAGAACAACTCCGGCTGAGGCAGTTAACCCTTGTAAAAAACGCATTGCAATCAATATCACAATATTAGGAGCTAATGCACATAGAACCGAAGCCAAAGCAAACAGGAGCGTAGCAATCAGTAACGGCTTTCTTCTCCCCTGGGAATCACTTATGGGGCCCGCAAACAATTGACCAATTGCAAGTCCCAGCAAACACGCTGTTAAACTCGCCTGAACAAGTGTTGCACTTGTATCTAAATCTTGAGCAATCTCAGGAAAACTGGGCAAATACATATCAATATTAAGCGGCCCTAAAAAAGCTAGTAACCCGAGAAGCAATGCTAATCCCAATCGAGTTGATCCCGTCGGGTTATGCTGTATCGTTACTTCTCTTTCAAATTTCAATCATTCTCACTCCTGACAGCTTTATTGCAGATAATATTAGACAGAGAAAATTTTAAAATTTATTCATCCAACTGTCAAATCTTTCAAATATTGATTGGCAATCGATATAACTATTAGGACAATTAAAAAGCCTGATTTCTTTATTCTATTAAAGAAATTAGGCTCTTCATATTCAGCTAACCTATTCCATTTTCAATCTCTTTCTCTAGCCTGCTCTGTATCTCTAATATTTTTCTGAACCGTTACTGCGGAAAATAAGCTAAGTACAAATGCCATACCGTAGAATCCTTTTTCACTTAAAACAATACTTCCGGCATTGTATAGACCGATACCAATTAATGAAATAGATATAATAAGTGCAACCCAGCTGATACCATAATAAATATTTGTCACTGGAATTCCTTCATCTTTATCTCTTACCGCTTTTTGTAACGATACCGCTGAGTATAATCCAAATATTAATACTGCAAAATAATAGCCTTTTTCATTCAGTTCCATTCCTGCGTTAAACAGGCCGATAAGATAAGCAGATACACCAATTAATAAAGCTGCCCAGGAAGCGCCTTTAAATGCTGCGGTAGGTTCGCCTTCTTTTCTCTCAATTTTTATCTTTGGTTCCACATCCTCTTCCCTGTCTGTTACAATCTTAGGTTCGCTTGCCATTCACATTGCCTCCTTCTTTATATCTATAAAATAAAGCATTGCAATAATTCTGCAATGCTTATACTTACATTTATTATACGTGATTTCCCTGTAAAGAGAAGATGATTTTAAAAAGATAGTTACTTAGACTTACAAAGGAAATTCGAGATGCACAGCATAAATAACAAAATGGCTTCAACGTAATTAATACTGCCTAAGCTTTAACGTTATAATCTTTTTTATATCCTGAGACTTATTTCTAGCTTTCAATATTCAGCTTTTTGATTAGTGCGGTTACTTCTTCGTCGTTACCTGTTTCAATATAAATCTTTTCAGTATTTTTAACGATATTCTCCGTATATTCCTCCATTGACGTGTCTATTTGCTCCTCGCTCGGCCAGTGTGAGGGTACATCATATAAATTAATTGTTCCGTCTCCATTACCGCTATAAGTCACGATACCATCTGCCATAATTCCTCCCCCTAAAGTGATAACATCTTCTGGATAATCAACACTTGTTTCTTCATAGGGATTTACTTGTTCTCCGGCTGAGGTATGGTAAACGTTTAATTCTTCGATATCCTGATTACCTATAATTTGCAGCCAAACACGGGCGAATTCAATTTCATCAGCTGAATATTCAGATAAGACATCGCTGTTCACCTTACTGTCATTCGATTGATTATTTGAACTCTCATCCTCCTCTTCTTTGGATGGTTTTTCTGTAGAATCATTCTTCTTTACTTCTTCTAAGTCATCATCTGTTTTATTTGCGGATTTGTTTTCTTCAGTCTTCTCCTTCTGCTCCCCAGCTCTGTCCTCGCTATTCCTGCTTTGTTTAGCATCATCATTACAAGCTGCAAAAAGGAATGCGATGGTAATTAAAATTATCATTGAAGCCAGTGTTCTTTTCATTTTACATCCCTCGCTTGATAGCTTCTAAAAAAGGCAAAACAGCCTTTATCCGACTATTTTACCCTCTAATCTTTGTATCTAAATTCTTCCATATGATAAGAAATACTTGCCAACGCATATAAAGCTGCTGTTTCCGTACGCAAAATACGCTTACCAAGTCTTATTGCCTGAAAACCAGACTCTTTAAGATAATCCACTTCTTCCGCAGAAATCCCGCCCTCTGGACCTATCACAAGCAGAACTCGATCATTCTCGGATACATTATCCAATGCAGATGCAAAAAGAGAAGATTTTTTATCTGCTCCTTTAGCCTCTTCTTCATATGCAAAAAGCTTTACTGTATAGGATTCGCTTTCTTCTAATAAAGCTTTAAATTGCATAACAGGGAGCAGTTCAGGAATCCGATTGCGATGACTCTGTTCACTAGCTTCTTTAATAATTTTCTCAAAGCGTTTTGCTTTTTTATGAAATTTCTGGTCATCCCATTTTGCAACAGATCTCTCTGCTGCAAACGGAATAAATTTTGCTGCCCCCAGCTCAGTTCCCTTTTGAAGAATCCATTCAAATTTATCACCTTTAGGAATTCCTTGTGCAATGGTGACCTCCACTGGTAATTCAACGGATTCATCCAGCCAAACTTCAATTATTGCTTGCACTTCTTTTTCATGCATTTCTTCAATTTTACAAAGAGCTGATTTCCCATCCTCTGTATTGCAAATAAATTTATCACCAGGCTTATTCCTCATAACCTTTGTCATATGATGGACATCGTCTCCAAGAATTCGGATCGATTGATCTTGTATTTGTTCTTTCGAGATAAAATAGCGCTGCATTCTAATTTCACCTGCTTTTATTCCGGTTTTTTAGCAACAATGGAAACCCAATCTTCCATTTCGCTGACTGAAATAATATCAAACCCGGCTTCTGTTAACTGATCCCGGACCAACTGTTTCTTCTTCTGGATAATACCTGAAGTAATGAAATAGCCGCCCGGACGAAGACTATTATAAGCATCCTCTACAAAACGGACAATAATCTCAGCGAGAATATTGGAAACAATCATATCTGCCTGGCTCTCTACCCCGTCCAGTAAATTATTCTGTTTCGTTGTTACTTTATCCTGAAGGCGGTTTAATTTCACATTTAATTTTGTACTCTGTACAGCTACATCGTCTAAATCAAAGGCCTGTACTGACTCCGCGCCTAATTTTACAGAAGCGATGCTTAAGACCCCTGAGCCGCAGCCAACATCAATAACTTTATCACCAGGCTCTATATAGGCTTCTAAACCTTGAATACTCAATACTGTGGTAGGATGTGTGCCAGTACCAAAAGCCATTCCCGGATCCAGCTCAATAATTAATTCATCTGTAGATACCGGTTTATAGTCCTCCCATGTCGGAGTGATTGTAATCCGGTTGGATATTTTGACCGGTTTATAGTACTTTTTCCAGGCGCTCGCCCATTCTTCTTCATGAACCTCGCTTATTGTTACTTGATTTTTCCCTAAATCAATATCATAAAGAAGTAATTGGTTAATTGCTTGTTTAATCTCCTCTACAGTTTCTCCTAAAAAGCTGTTCATTGGCAGATATGCCTTAATACGAACCCCTTCATCCGGATAGTTCTCAGGATCTAACTCCACAATTTCTCCAAATCCTTCTCCTTCAAAACGCTCCAGGTCCAATGGATCTTCGATAACTAATCCGCTCGCACCTGTTTCATGCAAAATATTTGAAATAGGCTCCACTGCTTCGTTTGTTGTAAGAATGGTAATCTCTGACCATTTCATATTGAACACCGCCGTCCTTTTAAAATATCTATGTAAACAGAGGCACCTCCAGCCTTTACCCTGAAAATATCATCAAATTCAAGCTGGAGGGTGCCCTGATCAGTCACCTTTGAACGCTTTACGAAAACGTTGGAAAATATTATCTTCTTGTTCATCTGTAGATTCATGTCCGCCTAGTTCATTAAATTGACGCAATAAATCTTTTTGTTTGTCTGTTAAGTTGGTTGGTGTCATAATCTTCACTTTAATATGCTGATCTCCATGACCTCTTCCATGAACATTTGGTGCTCCTTTTCCTTTTAAACGGAAAGTCTTGCCTGCCTGTGTACCTGCTGGAATTCTTAATTTGACTTTCCCATGTACAGTAGGAACTTCTATTTCATCACCTAAAGCAGCCTGTGCAAAGGTAAGCGGCAATTCACAGAAAATATGGTCGCCTTCGCGGACAAAGAAATCATGCTTGCGAACACGAATTACAACAAACAAATCGCCTGCAGGCCCGCCATTTTTTCCCGGCTCTCCTTTTCCGGCGACACGGATTTGCTGCCCTTCGTCAATACCTGCCGGAATATTAATATGAATTTTTTTCTTTTTATTAACTGTTCCGGAACCGCCGCAGGTTTCACATTTTTCAGGTATAATTTTACCTGTTCCGTTACAATAATGACATACACGGCGATTAACCACACGACCAAACGGCGTATTCTGCTCTTGGTTTAGTTGGCCTGAACCATGGCAGTGCGAACATGTTTCTGTCTTTGTACCCGGTTTCGCTCCTGAACCATGACAAGTATCGCATTCTTCTTCCTGAGAGACTTCAATATCCGTTTCTTTTCCGAAAATCGCTTCTTCAAAATCAAGAATCATCGTATATTGTAAATCGTCTCCCTGCTGCGGAGCGTTTGGATCACGCGTACGCCCTCCGCCACCAAAGAACATATCAAAAATGTCACTGAATCCGCCAAAGTCTTGAGCGCCGCCTCCGCCAAAACCGCCGAATCCCTGACCTTGAGCTCCTGCATGCCCAAATTGATCATATTGTGCTTTTTTTTGATCATCACTTAATACTTCATAAGCTTCTTTTACTTCTTTAAATTTTTCCGCTGCGCCTTCTTCTTTGTTTACATCTGGGTGATATTTACGGGCCAGCTTCCGGTAACTCTTTTTTATCTCATCCTTCGAGGCACTCTTATCCACGCCTAAAACATCATAATAATCACGTTTTGCCAAATTACTCACTCCCGAAACTCTGATTGCATAAGTTTAATCATATCATCATTCATTTGTCTGTGGCAACAATGAATATCTGCTTCGAATCAAACTGACTGCCATGCGTTCATTTTCTACATTAGTCTGTAAAAAAGTCAAAGCCAAGAGAATCCTGACTTTGACTTTTATTCAGTAACTATTTATTATTTATTTTCTTTATCGTCATCGTCGACTTCAGTATAATCAGCATCAACAACATCGTCATCCTGTTGTCCACCAGCATTTTCTGCTCCTTGTGCTGCTTGAGCCTCCTGCTGAACCTGCTCATAGAGCTTAGCTGAAAGCTGTTGAACTTTTTCTTCCAAAGCATCTTTCTTCGCTTTGATTTGTTCCTGATCATTAGACTCTAAAGCTTCTTTTAATTCATCTCTCGCAGCTTCTGCCTGCTGTTTATCTTCATCAGAAACTTTATCACCTAAATCTTTCAATGTTTTATCTGTTGTAAATACAAGCTGATCTGCCTGGTTACGAAGCTCGACTTCTTCACGGCGCGCTTTATCCGCATCTGCATTTTCTTCTGCTTCTTTTACCATGCGGTCTACTTCTTCATCAGATAAACCGGAGGAAGATTTGATTGTAATGGATTGTTCTTTATTTGTTCCTAAATCTTTCGCTCTAACATTTACAATACCATTGGCATCAATATCAAAGGATACTTCGATTTGAGGCATTCCACGTGGTGCCGGTGGAATATCAGTTAATTGGAAACGGCCGAGTGTTTTGTTATCTGCCGCCATTTCACGTTCCCCTTGAAGTACATGAATATCTACTGCAGTTTGATTATCTGCTGCTGTAGAGAATGTTTGTGATGCACTTGTCGGTATTGTCGTATTACGTTCAATCAGTTTAGTAAAGACTGCACCCATTGTTTCGATACCTAATGAAAGTGGTGTTACGTCAAGTAATAATACGTCTTTAACGTCTCCTTGTAATACGCCGCCTTGAATAGCTGCACCCAATGCTACAACTTCATCCGGGTTAACGCCTTTAGAAGGATCCTGACCTAATTCTTTTTTAATTGCTTCCTGTACGGCTGGAATCCGTGTAGAACCAC
The DNA here is from genome assembly GCF_007991515.1 of Oceanobacillus sojae. GTDB lineage: Bacteria > Bacillota > Bacilli > Bacillales > Amphibacillaceae > Oceanobacillus > Oceanobacillus sojae. The sequence continues at coordinate 43,350 of NZ_BJYM01000004.1, forward strand.
CAACTAAGATAACTTTGTGGATATCATTTTTAGATAATCCGGCATCAGAAAGTGCACGGCGTGTCGGTTTCATTGTACGTTCTACTAAATCAGATGATAGCTCATCAAATTTCGCACGGGATAATGTCATTTCCAAGTGTAATGGACCTGCATCGCCGGCTGTGATAAATGGGAGAGAAATCTGTGTCTGTGCAACACCAGATAAATCCTTCTTTGCTTTCTCTGCAGCATCTTTCAAGCGCTGTACAGCCATTTTATCCTTAGAAAGGTCAATGCCGTTTTCTTTTCTGAACTCTTCTACCATATGCTTGATGATTACTTCGTCAAAATCATCTCCGCCAAGACGATTATCTCCGGCTGTTGCAACTACTTCAAATGTACCATCACCGATGTCTAAGATGGATACATCAAATGTACCGCCGCCAAGGTCATATACAAGAATTGTCTGATCCTGATCATCTTTATCAATACCGTATGCAAGTGCTGCTGCTGTTGGTTCGTTAATAATACGTTCAACCTCAAGACCTGCAATTTTACCAGCATCTTTTGTAGCTTGACGTTCAGCATCATTAAAGTAAGCAGGAACTGTAATAACAGCTTTCTCTACTTTTTCACCGATATAATCTTCTGCATAAGATTTGATATATTGCAAAATGATTGCTGAAATTTCTTGTGGTGTATATTCTTTATCCTCAATAGTCACTTTATAATCTGTACCAATATGACGTTTGATAGATTGAACTGTATTCGGGTTTGTAATTGCCTGACGTTTAGCAACCTCCCCAACCTGTCTTTCACCGTTTTTAAAAGATACAACAGAAGGAGTTGTACGATTTCCTTCCGGGTTAGGGATAACGACTGCTTCGCCACCCTCCATTACTGACACACATGAGTTTGTTGTTCCTAAGTCTATTCCAATAATTTTACTCATTTCTTCATTTCCTCCTTAAATCCTTCAATGACACATATTAGATTATTTATTGACTTTTACCATAGCCGGACGGATAACCCGGTCTTTTAAGAGATAGCCTTTTTGCAGCTCTTCAACCACTTTATTTGCTTCAATTGAATCATCTTCAATTTGCATTACTGCATGATGCAGATTCGGGTCAAAGTCAGCACCCTCTGTTTCAATAATGGAAACATCCTGGGAAGCAAATACATCTTGTAATTGACGGTATACCATATCAATTCCTTCAAGTATGCTTTTGTTTTCTTCCGATACCTCTACCTGCAGGGCACGTTCAAAATTATCCATAACCGGAAGCAGTTCCTGCACCATGTCCTGTGCTTTATATTTACGATCTGCTTCACGTTCTTTTAATGTGCGTCTTTTATAATTATCAAATTCAGCCTGCAAGCGGAGCATACGATTCGTAAGCTCTTCTTTTTCATTTTTCAATTCTTCAATTTGAACTTCTAATTCATTATTTTCATCGACAGATTCAGATTCAGCATTCACTTCTTCTGTTGTCTCATCAACAATTTCTTGTTCTTCTTGTTTTACTTCTTCTTTTTTTTCATTCTCTGACATCTACTCGGGCACCTCTTTTCTAAATTACAATTAAAAACTATACCATAGAAGATATAGACAGGAAACCAAAACCCTTGATTTCTTTATAAGGATGTTCACTTACATCATGATTTGTCACTATACCATTTTCCCATTGCACCAGTCATTTCCTTGGAGATGCTTTCCATTAAGGATAATACTTTTTTATACTCCATTCTCGTGGGTCCGATTAATGCAATTGTACCCATCTGGCCGCCGCCAATATGGTAAGAAGCAGTGATCAAACTCAAGTCTTTAATCTCTTCAACTTCATTTTCATGACCAATAGAAACTTTAATACCTTGATTAGAGTTCTTCAAGAGATTTACAATTTCATCCTCGCGTTCCATCAAGGAGTAAAATGAGCGAATTCGATCAACATCATTGAATTCCGGCTGCATCAAGATATTGGCTTTACCGCCAAAATAAAGCTTTACAGCCTGCTCTTGTGTGAAGAGTGTGCGAATCCAATTGAGTGAAGAATCTACGCCATTCATATATTTCATCATTAAGGAAGCTACTTCATTTTGAATCACCTCAGGAATCCTGTAAAGTGGAATCCCCTGAAGACGGTTATTTAAAATGTTTACCAGCTTTTCGAGATCAGATGATGAAACTCCTTTTGGCAAAGTAAAGGATCGATGCTCTACATGACCTGTGTTTGTTACTAAAATCGCTACTGCTGATTGATCGGACAGTGCTAGAACCTGAATCTGCTTTACTGTTGTTTCAAACATTTCCGGTCCAAGAATGATTGACGTATAATTTGTTAACTTAGAGAGAGCCTCTGCTGCCGTCTGCACAATCTGTTCAAATTCATATATTCCGTTATTTGTTAATCTTTCAATGATGCCCAGTCCATGCTGATATATTTCAGGACCAATTAAATGATCGACATAATAACGATATCCTTTTTCTGAAGGCACACGCCCAGAAGAGGTATGCGTCTTTTCTAAAAAGCCCAGCTCTTCTAAATCCGCCATTTCATTTCGAATCGTTGCGGCGCTGTACGGTAAAGTATCTTTTTTAGATAGCGCCCTGGATCCAACCGGTTTAGCAGATTCTATAAAATCATCAATAATCACCTGCAATATCATAAGTTGCCTATCTGTTAACATGATGATCACCTCTGTTAGCACTCTCATGTTTTGAGTGCTAAATCTATAATAAAATTATCAAATTCATTTTCTTTTGTCAAACAGTTTGACTTTCTGCGGCTATAATTTTTTGATCAAAGTCTTCCAGTAATAAAAACTGCCCGAAAACTCTGTCGCCAAGAAGCATTCCTCTGTTCGTCAATGCATAGTTTCCATCGTTATATGTTAATAATTTGTCATGAATTAATTGATTTAATTCATTCCCATATATTTTCTCCAAAGATACACCATATCTTTGCCGAAATACTTTCTTATCAATTCCTTCCGCTTTTCGCAGCTGTAAAAACAGCTCTTCTTCAATTCTGTCCTGCAGCGTTATTTCTTCCAGTTGTTCAACTGCTGAACCGAAACGGTGGATTTCTTTCATATAAGTTCCCAAAGGTTTGTAATTTGCTGTACGTTTTCCCGGTAAATATCCGTGAGCTCCGGCTCCAAACCCAAAATAATAGTCATTATTCCAGTACGTTAAATTATGTCTGCTCTCGTATCCCGGCTTGGCAAAATTACTTATTTCATACTGAAGCACACCCTGTTTTTTCATGTTTTCCTGAAGCAGCTGATACATCTCTACCTCGTCATCCTCTGGAGGCTGATGCAGGGCTCCCTTTCTCTTCTTGTGATAAAACACGGTTTTCGGCTCAATTTGCAGTGCATATGTTGAGTAATGAGGAAGTCCAAACTGCAAGGCTTCTTTTAATGTTTTTTCAAAGTGGGATACTGACTGATCAGGGAGAGCATAAATTAAATCCAGACTAATGTTTGTAAACTTTGCCTGTGTCAAAATATCAACTGTTGTATAAACATCCGCCACACGATGTATGCGGCCAATTTTTTCAAGCATATCATCATCCATTACTTGGACACCAAAAGAAATCCGGTTTACTCCATAATCATGAAGCAATGCTGCTTTTTCTGCATCAATATCACCCGGGTTAATTTCAATCGTAAATTCCTCACATGACGTGAGGTCAAACTTTTCATTTAAAAAGTGAAAAAGCTTCTGCAGCTGACTCATGGACAACGCTGTAGGAGTTCCGCCACCCATATAAATCGTCCGGAAGACATTTCTTTTTCCGGGAATAGCTGTATCAATTTCTTTTATTAATGCATCTATGAAGGCATCTGCCTTTGTCTCCATATAATAATATTTTACAAAATTACAGTAATGGCAAATTTGCTTACAAAAAGGAATATGAATATATACTGACTGAACTTGCATTGTTTGACTTCCTTTCTTACTAAAATAAATCGTCAATCAACAGGAGTTTCTTCATTTCATACGGAAATATACCTGTAATTATTCGTTCATTTTCAAATACCGAAGACAAAGCCTTTGATTGAATAAAAGACAATGTACTGTATTTTATCACATTTAAATATGTTTAACTATCATTCTTACGGGCTGAAATGTAAATCGAAAAAATGATGAAGGCCAGTGAAGGATGATAGCTGACATAAAGAGGTCTGTTGTCACAGATCAGTCTGTTTAAAACTCTTGCCGATTGTAGTTCCGTTTTGTGTAAAAACAAACTATAATTTTCTATATGGGCAGGTAGCTGAATGAAGAAATTATACGCAAGTCTTGCTTCATCTTTTATATTCATTTTTTTGGTTAACAAACTTAGTCCTGAAAAAACAAGGAGACAACTAAACAGAAGAGTAAATGGAAATTGAAAATAACAATAAGTTTTCAAAAGAAAAATAAGCATAGGAGAACCTATAAATAATTCAAAAACCCGTCAAAAGCATATATCTCTGCCATGACGGGTTTTACTTATAAAAATATTTGTAACAGTCTGCAATTTCTGCCAGCCTAAATAGAGAAAAAGCAGTCTGCTACACGAGTTAAATTAAATGTTTGTTTCGATATAAACCTTGCGTTAAATTAGTATTTAATCCTCATCCATCTTCAGAACAGCCATAAACGCTTCTTGTGGAACTTCTACAGAACCTACCATCTTCATACGCTTCTTACCTTCTTTTTGTTTTTCAAGAAGCTTTCTTTTCCGGGTAATATCTCCGCCATAAAGCTTCGCAGTTACATCTTTACGTACTGCCTTGATATTGGATCTGGCTACAATTTTATTACCGATTGCTGCCTGAACCGGTACTTCAAATTGCTGTCTTGGAATTAATTTCTTCAGCTTTTCAACAATCTGCTTACCGCGCTCATAAGCGAAATCACGGTGAACAACAAACGATAGCGCATCAATGGAATCACTGTTGAGCAGGATATCCATTTTCACAAGCCGGGAAGGCTGATAGCCGATTAATTCATAGTCAAACGATGCATACCCTTTTGTCTGTGATTTTAACTGGTCAAAGAAATCATAAACAATTTCCGAAAGCGGAATATGATAGACCACATTGACGCGAATGTCATCTAAATATTGCATATCTACAAAATTCCCGCGTTTCTTCTGAGCAATTTCCATCACAGCCCCAACATAATCATTCGGAACCATAATGGTAGCCTCTACATAAGGCTCACGTACTTCTTGAATGACTTGCGGATCTGGCATTTCTGATGGATTATCCACAGAAACCACGTCGCCATTTGTCAACTCCACTTCAAAAATAACACTTGGAGCTGTTGTAATTAAACTGATACCAAATTCTCTTTCAATACGCTCTTGAATAATTTCCATATGGAGCAATCCTAAGAAACCACAGCGGAAGCCGAAACCAAGTGCCTGAGAAGTTTCTGCTTCATATTGCAGAGAGGAATCGTTCAGCTCCAAACGTTCTAAAGCTTCTCTTAAATCATTATAGTCATTGGAATCTACCGGATAGAGTCCGCAAAATACCATTGGGTTCAGACGGCGGTAACCTGGAAGTGCTTCATCGGCTGGTCTGTTAGCTAACGTAATGGTATCCCCGACACGTGAATCACCAACATTTTTAATTGACGCGGTTAAATAACCTACATCCCCGACTGTTAATTCTTTTTGAGGAAGCTGTTTCGGCGTAAATACACCTACTTCATTTACCTCAAACTCTTTACCGGTAGCCATCATTCTGATTTTATCTCCGACTTTAACAGAGCCTTCCTTCACACAGACATAAGCAATAACACCACGGTAGGAATCATAAAGCGAGTCAAAGATTAAAGCTTTCAACGGATCATCCGCACTTCCTGGCGGCTCCGGCACAGCCTCAGCTACACGCTCAAGAATCTCTTCAATTCCTATATTTGCTTTTGCAGAAGCTAAGATTGCTTCATCACCATCAATTCCTAAAACATCTTCTAATTCCTTTTTAACTTTTTCCGTGTCTGCACTCGGCAAATCGATTTTATTAATTACTGGAATAATCTCTAGATCATTTTCCATTGCCAAATAAACGTTTGCGAGCGTCTGTGCTTCAATTCCCTGGGCAGCATCCACCACAAGAATAGCACCTTCACAAGCAGCTAAACTTCTGGATACCTCGTATGTAAAATCAACATGCCCCGGTGTATCAATCAGATGAAAAATAAATTCTTCTCCAGCTTTATTTGTATATTTTAATTGTACTGCATTTAATTTAATGGTTATGCCACGTTCACGCTCCAAATCCATTCCATCCAGCAGCTGTTCTTTCATTTCACGTTTCGTTACTGTTTCTGTATTTTCAAGAATCCGATCAGCTAATGTTGACTTTCCGTGGTCAATATGAGCAATGATCGAAAAATTTCTGACGTTTCTTTTTTTATTCGTCATTTCACGCACACTCCTAAGTTTTTCCTGTACAAACTATATTTCTTTCCACAATAAAAAGGCGTCAATTACTAGCATTGATTATAGCAATTGACGCCCCGAGATTCAATGATTAACTAATAAGTAACCATCTTATCGTTAAATTTTTTGTTCAAAATAATTTCCTGAATTAGTTCATTTCTAGAAAAACAGCTCTCCAATCCCATACATAATAGAGACAATTACTTCAAATAGCCCTTTAACAATTCCTTCCATGGTTGCTGCCGTGCGATTTGTTAGGGAATAGTTACCTTCTTCCAGCACATCCGTTTCGGTGATAATTATTTGCTCTTGTTCATTTATCTCTTCTGCTACCTCAACGGCAGACTCGTCTGGAATAGCAGTTTGTTCAGCTGTTTCATTCTTTTGCATGCCGAATACGAGTCCGCTCAGAAAAAAGATGACAAGCAATAACAATATAATAATATTTCGCATCAAATCTCTCCTTATTGATCAGACTGTACTGCTTCAGCGTCCCAATAATACTCGCTGAACACTTCCGCTAATGCATCAGCAGAACGGTATAGCTCCTCCATCGTGTTATCTACTCCGCCAAATTCAATGAGTAATGCATTGTCAGCCATATCCTGATTATAAATTCCGTTGCCGCCCGACCCATCCTTTTGGTAAACTCCTCGGCTCATTCCGGGATAAGCTTCTTCTATTAATGCATGTAATTCAGTTGCTACCTTCAAATTATTTTCATAATCTGGATGCCCGGTGCCGATCACAAATAGAATTTTCGCATAATCTTCTCCTTCAATGGTTTGTGTGGTCTTATCTCTCCGAAGTGCGTCTCTATGCAAGTCAAACATATATTGAATCTCTTGATTACCTGCCATAGCCTCCGCGACCACATCACGGGAAACTTCATAAGATTGATGATATCCCATCCCCAGTTCGTTGAGCAGCTCACCGAAATCCGTCTTATCCACCTGTGTTCCAATTCCCTTTTGCTCAAGCCCCTCTGCTAAACGGTCACTGACTTTTGTAATATTAATTTCTCCATGCATTGCAGCATTAGGATTCGTTTCATTAGGCAGATGCGGCAAAAAAGACTCTCTATTGTGTGTATTATAAATAAAAACAACATCCCGGTCCCCAGTAGTCTGTTCATTTTCTATTTCTTCTTTCGTTTCTTCTTCCCCTTCCGCTTCTTCCTCTTCTGTCAATACTGCTTCTCTTTCCCGTAACACTTCTTCTAAAGGCGGATTAGATTCGATTGGAAAGTGTGTAAAATCATTATCACTTGCCATTAATAATTTATTATCAAATATTGCGAACCCCGGAATTTCATTTCCGAAAAGACTTCTAGGATCTGTCGGCTTTACATTAGATGTCAATTCAAAAAATAAACCGGACAGTTTCGGTATTTCAGCTTCTCCTTCTGGAAAGCTCTGCTTATAGGCCCTGTTTTCCATCGTAATTAAATGATAAAAAATTGTACTATCCATTTCTTTTGTCCAATTCGAAAGCATATCTGATGAAAACCGATATGCAGGTTGAACAGCGGTCAAAACACTGATTAGTAAAAAGATACTGACAAAAAATATAATGTAAATACCACTTCGTCGAGAAAAGGTTTGTACAATTTTACTCCAATTATTTTTTTTCATAAAAATACACGATGCCACCTTTCTCTAACAACTCTATAGTTTAATCTATGAGTAAAATAGAGAAAGTAGAACCGTGTAAAAAGAAAAAATAGACTTAATAGTATGTGTCCCAAAAAGAAAAAATAGAGCTTATCTGGAATAGCTTGAAAAATTATCTATTGTTACAGTCTCATGCAAAGCCGCGTTCAATCCATTTGCTATTACCTCGGCCATATCAATCATGAATCCATCCACTTCTTTGGGAGTAACCATTAAATTATGACCGATTGGTGTTAAAACTTCCATAATCAGCTGCCTTTTCTCTTCATCTGAAAGCCCTCCAATTATACCGAACAGCTTTTCACGCTGTTCTTTATCAGGCATATCCGCATCTGTTAACTGCTTCTGTCCGAAACTCATACCAGCGGGGGTTAAGGATTTAGACGGATCATCCTTTTCCTTCCATTCTCTCCCGAAGTGTTTTAATAAGTAATCTATTGTATCACTTGTTATTGTTACTGCATCTACCACTGTCGGCACTCCGATAGCGATAACAGGCATTCCAAGTGTCTGTTTACTTATTTCTTTTCGTTTGTTGCCCACACCTGAACCCGGGTGTATACCTGTATCAGATAACTGGATCGTTTCGTTCACTCTGCTGATAGATCTGGCTGCAAGAGCATCAATAGCGATAACAAGGTCAGGCTGATATTTTTCCACGATTCCAAAAATAATATCACTGGTTTCTATTCCTGTTACTCCCATTACTCCCGGTGTAATAGCGGCCACTTCACTATAGCCTTCTGCCACTGATTCTGGCTGCAGACGAAATAAATGACTGGTAACCAAAACCTTTTCCACTGCCATTGGCCCCAAAGCATCAGGAGTTACATTCCAGTTTCCTAAACCAACAACTAAACAAGAAGCTTTATCTGGCAGATCCTGCTTTTTTATTAAATGTTCCAGCTCTTTCGCTAATATCTTCGCTGCCTGATGCTGTTTCTCAGTATCCTGTTTTTTTACACCGTCAGCATGAATGGTGACATAATTTCCCGGCTTCTTTCCAATTTGCTCGGCACCAGTTTCATCAATAGTGACATAAGAAATTTTTACATCCTTTATCGTGGTTTCTTTAAAGGTAACACCTGCAATTTCTTTGTCTTCTTTACTTTCTTTCTTTTCTGTATACATGTCCCTTGCTTCAACTGCTAAATCAGTTCTCACCTGAAAGTTTTCCTCAATATTTTTCATAACCTCATCCACCTTTTTCAATGCGTACTATTGGCATAAATGAAACATTATAGAACGGAGACGGCAATTACTCGTCCCATCAATAGATTTGCACCGTGATAAATCCAGATACCCTCTTATCAGCCGGAGAAAATCATAAACATTTACACCGTGATAAACTCCTGTATTTTTACATTCTTAGCATGTACGCCTTTAATTATTTCATACCAATTTGTTGATTAAGTAACAATTCTATTGAAAAGATGGGGTAGCTTTGGTAAAATACATCTTGTCGTACGGATAAAATTGATAACTGATTAAAGCATACTTAAACATGTTTTTTTTAAATCGTACACTTTTTAGGAGGTGAATAAACATGGCAAATATTAAATCTGCAATTAAACGCGTAGAAGTTAACCAAAAGAAACGTGCTAATAACGGCTCACAGCTTTCTGCTATGCGTACAGAGATTAAACGTGTAGAACAACTTGTTGAAGCAAACGATACTGATAATGCAAAAGCAGCATACCAATCTGCTAGCAAGCATATCGATAAAGCAGCTCAAAAAGGTATTATCCACAAAAATGCTGCTAATCGTCAAAAAGCTCGTTTAGCTAAAAAAGTTAACGCATAATTATAAATAAAAGGTGAAGTAATCCCGGTTATAACCGCAGATACTTCACCTTTTATTTTTTTACTGTTTTATAGAACATTTATACAATAATTATTTAATGCATTTAGCTCTGCCTACACCAAATCCATTAACAGAAGCTCAAACGCCAGTCCTTTTTCCATAAGCCCTTGTTTCATTTTTGCATCAGCATCTGCCAGCTGACAAATAATATAAGACAGACGTTCTTCTGATAACTTCGCCTCTCTTGCCATCGCTACCTTAATAACATACGGATGTGCACCAATATTTTTTTGAATTTGAAACTGGGAATACCCTTTCTTTTTTAATTGCTTTACTCTTAAAATCATCCGAAATTGATAGGCAAGTAAACCAATCATAGCAATGGGGTCTTCATTCATTTTCTCTAAATCCTGGTAGATTTGAATTGCTTCCTGAATGCTTCCTTTCATTACAGCATCCACAAGTGCAATTGATGTAGTGGTTGGTGTATGGGATACTAACTGCTGTGCAATTTCTTTGGTAACAGTCCCGCTCTCCCCCACAAAAAGAGCAAGCTTCTCAATTTCACTTTGCAATAGCTGAATATTATTAGAGACCTCCGCCTCTAATATTTCCATTGCCTCCTGATCAATGTGGATTCCATATGATTTCACCAGGCTCTGAATCCATGTTCTCGCATCTTTTTCCTTCACAGATTGACAATCGACGGAATAAGCCAGTTTTTTTAATTGTTTTGTTACTTTTTTGCGCTCATCTAATTTTTCATATGGTGCTGTAATAAGCAAAATAGAGTACTCAGGCGGGTTTTCTAAATATTCCTGTAAATACGTTAAATTATGCTCAAAAGGGGCTTTATCTGGCTTTGTTTTAACAAAAGAAGCATTACTGGCAAATATTAATTTGCGCTCACCGAAAAACGGGAAAGTTTCTGCATCTGCTAAAACCTCTTGTATAGACGTCTCCTCTAAATCATACAGGGATAAATTGGTTTTATCTCCATCTAATACTGTTTTTATCAGTCGATTTTTTAATTGTTCCTGAAAGAACGATTCCGTTCCAAAAGCAAAGTAAACCGGCTGAATCTGGTTACTTTTTATTTTCGTAATTTGATCCATCATGATGTTACGCTTCCCATCTAAAAAAATTTCATATCATGCGATATTTCTATAATCGATAAGTTCATCTCTTTTTATCGTATAAGGAAGCAGACATAAACGCAACAAAAAAATAAAGGAAGAAACGCAAGTATTTTGCATTCTCCCTTATGAAGCATCTATATTAAACGTCTTAAAATAAGCTCTAGAAACAAATTTTAAGAACGATATTTGCTTATAATGCGTCTTCAAAAAGCTGGAAAATAAAAAGCGAGAAGATCAAGGTACTGTCATTTGGCTGCTTTATGAACCTCCCTTTATATAATTTGTGCTTACGTGCAAAAAGTATAGATGACAACTGTTGCTAAAAATGGCTGATACCATATCAGTCTGGAATCCTTTAATTAATGTGGATTTTTTTATGTGTATGATTTATACTATAGTTGTGAGTATAGGAGGGGTATGTCTTGAACGAATTCGAAAAAGATCCGCAGTATAAAGGAAGCGATGTAGTAGACTCCATTAAAGGATTTACCTTTTCATTTCTCTTTTTCTTTATCATTTTTGCGGTAGGTGTAACCATCAGCGTAATTGGTCAATAATGAAAGAGATAAAAGGTCAAAAAGGAAGGGATTACATCTCTTCTTTTTTTGTTGCATGGGAATTTATAGAATTATTATCTTGTGGATAACTAATTATAGAAAAGCAGCCGGGCCCAGCTCCGAGCGTCGAAAAATGGGAGTCGACACGTGAATGCTCTGCGCTTTTGTTCTTTTGCAAATATTCATTTTTCCAGCCCTAAGTTATACTATCTCTATTTTCTCACTTTATATTATGGGAAGAAGGTGGAAAAGGTTCCTCCTTCATCTGTGTAAAAAAATTGAATCGCACCATGTTCATCTGTACGGTAAACATGTACTTGATTATCTTCTAAAACCTCCAGCACCTCTGCATTCGGATGATTAAATCGATTATTCCTCCCTGCTGAAATAAGAGCTGTATTCGGCTGAACAGCTTCTATAAATGCTGGTCCAGTGGAGGTTTTACTGCCATGATGGGCGACCTTTAAAATGTCAATGTTCATCCCCGGATAATTACGTATTATTTTTTCTTCTATTTCCTTACTGATATCACCTGTAAATAACCATTTCAAGCCAAGATTTGCATATAATACAATTGAATTATCATTTGAATTTCCAGAATCTATATCAGGTGCTAAAACCTGAAAGGACATAGAATCATTAAAGTTCAGAATATCCCCTGCTTTTACCTGCGTTATATTTAAAACAGGCTGTATCTCCTGAAATTCTTTTAATAGCTCCACATCAAAATAGGGACTTACTATTAATTCATTGACTTTAACCTCTTCTAAAATAAAACGGACACTCCCAAAGTGATCTACATCATCATGTGTAACGATAATTGCATCCAGCTCTTTAATCCCGCGTTGATGGAAATAGGCCCGGATAATATTTTTGTACACTCCTCTCGTCGGTTCCATATCCTCAAAATGAAAAGCAGCTCCGGCATCAATCATAATAACAGCTTCTCTCTTTGCCGCCTCCACCAGCATGGCATCTCCCTGCCCCATATCAAACATCGTTACGATACCCTCCTCCTGAAAATAAGGCTTACCCGCAGTCATTAAAATAGGCAATATAAAAAGAATTCCGGCTATCCATGCCCGTTTCTGCTGTTTGTGTTCTAAGTATTTCATAAACAGCAAAAAACAAGTGAAATAAAAAACAACACTCCATATAGATAATTGATTTAGATAAATAGGGGGAAATAATGTAGTATCTAATGCTTCAATAAAAATCAGAACTTTCTCATGAATGAATGCAAAGCTCCGATCTACAATAGCCAAAAGATTACCAGGAAAAAAATGAATGAGTACAAACGTGTACATAAGTGGAATAACGAAGAAAGTAAAGTATGGAATGACTACTAAATTCATTAAAATTGACAGCGGATGGAAGATATTAAAATAATATATCTGCAGTGGAAGAATTGCCATCTGCGCAACAAAACTTACTTGGAAAATATTCCATACTGGAGATTTTGTTTTGCGGACCCATGCCTGAGACAGGAGAATTGCGAAGGTTACTGAAAACGAAAACTGAAAGCCCACATTATAAATAATATAAGGATCCCAAAGCATAAAAATCATAAAAATGATAGAAAATAAATCCGAATACGGAAGCTTCCACCGATATTTCTGAAGTATGAGCACCACAACCATCATAGAAGCCGCACGAAGCACAGGCGGATTAGCTCCAGCCAATATAGAGTAAACAGGAAGGAAAATTAGTAAGAATAGATGTGTTTTCTCTTTTGTAATTATATTTCCTTTTACAAGAATCAAATATACAAAAGTAATTACTAACGTCACATGTGTCCCAGAGATAGCGATAATGTGCGATAACCCAAACCGTTGAAACAGCTCCGTTACTGATTCCTCTATTCCAGAAGCATCTCCAAAAACAATTGCATTAATCCAGGGAGCACTATAATCACTCCATCTATATTCCATTTTATTCAGCAAATCTGTTCTCAGTTTATATAGTAAAGGGAGTAAGCCGCTTTCAGGAGTACAAACAATATGATTAAAATCCTTTAAAACTGCCTGGTGGGTAATTTGTTTTTGCAGGAGGAATTGACGAAAATCAAATTGTGCAGGGTTAGTGCTTGAAGGGGGAATTTCAATACTTTGACGAATTGTACATTGAGATCCGTGAAATAGTGAATGTTTCAGAGGAATATCTCGAAAATCTTCATTTTTATCAGGAAAATAAGTAACCAAAAGATTAGTGGAACTATACGGTGGATTAAGAGTGAATTGTATTTGTTTGGAACTGAGCTTTACCTCACCTTCAATTTTCCCGATAATCTCTGCCTCGACAGAGCTTTCTTCAAAAGCTGCTTGTGGGAGTACAGGAATAATATAACTAAAGATGATAAAGCTGAATAAGGTAATTATCCATACATTGATATTAAGTTTTTTCAGAAGCTTCAGCCATAAAAGCCATGCTGCGAAAAGAAGGAGAAGCCATTTTATATCCAGCAATTGATATAAAATGGCGATTACCCCTGCTATAGCAGGGAAATGCCAATAACCTCTCAATGCTTTTTGCCTTCATTAAAAAAAAGTCTGTCTGCATCGGCTTGGATTTCCGCTCTTTCCGATGAGCTCAAGCTTGATGAATCCAACTTTTCCATAAGTTTGTAAACAAAAGCATTCTTTTCCACAAAATTTGTGTCAACCATGGCATCAACTAATGGTACCTTTTGTGTTTTCACACCAGCTTCTTCAAATAACTGGATTGCATATGGATGATTCTTGTAATCTTCTGCATAAAATAAGTTTTTAATTCCACTTTGAATAAGCTGTTTTGTACATTGCAGACATGGAAAATGTGTTACATAGACATCTGCACCGTCCGTAGGTACACCGAATTTCGCACATTGAAGAAGCGCATTAGCTTCTGCATGTACAGTACGTACACAATGGCCGTCAATGACATAGCATCCCTCATCAATACAATGAACATCACCGGAAACACTCCCGTTGTAACCGCCGGCAATAATGCGTTTATCGCGGACAATTGTAGCTCCGACCATTAAGCGGGTACATGTGCTTCTTAGAGCTAACAGTTGACTTTGAGCCATAAAATACTGATCCCAAGCAATTCTCTCCATGATTATTACCTCTTTCTCTCTGTTTTGTATTACAAAAGCTATATGATTCATTTTTTCGCATTCCATACTTGATACTCTTTATGGTACCTGGATATGCTCTATAAGTGTCTCCAGGGTTTTTTCCCCAATACCTGAGATATCTAATAAATCCTCTGCTTTTTGAAACTGTCCATGGTTATCCCGATGAGCAATAATTGCTTCTGCTTTAGCAGGTCCGATTCCTGGCAACTGAGTCAATTCTTCCCTTGTCGCAGAATTTATTTTTACTTTATTATTATTTGTCTGTTCCCCGGCAAGACTATTAGCAGGATCCCCTTCTTGACCTACGGCAGGAATCAGGACAACCATTTCATCCTGCACAATTTGGGCTAAATTCACTTGAAAAATATCTGCATCTTCCGTAAAGCCCTCAGCACGTTCAATAATATCCTGGACACGATCGCCCTCATCAATCTCATATACTCCCGGCCGTACCACTTCTCCTTTTATATCAACCACTGCAACTCGTTCCTTCTCTTCTATGGTTTCTACTGCAAGAGGGGATTCAGCGGAGTCGGCAGGTTCAGAAGAAATTAATGAGGCGGATAGCGGACTGGAGGCTTCTTTCTTATTCATAAACACAAAAAGTACCAAAATAACAACAATAACGATAAAAAGTGGAATATTTTTCTTTAACCAATTCAAGGTATTACCTCCTTCTTTGTCAAAATACTGCTAAATGAATACTTCGACAAAGAAAGTTAATCTCCTTTTCCATGGCAATTACGTTAAAATTCGCTTTTATCGTTTATTTTTCAGCTAAAAAGAAAATTCTCTCTGATCGTTCATTCCAACTATTTGGTTCCAATGAAAAATCAGCATAAATTTTAATTTTTTCAAAGCCGATTTTTTTTAAAATATTTTTATATACTTCTAATGGAAATGTCCGCTGATGATGTTTTTCTTGAAATCGGATAAAGCGGTCTCCTTCCTCCTGATGGAAAAAGGTTAGCTGATGATACATTTCTCCAACTTCGTCGCCCGGGACACATTCCCAGATATAAGCTGCTTCATCAGCTACATCTGAAAATGTTTGGCCAATATAGACATCCTCCACCGTATAAAGAGAATGAACATCAAAGAAAAACAGTCCATCTGCCTCTAATAACTGATATATATTTTTGAATGCTGTCTCTACATTTTGAAGATCTGTCACATAATTTATTACATCACAACAGCTGATTGCCATATCATATTGCTGTTTGCATCCATCTAATTCTGTAATATCTGCTTCTAACCAGTTGATGCTGCTGACAGATTCTAAATCCTTCTGTGCTTTCTGCAGCATTTCCGAAGACTGATCTACTCCGGTCATCGTATATCCTTCTGCAGCAAGCTTCCTTGTAATAACACCAGTTCCACATCCCAAATCGATAATTGATTGAATCGGCCTGCCTGCCTGAGCTATCATTTGCTGAATTAAGACCACCCAATCATCATATGGGACATTATCCATCAGTTGATCATAAACCTCAGCCATCTTGTGATATACCATTCTCATTAACCTTCTTGGGTAATATTCAGCGCAACACGATCAGCATCGCCCCATAATTTTTCCAAATTATAATAGTGTCTTTCATCCTTATGGAAGACATGACAGACAATATCGCCAATGTCCACTAAAATCCAGCGGGCTTCTTCAAAGCCTTCCATCCTTTTAATATTTTTTCCATTTTCTTCAGCAGTTTCTTTTATTGCACGTGCAATTGCTTGTACTTGCCTTTCGTTGCTCCCATGGCAAATTACAAAATAGTCAGCAACTAAGGATACTTCATGCATATCTAAGGCAACAATATTTTCTGCTCTTTTATCGTCACAGGCCTCTGCAACTACTTGAATTAATTCTTTGCTATTCATTTATTATTCCTCCAAAAACTTGTTGATTTAAATCATTATAAGCATGAAAGCTATCAGGATATACAGTACGATTCTTTTCCATTAAAAAGTGAACAGTATTCCTGGCAGCCTGATAGCATGCTTTTGTTAAATCTGTTTTAGCTGCAGCTCTCACTTCATCTAATCCGGGAAAGCTTCTTCCCGGCTCTATATAATCAGCAAGAAAGATTATTTTATCCAGCATTGTCATATTTGCTCTTCCTGTGGTATGAAAGAAAATCGCATCTTTTATTTCTTGATCCGTAACAGTATATCTTTCTTCTATCTGAACGGATGCAACTGGTCCGTGCCATAACTCATGATGAAAAGAAAGCAGCAAATTTGGCAGCTTGCTATTTGTTTCAATAATTTTTTTCATTTCTTCTAAAGAATCATACTTACAATAATCGTGAAACAAGGCAGCAATTTTTGCTTTTTCTACTGGCCCGTGAAAGGTCTCTGCCAGATTGATTGCTGTATCTGTTACTCTTAATGTATGTTCATATCTTGCTTCAGTCAGCCTTTCTTTCAGATCTGTTTTAAGGTTCTCTATATCCATAAATCTGATTCTCCTTAATATAATTCATTACATCATCAGGAAGCAAATAACGGATAAGCTCGCCGTCTCCCAGCCGATTTCTTATGAAAGTAGAGGAGATGTCTAAAGGATGTATCTCCAGACAATCCACCGGATAAGGTGTTTCCAATGTATAACCGGGTCTGGATACCCCTACAAAGCGAATCATCTTCACTAATTCATCTACCCGGTGCCATTTAGGCAAATATTCTACCATATCTCCACCAATAATAAAGTAAAGGTCATCGTCAGGATAACTTGCAGTTAATTCCTTTACTGTATCAAATGTATACGATTTCCCTTCTCTTTCAAGCTCTAAAGCATTCACATGAAAATGGGGGTTATCTCGTACTGCCAATCGGAGCATTCCTAAACGGTGGGCTGCATCAAGTATCGAGGTGTCTTTATGAGGCGGCGTCCGTGTAGGAATGAACCAAATTTCATCTAATTGATTTCTTATCCTTACTTCTTCGGCAATCCATAAATGCCCTATATGCGGCGGGTTAAATGTTCCGCCTAAAATTCCAATCTTCTTCAAAGACTCACCTTCTGCAATTATTGATTCGTGTTCAAAAAAAGTGCCAATGAAAATCCTTGTGATGATTCTTACCTCGGAACCGCTGGCCTTTTTTGAACATCCTCTTTATGGAAGTTTAATTTCTTTGTGATCTGTTGATTCCTTATATAAAATAATCGTGCTGCCGATAACTTGTACCACTTCTGATTCAGTCCCGTTAGAGATTTGCTCAGCAACCACATTTTTATCCTCTGAACAATTCTGAAGGATACTGACCTTTATC
The DNA here is from genome assembly GCF_007991515.1 of Oceanobacillus sojae. Lineage (GTDB taxonomy): Bacteria > Bacillota > Bacilli > Bacillales > Amphibacillaceae > Oceanobacillus > Oceanobacillus sojae. The sequence continues at coordinate 61,339 of NZ_BJYM01000004.1, forward strand.
AATTCTCTTTTTTCTAAAGCTTCACCAATTTGAGTTATCATATTTTCATTTACACCATCCTTACCAACCTGAAAAATTGGCTTAATATGGTGTGATTCACTGCGCAAAAATTGCTTTTGCTTATTTGTTAGCATCTTATTTCTCTCCTTTTATTTTTGCTATCATTTCTTCGTCCATCCCGTGTACATCTACCTTTTTATTTGTCCAAATTTCAAAGGCCTTCTGTGCTTGATAAAGCAGCATCGTATGACCATAATGAATGCGCCCGCCTTTTTCTCCTGCCTGTTTTAAAAACTGTGTGACAAGCGGCTGGTAAACAATATCGCTGACAATGGTTCCTTCTTGTATATTGGACAGATCTATGATTTGTTTTGCCTCATTCATCCCTACAGAGCTGGTTTGAATAATAACATTATAAGCTGCAATATTTTTTTCAGCTTCTTCCAATGTAATCACAGATGCACTGGTTCCATTTGTAATATCTTCACATTTTGATCTGGTCCGGTTTGCAAGCGTCAGATTTTTATACCCTGCCTGTACCAATCCATGGAATATACCTCGTGCAGCACCGCCTGCACCGAGTATTATAATAGGGACATCAATATCTTTATCCATATCAGGAAACTTATCGCGCAATGCCTGTACATAGCCGATGCCGTCTGTATTATATCCAACCCATTTATTTCCCTCTAACGATACTGTATTTACTGCTCCCACGCGTTCCGCAGTAATATCAATTTTATCGAGATAAGGAATAATTGTTTCCTTGTAAGGAACCGTAATATTAAATCCATTAATTTCTGCTTCTCTCAGCTTCTTCATTTCCTCACCAAAGATTTCTTTACTTGGTATTTCATGCAATGTATAAGAACCTTCTATACCGCTTCGTTCTAAAAAAGTACTCTGGATCCAGGGTGATAAAGAATGCTTGATAGGATAACCAATTAATTTTAATTTCAAACTCAACGAAGCGCCTCCTCTCTCTATTGCAGTACTTCTTTTTCATCTAAGCATCTTGCCTGCTTATTGACCTGATAAAAAGGATTTTCTCGTTGTTACGGAGACTCCTTTAGGGCTATGTGCTACAACAGTAGCCCCCTCGCCTTGAATGCTGATCCAGCCAAGCCCGGGGAAGACAATATCTGTTTTTCCTTTTCCCACTTTAAAGCTGTGTGCTGTCAGTGGAGGAAATTTATCCAGCTGCTCACTGTACGGAGGAGATAACAGTTCCCCAACATGCTTTTCATATAATTCATCCGCATTCTCCAACTTTGTCCGGTGAATTGTTAAATCATTAGAGAAATAACAAATAAATGATTGCTTTCCTCCTTTGATAAAGTCCAATCTGACCAAGCCGCCAACATATAACGTCTGCTGCTCATTTAGTTGATAAACTCTTGCTTTAATTTCTTTTTTCGGAGTAATCATTTTTAATTCCTTTTCAGAAACATAATGAGCCATCTGCTGTTTGTTAACAATTCCTGGTGTATCTACTAAAAATGTCTCTGCATCCAGCGGTATTTCAATAAAGCCAAGTGTTGTTCCAGGGAAATAAGAAGTTGTTATTGCGTTCTCTTCTCCTGTTGATTCTTTAATTAAACGATTGATAAAAGTTGATTTACCAACATTCGTGACACCAACAATGAATACATCTTTGCCTGCCCTGTATCTTTCTATTTTCTGCTTAAGCTCATCCATTCCATTCCCTTTTACAGAAGAAATTAAAACTACATCCTGAATTTTAATTCCAAGCTGACTTGCTTCATGACGCAGCCATTGCTTTAATTTATTTTCATTTGTCGATTTCGGCAATAAATCAAGTTTATTTCCAGCTAAAATGATTGGATTATCACCCGTAATTCTTGGTAAATTACTTAATAGTGTACCGTTCACATCAAAAATATCAATAATATGAACAACTAATCCATCCCGGTCCCGAATTGAACTGACCATTTTCAAAAAGTCTGCATCTGTAATTGACACATCCTGGATCTCATTATAATGCTTCAATCGAAAACATCTTTTACATAAAATAACATCTTTCTCTAACGCGCTGACAGGCGCATAGCCCGGCTCATCCGGATACTCTGTCTGAATAACGCTTCCGCATCCTTGACAAATATGTTGCTCCAAACTTATTCCTCCTTATTACTATTACTCTTGGTCTGCATTCTTTTTAAAATTTTCCTTTCAATCATACGGTTAATCTTCGTTATTCTACCATCCGTGTGTACCACAGGAACAACTAATACCGTATAAAATCCGGCTATATTGCCTCCAAGGACATCTGTCAACAATTGGTCCCCGACAACTAAAATTTCTTCTTTTTTCAGACCCATCTGCCTGGCAACTGTTTTAAAAGCCCTGCTCAAAGGCTTTCTGGCACTAAACACAAACGGCGTCCCAAGCGGTTCTGAAAAAACTGTTACACGTTCCTGATTATTATTCGATATAATTGTTACTTTTATATCATTTTCTTCCATTGTTTTAAACCATGAAATGACATCAGGGGTTGCATCCTTTACATCCCACGCAACGAGGGTATTATCCAAATCCGTTATAATACCTTTAATCCCTTTCTTTTTTAACGTTTCTGGTTGCAGGTCAAAAATTTGATCAATTTGTTCATCCGGTAAAAATTTTGAAAACATATACACACCTCAAGATTTCCGATTAGTTAACATTATACTTCTTGCATACTATACTTTTTATGTAAAGAAACTTCACTAAAAAAAATACTGTTTTTGCTTATCTCAAGAAAATTCAAGATAAAGCAATTTTATGCTACATCACATTATACCTAATCCTGCAACAACTGACTAGCGTTTCAAATAATTAATCTTTCTAGAGTGACGTTCACTCAATCGACATCGATATCCAAATTTTTCTTCTATTTCTATGGGGAACTATGCAGACTCCTTATGAAAAATGCTTCTATTCTTTAAAAATCGTTCGACAAATTCCGATTCCTTTCGATTTTGTGGATAACTTTATCAACATAAGAATGTACGAATAACAATCTTGAAAGAGGTTACCCACTTCCTTATACACAACTTATCTACAACTATATGTAGATAAGTTAGAGCTTGTTAACACAAGATATACATGTTAAATTATTAATATCTTAAATATTTGCTTACAAATCGAGGAGGTTGTATTGTGGAAACATTATCGGACGAACTATTACTAGAATCTTATTATACAGCAGTTGCACTAAACCTAAGTCCTGATTTTCTTTCTTTATTTGAAGAAGAAATCCATAAAAGATCTCTAACTCATAAAATCAAAGAATCTGTATAATTTTGTCTTGTTTACAAATCTTCAATTTTAAAATTGAAGTTTTTTTTTTGCCTTTTTCCCCTTGTTCCTTCCTATTTAAAATAAAGATTTCAACCTTTAGCAACCGCATTCTTTTTGTATGCATCCTTCTTCTTAATAAGTTATAATCAAATATAGTACTCTATTTTTGTGTGTGCAAAATATCGTAAAGAGATGGAGAATGCTAAAAAAGCATAGTATTCCTTTGAATTATCATACCGATTACTTTTAAGTAAGAGGCTATACAAAAGCCCGATAAAATGACATGACAGGAAAAGAAGTTTCTACTTAAAACCGTCTACATCGCGCGGGTAACACAGAAGCCATTACATATGTTTTCGATAAAGTGAATAATCGTAACGCCACGATGCAGCTGCATCAGCTGACATTGTCCTCTTTACTGGTTTTTGAACATGCACTACAGTGTAATTCATCCTTATTCTTATATTAAAAGATAAAATGAAACTTCATTCGTTAGGGGTTTTCTTTTCATCTCCCATGGTTTCCAAGGACCAAAGGCTAATTCTACAGCTACAGCATGGTGAGACTACTGGGACTGGAGCTAAGATTACTTGCACCATCAAAAAGCGTTGTCTCAGGCGCCTTTGTGACCTATATCTTGAAGGCCTGATTCAACCGGACCGTTACTGGCTGCCTGATTCCTACATGGAATTTTTGATTCTCTATCTGTTGTTGAAGTGGGAGTCGTACAGCCAGTTACACTGTGATAAATTTTATTTTTTGCACAAGAAATGAAAAAAGTACTTTTAACTGAAGGAATATTGAAAGTATTCTTTCAGTTAAAAAGGAATTTTTCGGCATTATTGTAAAAGGAGGAATTATTGTTGACTTTATTACACTGGGCTGTTTTATCACCTTTTATTGCAGCCATACTTATTCCATTTTTATATAAGTATTTAAAAAGAATACATACTGGCTGGTTTGTTTTAATTCTGCCTCTGGCACTATTTATTTATTTCCTATCATTTATACCTGAAACATCCTCTGGAAACGTGGTCTTAAATAATCTGGATTGGGTACCTTCGCTAGGTATAAATTTCAATGTGTACATTGATGGTTTAAGCTTACTTTTTGCATTATTGATTACTGGTATTGGGACATTGGTAGTCCTTTATTCTATCTACTATCTGTCCAAGCAAAAAGAAAAGCTGAACAATTTCTATGTTTATCTATTAATGTTTATGGGTGCTATGCTGGGTGTTGTTCTTTCCGATAATTTAATTGTTATTTATGTTTTCTGGGAAGTAACAAGTATCGCTTCTTCTTTATTAATCAGCTACTGGTATACAAGAGAAAAATCTATTTATGGTGCTCAAAAGTCGATGTATATTACCGTTTTCGGCGGATTATCCATGCTTGCCGGTTTTTCTCTGCTTTACGTTATTGCAGGCACATTCAGCATTAGAGAGCTAATTGCAAATGCTGACCTTATCATGGCAAGCAGTTTATTTATTCCGGCAATGATTCTTGTCTTATTAGGAGCGTTCACCAAGTCTGCTCAATTTCCGTTCCATATCTGGCTCCCAGATGCAATGGAAGCACCGACACCCGTCAGTGCCTATCTTCACTCTGCAACCATGGTTAAAGCAGGAATTTACCTTGTCGCCAGATTAACGGGGGTTTTTGGCGGCGCACCAGAGTGGTTTTGGATTATTACCATTGCTGGATTAATCACATTGATTTGGGGCTCTATTTCAGCAGTACGCCAGAAAGATTTAAAAGGAATACTGGCCTATTCAACTGTAAGCCAGCTTGGTTTAATCATGAGTCTGCTCGGGGCTGGTTCTGCTGCGTTCTATTTTCAAGATGGAGACAGTCCTTTATATATGACGGCCATCTTAGCAGCAGTATTTCATTTAATTAACCATGCAACCTTTAAAGGAAGCTTGTTTATGGCGGCAGGAATTATCGATCATGAGACAGGAACGAGAGATATCCGCAAACTGGGCGGATTAATGACTATTATGCCTGTAACAGCAACTATTTCTCTGATTGGTTTGGCTTCTATGGCAGGTCTTCCTCCATTTAATGGATTCTTAAGTAAAGAACTATTTTTAACAGGTATGTTGAGCGTTACGGAATATGGTATTTTCAACTTAGAAGCAATCGGATTTATCATTCCTATCATTGCTTTCATTGCCAGTGTATTTACTTTCTTATATTGCATTCTCATGTTTTATAAGACGTTTATGGGTAAATTCGACATAAGTAAATTGAAAGTAAAGCATGTTCATGAAGCACCAATTGGTATGCTGATTAGTCCTATTATATTAGCTGTTCTTGTTGTTTTATTCGGGCTCTTCCCTAACCTGTTAGCATACTCTATTATTGAGCCAGCTATGGCAGCTATCGCTCCCGGGATACTTTCTCCCGGAGAATTTTTTGATGTACACATTACGCACTGGCACGGCTTTTCAGCAGAACTCTTTATGACACTTGGCATTATTGTTTTAGGTGTTCTCTTATTTATAACATTTAGAAAATGGGAAAACACTGCATTTTACCGCGGGGAACAGGATCTATTCAACTATGCCTATGATTATGGATATGATGGTTTAATTAAGGGCTCACAGTGGCTTACCCGGATTCAGATGACCGGCAGATTAAGAGATTACTTCATCTATATGTGCACGTTTATTATGTTAATAATGGGTTATACGATGTACCGATATAATCTGCCGTTAATTCAAAATCTTGATTTATCACCAATACCTGTTTACACATGGTTTGTTATTTTAGTATTTCTTGGCTCTATTTTAACAATTCCATTTCTAAATAATCGGATAGCGATTATTATAACAACTGGCGTCAGCGGTTTTCTTGTAGCTCTTCTATTTGTATTATTCAGAGCTCCTGATTTAGCATTGACGCAACTGCTTATCGAAACAGTATCGGTCGTATTATTTATGCTTGTCTTTTATCATTTGCCAAAGCTGAAAAAGGTGAAGACACCACCAAAAATGAAAACGATCAAGTTAATTATTTCTATCGGTTTTGGACTAATGATTACACTAGGATCCTTATCAGCGTTTTCAATGGGACAAGAGGCAAATTATGAATCTATTTCTGAGTATTATACAGAGAATTCAAAGGAAAAAGCTGGCGGATATAATATCGTAAACGTTATTTTAGTCGATTTTCGTGGTCTGGATACTATGCTTGAGGTACTGGTTGTATCTTTAGCTGTATTGACTGTTGTCAGCTTGATTCGATTACGTTTTAAAGGCGGTGAGGATGTATGATGAAAAAGCCTAATAATATGATGCTGCAGACATTAGCAAGGTTGATTATACTCGTCGTCCTCTCCTTCTCTATTTATTTAATGCTGGCAGGGCATAACAGCCCTGGAGGAGGGTTTATCGGAGGGTTGATGACTGCGAGTGCGATTCTTATTTTATACCTTTCATTTGGCTTAAATCCGATTAAAAAGGTAATCCGTTTTGATTACATCAAAATCATAGGAATTGGATTGCTTTTACCCGGCATAACTGGTTTGGTTTCTATTTTCTTCGGATTTTCTTATCTGAAACAATTTTTTGGATATTTTCACATACCATTAATTGGTGAAGTAGAATTGACCACAGCACTGCCTTTTGACTTGGGAGTATACTTTGTCGTGCTTGCCAGTGCATTAACAATTATTTTAACAATCGCGGAGGATGATAAATAATGGAACTATTAATGTCAATTGTAATAGGGATTATTTTCAGTGTGAGTATTTACCTGTTCATGTCCAAAAATCTGCTCCGCGTTGCAGTAGCCACTTTATTGCTCTCTCATGGAGTGCATCTTTTATTAGTAACGATGTCTGGCTTACAACGTGGTGCATCACCAATCTTAAGCTTTGATGCAGAAGCTTATACAGACCCGCTGCCACACGCACTTGTATTGACAGCAATTGTTATCAGCTTTGCTGTAACTGCATTATTGTTAGTAATGTCTTACCGCACCTATAAAGTGCATAAAACAGATGATTTAGAAGATTTGAGAGGTTCTGCCGATGAATAATATCATAATTTTACCGGTTATTATTCCCTTTATAATCGGTGCTATACTTATACTATTATATAAAAGGCACTCCATGCAGCGTGTCATAAGCGGAATAACTATGTTTGTATTATTGGCACTTTCCGTATTTTTAGCAATCTATGTCTACCAGCATGGAACAATCGTTTTGGAGGTCGGTGACTGGAAAGCTCCATTTGGGATTGTTATTGTAGCAGATCTCTTTTCAACACTGATGCTGCTTTTATCTACCCTGGTGGGAACAGTTTGTTTGTTCTTTGCTTTTCAGACTGTATCTCAGGACAGAGAGAAGCAATTTTTCTACCCGCTTTACCTTTTCTTAATGATCGGAGTAAACGGATCTTTTTTAACAGGCGATTTATTTAACCTGTTTGTATTCTTCGAAGTTATGCTGATATCGTCTTATGGGTTAATTGTCCATGGTGGGACGGGCTATCAATTAAGAGAATCATTTAAATATGTTATTATTAACATTTTTGCATCTGCTCTTTTTATTGTGGGGATAGCCTGGGTATACTCCATTACCGGAACAATGAATATGGCACATATGGCACAGCGTGTTTCAGAGCTTGATCAAACAGGAGCACTTAACATTGTAGCGATTATATTCTTTATCGTTTTTGCTTGTAAAGGAGCTTTATTCCCATTATATTTCTGGTTACCGAGGTCTTATTATGGCCCTCCTGCAGCAATAGCCGCTCTATTTGGTGGCCTTTTGACAAAAGTTGGTATTTATGCGATTATCCGCACATTTACTCTTATTTTTAACCATGATGTTTCCTTTACACATAAGGGGCTTATTGTTACCATTGCTGGTTTTACGATGCTGTTAGGAGTTCTTGGAGCTGTATCGCAATTTGATTTCAAACGGATTCTCTCCTACCATATCATCAGTCAGGTCGGCTATATGGTGATGGGGCTTGGTATTTTCACACCATTAGCTGTTGCCGGCGCCATTTATTATATTGCGCATCACATGATTGTAAAAACAGCACTTTTCTTATTTGCCGGCGCCACACAGAAAATTACAGGAACAACTGACTTAAAGAAAATGGGAGGCTTACTTGGAACACATCCCTGGCTGGCATGGCTATTCTTTATTACTGCCATTTCCTTAGCAGGTATTCCGCCACTAAGCGGATTCTTTAGTAAATTTCCAATTATATTAGCCGGTTTTGAGGAACAGCAATATGTTATTTCTGCTGTTGCTCTCCTGGTCGGACTGCTTACATTATTTTCTATGATGAAAATATTCAGTTATGCCTTTTGGGGCAAACAGAAACATACAGAGGAACAAGCAAAGATTCCAGTAGGAAAATTGTTACTGCCTATCTTACCGCTTGTTGCACTGACAATTATTCTAGGTTTTGCAGCGGAACCGATTTTCACGTATTCGATGGAAGTTGCAGAAGAGATTATGAATCCTACAAATTATATTGAATCTGTGCTTAAGGAGTAGTTGCTATGCCTTTTCAAATATTAATAAACGTATTGCTCGCGATACTCTGGATGTTTTTACAAAATGAGTATACATTCGTAAGTTTTCTTTTCGGCTATTTAATCGGAATTCTAATTTTATTCGTCATACGCCGTTTCCTTAAGTTTGATTTTTATTTAAAAAGAGTCTGGGCTATTATTAAATTAATTTATCTCTTTATGATTGAATTAATTAAAGCTAATATTGATGTTGTGAAGGTAGTACTTAAACCGAAGCAGGATCATCAGCCTGGTATCGTTGCTGTCAGAACAAGCCTCGAATCAGATTTTGAAATTTCTATGCTGGCAGCATTAATCACTTTAACACCTGGAACGATTTCCATGGACTTCTCAGATGACAGTAAAACCATTTATGTGCATTCTATTGATGTTCCGGATAAAGAAGCAATGATTAAAGATATTCAAGATTCTTTTGAAAAAGCGATTATGGAGGTGACGAAATAATGTTTGATATAGTTATGATTATTGCATTAAGTGCACTCTCCATCGCACTTGTTTTATTGTTTATCCGTATTATTATCGGTCCTTCTACACAGGATAGAATTCTGGCATTGGATGCCATTGGTGTTCTGCTTGTCGGTTTTATCGGGATTCTGATGATTTTACAAGATACTTCCGTGTTCTCTGACATTGTTCTCGTACTGACTATTTTAGGATTTGTCGGGACCTTGACCCTGTCAAAATTCCTAGAAAGAGGTGTTGTCATTGACCGGGATGATTGAAGTAATTGTAGCTGTCTTTGTTATCATTGGTGTATTCTTCGCAGTAGTGAGTGCCATTGGTATTGTCAGATTAAAAGATGTATACAGCCGCGCACATGCCTCTGGTAAAAGCGCGACATTGGGTGTTATTTTTATTATGCTTGCTGTATTTATTCACTTTTTATCACAGGGCGAGATGAATGCAAAAATATTATTAGCTATTCTTTTCTTATTCTTAACAGCTCCGGTAGCCAGTTTAATGATAACAAGATCAGCCTACCGCAACGGTGTGAAACTCGATAAGAATACCGTAATCGACGATTTAAAAGAGATGTACGAAACCGATGACAGTAAACAAAATAAATGATTAAATAATTTAAAAGCTCAGATTCTCCTGAAATTTTGGGAGTCTGAGCTTTTTATATGGCTTCTTGGTTTATTGAAATTCTCAAGTGACGAAAGAAATATAATAATTTTTTATTTCAGCTCCCGTATTGTGCATGGACAGACACGTTTTTTACCTTCCGCACATAAGATTAGGCTATAGGCAATTACCTAGAAGATTTAAAGGTGCTGACTCTCGGAGGTGATGGGACTTGTCCATTGTATTATCTGCACTTGGATTATTTATTAAAGAAGCTTTATTTTTCGTCTCTTATGTAAAGAATCAATCTTTCCCCCAGCCACTATCCCCAAAAGAAGAAGCAAAATACATCCAATTAATGCAGGAAGGAGATGAAGAAGCCAGAAACAAACTGATTGAGCATAATCTCCGTCTCGTAGCTCATCTGGTGAAAAAATTTGAAAATACCGGGGAAGATATGGAAGACTTGATCTCTATCGGCACGATCGGTTTGATTAAAGGGGTTGAAAGCTTTTCTACCGGAAAAGGAACAAAGCTTGCTACTTATGCTGCGCGCTGTGTAGAGAATGAAATCCTCATGCACTTAAGAGCTTTAAAAAAGGTTAAAAAGGATGTATCCCTGCATGATCCAATTGGGCAGGATAAGGAAGGTAATGAAATCAGCTTAATTGATATTTTAGAAGCTGAAAATGAAAATGTCATTGAGTATATCCAATTAAATATGGAGATTTCTAAAATTGAACAATACTTCTCCATTCTGGACAGCCGGGAGCGCGAAGTGATTGTATACCGCTATGGTTTAAACGACCAGGATGAAATGACACAGAGGGAAATTGCGAAAAAGCTGAATATCTCCAGAAGCTATGTATCCCGTATTGAAAAGCGCGCGTTGATGAAGATTTTTCATGAGTATTATCGGAATGAGCATCCATCATTTTAAATATTGAAGTTGATTATTAAAATAAGAGTGCATATTAAAATGCTTCAAGTGAAAATTTATCACTTGAAGCATTTTTTGTATTACATCATATCATTTTTTCAGATACACCGATTCTTTTTATATGAATAAAATGACTACATAATTTAGTAAGGAGTGACGAAATTATGGTGTCATATATGGACTATACTTCCTCATCAGCCCAATTCTTTTTTGATGTAAATAAAAGTCCCCTGTTCAAAAAGGACAACAGAAACTTAATTAATGTTTTAGGAGTTCAACAGTTAAATACATTAGAAAATGTATCTCTGCTTGACATTTTTCTAAGTGAGGATAATGTTGTAGAACCGCACTATCATCAAAATGCAGCTGAGCTCGTTTACTGTATTTCCGGTGCTGCCACAGTTTCAATGCTTAACCCATTTACAAAAGAAATAATTAACATCCCTATTACACCTGGTCAAGTCGCGAACGTTCCACAGGGTTGGTGGCATTACGAGGTCGCTACTGCAGATAACACGCATATATTAGCAATCTTTGATGCTCCAACGCCTGAGGTGGTTTTAGGTTCTGATATCTTAAAATTTACTCCCTCAAATATTATGGCCCATACTTATTGTCTGGATGAAAACCAGTGGAAAAAAGCGATAGAACCTGTAAAACCGTCAACGTATATCGGTCCTTATAAGGATTGTGAAAGAGAAAATAATAGGATGGATAAACGACAATATAGAAACAGGTCGTATCAACAGCAGGAATATATTCAGCAGTATCAGCAAGATCCCTATGCTCCAGGATATCCATATTATTGAAATAGGTTAAGGAGTATAACGGAAATATGGTTTAAGCCATGTTTCTGTTTCATTTCATATTGATTCAAGGACTTATAAACAATATTTTTCTAAAAAAACAAAAAAATCAATCTAATTTGCTCATTGGTATTTATTAATTAGATAAATAGTGTAAAATAAATGTAAATAGAAAAAGTTTACTAATAGTAAATTTTTGAAGGGGGATTACACATAGATGTCTGAATTAAAAGATAAATTAAAAGGACTTGCTAAAAGAGTAGAAGCATTAGAAGGAAAAATTACTACTGAAGAAGCGACTAAAACAAGTATTATTATGCCTTTCTTTCAAATTCTGGGTTATGATGTATTTAATCCAAGTGAATTTACTCCAGAATATACAGCTGATGTCGGGATAAAAAAAGGAGAGAAAGTGGATTATGCTATCATGGACAACGATCTTCCTGTGATTTTGATTGAAGCCAAGTCAATTGCAGAACAATTACACAAGCATGATTCACAATTATTCCGCTATTTTGGAACTACGACAGCTAAGTTTGCTATACTTACAAATGGAATCGAGTACAAATTTTTTACTGACCTGGATGAACAGAATAAAATGGATTCCTCTCCTTTTTTCGAATTTGATTTGCTTGATTTAAAGGATAGTGAAATTATAGAATTAGAAAAATTTAAAAAAGATAAATTTGACTTAGAAAATATATTCAGCACTGCTTCAGAATTAAAGTATACAAGTAAAATCAAATCTTTGCTAACAGAGATATGGGAGGAACCAAATGAAGAATTTGTTTCATTCGTTTTAGCCCATGTATATGAAGGACGTAAAACAAAAAATATTCTCAACCAATTTTCTCCAATCGTTAAACAATCATTAAAACAGTTTATTAATGAGTTAGTGAACAAAAAATTAAGTGCGGCATTAAACTCTACCAGTGATGAGAATAAAGTTAAAGATGAAAGTAAACAGCCTGAAAATGCGTCTGATGATGAAATTGATATTGATGCTGGAATCATCACCACAGAAGAAGAAATTCAAGGTTTTGCTATTGCTAAAATTATTTTGTCTGAAATAATAGAAGAGGACAGAATTTACTATCGTGATACTAAAAGTTATTTTAATATTCTATTAGATGATAACATTAGAAAATGGGTCTGTCGTTTAGGCCTGGATTACAATAAAAAATATATTCGATTCAACGACAGTGATAAAACTACCGTATATATAGAGAAAGTATCTGACTTAATGAATCATAAAGAAAAACTAAAAACTGTTACCGCTTCTTTAATCAATTAAATTATGGATAAATTAAAAAGAGAGAAGCCTAATCTAAAGCTTCTCTCTCCCATACTCTCTATTCTTTTTCAATCTCCACATTCTTCGATGGAGAGAATGTGGAAATAGCGTGTTTAAAAATAAGCTGCTGCTTGCCATCTGTTTCTAACAGTACCGTAAAATTATCAAATGCTTTTACCGTTCCTCTTAATTGAAAACCGTTTGTTAAAAAAACTGTTACAAAGATATGATTTTTTCGCAGCTGATTCAAATATTGATCTTGAATGTTCACGGATTGAGCCATAAATGAGTTCCTCCTCTTTTCTATCTATACATCTTTATTCGATTTATTATTCTAAAAATCCTGCTAAATCACTTAAAATTAATTTCATTTGTTGCGATGCTTCTTTTTCAGTCAGCTGATACCAGTTCACATCCAGCTTATTCCGAAACCAAGTAAGCTGTCTTTTCGCATATTTTCGTGAGTTTTGTTTTACCGCAGCAATCGCATCTGTTTGTGATAATCGATTTTCCAAATAGGCAACAATCTCCTTATATCCAATCGCATGCATTGATTGACAGTCCTTATAACCTTTTTCAATAAGCGCCTGGACTTCATCGATTAAGCCTGCCTCTATCATTTGGTCCACCCGCCGGTTAATCCGATCATATAATATTGCCCGTTCCATATCTAATCCGATAATAAATGGATCATACGGAGACTCTGCCTGCTGCTCTTTTTGGTAGTCCGACATTGTCAGTCCGGTCAGTTCATAGACCTCTAATGCGCGCACAAGACGCCTATGATTATTTGGATGAACTTTTCCCGCTTGTTCCGGGTCGACCTGCTTCAAGCGCTCATAAAGCTTTTCTGTACCTTCTGCTTCAATCTGCTGAAACAGCTGATTTGTTAACTCCTCATCACGACGCTGATCAGAAAAATGATAATCAAACAGTACAGATTGAATATACAATCCGCTTCCCCCAACAATAATAGGAAGGTTACCTCGCTCATGAACAGCTTCAATATGATATTTCACATGCTCTTGGAAATCCGCCACAGAAAACGGCTGATCAGGACGGATAATATCAATCATATGATGAGGGATGCCTTCTGTTTCTTCTTGTGTTACCTTTGCCGTTCCAATATCCATTCCAATATATATTTGTGTCGAATCACCGCTGATAATTTCTCCCTGGAACTTTTTTGCAGCGGCAATTCCTAATGCTGTCTTTCCGACTGCAGTTGGTCCTACGATAGAAACTACTTTTTTCTTCATTTACCTATTCCTCAACTTCAATATTTTTGTTCCCATTCTACATAATACGCTTAAACATCTTTTCTAATTCATAGGTAGAGAAATGAACAATAATCGGTCTGCCATGCGGGCATGTAAAAGGATCTGTTGTACTGCGTAAATCCTCAAGCAATTGGAACATTTCTTCATTTGTTAAATAATGATTTGCCTTTATCGAACGTTTACAGGACATTAATATCGCCGCTTCCTCACGTATCTTTTCTACATTAACTGTTGATTCCTGAATAAACTGATCTACCATTTCACGTATAATTTCTTCTTCAAAACCTGTTGGAAACCATGTTGGATGAGAACGTATGACATAAGTTTGGCTGCCAAAAGGTTCAAAAAATAATCCGGCTTGTTCCAACGTATCCTTTGCTTCTTCGATAAAAATAGCTTCTTTTCTAGAAAAGTCAAAGGTCATCGGTATTAAAAGCTCCTGTGATTCATTAATTGGCTTGCCCAGCTTGTTTTTAAAAAATTCATATTTAACCCGCTCTTGCGCTGCATGCTGATCTACCATATATAAGCCATTTTCGTTTTGTGCCATAATATAGGTTCCTTGCAGCTGGCCAATTGGATACATCATTGGTACCCGTGTGTGCTGTTCTATTCTCTCTTCTGTTTCAAGAGGGGCTAAGATGTCTTTTAAAGGCTCCTCAGAGGCTCCGGCTTCTTGGCTGATAGTTGATTCGTATCCTTCCCCATTCATCTCTATGTCCTTATTCTCGTCACGAAGATAGGCGGGTTCATCCTTGTGAAATGGATTCTCTTCCTTGATAACCGGCTCTGATTTTTCAAATTCAATATTTTTCCCGGTTTCCTGAAATGGATTGACAGGCTCCGTCTCGAATTGAAAAGTATGCTGTTCTGATTTTTCTCTTGGTTCCGGCTTTTTCGTTACTTCTGGAATAAGCGTCATTTTCCGAAAATGAGACTGTATCATATCTCTGACAGCTGCATAAAGCTCTTTTTCTTTACTGAAACGAACCTCGAGCTTAGCAGGGTGGACATTCACATCAACCAATATAGAATCCATTTCAATGGAAAGGACAACAATTGGTGATCGGCCAATTGGAAGCAATGTATGATACCCTTCGATCACCGCTTTATTTATAGCAACGTTTCGGACAAATCTGCCATTAATAATGGTGGACATATAATTTCTGGACGCTCTCGTTACTTCCGGTTTCGCTATATATCCAGTAATCGTAAAATCTAATGTCCGGTATTCAACTGGTGACATTTGCTTGGCAACACTCATCCCATATACTTGTGAAATCACCTGAAGCATATCATTATTTCCTGATGTTTTTAAAAGCCCCTTGCCATTATGAGTTGCTTCAATCCGAATTTCCGGATGAGCCAGTCCCATCCGGTTCAAAACATCTGAGATATGCCCAAGCTCTGTATGCAGGCTCTTCATATATTTCAAACGCGCCGGTGTATTATAGAATAAATCTCTGACAACAATTTCTGTTCCTTGACGGGCATCGCTTTTACCTCTTTTGACCACTTCTCCGCCTTCTAATTCTAATGACACTCCTGCTGCGTTTCCTTCAGAAGTTTGAATAGAGAGTCTGCTTACAGAAGCAATACTCGCCAGTGCCTCTCCGCGGAATCCCAGTGTTTTCACATGGAATAAGTCAGTTTCTGTACTTATTTTACTTGTAGCATGTGGTAAAAAAGCTTTCTCCACATCTTCAGCAGCAATTCCAGAACCATTATCAACAATTCGTATTTCCGATAATCCTGCTTCATGTACATCGATTCGTATCCAGGTCGCTCCCGCATCAATGCTGTTTTCCATGATTTCTTTTACGACCGACGCGGGGCGTTCTACCACTTCCCCTGCCGCAATTTTATTTGCTAAGCTATCCGGCATTTGCATAATTGGCATGCTATCACCTTCCTATAAATGCGTGTTCAAAAAGTTGCCAAATTAGAAGCAAATCGGCAAAACCACTTCAACGATGAGATTCGCCGCTTATCATTTGGTGATTTTTTGAACTTCCTATTACTTTATCTTTTTCTGCAGGCGATACAGCTCATTCATAGCCTCTAATGGATTCATTTCCAATATATTTAAGCTTTTAAGCTCTTCCAAAGCTGTATTTTCTTTATTACTTAACTTTGCTCTCTTATTTTCTTTTCTGTTCTCCTCCACAAAGAAGGATAATTGATCTGATTGAGCTTCTTCCGGTTCAAGCGATGCTGCTGACTCGTTCAGATCTTCTTTTGTACCGCTGCTTTCAAAGCCTTTCAGAATAACAGAAGCACGGTTGATTAATTCGTCAGGCAAATCAGCTAATTTAGCTACATGAATCCCGTAGCTTTGATCCGCTGCTCCTTCTTTAATTTGATGAAGAAAAACAACATTTCCTTCATGCTCTTCCGCACGGACATGGATGTTTTTTAAGTGCTCTAACGAAGCTTCTAAAGCGGTCAGTTCATGATAATGGGTTGAAAACAGTGTTTTAGCATGAATATGGTTATGAATATACTCCACAATTGCCTGAGCCAAGGCCATCCCATCATACGTGCTTGTCCCCCGTCCAATTTCGTCTAATAGAATCAGACTGTTGGAGGTAGCATTTTGAATAGCATGCCTCGCTTCAAGCATCTCTACCATAAAGGTACTCTGCCCGGAAACAAGGTCATCTGCAGCACCTATCCTTGTAAAAATTTGATCAAAGACAGGTAATATCCCTGATTCAGCCGGGATAAAGCAGCCAGTCTGCCCCATAATCGCAATCAGAGCTACCTGTCGCATATAGGTACTCTTACCGGACATATTTGGACCAGTAATCAGCAGCATCTGATTATTGTCATCTAACTGCACATCATTGGGCACATAAGTTCCGCTCTTCATCACTTGCTCGACAACTGGATGGCGGCCGCCTTCTACAGAGAACACACCTTTTTGAAAGGCAGGACGCTTATAATTATTTTCTTCACTAATCGTTGCAAATCCTTGTAACACATCTATTTCACTAATTATTTGTGCAAGCTGCTGAATTAATGGAATATCCTGCTTGATCCGTTCTCTGAGTTTAATAAATAAATCATACTCCAGTTCAACACTTTTCTCATCTGCCTCTAAAATAAGTGTTTCTTTTTCCTTTAACTCTGGTGTGATAAACCGCTCCGCATTTGTAAGTGTTTGTTTACGGTCATAGCGGTCATCCTTTAGTAAAGGCAGATTTGGTCTCGTCACTTCAATGTAATAGCCAAATACACGGTTATATCCTATTTTAAGCGATTTAATACCGGTTAGTTCCCGTTCTTTTTTCTCTAAAGCTGCAATCCATTGTTTTCCATTCCTGGAAGCATCGCGATATTTATCTAATTCTTCATGGTAGCCTTCCTTAATCAGAGCTCCTTCTTTGATAGAGATTGGCGGCTCTTCTACTAAACTTTTTTCCAAAAGGTCCACAATATAATCTGGGTAGATTAAAGAATCTGCCAGGTCTGTTACTTCAGAAACCTTAAGCTGCCCAAGTATCTCTTTAATCGCAGGAATTTTCTGCAGCGATTGTTTTAACTGAATTAAATCTCTTGCATTAACATTCCCGAAAGCAATTCTTCCAGATAAACGTTCTAAGTCATATACTGATTTTAAGCTCTCTCTTAAGCTCTCCCGTTCCATAAAAGCATCCAGGAAAGTCCCGACAATCTCAAGACGGCGGTTTATTTTAACTTGATTTAACAACGGACGCTCCAGCCATTTTTTCAGCATTCTGGCTCCCATTGCTGTTACTGTCTTATCGAGCACCCATAATAAACTGCCATGCTTCGATTTTTTCATAATGGACTCTGTCAGCTCTAAATTACGTTTTGAATACATATCCAGGCTCATATATTGTTTTAATTCAATTACTTCTGCCGGCTGCAGATGATCTAAGGAGCGTTTTTGGGTATTCTGGATATAATTCAATAATCTGCTGAAAGCCTTCATCAGACGCTCATCATTTAAGTTCTCACTTAAATCGCGAAATTCTGCATTAAAATTCACTTCATCCTGATAGGACAGAGTAATCTGCAATCGTTCCCGGAGCTGTGCTTGCATTTCTTCAGGCAGGTTTGAGGAAACTACAATTTCCTTTACCGGCTGATGGTAAAATTCGTGAATCACACTATCCCAGCCGTCTTCCATTAAAGCAAGGCGATTCTCGCCGGTTGACAAATCGTTATAAGCAATCACAAAGGAGCCATCTTCAAAATGAGACAGGCTGCCGATATAATTGTTCTCTCCCTCCACAAGCATGTTGCTCTCCATAACCGTTCCCGGTGTAATCATTTGGACAACTTCCCGTTTAACAACACCTTTAGCTGTCTTTGGGTCTTCAACCTGCTCGCAGATAGCTACCTTGTACCCTTTTTCAATCAGTACCTTAATATAATTTTCTGCAGAATGATAAGGCACTCCGCACATTGGAATCGGGTCATTACCTCCCGCCCGTTTAGTTAAAGTAATTTCCAGCTCCTGTGCAGCCTTTGTTGCATCATCATAGAACAACTCATAGAAATCCCCGAGCCGATAAAATAAAAAGGCATCCTTATATTGTGATTTTATTTCTATGTATTGCTGCATCATTGGTGTTAATTTAGCCATAAAAAAGTTCCTCCAGCTTGCTATAATTATCTATTTTACTTCTATTTATATTGTAAACAGGTTCTTATATTGTTTGGTCTCATGCATCTTTTAAATGAAAATTTTAAGATGGATGGAATTTCATTATAGCATATTCCAAAGCATCCTTGTCCTATCTTGTTTGAAAAGAAAACGAGAGTATAGCTACCCTCGCTTCATTTTAATCTTTGTGTTTATGATGAATAAAATCTGGACGAATATCTTCTGCTTCATCATCGGTCATTTCATAATCCCACATAACATCATCTTCATCGTCATCGCTTTTCCAGTTTGGCTTTACTTTTACACAGATTTTTGTTTCACCAATAATCTGAACAACAAATTCACGTTCAATATCGATAGACACACTTCCACCTTTATCTGAAATCATGCACTCTAAGCAGTTGGGCTGCTGAAGCACTTTTGCAATAATATCGTATTCATCATTAATACAATTATCATCCTTCACAGATAAAGGAACTAAATCTGTATACTCCACCCTTTCTGTAACAACCTCTGTTTTCGTGTTGTCGTTGTAAGAATACCATACATTAATATCATAACTGCCACTGATAATGACAGTATCCTCAGACTTCTTCTTTGCGTGGTACAAATGGTTAATTACCCAGCATCCAAGAATACTTGTCGGACGATGGCTTGGAGTTATGGTATGGGTATCTTTGGTGAATTTTCTGCCTTTACCACATACTGCTTTCGTAATGATTTCTCTATATTCTTTATCAAGAAAAGTCATGATACATTTTACCTCCTCTTTTTTCATAGTCATTTTATGCACGGCAAATACCTAAAGTGCATAACTATTGCCAAGAAAAAAGAAAAGGAGCCGCCTCATAATAGCTTGAAAGGTTTTTATTTTTAAAAATGGGCTAAAAGTGGGCGCCTTTAACTGCTATAATGATGAATTTCTCTTTTTATATTCAGCGATAAAGAAAAGCCGGACAAATAACTGTCCGACTTTATCTGCTTATTCATTTTATTAAATTGATACAAAATTAGTGCGCACAGCTGGAACTATTTTGTGTTTGCGAACCTGTCTCACCTTTTAGCACATCGCCGCCTGTAGATTCAATAATATCATTTGTAACTGTACGGGATATTGTTTTGGAAACCAGCTGTAAGACATCATTTACAACAATTTGTGTTTCTTTAAACTCCTGAACAACAGGAATTTCATCAATTTCATTTTGTAATCGGTCAATTTCCTGCTCGATCCGCTGTAAGGCTTCCTTCTTATCATAGGCTTGGAAGTTTACCGCCTGTTTTTGTAAGGTTTTAATTTTCTTAATCAAGCTTTGGACTTTTTTATTCTGGTTTAATTTAGCCTCCACTTGTTTGAAACGTTCAATTTCTTCTGTATTTGCAAGCATTGCAGCTAATTTTCTTGCTTCATCAAGTACTTCTTTTCGCTCATACATTGCCATCTTATTCCACCTCAACTCTATTCTCGGCCATTACACCGTTTAGTGACCATGTTTTCGTGTCTGTAATTTCTACCTCAACAATCTGCCCAATTACGGATTTAGGTCCTTTAAAGTTTACTAATTTATTCCGTTCTGTATAGCCGGCAAGAACATCTGGATCCTTCTTACTCTCTCCTTCAACAAGCACCTTAACAACTTCACCCTGATAAGTCTTCATTGATTCTGCTGATTGCTTATTAACCAGCTCATTTAAACGATATAAGCGCTGTTTTTTTACTTCTTCGGGTACATCATCTTTCTTTCTGGCAGCAGGTGTGCCTTCCCGTGGTGAATAGATGTAAGTATAAGCTGCTTCGAATCCTACTTCTTCCATTAATGTCATCGTTTCTTCAAACTGCTCTTCCGTTTCGTTCGGGAAGCCGACAATAATGTCTGTCGTAAGTGTCGCGTTAGGCATTGCTTCACGAATTTTTCGAACCAATTCTAAATATTCTTCCCTGGTATACTTACGATTCATTTTCTTTAATATTTCGCTGCTTCCAGATTGAACTGGCAAATGAATATGATCCAAAAGATTTCCGCCCTGTGCCAGAACTTCAATTAAACGATCATCAAAGTCGCGGGGATGCGAGGTTGTAAACCGGACACGCGGGATGTCAATTTTATGAATATCATCCATTAAATCGCCTAAGCCATATTCAATATCTTCAAAGTCTTTTCCATACGCGTTCACATTTTGACCGAGAAGCGTAACCTCTTTATAGCCCTGTGCGACAAGGTGACGTACTTCCTGAATAATATCCTGAGGACGGCGGCTGCGTTCTTTCCCTCGTGTCATTGGTACAATACAGTATGTACAGAACTTATCACAACCGTACATAATATTAACCCATGCTTTGATTTTACCTTTACGTACTTTCGGCAGATTCTCAATAATGTCGCCTTCTTTAGACCACACTTCAACAATCATTTCTTTACCGAACAATGCTTCTTTGACAAGATGCGGCAGACGGTGAATATTATGTGTTCCAAAAATCAAATCAATATGCTGATGTTTTTTCAAAATCCGGTCTACCACGGATTCTTCCTGTGACATACAGCCGCATACGCCAATAATAAGATCCGGTTTTTCCAATTTCAACGGTTTTAAATGCCCAATTTCACCGAATACTTTATTTTCAGCATTTTCACGGATAGCACAAGTATTAAGCAGGATAATATCCGCTTCTTCCGTTACATTTGTGGACTCATAGCCCATCTCAGATAAAATACCAGCCATTACTTCTGTATCATGCTCGTTCATTTGACAGCCATAGGTTCGTATTAGAAACTTTTTGCCTTCCCCAATTCGTTGCATATCCTCCGGGATAGAGAAATCATAATGAAACTGAATATCTTCCTTGCGACGTTTTCTCGCTTTCTTTATATCTGGAGCTTGCGGCTCATATTCCGCATGAAAATATTTAGCGATTAATTCTTCACTGGATGTATTCTTAATTCGTTCAATATTTGCTTCTTCGCTACGAATCTGGGCCTGCTGTTTACGTTGTTCTTCGTTCATCAGGTTGATCCCCCTTCTTTCATCGATTCATATGTATTGATGCACTAACTTACAGTATAAAGCCTACAGAAAAATTGTACAATACTCAAGGCTGTAAACATTAAAAAAATCTCTTTTTTCAAATTTGAAAAAAGAGATTTTTTCTGATTCATAAAGAAATAATTGCTAAATTACCAATTAATTTGAGAACGGGTATGCTTCTGTCCAATTGGGCAGTATATATGCCTCTTCTTATTGAACAGATGCGCGAAACACCCCTTATCTTGGCTCAATAATTAACTTAATAGCTGTACGTTCCTCATTATCAATTAAAATATCTGTAAATGCTGGTATACAGATTAAATCGACCCCACTTGGTGCTACAAAACCGCGAGCTATAGCAACTGCTTTGACGGATTGATTCAATGCTCCCGCACCGATTGCCTGGATTTCAGCCGTACCCCGTTCCCTAAGTACATTTGCCAAAGCTCCTGCCACTGAGTTTGGATTTGATTTTGCTGAAACTTTTAAAACTTCCATCACTAGTACCTCCTCATGTGCTATTTATACATTTATTGCTACTATTTCTCCTGGAGATGTATACCTTGTTCGACTGGACAATAAGCAGATATTATGCAAAGAAGGGGTGATCGTCATTAATGATAATCCTTGCAATGCTTAATGCTTTACCAGTCGAATCGTCCGTACTAATAAATACTCCATTTAGTTGTGTTCTTCCCTTTTTTTCGATTTCGAAACGTACTGGAAGGGAAGTTTGAAATCTTTTAATAACGGATTCCTTCTCCACGCCTAATATCGCATCATACGGTCCTGTCATCCCCACATCTGATATATATGCAGTACCACCGGGCAATATTCTTTCATCAGCAGTTTGTGTATGGGTATGTGTGCCGACAACAGCTGTTACTCTTCCGTCTAAATACCAGCCAATTGCTTGTTTCTCACTTGTTGCTTCCCCATGAAAGTCTACAAAAACCGTTTTGGTTCTTTTTTTAGCCTCCTCAACTAACTGATCCGCTTTTTCAAATGGATCATCAATTGGCGGAAGGAATGTTCTTCCTTGCAGATTAATCACGGCAGCTTCTTTCCCATTAATATTCGTATAAGTAATGCCTTTTCCAGGATTATTTTCTGGAAAATTTGCCGGGCGGATCATAGCCGGTGCCTGATCAATAAACTCAAAAATTTCTTTTTTATCCCAAGTGTGGTTTCCCATTGTAATGACATGAGCACCTGCTTGCAGAAATTGCTTATAAATTTTTTCTGTGATTCCTTTTCCTGCAGCGGCATTCTCTCCATTTATAATGGTTAAATTCGGCTTATATTTTTCTTTTAATTTCGGCAAGTACTCCGTAATCATATCTCTTCCCGGAGAACCTACAACATCACCAATAAATAATATTTTCATTATTATCCAACCTTCCTTTGCTCCTGCTACATACACCCATATTATAATTCTCAAAAAAGGAGTCAATACCAAAATCTATGGGGACAAACAGCATTGAATTTGTTACTAGCAGCCGTTACGAAATACACTACGCTAGTTAAGTATCATTATCATAAGTATTCATATATTCCACCCATAGATTTTTGCTGAAAAACTCGAAAAAGAATCAGAACTTTTTTATTTTCTTTAAAATACAGGATAGCTTATTTTACCTGAAAAAGTAAATGTATGCTCATCCTCAAATTTATATTTTTTATAGAACAAAAAAACAAAGGCGACATATGCCGCCCTTGCTTTTATTTTGCGTATTCAACTGCTCTTGTTTCCCGAATAACCGTAATCTTAATATGTCCAGGGTAGTCGAGCTCCCCTTCAATACGTTTTCTGATATCACGTGCAATTCTCGCTGATTCCATGTCATCAATATCATCAGGACGAACCATGATACGAATTTCACGACCGGCTTGGATAGCAAATGACTTCTCTACGCCTTCAAATGACTCAGATATCTCTTCCAGTTTTTCTAGACGCTTGATATAATTTTCAAGTGTTTCACTTCGAGCTCCTGGTCTGGCAGCAGAAAGTGCATCTGCAGCTGCAACTAATACAGCGATAACGGAGGTTGCCTCTTCATCTCCGTGGTGGGAAGCAATTGAATTTATAACAACTTCAGGTTCTTTGTATTTCATTGCCAATTCTTTACCAATTTCAACGTGACTGCCTTCCACTTCATGATCTATCGCTTTTCCGATATCATGCAGCAGGCCGGCTCTTTTAGCAAGATTTATATCTTCACCTAATTCAGCCGCCAGCAGTCCTGACAAGTAAGCAACTTCCATTGAGTGCTTCAAGACATTTTGACCGTAGCTTGTACGATATTTCAAACGACCCAGAATCTTTACAAGATCCGGATGTAATCCATGGACTCCAACTTCAAATGTTGTTTCTTCACCCACTTCACGTATATATTCATCAACATCACGTCTTGATTTTTCAACCATCTCTTCAATACGTGCCGGATGAATTCTACCATCTTGTACAAGTCTTTCTAATGCCATTCGTGCGATTTCACGCCGTATCGGATCAAAACCGGAAAGAATAACTGCTTCAGGGGTATCATCAATAATTAAATCAATTCCTGTTAATGTTTCTAATGTACGGATATTCCGTCCTTCTCTACCGATAATGCGGCCTTTCATCTCATCGTTTGGCAAGTTCACAACAGAGACCGTTGTTTCAGCAACGTGATCAGCTGCGCATCTTTGAAGTGCAAGTGATAAGATATTTTTCGCTTTCTTATCTGCTTCTTCATTCGCACGATTTTCAGCTTCTTTAATCATTACCGCTGATTCGTGCTGTACTTCTTTTTCGATACGCTCTAAAATAAGTTGTCTCGCTTGTTCGGTTGTATATCCTGAAATGCGCTCAAGCTCAGCTTGCTGCTCGTCTTTCATAGCTTCCACTTTGCTTTTCATTTCTTCAATTTGTTGTTGTTGTTCCACTAAAGTTTGTTCTTTCTGTTCAAGCAGAACTTCACGTTTGTCTAATGTTTCACTTTTTCTGTCCAGATTTTCTTCTTTTTGCATCAGACGATTTTCTTGCTTCTGAGCTTCCATACGACGCTCACGAATCTCATCTTCGGCTTGCTGACGAAGCTTGTGATTCTCATCCTTTGCTTCCAGAAGCGCCTCTTTCTTAGCAGCATCTGCATTTCTACGTGCTTCGTCCATAATTTGTTTAGCTAATGTTTCCGCACTAGAAATCTTAGCTTCTGCAATAGATTTACGTACCAGATAACCAACAACAATACCGACGACTAGAGCAAGCAAAATGGAGATGATAATAATAGCTGTGTTCATAACTTCACCTCCTATTGCCTATAAAATTGTAAATTGCGTATTTGTCGGCATATCACATTTTCAAATGCATTAAAATAAAGGTAATTTCATAATACAAATTATAAAATTATACACTATTAATATTAATTCTCACCAGCCTGAATGTCAAGGAGCACCCGATATATAAATTAAAATATATTCGAAATTTTGTTATATAGTTTGTTTATAAGAACAAACCCCTGCAAAACATCCTATAGTTTAAGAGTGTGCTACTCTTGACGAAACGCCGATGATATCAGGTTTCCGGTATACATTTAGCTGTTCCGAAATGTGTTATTTCCTCCCGTTTTTGACATTCAGAGCTGGGTATAGTATTCCTGAACTTCAGAACAAAAGCGCAGAACGCCTGCTTAAAAACGTAGAGATTGCGCCCCCGGTCTTTGGGGGTGGTTCGACCTTGGTCGAACTTCCTTTACTTTAAACCGATGTTGACTTTCACCCACAGGGCATAAGTGCGACTTTACCTCTGTCTACGCCTGACGGCTTGACAATCGCTAAGTCTTCTTTATCGCAGGGCGTGACGTGAAATCTCTAAAGTTTGGCGCTCGGAGCTGGACGCGGCTGTTTTTCTATAAATAGTTATCCACAAGGCAATAATTCTATAATTTCCTGGCAACAAAAAAACCATAGCACAGGTGTACTATGGTTTTTGAGTGAGGTACAAAGCAGGTTATATTAAAGATCCAGGCTTTCCTGCTCTTCTTTTGATTTTTCTTCAGGCTGTTCCAAGTCTTTGTCGAGCTCATAATGATCACGAATTGCTGCGCTGATTTCTTCAAATAATGCTTCATTTTCCTTCAGGAATATTTTAGCATTCTCTCTGCCTTGACCTAAACGGTCTCCATTATAAGAATACCAGGCACCGCTTTTTTGTACGATATCAAGATCCGAGCCAATATCAAGGACCTCTCCTTCTTTGGAAACACCTTTACCATACATAATATCTACTTCAGCCTGTTTGAACGGAGGTGCTACTTTGTTTTTCACAACCTTAATACGGGCTTTATTCCCTACCACGTCATTGCCAACCTTAAGTGTTTCGGCACGGCGCACTTCCAGTCTTACAGAAGAATAGAATTTTAATGCACGGCCGCCAGGAGTAGTTTCTGGATTTCCAAACATAACGCCTACTTTTTCACGGATCTGGTTAATAAAAATAGCTGTCGTTTTTGATTTATTAATTGCCCCTGAAAGCTTACGAAGTGCCTGCGACATTAATCTTGCCTGCAAGCCGACATGAGAGTCTCCCATTTCCCCTTCAATCTCTGCTTTTGGTACAAGTGCTGCTACAGAGTCTACAACAACAATATCTACTGCACCGCTTCGAACAAGCGCTTCAGCAATTTCCAAAGCTTGTTCTCCTGTATCCGGCTGCGATAGCAGAAGTTCATCAATATTAACGCCTAAAGCTCTTGCATAGATGGGATCTAATGCATGCTCTGCGTCAATAAAAGCTGCCTGACCACCTTTTTTTTGAGCTTCTGCAATAGCATGAAGCGCAACGGTAGTTTTACCGGAAGATTCCGGACCATATATCTCTACTACTCTTCCTTTCGGATACCCGCCAATTCCAAGAGCTACATCTAAAGCCAATGAACCACTTGGAATAGTTGCCATCTTAGGTATTTCATGTTCCCCCATTTTCATAATAGAACCTTTACCAAATTGTTTCTCTATTTGTCTTAAAGCCATATCTAAAGCTTGTTGTTTATCACTCACCGAAACTACCTCCTTTATCTATCTTTATCCATCATACAACGTTTTTACATATTTAACAAGCAAAAAGACGAATAAATGTTCTGCTATTTTTATATCAGATTTTACTTCAAAAATTAAAATCTATACATTCTTTTGTTCAAAAATGCCTAATTCTCTCTCTTATATAAACTGAATTATTAAATCTGCCTCTTTTGTAATAAAAATAAAACTTTCATTCACCTTAAAAAATTATTTTAAGTATTGATATAATAATTCAAAGCCTTTTAATGCAGCTCTTTCACGGATATTATTACGGTTTCCTGATAAAAGGATAGAGCTTGACTCTACAATTTTCTCTTCATCAAAAATAGCAATATAGACTTGTCCGACCGGTTTTTCTTCCTGCGTATCAGGACCGGCAACCCCTGTAAAAGAAATAGCCATTGGTGTATTTAATTTAAAAGCTGCCTGTTCAGCCATCTTTTCAGCACATTCCTTACTCACCACACCGTATTCAGCAATCCATTCCGGAGATAAATCTAATAAAGATTTCTTTGCAGATGTTTGATAAGTAATTAAACTGCCTGCAAAAACATTGGAGGCTCCAGCGGCTGACACAAGATTACTAGAGAATAATCCTCCTGTTAAACTTTCTGCTGCACCAATTGTTTTTTCTTTTTCAGCTAATAACTCAATAACTTTATTCTCAATCGTCTGATCGTCCTCACCGAAGCAGTATTCACCGATACGGGCTAAAATTTCCTGCTTTTTATCTGCGACCAGCTTTTGGGCACCTTCTTTCGATGAAGCACTTGCTGTAACCCGGATGACCACACCCTGATCCTGAGCAAGGGGAGCTATTGTCGGATTTGTCTGTCCATGAATCATATCTGTCAGTTCATGCTCCAGATTAGATTCGCCGATACCAATAAATTTTAAGACCGTGGATTGGATTACCTGCTGTTTGCCTGTTAAGTTTTCTAAAAATGGAAATAATTCTTCTGATGAAATTTGCTTCATTTCCCGTGGAACTCCCGGCAAAAAGAACCAATGTGTATCCTGATAATCTACATACATTCCCGGAGCCATACCAGCATTATTTTTTAAAACACTGGCGCCTTTAAATACTCGGGCCTGCTTGCGATTATTCGGCGTCATCGTACGGTTGCGTTCTTTAAAATAACTTTCTATCTTCTCCATCGTAGTCTTATCTTCTAGAATTTCAAGGCCGGTCATTTGTTCAAAACCTTCACGGGTTAAATCATCCTCTGTAGGCCCTAAACCGCCTGTGACAATGACAATATCCGAACGTGACTGTGCCAGCCGAAATGTCTGCTCGACACGATCTAAATTATCTCCCACTACGGTATGGTTATAAACATTAATTCCATAAGTAGCTAATTGTTCAGACAGCCACTGGGCATTTGTATTTGCTATTTGGCCTAATAATAATTCTGTACCTACTGCAACAATTTCTGCTTGATAATTTTTTGTCATTTAGAATCCCTCATCACATGCCAGTTTTTAACAAAATAGTCCACCCCTGAAATAATAGTGAACACTAAAGAAATATATAACATAATCGTACCAAATGGGAAGCTCATATAAGAAAATGGAAAATTATGCAGCAATAAAGAAGCTATGGCAATCATTTGTGTAGCTGTTTTTAATTTCCCCATACTCCCTGCAGCCAAAACAATTCCTTCACCTGCTGCAACCAGCCTTAATCCAGTAACTGCAAACTCTCTGCTGATAATAATAATAACAACCCATGCTGGAGCAAGCTCTATCTCTACTAATAAAATAAGGGCTGCAGAAACAAGCAGCTTGTCTGCTAAAGGATCCATAAATTTCCCTAAATTGGTAACCAGATTATGTTTTCTTGCATAATAGCCATCTACCCAGTCTGTGCCTGCTGCAATAATAAATATCAGAGCTGCAGCAAAATGAGCAACGGGTAATTCTGCATTTCCAATATTCCAGCTTCCCCATGGAAAGGGTACTGCCAGTAATATCATAAAAAGCGGTATCATTAAAATACGAGAAAAAGTTAGTTTATTTGGTAAATTCATTTTATATCCTCCATTTTTTCTTATAGTACGTGTTCAAAAAGTCGGATAAATAGGACCAAGAAGTTTAATACGACTAGTTTTTTCTGAGCGGAACGTATGCTTTATAATACGTGAGTAACGCTCTTGGTGGGGCAAGTAATCGCAAATGTTTCGATGGGACGAGTAATCTCAGTCCCATCGGAAAAAGCTAGTCAACGCACTTCTCACGTGTTGCGGCGCCTTCTACGTTGTTGCCCACACGACGTACCCGTTCTTAGTAGAAGATCCTCTTATCGCCGCGTCATCTTTATTGGACTTTTTGAACATCCTCTTATAGTGCATCATGTGCATGAAGTAAACCCTCCCTTTCAGGGAGGGTTTACAGGTTACTTAATATAGTTAATTACCAATTTGTAACTCTAAACGCTGATGGATTGCAGATGTTGGGTACTCAATATCTGTTCCATCAACAGAAATTGTTACAGCTGATGAATTACCTATATTTAGTAATACGGAATCTTCATCAGAAATATCAATTTCTAATGGGGATGCTTCTGCATCAAAATTGCCGCTGAATAAGGACTCGTCATCTCCGCCGGTTACATCTAACCAGCTGTTCAAGTCTGCATCAGCTGATTCCAGCGTTAATACAGCTTCATCACTAACATTTGATATCTCAAGTACAGATGTTGGAGAAGACCCTGTTCCTTCTTCTACTACCTCAACAGAAACTTCTTCATTTTCTTCTGTTTCCTGTTCCTCATCTTCATTTCCTTCGTCATCGTTATTCTCTTCAGAATCATCTGCTGCAGCGTCATTACCATTGCCACTATCATCTGAATCGGTAATAATCGTACTGCTATCCGTATTATTATCCTCAACTGGCTCTCCTTCATTCGAGGAGGAGCTCTGACGCAGGAAAAATATTGCTACCGCGATAATAGCGATAATTAATAAAATAACTGTAACCGTTGGAATGATGGATGATGAACGAGATTCTTTATCTGATTTACTCTCTTTTCTTGTCCGTTGTATCCGGCTGTATTGTACATTTTCTTCTTCTTCTGTGGGAGGAAGCTCCTCTTTATGATCTGTCATAAGCTCGTCCGGATTTATCCCTACCGCAGACGCATATTCTTTTATAAAAGCACGTGTGTAGAATTTCCCTGGGAGAATATTGAAATTCCCTTCTTCAATTGCAACTAAATACCTTTTTTGTATTTTTGTTTTTTCCTGCAGGCTGTCCAGAGAAATATCTTTGGCCAGCCGTGCTTCTTTTAGTTTTTCACCAACATCCATTTAAAACACCTTCCACCTTTGTAAATTAAAACATCGAGAATCCGTCCTGCCGTAAATCTTCATTTTCCACTGTTTCATAAGTGATTTCCTGATCTTCGTGGGTTCTGAGCTCAATAATATAATCAAAATCCTCCATGCTGTATTCCGTAGATTGAACGAATATATCCGGATGTTCAATCACCTTGACAGTCGGCAGCTGCATAATTTCTCTAATCAGCTGCCAGTGCTCTTCTTCATTCATTTTTCTTTTTGACACAATACCATCGATAATGTAAATATTGTCTGAATCATATTCCCCTTCAATTAAACTTTTACGCACAGTTTGTTTAATCATAGTGCTGGATACAAACAGCCATCTCTTATTTGCGCTGACACTCGCTGCAACAACAGATTCTGTTTTTCCTACTCTGGGCATTCCTCTTATCCCAATAAGTTTATGCCCTTCCACCTTAAATAATTCAGCCATAAAATCGACTAAAAGTCCAAGTTCATTTCGTACAAAACGAATAGTTTTACGGTCCTCATTATCGTGATGGATGAACTTTCCATGCCGGACTGTAATTTTATCACGTAATTTAGGCTTACGAAGTTTGTGTACTTTAATCGCATCCATTGTTTCTAAAATATATTTAAGTCTAACTATATTTTCATCATACTTAGACAGGATGAGCATGGCTCTGCGAGAATTTTCCACACCATTAATCATAATGATATTAATGGAGAGCATTCCAAGTAAAGAGGAAATTTCGCCTAATAATCCCGGGCGGTTTTTTAAATTTTCATACTCTAGGTACCACTGTGTTCTGTCCATGATAAGCTCCTTTTAGAGTCTGCTCAAAAAGCCTGAATTAAAAATAACACGTCAGGAAAGAGACATCCCAATCCTTTTTATCGTCTTTTTGAACATACACTTTTTAAAGTAATCTTTTCAAACAGATAACTTATTATGTCGTACTATGTATCATCATATCGAAAAAAGGATAATGTTTCTATTATAATATACCATCTTTTTAGTTTTTCCTAAACAGCTAACACCTTTTTCATCATTCATTTTTCTGAAACACTTCCATACAAAAAATGAATAACGTTTATCCATACATAAAAAGAAGCTATATAGATAATCCTATACAGCTTCTCTTCTGAAATATTCATTAGTTAATCATGCTTTTGGACAAGCTTAATCATCGCGCTGGCAAGAGCTTGCTGCTCTTCTTCAGAAGCTGTACTCCACAACTCTTTCAGCACCTTTTCTTCCGGCGTTTTAGCATCAACACTTTCAGCTAAATAATCACCGACTTCAGCTGCCAAATTAGTTAAAGTATCATGGTTAATACCACTTTCTTCAGCTTGCTGCAAACGTCCCTTTAAAAAGCCTTTCCATGAATCGAAGTTATCTAATACTGACATTTGGACACGCCTCCTCAAAAGTATTCTTTTGCAAATTAAGAAGTCTCACGATTTGCCAACCATTATCCCTGTTACCAGGGACATACAGCTTTTTCAGAACACCATTTTATATCTCTTTATTCGCAAAAATAAAGGCTGACTACATAAGCGGGCTGTTCTGAAACTCTCCTTAAGCACCTATAGTATTTGAGGAATTTTAAAATTTATACATGCCCAATTATCTTTTACCATAGAGAAACGCTTGTAATTATGCTGTTGAATGAAGATATCCTTCTACAAACCGCCATTAATATGAATGACTTCACCCTGAATATAACTGGATTCTTCACTAAGTAAATAGCTGATTACATTGGCAACCTCTTCAGGACGCCCCGCCCGATTCTCCGGAATTTCATTAATAAAGGCATCTGCTTCTTCAAGAGATAAATTGTGATTCATTTTCGTATCAATAAAACCGGGGCTTACTGCATTTACCCGGATATTGGATAATGCTACTTCTTTTGCCAAAGCCTTTACAAATATATTTTGGGCTCCCTTTACACTGGAGTAGACAACTTCATTACTTGCCCCATAATCGCCCCAAATGCTTGTAACAAATAAAATATTTCCTTTTCTTTGGCGGATCATAGCTGGAAGAAAATGATGGGTAATCAACCATGGCGACTTGACATGAACCTGCAGTAAGTCATCCATCTCTTCAGCTCTCATATCCTGAAACAAACCATAATGTGCATGACCGCCAGCAAAAATAATTCCATCTACAGAGATAGATACAGCCTCAATAAAATCAGCTACCTCTGCTTCATCTGCTAAATCCGCCTGATAAGCAGCTAAGATAGCGTTTCGCTCATCAGCCTGCATTAATTCTTTAATAGGTGCCTGATTGGAATGATAATGAAGGATAAGCTGATACCCGGTGTCCAGCAATTTTTTTGCAATAGCTGAACCGATATCACCACTCGCACCAATTAAAAGGATATTCCCTTTCATTTATCCACCGTTTGATTTTGAATCGTGCATGTTGCCAGACGTTCTTCTTCTATCCATGAATTTAAAAACACATTTACATCCTGAACAGTCAGTTTTTGAATAAATGGTACGATATCAAATAAATTTACCTTTTTAAAGGATAAAGTGGCAAATTGATTCGCAATAAATTCCAAAGAATTCATCGCACGGAGCAATTGCCCCATCTTTTTCTTTTTCATCCGTTCAAAATCTGCTTCACTAATTTCGTGGTCTTTGGTTGATAAAAGCAATTCCTGCACCCGTGAGGAAAAAGCTTCAGGATTATTGGTATTGGAACCAATGGAAACATAACCAAAAGAAGTTTGCAGATTACTTTCAAAAAAGAAGCTGTTATCAATTAAATCTTCATCATATAGTTTTTGGTAAAACTCTCCGCCAGTTGAAAAGAAATGATCAAGCACCATATCAACGAATAAATCACGTTTCAGGTATTCTTCGCCTTCGAGCTGCTTATTCGGCTCTTTAATACCTACTGCACATTTAGGAATAGATACCGGCATATTTATCATTAAGTTCTTTTCTTTTACAGTATCAGGCTCTTCCGGAAACTGCCGCTTTATATCGTCCAGCTTATCAAATGATTTTTTCTGCTGGTTTTCTTTAATTAAATTCATCATTTCCTGAGCATCAAAGTTTCCAGTTACAAATAAGATCATATTTTCCGGATGATAGAAAGTATGGTAACAGGTATATAAATCATCCTTTGTTATGGTGTAAATGGAATCTACTGTGCCTGCAATATCAATATTCACAGGATGGTTATGGAACAACGCTTTATTCGTTCCCATAAACAGACGCCAATCCGGCTGATCATCATACATATTAATTTCCTGCGCGATGATTCCTTTTTCCTTCTCTACGGATTGCTCAGAGAAATAGGGATCCTGCACAAAATCAACCAATGTTAATACGTTCTTCTCAATATTACTTGTCGCCGAAAATAAATAAGCTGTTTCTGTAAAGGAAGTAAAGGCGTTTGGAGAAGCTGCCTGCTTGGTAAAATCCGTAAATACATCACGATCTTCTTTCTCAAAGAGCTTATGCTCCAAGAAATGAGCAATTCCATCCGGCACAGTGATCGCCTCTGTTTGACCAATAGGTACAAAGCTCTGATCAATCGATCCGTAATTTGTCATGAAAACACCATATGTTTTCGCCAATTCCGGTTTTGGTAGTAGACAAACCTGCAGTCCGTTATCCAGTTTTTCTTCATATAAAGTTTCATCAATTGTATCAAAATACTGCTTATTCATCGGCCTCTCCTCCTTCACTTGTTAATAAGTACACCATGTTTTCCTTCACTTGATTCGCTACTTCGATAACCTGCTCTCTAGTTACCTGCTGAATACCATGAAACAGCTCATCAACTGTAATCTCTTTGTGTCCAACTACTTGCTGATACATAAATTCAATCATACCCTGCGTATGATCTAAGGTCTCTTTTAATTGATTGATAATAAGAAGCTTTGTTTCTTCCAGTTCTTCTTCCGTAAATTCGCCATTTTTCATAGCTTCCAACTGCTCACGGATAATTGTCAATGCCTTATTATAATCCTCTGGAGCAATTCCGCTCATCACAAATAATAAACCTTTATGACTCTCCATCCGGGAGACAGCATAATAAGCCAGGCTATTCTTTTCTCTTACATTTATAAATAATTTTGAACTTGGGAAACCGCCGAACATCCCATTAAAAACCTGCAATGCCGGATACTTTTCATCTCGGAAAAGAATATTGGTCCGATAGCCGATATTCAGCTTCGCCTGCTGCATCTGATCTTCTTCGATCAGTTCTTTGGATGTAACTGATTGCGCTGGCACATCATCATTAACAGGAGCTTCTTTTTTCTTTGATGACCGTTTAAATCGGCTAGTTAATAAATTCAGCATCTGTTCCGCATCAAAATCTCCGCTTACATAAATATCTATCTCATCTTCCTGGTGCATATTTTGATAATACGTAAACAGCTCCTGATTTGAAAACGCTGATAAATCCTTCTCATAGCCTTGTGCATGAATACTATAGCGTTCACCTGAACACATTTCGTCCATTAGCCGGATATTAGCATAGCTGGCCTTATCATCCTTAATAGAAAGTATATTTTGACGAAGAATTTCTTTTTCTCGGTCGAATACCCGCTTAGGAAATCCGTTCTCTTCCTGATTTGGTTTATAAACAATTTCATACAGCAGTTCTATCGCCCGTTCCAATAATGAATTGGTTCCAGGCAGGAATTTTTCATTTGGTACTTCCAAATAAAATGTCAAAATATGACTTTCTCCTTTTTTTGATCCTCCGATAGAAAGCACTGCCCCATACAATTCTGCCAATTCCTCCTGCAGTTCTTTGCGCGTAGGAAAGGAAGCTGTTCCCTGTTTTAACACATAAGGAAGCAGAGCCCGTTTTGTAATGGTTCCTCTCTCCAGCGGTGCACGAAATTTTACTGCAAAGGTTAATGTTTTATGTTTTTTATTCGGAAGCATGTGAAATTGTATATTATTTTCATTCTGTTTAATTTCCTTAACACTCATATTTATCCTCCATTCTAAACTAGCCAGTATTTATTTTACTCGTTTCTCTCCTTTATCATCCATCATATTCAAAGAAACAGGTATTACATGAGGAAATTTTTTAAAAGTATATAACTCAACTTTCGCACCTGAGAATAAGTATCTATACCTTACTGTTCCAGGTTGAACATGTTCTTTCTTATCCTGTTTGCATTTTGTTAAATCCCCTACTATATGAAATGGAAATTGTGTATAGCTCCTGCAACCAATCACTACGCTTTCCAAGGGGACGGCTTCAGCTAACTTGAAAAGAAAACCGCTTTTCAAGTGGATCTTCAGCTCACCCGGTTCCCATAGGAGTCTTCGTGGTTGGTCTGCGCTTAGTTAGGCTTCTACAGCGAATGCGGGAAATCATATCCTAATAGGGTTGGATGAAATAATCTATTCTTGCTTGATGAAAAGATCATTTTAGTGTTTCAAATGGTTGATTTGGCAATTTAAATGATGCACAACTTGGTATAGTAAAATAGCTTTCATGAACAGAAAGTAATCGTGACGGGACATTTTTATATGCACCAACGAAAAATATGTTCTTTGCTGGTCGAATTTCTATTTGCTCCGTTGTATTAAACAGTATAAAATCTCCTGCTAGCTGCGGCGGACCGTTTTGACTCCTGAGGGAATAGCATCATCTGAAGGTCCACTTTTGCCAAGTGCTCTTCTTAGCAAAAGTTAGCTGAAGAGCATGCCCCTACCCTAGGCAGGCTAAGGTCGCAACGTCCTGGGGTTGCGATTACTCACCCCATCGAAAAGAGTTGTTGCAACGCCTGCATTAGTACGTCCTGTACGTCGAAAGCAAAACGGTCCGCCGCAGCGGTAGCCTTACACGTTATCTTCTTTCTAAATAGCGTTTATGCCTTGTCAAGAGATAGATGGAAAGAACAGTCAACACCTGTCTCTAGGATAAGCAAGTTATTTTTTTAGGTGTGAAAGTTGAGTATATAGAATTGATCTGTCTTCTAATATAGTTTAAACAACAGCTTTCCTTTTGATTATAAAATGTTTACAGCTCGCAAAGAAATTCCCCGGCAACATTAAAGACGCCTGCGCACAACTTGAAAGCTGAACATATCTGCCCGGAAATAATTCATAGAATACAAAACACCCTCATCATTGCTTGTATAGTGCATCTGTTTTAATAAAAGCAGCGGCTGGTCGGGCGTACACTGCAAAATACTATAAATGCGTTCATGATATGTAATTGGTTCAATATTTGCAACAGCGTAAGTAATTTGCTTTTCTGAGGCCGCTTCAATCGTACTGAAAATGGAAGCCATCTCCCGTAATTTTTCTAAAGACAGGTAAGACGCTGGAGCTTTATCAACACAAAATACAACTGGCACATCATCAGCAGTACGTATTCTTTCAATAGCTGTTACATATTCTAAATCCGGGTTGCTGAAATCACGCTTTTCCTGCTCGGTAGCATCTAAAATATCTGTACTGATATATTGTGTCCCAGGCTTCTTTCCTGACTGCTTAATCATTTGTGTTACACTGCTGAGTTCTTCAATACCTGCCTGGAACAATGGCTTTGTATTTACAAATGTTCCAACTCCATGCCTGCGGGTTACGATATTATCTTCTTCCAGCATTCTTAATGCCTCTCGTAAAGTTGCCCGTGAAACCCCTAATTGCTTCGAAAGTTCGTATTCAGATGGCAGTTTTTCTTCCTCTTTATATAATCCATCTTCAATGCCTGCTTTTATTTTGTCCATAACCTGCAAATATAAATGTCTGGCATCTTCACGCAAATTCATTTCTTCACCTCTTTTCTTATCAAATACTTCATCTATAGCCTTTTTGCATCTGTTATTAATCGTACCACTTCTTCTGCTAATTTTGAACTTTAAAAAATTATTATCTGAACAAAAGCTCAGAGCCCCTGTACAGCAACGTACAAACCGGACTGCACACTTTGAATCGACGGCGACTTATTATCTGGTTACTCAGGGAGATTGCCGGCTATTAAGCCTGTGAATCTGGACAGTTATATCTATGAACCAGAAATAAATTCACATCAAAAGTACTTTCTTACAGAATGAGAAAAAACCGGTTTATCTACAACAGATAAACCGGTTTTTTTAAGAAGTAGTGGAATGCTCTTCTGTCTGGTTAGGCACCAGTACAGAACGAGGTTTACTTCCTTCATATGGCCCGACAATACCACGCGCCTCCATAGCGTCTATTAATCGGGCTGCCCTCGTATAACCGATGCGGAAACGGCGCTGGAGCATAGAAACACTCGCACTTTGCATTTCAGTAATCATCTGTACTGCATCGTCATAAAGCTCATCATCCACTTCCTCCATCACTTCATTCGTTTCTTCTGGAATCATTTCTTCCTGATAGCTTGCCTGCTGCTGTTCGATACAGTGATCTACAATACGTTCTACCTCTTCATCAGATAAAAATGCCCCCTGGACACGTGTCGGCTTAGAGCTGCCGGATGGGAGATATAACATATCGCCCCGCCCAAGTAATTTCTCTGCCCCCCCGGAATCCAGGATTGTACGTGAATCTGTTGTAGATGATACACTGAAGGCAATTCTTGATGGTATATTTGCTTTAATAACCCCGGTGATAACATCTACAGATGGACGCTGCGTTGCTATGATTATATGGATACCTGCCGCACGCGCCATTTGCGCAAGCCGGGTGATTGCATCTTCTACATCATTCGAAGCAACCATCATTAAATCTGCCAGCTCATCCACAAGAACAACAATATATGGCAAATAAGGCTGCTGCTCCTCCGCATCTGCGTCTGCATTTTGTTTCCGGACATAGGCATTGTAGCCTTCCATATTTCTTGTGCCGCTATCAGAAAACAGATCATATCTCCGTTCCATCTCTGCAACAATTTTTTTCAATGCTCTGGAAGCTTTTTTAGGATCTGTTACAACAGGTGTTAATAAATGCGGAATCCCATTATATACATTCAGCTCTACTTTTTTAGGGTCAATCATCATCATCTTGACTTCATGCGGTTTGGCACGCATTAGAATACTTGTAATAATGCCGTTCACACAGACACTTTTCCCACTTCCTGTCGCGCCGGCAATCAGTAAGTGGGGCATTTTATTTAACTCCCCGGCAATTGCTTCTCCAGAAATATCTCTTCCTAAAGCAAACGTCAGTTTATTTGTCTTAGAAGATTGTTTGTCTAAAACCTCCCGGAGTGAAACCATGGATACTTCCTTGTTAGGGACTTCAATACCCACTGCTGATTTGCCGGGTATCGGTGCTTCAATACGTATATCCTTTGCAGCAAGTGCTAAAGCAATATCATCATGAAGACCGACAATTTTACTTACCTTCACACCAGACTCTGGATACACTTCATATTTCGTTACTGCTGGACCGACATGTACTTTTGCTATTTTAGCTTTTACGCCGAAGCTCTGAAAAGTACGGTCCAGCTTACGCACAGTTGCCTGAATATGTGATTTCTCCTGCTGTTGTGAATTATGGGCTGGACTTGCTAATAAATCCATCGACGGCAGCTTATAATCATGATTTTCTGTTGCTGTCATAGGCAATGTTTCCTGAAGCTCTTCCTCACCGCCCGCATTTTCCTGCTGTTTGGAACTCTCTGTTTTTGCAGTTTCAGCTTCTGCTTGCGGCTGTTCCTGATACGCAATATCTGTAAAATCATTAATAAGAAGCTCTTCTGTATTGTCTTCATGCTCTTCCGTTACCTGTTTATTTTTCTCTTTTCGTTTCTTAGAAACAGAATCTTTAATTTCTTTTTGCTCTTCTTTCCGTTCAGCTCTTTTCTCTCTTGATCGCTCCAGACGTTCGGCCAGATAAGCAAAAGTGGATTTAAAACCAGCGCCTAACTTTTTAACAAACTCGCCGATAGACAAATTCGTCAAAAAAATAATTCCGATTAGTAAGCAGAAAAATACAACTATCCGCGAACCTGCAATAGAAAATAAAAAGTAAGAGACAGTGAATAATAGTGCACCGACCATACCTCCGCCTGTCTGTACCAATGTACCGGTGCCTTCTAAGTATTGGAAGTAAAGCTGCCAGGTCAGACCAAGTATAGATACATCATTCGTATTAGCCAGCAAGCTTTCCATCACTTGTACATGTGTCAGCAATAAGATACCGGTCAGAAAAATATAAAATCCTATTAATCTTCTGGATAAAAAATCAGGTACCTGGCGTTTGATAATAAGATAAAAACCAATAATAAATAATGCAACAGGAAGGATAAAATGCCAAATTCCCAAGAAAAACTGAAATATATTTCCCAGCCAATCAGGTATAGCACCGCCGCTTAACATAGCTGCCCCGCTTCCAAATATTGCAATAAATATTAATAATAATCCAATGAGCTCTTTTTGTAATCCTTTAAGCTGTTTGGTTGTCGTTTTTTTTCTTCTTTTTCTCTTTTTGGCAGCCATTTTCTCACCCCTGTATGTAGAACAAATTAAGATTTCTATATAAATTGAATGAAAGCATTATACTCCTTTCATATACTTTATTTCTATTTTAAAAAGAGATAGATGCAATTATTCAATTTATATATTGATAGATTTAAACAAGGAAACTGGAATCAGTTCTCTTTATACTGTCAGAGAGACTTTATTGGGAAAATAAGTGCTTATTGCACTAATTCCCTGTCTTCTCCTTAAAGAGGCTGCTGTTCCAGTTATCATGTCATCCAATATTGTTTCATAATCTTATCTTTTATCGTTTCTTTATTATAGCATAGATTACCATCAGCTGATAATTCTTCCTGGTAAAAATTCCGGATTCAGATAATCATTCGGATTACTTGAAATAAGCTGATTAATTTGGTAATTCCCATCATTATTTTTAGATACAAAAACCGTTCTTCCCTGCCATTCAATTGCTTGTATTCCGTTACCTGCTCCTTGTTCTTCCGGAAAAATTTCCTGATAGGATAATGGTGTATAGAGTATCATCAGGCAGTCCCTTCCTCTTCTTGTTTTGGTTTTGAACTTTGAATCATGTAATTTAATTTCTTTATTGCCTCTTTTACTCCGCCGACTTCATCAATGATGCCATACTCCACAGCTTCCCTGCCAACAACATTTGTACCAATATCGCGAGTAAGATTCCCTTTTGCAAACATCAATTCCTTTAATTGTTCAGAATCAATATTGGAATGATCAACAATAAACTGAATCACACGATCCTGCATTTTATCAAGATATTCAAACGTTTGTGGAACGCCGATTACCAGTCCTGTTAATCTGACAGGGTGTATCGTCATTGTTGCTGTAGGCACAATAAAGGAATAATCCGTGGCGACTGCAATCGGTGCACCAATGGAATGTCCTCCTCCAAGTACGATAGAGGTAGTCGGCTTGGACATCGATGCAATCATTTCCGCAAGCGCCAGCCCTGCTTCAACATCCCCGCCAACTGTATTTAACAAAATAATTAACCCTTCAATTTTAGGGTTTTGTTCTACAGCAATCAGCTGTGGCAGCAAATGCTCATATTTTGTTGTTTTATTTTGCGGCGGCAGCTGAAGATGCCCTTCCACCTGTCCAATGATTGATAAAACATGGATATTTGAATCAGGAGCCTGCGGAACATTTGCCTGCCCGAGCTGCTGAATTTTTTCTACAAGAGAGGATGCATTGTTCGATCCGTTCTCCTCTTCTTCTTGATTTTCATTATCATCCGTATCCATACGCATATTAAAACCCCTTCCAGCTATTTTTATGATTAGTATAAACAATCGGTAAAAAATAATACGAAAGAAGAGATATGGTATCTTTTTTAATATTTTGGATAGTAAAAAGACATGAGGCAGATAATAGCTGCTTCATGTCTTTTTTGATTTTTATAACGGTACTTCTTCTGCACTTAATCCAAATACTTCATGCAATGCATTAACTGCTGTAACTAATTCATGGTCATGTACCAAAACCCAAATCGTGGTATGGCTGTCTGCTGATTGTAATATCTGCACACCAGAATCTGTTAATGCCTGCACGATTTTAGAGGCAACGCCAGGCACTCCAGTCATTCCGGCTCCAACTGCTGAAACCTTTGCACAGTTTTCCGTAATTTCCGGTTGAAAGCCCAGCATCTCTAAAATTTCTATTGCTTTTGTAGTAAGCTCTGCCGGCACAGTATAAGCCACACCTGTGGGCGAGATATTAATAAAATCAACAGAAATACCAGATTCTGCCATTGCTTTAAATACTTCTGATTGTACACGGTAAGCTGATTCCTTCGTCTGCACCTTAATTTGAGTAACATTCGCAATATGTGCAATACCGGTGATCATCCGTTCTGAAATGTCTGCACCTGCTTCTTCAATCCTGGAAGATGTAACAAGCGTCCCAAGCCGTTCCGAATAGGTGGAACGGATACGCATCGGTATTTTCCCTTGCATAGCTATTTCTACAGCGCGCGGGTGAATGACTTTTGCGCCTTGATAAGCAAGATTACAGATTTCAGTATATGTCACCACATCAAGCGGACGTGCATTCTTTACGACACGCGGATCTGCTGTCATAATACCTTCTACATCTGTAAAAATCTCGATACGCTCCGCTTCTAAAGCAACCCCTAGGGCAGCTGCTGAAGTATCACTGCCGCCACGGCCGATGGTTGTTATTTCTCCAGACTCACTTTGACCCTGGAACCCTGCCACAACAACGACGTCATGCGTTTCTAATTCATGTAATATACGTACAGGATTTACCTTTTTTATTTTTGCCCGGTTAAAATCTTCACTCGTTACAAAACCAGCCTGTGCACCAGTCAAAGCTGTTGCAGAAACATGATTTTTTTGCAGCTCATTAGATAGGACAACGGATGAAATAATTTCACCGCATGACATAAGTAAATCGAGCTCACGGTTAGAATTTTTATTTGCCGGAAAGTCTATTAAGCTTAGCAAACTGTCCGTTGCATAAGGATCTGGTTTTCTTCCTAGAGCAGAAACAACAACAACTAATTTATATTCTTGAACAAGTGCATCCTTAATATGACGGATAACATGCTCCCGATTTGTTTCTGATTGTACAGAAGTTCCTCCGAATTTTTGTACTAATACTTGCAATATTAACACCTCAACACTATCCAAGCTGTTAAACTCTGGATGTCTAATAGATTAATTACGTCATCATTTTAAAATCGTCTTCATCAATCACTGGGAATAATTATTTTTTTAACCAGCCGCGTTCTGTTAATACTTGCGCGATTTGTACTGTATTCCAAGCCGCGCCTTTTAATAAGTTATCAGATACAACCCATAGATGGAAGCCTTTTGGATTATCTAAATCTTTGCGTACGCGTCCGACAAAAACTTCTTCTTTATCTTGTGCAGATTGTGGAGTTGGGTACTCCTGAGCCTGAGGGTTATCCTGCAGAATAACTCCGTCTGCCGCTTCCAGCGTCTTCCAGATATCTTTAACAGCCAGCCCTTCCCGATCTAATTCAATATAGACACTTTCTGCATGGGAAGTAGCAAATGGAAGGCGTACACAGGTTGCTGCTACATTTAAGGCTTCATCATGCATAATTTTTTTCGTTTCATTAATCATTTTCATCTCTTCAAAAGTGAAGCCATTGTCTTCAAACACATCGATTTGCGGCAATGCGTTGAAAGCAATTGGAAAATGCTTTTTATCTCCTTTAACAGGTAAAATCTCTGCGTTTATTTCTTTACCTTCTAAATAATCCCTTGACTGTTCATACAATTCCTCTACCGCAGCATTTCCAGCACCTGATACTGCCTGGTAAGTAGATACAATAATTTTATTAATTCCATATGCATCTTTAATCGGTTTTAAAGCCGCGACCATTTGAATGGTGGAACAGTTCGGATTTGCGATAATCCCCTGATGCTCTGCAATATCCTCTGGATTAACTTCTGGAACAACAAGCGGTACATCCTTATCCATACGAAAAGCACTTGTATTATCGACAACAACTGCTCCCCTTTTAACCGCCTCTGGAGCCAGCTTTTTAGAAATAGACCCGCCTGCAGAGAATAGCGCAATATCTACGCCTTCAAAGGATTCGGCTGCAGCCTCTTCAACAATGATTGTTTCCCCGCGAAAAGTTTCTTCTTTTCCAGCTGAACGCGCAGATGATAATAATTTTAATTCATTTATCGGAAACTCTTTATCTTCTAATATTTTTTTGATTTTCTGACCTACTGCCCCTGTAGCACCTACTATAGCTACATTGTATGTTTGCTGCTCTGGCATTCTAATAACTCCCTCCACTTAATTAAATGTCAACTAAACTTCATTTTAACATATTTTTTGTGGAATAAGGTACAATAATCGGCTGAATTTGTTTTCCTTTTAACGCCGTCTCTACAGCTGGAATTAATTGACTTAAATCTGCTGAGAGAGAGGAGGGTTTTTGATAAGGATTATCCTGCCCGAACGGAACAAAAAACATATGCTTTGCATTAAGCAATATGGCTAAATTCTTTGCATTTAATCCGAGTGCATCATTGGTCGTTAAAGCCAATACCACTGGACTTTCATTGCGGAGAGTAGACTTGGCGGCCATCAGGACTGGATTATCTGTATGAGCATTAGCCAGCTTACTCATTGAATTTCCTGTCAAGGGGGCAATGACCATTACATCAAGCGGTTTATCCGGACCATAAGGCTCTGCCCCAGGGATAGTAGTAATAGCTGTTTGACCGGTTATTTTCTCAAGATTTTCTACATTATCTTTTGCCTTACCGTGCTTGGTATCTGTATATTGAACCGTTTCTGTTATAAACGGAATGATTTCTGCACCCTGATTAATTAATTCCTCCATAATTGGAAAAATATGCTCAATCGTATGATGGGAGCCAGTTAGACCAAATCCAATCCGTTTACCGGTGAATGTCATTCTAATTCACGCTCCTCCTCGAGAATTTGTTCCATCACATTAGCAAGTATTTTTCCGGCAGTTCTAGGGGCGACAATACCAGGAAGACTGCGTGCAAGTATGGCATTAATACCGCGTTTTTTCGCAAATTCAAAATCTGTTCCTCCCGGTTTGGAGGCAAGATCAATAATTACTGCATTATTCGGCAGATTCCTGATAGCCTCTTTGGTAACAACAAGACTCGGAATCGTATTGATT
The DNA here is from genome assembly GCF_007991515.1 of Oceanobacillus sojae. Classification (GTDB taxonomy): domain Bacteria; phylum Bacillota; class Bacilli; order Bacillales; family Amphibacillaceae; genus Oceanobacillus; species Oceanobacillus sojae. The sequence goes on from NZ_BJYM01000004.1 coordinate 105,718, forward strand.
AAAATATCGCAATTCTCTGTCTGATTACTTAAATCATGTAATGGCACTGCATTTAAACCCATTTCTGTAATACGCGCCAAATCCCGTATGCTTCTGGCACACACTGAAACCTTCGCACCAAGTGCAGAAAACTTATTTGCTACCGTATTACCTACTCTGCCAAATCCTACAACCATCACACGCGAAGAGTGAACTGTCTGATCTGTATGCTCAAAAGCCATCATAATGGCCCCTTCAGCAGTCGGAATGGAATTATAAATGGCAACATCATCACGATCAAGCAATGGTATCAGCTTAATACCTGCTTCTTCCGTCAAATTGGTTAAGTAATCATTCGTAATTCCAGTAAAAACTACACATTCGGGATTTAATTTTTGAAACCATGCTCCATCCAAATTTATTTTTTTATCTGTAAAAACTGTTTCGACATTTCCGCTTGAATCCGTCCCTGTAATTGGTAAAACAACTACATCCAGGCTGCTCTGATCCAATTCATCTAATGCTAATTCATTTAAGCCTGTAAACCCCTGCTCCAATTTATCAAAACCGCAAAGTATCACTTCATTATCATGATTACTTTTTAAGATTTTTATTAACTCTAAATATCTTGCATCTCCACCTATCACTGCAATCCGTCGACTCATTTTACGTATTACCTCCAGACAACTTTTAACGTATTCATGATTCGATATAGCTTATGTTTTTTTAAGTGAGGGGTGAACAAATAAGCCTTAAAATTACCGTCTAACTTTTAGAAAATGCTTTCTTCATTAAGGAAGCTCCGAAAAGTTTATTTTTCTTACTTAAAACTCTTTATATGCTGATGCATAGGTCTTTGGATGAGTTTAATCATCTGTTCTTTATGTAAATGCTCGCTCCCGGCAATTAAAAGCCTAATATTAAGATATTAAAAAAGCTTGTTTATTCAGAAAGAAAAGGATGTGTTCAGTCTCCTTTTCCAACAAAATAAACAAGCTTTAAGCAAATAATTTCTATTTTATCGTTCTTCATCAGGAAGTTTGGTGTCAATCATTATCATATCCTCACCAATTTTCCGGATAGACTGCCAATGAATTTTAGTCTCTTCTCCCTCTTTGACAAGGCCAAACCATTTATAACTCGGGATAATAAACGCTTCGATCTGACCCGTTTTAGGATTAATTTCTAAATCGGTTTGACCAAGCATGCCAAGCCTTTTTCCTTCATTCACATTAATGATTTCCTTATCTCCCATATCTCGAAAGCGCACCATAAAAAAACTCCTTTTTTTGTTTTTCTTAGGGCAAGTATTTACAATCACAAGATAATGAAGTCTCGTTTATACACTATATGTCCCAAAATAAGAAAACATGCTTCTATTTACGGTAGTCTTCTGGTGCAACTAGTGCACGGGATGGGTTTTGCAGCAGGACATTTTGAATGACACTTGTCACCTGCTGATCGGTAATGCCATCAATTTCTGTAATTAAATCGTCTAAAGAACGGTGTTTTTGCAATAACAGCTCATTACGGCCATTTCGTGACATCCGACTATTGGTACTCTCTAATCCTAACATCAAATTTCCCTTAATTTGTTCTTTGCTGTTCCGTAATTCTCTCTCTGTTAATCCTTGTTTCACAAAATGATGAAGGGTAGAATAAATAACCTCTTCCAGCTGTTCTAGCTGCTCTTTGCCTGTACCCGCATAGATTGTGAGTAGACCATCATCTATAAATGCAGCATGATAAGAAAAGACAGAATAGGCAAGTCCTTTTTTCTCACGCACCTCTTGGAATAATCGTGAGCTCATACTTCCTCCCAGCACATTATTCATAATAGATAGCGGATATAAATGCTTATCTCCTACCTCATACCCATTATAGCCGAGGCATAAATGTGCCTGTTCTGTATCCTTGCTTCGATAAATTGCTTCCTGTAAGAATACTGGCTTCGTTAATTCTTTCTCTTTTGCTTTTCTTGTAAGTGATCCAAAGTAGGAATCAATCTCCTTAATAAATGAGCTGTTCACATTACCAGCTACAGAAACAACAATACGATCAGGGGTATAATTATCTTCTATATACTGCTGTAATTGCTTTTGATTAAAAGACCCCAACTGCTTTTCTGTACCAAGAATAGGGAACCCCAGCGGGTGCTTACCGTATGCAGCTTCTGCCAGCAGGTCATGCACAATATCATCAGGCGTATCCTCGCACATTTTAATTTCTTCATAAACTACTTTCTTTTCTCTTTCCATTTCTTCCTCGTCAAATGTTGATTCAAAGAACATATCCGCTAATACTTCTAAGGCAAATTCTTTATGTGTATCTAACACTTTTGCATAAAAACATGTATATTCTTTAGAGGTAAAAGCATTAATTTGTCCGCCGATAGAATCAAATGCTTCTGCAATATCCTGAGCGTTTCTTGTTTTAGTCCCTTTAAAAAACATATGCTCTAAAAAGTGTGAAATGCCGTTATTATCGATTGTTTCATTTCTGGATCCAGTTTTAACCCATATACCTATTGTGACTGAGCGTACAGCCGGCATGGATTCTAGTACAATACGTACACCATTGCTGCTTGTATATTTTTCTATCAAATGTATATCCTCCTAAATTTCCTAGCTTAACGCGATTCACTTAATAGTGATTCTACTGTTCCTATTTTATAACCTTTTTCTTTGATACCGCTAATCATTTGCTCCAGACCACCTGTACTTGCTTGGGTCGGATGCATTAAAATCATCGCTCCAGGGTGGACATTGTTTTGTATGCGATTCACCACTACGGAAACAGACGGATTCTTCCAATCAATCGTATCGACAGTCCATAGGATAGTTTCCATCTCCAGTTCAGCTGCTGTTTCCACCGTTTCGTCTTTGTAGCTTCCGCTTGGCGGCGCAAACCATACAGGCTGCTTTCCTGTTATTGTTTTTAAAATTTGATTTGTCTCTTCTATTTGTGTATAGGCATCATTTTTTTCCAGCATTGCCATATCTGGATGATTATAGGCATGGTTACCGATTAAATGCCCTTCCTCTTCAATCATTTTAACCAGACTCGCATTATTTTGTGCCCATTTACCTTCAATAAAAAAAGTTGCCTTTACTTGATTATCTTTGAGAATTTGAAGCATTTCGGGAATATATTCCTCTCCCCAGGAAACATTAATTAAAAATGAAACCATTTTTTTATCTGGATGTCCGCGATAAATTGGAGATGGCGGCAAATCTGTTAACAAGATATCAGGAGAGGTTTCATTAAAAACAAGTAAATCTTCGTCCCATTCATTTGCTTCTTTCATTTTTTTATAGGATTCTTTGACATTTACTTCCAGACCGTTTCTTCCAGGTGTTTTCTTCCAAACCTTATCAATGTAAGCATCCTGCGGCTTTTGTTCGTATGTCTCTTTTTTTTGTTCAATCTCCTTATACAGATCATCTTTTGTTGAGCTCATCTCTATTCCAGCTGGTTCAACCACTACAGAATCTGTTTGAAAAGGATTATATCGTATATCGAATACCGTAAAAATTAAAATTAGAAAAACTACTACATGTACATACTTAAAATATCGCTTCATATTTAATCCCTCCCCTTATCATTTCTATGCTTGAGAGGGACAAGTATGCCTTTTTTTACAGTAATCTTTTGTATTGGATCATGATTGGATTTTAGCGGGGGAATAATCCAGGCCCCGGAAAAATGCTGCGCTGATTACACTATACCTTCGCTTACTCAACTTTCGCACCCTAAAAAATAAATTTCTTATCATAGTGATAGGTGTTGATCGTTCCTTCTATCTATCTCTTGACAAAGCATAAACCCTATCTAGAAAGAAGGTAATGTGTGAGGCCACCGCTGCGGCGGACCGTTTTGCTTTCCTAGGGGCATGCTCTTCAGCTAACTTTTGCCAAGAAGAGCACTTGGCAAAAGTGGATCTTCAGATGATGCTATTCCCTCAGGAGTCAAAACGGTCCCCCTCCGCTAGAAGGATGTTCTACACTGTTTAATACAACTGACTAAATAGAAGTTAAATCAGATAAAACATTTTTCCTGATTCACGATAAAATATTCTGTTATGATTACTTTCTGTTCATGAAAGCTATTCCCGATATTTACTATCCATGCTGTATGGTGTGCCATAGTTTCAATTGCCAAATCAACCATTTGAAATGCTAAAATGATCTTTTCATCAAGCAAAAAAGCAAACGGGATAATGAATAACCATCATTTCTTTAATAATTCACTTTTTTTACCATAAACCTATTCATAAAAAAAGAAACTGAACTAAAAAAATCAGCTTCTTTTTTGTGCAAAATATATAACCTAAAGTAAATTACTCTCTTATTATGATTTAGCATTCTCTTTCTTTTCGTCTTGCAGAACTGCTTTTCTGGAAAGATTGATTCTTCCCTGACGATCAATTTCTTTTACTTTCACCATAATTTGATCCCCAATAGATACAGCATCTTCGACTTTATTCGTACGCTCTTCTGCAAGCTCAGAAATATGAACCAGTCCATCTTTCCCTTTGAACAGTTCCACAAATGCACCAAATTTTTCAATACGTTTTACCGTACCAAGATATAATTGTCCAACTTCCACTTCCCGTACCAGATCTTCAATAATTTTCTTAGCTTTCTGGTTCATCTCATTATCAGTAGATGAAATAAAGACGTTGCCATCTTGTTCAATATCAATCTTCACACCAGTTTCATCAATGATTTGATTGATTTGTTTTCCGCTTGGCCCAATGACATCACGAATTTTATCCGGATTAATTGTCATTGTTAAGATTTTTGGAGCGTATTCAGACAGCTCATCTTTTGGTTGCTGAATGGTTTGCAGCATGGAGTCAAGGATATGCATACGGCCTTTTTTCGCTTGCGTAAGTGCTTCTTCTAAGATTGCTCTTGATAAACCGTCAATTTTAATATCCATTTGCAGGGCTGTTACACCTTTTTCTGTTCCTGCTACTTTAAAGTCCATATCACCAAGTGCATCCTCCATGCCTTGAATATCAGACAAAATCGTATAATCATCTCCAGATTTAACAAGTCCCATTGCAATACCTGCTACTGGTGCTTTAATTGGAACACCTGCGTCCATCATTGCTAATGTACTTGCACAGATACTCGCTTGAGAAGTAGAACCGTTGGATTCAAGAACTTCTGAAACAAGACGAATTGTATAAGGGAAATCTTTTTCATTCGGCACTACTTTTTCAAGAGCACGCTCTCCCAGCGCGCCATGCCCAATCTCACGACGGCCAGGTCCGCGAATCGGCCCGGTTTCTCCTACACTATATTGCGGGAAGTTATAATGATGCATAAATCGTTTTGTTTCTTCTAAATCGAGTCCATCCAAAATCTGTACATCTCCAAGTGCTCCCAATGTACAAATACTTAAAGCTTGAGTTTGTCCGCGCGTAAACAAGCCTGATCCATGTGTACGGGGAAGAACATGAATACGTGATGATAACGGACGGATTTCGTCCACTTTCCGGCCATCAGGACGTACTTTTTCTTTTGTAATCAAGCGGCGAACTTCTTCTTTCACAAGCTTATCTAATACAGATTTAACTTGTTTAATGGTTTCTTCTTCAGCCTCTTCCGCTTCATATTTTTCTACAATCTCTTGCTTAACAGCTTTTATTGCCTCATCACGGGCATGTTTTTCGACAACTTGAATCGCAGTCTTTAATTCATCTTTCGCTTCTGCTTCAACCTTTGCTACAAGCTCTTCACTCGTCTCTGAAATAACAACTTCAAATTTTTCTTTGCCGCATGCCTGTATAATCTCTTCCTGGAAAGCAACAAGACGTTTGATTTCTTCATGACCAAACATAATTGCCTCAAGCATAACATCTTCCGGTACTTCATCTGCACCAGCTTCAACCATGTTGATTGCATCTTTTGTTCCAGCAACCGTTAAATCAATATCACTTTTTGCTTCTTGTTCAATGGTAGGATTAATGATTAGCTCGCCATTCACACGCCCGACATGAACACCAGCAATCGGCTGTTCAAAAGGAATATCTGAAATACCTAAAGCAATCGATGAACCAATCATTGCTGCAATTTCTGAAGAACAATCCTGGTCCACACTCATTACTGTACTTATTACTTGTACCTCATTACGAAAGCCGTCGGGGAATAATGGACGGATTGGACGGTCAATTAGTCTGGAAGACAAGATCGCTTTCTCACTGGGACGTCCTTCACGTTTAATAAATCCTCCCGGTATCTTCCCTACCGCATACAATCTTTCTTCATAGTTCACTGTCAACGGAAAGAATGGTAAATCTTTTGGTTCTTTGGAGGCTGTTGCAACGGACAATACAGAGGTGTCTCCGTAATGTATCATACAGGCTCCATTTGCTTGTTTTGCCAGCTCTCCTACTTCAACTGTAAATTTCTTTCCTGAAATCTCCGTAGAGAATAGCTTTTTTTCATCTGCCATTAGTTTTGTTACTCCTTTCAAGGCTACAGCATTTAAAATATATATGTAGCACCTCATATAGTACAATTTTTCTTCTATATCTTATTTTTACAAAAGAATGTCTTTTTATAGCATAAACGATAGCCTGTCAGGAATCAATCGCTACCTTATAGAGGATGTTCACGCATTGACATATTTATACCTGTTTCAGACCCTTATCAACCGTAAAAAACATCTAAGCCACGGATTTACAGCTTCAAATGCTTCTTATTTGTTTAAAAAACATAAAAGAAAAAGCAGGATTGCTCCTGCTTTTAACGTTATTAACGACGTAAACCAAGTTTTTTGATTAATTCACGATAACGAGTAACGTCTTTATTACGTAGGTAAGTTAATAAGTTACGGCGTTTACCTACCATTTTCAAAAGACCGCGACGTGAATGATGGTCTTTTTTATGTGTACGTAAATGTTCGTTTAATGCAGTGATTTCTGCAGTTAAGACAGCGATCTGAACCTCTGGAGATCCAGTATCTGTGTCATGAACCTTGTACTCATTAATAATTTCGTTTTTACGTTCTTGTGTAATTGCCATAATGGCACCTCCAAAATAATATTTGTTATCCCCAGTCCCCTAGCATACGTCGGAGTTACGTGATGCCAAGCGATGGTTGTACAACTATAAGAATAGCGTTTTTGAAGAAAAAAATCAAGTGTAAGTTTACCTATTTGCTAAATAAGCTCTAATTTCTTTCTCATCCTGCTGCATTTTTTCAATCAGAGCATCCTTCGAATCAAATTTTATTTCTTCTCTTGTGTAAGACAGCCATTCTATCGTTAATTCTTCCCCATATAAATCACCATCAAAATCAAATAAGTACACCTCGACAGACATATCTTCCAGCTCTTCTGTAAATGTCGGATTCGTACCGATATTCGCCATTCCGCCATATATTTTATCCTTATGACGAACACGGGTCGCATATACCCCCTGTTTAGGCAGCAGGGCATCTTTGGATATAGACAGATTAGCAGTTGGATAACCCAGTTCACGCCCACGACGTGCTCCTTTTACTACCAATCCAGTAGTAGCAAAGGGCCTTCCCAGCAGTTGCTCTGCCTGCTCCATATTTCCCGACGCTAATTCTGCTCTTATTCTGGTCGAGCTGACCTTTTCTTCATCCAAAGTAATTTTACCTATCGTTTCCCAGGTAAATAAATCCCTTGCATATTCCTGCATATCTGCCATTTTCCCTTGCCCTTTATGACCGAATGAGTAATCAAAGCCTGCCACAAGATGTTTAATATTTAATCCAATAATAAAGTGATCAATAAAGGCTTGGGGACTGAGCTTTGATAGTTCTTGGTTAAACCGGATAACATATAAACGGTCTACTTGAAGATCCTCTAATATCGCTTGCTTTTCAGAAGATATTGTTATGTATTTAACATGCTGTACGTCTTTTCTTAAAACAACTGAAGGATGCGGAAAAAAGGTAATGACAGCACTCTCCATGTTATTTTCCTGTGCTTTATTTACAGCCTGCCGAATAACCTCCTGATGTCCTTTGTGAATCCCGTCAAAGAAGCCGATTGCACTGACGGTTTCCGGTAAGTTCTCCTTATGTAACGTATGCGGATAGGATAATTCCATTGTTTTCATCCTGCTACACCTGCACTTTCTCTCGTTAGAATACTCTTATTGGTTTAATTTGATCAGGTTTATCTGGGTGCTGCCCATAAATCGCCAGTACTTCTTCATTATTTGTAAATACAAACGGATTATTTGTCTCGGGGGCTTCCGAAATAGATAGTTTTTGGCCATTCTTAATACGGGCCCTCAGCGCATCATCAACCTCTTGATGAACTAAATGACTTAATCCTTCTAAAAGAGGGCTTAACAGCTTCTCTTGCTCATTATTATCTGCCGCCTCTTCTATCATAGCAAAAGTAACCGTATTTTTCTTGGAAAAACTACCGGTTTTTGTCCGTTCCAGTTTAAACATATGTGCCGGATACCCTAATTCCTTTCCAATGTCCACACATAATGTTCGGATATAGGTTCCCTTTGAACATTCTACGAATAGGTCAAAGGAGTTTTTGTCCTCATCTATCGCTAAGAGATGTATATCATGAATAAAAACTTCTCTTACCGGTCTTTCTACCTCTTCATTTGCTCTTGCGTATTCATAAAGCTTTTTTCCGTTTACTTTTACAGCGGAATACATTGGAGGGATTTGTGTGATAACCCCTTGAAATTTTTCTAAAACAGTCTCTATTTCAGCTTCTCCAGGCATATGTACAACTTCTTTTTGTGCAATAACATTCCCTGTCGCATCTTCTGTTTCCGTAGCTGATCCTAACGCAACCGTCCCGATGTAGATTTTTTTCGTATCAGTAAGAAAAGGAACAATTTTCGTAGCACTGCCAATACAAATAGGTAGAACACCTTCAACTTCCGGATCCAACGTCCCGGTATGCCCTACTTTTTTTGTATTAAAGTAGCGGCGGCATTTAGCTACACAATCAAAAGAAGTCATTCCTTTAGGCTTCCATAACGGCAGGATACCATTCATTATTAATCCCCATCCTTTCTTAATGGAATACATTTTCTATATATGTGTTCGGGTTCTTTTCTTTATCCTAAAAAAACTGATCCTTGCCAGCAAGCAGAGGGATCAGTTTTTTCAAAGTCATTTATTCAGATCTCTTAAGATGGAGTCTATCCGGTTACCTTGTTCTATTGCTTCATCAAACTCAAAGGTAAGTTCAGGTGTTTTGCGCAAACGAATTCGCTTGCCAATTTCTGAACGGATAAATCCTTTTGCTTTTGCAAGTCCCAATAATGTTTCCTGCTTCTTCTTTTCATCACCTAATACAGAAATAAAAATTTTCGCCTGTTGCAGGTCACCAGTTACTTCCACATCGGTAACTGTTACAAAACCAACACGGGGATCTTTAATTTTTCTGGATAAAATATCACCCAGCTCTTTTTTCATTTGCTCTGCAACTCGATGAGCTCTCAATTCTGACATTAATCTCACCTCACATAGCTCTATGCATTTTCGTTATAATCGTTCTATATTTGTTATTGTTCTCTCTAGTTCAGAAAAAGAATCTATTGTTTTTAAAGCCTGTTGTATTACTTTTTCAGCATGCACATAATCGGTGGAAATGATAACAATCCCTAATTTGGTTCGTTGCCACATATCATGAAAGTCAAGCTCTGTAACTGAAACATTAAAAGACTGACGCAGCTTATTGATCATTCGCTTTAAAACAGATCGTTTCTCTTTTAACGAATTCCCTTCATACAACATACATTCTACTTCTGCATAGAGAATCATTTTCGTTCGATTTCTTCCATTACATAGGCTTCAATAATGTCGCCCTCTTTAATATCATTGAAGTTTGTTAATGTGATACCACATTCATAGTTTTGCTGTACTTCTTTTACATCGTCTTTAAAGCGTCTCAATGCCTGTAATTCCCCTTCATAAAGAACTACTCCATCACGAATCAGGCGAACACTGGAATCTCTGGTAATTTTACCGTCTGTTACATAGCTTCCGGCGATAGTACCAATACGTGACACTTTAAATGTTTCACGAACCTCCGCTTGACCAATCACTTTTTCTTCGTATTCTGGATCAAGCAGACCTTTCATTGCAGCTTCAATTTCTTCAATCGCACTGTAAATAACACGGTGCAGACGTAAATCAATTTTTTCAGATTCTGCAGCTCTTTTTGCATTGACGTCAGGACGAACATTGAAGCCAATAACAATCGCATTCGATGCTGAAGCTAAGATAATATCAGATTCAGTAATCGCTCCTACACCTGTATGAATGATTTTAACATTAACGCCTTCTACTTCTATCTTACGTAGAGAAGCAGCTAATGCTTCAACAGATCCTTGTACATCCGCTTTTACAATAATATTTAATTCTTTCATTTCACCTTGCTTAATTTTTTCAAATAAATCATCTAAGCTTACTGTTGATTGCCCGCCACGATTCTCATCAATTCGTTTTTGTTGACGTGCAATACCAATTTGACGCGCCTTTTTCTCATCAGCAAACGCAAGGAATTGGTCGCCTGCCTGAGGTACATCTTGTAAACCGGTAATTTCAACTGGCGCAGATGGTCCAACTTGATTCACACGTTGTCCTACATCATTTACCATTGCCCGAACTTTACCATACGTACTTCCGACAACGAGCGGATCTCCTACATGCAAGGTACCATTTTGAACAAGCAGTGTTGCAACAGATCCTCTGCCTTTATCTAATTGTGCATCAATCACTGTACCGAAAGCTCTGGCATCCGGGTTTGCTTTTAATTCTTCTACCTCTGCAACTAATAAAATCATTTCCAGCAGGTCGTCAATACCTTCTCCTTTAATCGCTGCAAGGTTAACAAAGATAGTACTTCCACCCCAATCTTCAGGGATCAATTCATGCTCTGTCAGTTCCTGCATCACACGGTCCGGATTAGCGCCTTCTTTATCCATTTTATTGACTGCTACAATAATTGGTACTTCAGCAGCTTTTGCATGGTTAATAGCTTCAATTGTCTGCGGCATTACGCCATCATCTGCAGCAACAACTAAAATAGCAATATCTGTTACCTGCGCGCCACGGGAACGCATACTTGTAAACGCTGCGTGACCCGGTGTATCTAAGAATGTAATTTTCTTACCTTCATTTTCAACTTGGTAAGCTCCGATATGCTGTGTAATTCCGCCAGCCTCGCCAGCAGTAACTTTTGTATGGCGAATAGCATCTAATAATGTTGTTTTCCCGTGGTCAACATGTCCCATAATGGTAACAACAGCCGGACGCTCTTGCAACTTGTCACTATCATCTTCTTCAATATATTTATCAAGGTCAGTATCTTCTAAAATAATTTCTTTTTCAACCTCGACATTAAATTCATCACAAATTAACTCTACAGCATCATCTTCAAGGTCTTGGTTTTTTGTAGCCATAATACCCATAAACATTAATTTCTTGATGATTTCTGCAGGTTCCTTATGAAGTTTTTCTGCTAAATCCTGTACGGTCAATATACCGTGGTACGTAATTTTACTTGGAGTCTCTTTCACTAATGACTGCTCCTTTTGTGGTTTATGTTGTTTACCTTTATTAGAGGTTTTTTGTTTTTTATTTTTCGAGTTATCTTTTTTAGTATTCCGATTTGTATCTGGTTTATTTACTGCATTTTTGTTCTTTTGTTGTTTGTTTTGATTTACTTGATCATTTTTCTTTTTATCCTGTTTTGGCTGCGGATTAAATTTTTCATCCAATTGTTTAATTTCATTATCGGAAATCGTAGACATATGATTGGAAACATCTACATTCTTTTCTTTCAAAAATTGAATGACTTCTTTACTTGCCACATTATTTTTCTTTGCGTATTCATATACACGTATTTTGCTCATACATTCACCCCCGGATTTATTTATCCAACTAGAGTAAGGAGTTTTTTTGCAAAGCCTGAATCTAGTATTGCTATAGCTACACGCTGCTCTTTCCCAATTGCCTGCGATAAGATATCCCGGTTATCAACAAATCGATATGGAATATTGTACGAGGTACATTTATCCGAAAGTTTCTTTTTTGTTTGCGGTCCAATATCTTCTGCCAATAAAACAAGCTTTGCACGACCTTTGCGAATATCCTTTATAATTGTATCTTCTCCTGTTGAGCATTTTCTTGCTCTGACAGCGAGACCAATGATGTTCAAATAATTAGGATTCATGTCAATCTCCCTCTACTAAAGCTTCTAACTCATCGTAGATTGTTGGACTTACTTCTGCGTTCAATATTTTGTTAAGCGCATTGGTTTTCCGAGCCTGTTCAATGACAGACTTATTCTTGGAAAGGTAAGCTCCGCGTCCATTTTTCTTACCAGTTACATCAACGGACACTTCTCCTTCTTTATTCCTCACAATGCGGATCAATTCTTTTTTAGGCTTCATTTCATTTGTAATAACACATTTTCTTTCTGGTATTTTTTTCTTCTTAGCCAAGTGAAATACCTCCTTATTCAAACAAATCTTCACTGTTGTCAGAATAAGTTTCTTCCTCTAACTCTATATCATCCAGTAAACCTTCTGCTCTTGCGTCGGATTCACTTTTAATATCAATTTTCCAGCCTGTAAGTTTTGCAGCGAGACGGGCATTTTGACCTCTTTTACCAATTGCTAATGATAATTGATAATCTGGAACAACCACTGTTGTTGCCTTCCCTTCCTCATCTACAAATACTTTTAATACTTTGGAAGGGCTTAATGCGTTTGATACATAAACAACCGGATCCTCGGACCACTCCACAATATCAATCTTTTCACCTTTTAATTCTGTTACAATCGCTTGAACACGCTGCCCTTTTTGTCCTACGCAAGAACCTACCGGGTCTATTTCCGGATCTGGAGCATGGACAGAAATTTTAGAACGATCTCCAGCTTCACGTGCAACAGATTTAATTTCCACAATTCCATCATAAATTTCTGGAACTTCCATTTCAAATAATCGTTTTAACAAGCCGGGATGAGAACGTGAAATATAGATTTGCGGTCCTTTACTTGTATTCTCAACCTTTGTCACATAAACTTTCAAACGATCATGGATATGATATTCTTCTGTCGGCATCTGCTCAGCCTCTGCCAGCTTTGCTTCAATTTTCCCAAGGTTAACATAGACGAAACGGGAATCCTTGCGCTGAATAATTCCTGTCATCACATCATCTTCTCTATCAATATATTCAGAGAAGATAACGCCGCGCTCTGCTTCACGTACCCGTTGAGTCACCACTTGTTTGGCAGCCTGTGCAGCAATACGTCCAAAATCCTTTGGTGTTACTTCTACTTCTATTATATCATCTGTTTCATAACTCGGATTGATACTTTTAGCTTCATCAAGAGATATTTCCAGCTGTGTATCCTCTACATTCGGCACGACTGTTTTTCTTGCATAGACAGCCATCTTCCCTGTAGTTTCGTTCAACTCTACCCGGACATTCGATGCAGATTTAAAGTTCTTTTTATAAGCAGAAATAAGCGCTGCCTCCAAAGCCTCCATCAATATATCCTTGTCTATTCCTTTTTCTTTTGCTAAATGATCAATCGCATCAAACAACTGCGTGCTCACTTTTTCTTTTCCCCCTTTTAATTAAAACATAACTGCAAGTCTTGCTTTTGCTACTTTTTCATAAGGTATTTCTACGATTTTTTTTCTTGTTTTAATTTTGTATTCAATAGAAACGGTACCGTTCTCCACATTTTGTAAAATACCTTCATATGTTTTTTCGCCGTCAATCTTTTCATATAGCTTTACAAAAACATTATTTCCAATGTTCTTTTTAAAGTCTTCCAGCGTTTTTAATGGTTTTTCTACTCCTGGGGAAGATACTTCCAGAAAATAAGCTTCTTTAATCGGGTCAGCTTCGTCCAATTTTTCACTTAACTGTTCAGAAACTTCACCACATTCTACAATGTCAATACCGCCTTCTTTATCAATATAAACACGCAGAAACCAGTTTTTCCCTTCTTTTACATACTCCATGTCAACTAATTCTAAATTTTTCTCTTCTAAAATTGGGTTAACTAATTCAGTTGTTATCTCAATTACTTTAGAACTCAAGTGTAAACCTCCTTTAACCATGTCCTCACGCCTTCAATCAATATAAAACCCCTGCCTAAAATACGGGCGGGGGAAGCAGAGAGTCTTGTTTAGGCGAGGTATGAATAAAGAGTGGGTGTACACCCACTCTTTTCATTCGTACGTATCGAACATTCTAACCAAAAATAGTATAGCATATTCTATACCCCTTTGCAAACCACTAAATCAAGACTTTAAAGCTTTTTTCCGCTATATAATCCGCTTTTAACAAGAATAGTTTTCCCAAAATCAGGCTGATTTATCCGTAACTCATCTATAAAAAGGATTTCCGTCCTGCAATCATTGCAATTGACGGAAATCCTTTGGTTTAATGAAGTCTTTCTTATTACTCAAAAATAAACCTGCAGAACGCTTCCTAGAATAAAGAAAGTTGATTTTTCTCTTCCATGCCTTCCAGACACCCGTGATTGTCCAGATACTCCAGCACGGTTTTAGAGATTTTACTTCTTTCTCTTAAATCTTCCTTGGATAAGAATTCTCCCTCTTCACGTGCTTTTACAATATTTAGAGCAGCATTCGTGCCCAATCCGTCTACTGCATTAAAAGGAGGCAGTAAAGAATCACCGTCAACAATAAATTCTGTTGCACTTGATTTATATAAATCTACCTTTTTCAGAGATAAACCACGTTCACACATTTCTAATGAAATCTCTAAAACTGTCAGTAAGTTTTTCTCTTTTGGAGAAGCATCATTCCCTTTATAGCTGATTTCTTCCATCCGCTTGCGAATAGCATCGGATCCTTTAATCATCGTATCTAATTCGAAATCATCCGCACGGACTGTGAAATATGCAGCATAGAAAAGAATCGGATGGTGAACTTTGAAATAAGCAATCCGTACAGCCATTAAAACATAAGCTGCGGCGTGAGCTTTCGGGAACATGTATTTAATTTTTTTACAAGATTCAATATACCAGTCAGGTACATTGTTTTTCTTCATTTCATCGATCCATTCATCCTTCAATCCTTTTCCTTTACGGACGAACTCCATGATATTAAACGCCATCGAAGGCTCTAACCCTTTATGCATTAAATACACCATAATATCATCACGGCACCCGATTACATCTGGAAGCTTACAGGTCCCATTATCAATAAGCTCCTGTGCATTACCAAGCCATACGTCTGTACCATGAGACAGACCGGATATAATTAGCAGCTCTGCAAATGTTTTAGGTTTCGTATCTTCAAGCATTTGCCTAACAAATTTTGTACCAAATTCAGGCACTCCCAAAGTTCCGGTCTTACACTGGATCTGCTCCGGGGTAACACCTAATGATTCTGTACCGCCAAAAATTTTCATGACCTCTTCGTCATCCGTCGGAATGGTTTTTGGATCAATGCCGCTTAAATCCTGCAGCATGCGAATGACGGTCGGGTCATCGTGTCCAAGTATATCCAGCTTCAGTAAGTTATCGTGAATCGAATGGAAATCAAAATGCGTTGTCCGCCACTCACTATTCCGATCGTCTGCCGGAAACTGGATTGGCGTGAAA
Organism: Oceanobacillus sojae; assembly: GCF_007991515.1. Taxonomy (GTDB): domain Bacteria; phylum Bacillota; class Bacilli; order Bacillales; family Amphibacillaceae; genus Oceanobacillus; species Oceanobacillus sojae. The sequence goes on from NZ_BJYM01000004.1 coordinate 121,320, forward strand.
TCATAAATTTCTTTATCATCCGGGACAACAATAATTCCCCCGGGATGCTGGCCAGTTGTTCTTTTTACTCCTGTACAGCCTTGCACAAGACGATCAATCTCCGCATTTTTATAGACGAGCTGGTGATCAGAAGCAAAGCCTTTCACATAGCCGTAAGCTGTTTTTTCAGCGACAGTTCCGATTGTTCCTGCCCGGTATACACTGTCAATCCCAAATAGTTCTTTCGTATAGTTGTGGGCTCGCGGCTGATAATCTCCCGAGAAGTTCAAGTCAATATCAGGCACCTTGTCCCCTTTAAAGCCTAAGAATGTTTCAAAAGGAATATCCTGTCCATCTTTTTTCAGTGCTTCTCCACATTCCGGACAATTTTTATCTGCCAAATCATAACCGCTCGCTACAGAACCGTCTGTAAAGAATTCAGAGTGTTTACAGCTTGGGCAAACATAATGTGGGGGGAGCGGATTAACTTCTGTAATTTCTGTCATGGTTGCAACAAAGGATGAACCGACAGAGCCACGTGATCCTACTAGATAACCATCATCCAATGACTTTTTAACAAGCTTATGGGAAATTAAATAAATAACGGCAAATCCATTTCCGATAATACTTTCGAGTTCTTTTTCCAATCGGCTTGTAACAATTTCCGGTATTGGCTCTCCGTACACTCTTTTAGCCATGCTGTAGCACAGATCGCGCATTTCCTGCTCTGCACCTTCAATGTTCGGTGTAAATAAGCCATCCTGAATCGGCGAAATATCCTCTATTTCATTTGCCAGCTGCTGGGTGTTTTGAACAACAATTTCTTTTGCCTTCTCTTTTCCCAAAAAGGAGAAAGCCCCAAGCATTTCGCCTGTAGTACGGAACGGTGTATCAGGCAGCGTTTGCCTGTTTAATGGATTACCAGCCTGCGATTTTATTAAAATCTGACGGTACTGCTTATCAATATCCTGCAAGTAGTGAACATTTCCGGTTGCTGTTACTAATTTGCCCATCCGGTCGCCCAGATTCACAAGCTTCCGTAATATATCTACTACCTGTGCTTCATTTTGTACTAAATCCTTATCTATTAAATGAACGTAGTTACTTGGCGGCTGTACTTCAATATAATCATAAAATTCAGCGACCTGCTCCGCCTCTTCCTCTGATTTTTGCATCATTGTTTCAAAGACTTCTCCTCTATCACAGGCAGTACCAATCAGCAGTCCCTTACGATATTTTTTCAGGACAGATCTTGGCAATCTTGGCTCGCGGTAGAAGTAATCGATATGGGCATGAGAAACGATCTTATAAAGGTTTTTCAGGCCTTCCTGCGTCTGCGCTAAAATTGTACAGTGAAAAGGTCTGGAGCGCTGATAGGCATTATTTTCGCCCATATGGTTATTTAAATCCTGATGATTGGTTATTTCTTTTTCAATTAACCGTTGAACAAGTTTCCATAATAAATAACCGGTCGCTTCTGCATCGTAAATAGCACGGTGATGCTGTGTCAATTCAATATCCATATGCTTGCACAATGTATTCAGACGGTGATTCCTAAGTTCCGGAAGCAGGAATCTCGCCAATTCTAAGGTATCTATCACCGGGTTGGCTGCTTTTTCATAGTCAATCCGTTTAAAACCCTGATTTAGGAAGCCCATATCAAAGCTTGCATTATGTGCTACCAGAATATCTTCTCCCATCCAGGCATGGAAATCTTTTAATACATCACCGACTTCTGGTGCATCCTTAACCATATCGTCTGTTATACCAGTTAAATTCGTTGTCGTCTCCGAAAGCGGATGATGCGGATTAGCAAATGACTCGAATCGATCAACAATTTCGCCATCATGCACCTTGACAGCAGCTAATTCAATAATCGTATCATAAACTGCTGAAAGACCTGTTGTTTCCACGTCAAATACAATATAGTTTGCATCTTTTAACACGCGGTCGCTTTCATTATAAGCAATTGGAACACCATCATCGACAAGGTTTGCTTCCACACCATAGAGCACTTTAACCCCATGTTTCTTGCCTGCATAATAAGCATCAGGGAAGCCTTGTACACCAGCATGATCTGTGATAGCTACAGCCTGGTGTCCCCACTTACCCGCCTGTTCGACTAAAGCTTCCGGAGAAACAACCGCATCCATTTGACTCATTGTGGTATGTGCATGCAGCTCTACTCTTTTTTCATCTTCAGGTGCCTCATCCTGCTTTTCTCTCACTTGAACCTCGTGAATATCCTTCGCCATCATTGCCAGCTCATTGGTATACATATCCGTTTGGATACTGCCGCGGGCTTTTACCCACATACCTTTCTTAACAGATTGAAACTTGCTGACATCCTCATCGCCTTTGGAGAACATTTTAATTTGCAGGGAATCTGTATAGTCTGTTGCTTTTATAATTAAAAGACTGCGTCCTGATCTCAGCTCTCTAATCTCTGAATCAAATACATATCCTTGTACCGTAATACGTCTTTCTTCTTCCAGAATTTGATTCATTTCAACCGGCTCATCCTGAATCTTATAACCGATTGCCAACGGCTGGTTCACCGGTACATCTTTTTCTTTATCCCGTTTTTCTTTTTCTTGAACGGTTTTTTGAACAAGTGCCTGGTCTTCTTTCGCTTTATTATCCTGAAATACCTGCATTTCTTCCTGATTCGTTTTTACTTCTAAATCAATAGCATAAGGCTTGGAGCCAATGCGATAACAAAATTGACTGAAAGCCGGCTCCAGTCTTTTTTTCAAAATATTCGATTCCGTTTCATTTCTGGAAGTTAACATAATTTTATTATCTGTAATTTTTGGTGTTTGCTGCATAATCATTTCCTGATGTGCCGGTGAAAATGTTGTTGTTGCTAAAAAATGCTTCCAGTAAACGCCAATATCATTCTCACTGCATTGTTTATTATCTGTATGTAGTGTCAGCTCTACCTTCTCAGCAATCGATGAGAAGCTTTTTTGCAAGGATTGATACAGATATAGATATTCATCAAAAGGAAGAACATCCTCAATATATATATAGAAATGCCATTTTTTTTCTTGTTTATAAACCTCTACTTTTTCTAAATAGCTTGAGGCAAAATACTTCTGAATTGATGTTTCAGATAACTGAATTTGCTCCAGTAATAATTTCATTTTTTCTTGCTTGGAAATACTCATTTATGTCCCTCCAATTGTAGATGGATTTGTGACTACACAGGAAGAAAAATTCTCCTATAAGTTAAAAACTCGCTATACTTATTATATTAATTCGTACCTCTTAATACAAAGGAATGATTTGATTAAAAATCAAATCGTTTAATAAGAGCCCTTCCGGGAGTACACTGTACCGGGTTACACTGGATAATCATATCTTCCTTATTCTATTTCTATTCTGTATAAATGTCCTGATAGGAATCGTATAATTCAATAATCTGCTCATATACAAACAGGAAACCCTTGTCTATAAATCGACAAGGGTAACTTATTTAGATTTACTATTTTATTTTACAGGAATAGACGTTGAATGTCATTCCATGTGACAACAATCATTAATAGCATCAATAATGCAAATCCGACAAAATGGAAGACACCTTCTTTTTCGGGTGCTATCGGTTTTCCTCTGACCGCTTCAATTAAAACAAACATCAATCTGCCGCCATCTAAAGCCGGAAGAGGAACTAAATTAATAATCCCTAAATTAATGCTTAACATAGCAGTCCACATTAAAAAGTTCGAAAAACCAGATTGAACAACCTGATCGGTTGCATCATAAATTCCTACCGGTCCAGATAAAACATCAATGGAAAGCTGACCCGTTACTAACATGACCAAATTAGTAATAATAAGTTTGGTCGTTTCATACGTTCTTTCAAATCCAAATTTTAACGTGCCAAGGATATCTTTTTCATAGGCTGCCAATACTCCAATTTGACCAACCTCAATAGGATCACCTTTTTCATTAACTGCCTCAACTTCCGCTGGCACAACAGTTAATTCATGCTCCGTATCTCCTCTGGAAATGACCAAATCCAATTCCTGACCAGGGCTTTCCCGTACAATATCTGTAAACTGTTCCCAAGTTGAAATGGACTGATCTCCTATTTGAGTAATAACATCATTTTCCTGAAGTCCAGCTTCTTCTGCAGGACTACCTGATTGAATTTCACCCATTTGTGCCTGCTCTACCGGTACGCCCTGGATAAGCCCCATAAGCAGAAAGATAAAGATAGCCAGTACAAAATTCATCATTGGCCCTGCAAATAGCTGCATAGCTCGCTGTCCGACCGTTTTGGATGCAAATTGTCTATCAAAAGGAGCAATCTGTGTCTCCCGTTCATCAACGACAAACATTGCTTTACGGTCTACATCAAAATGAAGCTTCGTATCCTCGTCGTCCTGCTCATAACCTTCAATAATCAGTTTATGATCAAGGTCAACATTCTCCACCTCAATCGTGCGGGCGTTAGGATGCTTTGATTTGTTATTCACAATGATTTTTGCTACTTTTCCATCATTGTTAAATTCCAACCCAATATGATGTCCTGGTTTTAATTCAACAATTTCCGGATCGTCTCCAGCAACACGGACATAGCCGCCTGCAGGGATTAATCTGATTGTATAAAGCGTCTCGTTTTTAGTGAAGGATAATATCTTTGGTCCGAATCCGATTGCAAATTCACGAACAAGCATCCCTGCCCGTTTTGCAAAGATCAGATGTCCCCACTCATGGATAGATACGAGTACGCCAAACATTAATATAAATGCAATAACAGTTGTCATGACAGCACCTTCCTTTTGTAAAGGTAGAAAGAGGTTATTAAAACTTGGTTTCCTGCAATAATATTACATAACAATAATTTACTTTTTTATAGCATAGAACCTTAGACAAAAGACTATGCATTTATTTTTTTAAGCAGGAACAGAATATAAATGCTTACTTGTCCCATAATTTTAAAATAAAAGGTTGTTATGTATCAAGAAAAGAAAGCTCTTCACCTAGTATATTCGGGTAAGTCGGTTTACTTTACCGATTCTACAATATTCGCTTCAATATGTTAAAAAAAGTGAATAAAATGTAGTAATGGAAAAACAAAAAGCATGCTGTCAAATCGATCTAGAATACCACCATGCCCAGGCAGAATTTTCCCTGAATCCTTCACATTATAAATACGTTTAAATGCAGATTCCACCAGATCACCAATTTGTCCAAAACTTGAAGCTATAACAGTAACAATAATAAGAGTCAGCCATGACTGATCAAAAGGTTCTATCAGATGAAAAATCACAGCAACAATTACTGCTACAAAGATGCCTCCCACAGCGCCTTCGACAGTCTTCTTAGGGCTGATTGTAGGCCATAATTTATGTTTTCCAAGTTTGCGTCCAAATAAATAGGCTCCTGTATCCGTCGCCCAGATGATACAAAATGCGAACAGTATATTTCTCAGTGCATTTTCTCCATCTCTGGTCTGCAATAAATAAAAGAATCCTAATCCAACATAAAACGCTGCGAGGATAACAAAACCAACCTGATCAAAGGTAAACTCATTTTTCACAAGCACCGTATACGCTAATAAAACAAAAATAATAACAGAAATCAATTCATACTTCGTGAACCATTCTATATTAGTAAAAAATTCATTAGGTAATAAAATGACCCATGTTAATAAAGCTGATAAAACATATGGAAAGAAGTTCTTATCTGGATGCCGCATCCGGATTAATTCAAATAACCCGATTGTAGCTAACAGATAGACAAAAATGGTAAACGGCAATCCACCAATAATAATGATTGGCACAAATATAAGTAGAGCCACTATAGCTGTTATCGTTCGTTGCTTCATTAAATCATCATCACCTTATATACCTCCATATCGTCTTTTGCGCTGCTGATATGCAAGTAATGCTTCATGGAATGTTTCTTCTGTAAACTCTGGCCAGAGCTTATCCGTAAACCAGAATTCTGTATATGCAAGCTGCCAAAGCATAAAATTACTTAAACGGTATTCGCCACCAGTCCGGATTAACAGATCCGGATCCGAAACACCATTTGTATATAGATGCTTTGAAAATGCTTCTTCATCTAAGCTGTCAATATCTATGTTTTCTTCTTTCAATTCTGTTGCAATCTGCTTGACTGCTTTTAAAATTTCATGACGACTGCCGTAATTAATTGCAAAATTTAAAATTAACCCATCATTGTTCTTCGTTTTTTCCATTGCATAGTTTACTGCTTCCTTCGTATAGCCAGGCAACGACTGAAAATCGCCTATCGTCTGGATACGAACATTATTTTCCATCAAGCTTGGTAAATATACATGCAAAAATTCTTTTGGAAGTTTTAAAATATATTCCACTTCTTGTTTTGGTCGTTTCCAGTTTTCTGTTGAAAAAGTATAAAGCGTTAAAACCTTCACATTTGCTTTCACTGCGGTTTTAACGATTTTGTTTACCGTAGATACACCTTCTTTATGACCAGCAAACCTGGGTAATCCCCGTTTTTGCGCCCATCTCCCGTTCCCATCCATGATGATAGCAACATGATTAGGAGCATTTTCTTCAGAAAGTGAATCAGATTCTTTTGGTTGTTTTGATAAAAAAGGAATTTTAATAGACATTTTCCGTCCCCCGAATGGTTGTTTGTTCATAACCCTATTCTTATTTTTAAAATGCGTGTGCAAAGAGAAATCAAATTAATTTTGAACTTCTCATAAAAGAATAAGGGATGAAAGGCATGACCATGCCAATAAATATTATGACTGTATCCAGTTTAACATGTATTATACGAACATGATTGCCAGTGGTATTAATACAAAAACCCCCTTTAATAAGAGGGCTTAATGGCATCTTACTACGTTAGCAGAAAACTGTCACCTTTAAACAAAAAATTTTTGCCAGGATTTATACGACGAAGGTTAATAGAAATGAAGTATTCCTTCTATTACACTTCCATAATTTCATTTTCTTTTGTGTTTGCTAAATCTTCAATTTGTTTGATAAAAGTATCCGTAGTTTCTTGAACATCATCTTGAAATGCTCTTAAATCATCTTCCGTCATATCGCCATTTTTTTCAGCCTTCTTTAGCTGATCATTTGCTTGACGGCGCAGATTTCTAATTTGTACACGAGATTCCTCAGCATACTTTCCAACAACTTTTACTAAGTCTTTTCTTCTTTCCTGTGTAAGTGCAGGAATGTTGATGCGAATAATGTTCCCGTCATTCGATGGAGAAAGACCCAAGTCTGCTTTTTGTATTGCCTTATCAATATCACCTATTGCAGATTTATCATATGGTGTAATTGTTAATAACCTTGCTTCTGGAGCACCGACCTGAGCTAATTGATTAAGTGGTGTGGAAGCACCATAATAATCAACATAAACATTGTCTAAAAGGCTGGGATTTGCGCGCCCAGCACGAACAGAGGCTAAATTTTTTGAAAAAGCCTGAACTGCCTGAGCCATTTTTTCTTTCATATCTTTAATTACTGATTCTGACATTCTTAGTTCCCCCTTATCGTTGTTCCGATATTTTCACCTTGAATAACTCGTTTAATGTTACCTTCTTCCATAATAGAGAAGACAATTAAAGGCAAGTCATTATCCATACATAATGAAGAAGCTGTAGAATCCATAACACCTAATCCTTCATTTAACATTTCTAAATAGGTAAGAGAATCATATTTCTTTGCTTCTTTGTTAATTTTAGGGTCATCTGTATAAACACCATCAACATTATTTTTTGCCATTAAAATAACTTCTGCTTCAATTTCTGCTGCTCGTAATGCCGCTGTCGTATCTGTAGAAAAATAAGGATTTCCAGTTCCGGCAGCGAAAATAACAACACGCTTTTTCTCCAGATGGCGAATCGCTTTCCGCCGTATGTATGGCTCAGCAACCTGCCTCATTTCAATAGAAGTTTGCACTCTGGTTTGTACACCAATTGTTTCCAGACCATCCTGCAGGGCAAGTGAGTTCATAATTGTTGCAAGCATACCCATATAGTCAGCTGAAGCTCTATCCATTCCCATTTCTGATCCTACTTTGCCGCGCCAGATGTTTCCGCCGCCAACAACTACAGCAACTTCTACACCAAGATCCACAATTTCCTTAACCTGTTTTGAAATGGATTGAATCACTTTAGGTGAGATTCCGTAGCCTTCATCTCCACTTAATGCTTCTCCACTTAATTTTAACACAACTCTATTATAATGTGCTGTCGTCATAATAACCTCCAGAGAAAAAATGTATTTAGATTAGATTATATAGTTACAAAAGAGGGAACAAATTAATGTCCCCTAATTTGTAAAACTTATTTTTTAATTTGGCTCATTACTTCTTCCGCAAAGTTATCTTCGCGTTTTTCCATTCCTTCGCCTACTTCATAGCGAACGAACGCTTTTACAGAAGCGCCTTTATCTGCAACATATTTTTTCACTTTTTGGTCTGGGTCTTTTACAAAGCTTTGTTCTAAAAGAACAATCTCTTCAAAGAATTTACCTAAACGGCCTTCAACCATTTTTTCAACGATTTTTTCTGGTTTACCTTCGTTTAATGCCTGTGTCTTAAGCACTTCACGCTCACGGTTTACTTCTTCCTCTGCAACTTCTTCACGAGATACGTAACGAGGATTGATAGCTGCTACGTGCATAGAAACGTCTTTAGCTACATTTTCATCAGTAGTGCCTTCTAATAAAGAAAGTACGCCAATACGCCCTCCCATATGAAGGTATGCACCAAAAGCATCATTATCTGTTTTATCTAATACAGTGAAACGGCGAAGAGAGATTTTTTCTCCGATTTTAGAAACGACACTAGTAATTGCATTTTCAACTGTTTCAGAACCGTCTAAAAGATTTTGCTGTAAAGCTTCTTCAACAGATGCAGGATTATTCTTCACAATATGCTTTCCAAGATCCGCAAGTAATTGCTTGAATTGATCGTTTTTTGTAACAAAGTCTGTTTCACAGTTTACTTCAATAATTGCAGCTCTGTTTCCATCAACCTCAATATGAGTTAATCCTTCAGCTGCAACACGGTCTGCTTTTTTAGCAGCTTTTGCCATACCTTTTTCACGAAGAAAATCAATTGCTTGTTCCATATCTCCGTTCGTTTCTGTTAGTGCTTTTTTACAATCCATCATTCCAGCACCTGTTTTTTCACGTAATTCTTTAACCATTTGAGCAGTAACTGCCATGTTAATTCCTCCTTAAAATATTCGATTATACAAGCTGAATTTCTTTTCTAAGAAAAACCAAGAAAATCGCTTGGTCTTTAACATACTGATGTTCTTGCCAAGGAGATGTCCGCTGCGACGGTTTTCGATGGGACGAGTAATCGCAGCCCCAGAAGAAATACACGGAGACTCCTGTGGGAATGCGCAAAACGGAAGGAAGTTCGGTTAAGTTCTCGACATCCTGTCGCAACACCGAACTGACATACGTCCTGTATGCCTCCGCAGGAAAAAAGTGCTCTTCTTTTTTTCGAAGAGGCTGAGCTCAAGCCCACGGAAAGCGTAGTGTATTTCTGGGGTTGCGATTACTCACCCCATGAAAACCGCTGGAGCGGCTATCCTCAACATTTTATACTTTCTTACTCTTTGAAAAAAGGGTGATAAAAGGCTTCTATCCTCTTATCACCCTCACCTTTTAAAAGATTACTCTTTGGAAGCAGCTTCTTCAGCAACTTCTGCTTCTAATTGGTCTTGTTCAGAAACAGGTTCTTCTGTTTCTTCACCTTGTTTTACTTCCAAAATAGCATCTGCCATTTTTGAAGTAAGAAGTTTCACTGCACGGATTGCATCATCGTTTGCAGGGATAACATAATCGATTTCATCCGGATCACAGTTTGTATCAACGATTCCGATGATTGGAATGTGTAGTTTATGTGCTTCTGCAATTGCAATACGCTCTTTACGAGGATCAATTACAAATAAAGCATCAGGAAGTTTTTTCATTTCTTTAATTCCGCCTAGGAATTTAACAAGACGATCTTTTTCTTTTAATAAATTTACTACTTCTTTTTTAGGAAGCACTTCGAAAGTACCGTCTTCTTCCATTTTTTCAATATCTTTCAAACGATTGATACGTTTGCGAATTGTTTGGAAGTTAGTTAACGTTCCGCCTAACCAGCGTTGGTTTACAAAGAACATTCCAGAACGGATTGCTTCATCGCGCACTGAATCCTGAGCTTGTTTTTTTGTACCGACGAAAAGAATTGTACCGCCGTTTGATGCGATTTCCTTAACGTAGTTGTATGCTTCATCCACTTTTTTAACTGTTTTTTGTAAGTCGATGATATAGATGCCGTTACGCTCCGTAAAAATGTATTTTTTCATTTTTGGATTCCAACGACGAGTTTGGTGACCAAAGTGTACACCAGCTTCTAGCAATTGTTTCATTGAAATTGCTGCCATAATAAATTCCTCCTAATTGGTTGTATTCCTCCGCATTTATCTTCTTTATAAGAATACTGTCATTTCAGCACCAATCTTATAAATCCAAATGCGTGTGATTTTTATCTAACTAATTTATAGATAGACTATTTACACCAAAAGTTACTATACCATAACCTTCCTATGTAAGCAAGTAATTTCTATGACTTTTTCTGATACATTTTGATAATTATTTCAGCTTCTGTTTTTCCACAGTTTAATTTTTTAGCAATATCATCTATTGTTTCACCATTCGTATGAAGCTGAAGCACTTTTGCTTCTAAGGAGGTTTCTACTTCATCCTGATATGCAGCTGATTGAGGAATTTCAATATCAGGCCATTCCATCTCTGATTGTGCATCATTTTCTTTATTTTCTATTTGAGGCTTTAAAGATTCTGGTTTTACTTTTTCATTATTAAACGGCTTTTTATCTGGCTGCTTCTCTTCCACTAAGAGATTTTGCAATGTCCTGTTTTCCCTCTGAATTTCTTCCAGTGTCTCTTTCAATATCTTTTCCGTCTGTTTATTGCCGCCGGCGTTCTGTCTGTCTTTTAATAATAAATAAATAGCTAAAATGGAAATGCCGTGTAATAAAAAGCTGATCATCCATAATAATGTTGACATATACATTCCCTTCCATACCTGCTTTATATTAAATCTGGCTGATTTTCTGAAGCGTTGTACGTAATTTAACAATACTTCGTTTATGAATTTGTGAAATTCGGGACGTCGTTAAGCCCAGAACCTGTCCAATTTCCGTAAAGGTTAACTCTTCCTGATAAAAAAGACTGATTACAAGCTGTTCTTTATCATTCAGTGACTTGATGCCTTCTATTAATTCCTGCTTCCATTCTTCCTGGATAAGCCGGGCTTCCGGCCTTAAATCCGGTTTATCTGTTACGCTGTAGCCAATGCCTTCTTTGAGGTCATTCTCATGCCCTTTCGGCTTATCTTCAATAGAAAGCATGTTACTCATTACTGCATCCCGTAATGTGGTCTCTACGTCTTGTACAGTCATTCCAGTAATTTCAGCAATATCTTCCGGCTGCGCCTCCCGTTGATATTTTTGCTCAAAAGCTTCACTTGCCTGTTCTACTTTTTTTGTTTTTTCACGGATAGACCGGGGCAGCCAGTCCTCTTTTCTTAAGCCGTCCATAATCGAACCTTTTATTCGAAATGAAGCATATGTATCAAACTTCAAATCACGTTTCAATTCAAATTTGTGCAACGCATCATAAAGTCCAAGCAAACCATAACTGCGTATTTCCTCACGGTCAACACTGTTCGGCAGTTGACTTACAATTCTTTCCGTGTGAAAGGAAACAAGATACATATAGTTTTCAATAAGTATATTTGCTGCTTCATTATCTTGACTGGTCATCCATTTATTCCATAACGCTTGCTCTTGTGAAGGGTCCAATGAACTCAAAGAATGACACGCTCCTTTCAAATCGGTTAAATCGTATAAATATCATGATTGCGTTTTCTAATCGAAAGCCTTGACGTTTCTGGATCAAATTCAATTGTTCTTCCCAGATTCCCGCCAACGTCTGAGGAAACAATCCTTATATTTAATTTCCGAAGTGCTTCCTGTACAGCTTCTATATTTTTGTCACCAATTCGCATAAAGCTGGTTCCCTTTCCAGCTTGAAACATTTGAGCCCCGCCGGCCATTTTAGCTTTAATATCTCTGGCGCCCTGGTCCTGTAACATTTTTAAAAGCTGTGGAATGGCAGTATCTGCATATTTCATAGGATTAGAATTAGCTGCTCTTGCCTGATTAGAGTCTGGCAGTAAAATATGTGATAATCCCGCTATTCTGCGTTTCTCATCGTATAGTACCGTACCGACACAGGAGCCAAGTCCTAAAGTGCGAATCGTATTGGGGTGTTGAACTGTTTTCGTATCTGCAATACCTACATTGACAATCGTTTTTGTAGTAGTCATATTAATTCCATCCTAATTTGGCAAAGAGCTTTTGAAAGGATTCTGGATCAGGAATAAACAGGAAATTACCTTTAATATTTTCATGATTTTCTTCCTCTTGCCTTATTTCCGTATCAATAATAATTGCATAGTCAGTCACTTGAGAAACTTCTAATAGCCCCAATGTCATAATAGCACCTGCCATATCTATTCCCAGATGGGGCACAGAAGGCTGCAGATTCATCCCTGTAAAATCAGATAGTGCTGTAAGATAAGATCCTGTTAAAATATTTCCGATTTCACTTAATGCAGACATAGCAATTTCTAATTCAGTTCCATTTGTTTGTTCAGATAACCGGAATTGATCGTTATGAGTCAGCTTTTGTACCAGATACTCCGCCTCATCAATTTCGACGACAATGGCCATCACACCAGTGATTTCACCTTCTATCTGAAACATTAATCCGACAATGGGCTGTTCCGGGCCGCCAACTAATTCAATGACTTCATTAAAATCAGCAATCTCTACACTTGGAACCATCATGTCTATTTTTTGTCCAAGCAGCATCGACAGAGATGTCGCAGCATTTCCAGCACCGATATTACCTATTTCCTTTAAAATATCCTTTTGAAAAGTAGTTAATTGAAATGCATCCATGATTAATCATCCGTCTCTTTTGTCTTTATTTCTTCTAAATTTAATAACTTATAAATATCTAATAAAATAATAAGACGGTCATCAAAATTAACAACAGAATGCATATATTCTTTTTTAGCCATGCCAATTGTTTCCGGCGGTTCTTCCAAAAGACCGGACGGGATGTCTAAAACGTCATTGGCATTATCTATAATCAAGCCTACCTGCGTATCATCAATTCTGGTAATAATAATCTGGTCATCTGTACCATGTGCCTTCTGTTCCCCCAGGCGAATTCGCAGGTCTATTACAGGAATAATCTTTCCTCTTAAATTAATAACACCTTTAATGTAGCTTTTCTCGTGTGGAACACGGGTAATCGGCAACGATGTCTCGATAGATTCCACAAAGTTCACCGGTAAACCGTATTCACTGCCATTTAAATCAAAAATAATTGTTTTTTCCAGTCTTTCTGTAGTTAACTGTTCTTGTTCCATTCCAATCTATCCCTTCAAGTTATTTAGTCTACAAGATTGCTCAGCTGGCTGGCCATTTGATTCAAAGGTACTTGATAATCAGCTAACCCTTCATTGATAATTGATTTGGGCATTCCATAAACAATTGCCGTCTCTTCTGTTTCAGCAATAGACAATACATGTGGATTGGCTTTTTTCAGCTCTTTCAGACCGAGTGTTCCATCATTTCCCATTCCTGTTAAGACACATGTAATAATTTGATAGTTCTTCAACGCACACAAAGAGCGGAATAAAGTATTTACAGAAGGGCGATGTCCGTTATCTGCCGGTTCCTGGTTTAAAGAGACAATTAACGCCATGCCACTGCTCTTCACTTCCATATGATATCCACCAGGCGCGATATAAACAGTTCCCTTTTTCATTAACTCCCCGTGCTCTGCCTCTTTTACGGTCACCTTACTAATTTGGTTCAACCGTTCAGATAATGATGCTGTAAATCCAGGGGGCATATGCTGTACAACTGCCACAGGTGCACGAAGATTTTTTGGCAAAGCGGTAATCACTTCCTGCAACGCTCTGGGACCCCCGGTGGACGTTCCAATTGCAACTAATCTTTTAACGTTGAGTGATGGCTTCTCAGACAGGCTTATCGGCTGCCGAATATGCTCTATTGGTACATGCTTTTCTGCATTATTTATTTTTTTATGTACTTTGACTGCAGCTGCAGTGTATACTTTATTGCAAATTTCTTTTTCTACCGTTTTTATATCTAATGAAATAGCGCCAGACGGCTTTGTAATAAAGTCAACAGCACCAGTGGAAATGGCCTGGATGGTCTGATCTGCGCCTTTTCTTGTTTCACTGGAAAGCATAACTACCGGGGTAGGACATTGTTCCATAATCTGTTTTAGAGCTTCTAAACCATTAAGCTTCGGCATTTGAACATCCATCGTAATTACGTCAGGATGCAGTTTTTTTACTTTATTTACACCGTCCAAACCATGAACGGCTGTTCCAACAACTTGAAATCTGCCATCCTCTGTTAAAATTTCTGAAATCATTTTTCTCATAAATGCAGAATCATCTACGACAAGTACATTAACCAGAGTCATTCTCTCACCTCTCCATAAAATGTTTTATCCGCTCCATGAAACTGCCAGACCTACGTAAAGGCCCGCTTGTTTGATTTACATAGGTATGCAGAATTGAATCTACAGCTTTAGAAGCCTTTGTTTTCGGATATAGTATAGTATATGGTTTTTGATGCATTACTGCTTTCATAACATTTCCGTCTTCTGGAATGAACCCCAGACCTTGGGCTTCTCCATCTAAGAAACGGTGAATAATGGTATGAAAATTATTTAAAATATTTTGCCCATCCCTGCTATTTCTTGAACGGTTTAAAATAGTGTAAATTGGCATATCTGCCTGATTTAATAAAATATGCTTTATCATCCCATATGCATCTGTAATAGAAGTAGGCTCGGGTGTGGTTACGATAAAGCATTCATCTGCTGACATGATGAAAAATAACGCCGTTTCTGTAACACCGGCCCCCATATCAAACAGAACATAATCATATTCTCTTAATGTCAGCTCCAGCCCTTGATAAAAAATAGCTTTTTTATGCTGATCTATCTCTAAAAAGTCACGCAGACCAGAGCCCCCGGGAACGTAGTCAACGCCGTAGTTGCTTTTTACAATAGCATCTTGAATGGAGATTCGATTATTTAAAACATCTGCTATAGAATGCTTTGTCTGCATACCAAGAAGCAAATCAATATTTCCCATGCCAACATCCAGATCAAATACTAAAATACGATGTTTTTCTTTTGCAAGTTTAATAGAAAAATTCAAAGTGAAATTTGACTTTCCTACACCACCCTTACCGCTGCATATGGCTATCGTTTTCGCTGCTCTGTGCGGAGCAAGCTGGTTTCTTAGTTTTTCAGCCTGATCATAACTCATTGTTCATCACCTGCAATAAAACGACTAAGCTGCTTTATTGTTGGATCGACCATATCCTCCGGAACATCCTGACCATTTGTTATATACCCTATCCGAATGCCTGAATAACTTGATACCGCATTTAGGATATTGCCGTATTGTTCTGTTTCATCCAGCTTTGTCAATATAAGGCCATGTATTCCAATCGCATCAAACTTCCCGTAAATATCCAGAAAATCTTTCGGCTTTGCAGTCATGGACAAGACAAGATAATTTGTTACCTCGTCAGGGTTTATCCAGTCTGCTAAATCGTTTAAGTAAGCATCGTCCCGATAATTTCTGCCTGCTGTATCTACTAAAATCACATCATAGTCCTGTAATTGTTCTATATACTTGCGATATTCTTGTTTATTATAAGCCACTTGTACAGGTATATGAAGAATCTTCGCATATGTTTTCAGCTGTTCAACAGCTGCAATCCGGTACGTATCCAGCGTAATAAACGCTACTTTTTTATTCTCAGCTAGTTGCATCCGTGCAGCAATTTTTGCAATAGTGGTCGTCTTCCCTACACCAGTTGGTCCAACAAATTGAATCACCTTATGATTATAGGTGAAGCCTAATTCCAGACCTTCTAAACGTTTTTCTATCTTTTCGTGAACAGCTTGCTTTAATGTACTTGAATCTTCTTGAGAGGCAGTTCCTGGGTCGTTTCCTTCCTTCACGATATTCAAAGCAATATCAGGAAGTACTTCCTGCTGTATTAAGCCATCATAGATTATCTGTTCCTCTGGCGTTAACCTGAACTGCAGCTGTCTGCTTTGCGCTTCTAACAGTTTATAAACCTGTTCCATTTCTTTAGAACGCGGAGCATCTTTTATTTCTTCCCGGACCATTTCTTTCTTAAGAACAGGAGCTTCCTTTCGAATTGCAGCTTTTTTAGCAGGTTTCACCGGCTCTGGATCATAACCGGCAACAACCTCGATATAATTTTTTTTAAAGAGCCCTAAGATACCGCCTGATTTAATTTGTCTTGATTGTAAAATCACTGCATCTGTGCCAAAATCTTTTCTAACTTGCTTCATCACTTCCGGCATAGATGGAGCTTTATATTTTTTTATTTTCATGCGATATTCACCACCCCAACGCTTTGTACCTCAACAGTAGGTTCTAATTCATTATACGACAATACAACAACTTGAGGTAAAAACCGGTCTAACAATTGTTTTAAATACATCCGGACTGCAGGAGAGCAGATAATAATAGTTGTTTCTTCCTGTAAGGATACTTTTTCAGCTTCTTTATGAATTGCTTGAATAATAGCCTGCTGCTGATCTGGATCTAATGATAGATAATTTCCATGCTCTGTTTGTTGAATATGGTCAGCAATTGCTTTTTCGACTTTGCCGGAAACAGTAATTACCTTTAACAAGTTATCATCTTTCACATAGCTTTTTGTAATTTGTGATGCCAATGCTTGTCTAACGTATTCTCCTAAAACATCAGTATCATTTGTCAATTTAGCAAAATCAGCAAGCGTTTCAAAAATCACTGGCATATTTCGAATAGATACACTTTCTCTTAGCAGTTTTGCCAATACTTTTTGAATATCACCAATAGATAAAGGTTCAGGAGTTACTTCTTCCACTAAAATTGGGTTGGTTTCTTTTAAATGATCGATAAGCTGTTTTGTTTCTTCTCTTCCCAAAAGCTCAAATGCATGCTTCTTGATAACTTCTGTAAGATGAGTGGACACAACTGAAGGTGGATCAACCACTGTATAACCAGACAATTCTGCTTCATCTTTTACATTTTCACTAATCCATTTTGCCGGCAGACCAAAAGCCGGCTCTTTCGTATCAATTCCCTCTACATCATCCTCTAAAAAGTCAGGTGCCATTGCTAAATAATGATCCAGCATTAACTCCCCGCTGGCAACCGTGTCACCTTTTATCTTTAATTGATATTCATTCGGCTGGAGCTGTATATTATCCCGTATTCGGACTACTGGTATGACCATCCCTAATTCAATAGCAAGCTGTCTCCGAATCATAATTACTCTATCCAGCAGATCACCGCCCTGAGATGTATCGGCTAAAGGAATTAACCCATAACCAAATTCAAATTCTATCGGATCCATATTTAAGAGATTTATAACATTCTCCTGCTGTTTTAAAGCAGTTGATTCCGTTTCTTCTTCCTCTTCTTCTGTAACCTCTTCTGGTTCCGTCGTTCTTTTTTCCATCCAATAGCCGCTAAAAGCCAGGAAGGCTGCAAGAAGCGTAGTTAAGAAAAAGTTTATCGGTGTTAGACCAAGCAAGAAAATAGCTCCTGCTGCAATATATAAAAGCTTTGGGAACTGCAGCAGCTGATCTGTCACATCAGCGCTTAAATTACTTCCTCTGGCGGACCTTGTAACAACAATCCCGGTTGCGGTTGAAATTAGCAATGCTGGAATTTGGCTCACCAGGCCATCCCCGACAGTAAGTCTCATAAATAAATCAACAGATTCCTGCATGGACAGACCCATTTGCACAACACCAATAATCATTCCAAAAAGAATATTGATAAGAACAATAATAATTCCGGCTATGGCATCTCCTTTTACGAATTTACTTGCCCCATCCATGGATCCATGGAAATCTGCTTCATTTTCGATTTTTTCCCGTCGTTCCTTTGCCTGACTTTCCGTAATTAAACCGGCATTTAAATCAGCATCGACACTCATCTGCTTCCCTGGCATCCCGTCAAGGGAGAACCTGGCAGCTACTTCAGATACACGCTCTGCACCCTTGGTAATAACAATAAAATTAATAATAACCAAAATAATAAATACGACAAATCCGACTAAAGGATTGTTTCCAATTACAAAAGAGCCGAATGTTTCTACGACTCCTCCTGCATCACCTTCAGAGAGAATGGCCCGGGTCGTTGACACATTTAAAGCTAACCGGAATAATGTCAAAAGCAAAATCAGTGTTGGAAACACCGAAAACTGCAACGGTTCCGTTGTATTCATTGCCACTAAAATAACAACCAATGCAAGTATTATATTAATTAATATGAGAAAGCTTAAAAGTCCTCCTGGCATTGGTATAACCAGCATGACAATTACTAGTATAACGCCTAAGAGAACCGCAATATCCCGGACTTTCATTTCCATTCTCTCCTAACTTCTTACGCTTTTTTCTCCATTTGATAAACATAAGCAAGAACTTCTGCAACCGGCTGAAAGTATTCCTCTGGAATGACTTCGCCAATTTCTGCTGCTGCATATAATGCTCTTGCCAGAGAACGATTTTCTATCATATGTACATTGTGTTCCTTTGCAATTTCTTTGATACGCTGCGCAATGCTGTCCGTTCCTTTCGCAATAATAAACGGTGCCTCTGCCTTTACTTCATCATATTTAATTGCAATTGCATAGTGGGTGGGATTTGTAATAATAACATCCGCGCCTGGAACTTCACTCATCATTCTTCTTGTTGCTATCTGCCGCTGTTTTTCTTTCATTTTTGATTTAATTAAAGGATCCCCTTCAACATTTTTATACTCATCTTTAATATCCTGCTTGGACATACGAATGTTTTTCTCAAAATCATACTTTTGATACATATAATCTAAAACACCTAAAAAAATTAATAAAGCAATAGCCGAAAATGCCATTATTGCTGTAACCCGTGCAAAGAATCCCAATGCTCCCTCTGCATCTAAAAAAGCTGTCATGAGCATCTGATCTTTATTCATCCAAATTACTGTAAATGTTACCGCACCAACCAATGTAATTTTTAATAAAGATTTTAAAAACTCCACTAACGCACGTATGGAAAAAATCCGTTTTGCTCCTTTAATAGGATCAATTTTTTTCAAATCAAACTTCAAGGGCTCTGTTGTAAATAAGAACCTGACCTGAAGCAGGTTAGCAGCCAAACCGGAAATAATGGCAATCAGCATGATGGGAGCAACCATTAAAACTGCTTGAAGAAATGAATCATTAAACATCGTTTGAATCGAATTATTAGTCACTTCCCAATGAATGTATTCCGTAAATGATTTTTTATAAAATCCTGTCATATACTGAAGTATATAACCGCCAAAAACAAACAAACCGATAAAACATCCAAGCAGCAGGACGGCTGTATTTATATCCTGACTTTTGGCAATCCGCCCTTTTTTGCGTTCATCCTGTCTTTTCTTTGGAGTGGCTTTTTCTGTTTTTTCACCCGCGAAAAATTGTAAGTCTAATGTCAAAAACACATTAAGCACCTCCAAATAAAGCCATTAATTCCACCATTACACGATACATTGCCTCAAAAACATATTGTAATAAGCCTATGTAAAGTGCGAGAAAAACAAGGATTGCTGCAAAGCTCACAAGAATTTTTATTGGCAAGCCGACAACAAAAACATTCATTTGCGGTACCGTACGCGCTACGATCCCCAAAGCAACATCTACTAAAAACAAGCAGCCTACAATGGGGATAGCGATTTGAAAAGCAATGAGGAACATCGTATTAAATGTCGTCAGTACAAGCTCAATAATACTCTCTTCGCCAAATGGGATAAATTGATCTAATGAAATATAAGAAAAGCTGTTCATCATTCCATTTAAAATCATATGATGGCCGTCTACAGATAAAAAAAATAATAACGCAATAATATAAAAATATTGACCTGTCAATGGACTTTGTGCACCTGTTTGCGGGTCTACAACATTGGCAATAGCAAAACCCATTTGGAAATCAATAAAACCGCCGGCAACTTGAATAGCAGATACTAAAATAAACGCAATTAATCCAATACAAATACCGACAAGCGCTTCTTTCACCAGCAGAAATATATATAAATCATTCAGGGCAACATTACCGATGTCCACTGAGGAAATTAAAATGATTGTCAGAAAAAAACTGATTCCTATTTTAAATTGAACCGGAACTGACCGATAAGAGAACAGAGGCATAATTACAAAGAATGCCATAATACGAACAAAAATCAGAATGAATGCCGGAACAAGATTCCAGTTTATAATATCAATCATTCGTACTACCCTATATATTGATTAATATTCATATATAAATTGGAAGTGAATTCAACGATTGTCGTTAACATCCATGGTCCGAAGAATACTAAACCAAGTAACACTGCTAAGATTTTTGGAATAAATGCCAATGTCTGTTCTTGAATTTGTGTTGTTGCCTGAAAAATACTTACAAGTAGTCCGACTGCTAAAGCCAGCAGCAGTAACGGGACTGTTATTAACAAAATTGTAAAAATCCCCCGTTCAGCCAGGGTTAATACCAATTCACTACTCATTGATTCTACCCCTCTCACTTCCAATACGTGTTAAAAAAGGGCGATAAAAAGGACCAAGAAGTTCAAGGCAGCGCAGCTTTGAGTAGCGGAATGTATGTTTGTTAATACATGAGCAACGGAAAAGCAAGCTAACGCAGAAATTCGCCGTGTCATTTTTGGCGACCTTTTTTAACATCCTCATCTAAAAACCACCGAGTAGTGACTGCGTAATTAAATACCAGCCATCCACCAGTACAAATAGTAATATCTTAAACGGCAATGAAATCATTACCGGCGGCAGCATCATCATCCCCATTGACATAAGAATACTTGCGACAGCCATGTCAATAATTAAAAATGGGATAAATATCATAAAACCCATCTGAAATGCTGTTTTTAATTCACTGATTGCAAATGCAGGAACTAAAGTGGTTAAAGGGATATCCTGTACGGTTTCTGGAGGTTCTGCCTCTGTATAACGCATGAATAATTGCAAATCCTTCTGTCTTGTATGCTGTGCCATAAATTCCTTTAAAGGAACACTTGCATTATCATAAGCTTCATCCAAGGTAATCTCCTCAGCAAAGAGCGGCGACAAACCTTGCTCATAGACTTCTGAGAAAGTCGGAGCCATGATAAAGAAAGTCAAAAATAACGCAATACCAATGAGCACCTGATTTGGGGGCATCTGCTGCGTTGCTAAAGATGTACGTACAAATGACAATACAATAATAATCCGTGTAAAGCTGGTCATTAAAATTAAAATTCCCGGAGCCAGAGAAAAAATCGTTAATAACAGCAATAGCTTCACTGATGTTGCTATATTCGTTGGATCAGAACCTGAAAATATATCTATAAATTCATTCATTTAAATCGTCCTTATGCTTCTTAATAAGATCTTGGCGATTTTTGCGGATTGACTGCAGCTCCCTAGTAAGTAATTGATTAAAGGATTTGTCAGATGACTTACTAGATTTTTCATTTTTTCCTTTTGAAAATAAGGATAAGGTATCCGGATTCTTTTCTTCCGATTGATCAATCAGCTGTTCAATCGTTTCAGGATCATCGATTTCCTCTAACAGCTCCACATTATCTCCAACACCAATAAGATAATATCTGTTTCCAACACGGATAATTTGCACAGATTTATTTGCTCCTACAGATACTCCACCCACATTGCGCAGGAGGCCTGGCTGCTGATTAAACCCATTTCTTTTTCCTAAGAGCTTTAATACTATATAGACTAACCCCAGTACCAGAGCCAGACCAACAATTAACCGGACAATTTGCCAGCCCATCGATGTATTTGAAGAATCATCTTCTATCAAAAATCCATTGTCATTTTCCAGGATACTGTCTTCCTCATTCGTATCCGGCTGCTCATTATCCATATTTTGTTCATCGTTACACTCCTCACCATTTTCAAGGCAGTCTAACACATTTGTTTCTGCGCTTATACTGACCGGGAGCAACATAAAAAACAACACTCCCGCTCCCAGTACAAATATACGCCATGATTGCTTCTTCAATCTCGTCAACTCACTTTTTAAACACACTTGGGGAGTAAATACATCCCTGTGATACCCCTGCCTTCACTTCATACGGGTGGACGCTGTTCCCCATTCATTAGTGAGAAAAGATATATCCGTCTCACTAAATGAAGTTTACTTATCCAAGTGCTTTTTGAATAGCTTCAATAACACGTTCTGCCTGGAATGGTTTAACAATAAAGTCTTTTGCTCCGGCTTGAATAGCATCAATAACCATAGCCTGCTGTCCCATTGCTGAACACATAATTACCTTTGCTTCTGGATTTACTTGAAGAATTTCTTTTAAAGCTGCCAACCCATCTTTTTCTGGCATCGTAATATCCATGGTCACTAAATCAGGTTGACTTTCCTTAAATTTTTCAACAGCTTCATTACCGTCTTGTGCTTCAGCAACTACTTCAAAATCATTTTTTGTTAAAATATCCTTAATCATCATTCTCATAAAAGCTGCATCATCTACGATTAAAATCTTTTTGCTCATTTTTTTCTCTCTCCTCATTATACTAATCTACTTTTTCAAATGTTGAATTCTATCTAACTGACTAACAATATCCGTTACACGTACTCCGAAGTTTTCGTCGATAACAACAACTTCCCCTTCAGCCACTAATTTTTCATTTACAAGAATATCTACAGGCTCCCCGGCCAACTTATCTAATTCAATAATGGATCCTGCTCCAAGTTCTAAGATTTCCTTAATGGACTGCTTTGTTCTTCCTAACTCAACAGTGACTTTTAAAGGGATATCCATCAGCATATCCAAATTACGTTGTCCCTGACTGCTTAAAGGGGGCTGTTTAAAATCTGAAAAAGCTGCCTCCTGTATATTTGCTTCATGCAGGCTGCCGTGTCTGCCCAGAATGTCATCATTTTTTTGATGTGTTGATTCTGTGCTTGCTGCTGTCCGGCTGACAGACTCTTCCGCTTGAATGTTTTCCTGCAGTGGTGCTGAAGGAGTATTTAAGCTTGTATTTACATTCGTTTCAGGGATATCAGCCGGTTCGCTTGCTGCTGCTTTCTCTGGCTTCTTTTCTGCCGAACTTTCTTCTGTAGCTGCAGGAGCCGGATTCATTAATTGCTGTACTAATTCTTTAGCAAAATCAATTGGAACAAGCTGTACCATATTAGAATCTATTAAATCTCCAACCATTAATTTAAAGAAGACTTTGACATAAACGTCATCTTCAAATAGACCTTCTTTTCTTTCATTCCCCAATCCATGAATAATCTGCGGAGGAGAAATGTCAATTTTCTTATTAAATACTGTGGACATACTTGTGGCAGCAGCACCCATCATCTGATTCATTGCTTCCTGAACTGCACTGAGGTGCATTTCGTTCAGTTCCTTATCCGGGCTTGTCCCATCACCGCCAAGCATAATATCAGCAATTACTGCTGCATCCTCTGATTTAATGAAAAAAACATTATTGCCAGTAAAGCCTTCTATGTAATTTACTTGAACACTTACAGGTTTAAATGTCACTTCTTCTTCTAATTCATCTTTTGTAATTGTTGTAACAGCTGGTGTTGTAATCTCTACCTTTTGGTTTAAAAGTGTAGACAGAGTAGTAGCGGAGCTTCCAAAGGAAATATTTCCAATCTCTCCTAAAGCGTCTTTTTCTATACTCGTCAGGAACTCGTCCCCACCCGTTTGCTCCTGCTGGTTTTCATCCTCTTTATTTTCAGATACATTAAGCAGTGCATCAATTTCTTCCTGCGACAGCTTGCCGTCATTCATCATTTTCCATCACCCCATTCAGTTCCTCTAATACTTGAACAGACATTTTATGCCGATACTTACCTGGCTGCACAAGAAACTTAAACTCATCATTCACAGCCATCTTTAACGGCGAATCAATCGGCTGATCTAATGCAATCACATCCCCGGCAGAGAACTTCAAAAATTCATCAATATTAATTGTTGCTTCACCAAGGATTGCTTTTACTTCAACATCCGTATTTTGAAGATACTGTGACATTCTTTGCAGACTTTTTTCATCTTTATTTTTATTCGTCTGCATCCAATAGCTTGCAGAGAGCTTTGGTATAATTGGTTCCAAAATAATATGCGGAATACATATATTAATCATACCTGATACTTCTCCAATCATAGCTGTTAAAGAAACAACAACAACTGTTTCTGTTGGTGCAACAATCTGCATAAATTGGGGGTTCTCTTCAAATTCTTCTAAAACCGGTTCAATATCTGCAACAGATGACCAAGCATTTTTTAAACTGTCTTCAGCTTTCTCAAACAATTGTGTGAGCAAAAGCTTTTCAATTTCTGTCAGACTGCTTTTTTTTGAATCACTGGAACCTTTTCCGCCCAGCAACCGCTCCAATAATGCGAAAGCGATATTCGGGTTAATTTCCATAATCAAATTTCCGTCCAACGGCTGCAAACTATAAATATTAAGCACTGTCCGTTTCGGTACAGAGCGTATAAATTCCTCATAAGGTACCTGGTCCACAGAGGTAACATTTATATTTACATACGTTCGGAGCTGCGTAGCAAAAAAGGTTGTAAGCAATCTTGCATAGTTTTCATGAAGCCTAGAAATGCTTCGTATCTGGTCTTTAGAAAAACGTAACGCTCTTTTAAAATCATATACGCGAATACGTTTTTCATCTTCTTCCTTTTTCAACTCTTCTGCATCCATTTCTCCTGATGTTATCGCTGAAAGCAAGGCATCAATTTCATTTTGTGATAATACCTCATCCATAAAATTTGGTCACCTCCTAGCATGATATAATCTATTGAAGTATTTTCTTAATGGTATATACTTCGGTAACCGTTCCTTCTGTCATCATTTCATTTAAATTTGTTTTCAGCGTCTCCTCCAGATCATCAAGACCTGTTTGAAAATCCTCTTCTTCCATAACAGCCAATTCTTTAATTAATAGATTGGTGATTTGGAAGTCTCTTTTTTGTAATTCTTCCATCGCTTTTTTATCATCTGTAATCACTTGAAACTGAACCTGTACATATCTATCATCTTTAATATCTGTTGTTACTTCCGGCGTTTCATAGGAATGACTGACCATATCATCAATAGATTGCTCGCCGGATGTTTCTTCCGGTTCATTCACATAGATGACAATAATAAGCGTAGCTACAACACCAACAAGTAAAGTAATGATTGACGTTACAGCTATTTTTAATATTTTACTCATCTTTTTCACCTGCCTTTAAAGGAAGTGCAGGAAACCCAATCTCGTGATAAAAGGCTGTTACCTTTTTAATAATTTCTTCTTCACTTTCTTTTACAAACACTTTTTTTCCATTTAACAATGAAATACTTGTATCTGCATGGGCCTGAACTTGCTCAATCATTATTGCATTAAGAACAAAAGGTTCATTATTTAATCGGGTCAATCGAATCATGATTTATCGGGACTAGTCTGAGCATGTTAGTTCATGCTAGCCCCTTCCTCCCTTGCTTATCGTTTTAGATTAACAAGCTCCTGTAAAATTTCATCAGATGTTGTAATTATTCTGGTGTTCGCCTGGAATGAACGCTGTGCTGTAATCATTTCAGTGAATTCTTCAGATAAGTCTACGTTGGACATCTCAAGCTGACCAGTTCTAAGTACGCCAGCGCCTTCCTGTTCCGGTGTAAAGAATTCTGCACCTCCTGGGGCAGGCATTATACCAGAGTTATCTGTTGCACGATACAAATTACCGCCTAATTTTTCTAAACCATTAGGATTGGAAAAACGGGCCAAGCCTATATTAACGTTATTATCTACAACTTCTCCGTCTGCATCTATATACGTAACTGATCCATCTGTTAAGATACTGAAATCCTGTGAACCTGGTGGAACCTGAATAGCTTCTCCCTCGCTATCTAATAAATAAAGACCTTCCGCGTTTACAATATATCCGTTATCATCAAAACCAAAGCTCCCGGCACGTGTATAGTATCTATCATTTGGATTGGTTGTCACTGTTGCTCCTGCCCCTTCACCAGTAACCTGACCACCGCCTACAACAAACATACCATCTCCATCAATCATAAAATCTAACGGATAATTTGTAGTTTGTGTAAATCCCTGTGTATGGACATTATTAATCGCTCCTTGCTGTGAACCAAGACCAACCTGTTTGGCATTAACACCGCCTCGATTCCCGCCAGCACCCTGTGCTCTTGATGATGTTTGGCTCAGCATATCCTGAAAATTAATCGTTGCTTTTTTATAACCATTGGTATTAACGTTAGCAATATTATTTCCGATAATATCTAATTTTGTTTGTGAATTTTTCATTCCTGAAATACCTGCATACATTGAACGTAACATGATTATTTCCCCTTTTTCCTTTTAATTTGACCGCTTCTGTCATTCCACGGTTACAGACTTCCCTTAAAGGGTCCAGCCTTTTTGAATTTACAATAAAATTGTTCCATCGATATTAGTAAATACTTTTTTATCTGCCTCGGATTGATTCAACGCAGTAATCACTGTATTATTTTTGACACTGACAACCATTGCGCTTCCATCAACAACAACCAAAGCATCCTTAACTCCCATTTGTTTAGCTTCTTTTACTTTCTCATGAATAGATTCCCATTCCTTGTTGCTAAACTGGATATTCCTCTCCCGCATTCGATCTGCTGCATGCTTGCTGACAGCCAGTCCTTGTTGCTGTTGGAGAATATCGCCAAAGGATACATTTCCTTTTTTCGGTGCCGCTTTTTGTATATATTGCTCCTGTGATATAGCTGGTACGATTGGTTGAATTGGGCGAACCATTATTTTTCCTCCTCATTCTCAGAAGGGTCTGTTACATTATTTTCTGATTCATCATCTGTTTCCTGTCCTGATGTTCCTACCTCAATCACTGTATCAGCATAGATTTTCTTACCATTTTCCAAATGGAAAACAGCCCATCCATCCTGCTGAGATACAGAAACAATTTTACTTGATTCAATACCTTTTTCTCTTCCTGTTTCCTCGTCAAATGTTCTATAATTCACCGTTTCGCCGATCATATGGCTATACTGGATAGCTGGAGAAACAAGCTGATTATTAACCAGAAGCTCCATCGACTTTGACATATTCATCATTTGCTCCAAGGAAGAAAAAGTTGCCATTTGGGCAATAAATTCACTTTCATCCATTGTGTTCATTGGATTCTGATTTTGCATTTGCGCAACCAATAATTTTAAAAATTCATCTTTTCCTAATTCAGATGAAGGTGCCCTTTGCGTCGATTGATTACTTAAATATAAAGATGGATCTATGGAAGTAATTATTGTCACCGCCTTTCAAAAATGGATAAGAGCCATTACAAGCTAGGTTAACTCTGTATCTGTTCTTCTTCATTTTGAGATAATAGCTTCTCCATAAACGATTCAAATGACTCTGTTTCAGAATATTGCTCCTGTTCATTTGACTCAGAAGACTCTTCAAAATGATCTGCCTGCTGCTGGTCATTTTGATTTTCTTTCGAATTTTTAGATGCATCCGTTCCGTTGGAAAGCATCACATTATCCTGCTTTTCAATAGTTACCTGATGCGGAGAAAATACATTTCTCAGCTGATGCAGATTAGATTCTAATACTTCTTTTACGGCCTTAGAGGATACGAGCATCTGTACTGTCAATTCACCATTTGTCTGAACAAAACGGATTGTCATTTCC
The DNA here is from genome assembly GCF_007991515.1 of Oceanobacillus sojae. GTDB lineage: Bacteria > Bacillota > Bacilli > Bacillales > Amphibacillaceae > Oceanobacillus > Oceanobacillus sojae. The sequence continues at coordinate 149,194 of NZ_BJYM01000004.1, forward strand.
CCTAAATTATCTGGCCTTAATTGAATAGATATCGGATTTTGTCCTTGTACAAAGTTGTGCAGACGCTGGCTTTGAACAAGACTTTCAATCTTATCAATCAATTCTTTTCCTGATAAAGCCTTTGACAAATCTGTTTGCCCCATATTGACAATAAATTGCTCTACTTTTGAGATAGGCAGGCTCTCTTGTCTGAAAACATTTGGAGATGCACCTTGAATAGTTGTTTGCAGCCAGGCAGCTAATTTCGGCTCTATACGCTGTGCAGCTTCAGATACTGTTTTTGCCGATTGAGCTTCTGTTTGATCTGCAAAATTAACATTACTGTTCTGCTTAATAACTCCTGGAGCTACCTCTTTAAAAATTGATTGCAGCCATGTTACTATTCTGGCTTCTGTGCGCTGTGATCCTTCCATAACTAATTCAGATCTAACTGCTTTTTGCGGTTGAATCAGTATTTGTTCTACCAGCTTCCAGTCTTGCAATTGTTTCATTATTTGCTTTACCATTTGCTCTGCTGTTGCAGAATCAGCTCTTAATATGAATTGATTTAAATCCTGCAAAGCTTTATTTACCTCTACTGCTTTAGGATTCAATTCATCATTTGTCTCTGTTCCTTCAGGCAGATTGGCATCAAGCAATTGATAAACCATCTGGTTTACTGTCTGACTAAAAATGAATGAGTCAGCTCTTTGCATGTACTGATGAATATCGTCCAAAGCTTCTTTTTTATCCAACTCAGGATTTTCCTGGAAAAACTGATCCCAATCCTGCTTTAATTTTGCTAACAGACTGGCTGTATCATCTATAACCGCCATTTCATCTACACTTTGCAACAGATTTACTATTTCATTGTAAATATCTGCAGCTCCCTGTAAATCTGCTTTTTCTTCTGAAGGAGATAGATGCTGTTTAAGCAGTTTTTGAATAAGTAATTTCTGCTGCTCGTCATCATCATCCATAGAAACTTCTTGTTGAGAAGATAAGCTTTGCATTACTAATGTAAGTATTTCTTCTTGCAAGCCATCATTTTCTTGCAAAATAGCGAGTACTTCATCTGGTAATAGCTCCTTCAGCTGTTGATACGTTTTATCCAGCTGTTTCTTTTTATTTTCTTGCATTGGGACTGATATATCATCGGATACTGGTACTGTTTGCCGTAATAATAAATCACGGAAACCCGAATTCTGGTTCATTCCCTGTCCGGTATGCATCTTCTGATTGGAAAGCATAAATTCAGGCATACTTAATATCATCGGATTCATTTATTCACCTCCCTTCAATTTTTTATAAATAAAGAAAATCTATGATTCTAACATAAAATCGTATTTATTAAGGAACAGCTACGTCCAGCTCAATCAACATTTTGGTATAGGTTGTTGCTGCTTCCAATTCCATTTTCTGTAAAATATCACCACGATCACCCGTTGACATTTCTTCTAAAATATCAACAGCTAAATCATCCTCTAAATTTTCGAGGATAGCGGCTGCTTCTTTACTTTTCATACCTTCCAGCGTTTTCGTCATAGAACTTTTTTCTGAAGCATTTGCCTGCCCTTGCGGATGTTCTACCTCTTGCTCTCCATCCGCATTTTCTTCTGCATCAGCACTTGCTGTTTCTTCCAGTTCATCCTGCAAACTGCTGATCTGGCTTTCCAGTTCAGTGACGGTATCCTCAAGACCTTGAATTTGTTCATCCTTGTTATCAATAATTTTATCTTTGCTTTCCAGCTGATTCTGTAGTGCCTGGATGTCATTGCCAGCATTTTTTTCTTCATCATCTATGAACATTTCTCCAACAACAGGAATGGATTTCCCCTGTTCCTTCAGCCAATCCAACGTATTAAATCCTGCAATATGTAAAACAAAAACAACAATGACAGCCAGGATAAAGAGTGGCATAGCTATTAAAAACAGCTTCATAAAGACACCACTTGAAGACTTTTGAACTTCTGTTTCGCTTTGTTTTTTATTCTTCATTTTTTTCACCTTTGCTTTTGTCTCAGATACTGTTGCATTGACATTTCATCCATAAAACTGGCTTCCTGTCTTCTTACAATTGCTTGAGCTTCTTCTTTTTTCAATTCAATAATCTTGTCATATTTTTTATATTCAATATAAGCTTCAGATAATTTGCTTTGTTTCTTATTCATATCGTTTCTTGCTCTTTGAACTAAAAGCTGGACAGTTTGAATTTGATTTGTCAGTTTCTCAATATAGGCAGACTGTTCTTTTATTTTCTCGATCGATGTAGACGCTTGAATGGCAGTTTCAAAGGAGTTCTCTGCAACTTCTTTTTTCTGCAATAGATTATACAGCTCCGTAGCAATCTTTTCGAACGTTTCTTGTGACTGCACATAAGCCTTCTGAGCTATTTGCTTCTCATTATCATGTATATCTCTTATCTTTGCTAAACTGGATATCCCAGCCATAAAAACAACTCCTTTATTCAACCAGATTTCTCATCATTTGAATGGTTTCTTCAAAGCTTACCTGCTCATACACCCCTTGTTTTAAAAAAGAAACAATTTTGGGATAAGATGAAACAGCTAAGTCTACCTCAGGATTTGTTCCTTTTTTATATGCGCCAATAGAGATTAACTCATTATTTTCTTCATACGTTGCAAGAAGTGTTCTTAAACCTGTCGCTATCTGTTTATGCTCATCTGTTGCAATAACATTCATCACCCTGCTGATTGACTTTAAAACATTAATTGCGGGATATTGACCTCTTTCTGCAATTTTACGGTCCAGAACAATGTGACCATCAAGAATACCTCTTACTGCGTCAGCAATCGGTTCATTCATGTCATCTCCATCAACCAGCACCGTATAAAATCCAGTTATTGAGCCTTTTTCATCCGTCCCGGCCCGCTCTAACAACTTAGGTAAAATAGAGAATACGCTTGGAGTATATCCTTTTGTCGTCGGCGGTTCGCCAACAGCTAAACCAATTTCTCTCTGTGCCATAGCAACACGTGTAACAGAATCCATCATTAAATTCACATTAAATCCTTGTTCTCTGAAATATTCACTGATAGCAGTCGCTGTATATGCTCCGCGAATTCGCATGAGTGCAGGCTGATCAGAGGTTGCTGCAACAATAATGGATTTTTTTAATCCCTCTTCACCTAAATCATGCTCAATAAATTCCCGAACCTCTCTTCCACGCTCTCCAATCAGTGCAATAACATTTACATCCGCATTACTATTCCTTGCAATCATTCCTAATAATGTACTTTTTCCGACACCGCTACCGGCAAACAGGCCGACACGCTGACCGATTCCCATTGACAAAAATCCATCAATAGCCCGCACACCAATTTGTAATGGCTGTCTGATTGTCGGGCGGGAAAGCGGGTTAGGAGGCTTTCTCTCCGTCTGGTATCTTGTTAAGCCCTTTGGTAATGATTCAGAATCAGAAAGCGGCTTTCCCAAAGGATCTAATACATGACCTATCAGACTTCTTCCTACCTTCACCATTAATGGATTTCCAGTAGCCTCCACTAAACAGCCTGAACCAACTTCATTAACTTCCCGATAAGGCATCAAAATAATTTTTTCGTTCTGAAAGCCTACTACTTCTGCTAAAATGAGATTACCATCGTTTGTACTGGTATGTATGTAACAAACCTCACCAATATTCGCAGCCGGCCCTTCTGATTCAATCATTAAGCCTACTACGCGAGTAACTTTTCCAAATCGTTTATATGAATCAGTTTTTTCAATTATTGAGATGAGCGCCTCTGTATTCATTGCATATCCTCCATAACATAATCCATCAATGCCTCTCTTATTTTCTGCAGCTGTGCATTGATACTTGTTTCCACTTGCCCATGAGGGTATTGAATAATACAGTCTGTTGACTCGATATGTACGTCTGCATGGATAGACAGCTTAGTATCGTCGCCTATTAGACGCTGCAGCTCATCCTGATGAGAATGAACCTCTTCATAATAATCCGGGTGAACAATGATTGTAATGGACGGCTGGGACTTCACATCTTCAATCGCCGCCTTGATTAATTCCATAATATAATCTGGTTTTCCCTTTAACTCCTGATGCAGGATTTTATTCGCAACTGTCATGGATATCTCCACAATGCTTTCTGTTTGCTTTTCCAAGGTTTGATGATAATCCTCTTTTGCTATATCAATGATATGATTAGCTTTGTTCAGCCGACTTTCAAACTGCTGAAAAGCCTCTTGCCTTCCATCCTCATATCCTTTTTGAAATCCTTGCTCCTGTGCTTCCTCCATTAACTTTTGTTTTTCTTCTTCCCACTTGCTGCGAGCTTCTTTTATCTGATTATCAGCTTCTTCAATCCGTTTGTCCTGCTGCTCTTCAATAGAGGCTAACTCTTGTTTTCGTAATAAAATGGTCTCAGATAATTGCTGATGCACTTTATTTGCGTCCTCTTGATGCGTATCTGCCGGCGGAACAATGGATTCAATCGGTTTAATCGATATTTGTTTTTTGTAACTAGACAATAATATCGTCTCCTCCGCCTCGCGCGATAACAATTTCTCCTTTTTCTTCCAGACCACGTATTACATTGACAATTCGTGTTTGTGCCTCTTCTACATCTTTTAAGCGCACTGGTCCCATATACTCCATCTCTTCTTTAAAGGTAGTCACCATACGTTCAGACATATTATTGAAGACAATATCCTTCACCTCATTGCTGGCAACTTTAAGAGCTAATCGTAAATCATCATTATCCACTTCTCTGATGACACGCTGAATGGCACGATTATCCAAGGTAACAATATCTTCAAATACAAACATTCTTTTCTTAATTTCTTCTGCTAAATCCGGATCCTGAGACTCTAAAGCATCTAAAATTGTTTTCTCTGTTGCACGGTCTACTCCATTAAGCACCTCTACCACCGTTTGAATACCGCCAGTCTGTGTGTAATCCTCAGTCATAGAAGAAGATATATTTTTTTCTAACACCTGCTCTACCTGGCTGATAATCTCTGGTGATGTGGAATCCATCGTAGCGATTCTACGGGCAACATCTGCCTGCACATTTTTAGGCAGGGCAGAAAGGATTTGGCCACTTTGCTCAGCATCTAAATATGAAAGGATAAGCGCAATGGTTTGCGGATGCTCTCCTTGAATATAATTCAAAACCTGCTGCGGGTCTGCCTTTCTTGCAAAATCAAATGGTCTTACCTGCAAGGAAGAGGTCAGACGATTGATAATGCTCGATGCCTCCTGCTTCCCGAATGCTTTTTCCAATACTGTTTTGGCATATCCTATACCTCCTTGAGAGATATAATCCTGTGCAACTGCAATCTGATGAAATTGATCTAATATATCTTCTTTTAAATGTGAATCTACCTTTTTCACAGAGGAAATATCTAAGCTGAGCTTCTCAATTTCTTCTTCTGATAAATACTTATACACTTGTGCTGATACATCCGGACCTAATGAGATTAAGAGAATGGCTGCTTTTTGTCTTCCTGTGAGTGTATTTTTTCTTGCCATAAATAAAACCTCCTAGTCTTCATTCATCCAGCTCCGTAATAATTTCGCAAATTCTTCTGGTTTTTCATTTGCAATTTTCTCAAGCTGTTTTCTTCTGATAACTTCTTCTGTATCTTTTGCGGTAGTAAGATCTGGAATAACCGGTTCCTCGTTATTGGTTACAGATGTTAATGGCCGTTCTTCCTGTATTTCTTCTTCCAACCATTCTTCCTCAGCACGATTTCTTCTGAGCATAACTATTAAAATAACTATGACAATTAGTAATATTCCGCCGGCAATATACAGCCATAAAGGAATTCCTGCTCCAGATGGTTCTTCTTGTTCTCCGGCAGAAGCGCTGAATTCCTGGAAAACAATCGATGTATTAGCACCGGCCTCTTCATCCTGTAAATCACCATCAACCGATGTTTCGATGATAGAATTCAAAATGGATTCGACACCTTCTTGAACATCTGTCTGTTCTTGCTGGTTTAAAAATTCTGTTTCTCCATCTGCACTTTGTCTTGCGCTGTTAACCGCCACCTGTATACCAAGGTCTCTGACTTGGTAAGGACTTTCTACTATCTCACGACGGATACGGTTAAACTCATAATTAATGGTTTCTTTATCTAATTCGTATTCACCGTCGTCACCATCACCGGCAGGAAAGTTAGCAACATCTTCCTCTCCAGTGCCCGCAACACCATCCGGGCCTCCCTGGCCTGCATAAGACTCTTGTATCGTTTCTAAGCTGACAGGAATACCTTCCATTGCTTCTAAATCGACAGGCTCTACTAAGTCTTCTGTTCGATTCTCCTGTGAAAAATCAATATCTGCAGTAACGGAAACAACAATATTTTCATTTCCTAACATTGTACCGAGCATCTGCTGTAATCTTCGTTGAATATCCCGCTCTACATCTTTCTTAATAGATTGCTGATTTGAATATGTATCCTGACCTCCGGCAAATTGCGTATCCCGATCATAGTATTCAAAGTACTGGTTCATAATGATGATATCTTCCGGATCTAAATTAGGGACTGCCTTCGATACAAGATGATAAAGTCCTTCTACCTGATTTCCTTCAAATTGATATCCTGGCTGTGTATGCAGCATGATAGCAACACTTGCTTCTCCAGATGCTTCATCAGCAAATACAGGCTGCTCTGGCATGTTGATCATGACATTTGCATCTTGTATGCCATCGATACCGGAAATCAAATTCCCAAGTTCAGTTTGCATTGCATCCAATTTCATAACACTAAATTCATTCTCTGTAATACCCCAGGAGGCATTTTCACTAAAAAAAGAATAATCTATACTTCCGCTGCTTGGAAGACCCATAGAAGCAAACTCCAATAATAACGAATCAACCTGTTCCTCAGGAACCAGAATAGAGGCTCCGCCATTTTCAAGCTCATATGGAACAGCTCTCGTATCCAGCTCAGCTGTAATCTGGCCAGCCTCTTGCAGGGATAAATTATTATACAGAGGAACAAATTTCGTATTTGCAGTAAAGAAAACCATCGCAGCAATCAGCATAATGATCAGAACTGCTCCACCAATCATTGTTCCTTTTTGTCCCTTAGATCTGGATTTCCAAAAAGTAAAAGTGGATTCTCTCCATCTTTGTAATCTCTCTTTCATATACACTACCCTCACTAAATTCAAAAAACTGTAATCTTTATTATTACTTACGGTATTCACTCCAAAATATGGAAACAAATTTCATCAGACGAGTACCCATAAACTTTCGCCAGTTAGTTTAATTACCATCAGAATTAAATTATATTAATCTGATAACATTGGTAACCATAGTCCAGGCTCCAGTTCTGTATTAACTTCACACTGTCATAGTGACTTATGCACCAGCTATATGATATTCGTAATTCATTATTCCAATGCTTGTCATTTAGGAACTTTTTTAACATCCTCTTATAATTATCTTTACACCTGCATTCGCATAATTTCGTTGTATGCGTCAATTACTTTTCTCTGTACCTGTACTCCAGTTTCCAGTGTAATACTTGCTTTTTGAGCTGAGATCATTACATCGTGAAGGTTCTCCACATTACCATTTGCTAATCCTTCTGTCTGCTTGTCCGATTCTAATTGAATATGATTTAAATCCTCTATAGCACTTTTTAACATGGAGGAGAAATTACTTTGTACTTCGTTTGGAGTTATACGCGAAGGTTGATCATTTCCAATTTCATTCAAAGAAGGAAAATTAGTTCCAGCTATATTCATTCCACTATACCACCTTTATTTTAGTTTTTTCCTATTTCTAATGCTTTCATCAGCATTCCTTTACTGGCATTGAAAGCTGTCACGTTTGCTTCATAAGAACGGGAAGCGCTCATCATATCAACCATTTCTTTTAAAGGATCCACATTGGGCATCTCTACATAGCCATCCTCATTTGCATCTGGATGCTCCGGATTATATACAAGCTCAAATGGCGTCTGATCCTCGACAATCCCTGTAGCTCTCACACCATCACCAGAGTTATTGCCACCTTCAGCGTATTTTAACATTTGCTTAAATGAAGGCTGTCCCGTACCAAAGGTAGCCATTTTCCGACGATATGGCTCGAATTCCCCGTCTGCATTCTGTGTAGCCCGGGTTGTCTGCACATTTGCCAAATTGGAAGATACTAAATCCATGCGCAGTCTTTGAGATGTTAGTCCGCTTGCGCTGGTATTCATCGACTGAAAGATAGACAATTTTAATTTCCTCCTCGGATAACTGATTGTAAACTGCTGAATTTCCCATTCATACGATCAATAAGACTATTATAATAGATTTGATTTTTAGCCAGTTCTGACATTTCTTTATCAATATCGACATTATTACCGTTATGATTATATGTAGTTGATGAATCTTTTACAATACGAAAAGCTTTATTTTCTCCATCATTAAAGCTCAAATGACGTTCATTAGTTTTTTTTGCTTGAAGAGCACCCAGTTCATTTTCTAAAGCAGATCTAAAGCTTACTTTTTCAGCTTTATAATTCGGTGTATCTGCATTTGAAATGTTATTGGAAATAGCATTATTCTTTGCAGAAGCATACTGTATCGAATTTTCTAACTGGCTAATAGTTCCACTAAATAAATCCATTTGTATTTCACACCTTCTTTTTTAACATTAACACCCATAAAAGATATTCATTATACGAATTAATTTTAAATTAAGTGATTGATAAAGTCTATGCAATTTCTACATAATTCTTGACAAATATCAAAATGAATCGTTTGGACTAGAACAAAACACCCAACTTCTTGATATTTTGTAACAAATTATTACAAAATAATACAGAAAATAAAATTAACCTCACTTTTTCCAGCATAAATGAACAAGACTTTTTAATTAAAATAAAGCTATATATCAAATTTCGATCAAAAAACAGGTAATTAGACCTCTTTTTTCATTTTACCCTTTCTTGCTTAGGAATTCAATATACTCATTTTAAATTATATTTAAATCTAATTTACTATAAATATATATTTATTTCTTATTACACATTAGAAAGCTTCCATTTTCACTTTTTCTTAAATGTTTTACATTAAGAATTTTACTGCACTGCGTTAAGTTCTCCTTTGAAACAGCCCTTACTTTTCTCCTCATAACCTGTTGCAGTGATACCCGAAAATCATAATTAAATCTGATTTATTCATCATAGATCTTTACAGAAGAACGATTTTGAAACTTTTCCAATCATTTTCTCACACAAAAAAAGCAGTGGGAGAATATTCCTCCACTGCTTTTTAACAGTTTATTTAGCGTGTACGGATTTTTTCCAGTTCTACTAAGAACTTATCATTTAATACTTTAATATAAGTTCCTTTCATACCCAGAGAGCGGGATTCAATAACTCCTGCACTTTCCAGCTTACGTAGTGCATTAACAATTACAGAGCGTGTAATCCCTACACGGTCAGCAATCTTACTTGCAACTAATAAGCCTTCTTTTCCGTTTAATTCTTCAAAAATATGATCAATTGCTTCTAGTTCACTATAAGACAGAGAGCTAATTGCCATTTGTACAACAGCTTTGCTTCGAGCTTCCATTTCAATTTCTTCTGTTTTCTCATGAAGAATTTCCATACCTACTACAGTTGCGCCATATTCAGCCAATAATAAATCATCATCATTAAATGTTTCATTTACGCGGCCAATGATTAATGTGCCAAGACGTTCTCCACCACCGATAATTGGGACGATTGTAGTGTAGCCATCTTTAAATAATTCTTTATTTTCAACAGGAAACACTGTGTGCTTATTGTCAATATCAAGGTTTGCAGTAGTCTCGCGGATTTCCTGTAATCCTTCTGTATATTCTGCAGGAAATTGCTTCTCTTCAAGCATTGATTTCATACGATCATTTTCTACCTCTTGATTTACTGCGACACCTAATAATTTTCCGCGTCGGCTGACAATATAGACATTCCCGCGAATCACGTCACGTAATGACGCTGACATTTCATTAAAGTTTACCGACTTCCCTGTTGCTGTTTGTAACATTGCATTAATTTTTCTTGCTCTAGTTAATAAATCCATTTGATATTCCTCCATTTTAGAATTTTAAATTATAGTATAAATTGACTGAGATCCTTGTTTTGAGCAATAGTCGAAAGCTTATCATTAACATACCCTCCGGTAATTTCAACTTCTGTCATTGAAATATCAGGAGCTTCATAGGATAGGTCTTCTAATAATTTTTCTAAGATAGTGTGCAATCTGCGTGCTCCAATGTTATCTGTATTCTGATTTACATCAAAAGCAATTTGCGCAAGTCTTTCTATAGCTTCGTCCGTAAATTTAAGTTTTATACCTTCTGTTTCTAGCATTTTCTTATATTGTTTTAATAAAGCATTGGAAGGCTCTGTTAAAATTTGCTTAAATTCATTGATTGTAAGCTTTTCTAGCTCTACACGAATCGGAAATCTGCCTTGCAGTTCAGGAATCAAATCAGATGGCTTAGACATGTGAAAAGCTCCTGCTGCGATAAACAGGATATGATCTGTTTTTAGTGTTCCATGTTTGGTGACAATTGTTGATCCTTCCACAATCGGCAGAATATCTCTTTGTACACCTTCTCTGGAAACATTCGCAGAGCCTTCCTGTTTTCCAGCCACTTTATCAATCTCATCAATGAAAATGATACCTGTCCGCTCAGAACGTTTAATGGCTTCCTGGGTGACCTCATCCATGTCGACAAGCTTTTGTGCCTCTTGACGGGTCAGCACTTTTCTCGCCTCTGAAACCGTCAATTTGCGTTTCTTTTTCTTCTTGGGCATAAACTGACCGAAAGCATCCTGCATATTCATCCCCATTTGTTCCATTCCCGATCCTTGCAGCATGTCAAACATAGAAGGTGGAATTTCTTCGATTTCAACAGAAACATAATGGTCTTCCAACTCGCCTAAAGCTAATTGATGAGCTATCCGCTTTCTCTTTGATTTAATTTCTGATTCTTCATTAGAAGTATCATCCTCTTGATCTTCTTCTGAACCAGAAGCTTGAAACAGCATTTCAAAGGGGTTTTTCGCAGAATTTTTTGATTTTGTTTGAGGGACGAGCAATTTTATAAGCTTTTGATTCGCTTCTTGTACTGCTAAGTCCATAACATCTTCCATCTTTTCTTCTTTAACCATTCGAACAGCCTTTTCAACTAAATCACGAACCATTGATTCAACATCTCTGCCGACATAACCAACTTCGGTAAACTTTGTAGCTTCTACCTTAATAAATGGGGCACCTACCAGTTTTGCAAGACGTCTTGCAATTTCAGTCTTTCCTACACCTGTCGGACCAATCATTAAAATATTTTTGGGCACAACCTCATCTTGAAAATCTTCATCCAGCTTCATGCGTCTATAACGATTTCTAAGAGCTACAGCCACAGATTTCTTGGCCTGCTTCTGCCCTATTATATATCGATCTAACTGAGTCACAATTTGCTTTGGCGTTAAGTTTGCCGTCATCAAAAGTATCCTCCTTTATCAAGACCTCATTAAAAGCATGCAATCACTTTAAAGAAAAGTCCAAAAAATCAGCAGCTTATCATTTAGGAAAATATTCGTAACCCCAAATGATAAGCTTTAATCTTTTTTGCTGATCTGTTTTTGAACACTTATTTATAGTTTTATTCTAACACCTTTAATGTAATCTGATCATTGGTAAACACACAAATATCTCCTGCAATTTCTAATGCTGTCTGTGCAATTTCAGCAGCAGACAGCTGAGGTGCTTTTTGAAGCAACGCTCTGCCGGCACTTAACGCATAATTGCCTCCAGAACCAATAGCTAAAATACCGTCATCCGGTTCGATAACTTCACCTGTACCGGATACAAGGTACATATTCTCTCTATTCATTACTATCAGCATAGCCTCCAGTTTTCTAAGAACTTTATCAGAACGCCATTCTTGTGCCAACTCAACAGCTGCTCTTGTCAAATTACCATTAAAAGCCTGTAACTTATTTTCAAATTTCTCAAACAACGTGAAAGCATCTGCAACAGAACCGGCAAAACCTGCCAGAACTTTACCATTATACAAAGTCCTTACCTTTTTTGCAGTATGCTTCATAATAACGGCATTACCCAGTGTAACCTGACCGTCACCGCTCATTGCACACTTTCCATTATGCTGCACTGCAAATATAGTTGTGGCGTGCATTTGGGAATCCATATATCCACCTCATCTAATTTTTAATAGTAAAGTAAGAATACAATTTTTGCAGAATTTATTTCTGTTTCGAGAATAGCCGCATCCAGCTCCGAGTGCCCAACAACTACCGCAACTTCCCTCAGCTCCGTACGATACGTCAACATCGACTCCTACCGTCGTCGTGTTTCCTTTATCTCCTGCGCCTCAGTCCAGTTCGTACGTTGCTGAACGGGCGCTCTTCGCTTTAGATTCTCACTTGCGCGCGGATGGCTTTTCATATAAGCCTTCTTCAAATGCTCTTTAGAAACATGTGTATATATTTGTGTAGAGGATAAACTTTCATGCCCTAACAATTCCTGTACTGACCTTAAATCGGCCCCCTCATTCAGCATATGTGTTGCAAATGTATGTCTGAGTTTATGGGGATGTATTTGAATATTTAAAGAAGCTTTTTCTACTATTTTATTTAAAACAGTACGAATACCTCTTGTTGTTATCGGATTTCCTCTTGCATTTAGAAATACATTCTCTGTCATGTTATTTGATTTATTCAGTAAATTTTCTCTTCCATTAATCAAATACTTTTCTAAAGCAGCTGCTGCAAAACTGCCAAAAGGAACATAACGCTCTTTACGTCCTTTTCCTTTGACAAAAATAGTTCCTATTGAAAAATCAATATCCTTCAGCTGCAGCTGCTGACATTCGCTGACACGGATTCCGGTTCCATACAAAACCTCCAGCAGCGCCTGATCACGCTGTCCCAGGTCCGACGTCAAATCACTCACACAAAAAAGATTCTCCAATTCTTCTTCATATAAAAAACCAGGTACAGGCTTTTCTGCTTTAGGCAAAGTGAGCTGTTTAAACGGATTCTCCAGAACGAGGTTTTCCCGTTCTAAAAAACGGTAAAAACTTCTTAACGAAGATATTTTTCTGGAAACAGACCTTCTGCTTAATGCAGCATCATATAATTCTGTGAGAAATATCCGAACTTCCCGATAACTTACTTCTCTTAAATCATTTATGCCTTCTCTTTGCATAAAAGCTTCGAATGTTTCTAAATCGCTCCGATAATATTGCACAGTATACGGTGAGGCATTTTTTTCAATTTGTAAATACTCTATAAATTGATCCATATATGCTTTTAATTTCACAAAGAATTCACCTCATCATCGTATAACGGATAAAGCATAGCATAATCCATATTAGAATGCAATGAATTTAACGAAATTGTAATAAAATTCTGAAAGGTGCTTACGTTTAAGAAAATTCAATGAAATGAAGAAACAGGTAACCAGGTAATTAAAAGTTATATATATCCCCTCTGCCTTATTTATCTGTGAAATGATTGAAGAGAATCACCCGCTATAGTATAAGAATCTCTCTAAAGTTAAGGGATATGAATAACTGTTCAAATAATTGAAGGTAATATTTTCATTTGGCATATCGTTTATCTTCTGTAAAGGTAATTACCTTACCAACTAGTGATTATAATAACAAATGTATTTTAAGTCAACTTTAATGTTCTTATATTTGTTATTACCTTTGAAACTAGATTGTTATCTTCAAATCCATATTTTCCACTCACAACAAAAATAGCTAATTAAATAATCAGCTATTTCTGTGCAACTTCCTTATATTCACAATTCGAGCATTGAACCTGCGTTTCTTTTTTACTTTTCTTTTCAACAAGCATGGAGTCACATTTCGGACAGCTTCTGGCGATAGGTTTATCCCATGAGACAAAATCACATTCCGGGAATTGATCACAGCCATAGAATGTTCTTTTTTTCTTTGATTTTCTTTCTACTACTTCACCTTTATGACACTTCGGACAGGTGACACCGATTTTCTTTAAAATAGGCTTTGTGTTTCTGCAATCAGGGAAATTGGAACATGCCAGGAATTTGCCGTATCGTCCCATTTTATACACCATTTCGTGACCGCATTCCTCACAAGTGATACCAGCAGGCTCGTCACGTATTTCTACCTTCTCCATTTCAGCGTCTGCTTTTTCAAGCCGTTTGCTGAAGTCTTGATAAAATGCATCAATAATTTGAATCCAGGCTGTTTTCCCTTCTTCTATAGAGTCTAAATCTGTCTCCATTTTTGCAGTAAATTCTGCATCAATAACTTCCGGGAAAAATTCTTCCACAAGCTCACAGACAATAGTACCCAGTTCAGTAGGAATAAACCGTTTATTATCAATAGATACATAACCTCTGCGTTGAATTGTATCAAGAGTCGGAGCATAAGTAGATGGGCGGCCTATGCCCATTTCTTCCATTGTTTTTACCAGCCTTGCATCTGTGTAGCGTGGAGGCGGCTGAGTAAAATGCTGATTCGGTTTCACTTCTTTGGATTCAACCTTTATACCTTCCTCCAGCTCAGGTAATATTTTATCTTCTACTTTTTTATTGTCGTCATTTCCTTCTACATAGACCTTCATAAAGCCTTTAAACTTTATTTTTGAACCGGTTGCACGAAACTCTACTCCGTTATTTAACAAGTGCACCGTCATTGTATCCATTACTGCCGGAGCCATTTGACTGGCAACAAAACGTTCCCAAATCAACTTATACAGTCTAAGTTGGTCTCTTGATAAAATATTCCTTAATTCTTTTGGGTCACGTAAGGTCGATGTCGGACGAATTGCTTCATGGGCATCCTGGGCGCCACTCTTATTTTTGGCAGGGCCCTGTTTGCCAAGAAAACTTTCTCCATAATTCTCTTTGATATAGCCTTTAACTTCTTCTTTAGCTCCATCTGAAATTCGTGTGGAGTCGGTACGCATATATGTGATTAAGCCTGTAATTCCGCCGGAAGAACGGCCCAGGTCAATTCCTTCATATAATTGTTGAGCGATCATCATTGTTTTCTTCGCCCGGAAGTTAAGTTTTCTTGCTGCTTCCTGTTGAAGTGATGAAGTAGTAAATGGAAGTGCAGGATTTCGTTTTCTTTCCTTCTTGTTCACACTGTTAACCGTAAACTCTTTCCCATTCAGCTTCTTCTTAATTTCATCAACATCTTCTTTTGTTTTAAGCTTTGTTTTCTTACCATCAACACCATAAAAAGATCCTTCAAACGTTTCATTTCCTTTTGCAAATACCGCATCAATGGACCAATATTCTTCAGGTTTGAAATTCTCAATTTCTTTTTCTCGATCAATAATCATTTTTAAAGCAACAGACTGCACACGTCCTGCACTCAATCCTTTTTTTACTTTCTTCCATAATATAGGACTGATGTTATAACCTACTAACCGGTCAAGGATACGGCGCGCCTGCTGTGCATCAACTAAGTCTAAATCTATTGGACGGGGATGCTTAAAGGATTCTTTAATGGCGTCCTTCGTAATTTCATTAAACACCACGCGGCATTTTGAATTCTCATCAACATCAAGAATATGCGCTAAATGCCATGCAATCGCTTCTCCTTCACGATCCGGATCGGCTGCAAGATATATTTTTTTTGCTTTTTTTGCTGATTTTCTTAGGTCTTTAAGTATATCTCCTTTTCCTCGGATAGTAATATACTTTGGTTTATAATTTTCTTCTACATCTACTCCCATTTGGCTTTTTGGCAAATCACGAATATGCCCCATGGAAGCCTTTACTGTATATTTTTTTCCTAAATACCGTTCAATCGTCTTCGCTTTTGCTGGCGATTCAACGATAACAAGATAATCTGACATGTACGTTCCTCCCATAATGAGGTTGACAATTTACGAATAGAAATCGCTCCTAATATTATAGATAGAATACGATTTTGTCAAACACTATTTATTGAATAATTCAAGAAATGCGCAGAGCACCCGTTTAAAAACGCAGAGATTGGAGCGTGGAGCGACACTACTGAGATAAAGGAATCATGCCCCTTTAGGGGTATGCCGACGTTAGTCTTTAGCCCGGGTTTAGTCGGCTTTCCTTCACCTCGAACTGATGATGACATTCACCCTCAGGGCATAAGTTTGACTAAGGCTCTGTCTGCGCCTGACGGCTTGCTCATCGCCAAGTCTTCTTTATCATAGGGCGCTTACGTGTTAGCTCCCTAGTTTTGGCGCTTGGAGCTAGACAGCTGCATCTCTAGCCTGAAGATAAATTTATGAAAAAAGTCAATACTTTCTTTATTTATGAAAATAATTCCACTCTGTGTAAATATCCTCGGCAGATTGGATTAATTTTGCGCCATTTTGAATAAGCTCATTACAACCTGTGGACTGTTTTAAAAATGGATTACCCGGTACAGCGAACACATCTCTTCCTTGATCCAGAGCTTGGTCAACAGTAATCATTGTTCCGCTCTTCTTCATTGCCTCAATAACTAAAGTCCCCATTGTCAAACCGCTTATAATCCGATTTCTTTCTGGAAAATGATATTTTTGAGGTGGCTGGTCAGGAGGATACTCTGATAGAACCAGCCCTTCTCTTGCTATTTGTTGGTACAGAGGAATATGCTCTCGTGGATATATTGAATGAAATCCGCTGCCCAAAACAGCAATCGTATTTCCTCCCCGCTCTAACGTCAAGCGATGTGCCATACTATCAATTCCCCGGGCCATCCCGCTGACAATAACCCATT
Organism: Oceanobacillus sojae; assembly: GCF_007991515.1. Taxonomy (GTDB): domain Bacteria; phylum Bacillota; class Bacilli; order Bacillales; family Amphibacillaceae; genus Oceanobacillus; species Oceanobacillus sojae. The sequence goes on from NZ_BJYM01000004.1 coordinate 165,917, forward strand.
TATTGTCTATAAGAGGAGTTACTGTAAACTTAAGCTTTCTAAAAGCTTCATTAGATGGATTTCTTGTACCAATAACACTAAGTGTCGGCTGTTTTTTTAAAAGACCGGGATTTCCTGCTCCATATAAAACTAGCGGCGCGTCTTTAATTGTATTTAACATACTGGGATAATATTCGTCAACTAAAGTGATGATATGAAAATCTCTTATTTCTGCCAAAATCTTCTTTTTTAGTACGTTATTATGAAGGTCTTTCAAGAGGATTTGTGCTTTTTTCTGAGGAATTTGAATAATTTTTGACAATTCTTGAGAGGAAATTTGATAAATCTTTTTTAAATCAGAATCTATTTCAAGCCATTTTCGAATAAAAGCCCGGGTAGCGTAACGGCACCGGCTGAGATGAATGAAGTCTAGTCGATCAATATGATTATTCAATGCATATAATTCCCCTTTCACCTAAAATGAGAAGCCTGGACAGAATTTTGCTTCTATCCTAACAGTAAGATAGAAGCTTCATATTCTGACAGGCTTCTTTAAAGCATACTATAACAGGCTTAGTGCGTTTTACATTTTTCTTCCAAACCATTTTCTTTTAATGCTTCAATCATTGTTTCTCCCATTACAGAAGGTGTAGCTGCTACTTTAATCCCGCAGGACTCCATAACACGGATTTTTTCATCAGCTGTACCTTTTCCTCCAGAGATAATCGCACCGGCATGACCCATACGTTTTCCTGGAGGTGCTGTAACACCACCTATAAATCCGACTACTGGTTTTGTCATATTAGCTTTGACCCATTCAGCAGCTTCTTCTTCAGCTGTACCGCCAATTTCACCAATCATAATAACAGCTTCTGTTTCAGGATCATTATTAAATTCCTTCAACACATCAATGAAGTTGGTTCCGTTAACGGGATCACCGCCGATACCAACTGCTGTCGTTTGTCCATAACCAGATTCTGTTAGTTGATGAACTGCTTCATATGTTAATGTACCAGAGCGGGAAACAACACCGATATGACCTTTTTTATGGATATATCCAGGCATAATTCCAATTTTTGTTTCATCAGCGGTAATAACACCTGGGCAGTTAGGTCCGACAAGGCGTGTTTTCTTGCCTTCCATATAACGTTTTACTTTAACCATGTCCATTACTGGGATATGTTCTGTAATACAGATAACTAAATCAAGCTCCGCATCTGTTGCTTCAATAATTGCATCTGCAGCAAAAGGTGCTGGTACATAGATAACAGATGCAGTTGCTCCAGTAGCTTTTACAGCATCTTCAACTGTATTAAAAACAGGAACTCCTTCTACTTCAGTACCTGCTTTTTTAGGAGTAACACCACCAACAATTTTTGTACCATATTCTAACATTTGCTTTGTATGGAAACGTGCAGTTCCACCTGTAATCCCTTGGACTATTACTTTTGTATCTTTATTAATATAAACACTCATTCTAAGTCCGCCCTTTCCTATTATACGTCCTTTATTTGTAAGTAATCATACGGTAACTACTTTATTTCACTGCAGCAACAATCTTTTCTGCGCCGTCTGCCATAGAAGCTGCAGAAGTAATATTCAGACCTGACTCGTCTAAAATTTGCTTTCCGCGTTCTACGTTTGTACCTTCTAAACGAACAACTAATGGAATGGTTAAGCCAATTTGTTTGGTTGCTTCTACAACACCTTCAGCAATAACATCACATTTCATAATTCCGCCAAAAATGTTTACAAAAATTCCTTTTACATTTTTGTCTGAAAGAATGATTTTAAATGCTTCTGTTACTTTTTCAGCTGTAGCACCGCCCCCCACATCAAGGAAGTTAGCCGGATCCCCGCCATAGTGTTTAATAATGTCCATTGTAGACATTGCTAAACCGGCACCATTTACCATACATCCAATATTTCCATCTAATGAAACATAGCTCAAGTCATATTTAGATGCTTGAATTTCCTTCTCATCTTCTTCGCCTAAGTCACGTAATTCCGCTATATCTGGATGACGGTACAGCGCATTATCATCAAAGTTTAATTTTGCATCTAAAGCAAGCACTTCATTATCACCTGTTGTTACCAGTGGATTGATTTCAGCGATAGAGCAATCCTTTGCAACAAAAGCTTCATAAAGTGCTGTCATAAATTTAACTGCTTTCCCTAGTAATTCATTCGGAATATTAATATTAAATGCTAGTCTTCTAGCTTGATAAGGTGCTAAACCGACAACAGGGTCAATCACTTCTTTGAAGATTTTTTCAGGTGTTGCTTCTGCTACCTCTTCAATTTCTGTGCCGCCTTCTTCAGACGCCATCATAACAACCCTGGATGTTGCCCGATCCAGTACTACCCCTACATAATATTCTTTTTGAATATCACAGCCTTCTTCAATAAGTAAACGTTTTACTTCTGTACCGTCAGGACCGTTTTGATGTGTTACAAGTGTCTTTCCTAAAATTTCATCCGCATATGTACGAACTTCCTCCAGGCTCTTTGCAACCTTTACACCGCCAGCTTTTCCACGTCCACCTGCATGGATTTGCGCTTTGACAACGGTTACAGGTGAGCCAAGCTTTTCTGCAGCTTCTACAGCTTCGTCAACTGAATAGGCAACATGACCGTTCGGAACTTTTACACCAAATTCTCGTAAAACTTGCTTACCTTGGTACTCATGAATGTTCATCTTCCATCCTCCTATCAAAATCAATGCAATACTATTGTATTAAAAATATATAAAATAAACAAGAAATAGGGAAAACAAATTCAATATTATTTCTCTATTTCATTTTAAACGGGCTTATCTGCTTTTTTCTTTTCCAGTTTGTTTATCTGTCCGATAAATAAAGGCAAACACCTCTGAAACTACTTGAAACAGCTCTTCTGGAATCTTTTTATTAATATCCAGTTCTCCCAAAAGCTCTACTAAAGATGGATCCTCTAAAATTGGTATATTGTGCTCAATAGCTCTTTCTATGATTTCATCAGCAATAAATCCTTTCCCGGATGCTGTCACTTTTGGGGCATCGTCCATATTTTGTTCATAGCTTAAGGCTACTGCTTTTTTCCGTTTCTCATTCACACTCGAAAATCCACCTTTCCCTGGCCAGCCATTTCATCAGCTTTTCTTCCTGGCTGCTGCTGTCTATCAGCTTCTGTATAAGGTTTACAGACAATAGACGCTATCTGATAATTTATTTGCTCCAGCGCTTTCTGCAAATTGGGTCGAAATTTGTCTATTAACCCCGGTGTAGTAGATTGATCATTATAAATAGTAATAGATAGTGCCTTCTTTTGAACATGAAGGTCAATGATTGTCTCTTTCATACTTTGCAGCTGCAAATCAAAAATAATACGGCAATATTCAGGATCAATGTTTCCATCAGCAGTTTTCTTTCCTTCAAAATGCAGATTAATATCCTTCGATAAACCAAGCTTTTGACTTGGGATCTGTATATTAGCCTGAACAAAATAACTGCTGTCATTTATATTATTTAATTGCATGCCATTTAAAAAGTGTAAAGCCTGCTGAGCATTCTCTCTTCCTGCCCCTCTACTGTTATTCTGAAGCATTTCCAATAATAAATGCTTCATCTGCATGGAGCTTGCATCATCTGTTTTTAATGAGCTTTCTGCATTTAAACCGGCATCGCGAAGAACCCACTGAATCTGGTGCAGGAATTGCTCCTTAGGATTATTAATTATATTTTCATTTGACGCTGTCCAAATATTCATAAGCCGTTCTATCGCTTGATAACTTTTCGCTTCTGCTAACGATTCCAGTAATGGACGGATTGCCCCCTCATTTCCTTGCGTAACCTGAACTGGGTTTGTAAAGTACTGCGGAAATTGAGCAGTTAAATTTGCTTTTGGATGTTCAGAAGAACTGGTCCCTTGTATCATTGCTCCATGTAACACTCTGGCTTCTGTCATTAATTGCTTTTGATTTTCCAAAATAGACTGCAGCTGCTCCCTTACTCCTTCAAAGCTTGTAGTAAATGGCGGAGTTACTGTACCTTGATTTTGCGCTCCAGGAGGATTCCATTGCTGTAATGTATTGGCCCACACTTGCTTGTCCAGTATCTTTGAAATAAATCCTAAATCCTGCAAAAGAGGAAATAGTATCGGTTTTGCCTGCTTTGCATCAGTAGTCAGCACTATTTTTACAGCTTTTTCATTAGAAAACTCCAAAATATTCATGAGCCGCTCTAACACTTGAAAATTTTTAGGTTCTGATAGAGCTTCAATAACCTGGCGGGCAGCTCCTTGATCTCCTTGTAAATGATTTGAAAAATATTTTGGGAATTGAGCTGCTAAATTCGGCCTGTCCTGTGCTGGGACAGAGCTTCCCTGTGCAGCGTTAGCTTCCATTATCAGCTGCTGTTGATTCGCTAGAATAGATTTAATCTGCTCCTTCATCCCTTCAAAGCTGGCAGTAAATGGTGCAGCTGCTGCTTGATTTTGTGAGACTGGTTGGCTCCATTGCTGTAAGGCACTCGTCCACCCCTGTTTATTCAGTGCTTTGGAAACAAGTCCAAAGCTTTGGAGAAGTGGAAATAAAACAGGTTTTTCCTGTTGTATATCAGCAGTTAAAATAGCACGTACGGCACTTTCTTCAGATACAAAGCCTTTTAAAACATGCTCTAAATTAGCTTGCAGCATTGGCTGCTGACCAGGTGGAAGTGAGCGTTGAAGTACTGCTAAACTTTCACCTAAATCACCGTTCTGATACGCTTGTACTGCCTGGAAAGAAGCTGCCGTCACTGGAATACGCAATTTCATCAATTGCATTAGAATGGGCTGAGCCTGCTGCGTTGAAATTTTATTATCCTGAATATATTGAATTGCTTGCAGCAGGTCCCTTCTCTGCATCGGGATTTGTTCTCTGACAAGCATACTGACCAATTGAGAAGATAGCCTGGTTTCTTTTATACCAAGCTGTTGCAGCAGATTACCAATTAATTGTTTTCCATTTTGCTGTTCACCTGTCATTACTTTCAATTCAGGCATTTTTCCTTCATTGGACGTTACTTGAAAAAAATACTTTCCTCCTACAGAAAGAGAAGCCTCAAGCTGGGCAATAAGCTGATTGCCCTGCATTTGTATGACTGCCTTATGATTTGGATAAAGATGCTTTACAGTGCCTTGTAAAACATCCCCTGATTTCAAATTGTTAAGCAGGCTTGCTTTTGATGAATCCAATAATTTTCCCGCTGTCGTGTTTCCTTGAATCCTCATAGCTTCTCCTCTTTTTCTTTATCATTTTCCAAGAGTCTTAATTGGTGCAAATGATCTTCTGTGATAAGGTGTCACTCCAAATTCGGCTAATCCATCTAAATGGACTTTTGTGCCATATCCCATATTCTTATCAAATCCATAGCCGGGAAACTCCTTATGCAATTCCTTCATAAACTGGTCACGAGCCACCTTTGCCAAAACACTGGCAGCTGCAATACTGATGCTTGACGCATCTCCCTTTATAATTGCTTCCTGGGAGCAGTTTAAATTCGGTAAATGGACTGCATCAATCAATACATGATCAGGAGATGCTGTTAATCCAGATAAAGCTTCATACATTGCTTTTTTTGTAGCTTCATAAATATTAATTTGATCGATAACCTGATTATTTATAAATGAAATATGATAACTGATGGCATGCTCCTTGATATAAGCACTATATTCTTCCCTTACATTTTCCTTTAGTTTCTTAGAATCATTTAAGCCGATTAACCGGAAATCTTTGGGCAGTATAACTGCCGCTGCAACAACAGGACCTGCAAGCGGTCCTCTCCCTACCTCATCTACACCTGCAATTCGTTCTGCGCCATTCTGAAAAGCTTTCTTCTCATATTGCTGCATTTCTTCAAACTGATTGATTAAAATTTTCTCATGTTCTTTTTTTCGCTGATATGATTTTAAAAGTGTCTGCACACCTTTTCTATCATCTTGAACGAGTATTTCCCATTCTTCAGATGTCAGATTGTCTTCATTAAGTAATACTTTAATCTCGGCGATAGACTGCTTCTTCATAACTTTCCTACTTTCTTTTATTATCGTCATTTTATCAGACATATTAAGTCATCTTATTTCTTAAAATAAGAAAATAGCCTACAAAGAACAATCCCTTGCAGGCTACCGGTTGAATAAATTTATTTTTTTGCTTTATCTGGAAATTTGTAGAGTTCGGCAGGAAGTGAATTACGGTTGTTCTAACGTAAATTTCCCCAGCTTTCCTGAACGTAAATCCTGAAGTACAATATCTGATACCTTATCAAAATTCACATGTCCTCCGCTTTCCAAAGCTCCACGTTTTCTTCCTATCCCTTCAAATAACTCTACCATATCAGAGCTATCCTCAATGTCATAACGGTCCTTCAGAAGAGTGGGATATTCTTCAAACAGAAAACGAATAACAAATGCTGTTACATCTTGTAGAGGGAGCAGCTGGTCTTTTATCGTCCCTATCGCTGCAAGCCGGTATCCTACAATCTCTTCCTCAAATTTCGGCCATAAAATACCTGGCGTATCGAGTAGTTCAAAGTCTTTCTTTATTTTAATCCATAATTGTTGTTTTGTAATTCCAGGGCGGTCCCCTGTCTTAGCAATTTTTTTATTGGCAAGCCGATTAATTAATGTAGACTTCCCTACATTTGGAATACCGACAATCATTGCTCTTGCAGGTCTTGGTTTAATTCCTTTAGCTTTTAGCTTTTCCATTTTCTCCTGACCCATTGCTTTAGCCAGCTGAACAACTTGTTGAATATCTCCCTTTTGGTTCACATCAACTGCAGCTGCCTGTACCCCTTTTTCCTGATAGCTTTCTATCCACTCAAGCGTTCTTGAAGGGTCTGCTAAATCCTTTTTCATTAAGAGAACAAGCTTTGGTTTTTGACCTAAAACTTCCTGCAGCATTGGATTTTGTGAGGAGTATGGGGCTCTTGCATCTACTAATTCAATGACAAAATCAACGAGCTTTAATTGCTCCTGCACTTCTCTCCGTGCTTTCGCCATATGACCTGGAAACCATTGTATAGGCATTTAGATTCACGATTCCTTTCACTCCTGAGAGTCTTTAGTACTTTTTATCTTTAATTGGTAAATCTGTAAATGATTCGCAAACATTGTACTTTTTGATCTCAAATAAAACATTGTTTGCGGACTATTTGATCGCCCTTATTCACTGAAATGTATACGATCCAATGGCCAGTAGACGAATCTTGCTTTTCCAACAACCTCATCCATTGGTACAACGCCAATAATCCGGCTGTCTGTTGAGTTGCTCCTGTTATCGCCCATCACGAAAACACTGTCCTCAGGAACTACTTCATACCCCTCTTCTAATTCTTCCAACTTAAAATCATTCGTATAGATCTGATCGTTTAGAAAAGGCTCATCTATAGGCTCTCCATCTATATATAATACATTATCCTTTACTTCTACATGCTCTCCAGGCAAACCAATTACACGCTTGATAAAATCATTTTGCTCAGGAGCATGAAAAACAACAATATCAAAACGATCCGGTTCCCCGAGTGTATAAGTAATTTTATTAACAATCATTTGATCGCGGTCATGCAGGGTTGGAAGCATGGAAGGCCCTTCTACAACGATAGGCGCAAATAAAAACATCCGTACGATGAATACAAAACCAACAGCAATCAGTATTGCTTTTATCCATTCCAACCATTCATTTTTTTTCTTTTTTTGCTCTTTCTCTGTCATCTGACTTCCTCCGATAACTTCAGTCTACTTTTTATTGTAGCTAGTAACCATTAGATAAACAACTTCTAAGTATTATTAATTTTTCTGAAGAGAAAAGAAAAATTGATAAACTGTTCTTTAAAAGGTGCTGGATAAGCACAATATTATCTAAACTCTATTTAGCATCTGCTCTGATTATATTTTCCTTTACAATGAAAAAGAGCTACTGTCAATATTGACATAGCCCCTTTTTATTAGTTTCATATTTCTCACTCGTTGATTAACGACGTTCTTTAATACGAGCTGCTTTTCCACGAAGGTTACGCAGATAGTAAAGCTTCGCACGACGTACGATACCGCGACGAGAAACTTCAATTTTATCAACTCTTGGTGAATGTAATGGGAAAGTACGTTCAACACCAACACCGTAGGAAATTTTTCTTACTGTGAATGTTTCGCTGATTCCACCGTTTTGACGCTTAATTACAACACCTTCAAAAACCTGGATACGTTCGCGAGTACCCTCAACAACCTTAACGTGAACCTTTAAAGTATCACCAGGCCGAAAATCAGGATGATCTGTACGTAATTGATCTTTTGTTACATCAGCAATAATTTGTTGCATGATTTTCACTCCTTCCAAACTAATGCTCATGCCCTCATTTGAACAGCGGAACATCGTTCTACATGCTTATACGCATATAAGCACAATTAATAATATAGCATATCCTATCGTAAAGCACAACTATTTTTAGTCATTTTTTATTTCCTGAAGTATTTTTTTATCTGCTTCATTCAGCTCATGATTTTCTAATAAATCAGGCCGTCTTTGGGCAGTCCGCTTCAAGGATTCCTTCCTTCTCCAGGCTTCAATATTGGCGTGGTTTCCTGATAATAATACATCTGGAACCTTCATTCCGCGAAAATCAGATGGACGGGTATAATGAGGGTGCTCCAATAATCCAGTCGAAAAAGAATCCTGTTGTGCTGACTCTTCATTCCCCAACGCTTCTGGTAACAGCCGGACAACACTGTCAATAATAACCATTGCCCCTAACTCTCCACCTGTCAGAACATAATCCCCAATAGAAATTTCATCTGTTACAAGGTGTCCACGAATCCGTTCATCGTAACCTTCATAATGCCCGCAGATAAAAATAAGATGATCTTCCTTTGCCAGTTCCTCTGCTTTTCTCTGTGTGTATGTCTCTCCTTGAGGACACAATAAAACCACACGGGGTTGTGATGCTTTTTCTTTTCTCACTGCTTCAACAGCATCAAACACAGGCTGCGGGGTCAGTACCATACCAGCTCCCCCGCCATAAGGATAATCATCCACCTTCTTATGTTTATGAGTGGAGTAGTTACGGAAATCAACAAGCTGATATGAAAATTGTTCCTTCTCTTTTGCTTTTTTTAAAATAGAACTCTCCATAACACCATGAAACATCTCTGGAAAAAGGGTCAGAATATCAATATGCATCTAATCTAACATCCCTTCCATTAATTCCACGGAAATTGTACCTGTTTCGATATCTACGTTTTTAACTACATCTTCAATATAAGGCAATAACAAATCTTTCTTACCGGGTCTCTGTACTACCCATACATCATTTGCTCCAGGAGACAATATTTCTTTTATTTTCCCTAAAGACTCACCTTCCGTTGTCTCAACCCTGCATCCGATAATTTCATGATAATAATAAGCATCTTCTTCCAATTCTTCAGCCTGATCCTTATCAATATACAAATTCATACCCTTCCACTTTTCAACATCATTAATATTTGAATATCCTTTAAATGTAATCAAATCAAATCCTTTATGGATACGGTGTGAATCAATCGTTAAAATGATATCCTTTTGTTCAGATGTAATAATCACTTCATTTCCTGGTGTAAAACGCTCTTCAAAATCTGTGATTCGCAAAACCTTTACCTCGCCGCGAATTCCATGTGTATTAACGATTTTACCAATTTTTAATTTCTCTGTATTCATATCTCTCACCTATTCTACTCATCAATTCGGATAACTTTATCATCTTTAATTACGATAGCCTGCTCTTTCATAATATGATTCCAATCAGAACCGACTTCGACCTCAACAAGAGCTTCAACCTCTTTTTCAACGATTTCGCTACCCATTTTTAACTCATCCAGCTGTTCTATTTTAAAATCCAATAGCTTCATTTTTTCCTGTCGATTTTTAATTTCCTGGTTAAACCGTGTTTCCATATCTGAACGAACATTAACACTTTTATTTTTTAATTTTCGTATTTCAAATTGGAGTTGTTGACACTCTTGTTCAAGACGTAATTTATGATTATTAAAATTCTGGCGGATCTTTTCTTTACTATCTTCTGTCACTACTAGCTTGATGGGAACTTTTTTTATTAATTTCATTCAGATTCAGCTCCTGCCTGATAGATTCGAGTAACAAATGTGTAAAAAAGGGAAAGTTGAGCCCCTAAAAGCAGGGTCAGCTTTCCCTTTACCAGTTTATTCAAAAAGACCGGATATATCAGCTTTTTGAATACGAACCTTACATAATATCCAAAAAAATGCGTTTATTACCACCAGTGTTCGCTGCATATACAACCGTACGTATCGCTTTAGCAATACGTCCATTTTTGCCAATGACTTTTCCGACATCATCTGGATGAACTGTTAAATGATAAATAACCTTCGAATCTTCTTCGGTTACTTTAATAACAATATCATCTGGATAATCTACTAATGAGGTAACAATCGATTTAATCAGGGCTTTCATGATATCACACTACTTATTTAGAATTTTTTTGTTCGTGAAATTTTTTCATGATGCCTTCGTTAGAGAATAAATTACGTACTGTATCGCTAGGTTTTGCACCTTTTGTCATCCAATCAAGTGCTTTTTCCTCATCTATTTTAACTTCAACCGGATTCACTACAGGATTGTACGTACCGATTTGTTCGATAGAACGTCCATCACGTGGAGAACGAGAGTCCGCTACTACAATACGATAGAATGGATTTCTTTTTGAACCCATACGTTTTAAACGAATTTTTACTGCCATGCTTTGCACCTCCAATAATTATGTTATCACAAGAATTGATTTTAACAGATAGTTTTTAGTCTGTAAAGTATTTTTCCATTACAAGCATATTTTATTATAAAAATACGCAAGAATCAACCCTTACATGAAAGGAAATTTAAATCCGCCTTTACCTTTTTTCCCTTTTTGCATATTGGTCATTTGCTTCATCATTTTTTTCATCTCTGAAAATTGCTTTAATAGGCGGTTTACAGCCGCAACAGATGTTCCTGAACCTTTTGCAATACGTTTTCTTCTGCTTCCATTAATGATAGCAGGATCTTGACGTTCTTTCTTCGTCATGGATTGAATAATTGCTTCTACTTCTGTTAATTGACTTTCATCTAATTGCGCATTTTTCAACCCTTTCATTTTGTTAGCACCAGGAATCATTGCCATTAAGTCATCCAGCGGTCCCATTTGGCGAACCTGTCCCATTTGCTCCAAGAAATCATCAAATGTAAAGGACATCGTACGCATTTTTTCTTCTAATTCTTTTGCCTGCTTCTCATCAACATTAGTTTGTGCCTTTTCAATTAAGGAGAGAACATCACCCATGCCCAGAATTCTGGACGCCATGCGCTCAGGATGAAAAGCCTCTAATTGATCCAGTTTTTCACCCATCCCGGCAAATTTAATCGGCTTATCTGTAACTGCTTTGATAGAAAGTGCAGCGCCCCCGCGGGTATCTCCATCTAATTTTGTAAGAACTACTCCTGTAATATCAAGCTGTTCATTAAAGCTCTCTGCTACATTGACAGCATCTTGTCCCGTCATAGAGTCAACCACTAAGAAAATTTCATCCGGTTTGACATCTGTTTTAATCTGCTGCAATTCTTCCATAAGATTCTCATCAACATGAAGACGGCCTGCTGTATCAATAATGACATAATCATTATGATCTTCTTTTGCCTTGGCAATCGCCTGATTGGCAATATCAACAGGATTCGCCTCTATACCTAATGAAAACACAGGCATATCCAGCTGTGTTCCAAGTGTTTCCAGCTGTTTAATTGCCGCCGGACGATAGACATCACATGCAACTAATAAAGGATTGCGATTGTGCTTCTTACGTAAATGGTTAGCCAGCTTTCCGGTTGTCGTCGTTTTACCGGCACCTTGTAAACCAACCATCATAATAACAGTTGGTGGACGGTCGGCTACTGCAATTTTACTTTGTTCTCCGCCCATTAAATTTGTTAATTCATCTTTTACAACTTTAATAACCTGCTGTCCCGGAGTTAAGCTCTCCATCACTTCTTGCCCGACAGCTCTTTCTTTTATCCTGGCAATTAACTGTTTTACAACTTTGAAGTTTACGTCTGCTTCTAAAAGTGCCAGGCGGACTTCTCTTGTCATCTCTTTTACATCTTGCTCAGAGACCTTACCCTTACCAGTAATTTTCTTTATCGTACCCTGGAGACGGTCCGCTAATCCTTCAAATGCCATAGAAGGTATCCCCCTAATCTAAATCTTGTAATTGTTGAACATACTTCTTTACTTCCGGGCTTGTTACAGCTTCCGAAAGCTTTGAGATAATTTGCGTACGTTTTTCAAACTTCGAAAAAAGATGAAGCTTATCCTCATAGGACTCTAACATTTTTTCCGTTCTTTTAATATTATCATATACAGCTTGTCTGGAAACTTCAAAGAGCTCGGAAATTTCGCCTAAAGAATAATCTTCGAGATAATACATTTCCATATAACTGCGCTGTTTTGGTGTTAACAGCGGTTGATAAAAGTCAAACAAATAATTTATCCGATTCGTCTTTTCCAGCACCGGGTACACCTCTTGTTAAGTGATTTTCCTTTACATTTATCATATCCAACAAAATCAGCAATTGTCAAGTAGACGAGCAGCTGTCGCCTATTTGTCTTCCTCTACTTCTTCATTTATTCCTAAATCAGAAAACAGCCCATATACAAATGCATCTGCATCAAATTGCTGCAGGTCGTCAATTCCTTCACCTAAACCGACAAATTTCACAGGAATCTGCAGTTCATTACGAATAGCTAACACAATTCCTCCTTTGGCAGTACCATCTAATTTTGTTAATACAATGCCTGTTACATCTGTTGCTTCTGAAAAAGTGCGTGCCTGCGTTAATGCATTCTGGCCTGTAGTCGCGTCCAAAACAAGCAGAACCTCATGGGGCGCACCAGGAATCTCACGTTCGATTACACGTTTTACCTTGGCAAGCTCATTCATCAGGTTTACTTTATTTTGAAGTCTTCCGGCAGTGTCACAAATCAGAACATCCGCTTCACGGGATTTAGCAGCCTTAATTCCATCATAAATCACTGCTGCCGGATCGCTTCCTTCACTATGCTTAATCACCGGAACATCGGCGCGCTCTCCCCAAACCTCCAGCTGTTCAATTGCTCCGGCACGGAAGGTATCCCCAGCTGCTAAAATGACGTTCTTGCCGCCTGCTTTCAACTGGTGCGCAAGCTTACCGATGCTCGTTGTCTTCCCGACACCATTAACACCAACAACAAGAATAACCTGCAATCCCTCTCCATCCAGCTGTAAATGCTGGATGGACTTATCTTCTTCACCATAATAAATTTCTACGAGTTTCTCCGAGATAACATCCTTTATCTCAGAAGAATCCTTAATTTTTTGACGTTTCACTTCCATTTTCAGTTCCTCGACAAGATCCATAACTGTCGAAACACCTACATCTGCTGTAATTAAAACCTCTTCTAACTCTTCAAAGAAGTCCTCGTCTACTTTACGATAACGCGCAATTAAGTCATTTATTTTCCCTGAGAAGGTATTTCTTGTCTTCGCCATACCTTCTTGATATTTCTCAGAAACTTCCTTTGTCTCTTCATTTTGCTTAAAACGAGCTTTAAGCTTATCCATAAATCCCATATTGATATCCCCCTACGATTGAATCAATTCTTTTGTATCCTCTAAACGGACAGAAACAAGTCTTGATACGCCTGATTCCTGCATTGTTACACCATAAAGAACATCGGCTTCCTCCATGGTCCCTTTACGATGTGTTATTACGATAAACTGCGTCTCACTGCTGAATTTCTTCACATACTTAGCAAAACGCACTACATTTGCTTCATCTAACGCTGCTTCTACTTCATCCAATATGCAGAAAGGAACTGGCCGGACACGCAAAATAGAAAAGAGAAGTGCAATTGCAGTTAAGGCCCGCTCTCCTCCTGATAAAAGACTTAAATGCTGCAGTTTTTTACCTGGCGGCTGTGCGATAATGTCTACGCCGGTTTCTAATAAATTTTTAGGATCTGTTAATTTCAACTCTGCGTGACCTCCGCCGAATAAATGCATAAATACTTGGGAGAACTCTTCCTTTATTTTTGAAAAGGTTGACTCAAATCTTTCTTTCATTTCCGTGTCCATCTCTCCAATAACAGTATATAGCGTTCTCTTTCCTTCTACAAGGTCATCTCTTTGTTCCTTTAAAAACTGATATCTTTCAGAGATACGATCGTATTCACCAATAGCTCCCAGATTAATCGTGCCTAATTGGTTGATTTTATCTTTTAAGCTGCTGACAACTGTTTTTGCCTCTTCCATGTTTTCAACCTTAGGATAATCCCGTTTCGCCATCTCATATGTCATCGTATACTCTTTTTCAAGCTGATGCAGACGGTTATCAAGCTCTACATCCATGCGATTGGATTTCACTTCCTGCTTTTGGTAATGCTCATTTGTAATGGCATACTGCTTCTGGGCTTCTTTCAGCTTCTCTTCAAGAGTCTGCTGGATATCGGAGCTTTCTTTTCTTTTTTTTCGGAGCCTTTCAATGCTTTCAGTTATTTCTTGTTTGGAGCTTCTGGTGCGAATAATTTTTTCTTCTATTTCTTCCTCGGTCTCTTCTTGATTTTTAATTGCTGTTATTGTTTCAAGCTCTTCTTCTACCTGCTTCTTTTCAAGCACAGCCCGTTCAAGCTGTGTCTGCAACGCTTTTGTATTAGCCTGCTGATATTTAAAACGTTCTTCCTGCTCTGCTAATGCTACTTTAATTTCGTAGAATGAATCCTGTAATTTTGCACGTGTTTCTTTTAATTTTGATTCTTCTTCTGTTAAATCATCTACTTCTTTTTGTACAATTTGAAGCTGCTTACTAATTTTTTCTAATTCCTTTGTCAGCACTTCATTTCGGTCTTCTAATTCTGTATGACTCTTTTCATTCTGCTTTTTATCCATATCATAGATGGATAAATTATCATTTATAGATGTCAGTTTTGCCTGCAGCGTTTGAAAATCAGCTTGACTGTCCTGAACATCTTTTTGCATTTTCTGTACAGCTTGTTCAGTGAGATTTATTTTTTCATCTAATTCCCTTAAATAATCTCTTTTTTGTTGTACGCCTTTTTCGAACTGCTCTGTTTTTTGCTTGTATTCCCCTAATCTCATGTGCAGCTCTTGTAAATCTTTTTCACGGGTAAACAGAGATTGATTTTGCTTCTTCTGCGCCCCCCCTGACATAGACCCGCCCGGATGCACCATATCTCCATCTAAGGTCACAATCCGGTATCTCCTATGCAGTTTTATTGCAATATCATTCGCATCACGTAATGTTTTGGCAATGACAACATTTCCGATTAAATGCTGTACAGCTTTTGCATATTTTTTTGCCTTTGGGCGTACTAATTCAGAAGCAATCCCGATAAAGCCGGGATGATTTTTTAATTCCTGCTTTCCTTCACTTGATAAAAAGCGCGGCTGGATAGACTGCAGCGGCAGAAATGTTGCCCGTCCGCTATTGTTTTTTTTCAGCCAATTAATAGCTGCTCTTGCTGCCTGATCTGATTCCACAACAATATGCTGTGCCTGGCCTCCTAATACTGTTTCAATCGCTGTAATATAGTCCTTAGGGACATCAATCAGTTCAATTACTGCTCCTTCAATATCGGTTAATTTCCCTTCTTCTCTTGCCCGTAAAACCTGACGGACACCCTGAAAGAAGCCTTGGAAATCTTCCTTCATTTCTTCAAGCATTTCTTTTTTTGATTTTACCTTTTCAATATATTGATAACCTTGATAAAGCTTTGATTGTGCATCTTCGTATTTTGCCCGTTCCGACTGCATTTCAAGCTTTAACGTCTTTAGTTTCTGATTTTTAGCTTCTAAATTTTTCTGATGTGACTGCAGAATTGCTTCTACTGACGTTTGTTTATCCTCCAGCTCATTTCTTTCCGTGAGCATGCCTTTAAACTTCATTGATTGCGAAACATTTTTAGCATCAATTTGTTCCTGCTGCCGATTGACTGATTGCTTTTCATTTCGGTAAGCTGCCTGCTGATTCAATAATTCAATATACTCCGCCTTTAAATCCTCAATTCGATTTGCAACGTCTTCCGGGCTTATTGCTAAATTCTTTTCTATTTCTTTTTTTTGGGTTAAGGTATCTGTTTTTTCTGCTTCCAGCTGCTCCAGCTTGTTCTGCTCTTTTGCTTTTTGCTCCTCGAGCACTTTTACATTAGAGATAACCCGATCTAATTGCTGAGCAAGTTTTTCTTTATTTTCGTCTGCATGCTTGGAGCGTTCTTCAAATAACTGTTTTTTGCCTTCAAACTTCTCCAATCGTTCTGTTACATCTAATAAGTTTGACTGCTGCAGTTCTATCTCTGCTTCATACTGCTGTGCGAGTTCTTTTTCTTTACCTAAATCTTCTTCGATAAGACGAATTGTTTCCGATTGCTCTTTCTGTTTCCTCTCATTCACTGCTAAATTTTCTAAAACCTGCTGCCATTCATTATGAATCTGCTCCATTTCGGTAATTAACACTGAAATCTCTGTTTCTTGAAGCTCGGCCTGTAAGGTCTGATATTCTTTTGCTTTTTTAGATTGCTGTTCAAGCGGCTCCAGCTGCTGTTCTATTTCATGAACAATATCCTCGACACGGTTCAGATTTTCCTGTGTTTCAGCCAGTTTATATTCGGCTTTTTTCTTACGCTGTTTATATTTTAAAACGCCTGCTGCTTCTTCAAAAATGACACGGCGCTCCTCCGCTTTTGAGCTGAGAATCTCTTCTACCCTGCCCTGACTGATGATAGAAAAAGCTTCTCTGCCCAGCCCCGAGTCAATAAACAAATCAACAATATCCTTCAGACGGCACGCCTGCTTATTTATATAAAATTCGCTTTCTCCAGAACGGTAAACTCTCCTGGTCACACTGACTTCCTCATAATCCAGCGGCACACGCTGGTCTTTATTATCTAATACAAGTGTTACTTCAGCGATATTTAAAGGAGATCTTGAGTCGCTCCCCTGGAATATAATATCTTCCATTTTTGATCCGCGAAGGGATTTCATAGATTGTTCTCCCAGCACCCAGCGTATCGCATCCGTAATATTACTTTTCCCGCTGCCATTTGGGCCTACTACCGCTGTCACACCAGGTACGAAATCTACACTAATACGCTCTGCAAAGGATTTAAATCCAACACTTTCTAATCGCTTTAAATGCATAATCATTCTCCTAAAACTTACTAATCTTTATAGTTATTAAATCTATCGTACATGTTCAAAAAGTCGGTAAATCAGAAACTAGAAGACCACAAAATACTTATCATTCGGAACTCGGACTGTAGTTATCGATATTATCCGGTTAATGAAATGAGTTTTGATGGTAATACACTAACTAACGTAGTATTATTCTGTAGCGGTCTCCTTAACATGAGAACATCGATGTAGTTACTCGTCCATCCGAAATCATTTGATGACTTTTTGTACAACTTCTTATATGATTGTCTTTCAAATTCTATGTAGAACATAATATGTTTTTCTATCATTTCCCGAATTCTTTAGCTAATATATTTTATCATATTATGTCACTTTAGCCTATGTGTTGCACGCTATTAATTAAGAAACCGGTCTTTAACGATTTAGAAAAATTATGCTATAATAAATTCTGAACTAGGGACAGATATAAGGAGGACATCATGCAATTAGAACAGCCAAGTATAGAAAATATGGAATACATGCTTCAAGAATTAGCTGAAAAGCTGCAAGTAGTAAATCGTTCTATTATGGATGCAGAGGATTACAATATCGAAAAATATGAAGATTTAAAATGGATGTATGATATGGTCGTAAGTAAAGGCCGTTTAAGCGCCTCAGAAACGCAAGCTTTTATTAATGAATTAGCGGCTATACGAAAATAAAGATTTAGTAAAAAACGTTACGCAAGAACAAGCAACCAAATTACTCTTGCGTAACGTTTTTTGAGTTTTTTTCAAGATAAGGAACTCTTTTTTATTTTGGAAGTTTTTTCTCCAATGCTGCTTTCGCTGCCTTTTGCTCTGCTTCTTTTTTCGTTCTTCCATTCCCTTTTCCTGCCGGTTCTCCCTGAATCATAACCTGGGCAATAAACTCTTTATGATGAGAAGGACCCTGCTCACTAATAATTTGATATTCAATTTTTCTGTCTTTCTGCTGCTGGACAATTTCCTGCAGATGGCTTTTATAATCCATCACACTTGTTGATGTATCTACTGTTAATGTGGGGAAAATATGTGTGTTCAAAAAGTTCAGCACTGCATCAAAGCCTTGATCCAAATAGAGTGCTCCTAAAAAGGCCTCAAAAGCATCGGCTAAAATTGCCGGTCTTTGTCTCCCACCGGTCTTATCTTCTCCCTTCCCTAAAAGGATGTACTGTCCAAAGTTAGATTGCTTTGCGAAGACAGTTAAAGATGCTTCACAAACAATGGCCGCCCGTAATTTGGTCATTTCTCCTTCAGGCATATCGGGATTATTTCTATACAAATATTGTGAAACAGCTAATTCAAGCACTGCATCACCTAAAAATTCCAGCCGTTCATTATCCTTCAGCTTACTTTTTTTATATTCATTGACATAAGAAGAATGTGTAAATGCTTCTTTTAATAAATCCTTTTGTTGAAAGGTTATTCCTAATTCCTGTTCCAGCTGACTTAAGTCCATATTAACCTCCTTTATTGTGTAAGAAAAAACAAGAAAATTATTTGGTCTTTAAAATACTGGTGTTCTTGCCGAGGGGATGTCCGCTGCGGAAAGTCGCTTTCCGCGGGCAACGCCTCAGCCCCCGGAAAGCGTAGTGTATTTCTGGGGCCTAAGATTAATCACCCCATGAAATCCGTTGCGGCGGCTATCTCCAGCATTTTTTATACTTCTTTATACTTGCTTATTCTTATAAATATTTACTTCCTCATAAACAATACAAGGAAAGCCTCTTTCAAAGAAGCTTTCCCCTTAGCCATTTATTCATTAAGATTTGCTGTTTATGTAATCCACAGCATCACCTACTGTATTAATCTTTTCAGCATCTTCATCAGCGATTTCAATATCAAACTCGTCTTCTAATTCCATAACAAGCTCAACAACGTCTAATGAATCTGCTTCAAGGTCATCTTTAAATGAAGCTTCTAAAACTACTTTTTCTTCGTCTACATCAAGACGATCAGCAATAATTGACTTTACTTGTTCAAATACGTCTGCCATTCCCGTTCACCTCCTTTCAAGAATATACCATTATTTTTTGTTTTTATTTTTGTTCTGCAATTGTATTACATCACCATTCCACCGTCAATATGAATGGTCTGCCCTGTAATATAATTCGCATCCTCGCTTGCTAAAAAGCGGACAACTCTTGCTACATCTTCCGGTTTTCCTAAACGCTCAAGTGGTACCAATTGTAATAAAGATTCTTGCTGTTCTTCACTTAATTGATCGGTCATATCTGTAGAAATAAAACCTGGAGCAACGGCATTCACCAAGATATTGCGGGAGGCCAGCTCCTTTGCTGTCGTTTTAGTCAAACCGATTACACCGGCTTTTGCTGCAACATAGTTAGCCTGTCCAGGATTTCCACTCACTCCGACAATAGATGCAACATTAATAATACGTCCTGCTTTTTGTTTCATCATTTGACGGCTGACTGCTTTTGTACACAAGAATGTACCTTTAAGATTTGTTTGAATCACCTGATCAAATTCATCTTCCTTCATTCGCATCAACAAATTATCTTTGGTAATCCCGGCATTGTTAACCAGAATATCTATCGAACCGAATTCTTTAATTGCCTGCTTCATTAATTGCTTTACAGACTCTTCATCAGCAACATTTGCCTGAATTTTAACTGCTTTTACACCAAGATCCTGGATTTCTCCCACAACCTCTTCGGCTTTTGCTTCACTTCCTGAGTAATTTACAATAATATTGGCTCCATTTTTAGCCAGCTCCAAAGCAATTGCTCTGCCAATTCCCCTGGAAGCTCCTGTTACTACTGCTGTTTGACCTTGTAACATTATTCTTCCTCCTTATACCAGCGAATAAACGCTTCGAGTGATTCCTGATCCTGGACAGCAAACGTTTTTGTTTTCCGGTCAATTTTCTTTAATAATCCGCACAATACTTTACCTGTACCCACTTCAACAAATGCATCAATATCTTCTTTTAACATATTTTGAACAGATTCTTCAAATCGAACTGGTGAGTATAGCTGCTGTACTAATAGTTCTTTAATTGTTTCCTTCGAAGTGACTGCTCCTGCAGAAACATTTGCATAAACAGGTATTTTGGCATCTTCTAAAGCTGTGTCGCTTAAATAAGCTGCAAAACCTTCGTTCGCCTGCTTCATCAATCTGGAATGGAATGGGCCACTTACATTTAGCGGAAGTACACGTTTTGCTCCAGCCTCTTTTAATAATACTGTTGCTTGTTCAACTCCTGAAACGGAACCAGAGATAACGATTTGACCCGGACAGTTTAAATTTGCCATATCTACAATTTCATCCGTTACTTGATTCAGAGCTTCCTGGACTTTGTCCTGATCAAGACCTAAAACAGCAGCCATCGTTCCTTGCCCTTTAGGAAATGCCTGCTCCATTAAACGGCCTCTTACTTTAACTAGCCGGATGGCATCTTGCCACTTGATTGCACCAGCTGCCACAAGTGCGCTGTACTCTCCTAAACTATGTCCGACAACCATAGAAGGCTGAATGCCGTTTTCCTCTAAAAGCTGAGAAACAGCAACACTGGATAGCAATAATGCAGGCTGTGTGTTTTCTGTCTCTGTTAATGTTTCTTTAGGACCCTCAAACATCAGGGTCTGTAAATCCATATCCAGAACTTCATTTGCTTCTTTGTACAATTCTTTCACCTGCGGGTAAGCATCATACAAGTCTTTCCCCATACCTACTGCTTGCGACCCTTGACCCGGGAACATAAATGCAATACGTTTCATTTATTTCTCCTCCTCGTTATTCATCATCTCAATCGTTTCTTGAATCGTTGCTGTTACATTATTGTCAACCATATAAACAGCTTGTTTTACAGCATTTGTTACCGCTCTGCTTTTTGAGGAGCCATGCGCTTTAATAACAGGCGCACGGAGCCCAAATAAGCCGGCACCGCCATATTCCGAGTAATCTAAACGATCCTTTATGCCTTTCAAGTCTTTTTTAACAAGCGTCGCAGCAATTTTTGTCTTCGTAGAGGACATAAACGCACCTTTTAAAAGTGAAAAGATAGTTTCAGCAACACCCTCCATTGTTTTTAATGCTACATTTCCGCTAAACCCATCTGTAACAACAACATCGGCAACACCGTTTAATATATCTCTCGCCTCTACATTACCAACAAAATGGATTGGAGCATTTTCTAAAAGCTGAAATGCCTTTTTAGTTAAATCATTCCCTTTTCCATCTTCAGTGCCTACATTTAATAATCCAACCCGAGGGCTTTTGATATTTCTTACCCTCTCTACATATATCGAACCCATAATAGCATATTGAAGCAGATGCTCTGGTTTCGCATCCACATTTGCTCCAACGTCCAGCATCAGGAACCCTTGTCCATCTACAGTGGGGAAAGTAGGACTTAACGCTGGACGGTCAATTCCAGGTATACGCCCCACGACAAATAAACCAGCGCTCATTAAAGCTCCTGTATTACCAGCAGAAATACAGGCGTCTGCTTCGCCATCTTTGACAGCCTTCGCCATTAATACAAGAGAAGAATTCTTTTTGCGGCGTACAGCTTTCACAGGCTCGTCCTCTGATGTAATTTTTTCATCTGTATGTATTATTTTGATTTGTCGATTATCCGTTAAAATTGGTTTAATCTGTTTCTCATCACCATAAAGTGTTATTTGTAAATCCTTATTTTCTTTTACAGCATCCATTGCACCTAAAACAATTTCTTTTGGTGCATGGTCGCCTCCCATTGCATCAATTGCTAATCGCATTCATCTATTCTCCTTTACTTTCACTGGAATGAAACATGAAAAATTCACCCGTAAGTACAGGTTCATTATTTACGAAGCTGTTTACTTCTACAATCGTGTGTCCGCGGTTATCCTTGCCTTTAACAACAGCTTTTGCAACCACTCGCTCTCCTTCTTTCACCTGTCTTTTAAAGCGCAGGTTAGACTTGGCTGTCAAAGCAAGTTCATCGTTAATTACAGCTACTGCCAATGAATTAGCCTGGGCAAACAGATGATGCCCTCTGGCAATCTTATTTCTGGAAAAAACAAACTCTGATGTTATATCAAGCATAGATATTGCCCGCTGATCCAATTCCAAATCTATGATATCTCCAATTACTTCTTCGACTGGCAAGGCTTTTACAGTCTCATTCCATTGCTTTGTAGCAACATACTTTATCCGTTCACGGAGTTCAGGAATAGATAGCTCCATACGGTCCAGCCGGATTGTTTGTATACTCACCTGAAAATCCTTCGCAAGCTGCTCATCTGTTACAAATGGAGAGTCTTCTATTTTTTCTCTTAATAACGATTGTCGTTCTGCTTTTGAGCGTCTCATTTTTACCATCAAACTTTCATTTAATATTTTTCAGAGAGTCAATTCAATTTATCAAAGTATAATTATCCGTCATTCCCCTATGGAAGTTCGAAGGAAACAATGCGTATAAATGGGGAAAACAGTCAGTTTATCTCCTGATTAGCTCAGGTTTCCGCAGGGAAAGAACCCAACCCCCATCAGAGGGAAGCATCGCTTTATGACTTGGTACTAATAGTAATATATAATAGCAGCCTTTTTTATGCAAGTAATCTATTAATTAATCGGTACACAAAGTAATACATTTTAACAGAAAGAAATCACTGTTGAGTAAACACATTCCCGGAGAAAATTCATAATAATAATGGTGTTTCATGCCTAATAGGTCAAAATTAAATTTCTAATATAGAGTCTGTCGTAAGATGATTCTTCACGATAGCCCGACTATACTTTTATTTAGTCCAATTTTTCCAAAAGACCTTCTTCATCTGCTAATATTTCTTTCAATTGCTGATAGTCTTTGGTTTGCAGTAAATTGTTCTCAACAATATTTTGGGCATCCTGCCGTGCGGTTTCCAGTGCTCGGTAGTCGTGCACCATATCAGCTACTTTAAATTCCGGCATACCGCTTTGTTTTCTGCCAAAGAAATCTCCCGGTCCGCGTAACTGCAGGTCTTGTTCAGACAGCTCAAATCCGTCACTTGTTTCTGACATGATGCGCATACGCTCCTTGCCGACCTCTCCTTTAGGCTCTGCAATCAGAATACAATAGCTTTGTTTATCTCCTCTTCCTACTCGTCCCCGAAGCTGATGCAGCTGTGATAAGCCGAAACGCTCGGCATCATAGATAACCATCACCGTAGCATTGGGAACATTTACCCCTACTTCAACAACAGTAGTTGATACTAAAACTTTTACTTTATTATCAGCAAAATCACGCATAACCTCATCTTTTTCTGCCGAAGATAAACGGCCGTGCATTAAACCAATTTCCATTTCATTATCGTAATAAGCTGATAACTGATGGTACAGATCAACAGCATTTTGAATATCTAATTTATCCGATTCTTCGATTAGAGGACTTATAATATATGCCTGCTCACCCTGTTTAACCCGCTCTTGAATAAAATCAAGAATCCGCTCAAACATATTTTCCTTGACCCATAATGTTTCTATCTCTTTTCTCCCGGAAGGAAGCTGATTAATGATAGAAACGTCCATATCACCGAAAGTTGTAATTGCAAGTGTCCGGGGAATTGGTGTAGCTGTCATAAATAATACATCAGGGTCCAGTCCTTTATCCCGCAATGTTCTGCGCTGCGCAACACCAAAGCGATGCTGCTCATCAACAATTGCTAAGCCGAGATTTTTAAACAGGACATCTTCTTGGATAAGTGCATGTGTGCCGATTACGATATCTATTTCCTGATTTTCAATTTTCTGTGTCAGCTCTTTGCGTTTCTTCCCTTTCACAGATCCGGTCAGCAAAGCAATGCTCGCTCTTTCCCCCAGCATAGACTGAAAAGATTGATAATGCTGTTCTGCTAAAATTTCTGTGGGTACCATTAATGCCCCCTGCTTGCCTGCAGTAACAGCAGCGTATAAACAAATTGCTGCCACAGCCGTTTTCCCAGAACCAACATCACCCTGGAGGAGCCGATTCATTCGATAGGCACTCTTCATATCTTTTAAAATCTCTGTCAACGCTTTTTGCTGTGCCTCTGTGAGGGTGAAAGGGAATGAGGCGATAAAACTATCTACCTTGTCCGTCTGAAACGCTTGAGCATTTCCTTTTGTTGATTCACGATTTATTTTTCTAATTAATTGCATTTTCAACTGAAACAGTAAAAATTCTTCATAAATAAACCTGCGCCGTGCATGTTTTAAAGCAACTCTGCTCTCGGGAAAATGCATCGTTTTTACTGCTTCTTTCCGTTTCGGAAGCTTATAATTTTCTAGATAAGAGACAGGAAGAATCTCCGTTACATCTTCTTCATGTGAGTCAAAGATCTGCTTTAAAAGCTTGTGAAATTTATAGGAAGTCAACTCTCCCTTCAACGAATAGACAGGAGTAATCGAATCATTTTCTTCCATTTTCCCTATTTTATATTTGCTGACTGTAATTTGCAGCCGGTGAGCATCCCATTTTCCTGTTAAGGTAATATCTTGTCCTTGCTGAATCTGTTTTTTTGCAAATGCCCGGTTAAACATAATTGCTTTGACAGCAATACCTTCCACTTCTATTGTAAAACTTAGCCTGGACTTTTTCTTTCCAAAAAAAGTAAGAGAAGGATCGTAAATGACCTTCCCTTTAATCGTGACCTTCTCATCATGCACCAGCTCTTGCAAAGGTTTTTCTTCATAGATATCGTATCGATATGGGAAATATTCTAATATATCGTCAGTTTCATAAATATGCATTAAAGCAAGCTGTTCTGCTAACTTTTCGCCAACACCTTTAACTTCTAATATCGATTTGTTCATTTCCAACATCCTTTTCTAAAACTAAAAGCGCAAGCTGCGCCTATTTAAAAGCAAAGAGATTGCTCCCTCCATTTTCGGAGATGATTCGACTTTGGCCGAATTTTCTTTGCTCTTGAGGTATAGGAAGCATCCCCTTTTAAAGGGGTGCCAAAGTTATGCTTCAGCCTGTTTTCAACTACATTCCGTCATTTTGAACCGATGTTGACTTTCACCCAAGAACATAAGTGAGATAGTTTTAACAAGGCGAATAATCCCAATGGTTTCGATGGGACATCATATTTCTATCAGCTAGACAGTTACGCCAAAGATTTTTTCTTTCAAAAACCGCCCTGTCGGTGTATCAGCCAGGCCGCCTTCTCCAGTCTCACGCAGAGATGAAGGCATTTGCTTTCCGATTCGGTACATTGCACCAATCACTTCATCACATGGGATACGGCTTTCTACACCTGCTAATGCCAAATCAGCTGATACAATAGCTAGAGATGATCCTGCTGCATTTCTCTTCACACATGGGACTTCCACTAAACCCGCAACCGGGTCACACACTAAACCGAGCATATTTTTTAATGTAATTGCAAAAGCATGAGATGATTGTTTGGGCGTGCCTCCTGCCATCTCTACAATAGCCGCTGACGCCATTGCTCCTGCAGATCCTACCTCAGCCTGACATCCGCCTGCTGCACCAGAAATAAAAGCATTATTTGCCACTACAAAGCCAAAGGCCCCTGAAGTGAATAGATAGCGTATCATTTCTTCTCTCGTCGGATTTAACTGCTCTTTTACTGCAAATAATGTGCCTGGTACACAACCTGCACTTCCCGCCGTTGGTGTAGCACAAATAATCCCCATAGCAGCATTTACTTCATTTGTCCCCATGGCTTTACTGACAGCATCCATCATTAAATTACCGGAAAGAGGAGTCTTCTCCTTCATATATTTTTGTACTTTAACAGCGTCCCCTCCGGTGAGTCCCGTCACTGATTGGACACCTTTTAGGGCATCCTCAATAGCTTTTTCCATAACGACAAGATTTTTTTCCATTTCTGAAAAAACTTCTTCCCTTGACTTCTCTTTAACATCCATTTCTTGACGTATCATCACTTCTGAAATCGGAATATTCTCTTTTTCTGCCATCTCTATTAATTCTGCCACTGTTCTAAACATAATCTTCCCCCTTTCTCCTTTTTAACTAACAATCTTTGCAATAGAGGTAATATGGTCAGCTGCCTGAAGCTCCTGCAGTATAGCGTCATCTACATTCTGGTCTACTTCAATAACCATCAGTGCCTCTTTACCAACATCTTTGCGATTTACTTCCATATGACCAATATTCAATTCATGTTTCGCTAAGATCTTTGTTACGGATGC
Source organism: Oceanobacillus sojae (assembly GCF_007991515.1). Classification (GTDB taxonomy): domain Bacteria; phylum Bacillota; class Bacilli; order Bacillales; family Amphibacillaceae; genus Oceanobacillus; species Oceanobacillus sojae. The sequence continues at coordinate 192,301 of NZ_BJYM01000004.1, forward strand.
AATCGCTCCAAAACGATCATTATGCATTATTAGAATAGCCGGATGATTTCCGGATAACCTGAGTTCAAAACCGTTTAGTTCTGTAATCTCCACTTTACCGCCACCAATGGATATCCCCATCAGTTCCTGCTGTTCGCTGTCATCTCCAATTATCATGCGAACCGTATTCGGATGATTTGCCGATGCACTATCTTCAATGAATTCAATCTCCAGTCCTTTTTCTTGAGCCAGCTGCAATGCTTTACTAATTTGGGGATCATCCGTTTCCATCCCTAAAAGACCGCCAACAAGTGCAAAATCTGTTCCATGCCCCCGATAGGTTTTAGCAAAAGATTCATAAAGGTGTATTTTCGCCCATTTAGGCTGTCTGCCAAAAAGATTCCTGGCTGCTTTGCCAATACGCGCAGCTCCAGCTGTATGTGAACTTGAAGGTCCAACCATAACCGGACCGATAATATCGAATACGGAATTATATTTCATAGAATAACACCGTCCTATAATTATTTAAGCCTACTAATATTATTATAACAAAAATCCGGGATTGATTCACAATTTAATCAAAAAAAGCAATCATGCGTTCGAATACCTTATAAAAAATTAATACAGAACAAAGCCCAGCCTGATTATATACATCAAGCTGGGCTTTGTATCGATTAAAAAGGTTATAAACTATTCTTTAAGCTGGGAGCATTTCTCCCAACCTTCAAACATTGTAGTTTTATTCTTATTCAACAGAAAATATATAAGAATAGATTGGCTGTTCTCCCTGATGAACTTCCACTTCCAGTTCATCGTATTTCTCTTCTACATAGGATTCTAACGCCTCGACATCTTCTTCTGATACATCTTCTCCTGAAAGAATTGTTAATATCTCGCTGTCATCAGAAATCATTTTGTCAATAAGGTCCCGGGCTGCTTGTTGTTTATCCTTATGTGTTGTTACAATCTTACCCTCATCTATCCCCATAAAATGTCCTTTAGCAATATCAATCCCATCAATTTGAGTATCTCTTACTGCATAAGTGACCTGCCCGCTTCGTACTTGTTTACCTGCTTCTTCCATAGCAGATTTATTCTCATCTAAAGATGCTTCTGGATGGAAAACAAGCATAGCACTAATACCCTGAGGGATTGTTTTTGTCGGTACAACCTTGACATGGCCACCAGCCAGTTCGGCTGCCTGCTCGGCTGCCATTAGGATATTTTTATTGTTAGGAAGGATAATAATTTTTTCAGCATTTGCTTTTTCTATCGCATCAGTAATGTCTTTTGTACTCGGATTCATTGTTTGTCCACCTTCAATTACCACTGCAACTCCAAGATTCTCAAATAGCTCCTTCAGCCCATTTCCCATTGCCACAGTAACAATGCCGTAAGCAGATTTTTCTTTTTGCTTTTCATTTTTATCTCCAACGATAGCTGTATGCTGTTCACGCATATTTTCGATTTTTAAATTAATCAGGCTGCCGTACTGCTGGGCCAGGTTTAAGCATGTCCCCGGTGATTCTGCATGTACATGGACTTTTACAATATTTTCATCAGAAACAACCAGAAGGGAGTCGCCCCATTCGCTTAACTCATTACGAAAAGCCGTTTCATCAAATGGGTGCTGTTTTAATTTTTCATCCTCTAATTTCACCATAAACTCTGTACAGTATCCATATACAATATCTTCTGTATTCATAAAGTCCTGTGTTACTTTATGATGCTCAGCGTTAACCATTTCTTCCATTTTATTATCAGCATCAGATTCTTCCGGCAGTTCTTCTCCTTTTAAAGCAGCCAAAAATCCTTCATAGATGGTCACTAAGCCTTGTCCACCAGAATCAACTACGCCTACTTCTTTTAGAACTGGCAATAAGTCCGGTGTACGCTTTAATGATGCTTTTGCTTCTTTTAATATTTCTTCCATAAATTCAATGATATCTAAATCATGATCTACGATTTCAACTGCTTTGTTTCCTGAGTCTTTTGCTACGGTTAGAATCGTACCTTCTACAGGCTTCATAACCGCTTTATAAGCTGTATTAACAGCGCCTTCGAAAGCCTCGGCAAAATCTTTCACATAGAGTTCTTCTTTACCTTCGCACGCTCTTGCAAAGCCTCGAAAAATCTGTGATAAAATAACACCGGAATTTCCTCTGGCTCCCATCAATAGTCCTTTTGCAAATGCACTTGTAACTTCATAAACTTTATCAGTATCCAGTTTTTTCACTTCATTTGCTCCAGAAGTAATTGTTAAATTCATATTTGTTCCGGTATCCCCGTCAGGAACAGGGAATACATTTAAAGCGTCAATTTTTTGTGCATTATTTGAAAGATGGTATGCTCCTGTCAGCACCATCTGCGATAATAACGCCGCATCAATTTTCTCGACTACCACATCTTCTCCTCCTTCTGCTCTATTCTTTTTCTACTCGAACACCTTGAATAAATATATTTACCGAATCAATTTCTAAGCCAAGAGATTGACTAAGCGTATATTTCACTTGTGATTGGACATTATGCGCCACTTCAGAAATTTTTGTCCCATAGCTTACAATAATGTACAAATCAATATGTAGCTTTCCGTCTTCTTGACGAACAACAATTCCCTTGGAATAATTTTCTTTACGCAATATCTCTGCAATATTATCTTTAATTTGGCTTTTAGAAGCCATTCCTACAATTCCATAGCATTCAACAGCTGTCCCACCAGCTATTGTTGCAATAACATCTGTTGTTATTGTAACGAGTCCATCGTTTGTATGTAACTCTATTGACATAACTACAGCTCCTTTTATTACGAATTATGATTCATCAAATAATATATAGTATCATCTTTTCAGACTTTACGTCTTGATATTTTCAATTTCTCAACTATTTATGCTTAAGATTATACTATACGCTCTGTTATTTTAAAAGTAAGCCTGCGAGAATCGGGAAACCTGCGTCTCCGCTATTCCCTATAAGTTTTTCTTCATGAAGAAAAACTCCACTATTACAATGGATTATTTTTATTCATCTGTCAAGCAATTTTTCTTTATTACTTACTCAACTTTCGCACCCGAGAATAAACATCTATGCCTTACCATCCCAGGATGAACATGTTCTTCATTATCCTGCTTGTATTTTGTTAAATCATCTTACTATTGAAATGGAGATTGTGTATAGCTCCTGCAACCAACCACTACGCTTTCTGACGTACAAATGTTTTCGATGGGGCAAGTAATCGTGACGGGACATTTTTAATATGCACCACGAAAAAGATGTTCTTTACTGTTCTAAATTCTATTTGCTCCGTTGTATTAAACAGTATAGAATCCCCTGCTAGCGAAAGCGGACCGTTTTAACTCCTGAGGGATTAGCATCATCTGAAGATCCACTTTTGCCAAGTGCTCTTCTTGGCAAGAGTTAGCTGAAGAGTATACCCCCGGGAAAGAAAAACGGTCCACCGCAGCGGTGGCCTTACATGTTACCTTCTTTCTAGCAAGAGTTTATGCTTTGTCAAGAGATAGATGGAAGGAATGATCAGTACCTATCACTACGATAAGCAAGTTATTTTTTAGGTGCGAAAGTAGAGTTACTTATTTAACAAAACAACATTTCAAAAGAGTAAAATAAAATGTTTTGAAATCTATTTGCTTTAGCTTCTCCTTCGATAATAAAAAGATTCAATTGCAATATTGGGTGAGTTATGATAAATTAAGTTAGTGGTATACTGATTTTGGAATGTAAGGAGGGAATAGCATGGCTAGAAAATGTGTTGTAACTGGACGCCAAACACGTAGTGGTAACCAACGTTCTCACGCTATGAATTCCAACAAGCGTAATTGGAAAGCAAATGTACAAAAAGTACGTATCATGGTAGATGGAAAACCGAAGAAAGTATATGTATCTGCTCGTGCATTAAAATCAGGCAAAGTAGAACGTGTATAATATACGAAAATATGTGCATATGCCCTAAAAACACCATAATTACATGGTGTTTTTTTGTTGTCTGGTCAAACCTATCCTAAAAAACGAGCTTTTGCCATCTGTGACAAAAGCTCGTTTACTATTACTTTTCTTTTTTGAATACACCAATGATGACTTTTACAAACCCGCCTACAAACTTAGGAAGCTTAATCGTATAGAATTTCATTTATAAAGGCCCTCCCTGTTTAACCATCCTGTTTGCTTCTAGTTAAACTGCATCAAAACTCTTTACTAGTATTAGTATGCCTTTACAGAAAGAAAAAGTACCTTTTTTTTGACTAAGCTCATTAGATATGCATAAAGAAGATCCCCAATGTATGGTCTGGTTCTCTAATGGATATAAAAATCCTGACAAAGTTAATCCGGCAACCTCCGGAGTAAATGATAAAAAAGAAATATAGGAATATCCCTCAGGCTCAATGGAATAAACACCTGGTTCAAACATTTCCATATAATTTCCTTGATCAATAATAACAGCACGCTTTCCCTGCTTTAATAATGGATATAGCAATTGAATATTCATTAATGCATGATCCAGTCTGCCTCCGGTTACACCAAAAAGATAAAATTCACTTGCTTCTTTCTCTATTCCCATATCAATAGCAATCTCTAAATCTGTCTGATTCTTCATCACTGGATGTTTATCAAAAACCTTTGCATACTTTTCGATTATAGAGTACTCATTTTCAGAGACAGAATCAAAATCTCCCAGTGCGACGTCAATAGTTATTCCTTGTTCTGCTAAATAAAGCGCTCCCCGGTCAGCACCAATCCAAAAATCCATTTTTTCCTGATAGTCTAAAAGAGTGGGTAGTTGCCCTTTAGGACCGTTACCCACAATGCCAACACGTTTCATTATTTCTTCGCACTCTTGCGAATCAAGTCAATAGCTTCTTTTCGATTACTCTGGTTAAAAACAGCACTTCCAGCAACTAATACATCTGCACCATTTTCGGTACAGATAGGAGCAGTTTCCTCATTAACTCCTCCATCAATCTCAATTTCAAAATCCAAGCCCATTTCTTCACGCCATGCTGCAATTTGAGCAATTTTAGGAACTACCTCTTTAATAAAAGATTGACCTCCAAAGCCTGGATTTACTGTCATTAATAATACAAGATCCACTTCTGTTAAAACAGGTTTAATCATTTCTGCCGGTGTTCCCGGATTAATTACTACTCCCGGCTTTACACCATGAGAACGGATTAATTGTAATGTCCGGTGCAGATGTACACATGCCTCCTGATGAACGGTGATGATGGAAGCACTTTTAGCAAATTGCGGTATATATGCATCCGGATTTTCTATCATTAAATGGACATCTAACGGCAAATTCGTAATTGGCTTAATGGCATCTGCTATTAAAGGACCGATTGTAATATTAGGAACGAAATGTCCATCCATCACATCAACATGAATGTAATCAGCTCCGGCTTTCTCCACCTCTTTAATCTCTTCTCCAAGCTTTGCAAAATCCGCTGATAAAATAGAAGGTGCTATTTTTGTCATCATTAATACCTCGGCTTTCTTGTTTTAATTTCTTCCAAAAAACGTAAATAATGATTATATCGGAATTCAGCTATAGTACCATCATCAACAGCTGCTTTAACGGCACATTTAGGTTCTTTATCATGCAGACAGCCTCTGAACTTGCAATCTGACATATGAAGCCTTATTTCCGGAAAACAAACACCTAAATCCTCGGACTCTAAATCAGAAAACTCTAATGCGCTAAATCCTGGTGTATCAGCTACAAGACCTTCTCCGATTGTCAAAAGCTCAACATGTCTTGTTGTATGCTTGCCCCTCCCGAGACTTTTAGAAATCTCCGCCGTTTCTATAAACAAATTAGGATCGAGCGTATTTAACAGGGTTGATTTCCCTACTCCGGACTGGCCAGCAAATACGGAAACTTTATCTTTGAAATAAGGTATTACTTCAGAGATCCACTCAGGCTCTTTCGAAGATAATAATTTCACTTCATAGCCAATATGCTGGTAGGCTGCTTGATATTCCTGAATTCTGGCTGTTTCCTGAGGTGTCGTTAAATCCATTTTTGTAATAAAAATTAAAGGCTGAATATGCTTGGACTCTACAAGGACAAGAAACCGGTCAAGTAATAACGGATTAAAATCCGGTGAAGTAGCTGCATTGACAATACATACCTGATCAATATTAGCAATAGGAGGCCGAATAAGCTCATTCGACCTGTCTTTTATTTTCATAATATAACCTTCATCTTCGTTACGGATTTCAAATTCTACATAATCACCTACTAACGGAGAGATTTTTTTATTTCTAAAAAGGCCTCTCCCCTTGCAGGCATAAATTCCTTCATTTGACTGTACGTAGTAGAAGCCGCTTAATGCCTTAATAATTCTGCCTACTGCCATCTACTCTTCCTCTCCCTCATAGGATACAGTCCTTTCAGCAACTACCTCATCATCTCTGGTAATTCGATACTCTGCATCAGTTCCCTGTGCAATGGTCAGTGTAAACCTTACCTCTGTATCTTCTGTGATGGTCTGTTCTTCATATACATCTGAGATGTCGTTATTGGCATCACCGATATAAATTCGGACTATTTGTTCTCCAGACTCCTGGTTTTCAGTATCTTCTTCATTTCCTTCATCTGTATTTTCACTGTCTTCGTTTCCATCATCGGTATTTTCTTCGTTTGTCTCATCATTTTGATCTTCTTCATTATTTTCATCACCAGATGATTCTTCTCCAGCTCCGGGGTCTTCTTCATCCAATGTGTACGGAACCGTAAAAGAAACAGAGTGAGACCGCGGCGGTTCTTCTTCTGGTCCAAGAGAGAAATAAACATCTACTGTTGATCCTTTTTCTACCTCCGTTCCAGATTCAGGAGATTGACTGCTGACCAGCCCTTCCTCGACACTATCGGAATGCTCCTCATGCTGATTTATGCTTAATTCATTACGATCTAAATAAGCCTTTACTTCCTCTTCATTCATTCCTGTCAAATTATTCAGGCTCACCATTTCTGGTCCAGCGCTGACTTCAAAAATTACTTTTGTATCAGCTGGCACTACAGATGCCCCCGGATCCGGCTGGACTTGGGAGATGATCTCACCGACCGGCTGATCAGAATTTCTTTCAAATGGCGTGATATCGTCAAATCCTTCCTGATTCAGCTGTGTTTTAACTTCTTCAAAATCTTCTCCGACATAATCATCAAATTCCACTTGTTCAGGCCCTTGGCTGACAAACAGGGTTATCGTTGCCCCTTCTTTGACCGTTCTTCCGGCAACAGGATCTGTTCTTTCAACATATCCTGATTCAACCTCATCCGAATTGACCTCTTCTATTTCAACGATCAGGTTCTGGCTTTCCAGCGCATCTCTCGCCTCATCAGCCGGCTGATTGACAAAATCGTCTATCGTAACATCTTTTGGCTGCATAGCATACACAATAGCAGCAGTGCCGATAGCAATAAGCAATAGTAAGATCAGAGAAATCCAGATTATTTTTTTCTTTTTACTGGAAGGCTTCTTTTTATCCTTCTTTTTCTTATTTTTTTTCTTCTCATTACTTTCTTCAGGGTAGCTTTTTGTCGGTTCCGTATCTGCCTGATGGACAATTGTCTGGCCTGCTTCATCCTCCGAAGACAAATCTTCATCTGTAATAATCGGAATTGCTTTTGTCTCATCGCCATCTTCATCCGGAATCTTAAATGGCTCTTCATTTAATTTTTCAGGTGAAAGTGCCGTCTCCAGAGCTGCCTCAAACTGATAGACATCCGCATAGCGGTAAAATGGATTTTTTGCTGTTGCCTGTAACACAATATTCTCCACACTCTGCGGGATATCCGGGTTAATCTCTTTAACAGACGGCGTATCATTTTGTAAATGCTTTAAAGCAATGGACACAGGAGACTGTCCGGAAAAAGGAAGCTTTCCTGTTAATAATTCAAATAGTACAATCCCTAAAGAATAGACATCGGATTTTTTTGTTGCCATACCGCCCCGAGCCTGCTCTGGTGACAAATAATGAACAGAACCCAAAATAGAATTTGTTTGTGTTAATGCTGTAGCACTAAGAGCCATAGCAATCCCAAAGTCTGTTACCTTTGCCTGGCCAAAACGATCAATTAATATATTCTGAGGCTTAATGTCACGATGAATAATATCATTCTCATGTGCCTGTGCAATCGCAGAAGAAATCTGCTTCATAATATCCAGAGCAAGTGGAACCTCTACTGGTCCAAATTGTTGGATATATTCCTTTAAAGTCATTCCCTCCACATATTCCATAACCATATACAGTGTTTGGTCTTCCTCACCCACGTCATAGATATTTACAATATTCGGGTGGGAAAGAGAGCTTGCAGATTGTGCCTCACGGTCAAAACGGGCAATAAACTCCTGATCATGGATATAGTCAGTCCGCAATGCTTTAACTGCTACATCACGGTCAAGAATAGTATCTCTGGCAAGGAAGACATTCGCCATGCCTCCTCCGCCAATTTTTCTTTCGATTTTATAACGGTCATTTAATAAGTGTCCCTTTTTCATGCAGGTTCACCTGCCTCCGAGTCTGAACCGTCATGTGCTATTAATATAAGCGAAATATTATCTTCTCCACCGCGCTCGTTCGCTAAATCAATAAGTTCTTGACCTATCTCATTCATCCCTTTATCTGCTGTAATAAATTGTGCTAATTCAGTTTGACTCAGCTTATCAGATAAACCATCTGAGCATAATAATAATCGATCTCCGGCATCCCATGTCAGAGTTTTTATGTCTGTATCCACTTGAGCCTCTGTTCCTAGCGCACGGATAATATAATTTTTATAGGGGTGAACTTCAGCGTCCCCCTCTGTTATCTCGCCTCTTTTAACAAGCTCATTAACAAAGGAATGATCTTCCGTCACCTGTTCAACATGCTCGCCTCTGGCAATGTACAAACGACTGTCTCCAATATGGGCAATGGTAAGCGAACTGCCTGACATAACTGCAGCAACAAGTGTCGTTCCCATTCCTTCCAGTTGTTTGTTTTCTTGAGATTTCCGAAAAATTTGCTCATTCGTTTCTTTTATTATATTTTGAAGCCATTGTTCAATATCGTTTGGATTTTGAACTGTTTCTGTTTCTTCCCATCTTTTTTTCATATTTTCCACAGCCAGCATACTTGCTACATCCCCGGCTTTGTGACCACCCATGCCATCAGCTATAATCGCAATGGGCTGGCTGGTTTTATTTTCAAAAATACCGCCTGCATCTTCATTATGGTTGCGAACTTGGCCGCAATGCGTTAAGAAAAGCCCTTCCAAGAGCTGCTCCCCCCTTTACAGATCCAAATATATCCTTTTCAAACATTTATTATTACTTTGTTATTAAGTGCTTTTCAATAAAAATGTTATTACGAATTTCTCATTTTTTGAATAAATATTTCTATCCTTAATTATTGCACAATCTTCCGCATAATAAAACTATGCAGTGTACAAGTTGAATAATATATTTAAACTTCTTTCATATGCGTTAACTATAAAAGGGCTTAAATTATCCACTATCCGTTTGAAGCTTGGTATTCACGGCCGATTTTCCTTAATAAGAATTGCTCACTTATTCCGCTTAATCCGTGTAAGGAAAAATCCATCTGTCTGAAAATCCTGAGGAAACAGCTGTAAACCTTCCGGCGACCAGCCTGGAGCATGCTGTAATGGTTCGGAAAGCTCTTCCCTGAACGAGAAATCTATGCCAAAAGCTGGATTATTTTCTAAAAATGTTTGAACAACTTGATTATTCTCCAATTTATCAACTGTACAAGTACTGTAAATAAGCAGCCCCTCAGGCTTAAGCAGTTTGGCTGCAGACTGGATAATATCCAGTTGTATCGTTGCAAGCCGTTCAATATCAGACGCCTGCTTTTCATACTTAATCTCAGGCTTCCCATTAATTACACCTAATCCTGAACAAGGGGCGTCGATAAGAATCCTGTCAAAGCTCTCCTCTTCATACTGCTCATAAAGGTTCCTGGCATCGCCTTGAAAAGCAGATATAGCATGCAAATCCAATACAGCTGCCTTTTCTTCTATCAATTTCACTTTTTTCTTATGCAAATCATAGGCATGAATTTCACCTTGATCCGCCATTTTTTCAGCAATGTGCGTAGCTTTTCCACCTGGAGCACTGCAAGTATCCAGCACTTTCATACCCGGCTTTAGCTTTAAGGACTCTGCTGCAAGCATAGAGCTTTGATCCTGTATGGTTATAAATCCCTCCTGCAACAGATTCGTTTTAAATATATTTCCTTTTTGAATCAGAATGCCCTGCTGTGAAAACTGTGATGCAGTTACAGTAAAGCCTTGCTTTTCTAATTGCTCCATAACAGCTTCACGATCCATTTTCATAGGCTGAACCCGGATAGACATTGGAAAATGCCTTAAATTCTCGCGGCACATTGCTTCTGTCCGCTCCTTGCCATACATTTCTGTCCATCTTTTTACAAGCCATACAGGATGGCTTGTCTCTATCGAAATCCGCTCTACAGGGTCCTTTATTAAAGTTAAATCTGGAAGACCGTTACGTCGAATGCTGCGTAATATACCATTTACAAATGAAGCTATTCCCTTATGTCCTCGGATTTTAGCAATTTCAACAGACTCATGAACCACTGCGTGATCTGGAACTTTTTCCAAATAAACCATCTGGTAAACAGACATTCTTAAAAGCTGTTTTACCCATAAATCTAATTTCTTTTTATTTTTCATAAAATGCGATATATAGTAATCAATCGTTATTTGATTCTGTACAGTTCCATAAACAACCTCTGTCAGTAATCTTTTATCCTTTTCGTTCAAATCCTTTTGCTGTAATTCATGATTTAAAAGCAGATTGCTGAAACCTTTATCTTTTTCAATCCGAATAAGAATGTCGAGCATTGTTTGTCTCAATTGATATTTCATAATTATATTATTCTCCTAGTATTACACCAATTTGAATCCTGTCCTGTGAAGCCTGTAAGTAATCTTTTACTTTCATACGTTTCTTTCCGGCAGGTTGAATTTCTTTTATTTTAAGACTTGTTTGTTCCCCGCACTGAACAGTAAAGGATTCACTATCCTTGGCTATAATTTCACCTGCCGGGCTTGTTGAATTTGACTCAGAAACTTCTTCTCCCCACCAGATTTTCATTACTTTATCTTCATAGGTTGTAAATGCAACCGGCCAGGGGTGAAGCCCTCTTATTTGATTGTAAATCTCACCTGCTGGTCTATCCCAGTCAATTTTTTCCTGCTCACGTTTTATATTTGATGCAAAGGTTGCTAATTCGTCCTCTTGCTTTTTTGGTGTTATTTTATCTGCAAATAAGTCAGGCAATGTTTCAATCAGCAAGTCTGAACCGGCGGTGGCCAGCTTATCATGCAGTGTACCGACATGATCTGTGTCTTCTATCTCTACCTCCACCTGAGTAAGGATATCACCTGCATCTAATTTTTCTGCCATATACATAATCGTTACTCCTGTTTTATTCTTACCCTGTATAATAGAATAATGAATTGGTGCGCCGCCACGCAGCTCAGGAAGCAGGGAAGCATGGACATTGATTGCCCCAAAAGGTGCTATCTTAAGCACTTCTTTAGGAAGAATTTGCCCATAAGCTGCAGTGATAATCAAATCCGGTTTGGCATCTGCAAGTGCTTGGAAATCATTCTTTAGCTTTTCTGGCTGAAATACTTCTATCCCATGCTTTAAAGCTTCCACCTTAACCGGTGGAGGAGTAATGATTTTCTTTCTTCCTTTAGGTCTGTCCGGCTGCGTAACAACAAGAACTACATCATATTTATTTTCAATTATTTTTTGTAAAACAGGGACAGCAAAATCCGGCGTCCCCATAAAAACGATCCGTTTCATCATACTTACCTCATTTCCTTACATCATGTAATAGGGCTGCATATCAATAAACAGCTGCAAAGATTGTTTTCGAATCTCATCAGCATAAGCCGATTGAATATGCTCTAAATAACTTATTAATTCCGGTTCATTCTTGTATTTTATCATGCACTGGTACCGATATCTATCTTTTATCCGTGCAATAGTAGAAGGCGTTGGTCCCATGATAGTTGTACCCGGAGATACAACCTCACTAAGCTGCTTAACAATCTCTCCTGTAACCTGGACTGCCCGCACATGATTTTCATGTGACACAGTAATCAGCACAAGAAATACAAACGGTGGATATTGAAATGCTTTCCGAACGGCCATTTCATGCTGATAAAAATCAAGAAAATTATGCTTTGCAGCGTAGGTCACGCTATAATGCTCCGGTGTATAGGTCTGAACAATCACATTTCCTGTAAGCTCATGTCTTCCTGCTCTGCCACTCACTTGTGTCAATAATTGAAAAGTACGCTCCGAAGCACGGAAATCAGGAAGATGCAGCATCGAATCTGCAGATAGAACGCCGACTAAGGTGACATCCTTAAAATCAAGACCTTTTGCAATCATTTGCGTCCCTAATAAAATATCAGCTTTCTTCTCAGAAAACTGTTTTAATAATTTTTCATGTGCTCCTTTTTTTCTGGTTGTATCCACGTCCATTCGAATCACACGGGCTTCCGGTAAAAGCTTTGCCAAGGATTCTTCTACCTTTTGCGTCCCTGTTCCAAAATACCGGATAGAATCACTCCCGCAGGATGGACAGCTTTCAGGAACTGCCTGTTCATAAGAGCAATAATGACATTTAAGTCGATGGCTGTTCTTGTGATAGGTTAAAGCAATGTCACAATGTGGACATTCAGATACGTGCCCGCAATCACGGCACATCACAAATGTGGAATAGCCTCTGCGGTTCAGCAGCAGGACAATTTGTTCTCCCCGTTCTATACAAGCCTTCATATTCTCCATCAGAGAGGCAGAGAACATTGTCCGGTTTCCTGCATGCAGCTCTTTGCGCATATCAACAATCTCTACACTCGGCATTTGCTGATAATTTGTACGGTGGCTGAGCGTTAAAAGCTTGTAAACTCCCTTTTTAGCTCTGGCAAAGCTTTCTAAAGAAGGAGTCGCACTGCCCAGCACTACGGGGCAATGATGACTATTCGCCCGTTCAATCGCTACTTCCCGGGCATGATACCTTGGCTGATCCTCCTGCTTATATGTTGTTTCATGCTCTTCATCAATAATAAAAATACCTATGTTGGAGAATGGAGCAAATATCGCTGAACGAGCTCCAACAACAACTTGAACCTGTTTCTGCTGAATTTTTCTCCATTCATCATATTTTTCTCCAGCGGAAAGCCCACTATGCATTACAGCTACATTTGACCCAAAGCGGCCTTTAAAGCGGCGGACCATTTGCGGTGTTAACGAAATTTCCGGGACAAGAACGATGGCCTCCTGCCCTTTTGAAATAACATGCTGAATAGATTGTAAATATATTTCTGTTTTACCGCTTCCGGTCACACCGTGCAATAGAAATACATTATCCTCTTTTTCATCTATAGATGCGATAATTGGATCCATAGCAGCAGCCTGTTCATCCGTAAGCTTGAAGGCTTCTGTTTGTTCAATAGACTGATTTTTATAGGGATCGCGGAATACCTCCTGTTGAAATGTCTTAACAATCCCTTTTGACACTAATGCTTTAACAGTCTGTGATGAGGTGCCCATGATTTGAATTAATTTCGCCTGTTCAATCGGCTCCGAATTTTCTATAAAATATTGGATTAGCTCTTTTTGTTTCTTTGCTTGCTTCGATAAATCCTCCAGTGCCTCCATAGCATGCATTTCTGAAACATCTAACTGGACCATTGTCTGCTTTTTTTTTGTAATTCTCGACTTCACATGATAATAAATAGTGATATGCCCTGCTTCTATTTGTTTTTGTAAATAATAATAGCTGATAGAAGATGCTGTAAATTCTTCGAAGGGTATCGATTCTCTTCCTGCAAATAAATCTTCTAATTCAGGACTGAGGAATTCATCTGTCTCTCGAACTAAATCTTTTGTATACTGTGATTTTAATACTTGAGGCAGCATTGTCTGAAACACAGTAATATACAGACTAAGCGTTTTTTTTGCTACAGATTTGCCAAGCTGAAGCAGCTCTTCTGTCAATACAGGTGTGATATCTAAAACCTCATGCAGTTCTTTTAATTTTGTTAAGTTTGTCTCATTCTTCAGCTGTACAACAAATCCCATGATTTTCCGCGGTCCAAAAGGTACAGTGACCCGCATACCAGGAGTAATTATTTCATGATATCTCTCTGGAACCAGATAATCGTATGTTTGATTTGTTGCACTTGATGGAACATCAACTATGACACTTGCAATTTTCAAATGGAATCATCCTTCATATCTTGTAAAATACAGTCTAAAAGCTGTACAGCTATCTCTTTTTTTGTCGCCTGCTGCAAATCAGTGACAGATTCCTTTTTATTAATATAGGTAACAATATTCGTGTCCCCTTCAAATCCTGCACCCTGGCGGCTGACATCATTGACAACGATAGCATCTAAATTTTTCTTTTTCAGCTTCCCTAATCCATATTCAATAGGGGTATCTGTTTCGGCAGCAAATCCAACCAGAAATTGATTTTCTTTTCTTTCACCAAGTTTTTTCAGGATATCTTTTGTTCGTTCTAAAGTGATGACATCATCGCCCTCTTGTTTTTTCATCTTTGAGGTATGTACCTCTTTCGGGCGATAATCTGCTACGGCAGCAGCCTTAATAACAATATCCTTGTCTGCAAACTGGTCGTTCATCACATGATACATTTCCTCGGCAGAAACCACATCAATTCGCGTAATAGCGGGGTGCTGTGCATCTATTGTAACTGGTCCGGCAACTAACGTAACATCTGCACCGCGTTCAGCCGCTGCTTCAGCTAAGGCAAAGCCCATCTTTCCTGAGGAACGGTTCGTAAAAAAACGGACCGGATCAATCATTTCCTTTGTCGGTCCGGCAGATATAAGTACTTTTTGCCCCTGCATATCAAGTGCTTTCTGCTGATGACGTTCCATTGCAGTGATAATTTCCTGCGGCTCCTCCAGGCGGCCTTTGCCAACATATCCGCAGGCTAAATAACCATCACCCGGCTCGATGAAATGATAACCCCACTTTTCAAGCTGCTTCATATTTTGAATGACAGCAGGATGTCCATACATATGAACATTCATTGCCGGGGCAATATATACGTCTGCCTGTGTAGCCAGCATTGTTGTCGAGAGCATATCATCAGCTTGTCCATGAGCTAATTTCGCAATAATATTTGCTGTTGCCGGTGCAATAATTGCAATATCCGCCCAATCGGCTAAATCAATATGGGCTATTTTCTTTGGATTTTTTTCATCAAAGGTATCCGTATATACCGGGTTTCTCGTCAAAGCTTGAAAGGTTAACGGTGTAACAAATTCGGTTGCACTTTCTGTCATAATAACCTTCACTTCTGCTCCAAGCTGCGTCAATTTACTTGCCAGAGCACTCACTTTATAAACAGCAATACCACCAGAAACTCCCAGAAGTATTTTTTTCTGATTGAGCATGGAAAAACTTCCTCTCTTTGGTTTATTTTTCACATATTTATACTTTAAAAATCACTTTATTTAAATCTCTGTGTATTTTTTGATGGGTATGCCTGCTGTATAAAAAAACTTAATCTATCCCGCTTCATTTTGAGGCATATTCCAATCTGTATTTTTATCTTCTCTATACATAGTTATAACATATTATCAGCTTCTTCTGCCGAATAAAGGCTTGTAGAAAAACTCCAATAAAAGAAAAAAAGAAGCATCGCAAAAAGAAAAACCTCTGCATCGCGAAAATTCTTGTATAAAGAATTTCACACTGTGCAAAGGCTCTTTTCAATTTGATATCTTAAGTTTTATTTCTTAATATACAGTTTTCCAGCTTCAATTTCTTCCAATGCTTTCCCAACAAATTTATGTGATTTTGGATGTTCTACTAAAACATCATTTGTTTCACTCAGTTCCCTGGCTCTTCTTGCTGATAAAGTAACTAGGCTGTACTTTGATTTAATTTTTGTTTGCAATGAATCAATAGAAGGTTCTAACATCATGATAACTCATCCTCCAAAATTTGCTTGTATTGTTTAGCGATTCTTTCACGCTTTAAGTGCTCACTTTTAATAATTGCTTTTACTTTGTCTACTGCTGTCTCAACCTTATCGTTCACAACAACATAATCATAAGCATCCATCATTTCTATTTCATTACGTGCTTCTTTCAGACGGTTAAGGACGAGTTCCTGCGATTCCGTGCCACGATTAACGATACGATTTTTCAACTCTTCTAAACTAGGAGGGAATAGGAAGATAAATACACCTTGAGGGAAATTTTTCTTCACCTGCATCGCTCCCTGCACCTCTATTTCAAGAAAAACATCAAATCCTTTTTCAATGGTTTCCTCTACATATTGTCTGGGAGTCCCGTAATAATTATTTACATATTGAGCGTATTCTAAAAGCTCTCCTTCTTCAATCAGCTTTTCAAATTCTTCCCGCGATTTATAGAAGTAATCGACACCATCAACTTCACCAGTTCTTTTATCTCTGGTGGTCATGGAAATAGAATATTGAAGATCCATTTCTTCCTCAAATAATTTTTTGCGTACTGTACCCTTCCCGACACCTGATGGGCCGGATAAAATGAATAAAATGCCTTTCTCTTTAATCAAACCATTTCCTCCTAATTTCCAGCTTCGTTATTCGTCTGCAATTTCATCGTTGGTAACAAGCCGTTGGCCTACCGTTTCAGGCTGCACTGCAGATAATACAACATGATCGCTATCTGTTATTATAACAGCTCTGGTACGTCGTCCATATGTTGCATCCACTAATTTATTATTATCTCTGGCTACGGTAATAATTCTTTTCACTGGTGCTGATTCCGGAGACACGATAGAAATAATGCGGTTTGCGGAAACAACATTACCAAAGCCAATGTTTATTAAACTTAAATTCAATTTTTTTCCCCCTAGCATTTCTTCTCTATCTATAATAGTACCATTATACTGTATCTTTATTGAATTTTATACTATAAACTTTTTTGTTACAAGAGCTAAACCAAGAAATAGGAAAATAGAGTGATGTCTTCGGGCTTTGTATTGCTTGTTTATCCATGTTATGAAATTCTTTCTATATAGGTTAAATTAAACAATTCAACTTTCGCACCTAAGAGCAAGCGTCTATACCTTCCTATTCCAGAATGAACATGTTCTTCAATATCCCGCTTGCATGTTGTTAAATCATCTTTTTATTGAAAGGAAGTTTGTGTATATCGCCTGATGGAGTTGGATGAAATACTCGCTTTTTGTTCAGTTGTATTAAACAGTATGGTATCTCCTTCTAGCGGAGGCGGTGCCTTACACGTTACCTTCTTTCTAGATAGAGTTTATGCTTTATCAAGAGATAGATGGACGGAACACTCAACACCTATCACTATGACAAGCAAGTTATTTGTAATGTGCGAAAGTTGAGTTATATAAATAAAACAGCTATCCCAATCTGCTGAAAATGATACCGCATGGATGGAATAGCTGTTTCATTCTATTTTACAATGAACCTTTATTTTGTTTTCATATTGGCCCTTCACCTAAACCAATGGTTACTATAAGCTGCCAATTATATTTGTAACACTAGTTAGCGGATGAAAAACACGGAGGCTCCTGCAGGAAAGCGTAGTGTTTTTCATCCGCGGTTACAATGGGTCATAATTACACCTATTAAATTTTGGTGTTGGTTCTTTATTTTTTAGTAAATCCAAATAAAACGGTTGGCAATGCTCCCAGTCCGACAATAAGCAGCCAATCAATTGCTGACAAGGTTACTGTATGGAAAATCGGCTGGAGCGGCGGGAAGTAAATAACGACTAATAGCAACAGCATCGATGATAGTACAGCTAAAATAAGATAACGGTTTTCAAATAAATTTCTAGCAAAAATTGATTTCTCACTCCGGCAATCAAACACATGAATTAATTGTGCCACAACAAGAGTTGAAAAAGCGATGGTCTGAGCATAGACAAGATTACTTGGGTCATTTTGGTAGGCAACAATAAATGCAATTAAAGTTACAACCCCTATTAATATTCCCCTGCTGATAATCTTATAGCCAAGTCCTCGGGAGAAAATTCCTTCACGTGGATTTCGAGGACCCCGTTTCATCACGTCCTCCTCAGCCTGATCCACTCCTAATGCCATTGCCGGCAGCCCGTCCGTCACTAAATTCACCCATAGAATTTGCACTGGCACCAACGGCAGCGGCAGACCAAGCAGCATGGCAAAAAGCATCACTAGAATTTCTCCAACATTGGAAGCCAACAGGTAGCGGATAAACTTACGAATATTTTCATAAATATTTCTGCCTTCTTGAATAGCAGATTTGATTGTCGCAAAGTTATCATCCATTAAAACAAGAGATGAAGCTTCTTTCGTTACGTCCGTCCCGCTTATCCCCATTGCAATCCCTATATCACTTGCTTTCATTGCAGGTGCATCATTCACGCCATCCCCTGTCATCGCAACAATATGTCCTTTTTCCTGGAAGGCATTTACAATACGAAGTTTATGCTCTGGTGTTACACGTGCAAAAACGTACGTTTCTTCAATCTTATCCACCAATTCAGCATCTGACATTTGTGTTAATTCTTTTCCTTCCAGTACCTTCCCTCTCTCTGGAAGAATCTCTAAATGATTAGCAATAGCTTTGGCTGTATGTGCATGGTCGCCAGTTATCATAACGGTTTTAATTCCTGCTTCTTTACATTCACGAACAGCTGCTTTTACTTCTTTTCTCGGGGGATCCATCAGCCCGTATAAGCCAATTAACGTCAAATCCTCTTCCAATAATGCAGAATCCAGTGAATCAGAGGAAGATAATACCCGAAAACCAATCGCAATAGTACGAAGTGCCTTTTCAGCCATAGATACCATTGCCTGCTCCGTTTTTTTACTCTGTTCTTTTGTTAAAACAGTCTTCCCATCCTCGGTTTGAATGTAGGAAGATTTTGGAAGTAAAATATCAGGTGCCCCTTTTGTAATTAATAAGCGCATTCCGTTTTCATCTTCTATGACAATACTCATCCGTTTCCGATTGGAATCAAATGGTATTTCTTTCACAATCCGAAAAGGCTGCTTATCATTTTCATGGAAGCCATATTTATACGCAGCAACGAGCAGCGCGCCATCTGTCGGATCTCCATCTACAACGTTTTTTCCTTTTTTCAAAGAAATAGATGCATGGTTACAAAGCATCCCATAGAGCAGCATCGATTTCAAACTTGAATGAGTATCTTCTATCTTTTTTTGATTGTATAGAAAGTCCCCTTGAGTCTGATATCCATCACCCGTGACATATAAAGTTTTTCCGTTTATATATATTTCCTTTACAGTCATTTGGTTTTCGGTCATTGTCCCTGTTTTATCCGAGCAAATAACTGAAGCGCATCCTAATGTCTCTACTGCCGAAAGCTTTCTTACAATTGCCTTCTTTTTAATCATTCTCTGAACACCAAGAGATAATGCAACTGTAACAATAGCTGGCAAACCTTCAGGAATAGCGGCTACTGCCAAAGATATACCTGCTAAAAACATTTCATACATAGGATGCCCTTGGAAAATACCAGCTCCGACAACAAGTATCGTCAAGAATAAGGCAACAACAATTAATATTTTCCCTAACTCCGCCAATTTCATTTCCAGTGGTGTAATGGTCTTTTTGGTATTATCAAGCAATGTAGCAATCTGTCCCATTACAGTTTTCATTCCTGTACCGACAACAATACCCTCTCCTGATCCACGTGTAACAAGTGTCCCCATAAAGGCCATATTTACTTGATCCTGTGCTTCTAAACCATCCATTCTGATTTCTTTTGTATGTTTAGCAACAGGAAGTGATTCTCCTGTCAAAGCGGATTCTTCCGTTTCCAAACTGGTTGTTTGAATGACTCTGACATCTGCTGGAATTCTATCCCCGCTTGCAAATCTGACGACATCCCCTACAACTACCTCTTTCGATGGAATCTTCACCCATTGCCCGTCCCGTTTTACGCTGGCTATCGGGGCAGACAGCTCTTTCAGTTTTTCCAACGAATTTTCTGCTTTTTGTTCTTGAAAATAGCCGATAATCCCATTAATTAATACAATAACCATAATAGCTATTGCATCAATATACTCTCCTAATAATCCAGCAATTAACGTTGCAGCTAATAAAATTAATACCATAAAATCCTGGAATTGTTTTAGGAATAAAATCCATCCGGGTATTTTTTTCTTCGCTGCTAAAACATTTTCACCATACTGCTGACGTCTTTTCGCAACCTGCTTCTCCCCTAACCCGACATCTGCTTTTACCTGCAATGTCTCTTCTAATTTTTTTTGATTGAGCTGATACCATTTCATTATACATTCCTCCGGCAGACATGAATTGTACAAGCACTTAATCCATTTCTATGCCCGAACTTCTAAAAAGATGCTATAATTGCCGATGAGGTGATCACATATGCCATTTGACGGTATTGTAACAAGAGCGGTTACGGAAGAATTAGCAGCAAAATTAGAAAGAGGAAAAATTAATAAAATCTATCAGCCATCAGAAACAGAGATTGTCATGACAGTCCGCAGTCAATCTATAAATCACAGTCTGCTTTTTTCTGTCCACCCTACGTATGCCCGATTTCATATAACAAATGATTCTTATACAAATCCAAAAGAGCCTCCTATGTTTTGTATGGTGCTAAGAAAGCACTTGGCCGGGAGTGTTATTGAAAGGATTGAGCAAAAAGGGATGGAACGGATTGTGACATTTACTATCCGAACCCGTAATGAAATAGGTGACATCAGTTATAAACAATTAATTATGGAGCTGATGGGTAAGCACAGTAATCTTATTTTAGTAGATCAGGAAAAAGGACATATTATTGACAGCCTGAAGCATGTTTCTTTATCACAAAATCGCCACCGGACAATTTTACCCGGACAGACCTATCAATTGCCGCCTGACCAGCACAAATTTTCTATTTTAGATACAGACAGTGCATCGATAGTGAGAAAGTTAGATTTTAACGCAGGTAAAATGGATAAGCAGCTCCTCGGTTTATTAGAAGGCTTTTCTCCATTTGTTACAAAAAAAATGATTGAAAGTGTCAATCTTGGGTCCAACCAGGACTATGAGAATATGCTTTCTCATGTGCAAAAACAATTACAGGGAAATAATTATCAGCCCGCTATTTATCAGGAACCAAAGGAAGATTTTCATGTGCTGGCTCTCCCAGATGAAAAGGCAGATACTGTATTTGAAGAAGTCAACACAATGCTCGATGCATTTTATTCAGGAAAAGCTGAACGGGACCGTGTCAAGCAGCAAGCAAAGGACCTCTATCGTTTTATTAAAAATGAACAGGATAAAAATGTTCGGAAGCTGAAAAAGCATCGGCAAACCGTTGAAAAATCAGAACGGGCAGACCATTATCAAAAAATGGGTGAGCTTTTAACAGCACATATGCACCTGGTAAAGCCGAATCAAAAAGAAATCTCAGTCGTAGATTATTATGATCCGGATCAGCAGGAAATAACAATCCCTTTAAATCCAAATAAATCACCAAGTGCAAATGCACAGAATTATTTTAAAACCTATCAAAAGCTGAAAAATTCCCGTAAAATTATAGAAACGGAAATCAAACGAACCAATGAAGAAATTGCTTATTTTGATCAATTGCTGCAGCAGCTGGATGTAGCAAGTACAGATGATATTGAAGAAATTCGTGAGGAACTCAGAGAAGAAGGATACTTGCGCAAGCAGCGTTCTTCTAAAAAAGCAAAAAAACCGCAGAAGCCCGCGCCGGAAACCTACCAGTCTTCTGACGGCATAACTATTTTAGTCGGTAAAAATAACAAACAGAATGAATATGCTACAATGCGCCTGGCTCACCGTGATGATGTGTGGCTGCATACAAAAGATATTCCAGGTTCACATGTTATCATCCGGGACAAAGAACCGAGTGAAAAAACTTTAGAGGAAGCCGCTATTTTAGCTGCCTACTTTAGCAAATCACAGCAATCTTCCTCTGTTCCGGTAGATTATACGTTAATCCGTCACGTTAAAAAGCCAAATGGTTCGAAGCCTGGTTACGTGACATATGATAACCAAAAAACATTGTTTGTTACACCGGCAAAAGATATTGTGGATCAATTACGGGTAAAATAAAAAGACTTGAAAAGGGGTTAAACAAATGAAACTTGTCGGAATATCAGGTGCTCCCGCCGGTGACAAAACTGCAATCGCAGTTAACCAGGTCTTAGTCCATGCCCGGCATTTCGATTCGAGCCTAAAAACAGAATTAATCGACATAAGGGATTATGAAATTGACTTTTTTAATGGCGCTCCCTTAGCAGATTATAATGATGATACCTGGAATATTGTTAAAAAGATTTCATCTGCTGATTTTCTCGTTTTTGGTACGCCGATTTATCAAGCATCCATATCAGGAGCGCTAAAAAATCTACTGGACCATTTGCCGGAATTTGTCTTCAAACGTAAAGTAACAGGCATGGTTGCAACTGGATGGTCAGACAAACATTTTCTTGTTATGGAATATCATCTAAGATCAATTCTGTCTTATTTTAAAGGTCTCGTTCCATCGGGAAATGTCTTTGTTCATAATAGTGCTTTTAATATGGATAGTGATGAAATTATTGATGAACGTGTGCTGGAAAGACTTCAAGCTCTTGCGGAGGAAATGGTTTCTTTGCAGCAGGGGATGAAGAACTATTAATTAGACCAGTCAATGAAAATTCCTGCAAAAGATTTTTCATTTTATTTATAGGAAGTACTTCCTATTACAAAAAACTCCAATCTCATAGGATTGGAGTTTTTTGTAATATGCTTTTTAAATCGCTGTCGGTTTCAATTCTACTTCAATATTGCCTCTTGTGGCTTTCGAATATGGGCAAAATTGATGCGCTGCTTCTGCCAGGTCTTCTGCTTCTTCCTGACTGACGCCTTCAATTTTAATATGGAGAGTGGCTCCGATTTTAAAGCCATCATCTGAAGGATCTTTCATGAAATGAACCTCTGCTGTTGTTTCTGAAGTAATATTTTTACCTTTATTGGATGCCATTAAATTAAGTGCACCATCATAACATGCCGCATAACCGGCGGCAAATAGCTGTTCTGGGTTGGAGCCTTTTTCGCCTGATTTATTGCCAGCCGGATTGACTAAGTTAACATCAATAATCCCGTCATCTGATTTCACATGGCCGTCTCTTCCATTTTGTGCTGTTGCTTTTGAACTGAAAATAATGTTACTCATCGAAATCACTGCTCCTTTATAATTTAATCTAAAGGTACTATTTCCTTTATTTCATTCCTTTAAACCTTTTTTTCTAAAGTTACTCTATTTTTAATCTGCAATAAAATCATAGTTCTCCAATAGATTAAGAAAATGATCAACCTGCGGGAGCTGACGGATTCCTTCTTGAAAACAGACCCAGGTATCACGTGTCACTGCTTCTTTTTCTAAAAATAAAGGAATATATGGGTAATGCTCTTTGAGATGGTTCGAGACACTTCCTGGTAGTACAGCCATTCCTATACCCTGCTTCATAAATTGTTTACAGGTTTCAATTTGATCCACTGTCATCTTTTTTTGCGGTTTTATATAATTTTGCTGTTCAAATAACCAGCTGTCGACAAGTTCATGCATGCTGTCATCGCTTTTAAAAGAGATTATTGGTCTTTCTTTTATACCGTGCTCCGGAAAAGGTTCTGTATCAAAAATATAAAGGGGATCATCAAACAAATGCATTGATGTAGTCTCTTTTAATTTATCACCGCGAATAATACATACATGATATTGCTTATGGTTTTTTCTGATATCCTCACTGATTCCCGTTACTAAATCAACAGCTACCTTTGGATAGGCAGCCGTATATTCTCCTAAAATATCCGGCAGATAACGTTGACTGATTAATGAAGAACAAGCAATTGATAGTGTCCCCTTTATTTCTTCTCCAGTCTCTGCTAAACGATTTTTAAATAGATGCTCCTTCTCCACCATTTCTTTTGCATGCTGAATAACCCGTTCCCCGGCAGGGGTTGGTAATAATCGCTTTGATGTCCGTATAAATATCGTTTCTCCAAAATAGTTTTCCATGTATTTTAAGCGTTGTGTAACTGCCGGCTGGGAAATGAGAATAGCTTTTGCTGTTCCCCGTATTGTGCCAATTTCATAGAGTTTTAACAGGATTTCATAATCATCCATCCGCATAGGAAAAACCTCCAATAAGTATTAATTATCATTTTTGATTAAAATATAGTATTTTACTTATTTCATTATAGCATATAGTATTTAATTAAGAAGATTTTCTTTACTTTATATAGAGAAACGGAAGGAAGTATGTTATATGGATAAGAAGCTTTTAAACAAAGAGTTATTCTCCAAAAGAGAAGATGCTTATGTCAATAGCAGTACACACAGTAATCCAGCAGCTCTACAGAAAATTTCAGATTGGTTAAAACCAACTAAAGAACAAATTATTTTAGATATTGCTACAGGTGGAGGCCAGGTCGCAAAAACATTAGCTCCATCCGCCAAACAAGTTATTGCAACAGATTTAACACCAGCAATGTTATCAAATGTCCGAAACAGCATAAATGAAAACGACAACATTTTATTTATTATCGCGGATGCCGAAGAACTACCTTTTCTTGATAATTCTATGGATATTGTCACCTGCCGTATCGCAGCACACCACTTTCCACATCCTGAAAAGTTTATTCATGAAGCATATCGTGTTTTAAAACCTGGAGGAAAATGTCTATTTGTTGATAATGTCGCTTCCGAGAATGAAGCAGAAGATCAATTTTTAAATCAGCTGGAAGAAATGCGTGATCCAAGTCATGAGCGTGCCAAAAAGATTTCTGAATGGAAGGCACTTTTTTCAAAATGCCAGTTTACTTTGATTCAGGATGACATACGGATAAAAGAACTTCCTTTCCAAGACTGGCTTAATCGTACGGTGGATACGGTGGAAGTAAAACAGCAAGTGATTCATTTTATACAAACAGCAGATAAAAAGCTGCAAAAGTATATACGTTTACAGAAAAAAGAAGATGACATTCATTCCTTTGCCATTGATGAGTGGATTAGTATGTGGGGAAAATAGTAATGAAAAAAGGATATGCTGCCTCCCCGGCCTCATATCCTTTTTTCATCTTATAACTTACTTCTCCAGGCAAGAACGGTTTCTTTTTCTGTTTCTGTAAGCTTGTTTTCTTCTATAAGTAGCTCCAATAACTGATCAAAGCCAGTAATAGAATGATAGCACAAACCAGCCTCTGTAAAAGCTTCCTCTGCTCTTGGAAGTCCATAAGTGAAAATGGAATATACTGCAGTAATTTCAGCACCTTCCTGCTCCAGTGCCTGTGCAGATTGAATGGAGGATCCGCCGGTGGAAATCAGATCCTCAATAACGAGTACCTTTTTCCCTTCTACAGATGCGCCCTCGATTTGATTGCCTTTTCCGTGTCCTTTTGGTTTAGAACGTACATATACCATTGGTAAATCCAATTCTTCCGCTAACCAGGCAGCATGCGGTATACCGGCAGTTGCACAGCCGGCAATTACTTCCGGTTTTGTTTCACTATTTTTCACCATTTCTGCAAATGCTTTAACAATTTTTTTGCGGACAGCAGGATAACTCATGGTTAAACGATTGTCACAATAAATGGGTGATTTTAACCCGGATGTCCATGTGAAATAATTATCTACATTTAATTGTACTGCCTCAATTGCTAATAAATCTTTTGTTACATTATTCTCCATGCTGCCACTCCTTCAATACTTGTTCATATGCTTTTCTAGGATTTTCTGCTTTGGTAATGCTTCTGCCGACAACAAGAAAATCACTGCCAAGTGCTTTTGCTTTTCCAGGTGTTGCCACGCGTTTCTGGTCATCCTGGGAAGAATCTGCTAAACGGATCCCGGGTGTTATTGATAAGAAATCCTTTCCGCAATGTTTTTTTATCACGGGTACCTCATGAACAGAGCTGACCACCCCGTCCGCCCCGGCTTCTTTTGCTAAAGATGCAAAGCGGATAACGTTCTCTTCAATATTCCCCTGTAAACCAAGCTCCTGATCTAATACGTCGTTATCCATTGAAGTAAGGATAGTCACTGCCATCAGCTTTGTCGATGAGCCAGCCAGCCCCTGCTTTGCCTGGTAGATCATTTCTTTTCCGCCGATCGCATGTGTTGTTACTAAATCCACATTTAAAGGAGCAATATTTTTCATTGCCTGATGAACCGTATTTGGAATATCATGAAGCTTTAAATCAAGAAAGATTGGATGATTATCCGCCTGCAGCTTTTCAATAATTGCCGGACCCTCACGATAAAAAAGCTCCATCCCTACCTTTACGGGGACTCCCGCTAAATCATTTTCTCTTAAAAAACATTCCGTATCTGCCCACGTTGGAAAATCTAATGCGACATAGATGCTCATACTACTGCACCCCTTCTTTCAATAACATCTTGCACCGAAGTATATTGATATTTTATTAATGTTTCTGGAAGTGCATCAATAATGTCTACACAGGCAAAAGGATTTTGGAAATTTGCTGTACCGACTGCTACTGCATCTGCACCGGCCTGCAAAAATTCTAAAACATCCTCCGCTGTAGAAATTCCTCCCATGCCGATAATCGGGATAGATACCTGCTGCCGTACTTCATAAATCATCCGGATAGCAATTGGTTTAATCGCCGGTCCGGATAATCCGCCTGTCTGATTAGCAATTAGCGGTTTTCCAGTAGGCAGGTGAAGCTTCATACCAGTCAGTGTATTAATCATTGATAATCCATCTGCTCCAGCTTCTTCTACAGCTTTTGCCATTTCTGCAATATTTGTCACATTAGGTGACAGCTTTACGTAGACAGGAAGATTACTCGCTTCTTTTACTGCTGCAGTAACCTTCTTAGCCATATCCGGATCTGTCCCAAACTGAATACCGCCTTCTTTTACATTCGGACAGGATATATTTAATTCTAATGCATTCACATCATTTGTTTCGTTAAATGCTCTGGCTACAAAAATATATTCTTCTAAAGAGCTCCCTGCAACATTTGCAATAATAGAAGTATCATATTCTGCAAGTCTTGGAACCTCATTTGCAATAATCCGCTCTACACCAGGATTTTGCAGACCGATAGCATTTAACATGCCAGATGACGTTTCTGCAACCCTTGGCGTAGGATTGCCAAAGCGTTCAAATTGGGTTGCTGCCTTCATGATAATGGCGCCTAAACGGCTTAAGTCATAGAATTCACTGTACTCCTTGCCAAATCCAAAGCAGCCTGATGCCGGCATTATTGGGTTTTTTAACGTTAGTCCAGGTAATTTGACCTCCAGGTTCATAAGATAACCTCCTGTGCAGAAAATACTGGTCCATCACTGCAAATCTTTTTATAGCTGTTATCCACTGTCGGCAGTACACATGCCATACACGCACCAACACCGCAGCCCATTCTCTCTTCCAGAGATACCTTACCTTTCGAGTCTTGTAACTCTGTTGTCACTGCACGCAGCATCGGCAGCGGTCCACAGCTGAAATACTGATCAAATGCACCGACCTCAGGGAATACATGTGTTACAAAGCCCTGATGTCCGTAAGAACCATCATTTGTTACCACATATGTTTCAGCTATTTTCTTAAATGCTTCTTCATAAAAGACATAGTCCTTTGACTGAAATCCCAACACAGCAACAAGCTCCACATTTTTTTCACTTAAGCGTTTTGCAAGGTGGTAGATAGGAGGAATTCCAATTCCTCCACCTATTAACAGTACACGCCCGCCTTCTGATACATCATCTATAGAGAAGCCATTTCCATTTGGTCCAAGCGCATCAACGGTCATTCCCGGCTGATAAGCCGCTAAAGCTTTTGTTCCACCACCAACTATCTTGAATAAGATGGTAACTGTCCCCTCTTGCCTGTCTACTTTTGCAATAGAGATAGGCCTTCTTAATGTAAAGCCCGGAACAAGCAGATGCAAGAATTGCCCTGGCACCGTTTGTTGACTGACCTCTGGCTGATATAATTTCATTTCAACCGTTTCTTTAGCAATGGTTTCAACGGATAATACCTTCATTTCATGTCTTTTCTTCATCATGGTGTCACCTTTTGCTGACTGATTGGTTTTGCAGTAAATGTGGTAGAGTCGATGACGTTAATAATCGCATTAACAGTATCTAGATTGGTTAAACTTGCGATACCATGCTCTACAGCTTCACGACGGATTAAAAAGCCGTCTGATCTTGGCTTTTGCCCGGAATTAAGTGTATTAATAACAAATTGTACTTTTCCTTCCTCGATGATAGAAAGTACATTCGGTTCATCTAGTCCGACCTTGCCTACCTCAACAACCGGAATATCTCCTTCTTCACGGATATATGCTGCTGTTCCCTGTGTTGCATAGAGTAGAAAGCCAAGCTGATGGAATCGTTCTGCTACTTCCAGCATTTCTGCCTTGTCTTTATCAGCAACTGTTAATAATACGCCGCCTTCTTGCGGAACTTTTAATCCGGAAGCAATAAGTCCTTTATACAACGCTTTTTCTAATGTTTTATCATAGCCGATTGCTTCTCCGGTAGATTTCATTTCTGGTCCAAGAATCGTATCCACACTGCGCAGCTTTTCAAAAGAGAATACTGGAATTTTCACTGAAACAAGATCCTGCTCAGGTAAAATGCCAGTTTCATAGCCCATATCGGCTAATTTTTCACCCAGGATACATTTCGTCGCAATGTTTGCCATTGTTACGCCGGTAATTTTACTTAAGAAAGGAATTGTTCTGCTCGCTCTTGGATTTACTTCAAGTACGTAAACATCTTCATCACGGATAATGAACTGGATATTGATTAACCCTTTCACATTCAGTGCTTGTGAAATTTTTACCGCTGCATCTAAACATTTTTCTTTAACAGCTTCACTTAAACGCTGTGGAGGATATACGGCCATAGAGTCACCAGAGTGGACACCTGCACGTTCGATATGCTCCATAATTCCTGGAACAATGGTTGTTTCTCCATCACAAATTGCGTCTACTTCCGCTTCCATTCCTGTCAGATACTTGTCAATTAAAATTGGATGTGCTGAGTCAATGTTATCAGACTTCGCTAAATAGTTTTCCAGCTCTTTTTCGCTATAAACAATTTCCATGCGGCTCCCGCCAATTACATAAGAAGGACGGACAAGGACCGGATAGCCGATTTGGTTTGCTGTTTCGATTGCCTGATCTAATTTCGGTACTG
Organism: Oceanobacillus sojae; assembly: GCF_007991515.1. Lineage (GTDB taxonomy): Bacteria > Bacillota > Bacilli > Bacillales > Amphibacillaceae > Oceanobacillus > Oceanobacillus sojae. The sequence continues at coordinate 221,552 of NZ_BJYM01000004.1, forward strand.
CTTTCCCTTGTGGACGAAGCAAATCAAGCTCATCCAATAAAATTTCAAATTTATCGCGATCTTCTGCCCGGTCTATTGCTTCCAGACCAGTACCTAAAATTTTCACGCCGCGGCGTTCCAATCCGTCAGCAAGATTAATTGCTGTCTGCCCGCCAAACTGTACGATAACGCCTTCTGGTTTTTCCAGTTCAACTACATGCATGACATCCTCTAATGTGAGCGGCTCAAAATAAAGCTTATCGGAAATAGTAAAATCTGTAGATACTGTTTCCGGGTTATTATTCATAATAATCGCTTCATAGCCGAGCTCTTTAATCGCAAAGACAGAATGTACAGTTGCATAATCGAACTCAATCCCTTGCCCAATTCGGATTGGGCCGGAGCCGAGCACCAGGATTTTTTTACGCTCAGATACTTCTGATTCATTTTCCGTTTCATAAGTACTGTAGAAATATGGTGTTTCCGATTCGAATTCTGCTGCACACGTGTCTACCATTTTATAAACTGGGAAGATATTTTCTGTTTTTCTTAATGCGTATACCTCATCAAGAGAGGTGTTCCAGATTCGGGCAATTTGAGCATCAGCTATTCCTAATTGTTTTGCTTGTTTTAACACAGCAGTATCATTTTTATTTTCACTTAATGTTTTTTCAGTTTCAATAATTTTATTTAAGCTGTTTAAGAAAAAGCGGTCAATTTTTGTCATTTCAAAGATTTCATCAACAGTATAGCCGCGGCGCAGGGCTTCAGCTAAAAGAAAAATTCGTTCATCATCTGCACGCTTCAAGCGTTTATTCAATGTTTCTTTATCTAATTCTACCGCTTTTGCCAGGTGAAGCTCCTCTGTACCCATTTCCAGCGAACGTACACCTTTAAGTAATGATTCTTCCAGATTACGGCCAATCGCCATAACCTCTCCTGTTGCTTTCATTTGCGTCCCTAAACGGCGGTCGCCTGAGGTGAATTTATCAAATGGAAAACGCGGAAATTTCGTTACCACATAGTCTAATGCCGGTTCGAACATGGAATATGTTTTACCGGTAATTGGATTTGTTATTTCATCCAGTGTATAGCCGACTGCGATTTTCGCTGCAATCTTTGCAATTGGATATCCTGTTGCTTTGGAAGCCAGAGCAGATGAACGGCTGACACGCGGGTTTACTTCAATTATATAGTATTGGAAGCTGTACGGATCCAGTGCCAGCTGGACATTACAGCCTCCTTCAATTTCTAGCGCACGGATAATTTTTAAGGAAGCATTGCGTAACATATGATATTCACGGTCACTTAATGTCTGTGACGGTGCAACTACAATAGAGTCTCCTGTATGTATGCCGACAGGATCGATATTTTCCATATTACAAACAACAATGGCCTGGTCCTTATGGTCGCGCATTACTTCATATTCAATCTCTTTAAAACCGGCAATATTACGCTCGATTAAGCACTGGTTAACCGGAGAGAGCACAAGGCCGTTATGTGTAATTTCTCTAAGTTCCTGCTCATTGTAGCACATTCCTCCGCCTGTACCGCCGAGTGTATATGCAGGTCGTACAATCAATGGATAACCAATTAAATTGGCAAATTCTACAGCTTCGTCCACTGTATGTACTATCTCACTTTCAGGCACCGGCTCATTTAATTCATTCATCAAGTTACGGAATAACTCTCTATCCTCCGCCTTTTGAATGGACTCTGGCGCTGTTCCTAAGAGTTGCACATGATGATCTTCTAAAATTCCCTTTCGTACAAGCTCCATTGCAAGGTTCAAGCCCGTCTGTCCGCCAAGCGTAGGCAGAATAGCGTCCGGCTGCTCTTTACGAATAATTTTTGTTAAAAACTCTTCTGTTAAAGGTTCCATATATACTTTATCTGCAACCGTATTATCGGTCATGATCGTTGCCGGGTTAGAGTTAGCCAGGATAACATAGTATCCTTCTTCTCTTAATGCTTGACAAGCCTGTGTTCCAGAATAATCAAACTCAGCTGCTTGTCCGATAACAATTGGACCAGATCCAATTACGAGAATTTTTTGAATATCAGTACGTTTAGGCATTAATATGAACCTCCTGCTTCTTCTCTTGTTGCTTCATAAGCTCTAAAAATTCATCAAACAAATAATTTGTATCCTCTGGTCCTGGAGATGCTTCTGGATGATACTGCACCGAGAACGCAGGATAAATAGTATGTCTTACACCTTCTACTGTTCCATCATTGATTGCGATTTGTGTTAATTCAAGCTCCGTATTTTTTAACGTAGCCGGATTCACTGCATAACTATGGTTTTGAGAGGTAAGGTACGTTTTATCATTTTCTAAATCTTTTACCGGATGATTCGCACCTCGATGTCCAAACTTCATCTTTTCGGTATCTGCTCCACAGGCTAACGACAGAAGCTGATGCCCAAGGCAGATCCCAAATATCGGCACCTTGCCAAGAATTCCTTTCACCATTTCAATTGCCTCTGGTACATCCTTTGGATCTCCAGGGCCGTTAGTCAGCATAATCCCGTCTGGACGAAGGCGGAGAATATCCTCTGCACTGTAGTTATAAGGAACAACTGTAATTTGGCAATCGCGTTTTGTCAGCTCGCGCAGAATACCATGCTTTGCACCAAAATCTACTAATACAACCCGACGTCCTCTCCCCGGAACAACATATGGCTTGCCAGTAGAAGTTTTCTTTACTTGGTCTCTTGGAAATTCTGTATTTCTTAGTTCTTCCACTGTTTTTTCTATATCTTCTTCCGCTGACACAATAGCTGCTTTCATCGTTCCATGCTTCCGGATGATTCGCGTTAATTTTCTTGTGTCAATTCCAGAAATACCAGGGATATTATTAGCTTTCAAGAAGCTGTCTATGGTCTCTTCATTCCGAAAATTAGAAGGCTGTTCACTGTATTCTTTAACAATCAACCCATGAATAAAAGGTGTAATTGTTTCGAAGTCATCCCGATTTATCCCGTAGTTCCCAATCAAAGGATAAGTCATTGTTACAAACTGACCGCAATAGCTTGGATCAGTAATAACCTCCTGATATCCCGTCATACCAGTGTTAAAAACAATCTCTCCTTTAGAAACATTTTCACTTCCAAAGCCATATCCCTCAAAAACTGTTCCATCCTCCAGGATTAAATTACGTTTACGCATGGTTACCCTCCTCAAATACAACTTTACCGCCTACAATTGTTATGACAGGGAATCCTGTTACCTCCCAGCCATGGAAAGGAGTATTTTTCCCTTTAGATGCAAATTGATAACGATCAATCTTAGCTGTTTTTTCCAAATCAACAATTGTTAAGTCCGCAGGAGCGCCTTCTTTCATTGTTCCATAAGGAAGTCCGAAAACATCAGCCGGTTTTTTTGTCATTCTATCGATTAATTCATGTAAGTTTAAAACATTTTTCTGTACTAAATGTGTGTATAGCAATGGAAAAGCTGTCTCTAATCCAACGATACCGAATGGAGCTTCTAAAAATCCATTTGCCTTTTCTTCTTCGCCATGAGGAGCATGGTCTGTCGCAATAAAATCAAGGGTTCCATCTAAAAGCCCTTCAATCAGTGCTGCTTGATCATCCCTTCCTCTTAAAGGCGGGTTCATCTTGAAGTTAGCATCATTTTCAAGAATATCTGTTTCATTCAAAATCAGATGATGCGGTGAAACCTCTGCAGTTACTTTAATTCCTGCTTTTTTTGCATCACGGATCACACGGACAGATTCCTTTGTGCTGACATGGCATACATGATAATGACAATCAGCTGCTTCTGCTAATAATACATCTCTGGCAATTTGTACAGATTCACTTAAAGATGGAATTCCAGGAAGGTTCAGCCTCTTGCTCACTTCTCCATCATGTGTCACCCCGCCATAAACAAGGGAATTATCCTCACAATGAGCAACAATTGCTGCACCGCATGCAGCTGCTTCCTTCATTGCCTGAAACATTTGATTAGCTGTCTGAATACCTACTCCGTCATCTGTAAAAGCAAATGCGCCATGTTCGAACAGCTCTTTAATATTTGTACGTTCTTCTCCTTTTAAACCTTTAGTGATGGAAGCATATGGAAGAACGCGAACTACTCCATCTGCCTTAATTTTTTGCAGCAGCTGGTCTAACGTATCTGCATTATCAGGGACCGGGTTCGTGTTTGGCATAGAGCAAACTGTTGTGAATCCGCCTCTCGCTGCAGACTGTGTTCCCGTTGTAATCGTTTCTTTATATTCACCACCCGGTTCACGTAAATGAATATGTACGTCGATAAAACCTGGTGATACAAGGTTATTTTTTGCGTCGATGGTTTGATCAGCCTGTTCAGTTATCTCAGAAGCTATTTCCCGTATTTTGCCGTCTTCGATTAAAATCTCACAGTTTACCAGTTCATTAGATGATGTTAAGCGCTTGGCGTTTGTTAATTTCGTTTTCATTAATAATCCCCCATTCTTTTAGTACATGCATTAAAATGGCCATTCTCACATAGACGCCATTTTCCATTTGTTTAAAAATACGTGATTGTTTACTTTCTACAAGCTTTGTATCAATCTCTACCCCTCTGTTAATCGGGGCAGGGTGCATAATAATGGCATGCTTCTTCATTTTTGCTGCTCTTTCCATTGTTAGTCCATAGAGAGAAAGATAATCGAAGGTCTCTGCCTTGTGAATATGACGCTCATGCTGGATTCTTAATAACATAACAACATCTGCAATTTCGACTGCCTCATCCATTGTAATGTACGGGAAGTGCAGAGAATCGTCTTCAAAGCCCGGTGCTGCGCTCAAGAAAACATCTGCTCCTAATTTTTCCAGAGCCAGTGCGTTTGATCTGGCAACACGACTATGTTTTATATCCCCAGCGATAACAACCTTTCTCCTTTTCACATTACCGAATTCCTGGTACATAGTTAATAAATCCAGCATACATTGTGTAGGGTGCTCTTCTTTCCCTGAACCAGCGTTAATAACAGGGATACGCAGTTGTCCTTCTTCTTCTATTTCATCTATCCAATAATCAGAAGGATGACGGACAATTAATACATCTGCACCAATAGCTTCAAAGGTCTTGGATGTATCATATAATGATTCTCCTTTTACAAGACTGGATGCTTCTGTATGCAAATCTAACATTTCCAGTCCCAATTTTTTCTGGGCAACTTCAAAACTCATTTTTGTTCTTGTACTGGGTTCAAAGAATAGATTTGCAGCAAATAGCTGTTTATTAATCGTAATTGGTGACTTTCTTATCGATTCAGCTTCTTTAAGAATGTGATTAATCGTTTCTCCCGATAATTGCTGCATGGAAATAAAATGTTTCACGTCCCATCTTCCCTTCTTTGCTATCATTTTTTTTATAAAATTGTACAAAAAAACTCCCTGCAAAGGTTGCAGAGAGCTAGACGAATGCCCTAATTAAGCATCCGCTTTACTAAACAACCTTTCAAATCTCTCTGGATTTGATTAAAAGTTATCATGTATTCTTTTCATAAATAGAAACAAGGTCAATCTGGTCTTCTTCACTCAGCTGGACAACAACTATTTCTTGTTCAGCCGTAGGAATATTCTTACCCACATAGTCAGCCCGAATAGGCAGCTCACGATGGCCACGGTCTACTAAAGCACCAAGCTGAATCGTTGCCGGTCTGCCGACATCCATTACTGCATCCATTGCCGCACGGACTGTTCTGCCTGTATAAAGAACATCATCAATCAGGATTACCTGCTTGTTTGTTATATCCATATCAATAGAAACTGAATTGATTTGCGGATCCTCGTGATTACTTTTTTTCTCCAAATCATCCCGGTACATTGTAATATCTAATTCACCAAAAGGAACATCAATCGATTCAATCTGTTTTATTTTTTCCTGAATAATTTTCGCCAGCGGAACGCCTCTTGTTTTGATTCCAATTAAAACAAGGTTCTCTCCACCTTTATTCTTTTCCAGAATCTCATGAGACATTCTGGTCAATGCTCTGTTTATTGCAGCCGCATCAAGAATCTCTGTTTTTTTCTTCATCCCGGTTCCGCTCCTTCCGTATAAAAAAGCCCTTTTCCTGTTGATGGAAAAGGGCATACGCATACCTTAAGCAAACTTGCTGACGTATCCTTCCTAGCCTCACAGGACTATTGTTAAAGGTCTTCATTTATTCTTATTTAGTATGTCAGAATGTGACGAATCTGTCAATACATTTTGCGGATTTGGTCGAGTGCCTCTGTAAAGACAGCAGGCGGTGCAGCTTCAAATTCCATCCATTCCTCTGTCCTTGGATGTATAAAAGCAATTTGCTTCGCATGCAGAGCCTGACCATGTACATCTAATGATTTACGCTGTCCATATTTAGGATCTCCCACAAGCGGAAAACCAATATATTGCATATGAACACGTATTTGATGTGTTCTTCCCGTCTCCAGCTGACATTCAACATAGGTATACTTAGGAAAGCGTTCCAGCACCCGGAAATGTGTAACAGCTGGTTTTCCACTATCAACAACTCCCATTTTTTGACGGTCTTTCGGGTCTCTGCCGATAGGTGCATCAATCAATCCAGTCTCATGACCAATTTCTCCATGCACAATTGCTTCGTATATTCTTTTTAACTGTTTTTCCTGCAGCTGTTTTGATAAATGCTGATGTGCGAAATCATTTTTAGCTACAACTAACAGTCCGCTTGTATCCATATCAATCCGGTGCACAATTCCCGGGCGTTCCACACCATTAATACCTGACAGATCTGTACAATGGTATAATAACGCATGTACTAATGTTCCTGTACGGTGTCCTGCAGAAGGATGTACAACCATTCCTTTTTCTTTATTAATCACCAGCAGGTCCTCATCCTCGTAGACAATATCCAAAGGAATATTCTCCGGATCGAGTACAAGCGGCTTTGTTTCTGGAATTTCCCAACTAATCATTTCACCTGATTGGCATTTTTGATTTGCCTTGACTATTTCATCATTCACCTTTACATTGCCTTCTTCAATCCAGCTTTGAATTTGTGAACGCGAATGTTCATGCAGTAAATCAGAAAGAATTTTATCAACTCTTTTTTTATGCTCTGTTTCCGTTACTGTGTGCTGGTTTACTGTCATTTTTTCTCTTTGCCCCGCTTTCTTTCATCCAATATAATTGCAATGATTACCATAATAACTCCTATGGTTAGTGAAGCATCAGCAACGTTGAATATCGGAAAGTTATAATTGAAAATATAGAAGTTTGCAAAATCAACCACTTCTTGAAATAAAATGCGATCAATAAAATTCCCAACCGCTCCTCCTATTAATACACCAACTCCTGCAGCAATCAGGAAATCTTGTTTTCCATGTGTATGTAAAAAGTATATTAATCCGGCAATAACAATTACTGTTATGATATAAAATAGCCACATTTGTCCTTCTAAAATGCCCCATGCTGCTCCAGAATTACGATGGGAGGTAATATAGAAGAAATCATTAATAATTGGTATTGATTCACCTATTTCCATTTTCGTAGCAACAAGCCATTTTGTCCATTGATCTATTCCAATTAAGACAAGTGCAATCAGATAGTATCTCCACATGTTCATTTCTCCAATCTAAGGAAGTCTTTTTTATCTTATCCTTTATGCTGGTAATTTTCAAGAAACAACCATAGGGAAAAGTGCTCTTGCCAAAGAGATGTCCGCTGCGACGGTTTTCGATGGGACGAGTAATCGCAAAAGCTCTTCGGTGGAACGAGTAATCGCAGTCCCAGTCCCAGGAAGTCGCTTTCCGCGGACAACGTTTAGCCTCCTCGGAAGAAAACCGCTTCCTGATCAGGTCTTCACCGGTTGCTTTTCCCACAGGAGTTGACTTCCATTCACTCCCATCTATATGAAAATATGTTTCTTTTTCTTTCTTACAAAGAATTTATACTAATTCTAGCGGAGTGTATTTCTGGAGCCTAAGATTACTCCCCCATCAAACCCGTCGGAGCGGTTATCTCCAGCATTTTTTATACTTTCTTATTCTAAAAAAAGCCAGCCCTATTTTCAAGACTGACTTTTTTTAGTATTTTAATTTGTATAATTTTCTTTTACAACACTGGCACATCTTGCACAAAGTGTCGGGTGGTCTTTATCTTCACCTACTGTTTCAGAAACAACCCAGCAGCGTTCACATGTTTCGCCGGGATGCTTTTCAACTGCAACCTCTACATAATCATATTCTTTTCCGATGCCTTTTTCACTTGCAATAACTGCTTCAGAAACAATGAAGTACTGATGCAGATCAGCTACATTTTCAAGCACCTGCTTTGTCTCTTCATCAAGAGGAGCTAATGTGATTTTTGCTTCTAATGATTTCCCGATAACCTTCTCTGCTCTGGCTTCTTCAAGAGCTTTCAGAACATCGTCTCTCACTTCCATAAAGTGATCCCATTTCCCGACAATACCTTCTGAATCTGCAACCTTACGCGGTTCAGGAATATCAGTAAAGTGGACGGTTTCCGCTTCTACTCCCGGAATGTATTCCCATACTTCCTCAGCTGTATGAGGAATAATTGGAGCAAGGACTTGCACAAGTGTTGTCAGGATTTCATAATAGCCTGTCTGAATACTGCGGCGACGCGGATGGTCAGCAGCTTCAATATATAGAATATCCTTCGCAAAATCTAAATAGAAGGAGCTTAAATCAACTGCACAGAAATTATGAACCTGATTAATCACCGGTGCAAACTCAAAGTGCTCATAATTGTCACGTGCGCCTTTTAACACTTGCTGCAGGCGATAAAGCATATAGCGGTCTACTTCCTGCAGGTCTTCATCCTTCACCCGGTCTTTAGCAGGATCAAAATCTGCAAGATTCGCTAATAAGAAACGGAAGGTATTTCGGATTTTACGATAGCTTTCAGATGTTTGTTTTAAAATATCATCAGAAATACGTACATCTGCCTGATAATCAACACTTGCAACCCAAAGTCTTAAAATATCTGATCCTAATTGTTTTTGTACTTTAGAAGGAACAATAACATTACCCAATGATTTACTCATCTTACGGCCGTTTCCATCAAGTACAAAACCATGGCTGATGATATTTTTATATGGTGCTTTCCCTGTCACTGCCACAGATGTAGATAATGATGAGTTAAACCAGCCGCGATACTGATCGCTGCCTTCTAAATAGATATCTGCCGGACGCTGAAGCTCCGGCCGGTTCATAAGAACACCTTCATGGGATGAACCTGAATCAAACCATACGTCCATGATATCAACTTCTTTTGTAAATTTACCGTTTGGACTATGCTCTGATGTAAATCCTTCCGGTAATAAATCCTCTGCTTCTCTTTCGAACCAAATATTTGAACCGTGCTCTCGGAAAAGATCAGATACATGAGAGATTGTTTCATCTGTAATAATCGGTGTACCATCTTCCCCGTAAAAGACAGGGATAGGAACGCCCCAAGCACGCTGTCTGGAAATACACCAGTCTTCACGATCTCTTACCATATTATATAGTCTTGTTTCTCCCCAATGCGGATACCAATTCACATTCTTAATTTCATCAAGGATTTCTTGGCGAAAGTCCTTGATGGAAGCAAACCATTGTGACGTAGCACGGAAAATAGTCGGTTTCTTGGTTCTCCAGTCATGCGGATAAGAGTGCGTAATAAACTCTAATTTTAACAAGGAACCAGTTTCATCTAATTTTTCCGTAATTACTTTATTTGCATCATCATAGAATAGTCCTTCAAATCCTGGCGCTTCACTTGTAAACACGCCTTTTTCATCGACTGGACAAAATGCATCGATACCATACTTACGGCAAACATAGAAGTCATCTTCCCCGTGCCCAGGAGCTGTATGAACACAGCCTGTACCTGCATCAGTTGTAACATGCTCTCCAAGCATGACAAGCGATTGGCGATCATAGAATGGATGCCGCGCTTCTACTCTGTCAGCTTCCTGACCTTTAAACTTCTTCACAACAGTTACATCTTCCCAGCCTAATACTTCTTTGACATCTTCGAGCAGAGCTTCTGCTAAAACATACTTCTCATCATTTACTTGGGCAACAACATAGCTTAAATCTGGATGCAGGCTGATCCCTAAGTTAGCAGGAAGCGTCCATGGAGTAGTTGTCCAAATAATGATTTTCTCATCACCATCAAGTACATCTTTACCATCTGTTACTTCAAAAGAAACATAGATAGAAGGTGAGCGCTTATCCTGGTATTCAATTTCTGCTTCTGCAAGTGCAGACTCCGAAGAAGGAGACCAATATACGGGCTTAAGACCTTTATAAATATAGCCTTTTCTTGCCATTTCTCCAAATACCTTAATTTGGGAAGCTTCATAATCCTTTGTTAACGTAATATATGGATTATCCCAATCTCCGCGAACTCCTAATTTTTTAAATTGCGTACGCTGACTGTCAATTTGTCCAAGTGCATATTCTTCACAAAGCTTACGGAATTCAGCAACAGACATCTCTTTGCGCTTTACTTTCTTTTTCTTTGTCAATGCAGTCTCGATTGGCAATCCATGTGTATCCCAGCCGGGAACATACGGAGCATAATAGCCTGTCATAGATTTATACCGAACAATAAAGTCCTTCAGGATTTTATTAAGCGCATGTCCAATATGAATATCTCCATTCGCATACGGAGGCCCATCATGTAAAATAAATAATGGTCTTCCTTTTGTACGCTCTAAGTTTTTTTGATACTGGTTACTTTCTTCCCAATTCTTTTGACGTTCAGGTTCTTTATTTGGCAGATTTCCCCGCATAGGAAATGCTGTTTTTGGCATTAATAGTGTTTGTTTATATTCCAAGATATTCCCTCCTGTTATTTTTATGACCTAAAAAATAATTATTTATATACAAAAAGAGCCCTCTAATCCCTAAAGGGACGAGAAGACTCGCGGTACCACCCTTATAAATTTAATGCCCGGCATTAAATTCACTCGAAATCCGTAACGTGGACAGTCGGCTGTTACTACGTGTATTCATAACAGCTACTCCAGAGTGATTTTCTAAAAGATTTCTGTATCAGGCTTACACCATCCCTGACTCGCTTATACAGAATATTCTTCTATACTTTCTCTTTCATTGTATTCCTATAAACATCATGATTTTTTTAATGTAAAATAAGTGTCAAAAAAACATTATACTTGTATGAATTATATGTAATATACAATCCTAAGTCAAGCCTTTATGATTCATGCTCCATCAGTTCCAAGTCTTCATCTACTTCAGTATCAAATAATTCTTGCCAATCATCTGTACCCAGCATTTCCAATTGTGCCTGGACCAGCATGCGCATTCTTGAACGGAATACCTTCGCTTGTTTTTTCAATTCTTCTACATCAAGTGAAATTTTCCGTGCTTTACTTAATGCTTCATTTACAATTCGGTCGGCATTTTTTTCTGCTTCTTTCATAATTAATTTTGCTTCTTTTTGCGCGCTGCCTTTAATATCCTCTGCTGTTTCCTGGGCAACAAGAATAGATTTGTTTAGCGTTTCTTCAATGTTTGTAAAATGCCCTAATCGCTCTTGAAGCTCTTTTGCCTTTTGATCTAATTCATCTCTTTCACGGATAACAATTTCATAATCCTTCATTACTTGATCAAGGAATTTATTAACTTCATCTTCATCATAGCCCCGGAATCCTCTTGCAAATTCTTTATTATGAATATCTAATGGTGATAATGCCACCATCTCCACCTCCCTAATCGGTTCCAAGCTGTCAATTTCTCTCTTTATTATTCAATAATTCCAGCGTAAATGCCAGCACTTATTGTAAAATTGCAGCCGTCATTTTAATTTTGTCTTTCTTCGATCTCCCGCGTATTTCAACTATTTTGCTTCTGCCTTTTCCACGTACAGAAAGCATATCTCCTTCCTGTAGTTGGAATTTCACATCATCCACTACCCGATAATTTACTTTTACAAGCAGTTTTTGAATAAGTGCAGCTGCATCTTTTCGGGATAATCCATATATCTCTTTAATCACTGTATCTAATCGCAGGGAAGAGATTGTTTTATCATACTCTTTCCAATTTTCTTTTTTGACAGCCAGAGATTCAAGGGATTGTTCCTTAAAGGAGATACGGGATTTTTTGATTGAGGTCAAATTCATCTGAATAAACGGAACGACCTCTCCTGCTGCCAGCAAATGAATTTTCCCATCTGCTGCCGTAATATCTCCAAGTTTTTTACGCTTTACACCTTGTGATAAAAAAGCCCCCATTACATCACGATGCTCCAGACTTACAAATTTCTCTGGATAAACCGCTTCTAGAAGTTGAATTTGAAACATATCCTTTGTAATGGTTTCATAAACAGGCGCAATAACTATCCTTTTCCGTTCGCTGTATTCTGACCCGCCAAAGGCTTCTGTTTGCAGTTCATCTTGGCTGGTTCCTAAAAGCATCTGTACAATTTCCTGCTCACGAGGATCCAAAAAATCAGTCAGCTTCGGAATATAAGACCGCTCCACCTGGTCTTTCCAGGAGAGGACCTGATCTATAAAAGGCTGTTCTTCTTTTCGAAAATGCTGATAAACTTCCATGGTCATCCCTTTCTCTGAATCCTAAAACATCATTGCAAATTGCATAAAGCCTTGTCTTGCAAACTGCAGCAAGAGTATAGCAACAATTGGTGAAAAGTCAATCATACCAAGCGGCGGAATGAATTTACGAAAAATCTCTAAATAAGGCTCACAAATTTTCCCTAGCATTTCCCCAAATTGTGACTCCCTTGCTCCCGGAAACCAGGACATTAAAATATATGCTATCAGTGCAAAGCTGTAAATGCTTAAAGCAAAACTTATTATTGAAACGATTTGTGCCAACATCTGCTGCTACCATCCTTTATCATAATCTTCCTGTTCATACAACATTTCAGAAATGCTTCCAGTAATCTCCACATTGTCTGGTGTACATAGGAATGTTTCAGAACCTAATTTCTGAATATCCCCTTTTACGGCATAGACCGTTCCACTCAGAAAATCAACAATACGCTTTGCCTGCTGATGATCCACCCGCTGCAAATTAATAATCACAGCACGTCTGTTCACAATGTTATCTGCTATGTCCTGAGCTTCATTATAATTTCTTGGTTCTGCCAGGACAACCTTTGAACTCGTATTTTGTATACTGGAAAGGTTCACAACATTTTTACTCGCTGCTGTTTTTTCCTGAGTATGAGGGGGTTCTTCTTCTTGTTCATTTTCTACATATTCATACTCATATTCATCATCCAGAGTGAAATAATTCTTAAGCTTCTTTTTAAAGCTCATTCTCTACACCTCACTTTAAAGTTCTTTGCCAACCAGTTTTGTCCCTATACGGATATGTGTAGCGCCTTCTTCTACAGCAACTTTATAATCATTACTCATTCCCATAGATAAGTATTCGCATGGTGCATAGTCTAAATGCAGGCTCTGGATGTAATCGCGCAGCAGCCGTAATTTTTTAAACAGCGGACGGGCCTCTTCCGGATTATCAACATGCGGAGCCATTGTCATCAAGCCGACAACGCGGATATTCTTAAAAAGAGCCAATTCTTTTATAAAGGGTTCCACTTTGTCTTCAGCTAATCCATGCTTCGATTCCTCACCGCTTACGTTAACCTGAACAAAACAGGAAACTGTTTTCTGGCTCCGCTTATTAATTTCTTTTGCCAGAGATTTTCTATCTAGTGAATGAATATAATCAATATGATGAAGAATATCTTTTACTTTTCTGGATTGCAATGATCCAATAAAGTGCCATGTGGCACTTTCCCCAATCTCTTCAAATTTCGCTAAAAATCCTTCATTTCTATTTTCACCAAGGTTGGTTACCCCGGCAGATAATGCTTCTTTTGCTCGTTCTATTGTAACATATTTTGTTACAGCGATAATATTAATATCTTCTTTATTTCTGCCAGCTCTCTCCGCAGCCTGCTCTATATCTGCTTGAATTTTAATAAGATTTTCACTTACAGCAACCATTCTACTCCTCCATTACTTCTTCTGTTTCTCAAAGCCAATAAACCCCAGCATTCTTCCTGTTTTTCCTTTATCACGACGATGAGAGAAGAATATCGTCTCAGCTTGGAAAGTACAATATTTTGTTATCTCTATATTATGACGAAAGACACCAGATTGTACAAGAATATCGACATTTAGCTCTTTTAAGTCAATTAAATATTGATTTGGTGATACTTCTTCGGTGAATTTTTGTTTTTGGTCCTCACTAAGATGAGATAGTACGGTATCATCAACAACGTAGCTTTCTTTGGAGATACTCGGACCAACTGCAACCTTCAGATCTTTTACAGATGCTCCGGCCTGCTCCAATTCCTGAACCATTTTCCCTGCAATCTGTCCAACAGTCCCTTTCCAGCCGGCATGGGCAATGCCAGCTATCCTTGTGGTTGGATCTACAAAAAACAGCGGAACACAATCTGCAAAGAAAGCTGTTGCAAGTATACGATCCGCTTCATTTGTAATTAATCCATCGACTCCAGATATACTGGAATCAAATGAAATACTGCCCTTTCCGGCATCTTCAATATCCAGCAGATGAATTTCTGTTCCATGAACCTGTTCGCCGCAAGCCCAGCGGTTAAGCGAGATATTAAGCTCCTGACTTAGAATACTCCGATTTTCCAACACCTTTTTTTCGTCATCAAATACATGGAGCCCCATATTTAATTGCCTGTAGGCTCCCTCACTTACTCCACCGTTTTTTGTTGTAAAGCCTGCAATCAGACCCGGAATTTCCTCCTCCAATGAAGATAAATGAAGTCTTGTCTCACTTTTAAGCTTAAATGGCTCCATGTCTCTTTCCCTCTTTTCGCTTTAATGATGAATTCAAATTCCTTTGATTACTATATTTTCATTAAATTTTTTGAGCAATCTTTTTAAAATCAATTTTGTGTCTTATTTTAACACATTATATCGATAATTTCTCCTTAATCTTCTGTATAGAGATCCGGTCCTTTTACTTTTTCCACTAAGATAACATCTTCTCCAATCCGTACAATTTTTTCCCAGGCAATAAAAAGCTCTCCTGCCTTAGCAAACATTCCTGATTTTTTGCCTTTTCCTTCCGCAATAATTGCAATAACCCTTCCAGTTCTCCCATCTATCTCTAAGTCTATAATATGTCCTAAACGTGTTCCATCGTCCATAACAATAAGTTCTTTTATTTGCAATTCAGATAGTTTCACCATCCCAGCTCCCTCCCTCTTATTATCCTATGCATGGGAACATGCTTTTTTTCATGGAAAATAAAAACCAGATGTTCTTGTGATGCAGAGGTTCACTTGCATGAGAAAAACCAAGAAAATCACTTGTTCTTGCTAAGGAGATGTCCGCTGCGAAGTTTTTTGATGGGACGAGTAATCGCAGTCCCAGTCCCAGAAGAAATATACGGAGACTCCTGTGGGAATGCGCGCAAAACGGAAAAGGAAGTTCGGTTAAGTTCGCGACGTTCTGTCTCAGGCACCGAATTGACATACGTCCTGTATGCTTCCGCAAGAAAAAAGTGCTCTTCTTTTTTCTACCACAGGTATAAGTGCGACTTTAGCTTTGTCTGCGACTGTCGGCTTGCCAATTGCTAAGTCTTCTTTAGAGGAGATGAGCTCTGGCCCACGGAAAGTGTAGTGTATTTCTGGGGCTGCGATTACTCACCCCATGAAAACCGTTGGACCGTCTAGTCTTCAGCATTTTTATATACTTTCTAAAAAAAAGCCTTACCGCTGTGGGCAAGGCTTATATTCATTCAAACATTTGCTTATTCATTTGGTTGATAGCACCTTTTTCAAGTCTGGACACTTGTGCCTGGGAGATTCCAATCTCATCAGCCACTTCCATCTGTGTTTTTCCTTGAAAAAAGCGCTTATTTAAAATCATTTTTTCTCTTGCATTTAACCTGTGCATTCCTTCTTTCAAGGATAGCTTATCTACCCATGATGAATCTTTATCCTTATCATCGCTTAGCTGATCCATTACAAAAATAGGGTCGCCGCCATCATTGTAAATTGGCTCAAAAAGTGAAACAGGATCTTGAATCGCATCCAGTGCAAAGACTATCTCAGCCTGCTCTACTCCCATTTCTTTCGCTATTTCAGCGGGAGATGGATCTTTGGATGTTTTACTGATTAATTGCTCTCTGACCTGCAGAGCCCGGTAAGCAATATCCCGTAAAGATCTGGATACACGAATAGGATTATTATCCCGTAAATACCTTCTAATCTCACCAATAATCATTGGAACAGCATAGGTAGAAAAACGTACATTATGCGATAAATCAAAATTATCAATAGATTTCATTAAACCAATACACCCAACCTGAAATAAATCATCAACATATTCACCGCGATTATTAAATCGTTGAATGACACTGAGAACAAGACGCAAATTGCCATTCACTAATTCTTCCCGGGCTGTTATATCATTTTCTTCTTGCATTCGAATAAATAATTTTTTCATTTCATCATTTTTAAGTACTGGAAGTTTTGATGTATCAACCCCGCATATTTCAACTTTATGTCTTGTCATTCCCGAAAACCTCCCCAATCTTAGATGCTGTTCAAGGACAGTATCTCCCCGGGGAGAGTTTTTATTCAGGGAAAAATTGTAAAAAAAGCAATGTTATGCGGAGAATAATTGATATATCAAGCTAAACCATTTTATTAAATTCTTTTTTTAACCTCCGAATAATTTTCTTCTCTAAACGGGAAATATAAGACTGGGAAATTCCCAGCATATCAGCTACGTCTTTCTGCGTTTTTTCATCATCACCAATTAGTCCAAAGCGTAATTCCATAATCTGTTTTTCACGGGCATTTAATTTACCCAATGCTGATTTTAACAGTGATTTATCAACATTCGATTCAATACTTTTTGTAATAATATCCTCTTCCGTCCCAAGCACATCCGATAATAGGAGTTCATTGCCATCCCAATCAATATTCAGTGGTTCATCAAAGGAAACCTCTGTCTTTAATTTATTCGTTCTGCGCAAATACATGAGGATTTCATTTTCAATACAGCGAGATGCATATGTTGCCAATTTAATCTTTTTTTCTGGATTAAAAGTATTTACAGCTTTAATTAATCCAATTGTTCCTATACTGATCAAATCTTCAATATTGATTCCTGTATTTTCAAATTTCCTAGAAATATAAACCACTAATCTCAGATTTCTTTCAATTAACATAGATCTTGCAGCCTGATCTCCTTTAGGAAGTTTTTTTAACAGTTCATGTTCTTCCTGTTTTGACAAAGGTGGCGGCAATGCCTCACTCCCGCCAATATAGTAGATTTCCTTTGGCTTTAACCCAATCTTTCGCAGAAATTGATACCAGCGTAATTTTAATTTAAATTTCCAAACAGACACTTGACGCACTCTCCTTTATGCAGATTGTATAATAGATTGCTTAATCACAAGGGGATGCAACAGACAATGATATTGTCCATCTCTTTCCAGTTCCCCAAATTGAATTCCAATTAATACATTTGCCGTCTGTAAAACATCATTATTATAAAAAATAGTCAGCTCCTCAGCCCTGATTGCCAGCATAAAAGAATGTGCTCCATCAACTCCCTGATACGGAATCATATGCAGTTTATCCTCCCACTTCTTTGGCAGCTGTTCAAAATCAAGAGTCTCCTTAACCTGTTGCAGCTCTTCCCATTCTTTTTCATCAAACCACTGCTTTAAAAATGGCCGGTCACAAATAACTACAGGCTGTTTGGTTAGGGGGTCAATCAACTGATTTCCACTATCAATGTAGCCGACAGATTCAAAAGACTGATGATTCATCGTCAATATAACCTTATGCATCTCATCATATTTCACTTGCTCCCCCACATGCTCGTCCATTCTTCGCTTTGTGAAATACCAGATAATTGGAAAACATGTTATAACAAATAACCAGCTGACAGGATCTCCATAGCCTTGATTAAAAGTAATAACGCCCTCTAGCGAAACAGTGACCGGACGCTGGAGGAAAAAGTGAATCGCCATTAATCCTCCCCCAATTGCAAAGGATACGAAATAAAAGAGCAATGACAGTTTAATAAAGCGATATAGACTTTTAAATCCGAATGTACTAAAAATGATGAGAAAAGAATAAATTAGCTTACCGACAACATGATTAAAAAATGAATTTGGATATAAAATTGTCAGTGGAACAATGCATGAAGCAATAAACGCACCAATAAATAAACGAATCTTTTTTGCTGGACTTCGGGCAAGTAGCTGTACAAGCATCAGCAGCATTAAATCCACCATAAAATTTAATGTCCAAATTACGTCTAAATAAATAGACAATCTTTGCTGCACCCCCCTAAAATGTTGCTGATTGCCAGTGAAAAAATTACCTTCCATATGCTTTTTGAATATATTTTTAAATAGATAGGAAGTAATGTATGATGAAAGTATAGACAATTGAAAAAGAAAAGTCTGTCAATTCTTGTATGCAAAATTAAGCTATTTAGCACTTATTCTTAGAGTTAATGTCTAATGATTTTAGAAGGTAGTGGAGAGGCCTTATCAGCAGCCTTTATGACAGGATATAAGGAAAATAATTTTATAATTTGCTTTGCTAAATGCAAAAATATTATTAAATCAGGAACGTTTACTTTGTGTCCAAGGATATAGAGCATTTTAACTTTCTGTTTGGTTCTCAAAATCAAAAAAGCTCTGTGCTGGAGGATTTTCTCCAGCACAGAGCTTTTTATCTCATATTTACATCTTAACGATTACGATTGCGATTTCTCAGGAAAGTCGGGATATCTAACTCTTCTTCCTCTGGACGAGGCTTAGAAGGTGATGGATTGGAAGTTTCTCTTTCCCTGACAGGATGATTTGATTCATTTGATTGTTTCGCAGCAGCCTGCTGTGTTTGTCCTATATTTGGACGCTGTTGTTTTTGACGGGCATCTGCCTTTGGTTGTGCATTTTCATCAAAACCTGTAGCAATTACTGTTACAACAATCTCGTCATTAAGATTTTCATTAATAACAGAACCAAAAATTACATTAACTTCCTGATCGGCAGCAGAAGTAACTAAATCTGCTGCTTCCTGTACTTCATACAGACTTAAGTTTGTACCACCAGTGATATTCATTAAAATACCATGTGCTCCATCAATGGAAGTCTCCAGTAACGGAGAAGAAATTGCTTTTTTAGCAGCTTCTGTTGCTCTTGTTTCTCCAGTTGCAATACCAATACCCATTAATGCTGAACCTTTATCATACATAATCGTTTTCACGTCAGCAAAGTCAACGTTAATAAGACCTGGTTTTGCAATCAAGTCTGAAATGCCTTGTACACCTTGGCGAAGCACATTATCTGCTTCACGGAATGCTTCGAGCATTGGAGTGTTTTTATCGACAATCTCCAGCAAACGATCATTTGGAATCACGATTAATGTATCCACACTTCCTTTAAGTGTATCGATACCGGAAATTGCCTGCGTTGATCTTCTTCTTCCTTCAAAGGAAAATGGACGGGTAACAACGCCGACAGTCAATGCACCTAAATCTTTAGCTACCTGTGCAATAACTGGAGCTGCACCTGTTCCTGTACCGCCGCCCATTCCTGCAGTAACAAAAACCATATCCGCTCCTTTTAATACTTCTTCCAGCTGCTCTTTACTTTCTTCTGCCGCTTTCTTTCCTACTTCCGGGTTGGCACCAGCACCAAGACCGCGGGTTAATTTTCCTCCAATTTGTATCTTGGATTCAGCTTTGGAAAGATTTAAGGCTTGGGAATCTGTATTTACCGCGATAAATTCAACGCCCTCTACACCATGCTCAATCATACGGTTAACGGCATTATTTCCGCCGCCGCCAACTCCAATAACTTTTATCGTTGCTAATTCTTCCATGTTTGTATCAAAATCTAACATATTATGGTTTCCTCCTAGTCTACTAATTACGAACAATTTCCGATATAAACTTCTGCTGGCAGAAATCAATCAAAGAAATATTTGAATAGATTAGCAAATCCTGATTCTTTCTTCTTGTCTTTTTTCTTTTCTTTCTTTTCACTTGCAGGTCTGGACTGCTTTACCTGCCGCTGTTCACCTTCATCTCCCACTGCCACTGCAGGATACAATTCTTTCCCCTGAATTTTAGCGTTACGATAAGCAAACTGTAAGATACCGACACCAGATGTAAATTGTGCTTCTCTGACGCCAATATAGTCTGGAATAGCTACACGAACATTGGAGTAAAATAAATCCTGTGCCAGCTCTAAACTTCCAGGCATTGCAATGGTGCCACCTGTTAATACAAATCCGCCAGGTAATTCCTGATATCCCATTTTTCGAATTTCCCTATCAACATAAGTGTATATTTCTTCTAATCTGGCTTCAATCATATCAGCTAATTGAAGTTGATTAAATACTTGTTTCTGATTACTTCCAATAGTTGTTACTTCAAAAGTTTCTTCTTCAGAAGCATCGTTGTAAAATGCATATCCATAATTTAATTTGATTTGTTCTGCTTCTTCTGTAGAGATACGCAAACCGATTGATAAGTCTTTGGTTATATTATCTCCGCCTAAATTGATTACGCTTGTCGCAGCCAGATGATCATTTTCAAATACAGATACTGTTGTACATCCGCCACCAATATCAATAAGGGCTGAGCCCATATTCATCTCATCCTTTGATAAGGCTACTGTACCAGCTGCGAGCGGCTGAAGACAAATATCTGAGACTTCTAGATTAGCACGCTCTACACATTTCAGGATATTATGAAGAATTGTCTTAGAGCAAGTGATAATTGTTCCTTCCATTTCCAAACGGACACCAATCATTCCTCTGGGATCTGTAATTTCATCCAATCCATCCACAATAAATTGTTTTGGAATAACATCAATAATTTCCCGTTCCGGGGGAATGGATATTACTTGAGCTCCGTCAATCACTCTAGTTACATCTTCATCATTAATTTCACGATTCTCACTTTGCACAGCTACTACGCCATGACACGACTGAAGCTGAATATGATGGCCGTTTACACCTACTACAACACGGTTAATTTCCATACCAACCATTCTTTCAGCCTGCTCGACTGCACTTCTGATAGAATGAACAGTCTGGTCGATATCAACAATAGCACCCTTCTTCATTCCATTTGATGCTGCAGTTCCTACTCCAATAATATTTAAAGAGTCATGTTGTACTTCTCCAATAATTACTTTTATAGTATTTGTCCCAATATCAAGACTAACTAATATTTCACTGTTGTTCAAAAAAGAGCACCTCCTCGTAAAAATATGCCTGTGATATTTTTACTGCCACGTTATCCTTTGTATAGTCTTTAATTCTAAAAGAAAATGAATAAAAAATAAACATATTTTATGCTTATTTTTTCAAGTAACCTATTTCTATAAAAATCGACAGTATACCATTCGTAAAAAAAGGATGATATATGACTTTATTCTGCAAATTATTCATTTCCTGTTTCTTCATCTTCTTCCATATCGTCTTCGATATCTACTTCTTCCATCTCATCTTTTTGGAAGGATTCAAAATAGACGCCGACCCCAATATGAATTATACCACTATCTCCCTCTTCAAGCTGAGAAACAATTGACGGGTAGTAATCCAATTTATCAAACATTTGGTCCGCTTTACCCTGTACCAGATAACCATCACTCATATATAGTGTAATAAGTGAGGCTTTTTCATCTGTATCTGAATCATTCCGTTCAACTTCAGAAATCATATTAAAAATACTCGGACGAACATCCTTCATTTCTCCGGCCAGCTCTGTTAATTGCTCTTCATTAAATCCTGCCATTAATGGAGCATTGCTTAGAGAATCCTGTGCATTTTGCTGGATAACTTGGCCGTCCGCCAGAACTGGATAATACTCCCTGCCCTCCTGGATATAACCAAGAACAGGCTGCTCCTCCACCTCAATTACTACAGTACGGGGAAAGCTTCGGGTAATAGATGCTTGTTCAATGACAGGATCATCTTCTATTTTTAATGCAGCAGAAGATGCATTCATAGACCAAATATTTGATCCTTCTGTTAAGCCCGATTCATCTATTATGTACTCATCCGTTAAAAATATATTACCGTTTACTTCAATCGACCGTATCTCACTCAATGGAGATTGTAAATAAACAATAATAGCAATGAGAAAGAAAAATATAGATAGATAAAATATTAATCGCCTGTTTGCTTTTTTCTTTCTAGCTTGTTTCAACTTTGGGATTCGATCCTCAATAGAAACGATATTTTTATCACTCATCTCCATTTCTTCCTTTACCCATTATTTTCAGAGAATAAAACTGTATGAGTCCATTCCCTCGTATTTACAAAAATTATATCACAAATTAAGGTGCTACACGTAGTTGACTTCGATTGTTTATAAAGTTTTTTCCTTTTTTTTAGAAAAACTCTAGCAGATCCAGCTAAAAAACAAGAATTGCAGCGTTGTAACGTGAAATCTTTAGTAGATTATCTATAAATAATAATCCACACAAAACAATTTTCTAACCGAAAAAACGATTTGTTCAAAACTGTAACTGAAATGAAAGTATAACTATGATTATGAAGCTGGCTGACGAAGGAAAAACATGGAGACTCTTGTGGGAAAGTGCAAAAAACGTTGTCCCAGCACTGAAATGACATACGCTTTGCATCGAGGAAATGAGTTTGTGACCGGCGGAAACATATTATTTTCCGCCGCTTAAGGTTACTCATCCTGCAATAATCTGCAAAATCACCTGATGATATCTGATTTATCATCGATAAATTTTAATGCAGATTCTTATTTCCTAATAGTTTAAATGATTGGTTTCGTACTTTTCTCCATACTTTTGGCATGTCTGCTGATACTTAGCAGAATACCTACTGCACAGAGAGTCAAGGTTAACGAAGAACCCCCATAGCTGAGAAAAGGAAGTGTAATTCCTGTAACTGGAATCAATCCTATAACAACACTAATGTTAATCATCGCTTGTAACGCCAGCATACCTGCTACTCCAATTGCTAACAGTCTGCTAAATAAATCCGGTGCTTCAATTGCAATTTTAATTCCTCTCCATAATAACAGAAAAAACAATAGAATAGTTGTACAACCTCCAATTAAACCTAATTCTTCACCAATTATAGAAAAAATAAAATCAGTCTGCGGTTCAGGAAGATAAAAATATTTTTGCAAGCTATTACCTAACCCCAGTCCCATCAGCCCCCCTGGTCCAATAGCATAGAGAGATTGAATAATTTGAAATCCATGCCCTAAAGGATCCTCCCATGGATTCAAAAAAGCTAAAATCCGGTTAATCCTGTAAGGAGCAGAAGCTATCAATCCAATAAATCCGAGTACTCCAATACCTGCTAATCCAAAGAAATGGGACAGCCTGGCTCCGGCTACAAAAAGCATAATCATGCATGTAAGCACAAGTACCATTCCTGTACCTAAATCAGGCTGAAGCATAATTAGACCGAATGCTGTAAAAATTAAAAGCAGACACGGTAAGAACCCCTTTTTAAAAGAAGTAATATATTTTTGATGGTCAGACAAAATAGATGCCAGAAAAATGATTAGTCCCAGTTTCATAAATTCAGATGGCTGAATACTGAATGCACCGATGCCAATCCAGCTTTGTGCTCCTCCGCGAACCATTCCAATTCCCGGAATTAGTACAAGTATAAGCAGAGCAAAGCAAGCAAATAGTAATATTTTTGCATACTTTTTCCACATATAATAGGGAAAATAAGAAATAACAATCATCCCAATAAATCCGATTCCAGCAAATAAAAGCTGTCGTTTCAAGTAATAAAATGAATCATTAAACTTATACTCTGACCAGATATAAGATGAACTATAAACCATCAGCATACCCAGACATAATAGGATTACAATTATTCCAAATAATATTTTATCCACTTTATTTTGATTTTGAATGAATTTATGCAAAAATACCCCTTCTTTCCATGAAATTAAACTTTGGAAATAGGGGCATTTTTAAATATGCTATTAACTAATCGGCTTGTCCGAATTTGTTTATTATTGTTATTTCAGATCCATTAATTTGCTCAAGCCCCTTAGTTTATTGTATGAACGGCTTGGACAAATATGTCTCCTCTTTCTTCAAATGTTTTATACTGATCCCAGCTTGCGCATGCAGGAGAGAGCAACAGAATATCTCCTGCATCTGTTAATGCAAATCCGATCTTTGCAGCATCATCAACACCTTCTGCATGCTTTATTACCTGGACGCCAGCCTCTCTTCCTATACGTTCTAATTTTGAAGCAGTCTCTCCAAATACAACCATTGCTTTTACATTTTTCAAATGAGGAATAAGTTCATCGAATTCATTCCCACGATCCAGCCCGCCTGCAAGCAGAACAATTCCTTTTTTAAAGGAATCCAGTGCTTTTTGAGTGGCTAATATATTCGTTGCTTTAGAATCATTGTAAACATAACGGTCTTGAATCATTCCAACAAACTCTAAACGATGCTTCACACCAGAAAAAGTTCTTAGGACATGCTGAATTCCTTCATTTGTTGCTCCATTTAGTTTTGCTGCTGCAACAGCTGCCAGGATATTCTCCAAATTATGCTTCCCGACCAGCACGATGTCTTCCAATGCAATAATTGCTTCATCGAAAAAGCATACATGCGTTTCATTTGTCCAGGCACCTTCCTGTTGCAGGTTTTTGGTTACAGAAAACGGTATTTTTTTTGCATTTGTATGAGTCACTCTTTCTTTAAGAGTAGAGTCATCCGCATTATATACAAGATAGTCATCCGCCTGCTGATTTTTAAATATATTACATTTTGCATTTACATAGCTTTCCAGATCACCATGATAATCCAGATGAGCTTCAAAAATATTTAACAGCACTGCTGTAGTGGGACGGAATTCTGATATTCCCTGCAATTGAAAAGATGACAGCTCAATAACCATTTTTTCATCTACTTGCATTGTTTGTGCCACTTCTGTCGCTGCAATTCCAATATTGCCGGCAAGTTTCACATTGCAATCACTATATTTCAGCATCTCTGTAATTAACGTCGTAGTAGTTGTTTTCCCATTTGAACCAGTAATCCCTATGACTGGCTGTTGCGTTAAGTAAGACACAAGCTCTACTTCTGTGACTACAGGAATATTTCTCCTTATAGCTTCTGCGATAATCGGATGATCATAGCGGATGCCGGGATTTTTGACCACTACCTCTATCCCCCCTAAAACACTTAAAGGGTGAGAGCCAAGTACAAGGTGTGCTCCCTTTCTTTGAAGCTCCTGTACAGAATCATCGTCATAGGATGCCGCCTGATCATTCACTGTTACATCTTTACCACCGTCCAAAAGGACCCTGGCAGCAGCCGTACCGCTTCGAGCTAGCCCTAAGACAAGCACTGTTTCTGGAAATTGTTTCATTGTATTCATTACATACCCACCTCAATATAAATTGCAAGAATTGCAAATAGGAGACCAGCAAACCAGAACGTTGTAACGACTCTCCACTCAGACCATCCTACTAATTCATAATGGTGATGTAACGGACTCATTTTGAAAATACGCTTTCCAGTTGTTTTAAAGGAAATGACCTGGATAATTACGGATAACGTTTCAATGACAAACACACCGCCAATAATAATTAATAAAATCTCCAGTTTCAAAAGTATTGCAATTGCCGCAATAGCTCCGCCTAGCGCCAATGAACCTGTATCTCCCATAAATACTTTGGCAGGGTGTGCATTAAATACTAAAAATCCCAGTAAAGCACCAACTACTGCTAAAGAAAAAACTGTTACCATATCGTTAGGCACGCCATACCATGCAATAATTGCAAAAGCACCGAATGCAATTGCGGCTGTACCAGCCAATAAACCATCTAATCCGTCTGTTAAGTTAACAGCATTGGAAGCTCCTACAAGCATTACAATAATAAGAATTGCATAGAACCAGCCAATATCAAATTGAAAGGATGTCCCCGGAATTGCAATCTCTGTTGAGAAATCTTGTCCGCGTAAAACAAAATAAAATATAAGTGCAATAATAATTTGCCCAAATAGCTTCTGTTTCGATGTTAATCCTAAGTTTCGTTTCATTGCTACTTTTATATAGTCATCTAAAAATCCTAATAGACCATAGCCGAATAATACAAAAAGTAATAACCATAGTTCATAGCCTATTCCACTGTCCGTTCTCATTCCCATGATCAGTGATGTAATTACAATACTGAAAACTATCATAATTCCGCCCATTGTCGGAGTTCCTGATTTCTTTTGATGAGATTCAGGGCCTTCTTCTCTAATACTTTGTCCAAACTTTAATCGTCTTAAAAAAGGGATAAAAATTGGAGATAGAAGAACTGTAATAAGAAACGCTACTGCGAGTGTAATTAATAAACCTGTAATATTCATTTTCTCTCCACCTCATTTGTAACCTTCTATAGGTGTGGTTAAAAAAACACGATAGAATCAGTGCAATTCTCATGGGTTTTGTTCTTTAACTCCCAAAATACCGCACTGATTCCATTTCCTGACTGTTTTAAACACGCCTATAAGATGTCTTTAAGTACCTGTTCAAAAAGTCCGATAAATAGGACCAAGAAGTTCACGGCGATTGGCATTTTCCGAACGGAGCGTATACTTTATAATACGTGAGTATAGGAAAATGTCAGTCAACGCAGAAATTCGCCATGTCATCTTTATTGGACTTTTTGAACATCCTCTTTAACATAATTGCTCTAAAAATGTTTCAAATTTCATTCCTCTTGATGCCTTCAACAGGATAAGGTTTTCTGGTTGCAAATATTTTTCTACATGACCCGCAAGTTCATCTTTGTCTGCTAAATGTACAGCAGGCAGCTCAGGAAGCTTCCTTTTCAGCTCATCATGTATGTAATAGGAATTATTTCCATACGTATACACAGCTGTAATCTCAGAATTAATCACATCTGCAATACCCCGATGGAATTCTTCCGCATAATCACCAAGCTCTAAAATATCACCAAGAACAAGAATTTTATGCTGATATCCTTTCATTTCTTCTACAACTTGAATGGATGCTTTCATAGATGCAGGTGAAGCATTATAAGCATCATTAATTACTGTAATGCCTTTTTGGCCAACATGCTTTTCAAAGCGCATTTTTGTCATCTCTAATTGCCCAAATGCTTTGTGTATTGCCTCGGATGTTATTCCCAGTTCATAAGCCAGCTTAATAACATAAGCTGCGTTTTTCGCATGATGCCTTCCCAAGAGCGGAATTTGATAGGATTCCTCGCCAATCTCGAAAGTAGTTACTGTTTCTTCAACTGCTATATTGCTGACAACGACATCATTATTCTCACCAAGTCCCACTAGTGTTTTACGAACTGGTACAACGGCATCTGTTAAAAGAGATTCATCTCCGTCAATAATTAACACACCCTCCGGTTTTATCCCTGAAACAATTTCTAATTTTGCTTTGGCAATTCCCTCTTTAGAGCCCAGATTTTCAATATGCTGTCCGTCAATATTTGTAATTATCGCTATATCAGGTTCGCCTATATTACTTAAAAGCTCTATTTCTCCAAAGTGATTCATGCCCATTTCCAAAATCAGCACTTCTGTCTTCTGGTCCATAGATAAAATCGTTAATGGAAGTCCAATATGATTATTGAAATTCCCTTTTGTTGCATGAGTTTTAAAGGTTGTCTGCAAAACAGCTTTTGCCAGATCTTTTGTAGTTGTTTTTCCATTTGATCCAGTAATGCCGATTACAGTCGGATTAACTTCCCTGCGATAAACAGCTGCAAGCTTCTGCAATGCTTTTACTGTATCCTCTACAAAAAGAACCAGAAGAGAGGAAGGGAGATTTTCAGGCAGCGGTATTTCTCTTTGCCAAAAGGTTGCTACTGCTCCATTTTCTACTGCTCCGCCAATAAATTGATGCCCATCAAACCGTTCACCGGAAATAGGCACGTATAGTCCATTATGAGAACCGGTACGACTGTCTTTAATCACTTCATGAATTTCTAAACCAGCTGGTACACTCCCTTGATGCTGGGGGAATAATTCCATTAATTGTGTTGCAGTAATCAACATGCCTTACTCCCCTTTCTCTTTAATTGCTTCCCTGGCAACTTGACGATCATCAAAATCATATTTTGTTTTGCCAACAATTTGGTAAGTTTCATGCCCTTTACCTGCAATTAGAATAATATCGTCTTTTTGAGCCAGCTCTACAGCATGCTTAATTGCTTCTGTACGGTCGACAATCACTTCAAAGGCTGCTTCTTTATCAGATAAATGATTTGTCATATCGTCCAAAATTTGCACCGGGTCCTCTGTACGCGGATTATCCGATGTAAATAACGCGTGATCTGCATATTTCACAGCAACATCTGCCATTAACGGACGTTTAGTACGGTCCCGGTCACCTCCGCACCCTACAACAACATAAACTTTACGCTTCGCAAATTCGCGGCTGGTTTGCAAGACATTCTCCAAGGAATCAGGAGTATGTGCAAAATCAACAATCACAGAAAAATCCTGTCCTTCACTAATTGGTTCAAACCGGCCGTCTACTCCTATGATATCCTCCAAAGCCTCTTTAATCACTTCTAAATCTATATCAGATGCGATTGCAGCGCTGCTCGCAGCAAGCATATTATACACATTGAACATCCCAATTAAATGGGTTTTAATATGTGTTGTTCCGATTGGAGTCACAAGATTAAATGCTACACCGGCAGGAGATAACATAATATTTTTTGCCATAACATCCGCATCCTGCTTACAGCTGTATGTGATCACCTGCTGGGCTGTACTGCGTTTTAATAAATCACTGGATTCATCATCCTCATTGATAATAGCATATTTCTTCTTACCTTGATGATAATCATTTCCTAATCCCGAAAAGAGAAGACTCTTCGCCCGCAAATAATCATCCATATCTTTATGATAATCGAGATGATCCTGTGACAGATTGGTAAAAATACCAATATCATAATCACAGCCAAAAACTCTTCCCATGTCTAAGGCATGCGAAGAAACTTCCATAATGACCTGATCTGCTTCCTTTTCCTGCATTTGATGAAAAATACGATTCAACTCTAACGCATCAGGTGTTGTGTTAGCTACCGGGAATGTTTCATTACCGATTTTTACCTGGATGCTTCCAATAATACCAGATTTCTTACCCTGTTTTTCAAAAATAGTATCTAACAGGTAGGTTGTTGTTGTTTTCCCGTTCGTACCAGTAACACCGATCAGCGGGAATTTTGTTGTTGGGTAATCGTAATATACTGCTGCGAGCATTGCTAAAGCACGCCCTGTATCCTTTACGCGGATGAGCGGGATACTCCCGTCAACATCCACGTCTTTGCAGATAACTGCTGCTGCAGCTCCATTGTCTATTGCCTGCTTTAGAAAGTCATGACCATCTACGGTATAACCTTCAATGCATACAAACAAGCTCCCGGATTTTACTTTTCTGGAATCCATTTCTACATTTACAATTTCTATATCCTGTATTGATTCTGTTGTCTGATAGAATCCTATTCCATCTAATAATTCTATAAGTTTCATTTTTACACCCTATTTCTATTCTTTTCCCTTTAATGTATTCTCAACCAATCTTTGGTTTAAGAGGGTTGCCGAATAAGTTTTTACTTCAGAAAAGCTACTGTTTACATTTTTATATTTGTAGTAAAGATAACAGAATCTATTATAGCAAATTTTTTAGGATTTAACGATCATTTTCATGACCTAAAAATAACCGGATGGTACTTCCAGATTCTAGCATTGTTCCCGCTTTTGGTGACTGATCAATAATTTCATCTCCTTCGCCATTTACTTCAATGGAAAGATCTAAAGGATACTCGGCCAATTTATCCGTACTATCTCCAATAAAATCCGGTACTTCAATTTTAGGCTGGTCTGGCCAGGCATATTCTTTTTCTAATCCGTCTGTACGCTTCTCTACACCCATTGCCCGCAGACTGTCATCAATAATTGTTCCGACTACAGGTGCAGCAACAACACCACCAAATTGAATCGTATTTTTAGGATTATCGACAGCCAGATAAACGACAATTTCAGGATCGTCCGCAGGCGCAAAACCGATAAAGGATACAATATAGTTATTTTCTAAATAACCGCCGTTTGGGCCTACCTTTTGAGCTGTACCCGTCTTACCGCCAACACGATATCCATCCACATAAGCAGGTCTTCCCGTCCCCTGTGCAACGACTGTTTCTAATGTTTCCCGAATCGTTTCCGATGTATCCTGTGAGATTACCTGTCCCTTCAAATTGGGCTCATAGGATTCAACAACTTCTCCGGTTACAGGGTCAACCCATTCCTTAGCAATCATCGGCTCATATAAATAACCGCCGTTTACTGTGGCAGCAACAGCCATCACCTGTTGAATGGGTGTTACAGATACACCCTGTCCAAAGGAAGTAGTCGCTAATTCAACTGGCCCTACATTTTCCGGTTTAAAAAGAATCCCGTTTCCTTCCCCTTGTAAATCAATTCCTGTCTTTTTACCAAATCCAAAGGCATCGATATATGAAAAAAGCTTTTCTGTTCCAATCATTTGTCCTAAATTTACAAACCCCGGGTTACAGGAATTTTGAACAACCTCGAGATAGGACTGATCTCCGTGTCCTCCACGCTTCCAGCAATGGATTGTTGCTCCACCCACTTTAATATCACCATCATCATAAAATCTATCTTTCTCTAAATCAACGACACCTTCTTCTAAAGCAGCTGCTAACGTTATAATTTTAAATGTTGATCCAGGCTCATACGTACTCCAAATAGGCAGATTTCTCCCAAATATAGAAGCATCTACATCCTGATAATTCTCCGGATCAAAATTCGGACGGCTGGACATCCCCAGAACGCCGCCTGTTTTAGGATCGACCGCAATTGCCATCGCTCCGTCTGGATTATATTCAGCTACAATTTGGTCCAGCTCTCTCTCCATAATTGTTGTTACTTTATTATTAATCGTGGTTTTCAAATTCAAGCCATCTTTTGGAGACTTGTATTCGTCCGCAAGCTGATCTAACCTTCCTCCTTTTGCATCTGAGTAAAACGATAAGCTTCCATTCTCACCTTTTAATTTATCATCATAGTATAATTCAAGCCCCATCAATCCCTGGTTGTCTATGCCAGTAAATCCTAACACATGTGATAAAGCACTGTGATTTGGATAATGTCTTTTTGAATCCTTCGCTAAATAAACGCCATCTAAATCTAACTCCCTGATCGCCTGCTCCTGCTCATTATTAATTTTAATACCCTCTGGTCTCACCATTACACTCATAGAATTTTGTGTAACTAATTCCATCATTCTTTCAATCGGCACATCGAGGATTTCCCCCAAAAGTTTGGCAGTATTTTCAGGTTCTTTAATTTGCCGCGGCATTAATAAAACAGTAGGAGCAGTTACATTCTCTGCAAGAATCTCCCCTTCCGAATCAAGAATATAACCTCTTTCTGCAGCAAATGTTATATCTCTTGTCCATAAATCATTGGCACTGTCTGATAAATCATCACTTAATACAAGCTGAACATAGGCCAGTCTTGCAATAATAACAAGGAATACAAGGATCGCAAATAAAAAAACGGTGACAATTCGTTTTTTTATTATAATTGTGGATGCGCGTTTCATGAAAGAACTCCTTTCATCGTGCTTTGTATCCACTATATGAATGAAAAAAATGGAATAGAACAAGCTATCTTTTATAGTTTCCATCTGTATATTTCTATAACAAGCCTGCTGCTCTTCTAAATTTCATCAAGCAAAACGCGATTATTTCATCCAACTCCATCAGGATATGACTCCTTTCATTCGCTGTAGTAACCTAATTGAGCGCAGACCAACCACGTAGACTCCTATGGGAACAGGGCGAGCTGAAGATCCACTTGAAAAGCGGGTTTCTTTTCAAGTTAGCTGAAGCCGTCCCCATGGAAAGCGTAGTGGTTGGTCGGAGCGGTGCTATACATAATTTCCATTTCAACAGAAAGATGATTTAACAACATGCAAGAAGGATAATATAGAACATGTTCATCCTGGAATAGGAAGGTATAGATGCTTATTCTCAGATGCAAAAGTTGCGTTTACAAACAGAAAAAAGCTTGCCGGAAAAGTAATTACTTTTTCGGCAAGCTTTTTATTCTTCTTCCGAACCTTCGTCTTCTGCTGTATCCTCTTCATCATTTTCAGTGTCTGCTTCATCATCTTCACTATCACCAGATGGTGTATCTCCAGAAGGTACTTCTAATTCAAAGCCTAAATAGTCACCTTCTTGAATTGGTTTTCCAACCTCAATGCTTTGGGAAGTAACATAACCATTACCAAATCTTTCTGTCTGTAATTGCAGCATATCAGCAAATTCCATCACTTCTCTTAATGACCAGCCTGTTAAATCTGGCATTGTTGGTTCATCTGTAAGTAATAGAACTTTTTCGTTTGGTAATATTTTATCTCCCGCTTCCATATTACTTGAAATAATTTTTTCTCCTTCACCAATTACAATTGGCCGGAGACCTTTTCCTTCCAAATCAGTCTGAATATTTTCTGTAGATTCATCCACTACTTCTGGAAATTCTACTTCATCAATACCGTCGGATTCATTTTCATCTGGTTCTACATCTAAATAATGGAGACTATTTTCTACCACATTGTTAAAAATAAATGAAAGAGGTGCCGAACCTGATTCTGTATCCTCGAGTTCCGGCTGCTGGATAGATACATAAACCATTAATTTAGGGTCATCCATAGGAGCCATTCCTAAAAAGGAAAACACGTAGTTCTCTCTTCCAGTTAAATAGCCGCCCCCTTCAGGATTTGGCATTTGCGCTGTTCCTGTTTTACCACCGACAATATAATCATCTAACTTATATGGTGCACCAGTACCATTCTCATCATTTACTACGGAGGTTAGCAATTCTCTCATTTGTTCTGCTGTTTCCGCTGAAATCGGCTGACCGACATATTCCGGCTCCGTTTCTTCCATAACATTTCCTGTTGTAGAATCGACAATCTTGTCTACAACATAAGGCTTTACCATTTTCCCGTCATTAACAACCGCTGAAGCAGCTTTCATTTGCTGGATAGGAGTAACTGTTGTCCCCTGCCCAAAGGCCGTTCTTAATTTTTCTGAAGGCCAATTATATTGAATACGGCCGACAGCTTCATCAGGAAGATCAATCCCGGTGGGATCTTCAAACCCAAATGCCTTAATATATTCATAGAATTTATCTGCTCCAATGTCCTCCCAAAGTAATTTAGAAGCAGCTACGTTGGAAGAACGCATAAAACCTTCATCATAAGAAATTTCACCCCAGCCTTTACCCTGGTTATGATCTCTGATCTGCTCAATTCTCTCATTAGGCTGGTATGTTCCTGATTCAAATGTCTCTTCACCATTATAGACTCCCTCTTCAATGGCTGCTGCCCATGTAAAAATCTTGAAGGTAGAGCCGGGTTCAAAAGGAGAAGAAATCGGATCATTATACCAATTTTCAACATTATCAGGACTATTCGGGTTAAAACTTGGACGTGTACTCATCGCAAGAATTTCACCAGTTTTTGGATCCATAACTATTGCGTTCATCTTCGCAGGATTATATTGTTCATCTACTTGAGTCATTACATCTTCTAATAAAGTTTCAATTTTTTGATCAAGTGTTAAATAAACAGCATCTCCGTCTTCCGGCTCTTGAATTATTTCATCAGGATCCAATAGCTTCTTGTTATACCGGTCACGCTGATAAGAAATATACCCATCTTTCCCGCCAAGAACTTCATTCATGACATTTTCCATGCCAGTCACACCAGTAATGTTATGTTCGATACCATCCTCAGTTTCTTCCTCTATCTCACGGGCAAAACCAATAATATGCGACGCAAACATACCATTTGGATAATAGCGCATGGGTTCTTCATCAAAGTAAATTCCCGGAATTTCTGTATCCTCTATTTCCTCTTTAACCTGCTGGGAAAGCTGACGTCCCAACTTTCCAAACTCAACCTGAAATTTCCCTGTATTAACTGCATCATCCAATATACTTTTTATTTCACTTTCATCCACTTCTAAAATAGGCGCCAGCTTTTTTGCTGTTTCCTCTGTATTTGAAACATGCAGGTCTTTTGGTGAATTTTCTGAGTAAGCCTCATCCAATACAGCATACATGCGATATGCAGGGCGGTCATAAGCTAAAACCATGCCATTTTTATCCATGATTTGCCCGCGTTGCGCTTGCATTGTAAAAGAAGCCGAACGCTGCTTCTCTGCCCATTCGTCCAGCGCAACCCCGCTAACTTCACCTGTTGCCTGTATATACATAAACCTTCCTGCAATTACAAGGAATAGAGCAACAAAAATTAGCGTATAAACGCCGGCCATTATGTTTGCCGTCTTATTTTTTTTCATTTTAAAGAAACCCCTTGCTAGTTGTTAACTGTTTCTGCTTGTTTCACTTCCGAATTTTGGATTTTCAATCCATTTTTCTCCGCAATATCAGTAATTCTTTCAGGGCGCGATAATTCTTCCTTCTCAAAATTTAAATTTTCATTTACAATTTTTTGACTGTTTATATTGTTTTCTAATTGCTGCATACCACGATTCAAAGTATCTGTTCCAGAAGCAAAAGAGACGATTCCAATTCCAAATGCTAAAATTGCTGCACTTGTGACGGAATAAATCACTTTTTCTCCTTTGGTAATCCAAGGTGTTTTCTTTACCTTTTTGACTACTGTTTGGGATTCTTCTTGGGGATTATATCGGGGGTTTACTTGCCATTTTCTTGCCTGGTTTTCGCTCATCTCTTTTTCCACCCTTCTTCATAACGGAAATCATTATTCCATTCATTTATTTTTTCGACGATCCGTAATTTCGCTGAACGTGAGCGTCTATTTTCATCCAGCTCATCCATTTGAGCTATAACTGGTTTTCTTGTTATCAATTTAAAAGGAGCCTGATGTGATTCTGGTACAACAGGAATTTGTCTGGGTACAGGTTTATCTGTACTCCACATTTTAAAAGCCTGTTTACAAAGACGATCTTCCAATGAATGGAATGTAATTACTGCAATTCTTCCACTTTCAGCTATTACCTCAGCAGCCTGATGAAGTGCCTGATTAAATACTTCCAGCTCATCATTTACAGCAATACGTATTGCCTGAAAAATACGTTTCGCCGGATGCCCGCCTTTTCTGCGGGCAGGTGCAGGGATAGCATCTTTAATAATTTCTACTAATTCTCCAGTTGTTTCAATTGGCTTTGTTTCTCTTGCCTTTTCAATCTTTCGGGCGATTCCCTTGGAGAATTTTTCTTCACCATATCTGAAAAAAATGGATACCAGCTGTTCATAAGTCCATTCATTCACAACTTCAAAAGCAGAAAGAGACTGGGATTGGTCCATACGCATGTCCAACTTTGCGTCCTGATGGTAACTAAATCCCCTATCAGCCTGGTCCAGTTGTGGAGAGGACACTCCCAAATCAAATAGGATTCCATCAACATGTGTAACACCCTGTTCTGACAGTTTTTCTTTCAATCCCTGGAAGTTTGAATGTATAAATACAACTTTATCCTGATACGTACTCAAATTCTCCTTTGCAGCCTTTAAAGCATTTGTATCTTGATCGAAGGCAAAAAGCTTGCCATTTTCATTAAGCCTTGATGCTATTTCTAAAGAATGACCGCCTCCACCGACAGTACAATCAACATAGATACCATCCGGCTTTATTTCTAATCCTTTTATTGTTTCTTCTTTTAAAACACTGTAATGTTCAAACATCTAAAGCCACCAACTTCTTCTTAAATATCAAAATCCAACAGGTTTTCAGCGATCTCTGCAAATGATTCTTCAGATTCTTCCACATACGTATTCCAGTGATCGCTAGCCCAAAGCTCAACACGATTCGAAACACCAATCACACTGCAATCTTTTTCCAGATTAGCGTACTCTCGCAGATTTGCAGGAATGTTTATTCTTCCCTGTTTATCTATTTCACATTCCATTGCACCGGAGAAAAAGAAACGTGTAAAAGCACGAGCGTCCTTTTTAGTTAGTGGAAGCTGTTTTAACTTTCCTTCCAAAACTTCCCATTCATGCTTGGGGTAAGCGAATAAACATTTATCAAGACCGCGCGTCAATACAAAACTTGCCCCTAAGTCTTCTCTAAACTTAGAAGGGACAATGATTCGTCCTTTTGTATCAATGCTATGCAGGAATTCTCCCATAAACATAAAGACGCCCCCCACTTTCGTAAATTCATAATACCACATCCCCCCACTATGCTCCACCATTTCTTCAAAAATATTTTATATCCTTCATTTAAAGCTTCTGAATTCCTTTTTAAAAACCATAAAAAAAACTGTCATATCAATAGATAGACAGTTTTTATAAAAAATATAAACTTGTGGTGGGGACTTGTGGGGGAATTTACTCAACCACCCAATGTCCGATTTCCATATCAAATGGAAATGCAGTCAGCTGCGAAATAATTTCTATACCATATTGATTTAATAAAAATAACGGATTCCAAATACGTTCCTGCAGACCTCCATATGGATGAAGTACCTGTTCCAACTGATTAAATTCATTTAATTCCCGAGAATGCTTCTTCTCAAATTCTTTATGAAAACGTTTATTCATAAATCGAATATCCTCTAATAGATAAGTTAAATTCTTTTTACTTAGAGCCTGTATGTCATCACCCATTTGATCAGCCATATTCTGAATAGGCAGATGTGCTTCTTTAATTTTTTCAATTACTCCATCCGTTACCCGATCTATTTCCTGTCGTCCGTTCGTTCGCATATACTTCTTCCTTGTTGCCTGGACACCATTTAATATAACATCTTTAACAGTCAACTGATATTTTGTTAATATCTTTTTCGTAGAAGCGTCCAGAAACGTGAATGAAAGCCTTGGAACCACTGGCGGCATTTGCAAGTTCATTGCATGAAAACCCGATTTCAATGCTGCCCAATAAGCTATCTCGCCAGGTCCAGCTATAAAAGCCAAAGTAGGAAACATATATTCCTGCATGATCGGTCTAGTTACGACATTATTACTCAATTTCCAAGGTGTATTTCTGGCAATATTCATCAATTCCTGTTGCGTAAAAGAAATTTCCTGCTGTTTTCCACTCCAGCTTCCATTTTCAGCTGCTTTCAACAAAATTCTTCCTTGCATATCATCATGGTAAAATAAATTCCCGTCTGATTTTTCAGCATCTATAGCAAGTGGGTACTCAAGGCTTTCTAATTCTTTTAGAGTTTCAGCCACAGACTTACTAATTTGCGATTGTTTCTGAATCAATTCCCGAAAACAATCTTTCTCCAGCTTACGGAATGCAGGATTTCCAGAATCCACGAGGACAATCCCATGATTTTCAAACAATACAAAAATAAGACGTGCAAAGAAATCAATATAATTAGCTGCTTGATCCTCTACTTCTTGAATCAGCGTACAAAGTTCTTTTGTATGTGCTGTTTCCGGCAATGCTTCAAAAACAGCTGCAATCCACTTTTGCAATTCCTGCTTATCCAATTCCAGTTCTGAAACAGACTTCTTTCCAGCATCTGTATCTCTGGTATGAAACTTTAATTTTTTAAAGTCTCCGTCTTCTTTTGGACAGTGGATATGATTTATTTCCTCAAAATCATGATCTTCTCCAGCGATCCAAAATACTGGAATAACAGGTGTTCCTAATGCTTCTTCCTGCTGTTTCGCTAACTGAAGAATAGAAATAATTTTATTAATCGTATAGATAGGGCCAGTTAAGAGACCTGCTTGCTGGCCGCCAATGACAACTGTACTCTGCGTATCATTTAAGCGATCAATTTGCTTTAAAGTTTCTTCTGGAGCTCCCCATTCCTTATTTAATTTATGTAATACATTTGTCAATTCATTTCGATTAAACTCTCTTTCTGATACATCTTGCAGCCGTTTATGAAAATCCTTATATGGATGGTAATCAAACAATTTTGTTATATTATCTGCTTCATTTTTATAATCAGCTACCAACTTATTAGCAGCTGGCAAAGTTAATGGATTTATTTGCATATCATTTTCCCCTTATATCGAATTGGATACATTCCGTATTGTACAGAAAAAACAGTAATAATCAAACTAATCTGCTTCCAGAGGAAATTAATTGGAGTTTCCTTACGATAAAACCTCAAAGATGATATAAATGAAGCTTAAAATAATATACGCAGAAGAAAACAATAAAAAGGCACTTCTCCAAACAATTTTAATTGCTTTGGAAACTTCTATTTCTGTCTGATTTCGATATTGATGAATTAAGATCCCCGCCAGACTGATTAAGAACAACAGGATAATCCATCCGAAAAAACTTTGGTCAAATAAAAGCTGTAATAAAATGCCGACACCTAAAATAAAAAATATCGCTGACCATTGGACAGCATTATGTACCGCTTTCCACGTATGTTTTTTAGTAAGCTTTGTTATCCAATATGCCAAAAAAGTAACAATGAATGGAAATGCAATAAAAAGAGCCAGTGTATAATAAATATAATCTCTCATTCTTTCCCCCCTGCCTAAGAAAAACCAAGAAAATCATTTGGTCTTTAAAATACTGATGTTCTTGCCGAGGAGATGTCCGCTACGGAAAGCGTAGTGTATTTCTGGGATTGCGATTACTCACCCCATAAAAATCGTTGGAGCGGCTATCCTCAGCATTTTATACTTTCTTACTCTTAAAAAAAACAAATAATTCCTAAAAAAGATACATAGATGTGATTTATTTTAGCTGATTTCGTAGGAAAATAACAGAAATAATTTTAAATTTGTCTCCTATGTATTATAATTTAGACAAAGAAGGAAATCCACATTCATCTTTAAATGTTCTTAATGAATAAGATACTACACTATGCAGGAGGAGTTAATATGGGAAATATAAAGATAGAAAATTTACTCATCAATTTTAAAACACTGGAAAAATTTAAGCGTTTTCGCGAATACGGTAATCAAGAATTGACGATGATGGAAGATTTGGAGAATAAGATTATTGAGAATAATAGTAAATCCCCTTTTTACGGAATCTATATTGGTGATAACTTAATAGCCAGAATGAGTTTGTACGAAGTGAGTAAGAAATATGATTTTTACTTTGAACCTTCGCAGGATTATCTAACATTGTGGAAATTAGAAGTACTTCCTGACTATCAAGGGAAGGGCTATGGAAAAGCACTTGTAGATTTTGCCAAAAGCTTTAATCTCCCTATCAAAACAAGTCCGAGAATTAACTCACATGGTTTTTGGGAAAAGATGCACTTTATCAAGCCGCATTATGAAATGGAACGTGATTTGGGAGAAAATCCATTACTCTGGTTGCCTGAAGGCGTTGAAGAAAAAGACACGAAGCAATAAGCTTCCTGTCTTTTTTTTCATATTTAGAAAGTATAAAATTCCAGCGTACGTTTTGGTGGGACAAGCAATCGTAGTTCCAGGCACAGCCCTAGACCCATAGAAATATTTCCAGTTAGTAACATTTCAAAATGTATATCGTAAGAATTGAATAGCTGTAACCCTGACCGGTTAAATTTTAAAAATAGTTTTTATAAATGCGTGTTAAAAAAAGATTTGAATTAATTCCCAGAAATCAGGGCGAAGCGGTTTACAATCGGGTCTTTTGAACATCCTCTATAAGATGATTTATTTTCCCCCATACAGTTTCATATACTTCAATCCTCTTTTTTAAATCTCTATTTTCCTGAAGGGCTTCATTTAATTCTTCACGTTTCACAAAATCTTCCTGCTGCGGCATATCTGTCCGCATTTTTTCTAGCAGTTGAATGGCAGTATCAATAGAATGAATGGAGGAAGTTTCTATTGCTGGATAAGTGATTCGCTGCTTTAACCCTGCTTTTCTTTTTTCTTTTGCAGCTTGAACTTGCTCCTGACATTGCTTCCTTATCTTTGCATTCCAACGAAATCCGCATGCTGCTGCTGTTCTGGATAATTTTTCGGCAACTTCTTTAAATGCTTCTAATTGTGTTCTGCCTTCCTGGATACACTGTAATACTGTATCTGCTAATAATCTGTCTTCTTCTTCCGTCCAAGCATCCTGTCTTGTATCGTTCATAACATACCTCCTAATAGGGTTTGCTATCAATGTATGCAAAAAATAGGTATGCTAGAATCGTTTTATATTAAAATTATCCAAATCACTTCATTTTCCCCATAAAAAAACAGACCACGAATTGTGATCTGCTTTTATTATTTGGGATTAGTTACTTACAACTTCTTTTCCATCATAATGTCCGCAAGATTTGCAAACATGATGAGGTTTTGTTAATTCACCACAGTTAGAGCATTCTACCATACCAGGTACGTGTAATTTTTTATGCGTACGGCGTTGGTTTTTTACTTTTTTGGAAGTTCTTCTTTTAGGTACTGCCATGACTTACACCTCCTTCAAAATGAAAGTAAAACTTGAATCAGATTCTTATTTTTCTTTCTGGTTATTATTAAGGAGAGATTCCAATTTTTTTAGTCTTGGATCGATGGACTTCTCTTCCTTAGTTTCAGATACAAATTCCCAGTCCTTCCCACTAGAAGGAGCTGCCTCATCCGAATCAGCGTTATCAGCAAAAACGCGGAATGGAATTTCCAATAATATATTTTCCTTGATATATGGTGTTAAGTCAAGAACTTCTCCCTGAATTGGATGAATTTCTTGTTCCTGTTCTTCTCTTCCATAATAAGCAGACGCAGAAAAGACCTCGTTTGCATCTATTTGAAACGGATAAGGAACGTCCACCAATGTACGGGCACAAGGGAGTGTCATTTCTCCTTTTAAATGAAAGTTCACATAGAACTCTTCACCATGCATGGTTATTTGCCCTGTCACATGCACTGGAGAAATTTTACGAATATCATTATTCATCATTTCCAGTTCTGTCACATCTGCTTGGCCATCAAAGAAATACGGCTCATTTACGGAACCTTTTCTAATCTGATTAATAGTTAATTTCATTAAAATCACCTCTAGGCAACAAGATAAATGATAAAAGAAAATGCCACGTTTGTCAATATATTTTCTTTACAGAAGTAGTATTACCTAACAAAATAAGTACAAAACGTCAGCTAAACTCATTTTCACAGCAATTTTCCCTTATATCATCCTTTTGCTTTTATTATTATTACTGTTATTATTTTAATGCTTAATATGTATGAAATTATAACCTTTTTATAAGTGAATATCCAAACATAATACATATATTTTCGTAACTCTGTTTACAGCTCTGAATATGTTAAAATAGAATTACTTAAAAATAGAGGTGAGTGCATGAAAGCTTGCGGTTTAGTTGTAGAATATAACCCTTTCCATTATGGGCATCAATATCATTTAAAACAAGCAAAAGAAAAAACAAATGCTGATTGTGTCATTGCTGTTATGAGCGGGAACTTTTTACAGCGTGGCGAGCCAGCTATTATGGATAAATACAGCCGGGCCAAGGCAGCAATTCTTGGGGGAGTCGATCTGGTTATAGAGCTGCCTTATGTTTATGCTGTTCAGTACAGCGATTATTTTGCCAAAGGAGCGATTGACATCCTCTATCATTCTGGAGTAAATTCAATATGCTTTGGCAGTGAATCTGGAAATATCAATTCTTTTTCAGATGCTTATCTGCTCAAAAAACAGCATCATGATCAATATGAAGCTCACGTGAAAACATACTTAAATGAGGGATATGCATACCCTGATGCAGCAACAAAAGCTTATCAAAGTATTTTTGGCATTTCTAGTATACTTGATATGTCCAAACCAAATAATATATTAGGTTTAAGTTATGTTCAGGCAATTAAAGACTCTCAGTATCCTATAAAGCCTATTACAATTAAACGTATTCAGAATAATTATCATGATACTGCAATCACAGGGAATATTGCCAGCGCGACAAGTATCCGTAAAGAAGTGCTTAAGAATCCTTCTGCCTCTGAAACGGCGGCAGAAACAATGCCGGCAACTACTTTAGATATTCTAAAAAGTTATAAATATGAAGCAGGCTGCTGGCACGATTGGGAGTTATATTTTCCTTTTTTAAAATATCGTGTGGAAACGATGACTTTAACGGAACTGCAACAAATAGAAGGCATTATAGAGGGTCTTGAACATCGAATCGCACGTACCGCTTC
This sequence comes from Oceanobacillus sojae, assembly GCF_007991515.1. Lineage (GTDB taxonomy): Bacteria > Bacillota > Bacilli > Bacillales > Amphibacillaceae > Oceanobacillus > Oceanobacillus sojae. The sequence continues at coordinate 263,673 of NZ_BJYM01000004.1, forward strand.
AGAAGCTTCATCTTTTCAAGAATGGATGACTGCTTTAAAAACAAAACGGTATACATGGACTAGACTTCAGCGTATATTTGTTCATATTTTAACTAACAAAAAAAAAGAAGAGAATATGCTAGCAAATAATATTGGGTACATGCGAGTTCTTGCTATGAATAAAACTGGACAAGCTTATCTAAATCAACAGAAAAAGCAAACTGAGCTGCCATTTATTACAAAAATTAATCAAATACAGCATCCATTCCTGCAAACAGAAGAGAGAGCTGCCAAAGCATTTTACAGTGTCTTGCCCGGCAGTAAACATCGTAAATTCTTCTTACAGGAAATTAAATCTCCGATAATTATTAAGTGAAATTCTTTTCAGCAAGAGTTTTCGTTTTCTTCCATTGGATGGTATTACAGAAAATATTTGCTGTCGGAAATCGTAATTACTTGTCCTATCAAAGAAATTGATTTCTGCTTAATTTTAAAAATAAAAGGATTTCCGTATCAAGGTATGATACGGAAATCCTTTTATTTTATTCATCAGTGATGCTCTCTAAATACTCAACCGCATCTTCAAAAGTATCTACTGGAACGATTTTCATATCTGTTCCTATACTTTCTGCAGTCTCAGCCGCCACTTGATAATTTGAGCCTTCACGTCCGCCTTCATTTGGAGCAAAGAAAATGTCGACTCCCTCTTTGTCGGATGCTACGACTTTCTTGTCTATTCCTCCGATCCGGCCAACATTTCCATCATAATCAATTTCACCAGTTCCACCAATTTGTTTGCCGTCAGTTAAGTCTTCTTCTACTAACTGGTCATAAATCTCTAATGAAAACATTAGTCCTGCACTTGGACCGCCTATACTGCCACTGGAAAAATGAATTTTTGGATTTACCGTAACTTCCCGGTCTGTCACAAGATTAATTCCAATTCCTATACGGCTGCCTTCATCATCTAACGGTTCTAACGCCATATCTGCTGTATGCTCTTCATCATCTCTTTCATACATAACAGTTACAGTATCTCCCGCTTCTTTCCCGTCAATATAATTAATCAAATCTTGAGATTCATGGACTTCTGTATCATCAATCCCAATAATCCGGTCGCCGCTTTCTAATTTACCTTCTGCAGGCAGTCCTTCCACTGCGGCAACTACATATACACCATTGTAAGAAATATCTATATCTTTATCAGCCGCTTCATAAGCGACCACTGTTGCAGCTTCCTGAGAGCTTTCCATCACTTGAAGCTGTGCAGCCATATAATCTTCCTGGGTCATTCCTTCCGGGAATACCTGATCTAACGGTAGAATATCATGATGCGGTAATAATAAAGCAGCGGCATACAAAACGGGTGTGGCCTGCATTCCGCTGACAGTTACTAAATGCATATCACCTTCACTCAAATAGCCGTCTTCCACTTCTACAATAGGATCTAACGGGTCAGCTCCACCTGGTTTTTGTATATAATACGGTAATTGATAAACTCCTAAGAAGTAAACAATTAATACAACTGCTAATAAACCTATAACTCTCTTTTTCGATAAACGAAACACTTGTTATTCCCCTTCCTGGCACCCTTACTAAAAATATATCTATGGCATATTTTCATATGGTATTCGCGTATATATATCGTATATAACAAATTTATCACAGTGTAACTGGCTGTAAGAACTCCCTCTTCAAGGATAGAGAATAAATGAATATTCTAAACGGAAGCCGGACAGCCAGTAACATCCCGATTGGTTCAAGGGTCTTTAGGGAGGTCGCTTTCTGGTCATACCTTTAGGTACATACCCTTGTAGTACCGTCAATCAGCAGGGCAAAAAGAAAACCCCGCTGATTAAAGTTTCACTTTATTTTATTAAAATTATACATCGGACAAGCTAGCATTATTCTACTACTTCCCACAATAATTGTACAGAGTGGATACTTCATTAAAGAAAGTATAGGCAACATAATGACACTTTCTTTCTAATAGGGGGACATCAGATTGAAGCAAAAACTAAAAACACTCGGCTATGCTGGCATATCAATTTTTTTATGCCTCAGTTTAATACGGTTTCCAGATCAGGCATTAGAGGCAGCTATCCGCGGATTAAATATGTGGTGGGAGGTTGTGTTTCCGTCACTGTTACCATTTTTTATAACTGCTGAGCTATTGTTAGCATTTGGAGTTGTTAAATTTTTAGGTGTTTTATTTGAACCGATTATGAGGCCATTATTTAATATACCTGGCGCCGGCAGTTTCGGATGGATCATGGGAATGGCAAGCGGTTACCCGACAGGGGCAAAAATAGCAGCAAGGCTCCGGGAAGAAAAACAAGTAACACAGATAGAGGCGGAAAGATTGGTATCCTTCACAAATAACTCCAGTCCTCTCTTTATATTTGGAGCAATTTCTGCAGGCTTTTTTTATAACATTAAGCTGGGTTTGCTGCTGGCAATTTGCCATTATTCAGCAAATACCATTGTCGGAGTCATCATGCGTTTCCATGGAAAAAAACAGGAACAGCACTTGACCAAGAAAAAAAGATATCCATTTTCACTGAGAAGAGCATTTCAAGAGATGCACCGAAACCGTTTAAAGAATACTCGCCCCTTTGGCGAAATATTGGGAGATGCAGTACTAAATTCGATCCAGACACTTGTTATGGTCGGTGGTTTTATAATTTTATTTTCTGTATTGATCAAACTTCTTTTTCTGATGGATATAACACCGATTATTGCATCTTTTATTGAACCAGTTCTTCCTATTTTTGAAATGCCAAAGGAATTGGGCCTGCCGTTCATTTCAGGGTTATTCGAAATTACTGTTGGATCGAACTTAATATCGCAGGTAACAACTGATTCTTTATTACAAAAAGCAATTTTAATCAGTTTCATCCTTGGATTTAACGGATTATCCATACAAGCACAGGTTGCCAGTATTTTAGCTAAGACAGATATCCGTTTCTACCCATATTTTTTAGCACGGCTCTTACATGGCACAATCGCTGTCATTCTAACCATTTTATTATACAAGCCATTATATCTTGATCGAATCGTTATCAATTCTAATGAAATTCCTGCTGCAACAATGCAAGATTCCTCGATTTGGATGAATACTTACTTTTTTTTACAGAGTATTGGCCCATCAATAACAATATTAAGTTTGGCAGCAGCTTCCTTTATTATTATCTATAAAATAAAAAAGAGATAAATTATATTCTTACTGCACAAACAAAAGAGAGCCGGATAAATCAGGCTCTCTTCATTGTAAAATAGGAATAAATATATCCACTGTATGAATTGCATTTTTTCATGTCAGTAAGTTTTAGCTTATATGTAATAAACAGAAATCATGCATTCAACATTTTTATTTAAATTTCTCCTTAAGCGCCTGCTCCACAACATCTGGAACGAGACCAGAAATATTCCCCTGATATTTAGCAGCTTCCTTTACCATGCTCGAACTTAAGAAAGAATATTTTGTATTTGTCATCATAAATAAGGTTTCTACATCTTCATTTAACTTCCGGTTCATCGAGGTAATCTGCATCTCATATTCAAAATCACTGACTGCACGCAATCCTCTGATTACAGCTGTCGCACCTATTTCTCTCGCATAATCCATAAGTAATCCGCTGGAAGAATCCACTCGTACATTGGGGAGATCCTTTAATGATTCCTCTAATAACTGTTTTCTTTCTTCGACAGTGAAGAGTGGTGATTTAGATTGATTATTAAACACTGTAACTACTACCTCTTCAAAAACTTTTGCACCGCGACTGATAATATCTAAGTGCCCGTTTGTAACTGGATCAAAACTCCCGGGGCATATCGCTAGTTTTCTCATCATTCATGCTTCCTCACTTTCTTCGATTTGGTAAATAGTAACTTGAACTAAGCCGCCATAATCTGCTTGTTTCACTGCTTTTAAAGATTTATACGTATTTGGCAGCATGTTAGACTTATCATGCTCACAATATACAATTGCATTCTTTTTAAGCATTTGATTATCGAGAAGGTAATCAAGTAATTTTAAATAGTCTTTATTTTTATACGGCGGGTCCAGAAGTACTAAATCGAATTGCAATTCACGTTTCGCAATTGCCTTTAAAGCACGCTGAGCATCATTTCGATATACTTCTGCCTGCTTTTCTAATTTTAGTGTTTTCAAATTCTCTTTAATGATTTGTATTGCCTTTGGATGCTTGTCTACAAAAATCACCTTAGACATCTCTCTGCTCAATGCTTCAATTCCAAGTGATCCGCTTCCAGCAAATAAATCTAATCCCAATCCGCCTGAAAAAAAAGGACCCATTATTTGAAATACAGCTTCTTTTACTTTATCAGTAGTTGGCCTTGTAGACTCGCCAGCAACACTTTTTAAACCTCTTCCTTTATGTATTCCAGCTATTACACGCACTCCAGGTCACCTCAGCTCTTTTTGGCTCGTCAATAGTCTACCACGATTCTTAGCTTTAGCAAATTATTTTATTTTGGGATGTATATTATTTTTTGCTTTGTCTATAATAACATAATGATTCAGCTAAACATGATTTAGTTGAAACGGAAGAAGGCTTATTCTTCCCCATAAGCTCTTCATCCGGTTTCTCCTCTCCCTTTAGCCTTTTATTTTTATTTAAAAATAAAAGCACCTGCAGTAGTTTTGACTGCAGGTTTTTTCTTTTTATATGCAATTTTATCGTAGCTTAGTCTGCTGTATAAATCCCGCTTCTGGAAATAAGGAAAAAAATAAATTCTAAGGAGGGGAGCGAGTAAACTCATGTCCACTCACTTTATCATAATATCATCCTCAATAAAAATTCCTGTTGCAAAATACAAGCTGTTCTATTCAATCACACTTAAATTCCCATTTTATAATCATATTGCTTCGCCTTATCCGGTTTTGCATTTTCATAATTTGTCGGAATAAATGGCTTTTGGGATCGTTCCACTTTAGAAACGAAAGCAAACTGATTAAACTTTTTTTCAATCGCATCAATATCCTCGCGATTAACATAAATAACAGCATATCTATGTTTTTTAGATACATGAATAAGGTGACCATGTTTTTTTAGTTGTCTGACATTTTTCATATGTTGAAACCAGACAACAATTCCCTGCCTTTCTATCATGCTGCCATCCTCCCTTTTGTTTATATGTATAAAACGAAACTTGATATAGTGGAATGTTTTTTCCACTATATCCTAGTTGAATTGATCAGGAAATGAAATGACCGTTTTTATCCTAATCATATTAATAAATTTCTTCTATATTCTATGGCGAAAATTACGGATATTCATCCTGTGACAAAGCAGGGTGTCTGCTCTACAGAACCTGCATGATTTTGTTATGATGCACAGCCGCAAGCTCCGCCACTCCCGCAGCCACAGCCGCTGTCTGTCAATGCTGCACCATCTTTAGGTGCTTTTATCTGCTCACTGACACTCTCAGCTACAAACTGGCTAATTTCATCCAAAAGTTTTTGCAGATTTCTTTCAGCAATTTTAAAAGCGGCTACTTTATTATGCATATCCATATCACGCTTTTTGGAACGCACCTGCTTCATAATATCATAATAATCCGGATGATACCTGCCGAACCGCTGTACATCTTCATAATGCTCTTTAACATCGGCAAATGTTTTAATTAGGTTCTGCGCTTCCTTATCTTCATCCAGGGCTTTCTTTGCTGATTGATATTGTTCCATTACATCGGATTGTAAAATCATTTTTCCAACAAATTCCGATTCATCTAATATATCTACATATTCCATTGTAGCAATCATTTTCACACCTCCGCGAACAAACAAATAAATGTAATAAAAAGAGATTATCTCTTAAGTAAGGTTTATGCCATTAACTATTAAAATAGATGTTATTTAGCTTAGCTTTATTATTAATCCTTAATAGTTATCCTTTTTATCATACCATTTTATGATTTGAAAGAAAACAGAGGCGACTTCTGAAAATTAAACAATATAAATTATTGAAAATGGTTTTAGAGGGACTGGTAACCACAGCAATGTTGTCCAGTTAACGTGGCTGCTACTGCAGGTTATGATAAGCTGAGTCACCTTAGGTTTCAGAAAAACACTGCTCTTTCCGAAACACTTGATATACTGGCGTCGGCGTTATAACGCCGACGTCGATTTCTCAGCCTGCAATGAGGTTATTTGTTCTTTTGGCTTTAATCCTTCATCGATTTAGCCATCTCCGCAAACATTCTTACCATTTGTAATTGATTCGAGAAGTTATCTACTTTTTGGGGAAATGTTTTTCCATAAAATTTCTTTGCTTCTTTTTTTAGTTCGGTAAGACGATTAGGATCTCGCATCAAATAGCGATACCATATCGGATGATACCGGACAAATTCTGCAATATCTGGATTTTGTTTAAGATAAGTAATTACTTCATTATCCATTTTATCCCCTCTAATCTCTTCTTAATGAAAAAGGAGCATTAGGTGCCTTATTAGCAGAAGGCTTTTTAATATCACCAATCATTTCCTGGACAGTACCAATAGCTTTACTTAACTGCTCAATTTGTCCTTGTACCTTTTCTGTATCTAAATTTTGTGTGTAGTCCATAATCTGCCGGATAAGATCAGAATGATCCGTTTTCTTGCCTTTTTTGCTTTCTTGATTCTCCGGTTGTGTATCAATATCAGGTTCTTCGGTTTTAAATTCTTTCCAGAAAGGATCATCTTCATCTAAAATTGCCCACTTCTCATAAAATTCCTGCCATCCCCTGCCACTTTTTCTGATTTCCTCTAATAACTTAGGATGGCGATTCACAAAGTTTTTAAATGCTGCAACACTGGGATGTAATTGATTCATTCTCTCACCGTCCTTTTTTACAACTTCCTACAATAACTTATGTAAATTGCTTAAAAATGTGCTTATGACTCAGAATCCAAAATGTAAGCAGGGCCGTTTTTAACAATAGTTATTGATCCAAAAATATTTCATTATTTTTTAGCATAAATAAAGAAGTCAACAATCCTGATGACTTCTTTTACTAATAAGTATATTAGAATGGCTTTCCTAAAAAGTTCTGAGTGTAATAAAATCGATATACTCCGACTCCAAGATAGCTGTATTCATCACTTAATAATGCTTCCCGGTGACTTTCACTATTTAGCCACCCCTCCATCGCAGCAGGAGCATCCGGATACTGTGCAGCGATATTCTCTCCAGCCGCCACGTAAGCAACCTGTCTCGCCTCCAGCCGTTCTTTTAATCCATCCCCTTCTAAACTGACATGGGAAAAATAATCATTCTCATACATGTCCCTGCTATGATCATACGCAACCAGGCTGACCTGGTCATCCCACTCTAAACGAGGTAAGTCTCGCTGGTAACGCATAATATTAGAGATATCAAGAATTTGCTGTTCCATTCCAGTCTGAATTTCTCCCCATTCTTCCTCACTGAATTCAGGTTGTTCAGGCAGTTCGCCCCGATACTCAATTTCATATGGTCTCTGTAATAAAAGTGCATCTCCAGTAGAGATTCTTACTGAAGAAAGTGTTTCTGTAAATGTATCAAAATAGAATTGAATAAATGTATTATCGCTTATTTTTACTAAAGGTCTCATCTGAAGATCTTCTGTAGTTAATCGGAAAGTAAACGAAGAATTATCATCAGAATAGTCTACTTCACTTAAAAAAGGAAATTTATCTGCTATTTCCACATAACTAGCACCTGATTCTATTGGGGAAATCTCCAAGTCTTCTCCGATAGCATAAACTGATACAATCTCATCTCCCAAAACCCCAAACTGCCCATATTGGCTTTCCGAGTTATTATATACATACCATTCATAATTATATGCACTAACATCAATCCTATCCGGTTCTCCCAGCTCATCCGTAAGCTCCGTTGACGTCTTTCCTATCCATTGATATAAATCGCCTTCTAAATTCATCTGAGGAAGCTCTGCTGCTGTTCCCTTGGATTCTATTGAATCTTCATCTTCAGTCAAATGTGTTGTTACTTCCCTTACAATTTCTTTAGGTGATGAACTTATCTGGTTAATAACAATAAATATAAGGAGTGCAATAATCATGATTATCATAATATTACGAATCATTTTCATGATTTAACCCCCATCCAGCAGACAAATATATAATTGAAAATCTACTTATCTACTTTATACCCTATTGTTTACTATAGTATACTTTCAAAGTAAATTGCCGGTACTTGATATATCAACAATTCTTTATTATGTACGTATTCAAAAAAACGCAATGATTTCAGCTGGGTATTGATTACTGCGCTCTTTAGTGGGGCGAGTAACCACAAATGTTTCCGGTACCCTGACCTAGTTCCAGCCCAATTAGAAATAATAAAAACAAGGCGACGAGTTTTTACGGGCAAACTGTTACAAGATATTGCCTGCTTCCACGTAAAATAAGTGATTTTAACAAAAGTTCGTTACCTCGCCATTTATCGCTTAAATCACTTTTTGAACATCATATATAATCCATTATAAAGCAAAAACACAAATAAATGTATCTAAACTATCTAATTTTAACATGAACTTGGAATTATAAAATTAAAATGTAAGCAGATGTTTAGAAAAACAAGAAAAATATTTGTTTTTAGTACTTACTCACAAAAAAGAAATTGGATAATATTAAACTAATTGTTGAATCTATCTGCTTCCTTATTTCATGAATGTAATAAGGTTAGTATCCTTTTTGTTACTTTGTAATGAAAAGCTTTTATAGTTTTCTAAATTTATTTGATATAATTTTATCAGAACCTAATTTATCAATTGCTTTCATATAGATCTCTTGATAAGTATGCCCTTTCTTTACTATCATCAACGGTTTCTATTGCATCTATTACTGTTTCGTATTATCCTTAAATTAAGCAGAATATTTTTGATGAGGTGAAAGTATAATGAGATTTGAAAACACAGGGATAGAAGACACGGTTATTGATGTTCAGGTATTGGATCATGTAACAGCTAATCTGGCGTTTATCCGTGCAGGACAATGGGATTATGAACGTGTTACTTATGATTACAAAATTGGCTCCAACGAAAAAAACATTACATACTATATTCGCGTACAAGGATATGCTATCGATGGGGATGTCGATAAACGCAATGCTGTTATTAAATTAATTACTCCTCTCCTCGGTAAACATTATTATCCTCATGGAGTAGAGTATGGCGAGGAAGAGAACTTTCCTGAAAGCGTTGTAGAAAGAGCAAACACACTGCTTGCAAAACTTAGTGAAGAACTTCAGTATTACAAGAAATAATAAAAAAAGAAAGTCAAATGAAACACAACGAAAAAGGATACAATGCTTATGTACAAGCATTGTATCCTTTTTTAAATTTAGTCTATATCAAAGCGGAAATGGTATCCTATAAACCTAAAATAGCTTTAATCATACTCGTCGTTTCACCTGGATCGTACATTACATACAAAAAGATATAAACGAGAACTCCCGTAATTGCTGTAAAAAACCAAATAATACTTGTTACGGGACCAATCTTACGATGCTTCTTAATATTCCTTTTAAATGCTAGAACAAGCGTCACAATTCCAAATACAGCACCGACTGTTGCTAAAACAATGTGGAAAATCAGGAAAATAGTAAAATAAGTTTTTACATCATCAGGCCCGCCAAAGCTTGTATTTCCTATAAATACGGTGCGTGACACATAAATAATAAAGAAAAGCAGTGCACTGACAGCAGCTGCTATCATCACTTTTTTATGCTGCTTCCTTTTATTTTTGATAATTAATGCCCAGCCGATTGCTACAAGTATTGCACTTAAAGCAATAAAAAATGTACTTATTGTTGGTAGTAAATGCATTTCTTTATCCTCCAATATTTCTTTAAATATGTATTTAAAAAGATTATAAAAACATTCCTGCACGCAGAAAAAAGCGTTTTTCTTTTTCAAGGAACGCTTTTTTCACTCAGGGAAATTACTATTTTCTCTAAGAAAAGTAAGCTGGTTGGTTTATATATAATAAAATGATTTCCAAGCCTGCTTTTTAAAGCAGGCAAGTCCCGGTATAAATTCTTTTTATAAACCTCTTGAACACTTTTTTTAATGTGATTCTGCTGTAGTTGGCGGTAGCGGATCTATTTTATTACTTTCCCCTCTAAACCATGAAAAGATAACAACTGCCAAAATAGCTCCATAAGTAAATTCCTGCATAATCTTCATTATAATACCGCCTAGCTGCTGATCCTCTAACGTACTAATCGGCGTAAACATTTCTGGTCCAGTTAAACCAGGAGCAAGTCCCTGTAAAACATTTCCCGGTACACACAGACTCATCGCCTGCATCCATGCGCCTCCCTGCGTATACGTGGCGTAAAGCGGTTCAGGAGCAAAAATAATCAATGCACATGCCGGTGTTATTAACACACTGTTTGCGAAAATATAGCCTATTTTCAATAAAGGCTGCATGCGGTCAAATTCCTTCAATGGAGACAGTAACGGAAATATCATGAAAAAAGCTGCAATAAATAGCACTCCATGCACAAAGAAATGAATGACTGGCGATGACTTCGCAAACTCAAAGAAAACAGGTACATGATAAACAGAAAATAAGCCATTAAATACTAATAATGATATTAAAGGTTTTGTTCCTATTTCTACAATAGGTTTAATGAAAGGCCGGTTAATTACTATTTTCCAAAACCAGACTGGTATTCCTACAATTATTAATATTGGAACAACAAGCAAAAAAATCGCCATTTGAATCATATGAGCAGTCAGTGTTATATGTGAAAGTAAATCAATTGGCGCACCTTTAACTAAGTATAAACACAGCAGTGCAGTATAAAAAGAAAATTGCTGCTTCACAGACGCTCTATCGTGGCCGCCAAACTTATACCGGTATGGACCTGTAATTAGAAAATAAGCTAAAGCAACCAGAACTATAAAAATCATAAAGTAGGGACTCCACAATGCGCGAAACCCAAATATTTGTATATCTAACCACATACATAATCATCTCCACTTTAGTCTGCTCTGTCTATTATACCTTAAAACAAATAAGAATTCTCTAGTAGGATTGTGACGATTTTAAAACATATCTATATATTTCTCTATCTTAACATATGTAAACCAAAGAAAACTGAAAACTCACGGGTTGCCTTCTCATCTTTCAGCATTCAAATCTCAACATGAATTTCCTTAAATAAGAATTAATTCAGTAAAATATTATATTTAAAAACGCTATGATGATTAATGAATCATCATAGCGTTTTTTAATTGAGAAGAGTTGAATTATACTATCTCTTGCTTACCACCAAGTAATAACCGTAAATGTTAATGCTACCATTACAGTAATGAAAACTCCTCCATAGATAATCTGGGAAGGTACTTCATGCCCTTTGTCCTTTAAGTGCATAAAGTAAAAAAACTGAAAACTTACCTGAACAAAAGCAAGGAGTAATATTATTGGAATAACGTAAGTAGATGGTACTTCTAACATCACAAGAGCAAATGCAACTAAGGTAAAGAAAATCATTAAAGCAAAACTGACTACCATTTTTTGCATTTCTTGTTTATTCTTTTGCTTTTGGAACGAATTAATTTTTCTTGTACTCATTTCATCCGTCATAAATTAACTCACCATCCCCATCAGATAAACAACTGTAAAGATGAATACCCATACTACATCGATAAAGTGCCAATATAGCGCAAATGTATTAAATTTAGGTGCATTATACAGATCCAGTCCCCGTTTCGCATTACGTACCATTAACGTGATAATCCATGATAATCCAAATACAACGTGCCCTCCATGGAACCCGACTAAAGCATAAAAGGCTGACCCGAATGCTGAAGATCGGAATGTAAACCCATAATCATGAATATAATGCGCAAATTCATAAATCTCACAGGCAAGGAAACCAATGCCCAATAATGCCGTAATCCCCATCCACAGCTGCATCTTTTTAAAGTCATTATTTTTCATGTGATAAATTGCATACACACTAGTTAAAGAACTTGTTAAAAGTAAAATAGTCATTAAAAATACTAACCCAAGGCCGTATAAATCCTGTGTTGTTGGTCCACTTGCATTAGAATTTTTCAAAGCAAGATATGTTCCAAACAGGCAGGCAAAAAGAACTGTTTCGCCACCAAGGAATATCCACAAACCCATAAATTTATGTTTTCCTTCAGTTGTTGCTTTTGAAGGATCTTTGGGCATATTCTTTGGATCAATGGAATGATCATGACTCATATTAATCACCCACCCTTTCTAGTTCTTCTTTAGAGATATGATGTCCGTGGTCATCTTTTAATGAACGGGTCAGCATACTGATCAATGCAATTGCCATTCCTGCATATACAGCAATTAACCAGTATTTGTTTCCTGTTTGATAAATAAATCCATAGGAAGCAATAGTAAACCCGATAGTCATAATTAAAGGAAGAATTGATCCATTTGGCATATGAATTTCATCCACAGGCTCTGCTGGAGTCATTTTTTTATTTCCTTCCATTTTTTCAATCCATAATGGATCCAATCCACGAACTAACGGCAATTGTTTATAGTTATAATGGACCGGCGGTGATGAAATTGTCCATTCAAGTGTACGCCCGCTTCCCCAAGCATCGCGAGGGGCTTTTTTACCTTTGATGGTTGTGTAGATTATATTAATCAAAAATACAATAACACCAAATGACATAAAGAAAGCACCAATGGAACTAATTAAGTTACCTGTATCCAACCCTTGATTTTCCAAGAATACCCAGTAACGACGCGGCATACCCATTAAACCTAAGAAATGCTGAATAAAGAATGTTAAATGGAATCCAACAAAGAATGTCCAAAAAGATATCTGCCCCAGTCCTTCATGCAAATATTTTCCAAACATTTTTGGCCACCAGTAATGCAGTCCAGCTAATATACCAAAAACTGTTCCTCCAACAATAACATAGTGAAAGTGTCCGATAACAAAGTAAGAGTCATGATATTGGTAGTCAGCAACAGCTGATGCAAGCATAACACCTGTCATTCCTCCAATAGTAAATGACGGAATGAAAGCCAACGACCATAGCATTGCTGAATTGATTTTAATGCTGCCTCCCCAAAGAGTGAACAGCCAGTTAAATATTTTAATTCCGGTCGGCACAGCAATTGCCATTGTTGCAACGGCAAAAATAGAGTTTGCAACTGGTCCCAGACCTACGGTAAACATGTGGTGAGCCCACACCATAAATCCTAAGAATGCAATTAAGAAAGTCGCAAATACCATTGCTGTATATCCAAACAAACGCTTCTTAGCAAATGTAGGGAAAACCTCACTAAACACTCCAAATACCGGTAAAATCAAAATGTATACTTCCGGATGTCCAAATATCCAGAATAGATGCTGCCAAATTACGGCGTTTCCACCTAATGCAGCATCGAAAAACGCAGAACCAAACATCCGGTCAAACATCATTAAGAATAATCCAACCGTCAATGCAGGGAAAGCAAATAGTATTAAGATACTAGCTACAAATGTAGTCCATGTAAACAACGGCATTCTCATATAAGTCATACCTGGTGCACGCATTAATACAATCGTAACAATAAAGTTAATACCGCCCATTAATGTTCCTGCTCCAGATAATTGCAGTCCCATAATATAAAAGTCAACACCATGACCCGGAGATTGTATTGATAATGGAGCATAGTTAGTCCAACCGGCATCAGGTGCACCAGTAAACCAGCTAAGGTTTAATAAAACTCCTCCAAATAAGAATAACCAGAATCCTAAAGAGTTTAGAAATGGAAACGCAACATCACGCGCTCCGATTTGCAGCGGCATAATAAAGTTCATCAATCCTAATAATATTGGCATTGCTGCAAGAAAAATCATGGTTGTGCCATGCATGGTAATCATTTCGTTATAAAGACCTGCACTAATAAAATTATTCTCTGGTGAAATTAATTGAATACGAATAATTACAGCTTCAAGACCACCCAGCAAGAAAAAGAATCCTCCCCCTGCAAGATAAAGAATACCGATCTTTTTATGATCGACAGTCGTTAGCCAATCCCATAAGGTAGCCCCGAAACCCCTTTTTTGAGCACTAGTCATACCCAAATTTTAAACCTCCCTTTTATAACTGTCTTTCATGTTTTAATCTCCTGCACTTTCAGGTGTAATTTCTGAAGGCTGCAGCTGCAATAAATATTCTGCAATACTTTCAGCTTCATCCTGACTAAGATCCGGATACTGACCTGTCATTTTGTTTCCCGGCTTGATAGATTCAGGATCCATAATCCAATCAACCAGGTTTTCTTTATTATGTTCTAAAATACCTGCAACCCGGGAACGATCTCCAAAGTTAGTCAGGTTCGGTCCAAAAGGTCCATTGTTCTGCGGACCAGCTTCAATACCAGAAGCAGCCGAATCTGTCGCATGGCAGTTCATACAGTTATTAGCTTCGAATAACTCCTGCCCTTCTTGAGCTACAGCGTTTTCAGGTTCTGCATCAGCATCAACATTTTGCATGTCATTAACCCATTCATCATATTCCTCTGGTGAAACAGCAATGACTTTAAAGTCCATCAATGAATGTGAAGGTCCGCATAACTCAGCACACTTACCCCAGTATACACCCTCATCATAAGCTTCGATGTACATGGTATTTACGTTCTCTGCGTTAACATCCATTTTACCCGATATTGAAGGGACCCAGAATGAATGGATAACGTCAGAGGAGAGCATATGTAAATAAACTCGCTCACCAGTAGGGATATACAGGTCTTGACTTGTTTGGATTTCTTCTCCGGCATACTCAAAATGCCACCAATATTGATTTCCTTTTACGTTAACATTGATGAGTTCATCTGCCTTAGAATCATCTGCCAAATCAAATGTTGCCAGAACAGTAGGCACAGCAATAACTAACACCAAAATAATTGGAATGACTGTCCATATGACCTCCAGCTTGTGATTTCCTTCCACTTGTTTAGGAACATAATCTTCCTGTCCTTTTTTCCTGCGAAAACGGACCAGTGTAATCACATAAATCACCATAACCACAACGAACACGCCTGTCATGATTAATGTGGTCAGAATAATCAGATCCATGGATTTCTCTGCCCCATACCCTTTAGGTTCAAGTGCAGTCAGATTTTCGATTCCGCAGCCGGCAAGAAATAATGCAAGTAGCGTGAATACGAAAAATACTTTGGTTTTTCCCATCCAACCTCTCATGTAAGAATACCTCTCTTTCTTCTTGTTCTTTCCTTTTTATATTTTAATTTTTAAGGAATAACAAATCATTAATTAAATATCGGCAGTGTGACGATAATCATTAACGGAAATAAAATGGTTAAATAATTCAAAGAAAATATAAATACTAGATTAGCCCATTTCACATCTTTTTCCGTAAATAACCCCATAAAACCTATCACTAGCCAAGCAATATTTAATATTGTTGCCACAATGGTAAATGTCAACCCTAATGCAGGCATTAAGAAAAACGGCAATGGTAAAAGACAGGCAATATAAACAGCAATTTGTCTTTTAGTTATTTCCATACCTCTTACTACTGGTAACATTGGTACACCAGCCGCCTGATATTCTTCTTTCTTTTTCATTGCTAATGCAAGAAAATGTGGTGTTTGCCATATAAACATAATAAGAAACATTACAAATGGAACCACATGAAAAGAAGGGTCAACTGCTGCCCATCCAATTAGAGGAGGCATTGCACCGGATAAGCTTCCAATAGCTGTGTTTAAAGTATACCTTCTCTTTGACCACATGGTATATAAGACTACATAGCCAATCCAGCCAATAAAAGCAAATAATGCTGCATACCAGGTAGTAAACATTAATACTGCAAAGCCAAGGAAACTTATAATAATTCCTGTTGTAAGCACTGCCCGCAATGAAAAGAATCCAGTTACAGTAGGTCTTTTCTTCGTTCTAGACATCTTAGGATCAATATCTACATCATACCAATTATTAATAATACATCCGCCGGCAATAACGAATGCACTTCCGATTATCATCAGAAGAAAGGCTCCCCAATAATCACTAAAGGAGGAGTTTGTTAAAGCGATGGCCACTAAAAAACCTGTTATTGCTGTAATTAAATTTGAATTTACAATTCCGATTTTTATAAGCGCCTTCACTTCTGACAGAAAAACAGTTACTTTTTGTTTGTTTGAAATAGTCGTGTTACCGATTAATTCCGAATAAGTCATATCTACTTTATCCATAATTTCCCCCCTTCGCACCAGTAGGAAGACATAATAATAAACAGAATACACGCGTTTGATTCTATGTACTCCGTTTCCTATCTAATTATAGCATGGATTTCTTTGACAATCTAATGAACTTTGAATATTATATTACAACAATTTGAACATCCAGCTAATAAGGAGATCGGAAAGTAGATAAAGAAAACAAATTATGTATATTTTCTATTTTTTTAGAACTTTAACTGTTCTTCTGCATACCCATCCATACTATATTTCTAGCAAACATAACTGAATTATGCAAGCTTTTTTTATTTGCTGATGAAAACTTTCAGAAAACATGATAGTATTAACAAGGGTTCGTTTATTATACTCTCTGCAGGCTGAAAACTGCCTTCATAACATGGATAGTTTTAGAGGTTGTTATATTTTGTTCAAAATTGGAAAGCGTTTCCCCCAGTATTTTTGGTAAACTGGAGATACTGTATATTTTTACATAGAAGTGAGGTTACATAGATATGTTGAAAAAACTAAAAATACTATCTGTGATAACGACCATAGGAATGCTTCCTCTTCTTCTCGGAGGAGCACTTGTTACAAAAACAGGTTCAGCAGATGGATGCGGAGACAGCTGGCCGCTTTGTGAAGGAGAATTTCTTCCTGCCAACCTGCATTTTGAAATGATAATCGAGTTAAGTCATCGAATGGTCAGTGGCGCAGTTGGTATATTAGTACTTTTACTTGCAATACTATCCTGGAAAGCATATAGAAATCATAAAGAAGTCATTTTCTTGAGTTTGTCTGCTTTATTTTTTATTATTGTACAGGCGCTTGTTGGCGCAGCTGCAGTTGTGTGGGGACAATCTGACTTTGTATTAGCTACACATTTTGGGATATCTTTAATTTGTTTCTCTTCCGTTTTTTTACTTATGTTATTATTCTTTGAAATTGATAAAAAGTTACATACAGAAGATATCCATATTAAAAAGCCCCACCGGATTGAAATCTATGCAATTTCTATTTACACCATGTGTGTAGTTTACAGCGGTGCATTGGTACGACATACAGAATCAAATCTGGTTTGTTCGGACTGGCCGTTTTGCTTCAACTCTGTGCCCTTTTCTATTGGAAGCTATACATTTAATCAATGGGTACAGATGGGACACCGTTTTGCAGCTGGAATTTTATTTTTGTGGACCATCTTCTTAGCGCTCCGCATGATAAAGAAGTATGGTGACAATAATGTTATGCGGTGGGGCTGGATTATAACGCCGGCACTGATTGCACTTCAGGTTATATTTGGAGCACTTGTAGTCTTCACGCAGCTTAATCTGTTTATCGCATTAATGCATGCCTTGTTTATCACATGTTATTTTGGAATGCTAAGTTACTTTATACATTTGTCATTCCGAAGCAGCAGAAAAGAAAAAGAATAGAATTTAACATATGGCTTAACTGTAAAACGAAAGGAACTACTGTTAAACAGGGTCCTTTCGTTTTTATCCTATAGTTGCGTATTTGTTCTATTAATTATTTAAAACCCAGGCGATGCGATTGCTTTATCTGGAATATACTTTTTGTTGTGTAGAAAACATTCTAAAATTACTGTATTCTATTCGTCATATAATCACTCCTATAACATTACAACACCCCTGGCAAGCCTGCCAGGGGTGTTTATTTTGCTTATTCAAATTCGATTAATAAATCATTTACTGCAATAGAGTCTCCTGCCTGGACATGAATTTCTTTAATCACACCATCTAGCGGCGCCTGTACAGAGGTTTCCATCTTCATTGCTTCATTTGTCATTAGATGCTGTCCTTTTTTAACAGTATCTCCTTTTGCGCAATGAATTTCAAGAACCGTTCCCGGCATTGTTGCCCCTACATGATTTGGATTTGATTTATCTGCTTTCGGGTTCGCCGCAATAGCAGACTCTATATTATTATCACGAATCGTGATCTCTCTGGATTGACCATTTAATTCAAAATAAACAACACGTGTACCGTCTTCTTTTGGTTCAGAAATAGTAACTAATTTAACAATCAATGTTTTACCTTTTTCAATTTCTACTTCAATCACTTCACCAAGTTTCATTCCATAAAAGAAAGTCGGCGTATCTAATACAGACATATCACCATAGGTGTTCAAGAAATCTTGGTAATCTTTGAATACTTTCGGATAAAGTGCATTAGAAATTAAATCATGGCTGTTAACCGGACGATTCAATTCATTATACAGCGCATCACGCATCTCTTTAAAATCTACATCCTCTAACAACTCACCAGGTCTGACCATAATAGGCTCTCTATCTTTCAAAATCAGTTTTTGCAGTTTTTCCGGGAAGCCTTGATATGGTTGTCCAATGTACCCTTGCGCAAATTCGATTACAGAATCAGGGAAGTCAATGGATGCACCTTTTTCATAAATTGTTTCCTCATCTAAATCGTTTTGCACCATAAACAGTGCCATATCCCCCACTACTTTAGAAGATGGAGTAACTTTTACAATATCTCCAAACATATCATTCACTTTACGGAACATATCTTTTACTTCATTCCAGCGATCACCAAGTCCGACAGCCTTTGCCTGCTGCTGCAGGTTACTATATTGTCCACCCGGCATCTCATGGTGATAAATTTCGGTATGCGGAGCCTTCATACCACTTTCAAAATCTTTATAGTACTCCCGGACACCTTCCCAGTACTGTCCAATTTCCTCATATTTCTCGATATTCAGCTCCGGCTGGTATTCCGTTCCATCTAATGCATAATATAGTGACTGCGCACTTGGCTGTGATGTCATTCCAGACATGGAACCAACAGAAACATCTACTGCATCCACACCTGCTTCAATTGCTCTTGAATATGCATAAACACCGTTTCCGCTTGTGTCATGTGTATGCAGATGAATTGGAATATCCACTGTTTCTTTTAGAGTGCTGATCAGCTGATACGCTGCTTCCGGCTTCAGTAATCCTGCCATATCTTTAATTCCCAGAATATGGGCACCTGCAGTTTCTAATTCTTTTGCCATATTTTTATAATAATCAATATCATATTTCGTTCTGCCTGTATCTAAAATATCACCAGTATAGCAAATAGCAGCTTCCGCAATTTTATCTGTTTTACGCACATTATCAATTGCTACCTGCATGCCTTCTACCCAGTTTAAGCTGTCAAATATTCGGAATACATCTATACCAGCTTCAGCGCTCTTTTTCACGAATAATTCAATAACATTATCAGGATAGTTCTTATATCCAACCGCATTGCTTGCACGCAGCAGCATTTGGAATAATACATTCGGCATGCGTTTTCTCAGCTGCAGCAACCTTTCCCAAGGGTCTTCTTTTAAGAAACGGTATGCCACATCATACGTTGCCCCGCCCCACATTTCTACAGAAAATAGGTTTGGAAGTAATTTTGCTGTCGGCTCTGCAATGTGAATTAAGTCATTTGTACGTACACGTGTAGCTAATAATGATTGATGTGCATCACGAAATGTCGTATCTGTTAATAATACCTGTTTCTGTTCTTTCAGCCATTTTGCAAGCCCTTCAGGACCGCGTTCATCTAAAATTTGTTTCGTCCCCGGCTGTATCTCTATATTTTCAGTGTTAGGGATAAACAATTTATCAAAATCCGGCTTTTCTTGTTTTTCAGCACCATCCACACCATTTAAAGTCGTATTTGCGATATACGTCAGCATTTTGGTTCCGCGGTCACGCCGTACCGGGAATATAAATAATTCTGGTGTTTTATCAACAAAAGTCGTATCATATTCCCCTGATAAAAATTGCTCGTGAAGCATAACATTTTCAAGGAATGGAATATTTGTCTTAATTCCTCTGATACGGAATTCCTTTAAGTTACGTACCATTTTAATTGTTGCCTGTTCAAAGTCAAGAGCCCAGGTAGAAACTTTAACTAATAATGAATCATAGTGAGGTGAAATAATTGCTCCCTGATATGCATTTCCAGCATCCAGACGGACACCAAATCCGCCCCCACTGCGGTATGCATTGATTTTTCCTGTATCAGGCATGAAATCATTCAACGGATCCTCAGAAGTTACACGGGATTGAATAGCGTATCCTTGCGTTGTAATTTTGCTTTGTTCCGGTATGCCGACCTCTTTATCGTGCAATCCAAAACCATCAGCAATTTTTATCTGTGTTTGAACAATATCAACACCAGTAATCATTTCAGTGATTGTGTGCTCCACTTGAACACGTGGATTCACCTCGATAAAGTAAAAATCATTATCAGTTACAAGAAACTCAACTGTACCTGCATTAATGTAGTCAACATTTTCCATCAAGTCTACAGCTGCCTGACAAATCGCTTCTCTTAAATCATCATTTAGCGACAGGCTCGGGGCAACTTCAATTAATTTTTGATGACGCCGCTGTACGGAACAGTCTCTTTCATATAAATGAACAATATTCCCTTGCTTATCACCAATAATCTGTACCTCAATATGCTTTGGGTTCTCAATTAATTTTTCAACATAAATTTCATCATTGCCAAAGGCAGCCTTTGCTTCTGATTTTGCGCGGTCATATGCATTTTCCACTTCATTTACATCCTGAACAACACGCATTCCTCTTCCACCACCGCCAAGCGATGCCTTAATAATAATTGGGTATCCATGCTCGTCTCCAAAAGCTTTTACCTCTTCTAAAGATTCAACCGGACCATCACTTCCCGGAATAATCGGCAATTTGGCAGCCAGAGCTTGTTCTCTCGCTTTTACTTTATCTCCGAACATATTTAAATGTTGGCTGTTAGGACCAATAAAAATAATGCCCTCTTCTTCACAACGTTTTGCAAATTCAATGTTTTCAGAAAGAAATCCATAACCTGGATGGATAGCATCCACATTTACTTCCTTTGCTAAAGCTATAATTCCTTCAATATCCAAGTAAGCATCGATTGGCTTCTTCCCTTCACCGATTAAATATGCTTCATCCGCTTTAAACCGGTGAAACGAAGCAGAATCTTCGCTGGAGTAAACAGCGACTGTACGGACATTTAACTCCGTACAGGCGCGAAATACACGTATAGCAATTTCTCCTCTGTTTGCAACTAATACTTTATTAATCTGCTTTAAGTCTGTCATGCTTTACCACCTCTGTATGAATTAATAGATTTTCTTTGAAATAAGCCAGATTTGGGTGCCAGCTCTTCCTTTTCAATTTCTTTCTTATTAACCTGCATAGCTATATTGTTAAGAATTCCCATGGCTATCATCATGAACAATAATGAAGATCCTCCATAGCTAATAAATGGTAAGGGAACACCAGTAATTGGCAGAACCCCGCTAATGGCACCTAAATTAATAAAGGTTTGAATTCCTACCATTGATGCAATTCCAAGTGCAAGCAAGGATCCAAAACTATCCTGGCACTTTCTTGAAATATATAGTCCTCTAAAAACAATTGTTGCCAATAGACCTAAAACGATGGCCACACCTACAAAACCAAGCTCCTCTGCAATAATGGCCATAATAAAATCTGTATGACCTTCTACCAGAAAGCCAAGTTTTTGAATACTCTGGCCTAGCCCTTCTCCTGTTAATCCTCCATTACCAATTGCAACATACGATTGAATTAATTGATAACCGTTTAAATCCGGAGAATTAAATGGCTGGTAGGCTCCTGTAAAACGGGATAATCTTTCCTCTGTTACCATATTCGGAATTGCAAACGCCAGTAAGACCAGTCCAGCAAAAACCAGAAGAAACAGATGCCTCCATTTAATACCAGAAGCAAAAATCACGGAACACGCCATTAGAAAAATGATGGATGCTGTTCCGATATCAGGCTGCCCTACAATCAATCCAAGGACCAATGCAGTGATTATTAGCGGAGGCAATACACCTTTACTAAATTGGTCTAAGTATGCCTGCTTTTTAGAATATATAGCAGCCAAATAAATAATTAAGCCGAGCTTGGCAACTTCAGCAGGCTGTAAGCTGAATGGGCCAAAACGAAACCAAGATCTTGCATTATTTACTGTATCCCCAAAGAAAAGAACAGCTACCAGTAACACAATACAAGCTATAATGATTAGCTTCATCAATCGCTGGTAAGTCTGGTAAGGCAGGAAAGATATGATGGCAAAACCGATAAGCGCAACAATAAAGAATATTGACTGTCTTATAAGATAATAATTGCTGTTAAAACCATCTACAACAGCTACTACCATACTTGCACTATATACCATTACTACCCCAAAACCAGCTAATAGAATCGGCGCAATCATCAATGTGAAATCGAAGTGTTTCCAATTTTTTAACATTATATTTTTCTCCCAGTCATTATGTAAGATTAAGAGATTTTTAACAGTATATCATAATATCTATAGAGCTGTTATTATTTATCTCTCTTTTGCCAGTATACATTTTTTAACATATTTTAAACAATAGCGAGCTCTAAAAGATTTAAAAAGAGCTTCAAAACTTTAGATTATAAGCTTCAAATCTCTTCTTGGGCTAACTTTTGTTACAGATGTCTTTATTTGTAATGCTTTTTTTGAATACGCTTTAAGCTGTCCTTATGTTCTGCGCTGCCTCCTGTTATACTATAAAAAAACCTTGCCGCTCTTTCAATTGGCAAAGTTTTATTTTAGTACTGTCACAGTTACAGGCAGTTATAATCACAATGTGCTTTGTGAGGCCTCATGTAGTATATTAAGCTTTTTCTCCAGATTTCCTAATAGATTTCGTCCCTCTTCTTCTGTAATTAATTCTAGGCGAACGGCAAAATCAATCTCTCTAGATAAGCCAAACATCTGTGTATCCAGTACGTCCTCATATACAGGACATTGTGGCATTGTTAAATTTTCTATCTGAACCTCGATTAAACGAAGTATCTTTTCAGCATCAGCTTTTAAAAGAGCGTGGGCTTTTTCACGGTGATTAATCGTTACATCAGGCATCAATATAATCCCCTCCGCATTTATCATTCTTGATATAATATTATCGCTACAAGCGCAAAAATGCAAATCTAATTTAAGTATATTATTAAAATTACTCTGTTTATATCCTATTAGTACGTATTCAAAAAGTACAATGAAAAGGACCAGTCGATCAGGAAAACGTCGTCCCGGGGCGCAATTGCTCACCCCATCAAAAAGCTCAGCAGCGCACTTTGCACGTGTTGTGGCGGCTTATGCGTTACCCGCATTGCAGGTGTTTTTAGTAAAAAATTCTCTTATCACCGCGTCATTTTTACTGGATTTTTTGAACATCCTCTTTTATCCAATCTAAAATAGATGAAAGTAACTCCGATCTTTGCTATTGTTATAAACAGAAAGAATATGCACTGTACTTTTGATGAAGAGCGGGTTTATTCTTCATCCGTTCTCCCGCATGAAGCTTTCTCACATCACTGTACATATTGTAATTAATTTAGGGGGATAAGATAACATGATTGTAATGATTAAAGGAAATGTCGGGTACCCTATCACACTTGATCCTACTGTATGGATTTTTGATGATAGAAAAATTGAACTGGAAAAAGCTTTTATAGAAAGAGAAGTAAACAAAGACAGTGAATCCATTTTTCAGAAACCTCCCGTTAACAGAAGCATCTCTAAAATGGAGGGAGAAGAATACTTAAAGAACAGTTATGTGATCCCATTACATGACTTTCTTAATAATGCTGAACCTAAGGCTAATGCTAAAGAAGCCGAATTCATTAAAAACAATGGAAAAAATGAAAAAATATCATTAGAAGATGCAAAAAACGGCTACTTACTTTTCTCTCAAAAAGGTAAGCCCCTGTGTGAAGATGGTCCTGTACACTTTTATTATAAAGATGGCTCTAATCAGGATAATCCGATTAAACACATTAAGGAAATTCATATACACTAAATTATAGTTTTCCTTATATATTATTTTAAAGCTTCTGCAGAGAAACATTTTTGCAACACGTACTTTATGTAATAATTAAGCCTGCCTGCTGAATGCTGATAGTTTAAGCAAATTAGCAGGCAGGCTATTTATATTATTCATCTTCCTTGGACAGCTGATACATTTTATCCTTTTTTTCGTTGTAATACTGCACTCCAAATTGTGATCCTTCTGAAACCATTTTAGCATTTTCCAGCTGATCTAATTCTTCATCTAAAGACTCATCAGGTTTTCCCGCATTTTCAAAAACTCTCAGCGTACCTGAAACTGATTTTAATTTTTTCCGTTTTTTTCTATCTGACAATAATACCCCGGCAACTCCTGCTCCGACTGCTCCTAACGCTGATACAACATATCTTTTTTTCATATAATCACCCTTTCAAGATTCAGGCATTTACTTTAATTATATGATTCCCACTTTTCACCTTTTCAAACTTTGATTATTTAAATTGGTTTTAAAATTATGCTATACTAATAAAAGATATCGTTTTACTATTTTTGTCGAATTGGGGTGAAAAAATGCAGGTTAAATGCACCATATGTGATAAAGTAGAAGAAATAGAAAATGATTCGCCACATGCAAAAAGATTACGTAACCGCAGAAAAAATATTCATTTATGCACTCCATGCTATAAACGCATTGAAGAGAATACAAAAAAAAGGCTGGATACAGGTAAGTTTCGTTTCTACCAGGAAACAAAGAAAGTAGATGACTACTTATAACCCGTCGTAAATTTTTTTATCAGCTAAAAAAGCAGAGATCCCAAAATGGATACTCTGCTTTTATTATTGCGTATACAATATGCCAGAAATTCTTGCTGTAATCTGTGTACGTTACGAGCTGCTTTCCTGTACATCTTCCCGATTTTTTCTTTCTCGATGCAATCGAAATCGATAAATTCCCAGTACAAATATTATAATAACTAAACACTCCACGGTAGGCATTCTCATTACTGTTGAGAAGATTGTTACAACGAATGTACCAATCATCAATAATATGTATACAATCATATTTTTTAAGACCGGGAGCTTCTTAGCAAAGCCCAATTGATAAGCTATTGCTGAAAGAATTAAATTAATTACATAAAAAATCCAAAAGATATGCTCTGTTCCATTCATTTTAAGGATATACTCTAATACCATTATTCAAACGCCACCTTATCTTTACACTCCCTTTATCATACTAAAAGTGCTTCCATATGACTAGAGAAAAATATAAAATTATATGTCTGTTTTTTGAAGTTCTCCGCGCTATCCTTTATACTATTCTGTGGACAGATAATAAAGGCGGTTGAAAAATGAAAAAATTAGACATTCCAATGCTGTTATTAGCATTTCTAGTAGTTCTGCTATTTATTTTAGTTGGGCTGGCTATTGCTTTCCGAAGTGTTTGGGCTATCATTTTATGTATTATATTGGCATTTTCTACATTCGGATTTGCAATGTCTTACAAGAAAAAAAGGAAGGGATAATTATTTCCTTCCTTCCTTTATGAATTCTACGATAGATTGATGAATTGCCGGATTTGCAACTAAAGAAGATGATCTTTCCAAAGGATTCCAAGGATTTCCGTCAATATCTCCTGCAATACCGCCTACTTCTTCATTTAGTATAATTCCTGCAGCTACATCCCACGGTGAAAGACTTAAAGCAAGATAAGCATCTTGAACTCCTTCAGCAATATACGCCAATTCTAATGACGCAGAACCGTGTGAACGTGTTCCTCTCACCTTGCGCACAAATTTTTGCATCACTGGATAATCTACCAGTTTATTCTCGCATAACCAAAAATGGTTCATACCGACAATAGCTTCTTCCAGCTTTTTCTCCTTGTCCAGCGGCGCTAATTTTGTATTATTTTTAAAAGCTCCTTCTCCACGTTTAACATGATATAATACATCACCCATAACATCATAAATAAAACCAATTTCACCCACGCCATTATGTAAAATACCAATAGATATGGCGAAAGTTCTCTTTTGATGGACAAAATTCATTGTTCCGTCAATCGGATCGATAATCCAAATTGTTCCATCAACTTCAGATAATGTATCTCCATATCCTTCTTCACCGATAATATGATGTTCTGGATAATATTGATGAATACGGTCTACAAAAAACTTTTCCGTCTGTTTATCGAGAACAGTTACTAAATCATTCGGATTTGATTTTGTTTCGATACCCAGCGGCTCATCCATATGTTCACGAATTAAATTTCCTGCTTCATATATCCAATTCTTTGCTGTCTCATAAATTTCTTGTCTTTGCTGCTGATTCATTATACATCGCCTCCAAAAACTTCAAGTAAGCTTATTTTATCAAACTCCTGTCCATTAGACCAATCCTAAACTTTTTAGTCAGAGTTTTTATCAACAAATAACCCTAATACGCCTCTTTCTTATATAGAAAGCTGCACTATATTAGGGTAAGCTAATCTCATATTAATCCATCAGAGCCATCCATTGTTCACTTAGCTGCTTTAATCTCTCTTTGGATTTAATTATTTGTAAAGTATCCTCATCCTGCATAGCCTCGTACAATGTTGCCAATTCATAATCAATCTCTAATTTGATGACAGGGAGACGTTCTTCTGCTTCTTTTCGCCGGAGAGCTTCCATAACATATTTCATCCTATCACTCCTTAACGTGAAAACATATTGATTACTTTCGTTTCATGTATGTGCTATATATTATGATTTACAGAATAAATTGTTCACCTAAAATAATAAAAACAATTTATTGTTATCTGTCTATTCCCTCTATTTGATGAATTAAAACCTGCTTCTGGTCCGGCTTGACTTCTTTCTACAGATAAAGAATAATAATCTATATCAAAAAAGGTATGCAACATTAAAGAAAGGGTGTCATTTGTGAAATTACATCATTTTAATAAAAAAGATTTCCAAACATTTTTAATCGATGGCTTAGACGAGCGTATGGAAGCTATCCAAAATAGAATACAGCCAAAATTTCAGGCGATAGGTGAAGAGCTCGTATCATATTTATCAGAAAAGACTGGTCAAGAGCTATATTTACATATTGCAAAGCATGCACGGAGAACTGTCAATCCGCCGAAAGATACCTGGTTAGCCATTGCTGATAACAAGAGAGGCTATAAAAAACATCCTCATTTTCAGGTTGGATTATTTGATGATCATTTATTTATTTGGCTTGCACTTATCTATGAATTACCAAACAAGCAAAAAATTGCACAGAACTATTTAGACAGCTTTACTGAAATAAAAAGTCTTCCAAAATCATTTGTTGTCTCACTGGACCATACAAAAAAAGATTCTATTTCGTTAGAAGAGTTATCTCAAAAGGATTTAGAACGTTTCCGGGATGTAAAAAAAGCCGAGTTCTTAATTGGTAAGCATCTTTCTTATGATGATCCTATTTTACAAAACGATAAGGAGCTGTTCACCACCATAACAAAAACATATGAACAGCTGCTTCCTCTTTATCAATTAGCAATAGACAGCAGAGATGCATAAAAATAGCCCCTAAATTTTAGGGGCTATTTTTATGCCATGGTTATCAATGCTTCTTCCGACTCCCTTGCTTTTTTCACAACATGGTAGCTGGAATATCCGGAAGACCGTTTAAATTCCTCAAACAATTGCTTTTCTCTGCTTTTCGAAGGAACAATTTCCTTAAAACGACGATATAGATGAAGGAGGTCTGTACGTCTGACTTTTTTCTCGTATGCCTGTTCAATTAAAGAGAAAAAGTTCACTACATCAATAATTTCCTGCGTCGACCACGTCTCATCCATTGGATATGCGTAATTCATTTTTACACCTCTTTACTCCATTTTTCCCGAATCTGATCCGCTTCATGTATAATGGAGCTTATTAAATCTTCCACGCTTAAAATTTGATGAATACGGCTGGCCCCTTGGCCAGCCCATCCAAAACCTGCCGATTCCTCACCTGACTGAATATATTTTTGATTTACCTCTCCACTAATATAATCTTTTAACTTCTCATAATTATTCCCGTACTTTTCTTCCAAAGAAAGAATATTTTCTGTAAAAGAACTGCGTAATGCTCTGGCCGGAGTTCCTAACGAACGTTTTATCACAACAGTGTCTCCTTCATCTGCAGACAAAATCGCTTGTTTATAATTTATATGCGTGTGTATTTCCTTTGTTGCAATAAACCTTGTTCCCATTTCAATTCCCTCTGCACCAAGAGCAAGTGCGGCCATTAAGCCTCTTCCATCAACAATACCGCCAGAAGCAATTACCGGGATTTTAAGCGCATCAACGACATGCGGCGTTAAAACAATGGTACCTGTATCACTTCTGCCCAAGTGACCTCCACCTTCTTGTCCAACGACCATCACTGCATCTGCGCCTAATTCCTGGGCTTTTTGAGCCTGCCTTGAGGATGCTACCAAGACAAGTGTTTTTATGGAGGAATTTTTTAACATATCTAAAACACCAGCCGGGTTTCCGCCAGTAATAGAAACTACTGGGACTTGTTCATCGATGGCAACCTGCACCATGTGTTCAAATTTTCTGCCGTGCTGCCCAATTGCAAAATTTACACCAAACGGCTGAGTGGTCAGCTGTTTTACCTTATGAATTTCTTTTTGCAGACTTTCTGGAGTCGGTAAGCTCATCGCAGTAATTTGACCAAGCCCTCCAGCATTACTAACTGCTGCTGCAAGATCAGCATAAGCCAAATATGCCAATCCGCCCTGAATAATTGGATATTTAATATTTAACAGCTTTGTAATTCTCGTTTGGAACACAGTCTCCCCTCCATCTTTTTAGTCTATGGTTTCAATTAGATCTGGATCAACAATCTCATAGCCTTGTTCTCTGAAGCCGTCAATTACATCACCTAACGCTTCATTTGTCCATTCCCGGTCGTGCATAAGAATATTGGCGCCAGACCTCAATAAAGAGTGCTCCTCTCCAATTTCAGGAGCTTCTCCGCTAATCAGAGCTTCTTTCAGCTTGTCTGCATCTTGATACGGCTCAAAATAATCAAAACCATACGTCCAATTCATTAACACCATTCCTTCTTGCTCAACTACTTCACGAGAATGATCTGTATTCATCCCATGAGGCGCTCTGAAAAAAGCAGGCCGTTCCCCAATAATTTCTTCTACACGATCATTCACTGCTATAATTTCCTCTGTCTGCTCCTCTTCAGAAACATCAGGCAGCACCACATGCGTATTTGTATGATTTCCTATTGGAAAGCCCATTTCATAAATTTTTTTGAGCTTCTCTGCTCCTTCTTCGTCATCAATAAAATGACCATTAACAAAGAATATAGCCTTTGCATCCTTCTCTTTCAATGTTTCCGCCATCTCTAAAGCATTCTCATCAGGTGCATCATCAATTGTTAACAGTACTACCTTTTCCTCCGCATCATCAATAGGTTCTATTGATGATGTTTCTTCGGATATGTAATATTCCGGCTCTTTTTCTTCTGCCGCTTCGTCCTGTTCTTTATCTTCATTTGTTTCCTCAGACTGTGCAGATGCATCGTTTTCGTCAGTATTTTCTTCTGCTTCTGTGTCTTCTGTTTGGTCCTCCGCTTGCTCGCCGGTGCTGTCTTCATTATCATCACCAGAGCTGCATGCAGAAAGAACTCCAATGACAACAATTAACATAAAAATAACACTGCTTTTCCTTAACATTCTACAAAAACCTCCACGTTTCATAATAGTTTACTAGTTTTATTATAGGATAATATGTTACAATGAGCAATCGTACGGCTCGCATAGAAAACATAGAATAGCGCGTTTATTTCTTAACATTATGGGTATTTTACTAAAGAGCAGTCAGGAGGAGTTATTAGTGAGGAAAATAACAAATGTTTTCTGGATTTCGACAGTAATCGTACTTATTTTTATCATATGGGGAGTAATACCGTCCAGTATACTTCCAAATGCTAATTTAGATAATGTTACAAGTACAATTCAATCATTTATTGTAAGTCATTTTAGTTGGTATTACTTAATTGTTGCCACAATGTTTATCGGTGTTTCTTTTTTCTTGATTTTTTCGAAATATGGACTGATTAAATTAGGGAAACCGGAGGATAAGCCAGAATTTACTTATATCAGCTGGTTCGCTATGCTGTTCAGTGCAGGTATGGGTATCGGGCTTGTTTTTTGGGGTACTGCCGAGCCAATATTACACTTATTCGATAATTCACCTTATGGAGAGCTTGGAACAACTGAAACAGCTATGGTAGCTATGCAATACAGCTTTTTCCACTGGGGATTTCATCCGTGGGGAATTTATGCAATTGTCGGCTTAGCACTGGCATACTTTAAATTCCGGCATAATTCTTCAGGATTAGTAAGTTCCATATTAGTTCCCCTTTTCGGTGATAAAGTTAAAGGAAAATGGGGAACAGCCATTGATGTATTAGTTGTATTTGCTACTGTATTTGGTGTAGCAACATCATTAGGTTTTGGAGCCATTCAAATCAGCGGAGGTATCTCCTACGTTTTTGGTATTGATTCCGGCATATTATTACAACTGATTATTATTTTAGTCGTAACAGTATTATTTATTATTTCTGCTTTGAGCGGTGTCAATAAAGGCATTAAAATTCTCAGTAACGCAAATATTGTACTTGCAATTGCTTTAATGTTCCTTATATTAGTTTTAGGACCAACAGATTATATTTTAAGCTTATTTACAAATACAGCAGGAAACTATATTCAAAACCTTCCCAGCATGAGCTTAAGACTGGATGCCTTCGGAACTGGTAATACAGAATGGATTAACGATTGGACTATCTTTTACTGGGCATGGTGGCTGGCTTGGGCTCCATTTGTGGGAACATTTATAGCCCGTGTTTCCCGAGGACGTACAATTCGTGAATTTGTCATTGGTGTTTTACTTGTACCTACTATTTTTGGCGCATTATGGTTTACTGTTTTTGGCGGTACAGCGATGTATTATGATTTACAAGGAACAACCAATATCGCCGGCCAAATTTCTCAATTCGGGGAAGAAGTAGCATTGTTCTCATTGCTTGAAAACTTCCCGTTAGGAACTGTACTTTCTTTAGTTTCTATTTTATTAATTGCTATATTCTTTATCACATCAGCAGATTCGGCAACATTTGTACTTGGTATGCAGACAACAGGAGGTAGCTTATACCCTCCTTATCAGATTAAATTAGTATGGGGAGTTATTCAGTCAGCAACTGCTGCTGTATTGCTATGGCAAGGCGGACTAAATGCATTACAGACTGCCTCTATTATTGCGGCATTGCCATTCTCCATTATTATGATTTTAATCGTATTCTCTCTGATGAAAACACTAAAAGCAGATGCAGCTAATATAGAACGAAAAAAAAGAAAAAGTTTAAAATCATAAATATGTTAATAAAATGCAGAAAGCTTTCCTTGAGGCTACGGTAAATAATACGGAGTCCAAGGAGAGCTTTTACTATTTATAATCTTTTTGCAACAAAAAAACTTATCATTTTCCAGAATCTATTTTTCATTACTTTTCTTTTAAAGTATTACACTTTACTACAATTGAATGTTACTCTAATATCATTTTCTTTACTATTTTATAACATCTGCAAATTCATAAAGTATATTTGTTAAGCTATGTATATCGTATGAAAATAAAAAAGTAGATACTTGTTTTATTTTCTGGAAGAGGTGGCATAGAATGAAGAAATTCAGTATCATTCTACTATTATTTACGATCATCCCTATATTAAATAGTTGCCAATCGGAAGAGGACATACAAGTAATCGAATTTCAATTTACGGATTATCAGGTTATATATGTACCTCCAGATGACGATAATGATAGCTATATGAATACATTTATTGACTTGAAGGCAAAGTATCCTAAAGAGCTTTCCAGTCCCGAAAAGCGTACAATGGATAATCAGGATTTACCTTCGGATTATACCTTAAGTACAAATAGTTTTTACTTACTTAAAGATGAATCAGTTGTTTTTTCAGTTGAAAATGCAATGTCACGCGGTCAAATCATGGATACATTAGAGTCTATTGTAAATACAAGCAATCAAATCGTATATTAAATACTTGCTAATGAAAAAACATTAGAAGAAGTTATAATATGATAAAAAGGTATCAGCTCCTGTTTAAACATTTGCAGGAGCTGATACCTTTTTTTTATCCATCATCTGTATCATATTGTACGAGATTAAATTTAATACTTACTTGTAATCAGATAAAAAAAGACATGCCGGGCAGATTTACCCGAAACATGTCTTTTTTGTTTAGGAAATTACATTGTGTGGATCGGTGTACCTAATCCAACTTCTGCAGCTTCCATTGTAATTTCACCTAAAGTTGGGTGAGCATGGATAGTTAATGCAATATCTTCTGCTGTCATACCAGCTTCAATAGCCAGTCCGATTTCAGAAATCATATCACTCGCATTTGGACCTGCGATTTGTCCGCCGATAATAAGACCGTCTTCTTTGCGGGTAACTAATTTCACAAAGCCTTCGGACGTATTTAATGATAATGCACGTCCATTTGCAGCAAATGGGAATTTCGCTGCTTTTACATCATAACCTGCATCTTTAGCAGCTTGTTCAGAAAGACCAACAGTTGCTAATTCAGGTTCAGTAAATGCTACTGCCGGGATAGCATTGTAATCAATGGCCACTTTCTCACCACTAATTGCTTCCGCTGCAATCTTAGCTTCATAAGATGCTTTGTGAGCAAGAGCCGGACCAGGAACAATATCACCAATTGCAAAGATGTTGCTTACAGAAGTTCTTCCTTGATTATCCACTTTGATCAAGCCTCTGTCATCTTTTTCAACGCCAATTTGTTCTAATCCAAGTTCTTCTGTATTAGGACGGCGTCCTACTGTAACAAGTACGTAATCTGCTTCAATTACTTCCTCTTTGCCATTTGCTTCATAAGTAACTTTTACGCCGTCTTTTGTTTCTTCTGCACCTTTAGCCATTGCTTCTGTAACAATTTTAGCGCCTTTTTTATCCAAAGCTTTTTTAACAACCTGTGTCATTTGTTTTTCAAAACCGCCAAGAATATCTTTCGCGCCCTCTAAGAATGTTACTTCTGTGCCAAAGTTCGCATAAGCTGTACCAAGCTCTGTTCCAACATAACCAGAACCGATAACAACTAATTTTTTAGGAACTTCAGGTAAGTTCAATGCACCTGTAGAATCCAATACTCTTTCAGAGAACTTGAAAGAAGGAATTTCAATCGGTGAAGAACCAGTACCAAGAATACAGTTGTTAAATTTATAAGTTTGAGAGCTTTTTTCATCAGCAACTTTTACAGTATGCTCATCAACGAAGTAAGCTTCCCCTTTTACAATGTCAACTTTATTTCCTTTTAATAGTCCTTTAACACCAGAAGTAAGTTTGTTTACAACAGAGCCTTTCCATTCTTGTACTTTAGAAAAGTCAAGATTTACTTTTTCTGTTGTAATACCTAAATCTTCGGAGCCTTTAGCATTCTGATATTTATGCCCTGCTTCAATAAGTGCTTTAGAAGGAATACATCCAACGTTTAAACAAACGCCGCCCAATTCACCTTTGTCAACAATTGTAACCTTTTGTCCCAGCTGTGCTGCACGAATTGCTGCAACATAGCCTCCTGGACCAGCACCAACGACAAGTGTATCTACTTCTACCGGGAAATCTCCTACTACCATGACTTACGCCTCCATCATAATTAATTGTGGGTCATTCAATAAACGTTTGATTTGGTTCAATGCATTTTGAGCAGTTGCACCATCAACGATACGATGATCAAAGCTTAGTGATACAGCAAGAACTGGAGCCACTACGATTTCACCATCACGAACGACAGGTTTTTCTGCAATACGACCAATTCCAAGAATAGCAGCTTCAGGGTAGTTTAATACTGGAGTAAACCATTGACCTCCCGCTGAACCAATATTGGAAATCGTATTGGAAGCACCTTTCATTTCGTCTGGTTTTAGTTTACCATCTCTAGCTTTAACTGCCAATTCATTAATTTCGCTGGAGATTTGGAAGATAGATTTTTTATCTGCATCCTTCACAACAGGAACTAAAAGTCCACGATCTGTATCTGCAGCAATTCCGATATTGTAGTAATGTTTTTGTACAATTTCTTCTGTTTCCTCATCAATGTAAGAGTTAAAGATCGGGAATTTCTTAGTTGCAGAAACCAATGCTTTAACTACATAAGGTAAGTAAGTTAGCTTAATTTCCTGTTCTGCAGCAACAGCTTTGAATTTCTTACGGTGTGCTACTAATTCTGTTACATCCACTTCATCCATCAATGTTACGTGTGGAGCTTTAGATTTAGAGTTAACCATAGATTTTGCAATTGCTTTACGCATTGCAGTCATTTTTTCACGTGTTTCTGGATACTGACCTTGTGGAGCAGCTGTTGTATTTTCAGATGTTGCAGTTTCTTTCGTTTCTCCAGCTTCTGCAGCATCAGAAGAAGCTTTAGGCTGATCTCCACTTAAGAAGCTTTCCACATCTTCTTTTGTAATACGGCCGTTTTTACCAGAACCCTGTACGTCTTTAATATTCACATCATTTTCACGTGCGAATTTACGGACAGAAGGCATCGCAATGACACGTTTATCATCAGAAGATTCATCTGCAGCTTCTGATTCTTGTGCAGCATTGTCATTTGTTTTTTCTTCTTTAGATTCAGAAGAAGTATCTTCAGATTTTGTTTCTTCCTCTTCTTCATCGTCATATCCTTCAGCATCGAATGAAATCAATGTATCACCTACAATTGCAACTTCACCTTCTGCTACGTGGATTTTAGTAACTGTTCCATCAACTTGAGACGGAATTTCAACGACAGATTTGTCATTTTGAATTTCACAAAGCACGTCGTCTTCTTTTACTTCATCGCCTTCTTTAACAAACCATTTAACAAGTTCGCCTTCGTGAATTCCTTCACCAATATCAGGTAATTTAAAATTAAATGCCATGAATTTGTCCTCCTAAAATTTAGAAATTAATTACTTCGTTTACTCTTTCAACAATATCTTTATGATCAGGTAACCAAACTTCTTCTGCATCAGAAAATGCATAAACTGTGTCTGGTGCAGTAACACGAAGAATAGGAGCTTCTAAATGTAAAATTGCTCTTTCTTGGACTTCAGAAATAACTTGTCCAGCAATACCAGCTTGACGTTGTGCTTCTTGAACAAATACAACGCGATTTGTTTTCTTAACTGATTTTAAGATAGTTTCATAATCAACTGGAGAAACTGTACGTAAGTCAATTACTTCAGCAGAAATACCATCTTTTTCTAATTCTTCAGCTGCTTTTAATGAAGAATGAACCATTGCTCCATAAGCAAGTAATGTTACATCAGATCCTTCACGTTTTACATCAGCTTTTCCAATTTCTACTGTATAAGCATCTTCTGGAACTTCGCCGCGAAAAGAACGGTATAATTTCATATGCTCTAAGAATACAACCGGATCATTATCACGAATTGCAGAGATTAATAATCCTTTTGCTTCATATGGTGTAGAAGGAATAACTACTTTTACACCTGGTTGTTGAGCGATAAGTCCTTCTAAGGAATCTGCGTGTAATTCAGGTGTATGAACTCCGCCGCCAAATGGAGCACGGACAGTAATCGGTGCATTATAATGACCTCCAGAGCGATAACGCAAACGAGCCATTTGACCACTGATTGAATCCATTACCTCATAAACGAAGCCGAAAAATTGGATTTCCGGAACCGGGCGAAATCCTTCCATTGCTAAACCGATGGCTAAACCGCCAATTCCTGATTCAGCAAGCGGTGTATCAAATACACGATCTTCGCCGAATTCATCTTGAAGACCTTCCGTAGCACGGAAAACTCCACCATTTTGTCCAACATCTTCACCAAATACAAGCACGTTTTCGTCATTTTTCAATTCTACGCGCATTGCATCAGTGATTGCTTGAATCATTGTCATTTGTGCCATGATTTATTTCGACTCCTTTGCTTCGTAGATTTCTTTTTGCTCCTGTAAGTGAGTTGGAAGCTCTTCGTACATATGATTAATTAAATCTGTAACTTTTTGTTTTGGTTGTTGTTCAGCTTGTTTGATTGCTTTTTTAATATCTTCTTTCGCTTCTTCAATTACTTTGTTTTCATCTTCTTCAGACCAAAGTTTTTTACCTTCAAGGTATTTACGGAAACGAACTAGTGGATCTTTTTGTTCCCACTCTTTATCTAATTCTTCAGTACGGTAACGTGTAGGATCATCACCAGACATGGTATGTGGTCCAAAACGATAAGTTAATGTTTCAATTAATGTAGGGCCTTCACCAGCAACTGCACGTTCACGGGCAAACTTTGTTGCAGCATAAACTGCTAAAACGTCCATGCCGTCTACTTGAATTCCTTCAATTCCAGCAGCAACAGCTTTTTGAGCTAATGTTTTTGCATTCGTTTGTTTTTCTACTGGAACAGAGATAGCAAAACGGTTATTTTGCACAACAAAAATTGCAGGAGCTTTATATGCACCAGCATTGTTTATTCCTTCATAAAAATCACCTTGAGAAGTACCACCGTCACCAGTATAAGTGATTGCTACATTTTTCTTGCCGCGTTTTTTCAAACCAAGAGCAACACCAGCTGTTTGAACATACTGTGCACCGATAATGATTTGTGGACTTAACGCTCTTACTTCATCCGGATATTGATTCCCGTGAAAATGCCCTTTTGAGAATAAGAAAGCTTGATATAACGGAAGTCCTTGCCAAATTAGCTGTGGAACATCACGATACCCTGGTAAAATAAAGTCATCTTGCTCTAATGCAAATTGACTGCCTAACTGAGAAGCCTCTTGACCTGCTGTTGGTGCGTAGAAACCTAAACGTCCCTGACGATTAAGTGCAATGGAACGTTGGTCAAGTATACGAGTATACACCATACGTCTCATTAACTCCTTCAATTCATCATCTGATAAATCAGGGAGATCATTTTTGTTTACAACTTTTCCATTTTCATCTAGAACTTGGAACATTTCGAATTGGTTTTCAATATTTTCAAGTACCTGTTTCAAAATGATTCACCTCTTCCTTTCTTATATCAAAATTAAGTATTCTTTATCTATTCTACCCTTAAACAATAAAAATTACATACTAAAATCATTTACCCTGATATAGGATTTCCTAATCTGTGCTATTTTATCATTACTGTTCTAAAAGGACGAGCAATAGAAAGTAATACAATTTTTATCCTCTCTTATCTTAGCTCATTTTTTTATGATGGTCAATCACTTTGCTTCTTGTATTTTTAATATATTTCACAAGGACTTCCCCTCCATCATTCTTCTAAGTTTAAACTGTATTACTAAATAAAAAAACTGTATTAGTTTTGTCCCGAAACTTAACAAGCTGCTTCTCAAAAATATTTTTTACATTATGGAAAAGCCCACCTGTGTTATTATTTAGAGCTCTGTTTCATAAGAATAGCCAAGAAAATCAATTGGTCTTTAAAACAATGGTGTTCTTACCAAGGAGATGTCCTCTCCAACATTTTTATTTATATACTTTCTTATTCTTTAAGAAAGACACCCTATACCGTTGTTGCAACGGTATAGGGTGTCTTATCATTTTACTTATTCATCTGTTTCCGTTTCTGCTGCATCTTCATAGCTCACATTCAGATTAGAAGCTTCATAAAATGCACGTTTTGCATCGTTGTACTCTGCTGTTAATTGATTAAATTCTTCGTTAAACGAAATAATTGTTTCATAATTTTCATTTAGTGCTTCTAAATGGTTGGTTACTTCTTCTTGTTCAAGCTCTTCTAACTGCAGCATTTCATATAATTCTTTTTCCTGTTCTACTGAAGTTTGGTAGGTATCATTTAAATCATAATATGCTGCATACCGGTTTGTCATAATTTCAAACATTTCTTCTGCATCCTGCTTTAGGTTTTCATCCTCTAAATCTGTAATAATAGATTCGACCTGGACAAACTCCTCCTCTGATGCTTCTATACTTTCTCTTTCTTCACCGAGCTTTTCCTGTTTTTGATCAGAAATAGAAATTGCATTCTGCGACAATTCTTGAATTTGGTCAAATTGCTCCATATCAAGATCCACAATTTGATTAAATATTTCCTTTTCTTGCAATTCAAGTTCTTCAATTTCTCCCTGCATCGTTTCGTAATCTTCTTCTAAATTAATTGCTTCTTCTAAATGGTCATGTATTTTTTCTTCAGAAGATTTACTACTGCATGCCGTAACTAACAATAAAGATGAAATAATGATTGCAAACATATAAATCTTTTTTGACACAAAAAAACCTCCAATATGTACATTTCTTTTTTTACTTCATAGCTGTTCATTCAAATCCTTCGACCTTGAGACTATACATGAATAAAATTGTAACATACTCACTAAGAGTCAGGGAAGAAAAGAGTAAAAGCTTTTACATCTCCTTCTCCTGATTTTATAATATGAAATATCATTAATTCAAATATGTGTTACTATAATCAACAGACT
This sequence comes from Oceanobacillus sojae, assembly GCF_007991515.1. Classification (GTDB taxonomy): domain Bacteria; phylum Bacillota; class Bacilli; order Bacillales; family Amphibacillaceae; genus Oceanobacillus; species Oceanobacillus sojae. The sequence goes on from NZ_BJYM01000004.1 coordinate 302,245, forward strand.
TGTCTAACATAAATTTTTAATGTGTTATAAACTCAACTTTCGCACTTTAAAAAGAAACTTCCTATCCATAGAAACAGGGGTTGATCATCTC
>NZ_BJYM01000005.1 GCF_007991515.1 Oceanobacillus sojae
CAGCGGGGCCTTACACGTTACCTTCTTTCTAGCTAGAGTTTATGCTTTAACAAGAGATAGATGGAAGAAACAATCAACACCTGTCTCTATGATAAGCAAGTTATTTTTTTAGATACGAAAGTTGAGTTATTATATTTATCTTAGCAATTGCTTCCCCATATCGCAACGACTGCGCATTCTTTGTATTTTTGTACAAGTAGTAATACAATGTGAACGGAGCTTTTTTAATCTATAGTGGATATTCAAAACTCCAATAAAAAAGGAATCACTGCAAATGATTTCAAAAGGAGAACCAACCATGAATACAAATCAATTACCAAAAGCAGTTCAAGAGCTGCTTGAAAATAATAAAAAACAAGCAACAGACCATCAGGAGCTGATCCGTTCCGGCGGATACCTTCCTCCAAGTGAGGAATTATTAGTTGATGCGATTGTTGCATTGAGCATGGGTAAAAACATTTTATTAAAAGGACCAACCGGAGCTGGAAAAACAAAGTTTGCGGAAACACTTTCCTCTCTTTTTGAGCGTCCAATGTACAGCGTAAACTGTTCTGTTGACTTGGATGCAGAAAGCTTGATGGGTTTCAAAACGCTTGCCTATGAAGAAGAGAAGCAAACAATCCAATTTGTACCCGGGCCTGTTACAAATGCAATGAAGCAAGGCAGTTTTCTGTATATTGATGAGATTAATATGGCCAAACCAGAAACGTTACCTCTGATTAACGGAGTTTTAGACTATCGCCGAACGATTACCAACCCTTTTACCAATGAAATTGTCACTGCTGCAGAGGGATTTGGTGTGATTGCAGCCATTAACGAGGGTTATATTGGAACAGTTCCATTAAACGAAGCTTTAAAAAACCGTTTTATCGTTATTGATGTACCATATATTCAAGGGGAGCAGCTGGAACAGTTAATAAACGATTCAACAAATCTGACAGACAAGCAGCTGATCAGTCATTTTGTCACATTATCTAATGATTTAATCACAGCAGTAAGTCAGGGGAAACTATCGGAGGATGCTGCTTCAATCCGCGCTCTGTTGGATGCCTGTGATCTTTCGATTTATCTTCCGCCTAAGCGTGCTATTTTACGCAGTATCGTTGATAAGCTGGAAGAAGACCGCGAAAAATCGTTCGTTGAAAATCTGGCAGATACACTATTTTAATTAAAGGAGCTATATTCATATGTATCGATTTCATCAAACAAAAGTCGACACCCATTTATTTATGCAATTGCAGGATTTGACCACTGTTTTGGCAAAGAATGGACAGCTGCAATTTGAATCCAGCTTTGGCTCCTTTATTGATTTAGTAGAAAACAAAGTAACAGCCAGCCGTTTCTGGGACCGGCTCCCATCAGAAATGAAGGAAGCAGGCGCTAAATCAGATGTCATTCTGCGGACATTAGGGACACTGCATCAAACAGATGTGAAAAGCCTGCAGCAATTTAAAGAAGGTTTGCAGGATTCCTTTCTTCCTAAATTCGCAATACAGTTAATAACTTTATTAGAAGATATTCGTTTAGAAGACGATATTCGCAAAAAACGCCCTGGCACAAAACGGAACTTCACTTATCGGCAACAATATTTTCATCATTATTTCACGACACAGCTGCAGTCTAATGTGACACGCAGTTACGCAACAGATGAAATTTTTTGTATGATTTATTTATTACTGTTTGCCAATCAGCCAGATCCGGATTTTCCTCGCGTAGAAGAGGAGCAGCTGGATATGCTCGATAGTTTAAAACCTCAGCTATATAGCGTTTTTGAAACTAGAAATACGCGGGATAATGTTGCTTTAACAGAAAAAATTGTTCAGAGAATGCAACAGGCAGGCTATACAGATTCCATTCATGAATATTTTATCTTGCCAATCGGGCATGTGGAAACTTATGAGAAAAATACACTTTTTGATGAATTGACACGGACAGATCCACTTGTGAATGAAGATCAGCAGGAAGAAACAAACGAAGAAAATGAATACTTTGATGAGACCTTCTCTACATGGCATCGTGAAAATAAAAATGATGACCGCAAACAGAATTTCCTGCAATTTGAATTAGAACAGGGAACAAAAACCTCTATACTGGGTGGCGGTGCCCGTGAAACAGAGGATGGTGATCAGGCGATGGCTGCGATTCAAGGTGCATCCGGCCAGAGCACACAAAATGATTATTCTGATAAAGAATCTCTAAATAAGGAAGAGAATACTTCGGAAAACAGCAGTGAATCGAGCTTTGGCAAAGAGAATGAGCATGCTCGGATGTTTACAGAATATGCAGAGGCTCCTACAGAGGATGAAGAGCTGCAATATCGGCAATTTATAGAGGAAATTGACCCCTTTAAAAGAAAGCTTGCCAAAACCATTCAATTAACTCTGGAGCATAAGCAGAATACACCGAGAACAAACCTTTTATTTGGCAGACTTTCTAAAAAGCTGCTTCCTGTCTTCCTAGAGGATTCTCCACGAGTTTTTTATAAAAAAGAACAAGAATCAAAGGAATTTGATGCGGTTTTCACTTTATTAATCGATTGCTCTGCTTCTATGGAAAACAAAATGGAGGAAACAAAACGGGGTGTTACCCTGTTTCATGAAGTACTAAAAGAATTACGCATCCCCCATGAAATTATCGGCTTTTGGGAGGATGCCAATAAAGTCAGTGAAAATTATCAGCCGAATTATCTCCAATATATCCAGACGTTAGAGGATTCCTTATATAAAGAACAGGGTGCTAAAATTATGCAGCTGGAAGCACAGGAGGATAATCGGGACGGCTTCAGTATTCGTCATGTCACTAAAAAATTAATCAGCCGCAGCGAGAAGAATAAATTTTTACTTGTCTTTTCCGACGGACAGCCGGCAGCTTCCGGTTATGACCAAAATGGCATTGTTGATACGTACCAGGCTGTTGCCCAGGCCCGTAAACATCAAATTGATGTAGTCGGTATGTTTCTTGCAAACGGACAAATTGACGAGAATGATGATAACATGATGCAGAATATTTATGGAAAAGAGCGCATTATGGTTCCGGATGTGAGTGCTCTGCCAGAGCATTTCACACCTTTACTCAAGCGTTTATTGCTCAAGGCCATATAAAAAGTATAACAGGCCCTGAAAATCTTCAATTATATAGGATTTTCAGGGCCTGTTAAGGTATTGCTGTCTTAACGTGGACATTACATTAAAATATTATGTGAGTCTCGTTCTAATATTACAAATTTAATTTAAGAAGCTATCTAGAAATTTACTTGCCTCACTATTAAATTTCCATGTCACACCAAATTTATCAACTAACATGCCAAAGCTTGCTGACCAAGGCGTAGAAGATAAAGGCATAATCACAGTACCGCCTTCCGAAAGCTTTTCAAAAAATTGTTTATTCGTTTCCGGATCAGCATCAATAATGCTGATTAAGACCATACACCCCTTTGTGACTGCGCCTGTCACAGCCTGCATAGAAGGCAGAACATCCGAGATCATTAAAATATTCCCTGAAAACTCCATACGAGATTCCATAATCATATTTTCCTCCTCCTCCGATAACGGATATTCTGAATTTTGACCAAAAGCACCAAATTTCACTTTAACGCTTTTTGCCTGAAAAGCTTTTTCATAAAAAGCTGTTGCTTCCTCTGCTTCCCCATTAAATTGTAAATAAGCTATTGCTTTCATCATTATTCCCCCTTTTCATATTTGAAGTATAATAGAACAAAGACGACAACTGTATGTCGTATATGGGAGGAAAACATGAAAAAAATTGAGCGGCTTATCTCCATCGTTATGATTTTATTACAAAAGAAATCTGTCTCCGCTTCAGAATTCAGCAGGCTTTTTAATGTATCCAAACGGACGATTCAGCGCGATATGGAAACATTAAGTTATGCAAGAATACCTGTTTATGCAACATATGGTGCTGAAGGAGGATACGCCCTTATGGAAGATTATAAATTCGATAAACGTTTATTAAATAACAGTGATATTGAAAATATACTTGTAGCATTAAGCGGTTTTGAACAGTTAATCACGAACCAGGAAATTCAAACGACTATCCAGAAAATTAAAGGAATGACCAGTGCTGACATTTCCCCGAAATATGATTTATCCTTTTATGACTGGACTGGAAGAAGACAAATTAAAGAAGATGTTTCATTTATCAGACAAGCCATTGAAAATAATTGGTTACTAAAGTTTGAATATGTAGACCAAAAAGGAAATATAACATACAGATCTGTAGAACCTTATAAATTACATTTAAGCGAAATGCATTGGTATCTTATCGGGTTTAACTTAGAACGGGAAGACTATCGGACGTTTAAGTTAACAAGGATAACAAATATCGAAAAAGAAGGTTTTTTCACCCCAAAAACAGATAAGATATTTGAGGAAGAAAAACAATATAATAAACAACAAGATTTGGTTAGTGTGCAAGTATTGATAGATGTCGCTGTAAGAGATCAATTTATCGAGAGATACGGAAAAAACGCTGTAACAGAAGTTACCCCAAGAAACTATCTTGCAACTATTGAACTGCCTGAGAATCCATTTTCCTATCAATTTTTAGCAGGATTCGGCGATAAAATTAAAATTATAAAACCCGAAAGCTTTATTGCTAATTATAAATTTTTTTTGGAGGAGGCATTAAAGCTTTATCAATAAGTTTCTTCGGGCTGGCTTTCTATAAATAATGGGCTCATATAGATATAAGTAAATGGCGTATGAGCTCAAAAAACAGAATCATTACCAAACCAGCAGTCCTCAACATCTTATATAATTTTAATTCCACACTAAGAAACCATCAGCTGTTTCCTATGATACCTCGCATACTCAATCAATTATGCACTATCTGATTGATTCTTTCACTTTCCCGCCTCTTCATTTTATTCCTTTTCTTTTTACAGGAAGGAAATATTATTCAATTTCAAATAGAAAATGTTACGTATATTATACCTATCTTCCATCCACGTTCATTATTATTTATTTCTCAGCTTTATTTTGAATGATTTTGGTTGTTTTTGAATGATTTAGATGATATTATAAAAACAAGAGGTGAGGATATGCTAACAGATGAACGCCATCAGTATATTTTACGTCGTCTAAATGAAAGCGGTGTAATCAAGTCTGTTGATTTAATCGAGAGACTTGGCTGCTCAGAGTCAACAATTCGCAGAGACCTCGCTCAATTAGAGAGTAAAGGGCTCCTGCTCCGCATTCATGGCGGTGCGAAATTGAACGCAACGTTTGGAGCAGAGCTGACGTATCAGGAAAAAACGATCAAAAACAGTCAACAAAAAATGAATATAGGGAGGTATGCCGTCTCACTTTTAGAAGAGAATGATGTCATTTATTTAGATGCAGGTACGACAACACTTGAAATGATTCCGTTTCTTTCTAATTTGTCTATTACAGTTGTTACAAATGGTATTGCCCATGCTTCTATGCTTGCAGAGAGGCAAATTGATGCTTATCTCGTAGGCGGTAAATTAAAGCATTCTACAAAAGCGATGGTAGGCGCACCCAGTCAACGTTCTTTAATGAATTATCAATTTACAAAAGTCTTTCTCGGTGTGGATAGTATTGATATGACATTTGGCTGTACAACACCAGATCCTGAGGAAGCTTCTATGAAACAATTAGCCATTGAAAGAGCTTCAGACATTTATTTTCTTGCAGATGATAGTAAATGGAATAAAGTCAGTTTTGCAAAGATATGTGATGTTTCTGATGTAACATTTATTACAGATAAAATCTCAAATATACATCAGCCTTATTTAAATCAAACAACCATTTTGGAGGTAGATTAGATGATTTATACGATTACTTTAAACCCATCGATCGACTACATTGTTCCTGTCGACAAAATAGAATTGGGCGGGCTGAGTTATATGAAGAACGACTATAAGCTCCCTGGCGGAAAAGGTATTAATGTATCGCGAATTTTAAAGGCACTCTCAACAGAATCTATTGCCCTTGGCTTCGTAGGCGGCTTCACAGGAAAGTTTATTGAAGATGCCTTAGACGAATTAGATGTGCGTACAAACTTTATCAACATCAAAGAAGATACGCGCATTAATATTAAACTTAAATCGGATCAGGAAACAGAAATAAACGGGCGCGGTCCTGCTTTATCAGATGAAGAGGTTGCTGCGTTCCTAAAGCAATTGGAAAAGATTAAAGAGGGAGATACCGTGATTTTATCCGGAAGCAAGCCCCCTTCCCTGCCCGAAGATTTTTACGAGAAATTAATCCAGCAAGTAACGAGTCAAGGCGCTGAATTTGCTATTGATACTACAGGCGCTGCACTTGAAGCATCTTTAAGCTATAAACCATTATTGGTTAAACCAAATATTCATGAGCTGGAAGCATTATTTAATGTGAAGCTGGAAACAAATGAAGAAGTTATAGCCTACGGGAAGAAGCTGTTAGAAAAAGGAGCAAAACACGTTATTATCTCTATGGGTGGAGATGGCGCCTTGCTCATATCCGAACGAGGAACGTATAAAGCCGAAGCTCCTAAGGGTAAACTAATTAATTCCGTTGGTGCTGGTGATTCGATGGTTGCTGGATTTATCAGCTCCTACTTAAAATCAAAGGATTCTGTACAATCCTTTAGAACATCTGTCGCTTCCGGCAGTGCAACTGCTTTTTCGGAAGATCTTGCCAGCACCGAAGTGATTAAAGACCTGTTAGCTCATGTACAAGTAGAAAACCTAAAATAGAAAGGATGATAGACATGCAAGTTGCAGATTTATTAAAAAAAGATGTAATGCTTTTAAACCTTAAAGCTACATCCAAAGAAGCTGCCCTTGATGAAATGATCGCAAACCTTTATAAGTACAGAATCATTTCTGAACAAGAGTCATTTAAAAAAGCAATTCTGGCCCGCGAGGAACAATCCTCAACCGGGTTAGGTGATGGAATCGCAATGCCCCACGCAAAAATGGCATCTGTGAAAGAACCTACTGTATTATTTGCGAAAAGTAAAGCTGGGATTGATTATGATTCCTTAGATGGACAGCCTGCCCACCTTTTCTTTATGATCGCTGTTCCTGAAGGCGGAAATGATACACACCTGCAAACGATAGCGGCATTGTCCCGTCTTCTGATGGAACCGGACTTTGTAAATAAGTTAAAAGATGCTTCGACTCCTGATGAAGTAGAAGCGCTATTCATTGAATCAACGAAAGAAGAGGAAGCTCAGGAAAAAACAAATGAAGCTGCAAAAAGTACTACAGCAGCAACAGATGAAAAGCCATTTGTAGTTGCCGTAACAGCATGTCCTACTGGAATTGCTCACACCTATATGGCAGAAGATGCTTTGAAGAAAAAAGCTAAAGAAATGAATGTAGACATTAAGGTGGAAACAAACGGCTCAGACGGCACAAAAAACCGTTTAACATCTGAAGAAATCAAACGTGCTTCCGGCGTTATCGTTGCTGCCAGCAAAAAAGTAGAAATGGCGCGATTTGATGGAAAACACGTAGTCGAACGTCCTGTAGTAGATGGTATTAAAAAAGCAGAAGAGCTTATTACCAAAGCATCAAACCAAGATGCACCAATTTATCGTGACTCGGGAGAAAGATCTGAGGACGATGGAGAATATGAAAAGCAATCTACCTGGGGTAAAATTTATAAAGATTTAATGAACGGAATTTCCCATATGCTTCCATTTGTTATCGGGGGCGGAATCTTACTTGCTATCTCCTTTCTGTTTGAAAATGTATTAGGAGATGAATCACAGTTCTTCCTTTTCTTTAATGGCGTCGGTGGTATGGCATTTAACTTCTTAATACCGATTCTTGCTGGCTATATTGCAATGAGTATTGGTGACAGACCAGCATTAATGCCTGGTATGGTAGCCGGTCTAATGGCAGTAGACAGTAACGCAGGTTTTATCGGTGGTCTTGTCGGCGGTTTTGCTGCAGGTTATATCGTAGTATTAATCAAGCATCTACTAAGAAATATGCCACAATCTCTGGCAAGTATTAAACCGATCTTATTGTACCCGGTAATCGGCTTACTCGTAACTGGGGCAGCGATGTATTTTGCAATCGGTCCTGTTTTCTCAACACTAAATAATTATATTTTAGACTTCTTAACAGGTCTTGGTACAGGAAATATTGTTTTACTGGGTATTCTCCTTGGCGGTATGATGGCTATCGATATGGGTGGACCATTTAACAAAGCAGCATATGCATTCTCCATCGGTATTTTCACAGATACTGGAGACGGAGCTTTTATGGCCGCAGTTATGGTCGGTGGTATGGTACCTCCTCTAGCGATTGCTCTGGCAACAACCTTCTTTAAAAATAAATTTACAGAAGATGAGCGTAAATCTGGAACAGCTAACTATATTATGGGATTATCCTTTGTTACAGAAGGAGCCATTCCATTTGCAGCAGCAGATCCATTGCGTGTAATTACCTCATCTGTAATCGGAGCAGCAATTGCTGGTGGACTGACACAATTATTCCATAGCACAATCCCGGCTCCACATGGTGGTATTTTCGTTGTTCCATTAGGTGATGCGCCAATATTCTTCTTGTTATCATTAATTATCGGTGCGGTTATCTCAGGGCTAATACTTGGATTATGGAAAAAGCCTGTTTCACAATAAATAGAAAACAATTCAGATTTCTGAGGAAGTTCAACAGATGTTGGACTTCCTTTTTTTATGTATTAAGAACGGAATTAAAAACTATCGAATATAAAATAAAAATTGTCTTTCGCTACTTTCATCAAGTTAAACAATCCTAATAAATTCAGATTATTTCAATTTATATATTTACTTTCATGAGTAATTTATATTACTTTATAAAGTAAATATATAAGGAGTGATTTTCTTGAAGACTTATTATTTAATCCCTGACAAAAATTCTTTACACAATCATTTCAGTCAAGATTTAGATCCAATTCTTACTATTCACAGTGGAGATTCTGTTGTGTTTAAAACACTCGACTCCGCTTGGGGTATGGAGAAAAGGAGTGCTCCCGGTGCTCAACGAAAACGTTGGACAGAAATCAACCCGGAGCGGCAAGATTCCTTCTTCGGTCATTCTCTCATTGGTCCGATTTCTATTCATCATGCAGAAGTCGGAGATACCTTAGAAATTAAAATTAATGAAATTGTTCCAGGTGAATGGGGATGGACTTCCGGGGGAGGATTTCCCAGTGAATGGAACAAAAAAATAGGAATCGCAGAAGAAAAAGAAGCTATGCTTGATTTTTTAGTTGATAACAATCGTAAAGAAGCAGTGAGCCAGTTTGGTAATTTTCCTTATAAAATTAAAATAGCTCCTTTTATGGGGATAATGGGCATGCCTCCTAACACTGAAGGAAAACATAGTACTTTTATTCCGAGACCATCTGGAGGGAATATAGACTGTAAGGAACTCCAGGCTGGAAGTCGTTTGTTTTTGCCGGTTTCTGTTGAGGGCGGGCTTTTTTCAACAGGAGATGGTCATGCTATTCAAGGCGATGGTGAAATTAGCGGTCCCGCTTTAGAATGTCCAATGGAGAAAGTTGATTTAACCTTCATTCTTCATAAGAAACAAAAGCTTTCATTTCCAAAAGCTGAAACACCAGAAGCATGGATTACCATGGCATTCCATGAAGATTTAGACGAAGCTATGTGGTTAGCACTAAATAATATGATAGACTGGATGATAGAAATCTACTCATTTTCAAGAGCTGAAGCAAGTGCATGGGCTTCACTGGCTGTTGATTTACGCATCACCCAAATTGTTAATGGAAACAAAGGAGTTCATGCTTTTTTAGCAAAAGATAAGATTTGTAAATAAGAAAGGAGCATTGCAATGGACCCTCTTACCATAAGATTGAATACAACTTTTTTACGAAGCAGAGTGCCTAACCTGACAGTCGCAGCAAAAAATGCTGGACTGCGGCCTGCAACTGTCTCCAATCTCTGTACAGGTAAGATTCCTTTAGGACGTGCAGAAATTAGAACGATTGTTTTGCTTGCAAAATTAGCAAATTGTAGTGTAGATGATTTAATTATTATAGAAGACTACAGCAAAAAAATAGAGACTGGTATAAAAACAATAGATTTATTCGCTCCACTTGTCTTGAATAGTACAGTAGGGTTAATTGCACGGCCTGATATGGGACAGCTCGCTCTCTTAGCTGAAGTGTTTCACAGATTAAAAAATAACTCCTTTAAGACAATAACTCTCACACCAAAACAGGAAGACCCTGGATTAAAAGATTTACTTCATGAATCGGACTATATTGCCGCCGGGTTTGAGGAAATAGCTGTTCTCTTATCAGATGAATGGAAAAATAAAAATATTTTGCTTGTCGTTGACAGAGCCCATGTTATATCCGGAGAACTGGGAGACTTTAATCAAAATCTTCAATTGAAAGAAGTTCTCAGCTTAACAACTTTTTTAATGGATTTAAGTGGTGAGGCTCCTGATGAGGACCTTCCATTTGGCCCTCTGGATACAATTTGGCAATTTGATGCAGAACTCGTTGCTCAAAAGTACTATCCTGCCATTCACCCTCTCTTTTCAATTTCAGAGAGCTACCCGCTCGATAAAAAACAAAACAGATTGCAGCAGGATGCCAGGAAGACTTTACGGCGCTATAGGGAACTGCGAGCGCTTTATGCTATTAGAGGATATGAAAAAATGAGTAAAAAGGAAAAGAACGACTTTACGCGCGGTCAAAAGCTGGAAGCTTATTTAACACAACCTTTTTTTATCGCAGAGCCGTATACGGGACAAAAAGGCTGCTTTGTAAAAATCGTTGCACTTTTTAATGATATTAATAAAATACTTACTGAAGATTTGGCAGAATTAGAAGCTTCATCATTACTCTACAAAGGAGATTTAGACACCGTAGTATAACGTCTGTATTTTATTCACGAAAAACGAATACTATCCAGATGGAAACCATTTTCTTTCTTCTATATAAAAACAGCTCTAGCACATTATTCACCAGGGCTGTTTTTATACTATCCAAATTATTTTCTTTTATAATTTTTATGATTTACTACTGTTTTAATCGGCTCTCCAGTAGATGGATGATTTCCGATACGGACAATAACAGAATTTTCGCGTACAATAAGCACCTCTGCTTTTTTACCTTTATGCTCTCCGCGTACAATACTGATTGTTTCTCCAACTTCCGCAATATTCTCCGGCTTCACTGCCTGTTGCTCTAAATTTTCCTCTTCCATGTTATAACCTCCCTTAGTTCATAGCTGACTAGTGTTTTTATCCCACTTATCGTAACATAAGTCTAAAACGAATGACATTTTTTTTCAAAAGAAACGCTAAAAATTTATTTCTATGCTCGAATCTTATATAATCAAGGTATCTATAAGGAGGATTTGTTATGAACCTTGTTTTTGAACCCAAATGGGATAAAGCGCTTCCCGATACTGACCGGCGCAAGATTGAACAAATATTTCAAAATTCTGTACAACATAACACGGTTGATAAGCAGATGACATTCACTGCTTTGTGGCAAGCAAGAAACCATCGGTCAGATTTATTGGTAACTGTTTTAATTAATAATTACAGCAGACAAGCGTGCTCATTTAGTAACACAACATTACAATATGTAGAAGACGACGTAGTAAAAGCAGAAAAACAATTTACTTTAGAAAGGGTTTTTGTACCTCCAGATTCAAGCATGCCCTGGACTTTTATTTTTCCAGAGTCCAGTTTTACAGATTTCCCTATCATTTTACACGGTAACCTAGTTTATAAATAGTATATTTCTTGGATAATCATGCATAAGTAGGTACTTTTACTTTTTTAAACCAGGATTTAACTATCATTTTTTAATTAAAATCTTTTTCAGGATTTAAATTCATACAATCCTATGCTATATTTGAAGATATGATTTCATCAGCAGAAGTCTAAAAATTCATATCCCCTTTTCTTATAGAAAACAAGCTCGAATAGTTTTGCCAAATATTTATTTTGAACTGCTACTAGACTCAAGAATCAATATCGCATAATTATTCATTTTTTATTTACATCACGAAAATACTCACTCAAATGACAGGAGATGATAATTTTGAGTATAACACCAACTTCGAACAGAACTTTGAATTTTATTGACGCTTTTACGTTATCCGAAAAAACGAATTTAAATATTTCTATACTATCTTTAAGAGATTTAGATGATTTTCAGCTTGATTCATCAAATGTACCAGATTTAGTCATGGTACCAATTTATCAATATAATGACATCACACGTATTCTTGAACAGGAGCAATTAAATGATGTTAAAACTGCTATTATCCTGCCTAATCTGCATATGAAGGATATTATCCGCTTATATGAATTAGATTTTGATGGCTATTTTGTTAAAAATATGAGTTTAAATGAAGTCGTATCAGGAATTCGTTTTATTGACTCAGATTGTATTTATGTTTATCCTGAGTTAGCTAAGGATTTACATGACGAATTTTTAACCCTCTCTTCTACATTACAATCCCGTCCTGAGGGACTCCTTACAAAACGGGAATGGGATGTGCTGCTTGAGATATCAAGAGGCAATAATAACGAAATTATCGCCAGAAACTTAGAAATATCTGATAAAACAGTTAAAAACCATGTTACAACAGTTCTAAGGAAACTAAATGTAAATGACCGGACTAACGCAATGCTTTTGGCATATCGTAAAGGCTGGATTTAGAAAAATAATGTAATGAAGTAAAACGAGAAGCCTATGCAAGAAATAGACTTCTCGTTTTTTAATGCATACATATTTTAAAATTATGACGCTATCTCCAAGCCGTCATATACATGCCCTGTTTTATTAGCTGCCCTGAGATAATTCAGTTTGCACTTGCTGCACTTCTTGGGGACTTGCCTGCTGACCAGGCTGATAATATCCATTTTGCAATGCATATTGGTATACTTTCAATTGACGTGCCTCATCACGGTTTCTCAGTTCCACAAATTTTTGGCGCAGCTGGGGATTATTTGATTCTGAAATATAGCCAGCATAACCTTTTAAACTTGCATTAAGACCGTTTAAATAATCATTCACCATCTCTTTATCCTGAAACATTTTCAAACCACCCTCCTATTGTAAAAATGACATTAATTGTTGCTTGGCATTGCGAGCATCTTCTGCATCAAATTGCAGCATTGATTTAAATTCCGGATCTTGTGCCTGTTCAGCATAAGCCTCCAGTTTATTGACAATCATTCCATGCTCTCCAATGACTTTACGCAATGTTTCCAGTTCAGTTTGCGTTAATTGGCTCATCAGACAAACCCCTTTCCAAAAATTTATCACGGAGATAACAAACGCTAACTCCCTGAATTACGCAACTGACATTCAATAGGAAAAGAGGAAGCGGATTAAGTACGCAGAATCAACGAGTGCGATTATCCGCTCCCTCGTAAAGAATCGTGCATCGAAAAACCTTCCATTGAATGCAGTTTCGTTTTATCAAGGTTATTATGCCCGACGAATTATTTTATATGCCCACAGAAGGGTATTATTAACAAATTCATTACTTTTTCCCTTGTTTAACCAAGCAGTTTCTCAAGACCATTCATTCGGCTTTTAAATTTCCTTATACAGGATTTAATCATTCATTACGCCATTCTTTATATTCATCTAAATCAAGGACATTTACCGTTTTTGACCAATGCAAAACCGTTCCAATAAAATCTGGAATATCTAAATCCTTCATTTCATATATATCTCCATTATTTACTGTTGCAGTAGCATCTTCCAGAAATACAACCTTAAATCCGCGATCATATGCTGCAATCGCTGTGAATAAACAGCAAAATTCTGTATTAAGACCGATAATGACAAGCTCGTCCACATTGTATGTTTTGCACTTTTCCAGCAAATTAGTTTGATAAAATGCGCTGGGTGTTTCTTTTTGAATTATTTCTGTACCATACTTTTTAAAGGGTGGATAAATCTCTGCTCCACTTCCGTTTATATAAAATGGATCTTCTTTATTTTCACTAGTATGCTGAATCAGAAAAATTGGTAAGCCTTGCTTTGAAAAGTCTTTTAAGATAAGCTCCATATTATTAACACGCTCTCCTAAATCATGCCGCTCATTAATTAGTGCTTTTTGCATATCTATTGCTAATAATGCTTTCAATATTACAGCCCTCCAATGATATTGAATTTATTCCTAAAATGATTTGGTTACGTATGATATACCACTGGAATCAACTCCTTCTTTTATATAACTTCCGTTTTATTCATCAAATTCCTGCTTTCCGCTAAAAAAAGAGCTCTCTGTCCGAGAACTCTTTTTATCCATTTATTCTTTTAAGTTATTTACATTTTCCGGGTAAAAACGCATATGCTTTTTCTCATTCTGATAATAGTCTAAACGCTCCTGAAGTGTTCCTGTGTGGAGTTCAAACTTATGTCCGTCTAAATCAGTAAAATAAATGGATTGCTTATCCTCTTCCGCACGTTCCCGTCCTTCCAATATATGAACCCCTAATTGTTTTAAATGCTGCTCCCAGGCTTCTAATTCTGCCTCTTTAACAGAAAATGCCTGATGTGTGTAGGAAGCTTGAATCTCACTGCGGGGAATATCCTTTTCTTCATTCAAAGCAAGCCAGATTCCGTTTAAATCAAAATAAGCAGTAGATCTTCCTTTTACGAGTAATTTTGCATTAAATACATTTTTGTAAAACGCGATAGATTTTTCTAAATCAGATACAGAATATAAAAAATGATTTACTCCTTGAATTTGCATTGAATCCTCCTGTTAAGCCTCTATCTTCAATACTTCACTTGTCGGCTTCGGCTCATATCCATAAATTTTCTTCTGATTATAAGAATGAATTTCTTCATAGATTGTTACCATATAATCCAATAATTGCTCATCCGTTTTCTCCTGTGCATCCCAATACATAATATCCAATTCTGTTTCCGAATGAGATACTAATGCCTGAAACTGATAAGAAATTGCTTCTGATATCCTGAACCCTTCACGGAAATAAAAGCGCAGCCGTTTTTCTGTATCCTCATTGTTTTCATCTACCGGCTCTACCTCTAAAATAATTGTTTTCTGTTTATCTTTTAACTGCTGAATCAATTTTTTACCAATTCCTTTTCCACGGGCTTTTTCAGAAACCCACAAAAAATCAACAAAAACAAACTGTTCATATTCTGCATACATCATAATATGAAGGTCACTTTCATCCTTATAATAATTATTTGGTTTTTCCTTCAGTAAAGCTTCTATTTGTTCTTTTGCTTTCATTTCCTCTACCGGAAAATATTCATTTAACCGCTGGAACCAATCCACAATACTACCTCCTGTTACGTTACTTCCTTCATTTTATAACAGGATAGTAAGAAAATCACCTAAAGCCTGCTCAAACTTTTTTCCCGCACAAAAAAATCCCTCTTTACAAGTTAAGAGAATATTTATTATTTCCCCGTTCACTCTAAAGAGAGATACTATTTGTTTTAGCGAAACTTTACGCAGTGATTTTTTCCATCTCCACTTAGAATATTCTCTATTCGTAAAGCAGGGTCTTACAGTCAGCTGTACTATGATAAATAATTAAACCCTGACAAATCCGCCGAATAAGGAAACTAAAATAACACTTACAACACCTACTGCTACTGCCGCCATAAATCCGATATAAAATGGCTTAAGCCCCATTCCTTTAAACTTTTTAAAGTTCGTAGACAGACCTACACCTGCCATGGCAGCCCCCAGAAGATATGTTGTTCCAAATGAGCTTAGATTATTATAAATTGATTCCCATGTTCTCCCTGCAAATAAACCAAAGGCATCTCCAGTACTTTCCAAAGTTGCATCTCCAATCGTACGGATAATGGAAAGAATCAAGAAGCCAATTACAAATAATGGGATAAATGTATACCACTTCGGTAATGTATCCTTTTCCGGCTTACCCTCTCCAGCTTCCCTTCTGGAATAATTGAAAAATATATAAGATACAAGCGGAATGATTGCAATAATAAATAAATTCCTAGTTAATTTCGTCACTGTCGCTGTTTCAATGACAGCAGGATTTTGAAAGAGCTGATCATAAATTAATGCAGCTCCGGTTACCTGAGCAGTGTCATGTATTGCCGTTCCTAAAAATAAGCCTGCTTTAATTGGATCGTCCGCAAATAAAAAATGGCCGAGAAAAGGATAGAGCATCATACCGGTTAAACCAAAAATAGTAATATTAGCCACAGCATAAGAAATCTCATTTTCCTTAGCTTTAATAACCGGAGATGTTGCCATAATGGCGGTCACTCCACAAATGCCGGTACCGCTGGCAATCAATGTTCCAAGCCTCATGGATTGATTCATTTTTTTCGTCAAATAGAGTGTTAAAGCTAAACCGACAGATATACAGGCAACAATCAGTGGAATTCCAAATGCGCCAAGCTTTAACGCCTCCATCAGACTAAGACGCAGCCCCAGCAGAATAATTCCGGCACGCAATACGTACTTCATGGAAAAACTGATTCCTTTTGTAAATCTATCTGATAGATTTATCACATTCCGGATAACAATTCCAATTAAAATTGCCATAAATATACCGGAAACCGGCGTTGCGCTTCCTTCTGATAATAATCCCGTCCATATCATGATATATCCAATCAGTTCCGCACCATAGATACCCAAAAACATCACAACAATACAGAGCAGTAACCCAGGCAGTATGTCTATTAAAATGTTACTACTTCTTGATTTCCCCAAATTATCAACTCCCTTATGTACAACTGTTTGAGAATCATTTAACCTAACATACCGCTCTTAGTACTTTAAAAATACATGTAAATATATCTAAAATTTCCGCACCGGATAAACCGGTACGGAAATTCATTGTAGATAGCCGTCCGTAAAACTCCTATTGTACTTCCTCTTAAAGGAAGTTTCGCTTTATTATATCAGATTATTCTTTCCCCCACACTTCATAATCCAAATGCTTATATTTATCAAGATATCTGGTTGGCATTTGTAATGCATCTCTCCGGAAAGGAGGAGCTAATTGTGTTCCATCTACATAAATATTGACGACAGCAGGTTTTCTGGCATCTAAAGCTTCCTTAATAATTGGTCCAATATCTTCTGCTTTTTCAACAGTGTATCCTAAAGCTCCCATTGATTTAGCTACTTCTGCAAACTCTGGTGCTTCTATATCAGATCCAACATAACGATCATCATAATAATCCACCTGGTTCTTCTTCTCTGCTGCCCATGATTTATTATTGAATACACAGGCAACTACAGGAATATTTTGCTCTACTGCCGTACTTACTTCATGTAAGCTCATTCCCCATGCTCCATCACCAATGATTGCAACTACTGGTGCATCAAGCTCTGCCAGCTGTGCTCCCAGTGCTGCCGGGTATGCAAATCCCGTATTTCCAAATGTCAGAGCAGCGATATGGCGTCTTGTCTGATTAAATTTTAAATAAGCATTTGCTGTGGAGGAAACATTACCGATATCTGTGGAAATAATCGTATTCTCAGGTAATACTCCTGTCAGCTCCAGCAAGGCACGGCGCGGATTAATCGGATTCCCGTCCTCCATCGCCAAGTCAACCAGTTCCTGCTCCCACTCTTTTTTGGCTTTCGCAATTTCCTCTAATCTGCCTTGATTTTCTACAGCATCTGGTACCTCTTCTGTTAGTTTTTCATACAATGCTTTTGTTGCCGCATTTGCATCACCTATAATCCCCACTTCCACTGGATGTGTTCTGGCAATATTTCTTGGATTGATATCAATTTGAATAATTTTAGCATTTTTCGGGAAATAGTCAATATCATAACAAGGCAGTGTACCGAACACCGACAGCCTTGTTCCGATTGCTAATACCACATCTGCTTTCTTCAGGGTATGCATCGCTGCTTTTGAGCCCATATATCCAATCGGTCCTACTGCCAGTGAATGCTCTGCTGGAAAGGCATCATTATGCATATAGGATACAGCCGCCGGAATTGTTAAATGCTCCGCAATCTGTTTGACAGTATTTACCCCATCAGAATCAACTGCTCCGCGACCAGAAATGATTACTGGATACTTTGCATTCTTTAATAAATCTGCTGCTTTGTCTAATAAGACAGGATCTCCGCTGCCGCGTGAGTCTACTCGATATTGATAAGGCTGTAAAATCTGATCCTCCAGCTCTCCATAGAATAAATCACGAGGGATATCATAAAGCACTGGACCACGCTCTGCATAAGCTATCCGAAATGCTGTACGCAAGCAATCTGCAACTCTGCTTTTATGCGTCACTCTTACTGTTTCTTTTGTAATAGCCTGAAAAATAGAGACCTGATCTGCTTCCTGAAATCCGTCCCAGCCAATTGTAGGTGTACCCGCTGATGGTGATATGATTACCATTGGAGTATGTGCCTGGTTTGCAGCAGCAACAGACGTAACCATATTTGTAATCCCGGGGCCATTTTGACCGATAACAACCCCGGCAGTACCAGAAACACGTGTATAGGCATCCGCCATATGAGCTGCACTCTGCTCGTGTCTTACCGGTAGAAATCGGATTCCTGCTGTTGGAAATAAATCGAGCATATCCATAAATGCAGAACCAACGATACCATAGACCTCTTTTATTCCTTCTGCTACCAGGGTCTCAACAATTGCTTCACTTGGAGTCATCTTCATTTTCTGATTTATCACCTGTTTTACATCCAATGATTGCTTTGCCATTATAATTCCTCCTTGATAATATTTATATTTTATTTATGAATTGTCCGAATAATTAACCATTCACGTTATTACCATCGCCATAAAAACTTTTGGAGTCGTGTTTTTGTAAACACCCCCTTTAAGATATTATTTTGAAAAATGCTGTTACAAAGTGAGCTCCCTCCTTTTCCGTGTCATCTTATATAACTCTTCTATAAACAGTTCTGCCGTAGATTTCAAAACCTGATTTTTCCCATAAGCAGTATAAAAAAATCGATAGAAGGATACATCCTTTACTTTATATGCTGTTAATAAATTCAGCTTCTGCTCTTTTTTTATAGCACTTTTAGAAGTAATTGAGATACCCAGCTTCGCTTCCACCGCCGCTTTAATTGCCTCTGTACTGCCCAGCTCCATTACAATATTCAGGTCCTCCTCTCTCACACCAGATTGATTTAAATATTGGTTTACTACGGCTCTTGTTCCTGATCCTCTCTCTCTTACTATCAGCGGTAACGCTTTTAATTCATCCACTGATATGACAGGATTTTCTGATGAAAAAGATAACGGAGAAGCAATAAGAATCAATTCATCCTCTAAAAAGGATTCAACAACTATTTCCGAATCATCTATCGGCGTTTCAATCAAACCAACATCCACACGCTGATCTTTAATATCGGAAATGATATTATTGGAATTAGTGATATCTACCTTTATTTGAATAAGTGGATACATATCTTTAAATTGTTTTAGAAACTCGGGCATAATATACTCGCCGATAGTAAAACTGCAGCCGATACTTAATTCACCATAGACTGTATTCTCTATTTCCGTAATTTCTTTTCGGGCTGTATCATTTAGCCGGACTATTTCCTTTGCATAGTTCATCAGAATTATTCCTGATTGAGTTAAGCTCACCTTTTTGGTGGTCCGTTCAAATAATTTTGTGCTCAGCTCCTCCTCTAAAGCTTTAATCTGCGCTGTGATGGTAGGCTGGGTAACAAATAACAGCTTTGCGGCTTCAGAAAAGCTTTTCTTTTCAGCAACCACTATAAAGGTTTTTAATTTTTCATAGTTCATATTTTTCCATCCCATCAATCATTCATTTTAATTGTCAGGAACTTATCTTTTATAGAGATACTGACATCACGACCAGTTAAGAAATAAGCGTTTTACAATAAGATACTTTCTTCTCTGTTTCTCTCCAGAACTAATTGTATGATCAACCCTTGTATATTTATACTTGTTCAATTGCTTTTACTTTATTTAATTTATCTATCAAATCTAAAAATAGTTTTCTTATATCAGAATTGGAAGGAACAATACGATTCGTTAAAATCCCATTGCCGTCCAATGCATCCTTTGCCAGTAAATCAATATTATTTTCTAAATCCTGAAGATCAATAAATTTCAATGCATCCTTCCATATTTGAAAATCATCACAGTATTTTTCAATTATCTGTATTGATTGTTCAGCCAGTTCATGTATGTCTTTATTTGCATCCTCTCCTAAAGCAATTGCAATTTGCGCATATCTCTCGGGTGCTGCCTGCAAGCCAAAACGCATCACTAATGGTAATAGCACTGCCACACTTAATCCATGCGGGATATGGAATCTGGCTCCTAAAGCCCTTCCTGCTGCATGTGCTAAATTAGTAGAAGCATTTGAAAAGGCAATTCCCGCATACGTACTGGCCAGCAGCATCTCTTCTCTTGCCTTGATATTCGTTCCATCATGATATACAACTGGTAAAGATCTCCCTGCAATTTGAATTGCTGTTAAAGCATATTGATCAGTTGCTATGTTGGCTTTTGTTGATACAAAGGCTTCAATCGCATGAGTTATAGCATCAACCCCAGTATACGCTGTGAAATTTTTCGGCAGACTGCTCGTTAAAGCAGGATCAAGAATGGCTATATCAGGAATTAAATCTGGGTGTCCCGGGTTCATTTTAATGCCTTTTTCCGTATCTGTAATAACCATCACCTTTGTTGCTTCCGAACCTGTTCCTGCAGTAGTCGGAACAGCAATTAAAGGCAGTCTTTCCAAATTGTCCTGCTTCGTTATTGCATTCCATTCCATTTGAGGGCTTTTACAAAAGAGCGCTGTTGCTTTCGCAATATCAATAGCGCTTCCTCCTCCAATTGCCGCTACTCCATTAACCTTTTGTTCTTTCGCAATGGTTAAAGCTGCCCCTAAATGGTCTGTAGTTGGTTCTCCTTGATAGTCTGAAAAGAAGGAGACATTAATATTTTCCTGATTTAAAATCTGTGTGATTCTGTCATCATAATTTAATGGGTCAGTTGTTAAAAATTGATCTATTACAACTAACAGATGAGTTACCTTTAGTTTTTTAGCGCTCCCCCCCAAATTCCTCAAGCTGTTTTCACCTATTGCGGTTTGTTTCGGCTGATACGTAATATACATAATAGTTCCTCCCTTTGTAACTTTTATTATCTAGTTTCTAATTAATTCCGGCAGCCACATGCTAATTTGCGGAATGTATGAAAATAATAAAAGAAGAACAATCATCGTTAAGAGTAAGTATTTATTTCCTCTAATAATTTCTTCAATCTTTATTTTCGCAGTGCTTGCTGCTACAAATAAATTTACTCCTACTGGAGGTGTAATAAACCCAATCGCTAAGTTAAAAATCATAATAAGCCCAAAATGAACCGGGTCAAGTCCGATTGCCACTGCCATCGGTAATAATATTGGTGTCAGTATCACAATGGCAGCCAGTGCTTCCAAAACTAAACCTATAAGTAATAAAAACAGGTTCAAGAGCAAGAGAATAACGAATTTATTTTCACTTAATGACAAGACAAATTCTGCTACAAATTCCGCTACCTTTTCCAATGTGATTAGCCGGCCAAATATACTTGCCATAACCATTAACATTATAATTACAGAAGAGGTAACACCTGCTTTAACAAGACTTTGATAAACACCTTTTAAGCCAAGGTCCCTATATACAAACATACCGACAATAATCCCATAAGCTGCGGCTACTGCCGCTGCTTCAGTAGGAGTCATAAAGCCCCCATAGATTCCTCCTAAAATGATAACTGGAACTAATAAGGCAAGTTTTGCATCCCAGGCAGCTTTTGCAGAATTTCTGAGGTTAAAGGATGTCCGCTCGCCCCGCCAGCCATTTTTCTTAGAAATAATAAAAGCTACGATTAATAAAACGAGCCCGGTAGAAACCCCTGGAAGTATGCCGGCAAGAAATAATTGAGAAATAGACTCTTGTGATACTACCCCATAAATAACCAAGGGATTACTTGGTGGTATAATGACTCCTATCGTTCCGGCTGTCGCTACAACTCCAGTGGCGAAGCCTGGATTATAGCCTTGTTTAATCATCGCCGGAATAAGTAATGTTCCAATAGCAGCCACTGTAGCTGGTCCTGAACCGCTTATTGCGGCAAAAAACATGGAAGTAATGATTGCTACCAACGCCAATCCACCAGGCAAAAATCCTATCAATTCATCTGATAAATTTAATAATCGTTTGATAATTGCTCCTCCGCCCATGATAATCCCTGCTGCGATGAAAAATGGGACCGCCATGATTGGAAAGTTATCTATACTTGTAAATGCTGTCTGTGGAAAGAAATCAACTGGAATTGCATCAGTTGCCAGAACTGTTGCTAATGTACTCGCCCCTAGTGCAAATGCAATTTGCATTCCAATTAGAATAAATAGAGCAAAGTAACCAAATAAGACGAGCGCAATTGCTGCATCTCCGAGAAAAGCAATTGGAAGAATCATTACAATAGCAAAGGAGATTCCTAACAGCCCTTCTTTCATAGTTATTTCTTTGGTATCTTTTATAAACATCTGGATTAGACGAATCATCATTAACGCAAATCCAATCGGTACAGCGCTGTAAGGAACTGCCATTGGTATGGACAAAGCTGGAGTTGTCTGGTTTGTTTCAATTTGAAAGGATATAAGCTCAAAACCATTCACTACCATCATGTAGCTAAAGTAAAACATAAATAATGTGTTTGACAGCAGAAGGCCTTTTTGAATGCTTGCCGGCAATCTGTCCGTTAATATACTGACCTGAATAGATTCTCTTTTCCGTATTGCAAGACTGGCTCCTAAAAAAGAAACAAATATAAATAAATATCTCGAAAGCTCTTCCGTCCATGTAGTAATATTTCCAATGTCTAAGAATGGAAGTAAATAGCGGTTAATCACCTGAAGATTGATTAGAATAATGAAAATCAAAAAACCTGAGACAATGAGTATTTCTTCAAATCTGCGATCAAGAACAGAAAGACCCTTCATCCAAAAATTTGGCGGTTTGCCGGAATAATTATTTACTTTACTTTCTACAGCCGCTTCCACTTGTCTCACCTCCTATTCTTCAAAAATACTTTCTTTTGTCTTCCCTAAGGTATCTAAAATAGTGTCAACGTAATCAGGCTCTGCGTATCCTTCTCTGACATATTGATCCCAAACAATTTCTGTCGCCTGCTTCCACTCCAGATATTCTTCATCCGTAGGCTCGTATATTTCAATTCCATAATCAATAAATTGCTGCTTTGCCTCCTCATCTCTTTCTGTTGCAACGACTCTTTGCCACTCCATCGCCTCCTGCCCTGCCTCCATAATAATTTCCTGCTGGTACGGTTCAAGCTCTTCATAAAGATCCTTATTCATAACAAGAATATCTGAGCTGTAATTATAATTTACTTCTGCAGCATGTGACAGCACTTCCTGATGCTTTGAATCCCAAAGAAGCGAATACGTATTTCCTTCGCCATCGACCGTTCCTTGCTGAAGTGCTGTAAAGACTTCAGACCAGGCAACTGGAGTCGGGCTTGCACCCAAGGCTGTAAAATCAGCTTGCTCAATTCTTGAATTTGTTGTTCTAATTTTCATCCCATCAAGATCAGATGGTTTTTCAATTGCTTTCGTGTTATTGACAATTTGCCGAAAACCGTAGTCTGGGAAGAAAATAACTTTAAACCCTGATTTCTCCATCTCTGCCCGTACAATATCCCCAGGCTCTCCATCAATTGCTTTATATACTTCTTCTTTATTTTCAAAAATGTAAGGCAGATCCCAAGCCGTAAAATAATTTGTAAAGCTTGTCATATTCGGTGTAGAGGAGCTGGCGAAAGCGATACTTCCTCTTTGAGCACTTTCAATTACTTCCCTGTCATCCCCAATCAGCCCATCATGATACGTTTCAATAATTATTTCTCCATCTGATTTTTCCTCCACCAATTCCGCGAACTTATCAATCCCCTGTGAAACGGGATGATTCCAGGCTTTTGACTGAGCAGCTCTAAGTGTAATAACATCTAATTCTGTCGATCCGGAAAGTCTGGCTAACCTTTCATCACCTAAAAATACCATCATGAAAAATACGAAAACAACGAGGATCGGTAGAAACAGCCTTTTCATAACAGCCTCCATTTGACAGCGCTTACATTTAAACTAATAAAAATCAGCTGCACCATCAGTTATTTTTTATTTAAATTTCTTTTGGTTTTTATCCGAAATGTGTACATATCAGGGCGGTACTGTCCAATGTAATACTCAACGACATTACCTTTTTCATCGACTATTGTCCTTTCTACAAGCAATACATTTGATCCACTAGGTATTTCCAGATATGGTGCTAGATGATCTTCAATTATTTCTGATGTTATATACTGCTCTGCTTCATCCAGAACAATGCCTAACTCATTTTCTAATAAATCATATATTGTTTCCTTATCCAGGTTAAATTCAGATAAACGTTCTCCAATTGATAACGGGTAATAATGCCGCTCAATTGCAATAGGTTTTTCATCAGCGTAACGAAGTCTTTCTATCATAAATATTTCTTCTTTAAATACTTCAATTCCATGTTTATCTGCTGTTAACTTTTTAGATGTTAATAATTTACTTGTTGGCATCATTCCCATTCTTCTTACTGTTTCTGTAAAACTGTTTAAAGAAGATAACCACTCCTGAATCGGAGGCTTCTTATTTACATAAGTCCCTTTTCCGTGCACTTTAATTAACAAGCCGTCATTTACCAGCTTTGTGACAGCTTCTCTTACCGTAGTTCTGCTTACTGAATACATATCCATCAATTCTCGTTCACTTGGTATTTTTTCGATAAATTCCTGCGCTTTTATTTTTTCTTCTAAACTTTTACTAAGCTGAACGTGTAATGGAATATATAATGTATCATCAATCATCTTATTTCCACCTCATTGGTTGTGACGTCACTACCAGTTATCACTATTAGAAATTAAAACATGAATTTAATAATAAATCAATATTTTACGAAAAATTACATTATTATAAAATCTTATTAGATTTATTAATAATTTTTATTAATTCTTAGAAATGCATCTATAGTGGGGATTATATAGGGCTCTAAATATTTTTTTAGAAGAAAGAAGATTCTCGAATTACAAAAGGGCGGATGATTTTAATTAATCATCCGCCCTTTACTAATATTTTTAGAACTTCTAACTATCTAGCAGCAGCACTGCTTCTTTTTCAACAAATTCACCTGTCCGTTGAAAACCGCTATGTTCATACAATGTTATAGCAACATGGTTATCTTTTACAGCAGATGTGCGCAATTCTTCTTCCGGATAATCTTTTTGAAAGTTTTCTATAAATTTGCTTAAAGAAGCCTTACCATAGCCTTTTCCTTGAAAATCCTTGGCAATCATAAAACGTTCCATCCACCATGAATCTTTATCATATTCTTCATCTGCCGGATAATAAGAATACATTAAAAATCCAACCATATCCTCTCCATAATAAATAGCATATGGATGTTTCTCTTCCTCTTCATAAACTGCTTCCAGTACAGAATACCAATTAGGAGCTACAAAATCTTTTTGATTATCATTCACCTTTAATAACGAACATTTTTTATAATTTGAGCTATCAATTTTCTTAAATGTAATTGTCATCCTCACTCATCCCCTTCAGCTTTAGATGATAATTACATTTTATACTACTTGAACAAGAATGAATAGTAATTACGCGATTTTTTCCAGTCCTTTTATCCTAGACTCGTGAAATTACACATGTCTTATTGCCTTTTCTGCGATTTCTTTTTGAAGAATCTTTTGCACTTCCATAATAGACAAGCTCTGGCTCTGCTTCTCTCCATATTTCCGAACATTTATTGTTTGTTTTTCTTCTTCCTCATTGCCAATAACAAATATATAAGGTATTTTCTTCATTTGTGCTTCTCTTAATTTTAACCCGAGCTTCTCTTCCCGGCAGTCTGCTTCTATACGGATGCCCGCCGCTTTAAAAGTATCTTTCAATTGAGCAGCATAAGGCTGATGCACAGACGATACCGGCAAAATAACTGCTTGAACAGGAGCCAGCCACAAAGGAAAAGCACCTGCAAAATGTTCAATCAGAATTCCGAAAAAGCGGTCAATTGATCCATAAATAGCCCGGTGGATAACCACTGGACGCTGCTTTTCATTATCTGCATTGACATAAGTTAAATCAAACTTCTCCGGCATTTGAAAGTCCAACTGCAGTGTTGCACATTGATGGCTGCGCCCTAAAGCATCTTTAATATGAAAATCAATTTTCGGTCCATAAAATGCGCCGTCTCCTTCATTTACTTGATAAGGCAGGTCTATCCGCTCTAAAACATTTGCTAAAGCCTGCTCCGACATTTGCCAGGCCGCATCTTCACCCATTGAATTCTCTGGACGAGTAGATAATTCAACAGTGTAAGAAAAACCAAACACACCATATACCTCGTCAATTAAATGAATTGCTTTTTCCATTTCCGCTTCAATTTGATCTTCCCTTACAAAAATATGGGCATCATCCTGACAGAAAGTACGGACGCGAAGCAATCCGTTTAAAGCTCCACTGTATTCATGGCGATGTACTTGCCCAAATTCAGCCAGCCTGATTGGCAAATCACGGTAAGAGCGCAGCTTCTGTTTATACATCAACATGTGTCCCGGACAATTCATCGGCTTTAGTGCAAAGTTTGTATGGTCCACTTCGGAAAAATACATGTTTTCATGATAGTGATCCCAATGGCCGGATTCTTCCCATAGCTGCTGATTCATCAGAAGTGGGGTACGTACTTCCTGATAGCCCGCTTTTAACTGCGCTTCACGGGAAAACTGCTCAAGCTCCTGACGGATAATCTGACCATTTGGCAAATAAAATGGCATACCTGGTGCTTCTTCAGAAAACATAAACAGCTCCAGCTGCTTTCCTAATTTACGATGATCCCGTTTTTCAGCTTCTTCTAAGAAATGCAAATGTGCATCTAAGTCTTTTTTTCTTGCAAATGCAATTCCATAAATGCGCTGAAGCATCTCATTATTGCTGTCTCCACGCCAATATGCCCCTGCCAGTTTTGTAAGATGAAATGCCTTTACGTAACCTGTCGACGGTAAATGAGGACCTCTGCATGAATCAGAGAAATCCCTCTGTTCGTAGATAGTAATAGCTTCATTTGCAGGAATACTCTCTAACAGCTCTACCTTATAAGGCTGCTTCTTTTTTTTAAAATAAGCCTGAGCTTCCTCCAAAGAGAGCTCATATGAGCGGATTGGAATATTCTCCTGAATAATATTTTGCATCTCTTTTTCTATTTTCACCAAATCAGATTGATTAATGGATACTTGGCATTTCATATCATAATAGAAACCATGTTCAATAACTGGCCCAATACCAAACTGTACGTTGCCTTTTCCGTAAAGCCGTTCCACAGCCTGTGCCAAAATATGGGCAGCAGTATGCCGCATAACGTTCAGCCCTTCTTCTGAATCCAGTGTCAACAGCTCAATATGACTCTCTTCTGAAACAGCGCAACTTATATCTACCAGCTTACCGTTCACTTTTCCTGCAACAGCATTTTTCGCTAAACTCATTGATATCTGTTCTGCAATTTTTCTTAATGAAGTCCCTTTTTCGATGCATTTCTCTTTTCCATCTGGAAGTATAATCTTTACTTTATTATTCATTTTCTAAACACTCCTTCGACTTATAATTTTTATACAGTAAAAAAGCATACTCTTCCCTCCATACAAAGGGACGAATATGCTTTTCCGTGGTTCCACCCAGCTTCCCATCAAATTAATTTGACGGCTTCATTTTTGCAGTAACGTTGCATGCTTACGGCGCCAGTTGTTACCCTGACGCAGCTCCTGAGGTGGTAAATTATCCTTCCGGTTAGAGAGCTTTCACCTGCTGCTCCCTTCTCTTTGAACCTTCCAAATAATTCATATCCTCTTCATCGCTTTTTCTATTTTAATAACTTTTATGATACTAAAAAAACACACCCTCCCCTTCCTAAGAAGGGGCGAATGTGTTATCTCCGCGGTTCCACCCAAATTTCCGTCAACATTATTAACGGCTTCATTTTGCAGTAACGTTGCATGCTTACGGCGTTAGTTGTTACTCCAACGCAGCTCTGAGGTGGTAAATTACATTTCCTGGTTAGAAAGCTCTCACCTTTTACTTTCCTCTCTTTAAACCTTCCAAGTAATTCATGTCCTCTTCATTGCTTCTCAAAAATAAATTATAAATTATCATACTAGAATTTTTACATTTATGCAACATTCTTTCTTATTTTTAGTAAAATAATCTGCTTCGTTAATTTATTTAAACATTTTGATAATTTAATTCAAATTACTCTACAAGCTCCCATACTCCGGCACTTCCTGGTGTTTCTCCAGTGGTCCACCATTTTGCCTGATATACTTTTCCATTATACGTAACCTTGTCTCCTCCAAGATAGACATTGTTAGCATCCCATGCTGGATAGCCAGGAACTTCTGGATCAGGTTCTCCCGGCCCTGGGTTTGTTCCTTCACCGCCAAAGTTAACATCAATTACATTGTAGAAAGCATTGGCTGTATCATACACATCCCATACTCCTAAAATCACATGATAGCCTGTCCGTTCCGGGATTGTCACTTGATGTGTCACCTTCTCACCTGGCCTTGCGCCTCCGTCATAAACTTCATAGAATGGAATGAGTTCAAATTGATCCCTTGTCAGCGGCTGATTCGGATTCCAATCCGGCTTGGTAATATAATAATGCCATTTTGTTGTTGCGTGCTTCGCTGTTAAATGCCAAGTAAATGTGTTTACACCAGAATTCAAATTAACCTTTGCCCAGCGGTCAGCAGTTTGTGCATCCAATTCAGGAAATGTCCCTCCAGCAGAAGCGATTTCTCCATCCGGGATGCTTGCTCCAGGAAATCCTTTCGGTGCTTCCAGACTTTGAGGCTCCCACTGAACGCCTCCACAATTTGTGTTCACCTGTTCTTTACATAATAATCCTCTTGATTTCGGCTGCTCAATATATCCATGTGCAGCAGCAGCCCCCAGTCCAACAAACATGAAAAAGACGAGTGAAACAATTGATGTTCCGAGATACTTCAACGACTTGTCCTGAAATAACCTTTGCATAAATAAAACTCCTCCTTTATTTGTTTAGACGGTTATAGATCAAGAGCCAAAAATATCTAAGCTGCAAAGGTAAAATTGTCAATTTTGTATTTAATTTACAACCATCTTAACTTTATATTAGCACTAAAATTGAAAGCGTCAACAAAGATTATAATGTTTAACAATATTGTAATATTTTTAATATTTATGTAATATTTCCGTTTTTAATAGCGACTGCTCCTTCTCATAATCCACCGCATTCTCCCATACCTTATAAAAAGGAGGCTTGGTCCATGAGTGAAAACTTGGCAAGAATAAATAATAAGTGGGTACGGCTGACTGTTTTAGTTATTGTATTTATTAATACTGCTGCAATGCTATTAGGTTATCGAATCATTCCTCTTTCAAATGAAGATCTTGTTTCAGTGCTATCCCTTATCGCTTTATTCGTATCAGAAATCTGGAATCACTGGAAAAATAACAGCTATACTTCACAGGCAAAAGAAGGAGATAAACTGATGAAGAAGCTTAAACGCTAAAATAAAAAAGCTGACGGACAATTACTTGCTTCATCCTTTACCAAGATGAGCATGCTCTGTCCGTCAGCTTTTAAAACTTATTGTATCTCTCCATAAATCATTTTCAGATGTTTAGGAAGCACCTCTACTATAGCAGGTGTTTTATCTAAAAATTCTCCATCACAATCGATATTCTGTTCCGGAGAAGCAGAGACTTCTAATTTACTTGTCCGGAAATAAATAATGTCATCATCTTTTTCATTTTCCGGATAATCATCCTGAATTTTCGCCTCCAGCCATTTCTTCAGATACTTCAGCTTTGCTTCCTTGACAATTAATACATCGAATTTTCCATCCTGTACATCCGCGTGAGGAAAAAAGGATTGGATTCCGCCAAGATAGGAGCCATTTCCGACAACAAGCAGTTCTGCTTTCTCATCATAGTGAAGCTCCTCACTGCGTATTTTTAAAGAAAATGCTTTATCTTGAAAAACAAGCTTTGATGTATTCAGATAATAAGAAATTCGTCCGAGCAGCTGCTTATTGGCATCATCCATTTCCTCAGCAACCTTTGAAATAATACCAATTCCCCAGAAATTTAAAAAGTAATGCTTATGATAGCTGCCTATATCGACGTGCATACACTTCTGCATAATAATTTGCTCCAGTGCCTCCAGCGGTTTTTGGCTAATACCGAGCGTCCGTGAAAAATCGTTGCAGGTACCACCTGGTAAGATGGCAAACACGGGTCTATTTTCTAAAGGAACCAGGGCATTCATTATTTCAAAAACAGTGCCATCTCCACCTCCAGCTATCAATAAATCGATTTCTTCTGCATGCTGTTCTACAAATCGCTTTCCATCACCTTCCTGCCCAGTCTGATAAATAGTAACTTTCGCAAATGCTTTCGTCAGTCTGGATTCAATTTTATCTAGTTCCTTTTCTAATTTACACTTTCCCGCTTGAGGATTTATAATTAAAGCGACCTTTTTCACCTTTTCCGCTCCTTTAAAAATAACAATTTTTATTGCATCGAAATATTTCGGAACTTGAATTGCATTTACTCGACCTGCTGAAAAATATTGCATGAATTGTATTCCTAAAAAGAATCTTTCTTTTACATTATACAATAATCTTAAAACGAAAGACTGCAATGTAATAGGAATACTTAAATTTGCTTCCCAGCACGAAAATCATGTTTTTTACTGGATTTAAAAAAGCTGGCAGGATAATCTCTCTCATTAAGATTATCCTGCCAGCTTCTAACCTATTCACTATACTCTTTCGTTATTGCATCTGTTCCACTGCACCAGTTTCTTTATTCACGATAAACCAGCCGTAAGTAGAAGTGTGGGAAGAGTCTCCCTCTCCAACAACAGAGTATACCTGAACTACATAATTTCCATTTTCATCCTGATGATCGGTCACAACATTCAATTCATCATCGACAATGCTTAAATACTCTTTAACAATGCTTTCAGCCTCTGACTCACTAATTGACCCTGCTGTTTCTTCCGTATTTCCGCCGTCATCCTCTGCCGGGTCCGAATTCTGATCATCCTCTGAGGTATCGGTGTCGTTTGAGGTTCCGCTGCCATCAGAATCGCCCTGATTGGAATTGTTTTCCTCACTATCAGAACCTGCTTGATTTTCTTCCTCTTCCTCCATCGTGTTACCAGCACTATCATTAGATTCATTTTCTTCAGTAACGCCTGTTCCTTCGTTTGCTGCTTCATTGTCTTCTTGTTCAGATTGACTATCATCCATATCAGATTCCGAGCCATCATTTGAAATATCACTTTCCTCGGATGGAATTTCTTCTGTCTCTACATCTGAAACGATCCATTTCTCTTCATCCCAGGAGATAGAATAAGTAACAATCACTTGATTTTCTTCCTGTTCCTGCTCTATCTCATATAAATCATCTTCTACTTTTTCAAATTCATACGCTTCTTCTTCATCAAACCAGACAGGAGCTTCTGATGTATCTATGTAGATGAGACCTTCTTCATCTTCCTCAAAGTAAGTATCAATTAAGTCATCAGCCAGTTCTTCCGACATAGCGTTTAAGAATTTTTCATGAAGTTCATCTATAGAATCAAAATCAGCTAATTCTCCATCTTCTTCTGCATTTTCAACCACATTTTGATAGATCTCTTCATAAGTTTGTAATACTTCTTTCGCTTCTTCTTCCTCTAATTCAGGAATTTCTTCTGTCTGTTCCTCTGGTTCTGGAGCCGGTTCTTGCTCTTCTTCTTTGTCTTTACTGCAAGCTCCTAGCAACAATACCATAGCTATGGCAAGAACCATAAAAAGTCTGCTTTTCACCATATTTTCCCCCATTTCGAGTTTCTTCTTCTCTATCATACACTTTTTCCTGGAAATTAGAAATATCTTTCAAAGAGGGAAGCTTCATCCATGCAGCTATTTTCTTTTTTCAATCGTTAACCAGGGTCTGCCGCCATCCCAATGCACTTGAACAGGGATTTTAAATGTTTCGCTTAATAAAGCATCCGTCAGGACATCGCGCTTTTCCCCCGTAGCAACCAATTCACCATCACGCACCAAGGCAACATGAGTAATTGCTTCTGTAATCTCTTCAATATGGTGTGTAACATAAAGCAAATGTGTATTCTCTTTTAAATCATCCATTAATTCCAGTACTTCTTCACGCGATAAAATATCCAATCCGGAGCATGGCTCATCCAAAATCAGAATCTCAGGTCTGCTCATTAGTGCACGGCCAATCAGAACCCGCCTTCTTTCTCCCTGGGAAAGCACACTGTATTTTTTTCCTTTTAAATACTCTAATCGAAGATCGAAAAGTATTCGATCAACCAGACGCCAATCTGCTTCTGATACTTCTTCATAAATACCAAAGGAAGCAAATTTCCCGCTGACAATCACATTTTCAACTGATTCAAGCTGGATTGTATCTTGAAAACGGTCCAGTGCACTGCTTACATAACCAATTGATTTCCGTAATTCAGATAAATCTGTTCTGCCGAAAAGTTGATCCAATACCGTCATTTTTCCGGATGTTGGATAGTTATAGCCAGTTATAATATTTAAAAGAGAAGTTTTTCCTGAACCATTTAAACCTAAAATAGCCCATTGCTCCCCTTCTTTAATTTGCCAATTAATATCCTTTAAAATTTCCTGATTATTTCTGCGCCATGTTATCTGATTAAAATAAACAATATTCTCCATTTTTTATCCCCTCTATCTGATTGAAAAGTCTGTTAATTATTACGCTAGAATACTA
Organism: Oceanobacillus sojae; assembly: GCF_007991515.1. Taxonomy (GTDB): domain Bacteria; phylum Bacillota; class Bacilli; order Bacillales; family Amphibacillaceae; genus Oceanobacillus; species Oceanobacillus sojae. The sequence goes on from NZ_BJYM01000005.1 coordinate 32,856, forward strand.
TATTCCACTCTTCTTTTCTAGTAAAATGCACTTCTTAATGATTCCAGCGCCAGCCTCTTAAATAGCCCACTGTTAAAATAACAACTGGAATAATGCTTACGGCAAGCAATGCTCCGGATAAAGTTAATGTCATATAACTCGCCTGGGCAACAATCACTCCTGATAATCCTCCGCCAATTGCGCCGGCTAGAGATATCCAGACATCCACCGATCCTTGTGATTTCGCACGGGTATTTGCAGGAGTTGCATCTACCAGCATAGCGGTTCCGCTAATCAAACCAAAATTCCACCCAAGCCCCAGCAATACTAAAGCAATTACATGAGCCATCGTGGATTCTGCCGGTCCAAAAGCTGCTGATATTCCCGCCAGCATGAGTGTAATACCAGATGCAAATGCCATATTTACCCTTCCAACCTTATCCACCAGATAACCTGTAATTAGAGAAGGAAGATACATTGCCCCGACATGGAGACCAATGACAAATCCAACATCACTTAGTCCGTGACCATGATGCCCCATATGTATAGGTGTCATCGTCATAATAGCGACCATCGTAAACTGACTGATAATCATAATAAAAGCACCGGCAAAAATTCCTCTTTTATCTTTTTCCAGAGTTTCTTCTTCAGCAGCTGCAGACTGCGTATTGGTTATGGCCTCTGCCAGCCTGATTTCTTTAGCTACAATAAATGGATCCGGTCTTAATAAAATAAAGAAGATAAGTCCGGCAAAAAAATATGCAGCTGCAGCCAATATAAAAGGTCCGGCAAGAGCTGGTATTCCAATGGATTCTGCAACATTCCCCATCACACTGACTAAATTAGGACCAGCTACAGCTCCCAAAGTACTCGATACCATGGCCATGCTTACCGCTTTTGCACGCTGGTTTGAATTCGCTAAATCCGTTCCTGCATATCGAGCCTGCAGATTAGTCGCTGAACCTGCTCCATAGACCAGTAAAGCAAAGAATAGCAAAATAATATTTTCTGAAACTGCCGCTATAATTATTCCCACAGCTCCAAGCGCTCCACCTAAGAATCCGGCAGTAAGTCCAAACCGCCTGCCATAACGTTGAGATGCCCGCCCGACAAATAAGGCGGCTCCTGCAGCCCCTAGTGTAAACAACATGGATGGTAAGCCTGTCACACTATCTGATCCTAATAAATCCTGTGCTAACAAAGCTCCAACTGTAACTCCAACAGCAAGGCCCGCTCCTCCGAAAATTTGTGCAAGAATAACAACCATCAAAGTTCTTTTATACAACTGCTGCTGTTTTTCAGGTGATTCTATGTATTCGTTTATTTGTTCTTTCTTTTCTTTCAAGATCTAATCTTCCTTCCTCCATCAATTATCTGAATTTATTAGAATATGAAAATCATAGCACTAAGCATCTGCCAGTTCAATATAATTTGTTCATTCCAAAAATTTTAGTTAATAATCAGATAGACGAGGCTCTCTCCGAAATAATGATAATCAGCTGATTAGAATACCGATGGCAGACTGAAAGATACTTCTAATTGGTATTTTCCTACTTAAAAGACCCCTGATCTTAAACGAACTTACTTCAGACAAGAGTCTTTTTAGTACCTCAAGTTTCCTTTCTACTTTGCCTCACGAATTCGCCTGCTCCAAAGGCCAATTGCAGTACCTGTCAGCCAAATATATACAGAAGCATAGAGTATACGCTGAAGTAAACCACCGGGAACCCCAGTAAATACTGGCTGTAAGAACAGACTTAAAAGAGCTGCTGTGGTAACTATTGTACAAATAATTGTCCACCAAAATATACGGGGCATTTTTTTATGAGTAGCAATACTGATTAAAATCATTGCAGGAATCTGTACAACCATACCCGGAAGTGCAGTTAACGTGTGCCAGTAAAAATCAATGTCAGCAGGGACAATTCCAGAGATTCCATAGCTTACTCCAAAAATACCAATGAAAATACTTGCTGTTTTTATAGAACGAACCTTCGGCCATAGTGGGTAAAGTAAAACTGCACCAATCAAAATAAACAAGCCTGTTAAGAAAAAAGTCCAGTTCATCAGCCAGTGATGAGGTGAACAAATCATATAGCTTGCGAGTACATAGGTATCTGTCCCACAAGCAGTTACACCTAAGTCACTCATTGGCTGATTCAAGAAACTATAAGGTTCTGTAGTCGCACGAATAACAATCGCTTCTATCATAAAGTAGGCGCTTAATGCAACCCAGCTAATCAGACCAATTAGAATAGATAGCCTGCTGTTGGATTTACGGAATAATAATATTGCCAATACAACTGTGAGTGTAACAATTATCATCGCTGCAGCATGAAACCCATAGCTCACTTTATTACACCTCCTCTTTATTATCATCTATCTAATGTTCATACAATCCCCTGACAAATATACTAATAAATATCCTTCTCTTCTATTTACGTTACTTCACCCTGCAAAGATTCATTCTATTTTATTGGAAATGTTCTTTACTTTTTTATGCAAAGTCTTTACAAGCTAAAAAGCCATCCTTTTTATAAGAATGACCTTTGAGTTTAAAAGATATTAAATTCAATCTGACTTATAAATACTGCCCCGTAAATGAATCTTTATTTTTCCTAATCATTTCCGGCGTTCCTTCAGCTAACACCTGTCCTCCTTTTGCCCCGCCTTCAGGACCTAAATCAACAACCCAGTCCGCTGCTTCGATAACCTGGCTGTTATGCTCCACCATAATTACCGTATTCCCTGCATCTACTAACCTGTTTAACAGCTTCAAGAGTTGAATTGTATCATTCGGGTGTAATCCGGTGGTTGGTTCATCCAATAAATAAAGAGAAGTCTTTTTCCCCTGCTTCATTAACTCTTTCGCAAGCTTCAGCCTTTGCCCTTCTCCACCTGACAGAGTAGTTAAGGATTGTCCCATTTTTAGATAACCTAAACCTATTTCTGTTAAGAGCTTTAAAATGGCTTGTATCTTCTTTTCTCCTTCAAAAACAGAGAGGCACTCATGCACTGAACATTCCAAAATATCATTAATGGAATGACCTTGATATTTCACCGCTAACACCTCTTGCTTAAACCTTCTCCCCTGACATTCCGGACATACTACCTCTAAATCGGGAAAAAAGAGCATATTTGTGGTCACATAGCCAAGCCCCTGGCAGTTTTCACAGCGCCCCCCTGCTGTATTAAAAGAGAAATGCTTGGCAGTTAGCTTCTTTTCCTTTGCTTTAGGCAATTTAGCATACAGTGAACGAACTGGTGTAAATAAATCAATATAAGTCGCTGTATTTGATCGTTTCATTCTGCTGAGCGGTGATTGGCCGACAATAATCATCTGACCAAAGGTATCCATGCCTGTTACCTTTTCAAAGCCTTCAGGGATCGTATCATTTGCTTTTGCTAGTACTTCAAATAACAGTGATGACTTACCTGAGCCCGAAACACCTGTTACTGCTGTTAAACAGGCTTTGGGAAAGGTTACTGTCACATCCTGGAGATTATTTGCAGTAGCATGATATATCGTTATACCTTCCTTTTTCCCAGTTCGATAATTAGTCTTCATTGGCTTTTCTGTACGTAAATACTGTCCTGTAATTGATTTTTCTTCATCAATTAATTCTTTTAAGATTCCTTGCCCAACCACAGTTCCTCCAAGCTTTCCTGCTCCAGGGCCAATATCAATAATATAATCGGCTTCTTTCATCACATCCACATCATGCTCAATTAATAAAACCGTATTTCCTAAATCACGCAGATGCTTTAATACACTGATCAAACCTGCTGTATCCTTAGGGTGCAATCCTACTGTCGGCTCGTCCATAATATACAGCACGCCTGTAAGTGCAGAATCTAGAAGGGCTGACAGCCTTATTCGCTGTGCCTCTCCACCAGATAAAGTAATTACTTGCCTGTCCAGCGTCAGATACCCTAATCCTATTTTAATAATACGGGAGAGCTTTGTTTTTATATCTTGAATAAATGTTTCGACAAGCTGATAACTTGTTTGCTCCAATGACTCCTCCAGTTTAGCTGCCCAGGCAGACATTTCTTCTAAGGAATCCACAACTAATTGCGGTATCGTCCAGCCATCAACAGTAACCGCTCTGCTTACCGCATTTAAACGATCACCATGACAATCCGGGCAGGTTTGCGAATAAAAATAAGCTTCTGCTTCTGCCGAAGAACCGTCATGCTCTGAATAGCGGCGCCACATGGAGGTTAGTACACCAGGAAATTTTCCTTTCTCCACTGTTTTTGGAGGCTTCACATCTGGAAAAAGCTGCTTCACCTCAGCACTTTCTACACCATAGTAAAGGATTGCCTTTTGCCCCTCATTAAAATCCTTTATAGGCATGTTTTCTGCATCTGGCAGTTTGTAATAACGAAAAGCTGCTTTTAAAACAGCAATCTGGTATTCCCCGTAACGTCCTGCAAATATATCTACCGCACCATCCTCTAAGGAAATCTCTTCATGAAAAACAGACGGCAGATGAATATCCACTGTTTTCCCTAATCCTTTACAGGTTGGACAGGCACCTTCTGTTGTATTATAAGAAAAATGGGTACGAGTCAGCTTTTCCATTTTTTCTTTACAATTCGGGCAAAAGATATATTCTGTAAAGCTATCTTCTTCTTTTTGCACTGCTCCTTCATATGTCATTGGATTGATTCTTTGCTGACACTTTGGACAACTTCTTTCTCCAAGCTTTTCGAATACCATCCGTAAGCTCGTGTACATATCCGTCATCGTTCCCACTGTCGAGCGTGGATTCCGATTAGTAATATGCTGATTGATACTGATTGCAGGCGACAGACCACTGATAGAATCAACTTTAGGCTTATTAATTCCCTGCATCCCCATTGATTCTAAATATTGGCGCTGACATTCATTGAATAAAGTATCCAATGCCAGTGTAGATTTACCGGAACCCGAAGGGCCAGTAACAACAATCAGTTTATTTTTAGGGATAGTCACAGAAAGATTCTTTAAATTATTTTCACGGGCTCCTTTTACTGTCATCATATTATGCATATCGTTTTTCCTCCCCCATAACTTCTGTTTCCTTCGTACTTCCTGCTTGCAAGTGCAATGTTCTTTTCATGGTGGCGTGATAAAATAGTGTTTTAATAACCAATTGCATCTTGATATCCCTCCTTTAAAGCATCTATTACAATCATATAACATTTGTGCAAGTGCAAAGTTTTGCATATAATAATAAGCTATAATAGCTTTCAAAAGAAAAAACCCGTCATGGAGCTATAAGGTTTTAATTGAATCTTCGGAGGTGAATATGGAACTGAGACCAATTGATATAGCAAAAAAACTGGATGTTGGGACGAGTGCGTTAAGACATTATGAAGAATGGGGCATAGTACCAAAAGCTATCCGTAAAGCAAATGGTTATCGTGTATATACCGAGATCCATGAGGCTTATTTTCTGTGCATCCGGGCAATGTACCCGGGATTTGGTATGGGAACTGTACGCAAAGTCATGCCCTTGTTACAGGAAAATAAATTTATTGAAGCACTATGGACAGTGAACGAAGTGCAGGCTGAGTTATTTGAGAGAAAGCAGCAGGCACTGGACGCTGCCACCATCTTAAGCCCTGATAACATGCAGGATTTCATGACAAAACAGCAAAAGAAGTATTATACAATTGGAGAGGTAGAAGATGAATTGCATGTCGCTGCAACAACCCTCAGACATTGGGAAAAAGAAGGATTAATCACGCCTGAAAGAAACCCCGAAAATGGCTACCGGCTATATACAAGGGAAGACATGAGAAGAGTATTAATTATTAAAACCGTACAATCGTCAGTTTATTTATTGGCCACTGTACGCGATATACTGGATAAAATACAGCATCACAGTTTAACAGACGCCAGAAAGATTGTTATCGATGCGTTGGATTATATGGATTATCAAATTGAACAGCAATTAAGAGGGGCTTATTATCTTTATAAATTGATTGATTTGTTGAAGGAACAGGATAAATAATATAAAAAGTTACCTTATTTATATAACATAATTATTGAAGATAAGGTAACTTTTTCATTTTAATTTGATTAAGTGTTTATACGTTTATTTCATTATTGAAGAGGTTAATAGCGGGCGGATAACCGCATTCTCCAAAAAAATAAATAAAAACCACAAATAAAACAATCAATAACAGAATAAGTATATTGCTGACGATTATGAACGGATATTCTTTTCTAATTGCAAACCAGCCAAAAAGAAGGGTAAACAATAATCCCGATATAATAAAAACATAGATTGTATACTGGATCAGCAGAAATGGATAAACAAATAAGAAATTCAATAGCGCAGCAATCAATAATATACCGAGGATAGTGACATAAATAATTGGCTTATTCATGTCGTTCCCCTTCTTCATCCGGAACATACTCTAAAATATCCCCGGGCTGACATTCCAAAGCTTCACAAATTCTTTCCAGTGTTGAAAAACGAATTGCCTTTGCCTTTCCATTTTTCAAGATAGAAAGGTTTGCCATCGTAATACCAACCTTCTCTGTTAATTCCGTCACGCTCATTTTTCGTTTTGCCAGCATCACATCAATATGAATCACTATAGCCATATCATCACCCCTCACACAGTCAAATCATTTTCTGTTTTAATTTCTAACGCATTTTTAAACAGCTTCTGTAAAAGGGAAGCAAATACAGCAACAACAAACGATACAAACAATGGTACCATTCCAATTATAATTGCACCTGGAGCATCATCCTTCTCTGCAAACAGATAAATAAACGGCATTGTCAAAATATAAATACCGGTAATGGTTAAAGCACATTGCTTGATTCTTTTTAGAGTAAAAACAGCTTCTTCTGAAAATGTCTGCTTCTGATCAATCAGTCTTAACAGCTTTAAGGCTTGATAAAGCGCCAGATAAAATGGAATGGTTGTTAAAAAAACTCCTATCACAATTGGATATACTATCCATTTAACCATGGAAGAGCTATCCGAAATATTGATGATAATTTGCGGAATTAAAATAACTGATAAAGCAATCATAATTAATCCCATTATATAAATTACTGTTTTCAAAAATGCTGTCGAGCTTTTTGGCATAAAAATCACCTCATTTATAAAATTCTTTTCTCTGATTAGCTTTTACTTTTGATAAACCCTTGATTATTCCCTTCCAGCAATCCTTCAATTTTTGCCTGTGATTGCTTTAGCATTGCTACTATTAAAAAGCTGACAATGACTAACAACAGCCAGGAGCTTACTTTCCCTAAGTGTACCATGCTCCATACTTCTGCCTGATTTGGATATTCCCACGCCTGGAAGAAGGTTGCTATATTTTCCGCAATCCAAATAAAGAAGCCGATCAGGAAAAAGGAAAGAACGATTGGCATACGATAGCGTTTATTGCCGACCTTATAGTCCACCCATGCTCTTAAGAATACGAGAAGCACTAATGCGGACAGCCACCATCTGATATCCAGCCAATAATGATGTGTAAAGAAATTTAAATAAATCGCAGCTGCCAGAGGGCCCGCTAAAAAGATGGATGGCCATTTTACCAATCGAACATCTAATCTTCTCCAGGCCTGGCATAAATAGCTGGCTACACTTGCATACATAAACCCGCTATATAGAGGGACTCCAAAAAACTTCGTATACGCTTCTTCCGGATAGACCCATGATCCCATGTTCACCTTAAAAATTTCTAAAGTCAATCCAATTATATGAAATAATGTGATAACAACAAGTTCTTTTTTGGTCTCCAATCCGGAAGCTATCATATAAGCCTGTGTCACCAGACAAATGATTAATAATAAATCATATCTCGGCAGAAAAGGAATCTCAATAAATTTTGTAATTGCCAAGGATGCAAAAATAATGACTGGAAAGATACAGGATAATGCTTGTTCATAGCCGAATCGAATCAGCTGTTTCATTGCTCTCATTTTTTCAATCCCCATCTAATAGTTTTATTATTAACATTGATTATAGATAATTATTTATCGAAAATCAATAAAAAAATACTAAAAAAGAATAAAAAAATAAATTTATCCTATTAAAAACTTCCCTTTTTTATATTTATCACAGGACAAAATAATCTGTTCTGAAAGACTTTTTCATCAAATCAGAGAATCCGCTATATCTTAAAACTATATCCAACAATATGTTTTAGCTATTTTACAAACTTTTCGATTTCACCATATAATTAACACTATTACTGCGAGTAAATATGTACTACGAGGAGATATAACAATGCTGGATATAAAATATGATATTGTAGGTTCTTTCTTAAGACCTGAAGAAATCAAAAATGCCCGTGCAAAATATTTTAATGGAGAAATTGATTTAAAAGCACTGAGAGAGATTGAGAATCAGGCAATTTCAGATTTAGTGGAAAAAGAAGTGGTACACGGCCTCAAGTTTGTTACAGACGGTGAGTTCAGACGCAGATGGTGGCATCTCGACTGGCTGAAAGAATTTGATGGCTTTACTACAAAGCATTTTGATAAAGTAATCAACGGTGTAACTAATAAAATTGAATTAGGATATATTGAAGGAAAAATTTCTTATGATAAAAATAAGAGTCATCCCGAAATAGAGGCTTGGGATTATTTACATAGCCTTGCTAAAAAATACAATGGAGTAGAAGCAAAGAAATCTATCTCCGGACCAAATATGATTCTCGTTGATCATTTTCTTCAGCTGTGCATCAAGGATACACCCTATTACGGCAACGATATTGATTTAGTGATTGAGGATATTGGAACAGCATATCAGAAAGCAATCCAGGATTTATATAATCATGGATGTCGATATTTACAAATTGATGATACCTCATGGACATATATGATTGATGATAAATTCAACGAAAAAGTTACTGCTCTCGGCTACACCAAAGAAGAGGTTCTGGAATGGTTTAGAAAAGCTTCTGCAAAAGCTCTAGAACAGAAACCGGAAGGAATGACGATAGCAACGCATTTCTGCAAAGGAAACTTTAAAGGGAATCCACTTTTTTCAGGTTTTTATGATTCTGTTGCAGAGGTTATCAGTACAATCCCTTATGACGGTTTCTTTGTTGAATATGATGATGCACGTTCTGGTTCCTTTGCGCCTTGGAAAGTGCTGAAAGATACAGGCGCTACATTTGTGGTTGGTCTTATTTCCACTAAAAATCCTGTACTGGAAGCACATGATGAACTTAAGAAAAGATACCTGGAAGCAAAATCCATAGTTGGGAACAATATTGCGCTATCTCCACAATGCGGTTTTGCTTCTGTGGAAGAAGGAAATTCTATTGATGAGGATATACAATGGAAAAAGATTGACCTGTTAGTTTCCTGTCAAGACTTTCTCTAAAATAGCGGTGAAATTTTTAAAGCATTAGAAAACTTGGCAGGCAGCTACGTTTTCTAATGCTTTTTTATCCTTAGCGGTTTCTAATATTATAAATGCATGTCCCAAGTACTTACCCTTGCTCCAGCGCTAATAAACGTTCCTTCATCGGAATACCTCCCCGAAATCCTATCAGCTTGCCGTCCTTTGCAATCACACGATGACAGGGGACCAGAATCATTACCGGATTCGCACCAATAGCCGCACCAACAGCTCTTACTGCTTTCGGTTTCTCTATTTTCTCTGCTATATCCATATACGAAACGGTTTTTCCATAAGGAATATGCTGCAGCGCTTCCCAAACAGATTCCTGAAAAGCAGTCCCCTTTAAATCAACTGGCAAATCAAATTCTTTTCTTTCCCCATCTAAATAAGAAACCAGCTGTTTTTTGTAAACATTAATTTTCTCTTCATCGTGAATCAGCTTTGCATCTGCTCTTTTTTTAGCTGTCCAGGTTTCTATTTCATCTAAGCCTTTATCTTGTGACCCGACATAACATAATCCATTATCTGTTGCTGCAAGATACATAGACCAGTTATTATGCTCTATTTTGCCATAATAAATAATTTCCTTCTGATTATTTTTCATTGCATACGCCCCTTCCTGCATATTCCTTTCTATATTGACCCGGTGTTTGATTATTTTTCTCTTTAAATAATGTTATAAATCGAGCTGGGTTCGAAATTCCAACAAGCCCTGCTATCTCCTTTACAGATAAATCGGTTTCTATTAAACAGACTTTTGCTTTCTCCATACGAATTTTCTGCTGATAAACCAGAGGGCTTACTCCCTTTAATCTTTTAAACACGCGGTGCAGGTGATAAGGGCTGCCATGACAAGCTTCAGCAAGATCACTTAATGTGAAAGACATGGCATAATTTTCTTTAATATACGCTTCTGCCTGCATAACCCATTCTTCATCCGGCAAGCTGCTTCCTCCAGATTTACATCTCTTACATGGCCTGTAACCAGCTTGTAAGGCTTCCTCTGCCGTTCTAAAAATCGTTACATTATCGAAGTTGGGTACTCTTGATTTACAAGAAGGACGGCAAAAGATTTTAGTAGTTTTCACAGCATATAAGAACTGTCCGTCATATGTCTTATCATTTTCCATAATCGCCTTCCGCTGCTCTGCAGTTATTTTACTACTCATTGGCAATCACCTCTTCTCTTATTGTACACCTGAAGAGTAAGAAATAAATATTTATCCAATTAAAAAGCAAGATATGAAAACTTCTATTTTCCTTTTACAGCTTGTTTTTGCCTGCTTCTCTGCTGAAAAAGAAATGGAATAACTAAATACAAGGCATAAGCAAAAGACATCCAGGACGAAAAAGCAATAATCTGTGTCTCATCTAAATTTGGAAATATCATTTGATAGTTTGAAAAAACAAAGCTATCCAGCACCAATCCAGTCATCGTTCCTACAATTCCAAATCTTATCGCTGCATAATCCTTTTTATCAAATAATGTATAGAGATAAATAACCAGCGTTAATAAAATAGCTGTTCCAACTAAAAGTATGGCGGTACTATACATAAATGCGTCTGTACCAGGAGTAAAAAGAACATCCTCTCCAAAAATCCGAAAAAATAACGTGGCAATTATCCAGACTATGACGCCCCATGCAGCTGTGAACAAATAGGTTTTCATTCTATTGCCTCCTTCTTGCCAAAATTAGTGAGCGCTCCTACAAGATACTCCAATTCCTGATATACTTTTTCGACCGGAAAATCTTTTTGCAATAATGCCTGCATCGCTAATCCATCAACCATTGCGTTAAACATAATTCCCCACGTATCTATGGACACACCTTTGACAGGGGATTCAGGCCATATTTTTAATAAGTTCTCTGATAAGGCCTGATTCTCTGCCTTTATTATTTCTGATAACTGATATCTTATTTTGTCATTCTTAAAGCTTGCTGCTGTGATTAAAATAAACAATTGATGAAAAAAGGAATCATAGGAACAGCGGCTTTTAGCTGAAGCGATTGCCTGTTCAAGTACAAAGGTATTGCTTTTCGAGATTTCTTCCCAGCTTGTTTTACAAATATCCTCTACAATACCTAACAATAATTGCTCCTTTGTACGGAAATGATAATAAATCGTCCCCTGGGTTACTCCTGCAGTGTCCGCTACCGCTCTTAAAGTGAATTTCTCCATCCCCTTCTCGACCAGACATTGCTTTGCATATTGAATTAACTCCTGCTTACTGACTCCATTTGGCTTAGCCATTTTTACACCGCCCTTTTAGTTATTCAATTGAATAACTCTAAAATATCATAGCTATAAAATAGTTACAAGGAAAGCACTCACTTCAGAAATTCATTTTCAGCTATTAAAAAATGAAGCTTTTTTACAGACAGCAATAACAAAATATACCTACTAAAGAAAGACTTTTATTGCATATTTATACATTTCATTGTATTATAATTCAAAAAACCAATTGGGAGAAATAAAATGAATTATAAAATGATTGAGGAATTATCTTTAAACAATTGGCCGTCGCTGTCTACCTTGCTTTATGATGGCTGGATACTGAGATTTTCAAATGGCTATACCAAAAGAAGCAATTCGATTCAGCCGATTCTCTATTCAACCTGCGAATTAATTCAAAAAATAGAAGCATGTGAAAAAATCTATTCAGCAAATAATTTACGAACCATATTTAAAATAACTCCTTTTGTTAAACCGGATAATTTAGATGATATTCTAAAAGGAATGGCTTATTCATTAATTGACATTACCAGCGTGCAAATCATGAATCTAAAAGATATGAAGGAGCCAACAGTTCATTCTGTGAATTTAGATGAGGATATAACAATTGAGTGGCTGGACCATTTTTGCAGATTGAATCATGTAGAGGAACAAAACAAACATACCATGAAGCAAATGCTATCAAATATCGTAACTCAAAAATGTTTTATATCACTCTACCATGAGGAAAATGTAATTGCCTGCGGGCTGGGTGTTGTTGAAAGAGAATACATAGGGATTTATGATATTGTTACTGATATTAAGTTCAGGAACCAGGGAATTGCTGAACAGCTGCTATTGAATTTATTAAAATGGGGAAAAGAAATAGGAGCTAAATACAGTTACTTAGCTGTTCTTTTAAATAACAAACCTGCGTTGAAGCTTTATTCCAAAATTGGCTATTCAGAGATTTATAAGTATTGGTACAGGGTAAAAGAATAAATAAGCTTTAAAAGGGATGACTATGCCTGCAATATGGCACAATCATCCCTTTCTAGAGTAAAGCATATTATTTATTTTTTATATGCAGCTTTATTTTCGCTTCATCACATTCTGAGGGTTACCTTCTAAAAATGCTATCGTATTATCAAATGCAACTTGGGCGCGAAGCTCCATTGCCTCATCTGTCAAAAATCCTACATGAGGTGTTAAAATTGCATTTTTTGCATGTAATAGTCTGTAATCATCCGGAATTGGCGGTTCCATATCGAATACATCGATACCCGCTCCAGCTATCTCTCCATTGTTCAGAGCATCCGCCAGTGCATCATTATCAACAATCGGCCCCCTTGCACAGTTAATCAAAACAGCCGATTCTTTCATCAATTTTATTTTCTCTTTAGAGAGCAGACCTTTTGTACTTGGTAGTAATGGTACATGTAATGTTACAATATCTGATTGAGATAAGACATCATCTAAATCCATATACTCTACGCCCAGCTCCACTGCTTCCGGATTAATGCTGGCCTGATTAGAAGCAACTAATTTTGCACCGAATGCTTTAAATAAACGGGCAACCTCGATCCCTATTTGCCCTGTACCGATGATACCGACAGTTTTTCCTTTAATTTCATTTCCCTGGTAAGCTCCCGGATAATCAGCGGCACGGACATCACTATTTCCCTGTGTAATGCCGCGATATAAATCCATTACCAGACCGATGGTTAATTCTGTTACTGCCTGGTTTGCATATCCGGCTGCATTACATACCAGAATATCCTGTTTTTTTGCATCTGCTATTCCTACGTGATCAACACCTGTAAAGGCAATATTAATTAATTTTAAATTATCATTTTGATTAATTACTTCCGTCGGATACGGATTATTGGCAATCATCACAACATCTGCACCTTCACTGCGTTTTGCCAACTCTGTGCTGCCTGTTGTTTTATTGTTGTAATAAACAAATTCATGGCCTTTCTGTTTAATTGGCTCTGCCAGTTTCTCAATGAGTGAATCCGGAACATTTAATGGTTCTAATAATTTAACTAACATATTATCTATCCCTTTCCGCGATGCGTCTTACTACTTTTCTGTTTTAATCCAAATGGATTCCTTTCTTATCATAGCTTTTCTACAGTACTTTATTCTGAATTATCATCTCACAGTATAAATCTTTCAAAAACATTTGTAAAAGAATCGAACACCTTCTTAAAATATAAATGTTCTTATTATAATAGGAAACATTACTTTATCTCAAGAAATGTTCACCCCTTAATTTTATCTCATAAGTACCTTCTTTTTTTACATTTATCAACCTGTATAACCGGAAAGCGGTATCCACATATATTTGTTGTATGATACACTCATAATACTAAAACGTTGAAAATTTAATAAAGGTGAAAAGACCATGTATATTGACAGAATTGATTATCACCATGAACCTGCTTACGAACAGTATATGCACAAATTTCAAAAGGACGAGGAAGAACTGACAGAAGAAGATACAGATGCGATTGAGTATTATGCCGGAAATCATATCGACTTCTTTCTGACCTGGATTATTCAAAATCATTTTGAAGGTGAATTGTTGAAAGAGATAGCAAATGATGATCTAAAAGCTGTAAGAGATGAAACTATGTCAGGGATAGAATTTTCTATTAAAAATTGTGACGGGAAATTTACAGATGAAGACATCTCTGAAGAAATTTTTCCATTTGTAGATGCTTACTATGAAAGCTATTATCTGGTCACTTATGGATTTTGGGTAGAAGATGATTTAAAAGAATCACTATTTGGATTTATTAGCACATGGGAAAATTATCATGATTATAAGCACTATTTAGATGACGCCTATCAGGACTACAAAGACTAAAAATTGAATCTTGATTGAAGAAGAGCTATTTTTAAGCATATACTTAAGAATAGCTCTTCCATTTATAGTTTATTTACTTGATAATCTATTTATTGTGTTACTTCACGATTTCTTTTTGGCTTGCCGCGAAATCCTTCAATCTATTTACAGCCACGACTAAAGCATAAACCGATGCCGCTGTAATATCCTCATGAATTCCTGCCCCCCAGTAAATCTCTCCGTGATGGGAAATCCCGATTTGCGCACAGGCTTCAGCAGAGGAATCCTTACCTAAAGAATGCTGCTCATAAACCTCCAATGCATAATCAATATCAAAATAGGCTTTTAATGCATTGCTGATGGCATCCAGACTTCCGGCACCTTCTCCATACATTTCAATCTGTTCATTATCTTTCCGTACGGTTAAAGTAACTTCCTGCCCTGTCCCTTTATGGAAATGATAGTCTACCAATTCGAAATATGGATGATATTCAATATAATTCTCTCTAAAGACCTGATAGATTTCCGCAGATGAAAGCTCTTTGCTTGTTTCATCAGATACTTTTTTCGTTGCATAGCCCATTGCTTCATTCATTTTATATGGCAGCTTGATTCCATAATTCGTTTCAAGCATATAACCAATTCCGCCTTTTCCAGACTGGCTGTTAATCCGGATAACATCGGTTTGATAATTCCTTCCAATATCCTGAGGATCAACCGGAATATATGGTACATCCCACTTTTCTGTATTCGTTTCCTGACGATATTTCATCCCTTTGGAAATCGCATCCTGATGAGAACCGGAAAAGGCTGTAAAAACAAGATCACCTGAATATGGATGTCTTTCATGCACTTCGGTTCTAGTTAACTGCTCATACTTCTTACGAATCGCATTCATCTGACTGAAATCCAATTCAGGATCGAATCCTTGAGAATACATATTCATCGCTAAAGTAATCAAATCTACATTTCCTGTCCGTTCACCGATACCAAATAGAGTACCCTCTACTCGTTCCGCACCTGCCAGAACACCGAATTCTGCATCACTCACTCCACTTCCACGGTCATTGTGCGGGTGAATAGATAGAGTGACCCCATCTCGGTATGACAGATTTTTATGAATGTACTCGATTTGGCTGGCAAAAATATGCGGCATCGCAATTTCAACAGTTGTTGGTATATTAATGATTGCTTTATGGTCAGGTGTCGGCTTCCAAATATCCAACACACTATTACAAATATCCAACGCATATTCTACCTCTGTTCCAGGAAAGCTTTCCGGGCTATATTGGAAATAAAAATTCCCCTCTGTTTGTTCAGCCAGCTCTTTTACTAAAATCGCTCCATTAACTGCAATTTGTTTAATTTCTTCCTGCGATTTTCTAAATACCTGTCTACGCTGTGCTTCTGAAGTTGAATTATATAAATGCACAATAGCTCTCGGTGCTCCCTTAATTGCTTCAAAGGTCCGGCGGATAATATGCTCCCTCGCCTGCGTAATTACCATAATTGTTACATCATCGGGTATCATATTATTATCAATCAGAGTCCGCAGCAGCTTAAATTCTGTATCTGAAGCAGCTGGAAAAGCAACCTCGATTTCTTTAAATCCGATATCTACTAATAGCTGAAACATCTCAAGCTTTTCTTCTAAATTCATTGGAATCGGCAATGCCTGATTTCCATCCCTCAGGTCCACGCTGCACCATGTCGGAGCTTTCTCTATCGTTTCTTTCTTCACCCAGTCATAAGACAATGTTGGCGGCATAAAATATTGCTTTCCGTATTTTTGATGATTAAACATGATACATTCCTCCTCAGATTAAGTTAAAAATAAAAAAGCCTCTCCTCTCCAGCAATTTACTTTGCTTGGAGACGAAAGACTTATTCTTACGCGGTACCACCCCGGTTTCATGATAAACCAATATTATCATGCACTTATCCAGATACAGACAATTATGCCTTATATCCTTCCCGTGTAACGGCGGGGTTCCGTCCTTAATTACTGTAACAAATTCATTTCACTAAGGCTGCTCTAAGGTGAGTTCCCTGCTTTCCTGCTGTTGCTTCTCATCAGCCAGCAACTTTCTGAAAACACTTCAGCAAGTACTATTCCTTATCTTCGCATTGCAACTTTTTATATTTTCACTATCTTATCAGATTTATCAGAGAATTGGAAGAGGAAATTTAAAATTATTTTTTTACTGCTTGTAATTTAAAGTGGAAATGCATGATTCGTACTTTTTGTATTGATTTATCACATCATGATATTTCCAAACTTTATCTATTTCAAGTATTGTTTAACGTCTTCTATAGTTTCAAATTCATCTATATGATCTATTATGGTTTCCAGCGTGCTTATTTCCTGTTCGTGCACCTTTTTCTTTACATCTTCTGCAGGTGGAGCTACAAACTTTGTGATTAATCGAATGGTGGTATTGGCTATACCTTCTGCTTTCCCTTCATTTCGAAAAATCTCTGCTAAAGTCATTGCCAATTCGCTCCCTTCTTGATAAGTGTTTTCTATATGGTTGATTAAATCATAATATTGTTTTTTGGTAAGATGACGATGGGCACGGAAGATATAATAAAACAATGTTTCAAGGTACTCTGTTTCCATTTTCTGATCCTGTAATTGCCGCAAATAATCAATGGAT
Source organism: Oceanobacillus sojae (assembly GCF_007991515.1). Lineage (GTDB taxonomy): Bacteria > Bacillota > Bacilli > Bacillales > Amphibacillaceae > Oceanobacillus > Oceanobacillus sojae. The sequence continues at coordinate 49,935 of NZ_BJYM01000005.1, forward strand.
CGATAAATCGTATTCAATATGACTTGTATATCACTATTACCGATATCCCGAAACACCATCAGTATGATTCGCAGGAACACATTTAATTGCGTATCTTCATCGTCGTAAGCAGATACATCGTATATAAAGAATTCATGATCAGGAACGAATTTCTGCAGTTCCTGAGGAAAATCCCGGTACCCTTCCAAAAGATTACTGAACGAAGCTCCGACATACCAATCCGTATTGCCATGATACAAAACAATCGGCATGATGATCGGCAGCCTCTTTTCTTCTTTATTATCCCGCTTGGTTTCCCATATCTCCTCCATATACCGCAGTAACTGCAGAGCAGTATAGTAATCATGATAGCTTTTATGCTCGAACAGAAAATATACATAAGCGTTTTTTTGATGAATTTTCTTCTGGAATATCAAATCGGAGAAATATTCTTGGAGGTCGTGACTGACAAAGCTATCTTTTTGGGGGCTGAATGGATGTTACATCAATGGTATTACGTACAGAAGGCGGTAAGAAGTGGGTAATAAAATCTTTAGCAACGTCCACATTTGAAAATGTTTCTTTAAAAATTTTGTCATGCGGGTTTTGAATCTGCAAAATTACCGAGTCCTTTCATCATTGGAGTTTGATGACTTATTCAAATGTATGATCTATCTCTAGATTAACATAGGATTCCGATAAAAAGGAACGCATGTTCTATAATTATTTTTATCTTCCTTTTTTCCCCGCTCTTTTAGCAATCCTGGATGTTTTCATTAATTATATCCTGATGAAAGAGGAAAAGGCTATGGAAAGAAAATACTAGAATTAACTCTAAAAGAGGCGAAAGAAAACAATTTAAATCGTGTTCTCATTAACTGTGATGATTCAAATCTTGCTTCTGCCAGAGTAATTGAGGAAAATAATGGTACGCTAGAAAATAAAATAGTGGATAATAGTGATGGAGAACTTGTCCGAAGATATTGGATTAATCTTTAATTATACTTGCTGTCAAAATAAAAAGGTTAGTCATACTTTAACAACAGGATATGACTAACCTTTTTCTACAACTGTCTACTTCGCTTAATTTTTACCTTTTCTAATTTGTTTCTCAATATTACGCAGAGCTTTTTTAGACCCCCGCTCCAAATCATGCTGCATTTTCCGGGAACTATATTCCTCGAATAAAGCATCCAGGTTATAGCCTTCCGGGTATAAATTTTTCCCTTTAATATCTAGTGCAACCCGCTTTACATTCGTAGTGATCAGCTTATTTTTATAAAAAACAGCTACATTATTTTGTGAATCTATCCCTTTATAGATAATCCCAAAATCATCATATTCCAATAACTTCACGCGGTCCCCTTTTTCATATCCGGTAAATACTTCTGATTTCTGCTTAACAGGTTTAGGTTTCCTGATTTTATTTTTATCAATACGTTGTAAATCATATTCTTTATTATTCATATAATCCTTCGCTCTTTGAAGGACCTGCTCTCTCATATTCATTTTTTGAGAAATCCATAAAGCATTACTTTCGCCTGATTTCCCTAAAATCAATTTATATAGCGGCTCCAATGTTTCGCTATTAAACTGCATTGCAGCATTCATAAAGTCCGAATGTCTTTCTGAGAAGCGTTTTATTTCCCCATAATGCGTTGTAGCTACGGTAATACAGCCCATATGATAAAATTCTTCTAAAATAGAAATAGCAAGCGCCGCTCCCTCATTAGGCTCTGTCCCGCTCCCGATTTCATCAAAGAGCACTAAAGAGCGATTATTAGCCCGCTGCATAATACCTGCTATATTCTGCATGTGGGAAGAAAAGGTACTTAATGCATTTTCAATACTTTGATTATCGCCAATATCGACAAAAATACTTTCAAATAAGCTGATTTCTGTTTCTTTATTGGCTGTGATATGAAAACCTGACATCACAGATAATGTTAAGAGCCCAATCGTTTTTAACACAACGGTTTTGCCTCCAGCATTAGGCCCGGTGATAATTAAGCTCCGGAAATCTTCTCCTATTTCAAAATTCAAAGGCACTGCGTCACCTGTCAATAGCGGATGTTTACAATCGACCAGTTTAATATAGCCATAATCATTTAATTTCGGCTCTATCCCATCTATCTGTTTACTAAATTTGGCTTTGGCAAATACCATGTCATATTGACCAATCAATTCCATATTTATTTTAAGCTCATAAATATTTTCTAAAATCATTCCTGATAAGGTTGCTAAAATCTGATATTCTTCCATCTGCTCCTCTGCCTTTTGTACAGCCAATTCATTGTTTAATTTGCTGACAGCAGCAGGTTCAATAAAAACCGTTGATCCTTTGGAGGAAGTATCTACAATCGCCCCATCGACATGATGCTTATAAGCAGCTTTAATTGGAATCGTGTAACGATCATCTTTTTTACTGATAAAAGCCTCTTGAATATATTTTTTATTCGCACTGCTTTTCAAAAATCGATTTAACCGTTCTTCCATCTTCGACTCAACAGCTTGTATATTATTTCGAATTCGTTTTAATTCTTTACTTGCTGCTGAATCAATTCGATTTCCTTTTATTGAAAAATCGATTTCCTCTTCAATGCTTTGAAAGATGGTCATTGAATTTGCATAGGAAGCTATAACAGGTGCTATAAATTCTTTATCAAGCATATATTTTTTGATTTTCCGGCAGCCCCGAAGAAAATCAGATACATTTACTAAATCATCTGGCTGTAAAATGATGCCCTTTTCAAGGTTTTGCAGGATATGTTCAATGCTTGAAACACCCAGGAAGGGAACACGGCTATTTGTATTCAGTACTGCAACCGCTTCTGTCGTTTCATTCAACCGTTCTTTCACAATATTGATATTTGAACTGGGTTTTAATTTATCCATTAACTGCTTTCCCAGCCCACTGATACAATAAGATCTGATAATTTGTTTTAATTCGTTATATTGTAATTTTTCATAGGTTATCTCATTCATTTTTTTGCTCTCCTCGTATTATAGTCGTTGAAGTAATCAAATTGCTCTTCCGATTAAAAGAGACTGTATGAATGAAGATACCTGCTCATTAGATTTCAATGTGCATCTTCTTATCCATTTCAAATAGAAATCTTCTCAAATAAAAAAAGCCGCAGGGATACCGCAGCTTTTTGACCATAATAATCCACCCCTGTCGTGTACATCTATTTAAAATAACAGACAAAACAACTGGACAATACTATTATGGATAGGTGCTTATAAGTTCAGCAGGTATCTTCATAGGGAGAAATAAATACACAGCAAATAAAAGGCCAATTAGACCTAATTATTCCCATATTTATTTCGTTTTAAATTATCCTATATAGAACCTACTACAATACTCACACAGCACACTCCTTATTTATTTGAATATCATTGAAATCTAATCTATGTAAAACAGTATACAACAGGATAACCTGACATGTAAATAGGCTTCATCTTCAAACCTAAAAGCGTTCCCTTACAATTTTATATTTGATAAGGAAACGCCCTGATAACAATTTTAAAAAGCAATGCTTTCTTGAAGATATCTATTTAATGGAAATGACGATAACATCTCCCTTATTTGAATCTACTTCAATAATTGTACCCTCTATTTCATTATCAATGGCATGAATAACTACATTCATATCAATTTCGCTGCTATAGTGTACAGAAGCTGGAATTTTATCCATTAAGTTACTTCCTAACTTAAGCATTGTTTTCACCATTTTAATAGGAATCTTCACATGGACATCCTCTCTAGTGGCTGATTCAATATCAATTCGGAGGCTTTTTTTCAAATAATCTGCTGTGTTGTTTGACTTCGGCTCTGTTTTTAGTGCTTCAATTAATTGGCTCGCTTCATCCACATCTAAATTCCCTTGCTTAACAGACTCAATAATTTTGCGAATATCTTCTCTCATTCTTCATCCCCTCTTTTCTTTTGTAATAATTCAATTGCTTCATCTGTATTGATTTCTCCATTTTCAAACATCGTAATAATCCGGGATTTGTTTTGTGGTTCTGTTTTTTCTCTTTTCCTATGTCCAAGCTTTGCAATAATATCATTCAATTTACCGCGGACAGTCGGGTAGGAAACTCCCAGCTCTTTTTCAACTTCTTTGATGTTTCCTCTGCTCAAAAGAAATACTTCAATAAAATGCAGCTGTTCTTCATTCAATGTGGAAAATTTCGAGAATTCGAAGTGGTTTTCTATGGTGGTATGGCAATTCGAGCATTCCAGCCGGGTCGCATGTAATGTGTGGTTACAGGTTGGGCAAGTTTGAATCATTGGATAGGGCATATGCTATTCTCCTCTCTATAGTTAAAAGAATATCACATCAAATTAATATAATCAATCGAATAATTGAAAACATTAATAATTAGGTTAAAATAATTAATATATTTTTCGTATTTAATTAATTTTCCATTAAAAAACAAAAGAGACTACGCTTCATCATAGTCTCTTTCTGATCTATATGCTTATTTCTAAGCTTCTTCTGTTTTCACAATACGTCTCTCAGCTCTATATAGTGATCCATAACAAAGAATACATAAAACAGCTACAACAATTACTAAGGAAATACTTACTGTCCATGAGAAATTTTCTGCTGCAATCGGCATTACAAAATTTGCACTTAATTCTCCAAGAATATAGCCTGCCAGACCAACAAATCCTACGGCAGCTCCTGAAGATCGTGAGGATACAAAATTCAGCGTCATAATATTAATAATAAGCTGCGGACCGTAAATTGTAGTTCCTAATACTGCCACAATAATTAATATGCCTACAAAGCTATCAACAATAATATAGAAGAAAACAGCAGAACCACAGATCAGCATGGATATACTTCCAACCATGGATTGCTTATTTGGCCATTTAATTGCCAGCCACGCAAAGAATAATGATCCAGGAATTGCCAGCCATTCCAATACAGATATTGCTGCTTGTACCTGGAAGACAGTAAACATCTTGTCTCCTCCTAAATAGGCAGGCATCCAGTTTAAAATTCCAAATCGTAAAAAGTAAAGAAGTGCGTTAACAAGCGCAATCATAAGAAGTACCCTGCTTGTTAATACTTCTTGTCTTAAAATCTTCCAATATGTATCTCCCTCTACATGTTTTGCTTTAGGCTGACCAGCCTCTCCAAACATTTCTTTCAAGCTCGGTAAGCCTTCTGACTCTGGGCGATCTCCCCCATACTTGTAAAAGAAAAAACAACATACTAGCACTACTAAGCCGGGAACCCAGAAAGCAACTGCCAAATTCGAAGGTCCTGCTAATGCTAATAATCCGGCAATAACGATTGGCAATAGTGCAGCTCCCAGATTTTGTGCCGTATTCCAAACAGCTACGCGAGATCCTCTTAAATGGTTATTGTACCAGGCACCTATCATAGATAAAGTCGCTGGAGCTGTTGCTCCTTGAGCTAACCCTAAAATCAACATCAAGATAAACATCAAGACAATACTTTCAACAAATCCCATCATAATAGCTGCAACTGCACTAATGGCAAGTGATATAGCAAAAACCCGGTTGAGCTTAAATTGATCAACCACCATCCCCATAACAAATTTCCCTGATCCATAGGTAATCGTAAATGCAGTCAAAATAAATCCAACTTCTGTTAAAGACCAATCATTCGCAATTCTTAACTCTTCACTCAACAGCTTAAAATTATTTCGAACTAAATAACAAGAAATGTAGCCAAAATATGTAACTAGAAAAACAATTTTTCTTCGGGCAAGATATTCTGCAAATCCAGGTGTCTTTTCTCCCAGTCCGTGCTTAGCCGACATAAAAAAACCTCCTCTTAACTCTTTCAAATAGACTTCCAGCAAAGAAAGGGGTTTCATTTAAATATTATTTCCTTTCTTTCTTATGAAAGCTTATCGTAAAGCTGTATATAGAAACTATCAGCAAAACTCTGATTTTTTATCAGAAAAAGGAGACTACTTTGTCAGAAAATATCCTACAAACTGGAGAAAGACAGTAAAAGTATCCATTGCCCCTGCCCTGTTGACAAAAATCAACTATGCTATATTATGGTTACTGTCTAAACACCTTATAATTAAAAGCTGGGAGATACTTATGAAAATATCACGTATATTATTGTTTCTAATTATTTCTATTTTGTTTATTAGCTCTGGCTGTCAGCCGAAGCAAGCTGCTTATGATATTGATTTTTCTAAGTCAGAAATAGATTATGAAGGTGCACAGGATAATGGTCCTCCTCCCATTCGAATAGCAATTTCCAGCGTGCTCTCTCCTACAGAGACAGTGAAGAACTATCGTGAAATCGCCTCCTTTATTGGAGAGCAGCTCGATAGACCTGCTATTGTGATTCAACGCAGGAGCTATAATGAAATTAATAATTTAATGGTAAATGGCGGTGCAGATATTGCTTTATTTCCGACGGGTGCCTATATTAACTATGGCCTACATGATAATTTAGAAGGCGTAGCCATGCAGGAAAGACTTGGTAGTTCTTATTACTACGGATATATTGTTGCCAAGGAGGATAGCAGTATAGAAAGCCTGGAAGATTTAAAAGGAAAGGATATTGCCTTTTTTGATCCAACGAGTTATTCAGGTTATACCTTTGTTAAAGAAAAATTAGCATCATGGGATGAAACGCCTGACAGCTTTTTTAAAAGTCATCTTTTTACATACAGTCATGAAGGTTCGATTAATGCTGTAAAAAATAATGTAGTGGATGCGGCAGCTGTTCACTCTCTTTCCTATGAAAACATGGAGCTTACCGATTCAGATTTAACAAAAGATTTAAAAATTATTTCCCAATCAGAAGCGATGGGTACTGGTCCTGTTCTGGTCCGAAGTGATTTACCGGATAAAGAGAAAGAAATTATTACGGATAGCTTTCTGAATATGACAGATGATTCATCCATGAAGCAAGCATTAGAAGGATTATATATTGATCGTTTCATTCCATTTGATCCAAATCTCTATCCAACATCTGGTGACTCACATGATTAAATTAAATATACGTCAAAAAATATTTATAACCATTCTCGCTTCCTTATTTTCGCTCGCTATTCTATTAGGATGGATTATTTGGGATTCTTTGACAAATATGATGAGAGAGGATTTAATCAACCGCGGAAACAATATTGCTGTACATATTTCAGAAACCAGTTCGGATTATATTTTATTCGATGATAACTACGCCGTTCATCAATTAATTACGGAAACCTATGAGCTAAATGAAGATGTCCGTTATATTATGGTTTTGGATAGTAATAGTGCTGTGTATGAACACACTTTTTCTGATTCTCTTCCAAAAGGTATTATAAGTGCTCATTCGGATTATAACGAAAATACCTCCAATGCAAAAACTATCTCCTCTGATGAAGGTGCAATTCAAGATATTATCGTTCCTATTGAAGATAGTGAGGTAGGTTATGTCCGGGTCGGAATGTCTGAAAAGCAGGCTAATCAGTATATTTTTTCTAAAATGACTGAACTATTAATCGTTACATTAATCGTTGCGCTGTTCGCAACAGGAGTTGCTTATTTTATTTCAAGAAGAATTACCAGCCCTATTCAGCGTTTGGTAGATGTTGCTTCTGGAATTTCTGCCGGTGACTTATCGCTGCGGGTTAAAAGTATTAAAAACGATGAAGTAGGAGAGCTTGCAAGCACATTTAATGCGATGGCTGATAACTTAATTAATTCAAATAATCAAATAGACACGCTGTTAAAACAACTGCAGGAAAAAGAGAAGCTTCGCAGCAAATTAATTTTACAATTATTATCCGTACAGGAGGATGAACGGAGAAGGATTTCCCGGGAGCTTCATGATGAAACAAGCCAGGCACTTACTTCTCTAATGGTTACGATGCGTGTCCTAGCTAATGAAGCAAAGGATGAGGAGCAGCAGCAACTGCTTTTCACAAGCAGAGATATTGCAGCAGACATCTTACGGCAAATCCGTGACCTGGCTGTCGATTTACGTCCTCCAATACTGGATAATATGGGAGTAGTATCAGCTATAAAAAAATACATTAAAGATTTTAAAGAAAAATACGATGTCGATGTATCATTCTATACATCGGTTACGGAAATTACTGACTTAGATGAAAATGTTGCTTTAGCAATTTACAGAATTGTTCAGGAGAGCCTTAATAACGTAATAAAACATACCGAAGCTACTAGAATTAAGGTTGGTTTAATTCTGGAGGATAATAATATCAAATTGACGGTGAGTGATAATGGACAAGGTATTAAAGAAGCTGATTTTATGAAAGCTCAAGCACAAAACCGGATTGGCATTCATGGTATGAAAGAACGGGTAGAAGTTCAAAACGGATCTTTTACTATACTGACAAATCAGCTTGGCGGGACCAAAATCATCGTTTCATTGCCGTTAATACAGAAAGGCAGGTTATCATGATGGCGCATGGAGAGCAAAACAAAATTAATATTGTACTGGTTGATGATCATGCCATACTCATCTCCGGACTAAAGCTGTTACTTCAAAAACGGGAACCTTTTCAAGTAGCCGGGGTTGCAGAAAATGGAGAAAAAGCGATTGAGCTATATGAAAAGCTGAAACCTCATTTGATGATTTTAGATATTTCATTACCGGATATGAATGGATTAGAAGTATTAAAGCATATTAAACAAATAGATGAAAATGCAAAAATTATTGTACTGACAATGTATGAAGATGAGGAATACATTTCGCTTATTATGAAGGCCGGCGCTTCAGGCTATATCCCAAAAGCAGCTGTAGATGAAGAACTGTATACAGCGATTGATACTGTTATGGAAGGTTATATCTACCTGCGGCCAAAAGAAGTAACTTCTATCATGAAATTCAAACAAACAGAGGGCAGCGCATTTAAATTATATGCATCGCTGAGCCCCCGCGAAAAAGAGATATTGCAATTAATTGTAAAAGGACATTCGTTAACGGAAATCGCTGAAGAGTTAATTATCAGTATTAAAACCGTAGATACGCATAAAACAAGAATTTTTCATAAACTGAATATTAACAAGAAAAGTGAGCTAGTGGAATTTGCATTAAAAAATAATTTATTTAATCTTTCATCCTAATAAAATACAAACATAATTATTTAGCGTTCTTACATTCCATTTTATAGAGCTGTTATTCTTGAGACAAATTATTTTAACCTGTCTCGGAATAACGGCTTATTTTTCATATTTCATGCTAACTCATCAAATGCTGTTTCCAGCACCCTTTCAATAAATGCTGTTTTCCCAAATGTATATGCCTCTCTGCTTGCTGCTGTTTTGGCTAACCTTCTTTTGAGTTGTGCATACTCATCAGCTGTTCCAGGATGCTCTCTGAGATAATTACGAAAAGCTAAATGCCTGGTTAATTCTTTACTGTCTTTTGAACAAACATACAGATGATGCTCCATCCAGCTTCTTTTATCTTTTTTCCAGGGCACCTCGTTATCTCTCCTGCCAAAGGCCTCCCTTTCTTCAATTCCTTTATCTCCTTCATGAAAATAGCCCAGCTCTTTTAGGCGTGCTGTGACCTCTAGAAAAACATGATAACTTTCAATAATAATATCAATATCTAGAATAGGCTTTGCAGCCAGTCCCTTTACAGATGTACTGCCTACATGTTCAATCCCTAATACAATATCACCTATTTGTTGATTTAATACACTTTTCAACTCCAGGAAAGTTTCTCCCCACCCTGTACAATGAGCAGCAATTTCTATCTTTCTTTCCAATAAGCTCCCCTCCTATTTCCAATACTTCCGTTAATTCACTATATCATTTTCTGTACAAATATTAGTAATTTTTCTGCCTATAGTTAAAACCAGAACTTTATAACTGGTAATTCGACAGTTATATATAATACAGAAATCAAATGTTTTACAAATACCTTATAGGGGTATATTATTTATAAGTGAAAGGAGTAGATTAAAATGCATGAACATCATAATCATCACGTGGCGCATCAATCTAATCATGAGCACCATCATGGGAATCACGGTTCTCATTCTCATCAGCATCACCATGAACATATGATTGCTGATTTTAAAAAGAGGTTCTATATTTCACTTATATTAGCCCTGCCGATTATTCTGCTTTCAGCTATGATCCAGTCTTTCTTTAATTACTCACTATCTTTTGCTGGAGATCACTGGGTAGAATTAATACTGGCGTCTATTATTTTCTTTTATGGCGGCTGGCCTTTCTTAACTGGTGCCATCGATGAATTAAAACAAAAATCTCCCGGTATGATGACATTAATTGGCTTTGCGATTACTGTTGCTTATGTTTACAGCGCAGCGACTGTATTCGGTCTCGAAGCTCATGATTTATTCTGGGAATTAGCAACGTTGATTGCCATTATGCTGCTTGGCCATTGGGTGGAAATGCGCTCTGTCAGTAAAGCATCCGATTCTATGGAATCTTTAGTAGAACTGATGCCAAAGGAAGCAACAAAAATAGATAAAGAGGGCAACACCGAGATTATCCAGGTTTCAGAGCTTAAGAAAGGTGATCATCTTCTTATTAAACCAGGTGAAAAAATACCTGCAGATGGTATTATTATTGAAGGAAAATCCTCTGTCGATGAATCGATGCTGACTGGAGAATCTGCCCCTGTTGAAAAACAGATAAAAGATGAAGCAATCGGCGGTTCTATCAACACATCCGGATCATTAACAATTGAAGTTTCGAAAACAAGTGAAGAAGGTTATCTCTCCCAGGTTGTTCAGCTTGTTAAAGAAGCTCAGGAAAGTAAATCAAAAACCCAAAAGCTTTCCGACCGTGCGGCTAAGCTTCTGTTTTATGTTGCTGTAGCTGCAGGGATCCTTACTTTCGTTATTTGGATTTCTCTCGGTTATGGCGTTGAAGAAGCGATGACACGAATGGTTACAGTATTAGTTATTTCCTGTCCACATGCACTCGGGCTGGCAATTCCTTTAGTAGTTGCCCGTTCTACTTATTTATCAGCACAAAACGGACTATTTATCCGAAACCGTGCCAGCTTTGAAGATGCAAGAAAAATTAATACTGTTGTTTTTGATAAAACAGGAACTTTAACCAAAGGAGAGTTTGCTGTAACGGATATTATTCCAAGGGGTAATACCACAGAAAAAGAGCTCTTACAAAAAGCAGCTTCTATTGAATCTCAGTCTGAGCATCCTATAGCTGCAGGTATTGTTGCTTCTGCTAAGAAACAGAATTTAAACTTAATGGTACCCAGAGCCTTTGATTCGATCACAGGCGCCGGTGTAAAAGCTAGACTGGAAAATTCCTGGGTTTTAGCAGTAAGTCCAGGGTATATGAATAAAAACAACATCCCTTATGACAAGGATGCTTTTAACAAGTTATCCAATACAGGAAAAACGGTCATTTTTGTTTTGGAGGAAGAACAATTTATCGGAATGATTGCACTTGCTGATCAAATCAAGGATTCTTCTAAAGAAGCTGTCCGCCGGTTACACGAGCTTAGCATTGAAGCACAAATGCTGACTGGTGATAATCAAACTGTCGCAAATAACGTTGCCAAAGAAATCGGTATTGACAATGTTATTGCGGAGGTGCTCCCAGATCAAAAAGCAGATCAGATTAAACAGCTCCAGGCAAATAAGAAAAGAACTGCGATGACCGGTGATGGAATCAATGACTCTCCAGCCCTGGCTACTGCTGACTTAGGGGTAGCAGTCGGTGCTGGAACAGATGTAGCAATGGAAACAGCAGATATCGTCTTAGTCAACAGTAACCCCGTAGACGTCGTTTCCATTATTGAGCTTTCCCGTTTAACCTATCGAAAAATGATTCAAAACCTTTGGTGGGCAGCCGGCTATAATATTATTGCCATTCCATTGGCGGCAGGGATTTTAGCTCCTTGGGGTATTGTACTGGACCCGGCAGTTGGTGCAGTATTGATGTCACTCAGTACGATTATCGTGGCTTTCAATGCCAGATTGTTGAAAAGTAAGTAATTCTAAATATTGGTTCCAGCTTTTATCCCTCGTGAATACCGATTTTAGTAAAAACTTAGTTGAATCGCTTATAGATTTCCAAATATCGGGGAAATTAATCCGGACACAAACAACGGAGGGATAAAATGAAGCGAAATAAACAATGGATCATTATTTTTGGAACCTGTCTGCTATTATTATTAGCAGCATGTGGAAACAGTCCTGAAAATAAAAATAGCGGAGAAAATTCAGGTATAAAAACACAGGAAAAAACAGATGCTTCTGCACATGAAGGGCATCATAAGTCCGGCTCCGGAGAAGTTCCTGAAAACTTGAAGAAAGCTGAAAATCCAACCTATAAAGTCGGCAGTCATGCCATCATCGAAGCTGATCATATGGAAGGCATGAAAGGGGCTAAAGCAACGATTACAGGTGCTTATGATACAATCGCCTATACGGTAACATATAAACCAACTACCGGCGCAGAAGAAGTAAAAAATCACAAATGGGTTATTCAGGAAGAAATTAAAAATGCTGACGAAGCTCCTTTAGAGCCAGGAACGGAGGTTGTATTGGAGGCTAATCATATGGATGGGATGAAAGGGGCAACAGCAACGATTGATTCAGCAGAAAAGACAACAGTCTACATGGTTGACTTCGTCCCAACAACTGGTGGAGAAGAGATAAAGAATCATAAATGGGTAACAGAAAGTGAATTATCTCCTGTTGATTAATCATTCTGGTCATAAGAAAACGCAAATCAGATGAAATGTCTGATTTGCGCTTTTATATAGTTATAGCTATTTTGCATCAGGAATTATTTTATACTCCAACCCTTTCTGATACTCCGCTTTTTTAATTTCATCTGGAACCATACTTCCACCGGTAGCCCAGATTAAATGCGTATCTTCTTCTGTTACTTTTGGGTAATTTTGAACGACATAAGAAGGCCCCATTAATCCCGTAACTGCAGATGGCTCAAGATGAACCCCTTCTTCATCGGCCATCTCAGCAATAAGCCGGAACATTTGCTCATCACTCACCGTATAGATTCCTTCTATCAGCGGCTCCATCACTTTTCCAACAAAACCGGATGGTCTTCCGACAGCTAGTCCATCAGCGGCAGTCCGGTTATCTAAACCAAAATCACTCACTGAAATCTCATTATGCATTCTCGTCATCATTCCAATAAGCATACAAGGAGAATGTGTCGGTTCTGCAAAATAACATTTTACAGCATCACCAAAGATAGCTTTCAAACCAAATGCGACACCACCAGGACCACCGCCAACACCACATGGTAAGTAAACATGCAGCGGTTTCTCCAGACTTACTTGAATCTCTTGTTCTTCCAGCTGCTTTTTCAAACGAATAGCCGCCACTGTATATCCCAGGAATAAGTCTTCTGAATTTTCATCATCAATAAAATAGCTTTGGGGATCATTTTCTGCTTCTTTTCTTCCTTCCTCCACAGCCTTGCTATAATCTGATGGATGTTCAACTACCTGAACTCCCCGCTCTCTTAATAAATCCTTTTTCCATTTCTTTGCGTCCGCAGACATATGGACCACCACACGAAATCCAAGCTTAGCACTAATCACTCCAATACTCAGTCCCAAATTCCCTGTTGAACCTACAAGAATCGTATATTGCGAGAAAAATTCCCTGTACTTATCTTCTGCAATTTTACTGTAGTCATCCTTTTCCGATAATAGGTTATGCTCCAACAGTAATGTTTCTGCATATTTAAGTACTTCATAAATACCGCCTCTTGCTTTGATTGAACCGGAAATAGGTAAATGACTGTCCAGCTTGATGTATAAAGCCCCGGGAATTCTTTGTCCTGTAATCGTTTCCATTCTTTCTTTAATCTGATTTCCTTTTTTCAGTGGAGATTCAATAATTCCTCTTGTTTTTTCCGTCTCCGGATAAGCTTTGACGATAAATGGAGCAAAGCGTTTTAAGCGTTCCTCTGCATCTTGTATATCTTTTAATTGAAGCGGCTGTCCCTGGAAAGCTGTTTTGTTATCCTTCACATAAGGGTTACTCCAATAAAACGGTGTATAATTTATGACAGGACCCAGGTCCGGAAACTCACTAATCCATTTCTCCATCGTTTTCCCTTTTACGATTGTCATTATTCTGTCACCTCTTCTTAAATTAGCACTGTTAAGTAAGATTATAACACTTTCATATGGAACAAATAACTTTCACGACGGAGATTCTATTAAACTTCTTTCTTACTCAGCCATTTTTCCCTGGGTAATTTCATATTAATAGAGTCAATCCACCTTCCTTCAAATTCCACTTCTTTTTCATCGATATTGTCCTTTACAAAGCCGACTTTTTCATAAACATGCCGGGCTCTTGGATTGAAATCCAAAACACTTAAAGTCAATTGATTAAGTGTTGTGTTTTTAAATACGTAATCAATAATAAGCTGCGTTGCTTCCGTTCCTAAACCGCGATTCCTTCCCTTTGGACCCATAAGAATCCGGAAATTCATACTATGATTTGTTTCATCGTATAAATTGATTACTGCTTCACCTACTAAGATGCCCTGAGATTGATCAACAATGGCGAGATCCAAGCGGTCAGTTTGTGTATGTCTTGTACGGTACCAATCAAGAATGATTTCCGCTTCCTCCTCAAAATCAAAATCCATATCACTTCCGGTCAGCTTTAACACTTCGTAATCTGTTAAGCATTCTTTTATATAAGGAAAATCTTCTTCTTTAAAAGGTCTAAGTATAACTTTTTCACCTTCCAATACAGGTTTATGGCCTAAATCTATCATTCTGGTTCCCCTCTCCCCTTTTTAATTAAGATACACGTATATGCTTCGAATTTTCAATTAATTAAATTTCTCTTGTATTCTACCACCGCTATTTCATAAAAACAAAGCTTCCTTCAACTGAAGTTTTCAGATCGTTCTCCATGACAAAATTTTGATATTTAAAGTATTTAAATATATACACAAATAATGTACGTTATAATAAAAGTGAGATTATTCTATTTACTACTAAATTGGAGGCGATTTCATGAAAAAACTGGAAGGAAAAACTGCATTTATTACAGGAGCGGCGATGGGGCTCGGCGAAGGAATTGCACATGTTTATGCCAAGCATGGTGCTAACTTAATGATTGTTGACGTTCATCCAAAGGTAGAAAAGGTTGCTAAAGAAATTATAAAAGAATACGATGTCGAAGTTGCCGCACAAATTGTAGATGTCACTGATGTGGAATCGTGTAAAGCTGCTGCTGCAGAAACTGTAAACAAATTTGGTCAAATTGATATACTGGCAGCGATTGCTGGTGTATGTAAGTTAGGTGATTTCCTGGAAATGAGTGATGCTGATCTTGATTTTCACATTGATGTAAATATCAAGGGCGTGTGGAATACAACCAAAGCAGTCCTGCCGCATATGCTTGAAAATGGCGGCGGCAGCATTGTGGTAATGTCTTCTGTAACAGGGGATATCGTTGCTGACCCCGGTGAAGTAGCATATGCCCTATCAAAAGCAGCATTAATAGGATTTACAAAATCATTAGCGGTAGAATACGCGGCTAAAAATATTCGTGTGAATGCCATGCAATTAGGTTATGCCCGGACGCCAATGGCTGAGAGTATTGCAAAAACGTCCAATCCTGATGATCCAGAATCTGTTCTTACAGAGATGGCAGCCGCTATTCCAATGCGCCGGCTTGGGTTACCTAAAGAGGTTGGAGAGCTCGCAGCTTTTCTGGGAAGTGATGAATCCAGCTATATGACTGGCGGCCAGTATGTTATTGATGGTGGAAGCACGTTACCGGAATCTGTTTCGGCAGGCATAGAATAAGGACAGGTACAGCCTGAAATAAACAAAGCACCTTGCCAGCGCTGACAAAGTGCTTTGTTTATTTCTTAAAAGCTTTATAGATAAAGTAACCTATAATACCAATCACTGCATAGACAGCAAAAAAGACAATAAATCCCCATAAACCCATAACCGCATCTGCAAATTCCATATTCCCCCGTTGTGTATAAGCCTGCTGAATCTCAACTGCAAACACAAGGACGATCATCACGGTAAATGTGTAGAGAAATGCTAAAATAGCAATGCTCCACTTTATTTTTGACAGAATCTTAAATACAATATAGACAATAAAGAACGTTACAATACCCAGGATGCCAAAAATCCAGAAATGCAATTCTTTATCTGTCATACCAGCCCCAAATGTACCGGCAATCGCATCATGAATATCATTGATTAAATCCACTATTAACATAATTGCTTCTTTCATAGCGGGCTTCCTCCCTACCAGAAAATGTATATGTGTGCATGTTCAAAAAGTCCGATAAATAAAACCAAGAAGTTCAAGACGGAAGAGAAATCCGAAGTGTCGTTTTATTAGACTTTTTGCACAACCTCTATAAGAATAGCCTACACGAAAACAAAAAATAAATCCTTCCTTATCTCTGAAAGATTATTCAGCATAAATACGGTAAGCCTTTTCTTCTTCAATCACTTACGTTTAAATTAAAAGTTATGTGTTGTATTTATAAATATCTACTTTTTAATTACTTATCATATCTATATTTATTTGTTTTAACTTAGTTTTTGAAGATAATATTCATTTGGATAGATTATTTTATTTAAAATTGCGTTCCTTTATATGCTGATCCTCCAACTTTAGAAATAGGTTATTTGGGACGCATTTTGTTTTACTGTATTTGACTGATGAGAGCTATATATCTTTATATTTTTCACCATCAATATTTTCCTGATTTTTATTGCAGAGGTTTACTATTTAATAAAATTGGGTATTAGTAATTTTAGGGGTATCTTTATTATTTTAATAAATACCTTTCATGTGATTATATGGATACAAAACTGTAGCACAATTAAACAGTTTTTTAACAAAACGTACCTGATACTTAAGCATTAAATTACACGGCTATATCTAGAATTACTGTATTGATTCAGTTACTCAATACTATCTTGCTAATAATTTTTGCAGCCAATTAAGGTACTCCCGCCTCTTTAGACATTCATCCGTTGAGGCTATCCAGAAAACATTGGAGGAAAAACATTTCAGGAGGGAAAGAAAATGAGTACATTTAGAAAAGCACATTCAGAAAAATCCAGAGAACATATGATAGAACTACTTAATCAGCAGGTAACCGACTTAACTGACCTTTTTATTCAGACAAAGCTGGCACATTGGAACGTCCGTGGACCACACTTCATTGCCTATCATGAATTTTTCGATGACCTGGCCGGGGAAATTCCGGAATTAATTGACTCTCTTGCGGAGCAGGCTGCAAGCTTAGGCGGGTCTGCTGGAAAACCGGTACAATTTATCGCATCAGAAACAAGACTTCCTGCCTGGGAACTTCAAAATACAAAAGATATTCTTGTACTTGAAAATCTGACTGAACGGTGGGCAATTGTGGCTAATAATATCCGGGAAGCGGTTGAAATTTCGGCTGACGAGGATCCGGATACATCTGATTTATTTACTGAGGTATCCCGTAAGCTGGATAAAAGCCTCTGGTTTTTAGAATCTCATCTGACAGATGGAAGCTCAGAATAAGTATGAAATACTAATAGCTCGGTCTTTGTAAAATAGCCAGGATTTTTCGTTTCTTATAATCCTTTAGTTATTTTCTAGAATCATGTTTCTTTAATGAAATTAGCGACACTTCGTATTGAAGCATCGCTGATTTCGTTTTTTTATCATCTTTATTCTTGTAACATTAACAATGTCATATTACAAATAGCTCAAGTAATTCCCTAGCTCCCTACATATTCTCAATAAACTCTTATCGCATTCCGTACCTCTTTCGCCTGGTATAAAGCTCGATCTGCACAGCCAAACCATTCAGAAACTTCCATTTCATCTATATATACCGCCATTCCAATGCTTGTTGTCAGATTCAAATCAGGAAGTTTTTTGATATCTACTTTATTTAACTGTTCCTGTATTCTCCCGCAAATTTCTTCTGCTTCTTCCAGATCTATATCTTGAAAAATCAGACAAAATTCGTCTCCACCATAACGGTAAGGAGTATACTTTTCACTATTTTCTTTTAACACTCTTGAAAATTGGACAATACATTCATCGCCACTATAATGCCCCCATGTATCGTTAATTTTTTTGAAATTATCAATATCCACGATAGCCAGAATATACTTTTTATCCAAAGTACCTTCTATATTTTTCAAACTGCGCAGGAAAGCTATCCGATTATTGACCCCTGTCATTTCATCTATTTCCAGCTTTTTCTCTAAACGGAATCTTTCTAATTCCAACTGGATACTGGCAAGATTTTTTTCTCTGGTAGTGAATAAAAACCATACAAATAAAAGAAAAAGCCAGGAGAATAACTAATCCAACTAAAAAATCACCTAATCTTAACGCATTGTTAAAAATAATACTTTTCTCCGTATCCCATACAATAAATATTTCTGATACAGCAAAACCAATAAGACTTGCTGTTATTGTTACTGAGGTTACCTTATAGCACGTATAGGCAGTACTCAACATAATTGCAATCGCAAAAATAAAATAGCTCGATACAAATATCGTATGGATTGTAAATAAAATGAAAGCTACAGCAACTAAAAGAAGAGATATCGTATACATTTTCACCTGATGTGAGATACGCTGTGAACGCATGACAACAGTTCCGATGCCAATGCATATCAGGTTCACACCGCTTGGCACTGCAATATATCTCCAAATATAGATAGGAACGGAGGTACTTAAAAGATCTGTCTGGACAATCATGATGCTAAGGAGACATTCTATTATAAAGGCAAAGGCTACCAGCCATATTGATAATTTATAATGAAATCGGAGCCAGCCTTCATCTATTTTTGCATATACCTTTACAATTTCATCAATATTGGTCGCCTTTCTTACTTCCAGGTTTAACATCATTTTATTCTGTACCATATTTTTCCTCACACTCTATTTATCTTTTTCTGCTATGAAACAGACACCTCGAACCTTCGTATATTTCATTAATATAAAATTTATCCTCCTTTTTTTCGCTTCATGAAGTAATAAAAGCCTGTTTGATACTTTTTCCCTCAAAGAGAAAAATCAAATACAACATTGCATTTGTTCAAGTATATTTAAACATTCTTAAGAAATATATCAGCACACAAAACGAACCTGAGTACTTCTGTATTTCTTTCCTTTTTCACAGGAATAAAACTGCCTCTATGCTTGTTCCATTGACAAGAAGAGACAGCTTCACAAAAAGTTTACTCATTTGTTGCTTTCAATATAGATACCCCTATTCTACCCGAAATCCCATAAACTATTAGTCAGATGGTACGCTTATCCTTAAGCCACCCTGTAAGCCTGGAAACAATGAAATAAATAATAATTCCTATACTCGTACCAGCACTATCAATCAAAACATCCCTTACCTCTCCTGATCTTCCAGGGATATACAGCTGATGCACCTCATCTGTTATGGCATATAAAATGCATATCAACAGCGCAAC
This sequence comes from Oceanobacillus sojae, assembly GCF_007991515.1. Classification (GTDB taxonomy): domain Bacteria; phylum Bacillota; class Bacilli; order Bacillales; family Amphibacillaceae; genus Oceanobacillus; species Oceanobacillus sojae. The sequence continues at coordinate 69,359 of NZ_BJYM01000005.1, forward strand.
CCCTGCACCTTGCTTCGCATTTACACCACTTCTTCTTAATCCGTTCAAAACGAGAATACCCAGCGTTAAGTAGGCAAAAAAATGCGCATTTTTTCTAACGATATGGTGCAGATCTTCAATGTTAAACTGGAATTGTGAAGCAAGTTTATCCAAGGTATTTACAATCATTTTTGTAATTCCTGAACTGAGTTCATTGGAAATTGCAGCTGGCTGATGTGATAAATAAAAAATAAGTGCCATCCAAAATATAACAGCAATCCAGGAGAGTGATTTGTACATGTAACTGTCTCCTTTTGTATATTTTTATATGTAGATATACACAGCAGAACATAGCTATAGTGTATTTATCACTATACAACTGCGTGTGTCAGCTTCTTTTTTGTTTACTGACTAAGCCCTCTCCTAATAATTGGATAAACCCAGTTTACTATACTATTACAAGCTAAAGTGAAATATTTATTATAATTGACATTATACGCTATTAATCCATATATCGCCTTGCAGTTCTATTAAAATTTTTTTCATTTTTGTTTCTATCTAAGTTTGCTTCATAGAACAATTGTATAAAAAACATGAAACAAAAAAATATGAAAAAGGAGACAAGAAAATCCCCTTTCAAAGTACTAGCTTAGCTTTTCCAATTCTATTTTAACAATCTATCTTTTTTTGCTAAGCTGGTTACTTCTTCTATAATATGTTCCCATTGCGGTAAAACATTTTAAATGCAATAACTAACACACACTAAAAGGAATAAAGAGAGGAGAATGCCCCATTTCTTTATTCCTTTTATGTGTATACCTATTCTACTTCTATGTTGGTATAAGGCATTTATAATTTTATTTCATGACTGATGAAAATTTAACCATATAAGGCTGCTTTCCCTGCCGTATTGAAGATATTCATTTTATGTTCAACAACTTCTTTCACCTTATTCATACATGAGGGATATATTTGATTCGGCTCATATAGGCCATTATTTGATAATACGATTCTCATCTGATTAAAAAATGCGCTTTTAATATCACTTGATATATTGATCTTTGCAATCCCTAACAAAACGGCTTTTTTAAGTTCTTCGTCTGTATTGCCGCTACCGCCATGAAGAACGAGAGGTATCTTTATTTTAGAGCTAATTTCTTCTAACAATTTAATGTTTAAACATGGGCGCTTTCCTTTTGGATATAAACCATGTGCTGTTCCAATAGCAACTGCAAAGCTATCAATATTTGTTTTCTCTACAAAGTCAATTGCTTCAATTGGATTAGTATAGATAATTTCGCTTGAACTTGTTTCAGCACTATTTCCTGTATTACCAATTGTACCTAATTCTCCCTCAACTGATATATTCAAACTTTTCATAAGTTGAACAACGTTTTGAGTTTCAATCACATTTTGATTATATTCCATTAGTGAACCATCAAACATTACAGAAGTGAATCCAGCTTGGACAGCTTTCATAACTTCATCAATTGTTCTACCATGATCAAGATGAATGACAACAGGAACTTTAGCGCCTTGAGCGTACTCTTTTATGGTTGCCATCCATTCAAGTCCCATATAAGCTAATTCATCTGGATGAATTTCAATAATAACTGGAGCATTTAATTCTTCAGATTTTTTTATAACGGCTTTTAACATTTCAAGACTGCTAATATTGAATGCAGGTACAGCGAATTGGTTTTTTCTTGCAACTTGTAAAACATCTCTCATGTTATAAATCATATTATTGATGTACCCCTCCTTTTTTTACTAAGCCCAGTAAAATTGCCCCTACTACTGTGCCACAGCAAATACCAAATACCCAAAGTAATGGATTATCAAATACATTCGGTATTAAAGTCGCCCATAAACCGCCATGCGGAACCCGGCAAGCGGCTTCAAATATAAGTGACAATGTCGACGAAACAGAACTACCAATCATAATACATGGTATGACTCGCAATGGATCGCTTACTGCAAATGGAATTGCACCTTCAGTAATATTTGATGCTCCTAAGATCCAGGCTGATTTACCCATTTCTTTCTCTTCTACAGAGTATTTGTTTTTAAATAAAATAGTGGATAGGGCTAAAGCAAGCGGTGGAGTTACTCCCCCAGCCATAACAGCTGCAAAAGGCTCATAATTACCTTCCGCAAAAGCAATCATACTAAATGCAAAGATAGATTTATTAAGCGGTCCACCCATATCAAAAGCCATCATACTACCTGTAATAATACCTAATAATATTTTATTGCCGGTCTCTAAATTACTTAATGCTGTTTCAAGGATATCCAATAAAGCTGCGATCGGAGTGCCTATAACAAAAATTAAAATTAAACCTGTGAGGCCTACAGATAATACAGGAACTAATAAAACAGCTTTTATTGATTCAATACTTTTAGGAACTTTGATCCATTTAATTAAATATTTGGTGATATAGCCAGCTAAAAATCCACCAATTATTCCTCCAAGAAAACCTGCCCCTATTATTTGAGCTATCAAACCACTCAATAGTCCTGATGTTATTCCTGCTCTATTGGCAATAGAATATGCAATTCCTGCAGCGAGAACCGGGACCATAAGTCCTAATGCACCGTCCCCTCCACCAATTAAATTTAATGCGGCAGCAATTGGATTATACGATGGATCACCTTCTGTTGAAGAATCCAATCCCCAGATAAAACTGATAGCTAGTAATATTCCCCCAGCCACTACAACTGGGGTCATAAAACTAACACCGGTCATTAAGTGTTTATAGACTTCTGGCAGTTCTTTATTTTTCGTTTCTTTACCATCTGGACTTTCAGATATTTTATTTTCTTGAACTTTTGCACTTTGAAATGCCTCATCTATTAACCCGGCAGCATCTTTAATAGCTCTGGAGATATCTGCTTCAAAAACTTTTTTACCTTCAAAACGGTCTTTATTCACTTTCTTACCAGAAGCAATTAAAACAACATCTGCATTCATTATTTCATCTTCAGAAAGAATATTCTCTGCTCCCAAAGCACCTTGTGTCTCAACTTTAACCCAAATATCTTTTTCTTTAGCCGCTTCTATAATTGCTTCAGCAGCCATATAAGTATGAGCAACTCCAGTCGGGCATGTTGTAACAGCTACTAATCTGGTCAATTTATTTCCTCCCTTTCTGTTATATCAAAAGTTTGTTAGATATAAATGAATACAACCGTTATTGAATTGTTTTAATTGCTCTGTAAAAATCATCAATATCGTTAGAATATTCCAATAATTTCCTGAAATCTTCTTTCATTAGATTTTTCGCAAGTGAACTTAATATTCGTAAATGGTTTTCGCTTGAATTTTCAGGAATAGCCAGCATAAATACCAATCTTACATCTTCTTCCCTTTCTCCATATGAGAGGTTATGTTCTAGTTTTAAAAAACAAATCCCAGCTTCCTTAACCTGTTTTGAAATAGCATGAGGAATAGCTATTCCGTGCCCGACATAGGTGCTATATTCTTCTTCTCTTTTATAAATATCCAATTCAAATTGTTCTAAATTTGAGACTATTCCGTCTTCAAAGAAAGCTACACACATTTTCTTAATTAATTCGTGTTTAGTTAATTCATATTCAAATAAAACTCTATTTCTAGAGAATAGTTGTTCAAACTTCATTTTCAATCTCCTTTTAAAATATACTTTTTCAATTCTTCTAATTGATTTTCATTATCAATATTTCTAATTAATTCAGTTCTTTCTAAACAGCTATATAGTCTGACAAAAAAGTTTCTATTTTCACTCAGTTTTTCAAATCTTAATAGCAAAAGTAATACGATATCGACTTCTTCCTTTCCCCATGACACTTTTTTATTATTTTTGATAATAAATACAGCTTGTTTTTTAATATATGCACTGTTCCCATGTGGTATGGCGATTCCTTGCCCTATTGAAGTAGATGATCTTTTTTCACGCTCAAATACACTTTCTAATAACCTATTTGTACAATACTCTTCATTTGTTGCAATTTGAATATATCTATTTAATATATCTTCCCTGCTATCAGAATCACTTCGAAAGAACCTAAAATCGATATCATTATTAAGGAAATCGTTTTCATTAGTTTTTAAGATATATTTTTTATTTAAGTGCTCTTTAATTTTTTCAATATCATCCTCACTCACAAAATTTGAGATTCTTATTATCTTGTTTCTATAAATTGGTTTAGTTAGAATAGGTCTTGTGGTTAAAATCACATCACAATTTTGTAATTGAAATTCTTCAATGTTCATTGTAGTTTTCATATCATGTATTAATAAATTTTGAAATTTTTTCATAAGCCGCATTGCCATTAATTGAGTTTGACCAATCCCGCTATCACTAATCAATAAAACCTTATGAAATTCTTTATTAAGGTTTGTTTCATAAATTGAACTAATGTATATCGTTATAAAACCTATTTCATCTTCATTAAATGATACATTAAATTCTTCTTCAATTATTTGAACATTGGTAAGCACCATCGAATAAAATTTCCCGTATTCTTGTTTTATTTTGGGTAATATTGGATTATTGGGTTTTATCCCTTCTTTACTTCGATTAATAGCCTGGGATAAATGATACGCCAAATTTTTAATTAAAAGTTCATTTTCTTCATTATATTTAATATCCATAATCGAATTTAACAGGCTTCGGGACATTTCTAATAATTTATTATTTATTTGATAGTCATCATTGGATGCAAAACGGTTCAAAACACATCTTTTCCATAAATATATATAATCATTTTCTTTGAGGAAAATTTGGTTATCTAAGAATAGTTTGATAAATTCTCTAAATCGGATTTTATCTTTATCCAAATCGTATTCTACATATTGGATATCATTATCTATACTGCTGCGATATTGACTGATTATTATTTGAAGAATCAACTCTTTTCTACCTTCATCAGTAAAGGGTTTTAATATTTTCTGTTGAACTTTCTCAACTACATAAATGGCTCTAACCAATTCTTTTTCCAGAAGAAGTTCATCCAGAACCATTTGAATCCCTTCATCAAACTTTATATCTTTATTTAAGCTTTTCTTATAAAAAAAGCTTGTTTGCAAAATAGTTTTCTCAAGAAGCTGCCTTATTAAGATTTCATCTCCTAAAATACTAACCCCTGAATTTTGTGTTTTCTTAATAACAAGGTCCAGAGGCTCAATATATTTTTGCAAATCATTTAAATCTTGAATGATATGATTTCTCGAAACTAGATGCCGGTCCATTAATCCTTTAATTGTATATTCTTCTTTTCCAAGTAACAAATCCAATAAAATATGATTTTGTCTTAATTCATGCTGATAATTTTTTGAACCAAGGCTTTTTAAAATTCTTCGTTTTAAAGATCCTAATTCTTCTGTTTCGCCTTCTAAATATATACCAACATTGTTTTTTAGAATTAATTTAACACGATTCCCTAATAATTGATTCAACATTTCATTATGAAGTCTATTCCACACTGTTTTTTCTGAAATCATAAAATGTCTTGAAATTTCCTTAATCGTTACAGGACATGAACATTCAAGCAGATAATAAATGATATCCTCAACTGTTGGTTTCTTCATAATATTCTCCCTAAACTTTATTTTAGCCCTTCAATTGTAAGTAATTTATCCATAAGATACACAACATCCATCGTTTGATTTATATAATCTTTGCCTGCTTTCCTATTCTTGATTGTTTCTTCAATATCTAAAATTTCATACATTAAGGCATTATTTGTATTTCCGCATTTAATCGTTTCTTTTTTCCCATCAGGATAGGTAACGACAGCTTTATCAGCTCTGACATAGTTATCGATTGTTATATAAGCTTTCTCTCCAGCAATAATTGCTTTTTTAGGGAGTTTTGATCGAAATGTTATGTTTGCGTTTCCGATAATATCCTTATCTGTTTTAACGGCTATACTCCACATCTCATCAACACCTGTTTTATATTTTGACATTACATGCTTTATCTCGATAATTTCATCTTGCAGAAAAAAACGTAAGAATGATAACACATATGTGCCAATATCAAGCATGGCACCACCACCTAATTCCTTACTAAAAAAACGATTCGAAGGGTTATCTTCTTTTAAGCTACCTAAATTAGCATTAACATATTTTATTTTTCCCAGTTTCCCTTGCTCTATTAAGTTTTTAATTTCGGTAAAAAGCGGCATATGATAAATTGTCATTGCCTCAGCTAGTATCAAATCATGTTCTTGTGCATATAAATAAGCTTTTTTCAGTTCCTCATAGTTATCCCAAATCGCTTTTTCACATAAAACATGCTTCCCACTCTTTAAACAATCCATGATGTTTTGATAATGTTGTGAATTAACGGTAGCTATATACACAATATCAATATCCCTATCGTTTAATAATTCTTCATATGATTTATATACCTTCTTAATATTGTACTGATTTTGAAAATCTAAAGCTTTTTGATAATTTCTTGAGCTGACCCCATAAACAGACCCTGCTGCTTCCATACTTTCAGCAAATTCGTGAGCAATATTTCCAAGACCTATAATCCCCCAATTCACATTATTACCTCGCTTCCTTTTAAGATTTGATTAAAGTATAGCAGGCATTTTATTTAAAAAGGGCATTCAATAAATCTTTTTTTTACGACATTGACCAAACAACAGCAGAATAAAAATTGCTATACAGATGAATTTATATACTTTTTAATACAAGTTATTCGTTCCTGATACAACCAGTTCAGACTTACAATTTGGGCCAGCTGCTCCCTTGATAATTAAATGTAAGTATTTAGGAGAGTATTCTTATTATGAATTTCAAGGTCACAGTTTTAACTTCATATTTTTATTTATCCTATCTTTCTAAAAAACCATTAATCGAAGGAGTTCTCCCCCCGATTAATGGTCTCATAAAGATTACAATCACACACTTGTTTTTACACTATACTTAAATACAACAGAAAAATTAATACTGAGACTTTTATTCCTGACCATCCCGCATCCCGAAATCATCTTCAAGCTGTTCCTTCCAGTTCTCGGAAATACTATGATTGGAGCGAAAATGACTTACTGTTTCACTGATAACATCATAATTAAGCGAGGTCCCCACACTATCTGCATGGTAATTTGCTGCTCTGTCTTTTCCGATGCCAAAACGGCCGGCTGCAGCAACTGCATCGATATTTGCACCAAGAAAAATAAATTCCCAGTTATATTTACTCTTTTGATGTTCAATCATCTTATGGACTTTTTCATAATCGAATTCCCGGCTTGCGTTTTCCAGGCCATCCGTAATAATGACGAACATCACATTTTCCGGCCGTTCCGCTTCAACTGTATTTTTTAATGCATTGCCGATGTTGTTCACGGTCTTTCCTGCTGCATCTAAAAGCGCCGTAAACCCTTTTACATTATATTCTTTATCTGTGATTGGCCCGATATCTTGAATATTCACCCGATCATGCAGCAATTCATACTCATTATCAAATAAAACAGTCGTCACAACAGCATTACCAGGTTCCTTTTTCTGCTTCTCCAGGAGGGTGTTATATCCATAGATTGTCTCTCCTTCAAGCCCTCTCATTGAACCACTTCCGTCTAAAATAAATACAAGTTCTGTTAAATCTTTTTTCATTCTATCATCTCCTAATCACTTATTATGATGATAGAATATCATTCTCTATGAATAAAAAGGTCGCATACAAAGCGACATATTTCTGCTGTGCTTTACACTCCCAGAAGCTTTTGATCAAAAGCAAATAAAGCTTCATTGATCTCCAAAATATTATAATTTTCTTTTTCAATAAAATACTCGATGATAATATCAAATTTACTGCTTCGTGAAAGTGCAAAGCCGGCACGAAGTAACAAATCCCTTGTTTCATCAAGATTTAGCTTTAATGCCATCGCAAAGGAAATAACTGTAGACTTACTTGGCTGATAATGAACATCATTACGGATTTTTGAAAACAGCTTCCGGTCGATATTTGCTTTTTTATACGCTTCTGCATCTGACATACCTTTTTCATCAATCAAGCGCAGCAGCATCTGTGAAAAAGTTGCTTCCATACCGTTAACAACATCTGTTAAGTTTCTCTTGCTTACATATTCATCCTCTGGTTCTCCCAGAGAAGCCTCTTTAAAAAGACGTACTTCATCATACCGATTTCTCCGATCTACAGGCTGTTCTTCTACATACTTATCATCAATATATTGCTTAATGGATGAAAACAGCTTCTCTGACAAGGTAAATGCGGCATTATCAAACACAACAAGATAAACCTGCATCTCATTCTGTAACAAAAAATCGCTAATTACGGAGACTGCCACTTTAAACGCTTTATCCTTGGGATATCCGTAAACACCCGAAGAGATGAGTGGAAAAGCAATGCTCTCTAATTGATATTCCTTTGCTAATGCAAGGGAATGCCGATAGCAATCCGACAGCAATTTCTCTTCATTACTTTTTCCGCCATGCCAGACTGGTCCGACAGTGTGAATAACATACTCGGCCGGTAACTGATAGCCCTTTGTTATTTTAGCCTGTCCTGTTTTACATCCTCCAAGAGTGCGGCATTCCTCTAATAATTCAGGTCCTGCCACTCTATGAATTGCTCCATCAGCTCCGCCTCCTCCAAGCAAAGTGGAATTAGCTGGATTCACAATTGCATCTGTCTGGACTTTTGTTATATCGTTGCGAATAATTTGAAATGGCATAAAGACACCTCCAGATGACTTGCTTTACATTTTATCATGTTTATAGAAAAGTTAGTATATGGTTGCAAATGAAGATAGAAATATCCAAAGGGGTGGCAGCAACTATATTTGCATTTCTCATATGAATTTTTTATTAAAAATAGTTTTTTAACTAAAAAGACGCTTCTATCTTCCATAAAGGAATTAGTAAGCGCCCTTCTTCAATAAATTAATGTATAATAGAAAGCTGTTTGTCCTTTAAAAATCCTGCGCTATTTAAGCACAGAATACTTATTCAAAATCTTTACTTAAAATATCTACGCGTTCTTCAAAGGACACCTCACGATGAATCTCATGTAACATCCATACATACCCATAGCTATCGGAAAACATGGCATTAGAAATACCCATTTCCTCCATTTTCGTGACAGGCTGAATTTCTGTTGCATTAGCAGCCATCGCTTTGTCATATGTTTCTTGAATGTTTGGGACTACGACATTAAACCAAAATGATTGCGTATCCCCTTCTTTCGGAGCAAATAACTGATATTCAGGATTCTCATCAAGCATATGAAAACGTGTGCCAAAGATATTGAACACCGCTTCATTGTTTCCTGTCTTAAAATTTGTCACCTCTACTACTTCTACATCAAAAATAGATTTGTATTGCTCCAGCGCAGCTTTGCTGTCTTTTACAACAAAATCAAATTCCACTCCATTGAACATTTGGCATTCTCCTGACTTTTAATTATTTTTCATGGCTATCGATTGTTCTTCTATCTTCTGCAATGCACTTGTTTTTATTCAGAAGCTACTGACGAAAACCAGATTGCAGTATTATATCAAGAAACATCATTCATTAAAAATAATCCTTATTAATTTTGGATATATTTATTAAAGATATCGCCAAAATCTTTTCTTGTATTCTCATTGTATGTTGTATTTAGCCAATCAAAAGCAAATTTAGCAGCTTTTTCAAATTCATTAGCAATGGTTCCTTCCTGGAAACGATTGTCAGTGAATAAAGTTTTGGATAATTCCAGACTATCTTTTGCATAGCCTTTAACACGTGCATCACTGTCCTGGATATGTGAAATAGTAACTAATGATTTATATAAATCAGCAATAGCCTCGCCTTCTTTTTTCTCTATATCTACAGAAATAGGCTGACTGCCGATTGTAAATTTTATTTCAAGATCGAGATCAATCGTACCAGCCGTTTCAACGGAAATATTTTGAATAGGATAGCGATAGTAATCATAGCGATAAATATTCCGCTTACTACTTGTTGCCTTTTCCCCATCTAAGTGGATCAGGGCACGGTTTGTAAAGCAATACTCATCTGATTTAGATTTAATCAGAAAATGAATTTGCTCTCCTTCTTCATGCAATACGTAATCATCTGATTCCGTTTTATCGAAATCATCCGGGCGAATAATTTTTCCAATATCACTTAATCCTAATGCATCACTAGCAATCTTTTTAAACATGCAGCAATTCCTCCTCCAATAAATCTTCTCTAAGCGGAAATTATTCATTCAGAACTGAGAGTTGATTCTGTAGTAATTTATTTTAACAATATTATTTTATCGTAATTATCTATTATTAGAAAATTTCAGGGTGAAAAATATATGAATAGGCATAAACAGATGAAAAAGGCACTATTTGTAATAGCACCTTTTTCTCTTTATTCTTTTGTATTACCATATTCCAGGTCAATTCCTACTGAAACATTAATGTGGTTTTTTATCACTTTTTTTCTGCCATTTTCACCATTTGTCTCAAAGTAGGAATGCTTGTAAAACGCCTTGAAATTAAGGATTTCTACGTATTCTGACGACATAGCAACGTTACAGCCTCCACGTGCCCCGTATTCGGAAACATATCCACCGGCTGAACTTCCTTCGTCTCAAAACCGCCATCCTCCAAAATCCTTAAATCCCTAGCTAACGTCGAAGGATTACAGGAAACATAAACAATTCGCTTCGGTTCCATTGCAATCATTGCATCCAGAAACTCAGGATCACAGCCTTTTCTTGGAGGATCAACGACAATCACATCCGGTTTCAGCCCTTCCTTCTTCCACTTAGGCATCACCTTTTCAGCCCGTCCTACTGTAAATTCAGCATTATCTATTCCGTTGCGCTCTGCATTTTTCTTTGCATCTTCAATGGCTTCTGGAACAACTTCAATTCCGTAGACTTTTTTAGCTTTTTGAGCAAGGAAAAGAGAAATTGTTCCTATCCCGCAATATGCATCAATTACAACATCATTTTCATCAATATTGGCATATTCCAAAGCTTTATCATAAAGCACTTTTGTCTGAACCGGATTGACCTGATAAAATGACTTCGGAGAAATCGCAAAGGTAAGGTCGCCTATTGTATCATGAATGTAGGCTGCTCCCCATAGCACTTTCGTCTTTTTCCCTAAAATAACATTCGTACGCTGATCATTAATATTCTGCACGATCGAACTGATAAAAGGGAATTTTTCTGTCAATTCTTCAATAATTTGTTCTTTTGCGGGCAGCTTTGCTGTACGAGTCACAAAGACAACCATCATTTCACCTGTGAAATGGCCTGTCCGAATCATAATATGGCGCAATTCGCCGCGATGCGTTTTTTCATCATAAGCTTTGACGCCATATTTATTCATTAAATGACGAACAAATGGAAGAACCTCATTCATTGCATGACTGTGAACATAGCAGGTATCTTGATTTTTTAAAATCCGGTGGCTTCTTTTCTGGTAGTAGCCTGTGATTAATTCACCGTTTTTTTCATCAACAGGAATTTGAATCTTGTTTCGATAATGAGAAGGGTCATCCATACCAATAATCGGAGAAATAAGAACATGCTCCAGATGTGCTACTTTTTTCATCACGTTATGGACCTGATTCTGCTTCATCTGCAATTGAAGAGAGTAGCTCATATGCTGAAGCTGACATCCTCCGCAATAGACATGGCAGGTCGGCTCTACACGTTCAGGGCTTGTTTTCTTCAATTCTAACAGCTTCCCGAAGCCATAGTTTTTATTTACTTTAACTACTTTGATCACTGCTTCTTCTCCCGGCAGGGTCTTAGGAATAAATAAAGGGTAACCGTCTACTTTTCCTACCCCGCTTCCTTCATGGGTCATATCCTCAATCGTAATAGTTAATTGTTCATTTTTTTGGACAGGAGTATTTCCTGGTGATTTCGCCATTTTTATCTTCCTCTATTTTCGTAATCGATTTTAATACCTTATTTTATCATACCCGTTTAGAGAACAACAACTGTCCTCATTTATTAGGCTTTCTTGACGTAAGGAATGGCAGTTTTATCTTGTTCCGTGCTTTTCCAGAAAAAACTACATACGCATAATAAAAGCCTCCAAAACAATGTCATGTTCAGAGGCTTTCAAAATTATTTCAAATCTTCCTGGTGTTCAATAAATTCAGCTGGAACCATGAACTCAATATGCTCCTGTAGATTAATAAATTCTCCAGGAAGCAGGCCGCCATATTCTCCATCAATGTTCAGTTGCATTTTTTCCTCATTGGTAACCTTAACACGCTTTGCCTGTGTATAGATAATATTCTTACTTTTTAAATGCTCTCCCCGAAGTGCGAGTGTAGCAATTTGAATAAACTCTGCCAGATTTGTTTTCTTTAAAATCAGAACATCAAAATACCCGTCATTTAAACGCGCATCAGGAGCAAGCTTTTCAAAACCGCCGACGGAATTCGTATTAGAAATTAGAAAAAGCATAATATCCTCTTCCAGCACCTGATCATCATATTCAATCTTTACCCTGGCCGCTTTTAAGGAAGGGAGCATTTCAATACCTTTCATATAATATGCCAATTGGCCTATCATTGTTTTTAATTTACTGGGCACATCATATGTTAATTCTGTCAGCTTCCCGCCTCCAGCAATATTGATAAAATAATGCTCATTCACTTTTCCAATATCTAATTTCATCGAATTACCTTCCAAAATAATGTCAGCTGCTTTACCGATATCCTTAGGAATACTGAGCGCTCTGGCAAAATCGTTTGTAGTTCCGGCAGGTAAGATTGCCAGCTTTGGCCGATGCTCCTGTTCTGCCATTCCGTGAATGATTTCATTAATAGTACCGTCACCACCGGCAGCAACAATTAAATCATAGCCTCTTTCCACAGCCGTTTTTGCTGCAGCAGTTGCATCTCCCTCACAGGTCGTTGCATGTGCTGATGTCTCATACCCCGCTCTTTCCAGCTTTTCCAAGATATTTGGCAATTCTTTTTTGACAGCTTCGCGTCCCGAAGTTGGGTTATAAATGATTCGGGCCTTTTTCATGTTCTTTCCTCCCCATACGGTCCAGTCGATATTGTAATTTGGATTTTGTCAGACACGTATAAATTAAAGTGAACCTCGATTATTGAGAGGTTTTTACTTTGTTACATACATTGCATAGAACTTAGCTAAAAAATATATAATACATTGTAAAAAGCTTATAAAATGAAACCTCACATATAAAAATAAATTCCAGTGAGGTGATCGCTTTTATGATGTTAGATAAAGTTATTCATATATTTAAGTCTCCAGAAAAAATCTCTGAAACCATACTATATGCTTCCCTATTAAACAAACTCACCTAATCCATATCATAGCCCTTTTTTATATGTTTGAAAAGCAAAATGAACAAAAAATAACAGGCTTCGATAAAATGAAACTGTTTTCTACAACGACTGCTAATGATTTTTTCATCTTTTTCCCATTGGATAGGCTGCCACATCTAATTTCTGCGACAGCCCATCTGTTAGGTATTACCTATTCTTTTTGCTTTTTTATCAAGAGAGCTTATCTTTTCTCTAGCTCGGCTGCAAGAATCTGATTTACAAGCGGCGGGTTCGCCTGGCCTTTTGTTGCTTTCATAATTTGCCCTACCAGGAAGCCTTTTGCTTTTTTCTTTCCATCCTTGAAATCAATAATAGATTGTTCATTTTGATCAAGAATTTCATTTACAATCTGTTTTAATTGCTCTGGATCAGAGATTTGAACCAGACCTTTTTCTTCAACGATTTTTTCCGGATCTCCGCCATTTTCAACCAGTTCGGCGAATACCTTCTTCGCAATTTTAGATGAGATTGTACCATCCTCAATCAGTTTAACCATTTTCGCCAGAGCATCTGGTGTAATGGCCAGCTCTTCAATTTCTTTATAATGTTTATTCATATATGCGGAAACTTCTCCCATTAACCAGTTGGATACTTGTTTCACATCAGCTCCATAGCCTACTGCTTCTTCAAAGAAATCAGACATCTGCTTGGACGCTGTTAAAACATTGGCATCATATTCAGACAAACCTAACTCACTCACATAGCGGGCTCTTCTTGCATCTGGAAGCTCAGGAATTTCATTGCGGATTCGTTCCTTCCATGCCTCATCAATATACAGCGGAACAAGATCCGGCTCTGGGAAATAACGATAGTCATCAGATCCTTCTTTGATACGCATAAGAATGGTTTCTTTTGTTTTTTCATCGTAACGGCGTGTTTCCTGCAGGATTTCTCCACCGGATAATAGTACTTTTTCCTGGCGTTTTTCTTCAAATTCTAATCCTTTTTGTACAAAGGAGAAGGAGTTTAAGTTTTTCAATTCTGCTTTTGTACCAAATTCTTCTTGTCCGATTGGACGTAGTGAAATATTGGCATCACAGCGCAAAGAACCTTCCTGCATCTTCACATCAGATACACCTGTATATTGAATAATATTTTTCAGCTTCTCCAAGTATGCATAAGCTTCTTCCGGAGAACGCATATCCGGTTCAGACACAATTTCAATCAATGGTGTTCCCTGACGATTGTAGTCGACATAGGAATAGCCATCTTCCCCATGTGTCAGTTTTCCTGCATCCTCTTCTAAATGCAGGCGGGTGATGCCGATTTTTTTCTTCTTGCCATTTACTTCAATTTCAATCCAGCCATGCTCACCAATTGGCTGATCAAATTGCGAGATTTGATAGGCTTTCGGATTATCTGGATAGAAATAGTTTTTACGATCAAATTTTGTATCAGTTGCTACCTCGCAATTGAGTGCCATTGCAGCCTTCATTGCAAAGTTTACCGCTTCTTCATTTAACACCGGTAATGTTCCGGGATAACCCAAATCAATTGGATTCACATTTGTATTTGGTGCTGAACCAAATTCATTCGTACTCGGGCTGAAGATTTTTGATGCTGTTTTTAGTTCTACGTGTACCTCAAGTCCAATAATTGTTTCGAAATTCATTACTTGGCACCTCCCAGTTGAGGTCGTTTTTTATGGTGTTCTGTTGCTTGTTCAAATGCGTGTGCAGCACGATAAACAGTGCTTTCATCAAAATAGTTTCCAATAATCTGCAAGCCGATCGGCAGCCCTTCTTCAGAGAAACCGCATGGAATAGATATTCCAGGCACACCTGCTAAGTTAACAGGAATGGTCAGGATATCATTCACATACATGGTTAAAGGATCGCTTGTTTTTTCTCCAACTTTAAACGCTGGTGTTGGTGTTGTCGGTCCAACAATCACATCATATTCTTCTAAAATTTTATCAAAATCATTTTTAATTAATGTACGTACCTTTTGCGCTTTTTTATAGTAAGCATCGTAGTATCCGGAGCTAAGCGCAAACGTTCCAAGCATAATACGGCGTTTTACTTCATCGCCAAAGCCTTCACTGCGGGATTTCACGAACATATCCAGCATATTTTTTGCATTCTCTGAGCGAACACCATAGCGGACGCCGTCAAAACGTGCTAAGTTCGCAGATGCTTCTGAGGATGATAGTAGGTAATAAGTTGCCAAGGCATATTTAGAATGCGGTAAAGAAACCTCTTCCCAGGTTGCACCAAGTGATTCATAGACCTTTAATGCTTCCATCACAGAATTCTTCACTTCTTCAGAAACACCTTCTGCGAGGTATTCCTTAGGTACAGCGATTTTTAAGCCTTTCACGTCACCAGTTAATGCTTCTGTATAAGCCGGAACATCTACATCCGCACTGGTAGAATCCATTTTGTCATGACCAGCAATAACTTCCAGCACGCGTGCATTATCCTCTACTGTACGAGTTAACGGGCCAATCTGGTCTAATGAAGAGGCGAATGCCACAAGACCAAAACGAGACACACGGCCATATGTCGGCTTCATTCCTACAACTCCACAGAATGCTGCCGGCTGACGGATAGATCCGCCTGTATCAGAACCAAGTGAAAACAATACTTCACCTGCTGCTACTGCTGCAGCTGATCCACCACTGGAACCGCCGGGAACATGATCTATATTCCATGGATTACGAGTCGGTTCGTATCCTGAATTTTCATTGGAAGAACCCATTGCGAATTCATCCATATTTAATTTGCCGACAGCAACCGGATTTTCAGCATCCAGCTTGTCAACAACGGTTGCATTGTACAGCGGATCTGTAAAGTTATCTAAAAACTGACTTGCACAGGTAGTACGAAGCCCTTTCGTTACGATATTATCCTTAATACCTGCCGGAATACCGAATAAGATACCGGATTTATCCTCGCACTTGTCCAATTCTCGCGCTTTTTCCAATGCTTTTTCTTCATCAAGTGTTAAGAATGCATGGACATCTCCATCCACTTTTTTAATTTGTGCGTAAGACTCTTTTACTAAATCTTCTACAGTAATCTCATGATTATGTAATTTTGCTTCTAATTCTTTTATTGTATAGTCAAACAAAGACATGAATCCTATTCCCTCCTTTATTCTAAGATCGATGGCACGAGGATCTGCCCATCTTTTTGATCTGGAGCATTCTTCAATGCTTCCTCTTGTGTAATCCATTTTTTAGGTTCGTCTTTACGCATCACATTTTTCAAATCCAATACGTGCGTTGTCGGCTTCACATTCTCTGTATCTAACTCATTCAGCTGTTCAGCATATTCAATGATTGCACTCAGCTCGTTCGCCATTTGCTCAACGGCTTCATCATCAAATTCTAAGCGTGCCAGATTAGCTACGTGCTTCACTTGCTCTTTTGAAATCTCTGCCATTCGTTTAACCTCCAAAATTGTAGTAGTTATATTTATAATATGCTACCGTAATAGCACTTATATTCCAGCATGGTTGCAGGGTTATTTATAATGTTCAACAAATTAATATTATATCATAATATAAGAATTAACTTTATATAATAATTAAACAATGTTAATTTATTTAACACTATTGATAATAGCAAAACCAGCCCATACAAGGCAAGTTTATACATTCAATACAAAAAACCAAATCATTCTATATGTGCAATTAATAGCATAGAATAACTTGGTTTTAAATATTAAAACAACACTAAATATGAGCTATATGTTTGTAAATTTGGCTTGCTTCTCTATAATGCTGTGCAGCATCTTTGTAATTATTATTACTTTCATAATGCTTCGCTAAAAATTCAGAGTAGAGAATGAAATTACCATAGTCCTTTTGTTTCTTTAACAACGGCAGGAGATCATTAACTAACAACTGCTCGAACTGTTCTAATTGTTCATCTAATAAATAACTGTAGCTCCGTAAAATATATTTATATATTACGTATGGCTGTTTATCCTTCAGATCATAAAATGCACTTAATCCATAATCAATGTATTCTTCAGCTTCATCATAATAATTTGAATGATAGTATTCACGTACAAGTAACGATGCTACCTCTACTTTAATACTACCGTGCACCTCTTGATTACCCAGAACCTTTTTATAGTATTCAATTGCTTTTGTTGAATCACCTTTCGACGCATATAGATAACCAATATTCTGGTAGATTTTTTGAATTATATTTTTATCATTGATTGTTTGTGCAAGCTGTAAGCCGAGCGTGAAATTCTTAAGAGCCTTTTCATAAAATTTAATATGACTATAACATATCCCTAAGATATTGTGGGCACGTGCACAACGTAAGAAATTATATTGTTTCATATACATTTCCAGAGCTTCGTCCGCATATTCAATTGCTTCCAGAGAATTTCTTAACCTGGAATGCGTCATAGAAATACAATACTTCAGGTCAGCTTCCGCCTCCTCATCCAACCGGTAACTCTCTGTAATCTTTTCTGCCCGTTTATATTGATACATGGAGTGATAGTAGTTCTTCAAGGCGTAACTATAGCGGCCGTTAAATTTATACCAGTAATATTGTTCTTCGATGCTGAATGTATTCACAGCTTCTTTTAATTGGGTAATTTTATTGGCAGCAAGATCCTTTCTGTCAATTAATAAAAAATATTTAATTTTATGAATCTCGAACATAATAAGGTGATTGGAATAGTTTTTATCCATCAGATCCTGAATTTCTCTATATGATGCTTCCATATCATGCTCGTTGCTGCTCTCATCCAGCATTGTATACCAGTTCCTACATAGTTCTCCTATTTCCTCATCCTGACTATGGTCCGTTGTAATACTCAGACGTTGACATAATTTCCTTATTATATCCTCATTAGGTTCTGTTTTTTGATTTTCAATCTTAGATAAATAGGATAAGGAAACAATTCCCTCCGACAGCTCCCCTAAAGTCATTTTCTGCTTCGTGCGTTGAATTTTAATGTATGTCCCGATTGCTATCATATTTTCTCTCACCCCACGATTTTTTAAACTTTTATAGCTTATCCTATTTCTTCTTTTCATAAATAAAGAAAATCAGTTCAAATGTTTTTAATTAGTTTGTAAGCTATTTTATTAACTTATTCCCTCTACCTTTATAATTTCTATACATTTATTGTACCATACTCTGCCCCTCTTCAATTTGGGAAAATAAGCATCAAAAACTCTAATTAACATTCATTTTCCCGAAAAATTTTCTCAAAAAAAGAAAATCCACTGCCACTAACTGATAAAACAGCTAATAACAGTAAATTTTCTAAAGTTTAAAAGATTTATCCTTCTTAATCATAAATATGAACCTGAATATCATCTTCACCGGCATTACGGTACAGCAGGCTTTCCGTCTTCTGGCTGGAGGTAATATTAATCTCTATGTCATAATAGTTCGGAAATATATCGTCAATAAGTCCATCCACATATTGCGTAAATCCAATAATTTCTCCCTTGCCATAAAATTCGATTGGCACATCAATACGTAATTTCTGCAGCTCTCCATCTATATAGAAGCCTTCTCCTACCATACCGACGTAGTTAGGGAAAAATTTCCGAATTTCATTTCCGAAGTTTGTTACACGCTCCTGGTCATCATAATATTTTTCCTGTCCTTCATCAGATGGGAAAAGAATATTCTCTTCCTCTACATCATCCCAGCCATCCATGGAATTGCTTCCACCGGCAACACTTGTTTTAGCAACAAAATTTCCCGGTACAGGAGAAGATTTTTCTTCTTCTCTATATACAGCAATCATAATAGGAATATCACTTAATTCTTCGTCATTTTCACGTATATCATTGACAATACTCTGTGCAATCTCTGTCGCCTGTTCCATCATCTCACTCTCAGAAATTTCTTCATATTGAGAGGGTTCGCCAGTATCTGTCTGAAATTCATAAACAGATTTCATCGCAAGTCCAATAGAAATTCCTTCCAAATTAGCGTTACCGCCTTCCGTGGACTTTAAATAATTCTGCTCTAATACATGCGTCAGATAACGCGGATTTTCCCGGAATGTTTTTTCATCTGAGCCTTTTTCTACTTCCGGATTCAGCTGATCTATCCAATCCGTAACACGACTGAAGTCAAAATATTGTCCTTCTTGGAAGTAATAATCATCTGGGTTATAGTAATCCTTTGAAAGACGGCGCAGCCCTTCTTCCATCTCATCAATATCCACACGATTTGCTACCTGTCTTGTTATAACTCCTCTTGCTTCACTCGGTTTATACGGTAAAATCATTCGGTAATTATCACCAGAAAGTCTATTGCTTGGCACGATGGAGGTTTCTTCCTGTTCCGGGTCATCCTGTACAACCTCTTCCTCATCTGATGATTGCTGCGTACATCCGCTTAAGATCAGCGCTATTACAGCAATGGATGCTATCCATTTTTTCAAAGCTAATCACTCCTCTCCCTGAGCCGCTTCTTTTAACTCTGTTTCGCCCCATACTTCTACGCCCAGCTTTTCAGCTTTTTCCAGCTTTGAACCGGCATCTGCTCCGGCAATAACTAAATCTGTTTTTTTACTTACACTGCCTGTTACGGATCCACCTAAGGATTCAATCAGCTCTTTCGCTTCTTTTCTGGTATACTGTTCCATTTTACCAGTCAATACAACTGTTTTTCCAGAGAATAAGCTATCTGTTGCAATTTCTGATCTTCGCTGACCGGTATATGTCATATTCACACCTAACTCACTTAATTCCTTCAATAGCTGTATAACTTTTTCTTCTTCAAAATAACGGACAATCGAATCTGCCATTTTATCCCCTATTTCTTCAATGACTACAATCTCTTCAAAGGTTGCTTTTTGCAGATGCTCCATTGTCTCAAATTCCATTGCTAATATCTGTGCTGCTTTAGAACCGATAAAACGGATGCCAAGTCCAAACAGTAATCTTTCCAAAGAATTTTCCTTTGAGGCTTCTATTGCATTCAAAAGATTGGCAACAGACTTCTCGCCCATCCGTTCTAAATTCAACAGATCTTCTTTTTGCAGCCGATACAAATCCGCAATGGTATGAACCAAATCCTCATGGAAAAGCTGAATAATTACCTTTTCCCCTAAACCGTCAATATTCATCGCATTCCTGGATACAAAATGGATCAAACCTTCCATCAATTGTGCCGGACAATTCGGATTGATACAGCGTAATGCTACTTCTCCCTCCAGACGGACAAGTTCATTGCCGCATGCAGGACATTTCTCAGGCATATGAAATTCTTCTTCTTCACCTGTCCGCTGTTCGATAATCGAACGGACAACCTTTGGAATAATATCTCCTGCTTTTTTGATAACAACCTGATCACCGATCCGAATATCCTGCTCACGAATTAAATCTTCATTATGCAGGGATGCCCGCTGCACAGTGGATCCCGCTATGCGAACCGGCTCCAGAATTGCAGTAGGAGTTACGACCCCGGTTCTGCCGATGCTTAATTGAATATCCTTTAATGTTGTTATTACTTCTTCTGCAGGGAATTTATAAGCAATCGCCCAGCGCGGACTTTTTGCAGTAAACCCTAGTTCATCCTGATGATCCAGGCTGTCTACTTTTACAACTATGCCGTCTATTTCATAATTTAAATCCTTACGATGCTCCGTCCAGTATGCAACATACTCCAAAACCTCTTCAATACTCTCAGCTTTTTTCCATTCTTTGTTTGTTTTAAATCCAAGCTGATGCAAAGCCTCTAAACTTTCGCTATGACTTGTTATATCGTTATTATCCCATTCGCCCACCCCGTACAGAAAAATATCCAGATTACGCTTAGCTGCTATTTTCGGGTCCAGCTGTCTCAATGATCCGGCAGCTGCATTTCTTGGATTGGCAAAAGGCTCTTCCCCCTTTTCTTCCCGCTCTTCATTGAGTGCTAAAAAAGACTTATGCGGCATAAAAGCTTCCCCGCGGACTTCTAAGGTCCCAGGTTCGTTAATGCTTAATGGGATACTTCGTATCGTGCGCAGGTTAGATGTAATATCCTCGCCGACTCTCCCATCGCCTCTGGTAGAGCCCAGAACAAACTTGCCATCCTGAAATTTCAGGGAAATGGCTAAACCATCTATTTTCAGTTCACATACAAAAGTAACAGCACCGGAAACTCCTTCTGTAGCACGTCTGGCAAAGTCTCTTAAATCCTGTTCATTAAAAGCATTGCCTAAGCTCATCATCGGAGTTTCATGTGTTACCTTTCGAAAGGCATCGAGCGGCTCTCCGCCAATTCGCTGCGTAGGAGAATCTTCTCTCGCAAATTCGGGATATTCTTTTTCTAAATCCTCAAGTTCCCGTAATTTCTTATCATATTCTGCGTCAGGGACAGTCGGATTGTCCAATACATAATAGGAATAACCATATTGGTTAAGTACTTCTACAAGTGAGTCCATACGTTCTTTTATTTCTTGTTTATTCATTCTGCTTTACTCCTTTGTTATTGGGGCAAATTTTGCAAGAAGACGTTTGATTCCGACTGGAGCTGGAAATGCTACATCCAGTTCCAGCTTATCCCCTTCACCCTGGACTCTTACAACAGTTCCGACTCCCCATTTCTTATGCGCTGCTTTATCACCGACCGACCAGTCTTTTGATTCTGCACCGCTGGATTTAGGGCCTTGGATTTTCTCGGCACGTCTTTTGGGAGGAGCTTCCTGCTTGTGCTTCATACCAAATCTGTTTTGCAAACTGCCGCCTCCGCCAAATGGAGATTTTTGAGCCGCTTCTCTTCCTTCCAGTAATTCCTCAGGGATTTCATCAATAAAACGGCTGATCGGGTTCATGTTAGTGCGCCCATATAATGTACGCATTTGCGCATGAGTCAGGTAGAGCTCCTGCTCCGCTCTTGTAATGCCGACATAAGCAAGACGGCGCTCTTCCTCCATCTCTTCCTCATCAAACATAGAACGGCTATGCGGAAATACGTTCTCTTCCATTCCAATTAAGAAAACAACAGGGAATTCTAATCCTTTTGCTGCATGCAGTGTCATCATGGTAATTTTTTGAGAGTGATCAGGGTCTTCTTCATCGACACGATCAATATCCGCAATCAATGCCAAATCAGTTAAAAAGGCAATGAGTGTTTTATCTTCATTTGCTTTTTCAAATTCCTGTGTAACGGTTTTAAACTCTTCTAAGTTCTCTAATCTCGATTGTGCCTCAATAGAACGTTCATTATTCAGCATTTCCTCGTAACCTGTCCGCTCCAGGACAGCTTCTACCATGTCCGTTGCAGTTAAAAATTCCTGCTGCTGTGTGAGAGAACGAATAAGGTCCAGAAATCCAGCTAAGGCATTGGCAGCTTTTTTCGAAACACCTGTGAAATCAACTTCCTTTACTGCTTCATAAAGGGAAATATCATGCTCTGCAGCATATGCCTGCAGACGTTCAATCGATGTTTTTCCAATTCCTCTTTTCGGTTCATTTACCACGCGCTGAAAGCTGATATCATCATCAGGATTAGTAATTAATCTTAAATAAGCAATCATATCCTTAATTTCTTTACGGTCATAGAACTTCGTGCCGCCGATCATCTGATAGCTGATAGCTGATTTTACAAAGGTGTCCTCTATTGCACGGGATTGTGCATTGGTACGATATAAAATCGCAATATCACTTGGCTGATATTTGCCTGATCGGGTTAATTGCTGAATGGTATCTGCAACATACAGTGCTTCCTCCTGCTCAGTTGCTCCTTTATAATAGGATATCTTTTTTCCATCATCATTATCCGTCCAAAGATTTTTCGGCTTACGGCCGGAATTATTTCCAATTACTTTGTTTGCTGCCTGTAAAATAGACTTGGTAGAACGGTAATTTTGCTCCAGCATCACTGTTTTTACAGAAGGGTAGTCTTTTTCAAAGGACAGGATATTTGTAATATCTGCCCCGCGCCAACGGTAAATAGACTGGTCCGAGTCACCGACAACACATAAATTTTGATACTTTTCAGCAAGCTGCTTTACCAGGTAGTATTGCGCATGGTTTGTATCCTGATACTCATCTACATGGATATATTGAAAACGTCTCTGATAATATTCTAAAACTTCTGGCACGCGATCAAATAAATGGATGGTTTGCATTATCAAGTCATCAAAATCTAAGGATTGATTTTTCCGCAGCATTTTTTGATAGCCTTCATAGACCTGTGACACCTGCCGGTCATAGAAGTTACCAGCATTTTTCGCAAACTCTTCTTCCGTAATCAGTTCATTTTTTGCTGCACTGATTTGTCCAAGCATCGCCCGGGGATCAAATTTCTTTGGATCAATATTTAAATTTTTAAGAACTTGCTTTATAACAGATAATTGGTCTCCACTATCCAAAATAGAAAAGTTCGAAGAGTATCCAATCCGGTCAATATCCCGGCGTAAAATCCGGACACACATCGAGTGAAAGGTAGAAACCCACATGTATTGGCCTTGAGGACCGACCAGTTTTGCTACACGTTCCTTCATTTCTCTCGCAGCCTTATTGGTAAAGGTGATCGCCAGAATATTTTGTGGAGCTACTTCCTTTTCTCCCATCAAATAAGCAATCCGGTGTGTTAATACACGTGTCTTCCCGCTGCCTGCCCCTGCCATAATCAGGAGTGGCCCTTCTGTATGCCGTACAGCCTTCTGCTGCTCCGGGTTTAATGTATTTATCATCGCTTCAAGCGTTTGCTCCATGTTACATCTTCCTTCCTGAGCTTATTCTCTTTTAACAGCGTCCACTGTCTTGAGCGCTTGTTTTAAATTCGTATAAATGCTGTTTCCAACAATAATTGCGTCAGCATGTTCCTTCATCTCTTTAGCCTGCTCCGGAGTCTCAATACCTCCTCCGTAGAAAAGCTTCGTCTTATCAAGCTCTGCTTTCACCTCACGGACAACCTCTGTATCACCGTAGATACCACTGTACTCCACATAAAAAATAGGCAGATGAAAGACATGCTCTGCCATATAAGCGTATGCTTTTACATCATCTGTTTCCGGCAGCTCACAATTCGTATGCTGGAAGGCTTTTGCTTCCGGGTTTAAAATGCAGTAACCTTCAAAGTATACCTCACTATACTCCATCATGTCGATATATTCTTTGATGGCTTTCTGTTGGATATCCATCACATATTTTTTCTCTTTCGAATTCAGCACCAAAGGTACAAAATAGTAATCAAACCCTGGTGTTAATGCCTCTTCATTAGATATTTCCAAAACAACCGGAACCATGTGAGCCCTGCGTATTCTCGACAATAAATCCAGAACGCCATCTAACGTGACATCATCTGTACCCCCGACAATAATTGCATCAGTCCCAGATTCACATACTTTATCTAAATCTTCATCAGATATTTCCTTTGCCGGATCCAATTTAAACATATGTTTCCATTCATTTATATTCATATTAGTTACTAATCCTCCATTGTTACATTCATTTCTTCATTATAACAAAAATCGGCAATTTATTAGAACGGATAAGGTAAAGATTTATGGTTCTTTTATATAAAGCCCAGCTGCTGTTTCATATAAATATCTGCCTGGATTTAAAAGGAGCCCTAATACATAGAACCTCTTTCATAATTTTTAACATCACCATTGAAATGTTAAAAAAATTCATATAGCCCATTGGCAAAATAATTGTAATCATCCTTATCAATTATCGTTCCTCCATAGCCTTCAAAAAAGATTTGCTTATCTCTTTCATTAACAAAGACATTTGGTTTAGGGCGGATGGCTAAAGATACGTCATACCGGGGATCACCATAGGCTCCGCCGCTCCAATCAATAACTCCGGTAATTGATCCATTGGAAACCATAACATTATCAATCGTAAAATCTCCATGAATCAGCGTTTGTTTATACTTTTTTGGTTTTTTTACTTTCAACCTTTCCAGTAACTCTTTCGTGCCGTCAACCTCGTAATTATTGAAGTTATATTCGGCCTGGTATAACATTTTATCAAGCCATAGTTGTTCATTTATAAGCTCATCAGGACATGGGGTTGAGTGGATTTCAGACAAGATGCTGCCAAAATTAAATATAATTTCCTGCCGTTTTTGATTGTTGTCCTGATTTAATAAGGCCGTTCTTACTGTTTCTCCTTTAATAAAGTCTATAAGCGCCCAAGATTCTTCGATATTATTATGTTCTACGAATATTTTCATTTTGGGAACAGGTAATTCTGTCTCCTTGTTTAAACAATTTAGAATCGAAACTTCCTTCTTTAACATGGCATTAAATAATGCTCCCTTTGTCCTTTTGAGCGCAAAAATTCCCTCGTTACTTTCAATTATTCCCAAATTAGATGTATAGCCTTGGCGTGGAAAACTTATACTGACTATCTTATTTAAGTATTCTTTTATTTCTATTGGAATTTCATCAATATGGATAGGTGGCAAATTGTTCTCCTCCCCCATGAACTTTTTTCTTCCATTATACTTTAAAGCAGGACGACAGATAAATTAGCAATATGCTTCAATAGATTGCTAAACACTTTTCACGTCTCGACAACCCAGAAACGTTTGTTCTCATTTTGATTATATAGAGAATGTGATTAGTTTTCAAATATCAACAGTTACCTTTTACAGAGGCCTATATAAAAAGAAAAACCTGAACAAGTGCTCTTACCAGCATTCGTCCAGGTTTTCTTTCTATGCTTTATTGATCTAATTTAAAACTAATTCTCTTTTACATCCAGTCTTTCCAAAACAAGATTATAACCATCGCTTCCATAGTTAATACAGCGTCTTACCCGGGAAATAGTTGCGGTCGAAGCTTTTGTTTCCTGCTCTATCGCACTGTACGTCTTTCCTTCTGTGAGCATTTTCGCCACCTGTAACCGTTGTGATAAGGATTGTATCTCTGACATCGTTGCAATATCATCAAAAAATTGATAACACTCCTCGCGCGTATCTAATGACAATATGGCATCAAACAACTGATCAAGCTGCTCTCCTCGTAATTTATCTATTTGCATTTCTTTCCCCCCTTGTTTTCTCTTGCCATTCTTTCTCATGAACTGTCCCTGAAAGAATGATAAGGTTAATATTTATACATAACCAAAGATTATCACTGTAAAATAAAGAGCTCTTTTATTTTATTGGAACAACGTATGATTTTATCGCATGGTGGCCGGAATAACAATTTCTCTCATTTTCACATCGAGTAACCCCTGCTGTGTAATACGAAAGAAAGGTAAATGAAATGCTGAAAGAAATAATAAACTGTAAATTGGATCTTGATAAGCATATCCATGCTCTGTCAGTACTTTCTTTATTTTCTCATTCATTTCAATTAATTCTTCCATCCTATTATCTGGCATAACGCCTCCAAGAGGAAGCGGCATTTCTGCTAAAATTTCACCCTGGTCTACCAGTACAATGCCTCCGCCTAACTCTTTCATATGTTTTGTTGCTACACTTAAATCTTTTTTGGAATTGCCAATAAGAATAATATCTCCTGTAGCAGAATAACTGCTGACTAATGCTCCAAGCTTTGGCGCAAAACCACGAATAATTGTATTTACACGCCACTCCCCATTTTTATCAATTAATGTAATAAACTGCTCCAGTTTTTCAGAAGAAATTTCTTCCGCACTAACATCAGAAACGATACTATAAGGCTTGATAATTACATCATTGACCATATCCATCCCTATTGGGCTGGAAAACTGCAAATCTTCTTCAGCCAACTCCCAGTTAAGTTCAAGTGGTGTAATATCATATTTTTTCCAATCAATTACCGGTGGAAAAGAGATTCCTTTTCCATTCTTTTTTATCCATTCCCCTTTGCCGATAACACTTTCAGGATGCGGGTTTTGTTTATCCAATAAAATATTCAAATGAGCTACGCGCCCCGGTGCAATGCTGCCGAATTCTTCTTCCATATTAAAATGTCTGGCCGGATGGTAACTCGCCATACGATAAGCAGTCTCTGCAGGCAGGCCTTTTTCAATTGCTTTCTCAATACAAACATTTATCATGCCATCCTTCATAAAGGCAGGTGTCGGTCCATCCATCGTAAAACTTATATTATCAAACTGCGTTAATTCTTTCTCAAGCAGACCTTCGATAATATCAGGTAAATCTGGACGAATTGGTGAATAGCGAAGACTGACACGATAGCCCAGCTCCAGTCTTTTTAAAACATCATCTGCAGACATCGATTCATGGTCACTGGTGATTCCTAAAAGCTTCATCTTGGTTAAAGTACGGGAGGATGCTCCAGGCAAGTGACCTTCTATCGGTTTTCCCAGCTTCTTCATCTCCTGAATCCAATAAAGTAAACGGTCTCCTCCTGTTAACAGGCTTGGCCAGTCGGTGAGCTCTCCACCTTGAATTACCAATGGATGCTCTGCCCAATCCAACACATCCTTTGTATTAAATATACGATTATCCTTCAGTGTTGTTTGACCATCAAACCGATTCCACCAGAACATACTTACAGGTAAATTAGAGAAAGCATTTATGATGGAGAACGTTTTCTTTTTATTAAGCAGTAAGTACCACGTCAAGTTATCGTTCACAAATGTTGTTGTTCCTGTTTTTGCAGCATGCATTGCTGTTACTTCCGGATTTGCAGCTTGAAAAGGATGTGAATGCGGTTCAATATACCCTGGGACAACAAATTTCCCCTGGCAATCATAATACTCTGTTTCTGTGGTTTCTTCCGGTAATTTCTCACCAACATATACAATTCGATCCTCATAAATCCAAATATTTGCCTCTACCCATTGATTTGTATATACATTTAAATAGGTTGTATTGGTTAAGACAATACTTGGTGCAACCGAACCGTCAATTACTCTTATATGCTGTCGTAATTCTCGATTTCTCCATAATGTCATTAAGCAACTCTCCACTATTTGTCATTTTCTTTATTTTATCACATTGCAGTACTTTAATATAGTAAAGTTGATTTTTTCAATAATTCCTTCTATAAGAAAATTTCTTAGTCTTTAAAGCTTTAGTATTCCTGCAAAGAGATGTCTGCTAAAGCTTCTTCTTATACTTTATTTATATATAAAACAAAAAGATAGCCGGAGCTCTACATATTTATAGAGCTCCGGCTATCTTCATCCATTATAAAGATCCTATTTTTTCTATCATTGCACATTCTCCACTAAATAGGTTACTATTTGCGGGAAGAAGCATAACAGCACAATAAATAGAATCATAATCACAGCATATGGGATGACCCCTTTAACAATTTCAATGATTGTATTCTTCTTATCCAATCCTTTTAAAACAAAGAGATTTAATCCTACCGGTGGTGAAATTAATGCTAATTCCATATTGATTACCATGATAATCGCAAACCATATTGGATCAAACCCAAGAGCAGTTATAATAGGATACAATATTGGTACTGTAATAACCAATATAGAAATTGTCTCCAAAAACATTCCTAGTATAAGTAATACGATGTTAATCAGAATAAATATAACCCATGGCGATACATCCAACGATATAGCTGCTTCCGTGATTGCTTGCGGAATCTGTAAAATAGTTAGAATAAATCCAAGTAACATAGCTCCAATGATAATAAATAGAATCATTGCATTTGTCTTAACAGTAGATAAGATAATCTGCTTTAAATTATCGGCTGTCAGATTTCGATATACCAGTAAAGCAATTAAGAAGGCAAGAACTACACCCACGGCAGCAGCTTCTGTCGGTGTAAATATCCCTGAATAGATTCCTCCGATAATCACAATCGGCAGTAATAGTCCCCAAATTGCTTTTCTGGAAGCTTCCCATCTTTCTGCCCATGTAGCAGGTTTTTCTTTAATATGCCGCATTTGAATCGATGAAAAGACCATAAAAGTCAGGGTTAGTATGATTCCCGGTATAATTCCGGCAATGAATAATTTCCCGACGGATACACCAGTAAGTGATCCGTATAGGATCATCGGTACGCTCGGCGGAATAAGAATTCCTAACGTACCTCCAGCAGCCAGCAAACCGAGCACATACCGCTTTCTGTATCCGCGGCGCACCATTTCTGGAAGTGCAACTGCACCGACTGTTACAGCTGTAGCAACACTGGATCCAGAAATTGCAGAGAAAATCGTACAACAAAAAACTGTCGCTATAGCTAAGCCTCCAGGAAAATGTCTGAACCATCTGCTTGCCATCTCATATAAATCTCTGCCGACGCCGCTGACAACTAGTATTTGACTCATCAGTACATACATTGGCAATGCCGTTAGAGTAAAGTCATCCAATGATTTATAGGAAATAATTGGAATTTGCGCAAAGGCAAAGCTTCCGTCATTGAAAAAATACATCCCCAGCACAGCCAGCAGCCCTAAAGAAAAAGCTACGGGGAGACCAATAAGCAATAGTGCCGCTAAACCTCCTGTAAAAAATAAATTCATAGATGATCTCCCCCTTTATGTACACCGCCATCTATCAGCTGTAATATAAATGCGATAATAAGTAAAACGCCGCCTATTGGAATGAACATTTCCGGCAGATACATCGGTATCCGCAATAAGGAGGTAGAAGTCACTCCTAATTCGAATGTTTTTAAAACATGGTGAAATCCATACCAGGCCAGAATAATACTAAACAGCAAGCCGAGCGCATTAGACACATATGCCAATGCGACGCGTGCTTTCTCGTTCACACGGTTAACGATTAAATCTACCGTAATATGAGCATACGTTCTGACTGCATAGGCCGTCCCCAAAAAGCAGCTCCCAATAATCGCATAAGTGGATAATTCTGTGGCCCATATTGTCGGCATGCCAAAAAGTGCTCTGGTTACCACTTCATAAAATGTCATAATTGTCGTGATAAATATTAAGATACCGGACAAATAAGCAGCCCATTTAATCAGTAAATCAGAAAAATGATATAGTTTATTCATGATATAACTCCTTTCTATATGATGAGCAGCTTTATTCGCCATCTACCATGTCTAATAATTCTTCGCCTACATCTCCAGCCTCATTCTTAAAACTCTCCCAGACTGGCATGGAAGCTTCTTTCCATAAAGGAATATCTTCTTCTGGTACTTCATATACCTCCATCCCTCTATCCTTTAGTTCCTGTAAGGTTCTCTCATCCTCCAGCTTTGTCTGGTGACGAATCCATTCTTCTGTTTCATTGGCCGTTTCCTCGATTAAGTTTTGTGTTTTTTCTGGTAATTCATCCCAAAAATCTTTATTTACTCCAAGAATAAACTCGAAATAAACATAATTATTTACCGTTAAATAATCGGTTACTTCATCGTAATTACGCTGCACCATTGCAGTAGTTCCAGATGTCGCGCCATCAACTGTTTTCCTCTGCAGTCCCATATAAACTTCTCCTCCGCCCATAAATACAGGCGATGCACCATAAGCTTGGATAAATTCAGAAGGGAGTGCTCCGACACTGCGAATTTTCAGTCCTTTAAAATCTTCCGGTGATTCTAATGGATGTTTATTGTTCGCAAATTGTCCAAAACCATAATCCGCAAACATAAGCACCTTCACGCCGACATCTTCCATCTCTGAGCGAAGTACATTTCCCAATTCGCCGTTCAATGCTTCCCCAGCTTCTTCGTACGTCTCAAATGCATAAGGAACATCAAATATTCCCATAGCCGGTACAGTAGAAGCCCAAATTGTGGATGAATTCATTCCCATTTCTACACCGCCTGTTAAAAGCGACTGGTTCATATCTTTATCTGTCAGCAGCTGTCCATTCGCAAAAACCTGCATATCAATCTGCCCATCTGACTTCTCTTCTATTTTCTTAACAAATTCTTCAACACCCTGTGAAATATGGTGATCAGCAGGCAGGTTATAAGCTAATCGGATCGTAGCTGGTTCATATTCCTTTCCGCTTGCCTCTGTTTCCTGCTTATCATTGCTGCAGGCTGCCAAAATGATTCCTGCCATGAATAGCAAGAAAGTAATCCGTAATAGTTTTTTCATTTAATCATCTCCTTCACCGTACGCTCTCTATCAAGATGGCGTATTCTTCCCAACGGCATCTTCGAAGTAAGACTTGCTGCAAAATCTGCAGCTTCAAACAATTTAGTTACATTAATCCCTGTATCAATCCCCATACGTTCAAACAAATAAACCAAATCTTCCGTTGCTAAATTTCCTGCCGATCCTGGGGCAAATGGACATCCTCC
Source organism: Oceanobacillus sojae (assembly GCF_007991515.1). Taxonomy (GTDB): domain Bacteria; phylum Bacillota; class Bacilli; order Bacillales; family Amphibacillaceae; genus Oceanobacillus; species Oceanobacillus sojae. The sequence goes on from NZ_BJYM01000005.1 coordinate 100,730, forward strand.
AATACCGCTGACTGCTGTTTCAAAAATACGTACACCTGCCAAATAAGCAGAATATGCATTCGCAATTCCCAAGCCTCTTGTATCATGGATATGGAAAGAAACCTCTGTTTCGCCCGCCACATCCAATACTTTTCTAAACAGACTATCTACCTCATCCGGCGTTGCAATTCCAATCGTATCAGCAATTCCAATTCTGTCCGCTCCTGCTTGTACAGCTTTTTCTACCAGCTTTAGAACTTTTTCCTCTTTTACTTTTCCTTCATAAGGACATCCAAAGCTGACAGCAATCGAGAAGCAAATCTTTATTCCATTAGATTTCGCTTCTTTAATCATATCATTGAATATTTCGAAATTTCTATCCATAGTCATTCCTAAATTTTTATCGCTGAATGTTTCTGTTGCCGATGCTGCCCAGTTTAGTTCCAGTCCCTGAAAATGGCTTGCCCTCATAAACCCTTTTTGATTTGGGATTAATACAATAGCCTGTAATTTTTCATTTTGGCTAACCTGTTTCAATACTTCTTCTGCATCCGCCATCTGTGGAACTCTTTTTGGATGAACAAAAGAAGAAACCTCAACTTTTCCTAACCCTGCTTCTGTTAATTTATGAATGAGCTTTACTTTATCTTCTGTAGAAACTAATTCTGTTTCTGTCTGTAATCCATCGCGGGGACTTACATCAATAATGGTTACTTGTGACATCAGATAATTCCTCCCTGCTTTAGCCGTTTAAAATCTTCATAGGAGAAGTCCAAAAATTCCTTATAGATTTCCTCATTATGCTCACCAAGTGCCGGACCATTTGTCTCTATTTTCCCCGGTGTTTCTGAGAGCTTTGGAACAATGCCAGGAGTCTTTACCTTCTTGCCATCCTCCAGCTCAATTTCCTGTATCATATCCCGGGCGCTGTAATGTGCATCATTAATAATATCTTTAATACTATAAATTGGACTGACCGGTACAGAGGCTTCATCTAAGATTCGCTGTACTTCTTCAATCGGATATTGTTTTGTCCAGGATTCAATTATTTTGTCAATATATTCCACATTATTTACTCTATCCTGATTTGTCGCATATTTTGGATCAATGGCCATATCCTCTTTCCCTATTGCAGTCATCAGACGCTGGAATATCCGGTCTCCATTTCCACCTATAATGACATAAGAACCATCCGCACATAAGTATGAATTAGATGGTGCAACGCCAGGCAATGTACTTCCTGTTCTCTCACGAATTTCTCCTGTTAAATCAAATTCCGGAAGCATCCCTTCCAATAAACTAAATACAGATTCATAGAGAGCGACATCCACTTCCTGCCCTCTTTTTTCTTCATCATGATCCCGTACCCGCAGTGCCATTAGCGTACCAATAACTGCATACAATCCGGCTACCATGTCTCCAATAGCAATCCCGACTCGAACTGGTGGCAGATCAGGATATCCTGTCAAATATCTTAAACCTCCAACAGCTTCTGCAACACTGCCAAATCCGGCCTTTTCCCGATAAGGACCAGTCTGCCCGTAACCGGAAATTCTCGTTAATATCACCGATGGATTAACTTCCTTTAAAGCCTCATAACCCAAACCCCATCTTTCCAAAGTCCCCGGTTTAAAATTCTCCAGAACAACGTCTGCTTTTTTCGTCAGTTTTTTAATGATTTCCTGCCCTTCTGCCTCACGAAGGTTGACTGTAATTGATTTTTTATTACGTGATTGGACATGCCACCAGACGGATGTATCCTTATACATCACTCTCCAGTTTCTAAGTGGATCTCCATTTGTGGGCTCTTCTACTTTAATAACCTCTGCTCCAAATTCGGAGAAAAGTTTTCCAGCAAAGGGAGCTGCTACAATATTTCCTAATTCTAATATCCTTACTCCTTCAAGAGGCTTTTTCGTACGCATCTTATCCCTCCAGCTCTTTTCTGTTTAAATTCATAAAGTGTGTAAAATCTCTTTCAATATGCTGTTTCATTAATTCTTTTGCACCGTCTGCATCCTGTTCGGCAATTGCCTCCCATATTTGTTCATGATCTACAAATGCTATCTCCTTGTATTTTGGATCTTTATCAACAATAACTTCCCTGTAAAAACTGTTAACACCTCTCAACATTCGAAGCATGGATATAAGAAACAGGTTCGCACTGGCTTCAATAATGATGTCATGAAAAGCTACAGTAACCCGTTTTTCATCCTGTGTTTCTTGATGAAGAACTGTATTCTCTACTTCCTTCTTCATCATCAGCAGTTGTTCATCTGTCCGCCTCATAGCAGCATAATAAGCAGCAAGAGATTCCATTTCTATCCTGCACTCATATAGATATTGATAATCTGTAAGCGATGGCTCAACTACTGTAACACCGCCTGTTTTTGATAAATTCAGAAACCCTTCCTTCTCCAGCATCCTTATCGATTCACGGATGGGGCTTCTGCTCACATTCAGTTCTTCTCCAATCTTTTCTTCAATCAGCCTTTCTCCGGGTTTGAATTTTCCGACAATAATTTGCTCTCTTAAGTAATCATATACCTGACTCTTTAATGTTTTTTTCACAATATTTACAATGACGATCACCTCTTGTATACAGTATACATTTGTATTGTTCATACTATTACAATAAAATTAAAAAGTCAAACTATTTTTTGAAGGTAAATTTAATAAAATCAAAATACTCGTTCCCTTTATATAAACAGCAAATAGAGCCGTGTACCTGCACAGGATACACGGCTCTATTTATCCAATCTATTCTCTTTAAAGAAGGCTACTTTTACTTAATTGATCAACTGCTAAAATCGCTTCTGCAATGTCATCCGCAGTAATTTCCTTAGAAAGATTGCTCATTGTTTCCCCTTCTTGTGTTGCTGCTTCTCCAACTTTTCGCAAATCTTCATAGGATACTTCATCTAAATGCATTTCCTTCAATGTAGTTGGCAAGCCTAATGAACGATAGAATGCTATATATTTTTGAATTTCATCTTCCGAATGCAGTTCAAGCACGAGCTGTGTCAAAGTACCATACGCAACCTTTTCCCCGTGGGTCAAATGATGAATATCCCCATCGAGTACTGTAAAGCCATTATGAATTGCATGTGCCGCCGCCAATCCGCCGCTTTCAAAACCAAGTCCTGATAATAGGGTATTTGCTTCCACCACAGCCTCCACGTGTTTGGTTACCAGCCCTTTTTCTACTGCTTTATAAGCTGGTTGCGCATAGGCAAATAAAGTTTTCTCACAAACTTCTGCAATAGCACGTGCGGCTATACTAGTTTTACCTCCAGCCATTGCCTCTCCATTACTCTTAATCGTTGCCCTTGCTTCTACCCATGTCGCCATCGCATCTGCAATTCCTGATGCAAATAATCGAGGCGGTGCGCCAGCGACTACTTTTGTATCAACAAGTACTAATTCTGGATTTTTATTGTAAAATTTATAGGACTCAAATACACCATCATCATTATAAATAACAGATAGAGCGCTTGTCGGTGCGTCAGTTGATGCTGTGGAAGGCACAATAACAACACTGACCTTCAGTTCATCAGCAACTGCTTTGCCGGTATCAAGTGTTTTTCCGCCACCGACTCCAATTACAAAATCTGCCTCTGCTTTTTTACCTTCCTCTGCTATACGGCTGATTTCATTTAAGGAAGCTTCTCCATTAAATGAAACAAAGTGAAAATCGATATTCGCATCTTTTAGACTTTTTTCAACGGTTTCTTTCGTAATTTCCCATACGACCTCGTCAGATATAATTAATGGTTTCTTACCAACCGCATCAACGTATTTACCAAGCTCTTTTAAAGCTCCTTTTCCTTGAACATACTTGCTCGGTGAAGTATAAATAATATTTGGCATATAATCTCTCCATTCCTTAAATTTGTAATTATTATATTACACAGCTCATAATTTATTAAACATGAGTAAATTGCAGCTTATATGTTGTATTAAATCTAAAACCGATTCTTCCACTTCGGGTAAAAATAGCAGTTAAAAATAACATATATTACCGCCATAGTAAAGCTGTTAATCAAAATACGCTCTCCTTCATAATATGCCCCTTTTTAATGGTTTTACTGCAAATCTTTATATAACTACTATAAACACCTTATACAATGAAACCTTTTAGCACGATATCAAAAAATAAACATGCAAGGATGTGTTTCTATCCATTGCATGTTTATTTTTTTATTTAGCAATATCACTCCGGTAAAAAAAGTTACCGTTTAATTCTGTTTTATCCAGCTGCTGATACACTTTATCTATGGCCTGTGATAATGTTTCTGCCCGGCTGCCGACCAGAAGGACTCTTCCTCCGTCAGATACTAGCGTTTCATCTACTTTTTTTGTTCCTGCATGAATAATATAAGTATATTCTTTATCATCAAAATACGGGAGAGGATTCCCCTTGCTATATGAACCGGGGTACCCTTCTGATGCAAGGACAACACCTACACAAGCTTCTGCATGCCATTCTAGATTCGGGTTCTTTTTCTCCAATACATCCTGCATGACTTGTACCAGATCATTTTTCAATAATGGAAGTACCACCTGGGTTTCTGGATCCCCAAAACGGGTATTGAACTCAATTACTTTTGGACCATTCTTCGTAAGCATTAACCCTGCATAAAGAATCCCTGTGAAAGGTCGCTCCTCTGTCATCATACCTTCTGCTGTTTTCTTTAGAATTTGTTCTACAGAAAATTGATAAGCCTCCTCCGTTAAATCGGGAATTGGCGCAAAAGCTCCCATGCCTCCTGTATTTGGCCCTTCATCATTATCAAACGCCCTTTTATGATCTCTTGCTGCCATCATTGGGTATACTTTATCCTCATGTACAAATGCCATTAAAGAGAATTCAGCACCTTCCATATACTCTTCAATAACAACTGTAGAGCCGGCCTGATTAAATGCTTTATCAACAAGCATATCATCAATCGCCTGATTAGCTTCTTCCTCTGTCATCGCTACGATAACACCTTTTCCCGCTGCCAGGCCGTCTGCTTTAATAACAATCGGGGCGCCGGTCTCGGCAATGTGTTTTTTGGCTGCCTCTGCATCTTGAAAAACACCATAGGAAGCTGTTGGTATATCATATTTTTTCATAAAATCCTTTGCGTAACTTTTGCTTCCTTCCAGCCAGGCTGCTTCCTTTGAAGGAGCAAAAATAGCAAGATTTTCCTGATGAAAATGATTTGCGATACCAGCATTTAATGGATTTTCCGGTCCTACAATCGTTAAATCAACTGCTGCTTCTTTGGCAAAAGACACCAGCTCTTCTATATTCATTTCATCTATCGGAATACATTCTGCATCCTCTTCCATTCCTGCATTTCCTGGAGCAGCATAAATTTTCTCCAGCTGTTGATTTTCCTTTAATTTTTTAACAATACTATGCTCTCTGCCACCGCGGCCTACTACTAATATTTTCATAGCTTATCCTCCGTTTCCAGCATCTCAAACAAATTGATTTCTTTAATAAAATAACCAGATATTGATTAAAAAGCCCCTGCATACATAGAAAAGAAATACAGGAGCTTCTATATATAATTAATGTTTAAAATGACGGACAGATGTGTTGACCATGGCGATACCATATTGATTACATACATCAATGGAGTCCTGATCACGTTTGGAGCCGCCCGGCTGGATAATCGCTGTGACACCAGCTTTAGCAGCTGCTTCTACGGTATCAGGCATTGGGAAAAATGCATCCGATGCAAGCACTGCTCCTTTTGCTTTATCTCCTGCCTGCTTGATTGCAATTTCCGCTGCACCAATCCGGTTCATCTGACCGGCCCCCACGCCAATAGTCTGTGCATCCTTAGCAAGTACAATAGCATTTGATTTCACATGCTTTACAGCTTTCCAGGCAAATAATAAATTAGCAATCTCTGCTTCTGTCGGCTGTTTTTCCGTCACAACCTCTAATTCATCAGCTGTTATCTCTTTTACATCTAAATCCTGAATAAGAGCACCACCATCAACAGTTGTCATCCGTTTTTGATCTGCCTGCTGATTAGAAACATCCAATTCTAATAGACGGATATTTTTCTTTTTCGTTAATAAAGCCAGCGAATCCTCATCAAAGGAAGGAGCAACGACTATTTCTAAGAAAATAGAAGAAAGCTGTTCTGCTGTTTTTATATCAACCGGACGATTGCAGGCAACGATGCCTCCAAAAATAGAAACAGGGTCTGCTTCATATGTACGCCCAAAAGCTTCTGCCAAGGTCGAGCCAATTCCGATACCGCACGGGTTCATGTGCTTCACTGCAACAGCAGCAGGTTCTTTATAATCGCGCAGAATTTCTAATGCTGCATTCGTATCTTGAATATTATTATAAGAAAGCTCCTTACCATGCAATTGATACGCAGTCGCCAGGGTTGCAGCGTTCTGAATAGGTGATTTGTAAAACGCTGCCCGTTGATGCGGATTTTCTCCATAACGCAGATCCTGCACTTTTTCATATGTTACTGTATATGTTTCCGGGAATACCTCTTCTGTTTGTGTTTGGAAATACGCAGCAATCATTGCATCATAATGTGCTGTATGACGAAACACCTTAGCTGCCAATTGCTGACGGAAAGCATAGGTATCCTCTTCTTTTTCTAAAGCTGCTAATACAGATGAATAATCAGAAGGGTCTGCGACAACAAGTACATCCGCAAAATTTTTCGCTGCCGAACGTAGCATGGAAGGCCCGCCAATATCAATGTTTTCAATTATCTCGTCATGGCTTACTCCCGCCTTTTGAACGGTTTCTTTAAATGGATAGAGATTGACTGCAACAAGATCAATCGGAGCAATATGGTGCTCTTCCATTTGCGTACGATGACTCTCATTGTCACGTTTTCCTAAAAGCCCGCCATGAATCATTGGATGTAATGTCTTTACTCTGCCATCAAGCATTTCCGGGAAATTTGTCACTTCCTCTACAGGAATAGCCTGTACACCAGATTCATTTAACAAACGGATCGTTCCGCCAGTTGATAAGATTTCAAATCCTTTTGCTTCTAATCCTTTTGCAAATTCTGCGACACCTGTTTTATCAGATACACTAATAAGCGCACGTTTTTTCATTATAATTCCTCCGTTACATTCTGCGTAAGTTGTTTTATCACATTTGGATATAAGCGGTGCTCTACCGCCTGAATTCTAGTTTTCAACTGTTCTTCCGTCTCACCCGGAATCATTTCTATTTCTTCCTGTGCAATGATTGGACCTGTATCCATTCCTTCATCTACATAGTGAACTGTGACTCCAGTTTTCGAAACCCCGGCCCGATAAGCTTTCCCAATTGCATCCTTGCCGGGGAAATCCGGCAAAACAGACGGGTGAATATTAACAATCCTGCCCTCATAATGCGAAAGTAATGTTTCCCCGATAAGTCGCATATAACCGGCTAAGAAAATCCATTCTACTCCCAGAGATTGAAGCTTTTCATAGATTACTTTTTCATATTCCTGCTTGGAGGAAAAGCTTTTTGGAGTCAGTACAAGTGTCTCAAGACCTGATTTTTCAGCCTTAGCTATGACAGCAGCTCCCGGTTTATCACAAACAAGCAAAACTATAGAGCTTGCAATTTTTTCATCCTGCATCATGGCATCAAAGTTACTGCCTGTTCCTGATGCAAATACACTCAGCCTTTGCTTCATGAAGTAATTTGCACCTCTTCACCTGGAATGACATGTCCAATAACAGCAGCCTCGATATTGTTTTCCTTCAATACATCACAAACGGCTTGCTCATCTTCTTTAGAAATAGCAACCACCATGCCAATTCCCATATTAAAAACACGATACATTTCACGTGCATCAATTTTCCCCAGCTGTTGCAGAAAAGGAAAGATTTCAGGAACGCTCCATGCCTCCTGCTGCACTGTTGCTCCAAGGCCTTCCGGAAGCATGCGGGGTATGTTTTCATCAAAACCGCCGCCTGTAATATGCGCAATACCTTTTATATGTACTTTTTCTTTGATAGCTTTAATCGCTTTGGTATAAATCTTCGTAGGTTCCATCAGAACCTCACCTAAAGGCCTTGATAGCCCATCTGGTGTCTTTTCAAAATCGAGCCCTTCAATCAGCTTGTGGACAAGAGAATAGCCATTGGAATGAATGCCGCTGGAGGCTAATCCAATCAGAGTGTCTCCTTCTGTAATCGTTTTTCCTGTAATAATCTCTTCTTTCTCAACAATACCGACAACGAAACCAGCTAAATCATATTCATCTGCCTCATACATACCCGGCATCTCAGCTGTTTCCCCGCCGATCAATGCAGCATTTGCTTCCTGACAGCCCGCCGCAACACCGGATACTATCGCTTCAATTCGGGCAGGATCATTTTCCCCGCAGGCAATATAATCTAAAAAGAAAAGCGGATTGCCTCCCTGTGCAACAATATCATTGACACACATCGCTACTAAGTCAGTTCCTACCGTATCATGCTTATCCAGCTCAAAAGCAAGCTTTAATTTTGTACCGACCCCGTCTGTTCCCGAAAGCAGAACAGGCTCTTTATAAGAAAAGGAGGATAAATCAAATGCCCCGGCAAAGGAGCCTAAGGAGCCCAATACCTCTTTCCGATGTGTTTTTTTTATATGTTTTTTCATTCTTTCTACTGCTTCGTAGCCCTTTTCAACATCTACACCAGCTTTTTTATAAACATCTGACATATTTTTTACCCTCCAAAGTGATTTTTGATCTTAGCAGTTTGATGTGTCCATTTCCTTCTTATCAGCCGGGGCAACAGGATACAAACCTGTCATACAAGCCATGCATACGCCTTGATTTATTGTTTTATCCTTGACAATTGCATTCTCTAATCCCTCTTCTGACAAGTAGGCAATACTGTCCGCCCCAATAATTTCACCAATTTCCTCAACGGTATTGTTTGCTCCGATCAGCTCTTCCTTGGTAGACATATCAATCCCGTAATAACACGGATCCGTTATCGCCGGAGAAGCAATACGCACATGAACTTCACTCGCACCTGCATCCTTCAGCATTTTCACAATCCGCCGGCTCGTGGTTCCACGGACAATCGAATCATCAATCATAATGACACGTTTTCCTTCTACAATCCCGCGGACAGGTGACAGCTTCATTTTTACTCCCAGCTCTCTTAATTCTTGCGACGGCTGGATAAATGTTCTTCCTACATAACGATTTTTGATAATGCCCATTTCATACGGAAGCTTGCTTTCTTCTGCATAGCCGATAGCAGCTGAAATACTTGAATCCGGCACACCGACCACTAAATCTGCGTCAACTGGAGCTTCCTTGGCTAATTCTTTCCCCATCTGTTTACGGGAGGCATGTACATTGACATAATTCACATCACTGTCAGGCCGGGAAAGATAAACATATTCCATCGCACACATCTGTCTTTTTCCTCGTGGAGCAAACCGGAATGAAGTCAGACCTTCTTCATTAATTTTAATCAATTCTCCCGGTAAGACCTCTCTTTCAAAAGTGGCACCGATCTGGTCAAAAGCGCAAGTTTCAGAAGCAACCACATATGCTTCACCCAATCTGCCAATCGAAAGTGGTCTTATTCCGGCAGGATCCAGTGCGGCATATAATGTATCATCCTCTAAAATAAGGTAGGCATAAGCGCCTTTAACACGGTTAAGAGCCTCTGAGATGGTTGCTTCGGTCACTTCCCCGCTCCGTTTAATCAAATGCGCCAGCACCTCTGTATCTGAAGTAGTTTGAAAAATACTTCCCTCACTTTCGAGTTCTTCACGTAATTTCGTTGCATTCATTAAGTTTCCATTATGTGCTAGAGCCATCCCGCCGGTCAGAGACTGAAAAACAAGAGGCTGCACATTTTCAAGTCCTTTTCCACCCTGGGTTGCATACCGGACGTGTCCTAAGGCTATTTCTCCGCTAAAATCATCAAAATTCACATGCTTAAAGACATCATTAACGAGGCCAAGCTGTCTATGAGCTTTTAATTGCATATCCCTGCTGACAACAATCCCTGCCCCCTCCTGACCGCGATGCTGCATCGAGTGTAATCCGTAATAGGTTAATTCTGCTGCTTTCTCATGCCCCCAAATGCCGAACACACCACATTCTTCGTTTATGCCTTTGATTTCAGCAAGCATGGAATAGCTCCTTTCCAAAGTGCTTTTAATTCAGCAGCTTCTTCCTGAAGAATTGTTTCATTATTTGTCTTTACCCTCAGCTTATTATCTGCTGTTACCTCACCCAGCTTTGCTGCATCTGCAAATACTTCTTCAAAAGCACCCTGGTTCTCAGGCTTTACGGTAACAAGAAAACGTGACTGTGTTTCGCTGAACAGTTCCACCGTGGCATTGCCTGAAAGCTCAACTTTTGCGCCAACCACTTCATCCGCGAATAAAGATTCCGCTAAAGCAACTCCTAAGCCGCCCTCTGCAAGATCATGTGCAGATTGGATCTTTCCTTTCCGAATCAAAGAAAGCAGTTTTTTCTGACGTTCTGTCTCTATTTTCAAATCCAGGTACGGAGCCTTTCCTTCATATTTCCCCTCCTGAATAAATTGCAATTCACTGCCGCCAAATTCATTTCGTGTTTCACCAATTAGATAAATGATATCCCCAGCTTCCTGGAAAAAACTTGGTGTAATATGTGCTGTTGATTCGTGCAATCCAACCATGCCGACAACCGGCGTCGGGTAAATAGATTTTCCTTTAGATTGATTATATAAGGAAACATTTCCACTAATAACCGGCGTTTGTAATGCTTCACATGCAGCACTCATACCTTCTACACTTTTTTCCATTTGCCAGAAGATTTCCGGATTCGTCGGATTACCGAAATTCAATCCATCTGTTAGTCCCAATGGTTTAGCTCCAGAGCAGACAATATTACGGGCAGCTTCTGCGACAGCAATCTTTCCGCCTTCCTCCGGATCTAAATAAATATAGCGGGAATTACAGTCTGTCGTGATTGCTAATGCTTTATCTGTTCCTTTAATACGGACAACTGCTGCATCAGATCCTGGTGTAACAACAGTATTAGTCTGCACCATGGAATCATATTGATCATATACCCATTCTTTACTGGCGATGGTTGGCTGCTGCAGTAATTGTTTTAAAGTTTCTCCATGATTATCTACATTGGGTCTATGGGCCTCCATCTGTTGAAAAGCTTGATAGTATTCAGCTTCCTTCGACGGCATATGGTACACTGGAGCATCATCCGCTAACGAATCCACAGGAATATCTGCTACAACCTCATCATGATGTTTAATCCGGAACACTTTTTCCTCGATAACCTTTCCAACAGGAACGGCCTGCAAACCATACTTTTCAAAAATATCAATGATTTCCTGCTCACGGCCAGTCTTTACACAAAGAAGCATCCGCTCCTGTGATTCAGACAGCATCATTTCATAGGCAGTCATATTCTGTTCACGCTGCGGTACAAGATCTAAATTCATTTCAAGACCAGTACCCGCTTTACTTGCCATTTCACTTGCAGATGAGGTTAAACCGGCAGCCCCCATATCCTGCATTCCTACAAGCGCATCAGAATGAATTACCTCCAAACATGCTTCAATGATCAGTTTTTCCATGAATGGGTCACCAACCTGCACAGCAGGACGGTCTTTATTGGAATCCTCAGCTAAATCATCCGAGGCAAAGGTAGCTCCATGAATACCATCTCTTCCTGTTGGTGGTCCTGCATACAAAATTGTATTGCCAATACCGGCAGCAATTCCTTTTTGCACGTCATCATGATTAATCAGTCCCACACACATTGCATTGACAAGCGGATTATCTTCATAGCTGTCATCAAATTGCACCTCTCCGCCAACTGTCGGAACACCGACACAATTTCCATAACCGGCAATACCGGCAACAACTTCTGAGAAAAGATACTTGGTACGGTTGGTGGTTAAAGGTCCAAAACGTAAAGAATTCATTAATGCAATCGGACGGGCACCCATTGAAAATACATCACGGATAATTCCGCCGACACCAGTTGCCGCTCCTTGATATGGCTCCACAGCAGATGGATGATTATGGCTTTCTACCTTGAAAACAACAGCCTGTCCATCTCCTATATCGATTACTCCTGCTCCCTCTCCCGGACCCTGCAGAACGTTCGGGCCCTCTGTGGGAAATTTTCTTAAGAGAGGTTTAGACGTTTTGTAGCTGCAATGCTCTGACCACATAACCGAAAAGATTCCGGTCTCCGTAAAATTCGGGAGACGGCCAAGGATCGTTTTGATTTTTTCAAACTCTTCATCACTTAAACCCATATCCTGATACAATCGGTCTTGTTCAATTTTCACTGGATTAATACTATGCGTTAACTGCATTGCTGCTCCTCCAATTCGCAATCATAGATTGAAATATTCGTAAGCCGTCTTCACTTCCTAATAATGCTTCCACTGCCCGTTCCGGATGCGGCATCATACCCAGCACATTACCGGCTCTATTACGGATACCGGCAATATCTGCCACAGAACCATTGGGATTATTTTTATAGGTGAATACGATTTGATTGTTGGCTTTTAGTTCATTTAATGTTTCGTCATCACAGAAATAGTTACCTTCCCCATGCGCAATTGGAAAACGGACTACTTCATTTTTATCGTATAATTTAGTAAAAACATTCTCGTTATCCTCAACAATCAATTCTTCCTGATGACACATAAAGGACAGATTTTTATTGCGCATTAACGCCCCAGGCAAAAGCCCTGATTCCGTCAAAATTTGAAATCCGTTGCAAATGCCCAGTACAGGCCTGCCTTTTTCCGCATGCTCACGAATTTTATTCATAATATCTGATGTAGAGGCCATTGAACCGGATCGCAGATAATCTCCATAAGAAAATCCGCCAGGGATAAGAATTCCATCTACATCATTCAGTAAATGCGTATCGGTATACCAGACCAGACTGGCTTCGGCACCTGCAACTTCTCCTGCCGCATGATACATATCCCTGTCACAATTGGAACCTGGAAAAACAATAACAGCTACCTTCACAATTAACGTGCCTCCTCTAACTCAATCCGGTAATCTTCAATAACCGGATTGGCCAATAATTGCTCACACATTTGTGTCACTCGTGTTTCTAAATCAGGACCTTCTTCTACCTGGAGTTCAATATATTTTCCGACACGGACATCGTCAACCTCAGGATAGTCTAAAGCGTGAAGAGAAGTTTGAATTGCCTTTCCCTGTGGATCTAAAACACCTTGTTTTAATGTAATATATACCTGCACCTTTTTCATAACTGATCCTCCAAACGATTTAGTATTTCTTCGTATACGGTAATTAAATCTCCAGTACCTTGACGAAAAACATCTTTATCGAGCTTTTCGTTCGTTTCCATATCCCATAATCTGCAGGTATCTGGTGACACCTCATCAGAAAGCAGAATTTTGCCTTCCTTGTTTCTGCCGAATTCCAATTTGAAATCCACCAGCCGGACACCGATAGCCGCAAATATTTCTGTTAATGCCAGGTTTACCTGTCTTGCTTTTTCCTTGATACTGCTTAGTTCTTCTTCCGTAATATCTGTTAAAAAGAGGGCGTGTTCATCGTTAATCAATGGGTCTCCTAAACTATCATCCTTGTAAAATAATTCTGCTAAAGCAGGTTCAAAAAGAGTTTTTTCCTGGATATCCAAACGCTTTGTAATACTTCCTGTTGCAATATTCCGAATTACCACTTCTAACGGAATAATATCTGTTTTCTGAACCATTTGAGTAACAGAATCCAGCCGTTTGATAAAATGCGACTGAATTCCTTTATTTTGTAATGCCTTGAATAGGAGGGAAGAGATCTCATTATTGAGTCTCCCCTTCCCTGTAAATTGAGCTTTCTTCTCTCCGTTAAAAGCCGTTGCAGCATTTTTATACGAGAGAATCAAGTGATTTTCATTCGTGTCCGATTGATAAACCTTTTTTGCCTTGCCTTCATATAAAAGCTCAAGTTCCATATTGGAATCCTCCTATGCCAATCCAATTTTTGTAAAGATCTGATCTACATTTTTTAAGTGATAGGTATAGTCAAAACAATCATCAATTTCCGCCTGGCTTAATTTACTTGTAATCCGATCATCCTGTTCTACCAATTCTTTGAAGGAAGTTGCTGTTTCCCACGCTTCCATTGCTTTTGGCTGAACAATATCATAAGCATCTTCTCGGGCCATCCCTTTATCAATCAAAGATAGCAGTACGCGCTGAGAAAAAATAACTCCGTGAGTGCGGTCAATATTACGTTTCATATTTTCAGGGAATACTGTTAAGTTCTCCACAATATTTCCAAAACGGTGCAGCATATAATCAAGAGCAATAGTCGCATCCGGTAAAATAACACGCTCTGCAGAGGAATGCGAAATATCACGTTCATGCCATAAAGCTACATTCTCATAAGCAGTTACCATATAGCCGCGGATAACCCGTGCCATTCCTGTCATATTCTCTGAACCAATTGGATTGCGCTTATGCGGCATAGCTGAGGATCCTTTTTGTCCTTTTGCAAAACGTTCTTCTACTTCTCTTGTTTCTGTCTTTTGCAGTCCCCGGATTTCCGTTGCAAACTTTTCAATCGATGTAGCAATCAAAGCTAATGTAGATAAATAAGCTGCATGACGATCACGCTGTAATGTTTGTGTAGAAACTGGAGCAGGTGATGTGCCCAGCTTTGCACAGACATATTGCTCTACATATGGATCAATATTGGCATAGGTTCCAACTGCTCCAGAAAGCTTTCCAAATTCCACATTTTTAGCAGCAAGCTCAAAACGCTCCAGATTACGCTTCATTTCCTCATACCATAAAGCCATTTTCAGACCAAATGTTGTCGGCTCTGCATGCACACCATGTGTACGTCCCATCATAACGGTATGTTTATGTTCCTTTGCCTTGCTTTCTAAAATCCCGACAAACCGATGCAGACCTTCTCTTAAAATTTCATTAGCCTGCTTTAATAAATAAGAAAGAGCTGTATCGACAACATCTGTAGAAGTCAATCCATAGTGAACCCATTTTCTTTCTTCTCCTAAAGTTTCTGATACAGTACGGGTAAATGCCACCACATCATGCCGTGTTTCCTGTTCAATTTCATATATGCGGTTAATATCAAAGGAAGCATTCTCACGCAATTTTTTCACATCTTCTTTTGGAATAAAACCTAGCTCACTCCAAGCTTCACAAGCCAGAATCTCTACTTCCAGCCAAGCTTTAAATTTATTTTCCTCTGTCCAGATATTGCCCATTTCTTCTCTTGTATAACGTTCGATCATTGTTGTATTGCCTCCTCAAAAATATCCAATTGTTTCTGTAAAGCTTCCGGTGTTTCCGCTGTAAATGTAATATGTCCCATTTTACGTTTTTCTTTCGGTTCTTCCTTTCCATAAAGATGAAGAAAACCAAAGTTATGTGCAGTGGTAAACTGTATAGATTTCGAAAGAGATTCTCCTAAAATATTAACCATCGCGGTCGGCTCATACAAATTGACAGGAACGAACGGCAGCCCGCAAATCGCCCGGATATGCTGTGCGAATTGAGAAACATTGCAGCCTTCAATTGTATAGTGCCCGGAGTTATGCGGTCTTGGAGCCATTTCATTAATATAGATTGTATCCTCACCGACAAACATTTCAATTGCAAAAGTACCAACAATCTCCATTCGTTCAGCAATTTTCGCCGTCATGGCATAGGCCTTTTCTTCAAGTGCAGCGTCAATATCTGCCGGCACTGTAGTTTTATATAGGATATGTTTGCGATGTTCATTCTCTGCAATCGGAAAAAAAGAAATATCTCCCTGCTGCGACCTTGTAAAGACAACCGAGATTTCTTTATCAAAAGGAATCCATCGCTCTATTATACAGTAGCCATGCTCCTCGAAAAATGCTAAAGCTTCATTTTTATCTTCTTCTGTCACAAGTTTTAGCTGCCCTTTCCCATCATAACCTCCCCGACAGGTTTTAATCACTGCCGGCAGCGGAATAATAGATAATGCTTCTCTGCAATCTTCTTCCGTTTTCACAATCCGAAAAGCAGGAACAGGAAGCTCTAAGTCGTCAACAAGCTGCTTTTCTTTTTCCCGGTTCTGTGTAACCTCTAATGCCAATGCGCCCTGTGGAAGCTTTCCAGCGTTCTGGATAAGCTCTGCGGCCTTCAAGTCCACATTTTCAAATTCATATGTAATTACATCCGCTTTTTCGATTAATTCTTTTACAGCTGTCAAATCCGTATAATCTGCAGTGATTTGCTCATCAGCTACCTGTGCTGTCGGACAATTTGGCGCCGGGTCTAAAACAACGATGCGATATCCCATATATCTTGCTGCAATTGCCATCATTCTTCCAAGCTGACCACCGCCAATAATTCCAATTGTCTGAGGAGGTAAAATAATTTTAATAGGTTGCAAGCTGATCCCTCATTTCCTGAACAGCATCCTTCATTGCTGCACGGTAATCATCCAGTGCCTTTTCTGCATCTTTATCAAATGTACTGATAATCTGCGTTGCTAAAATAGCGGCATTCTTTGCGCCTGCTTTACCAATGGCAACTGTTGCTGTCGGTACACCACCTGGCATTTGAACAATAGATAAGAGTGAATCGACTCCCTGGAGTGCTTTGCTTTCTACCGGAACTCCAATAACAGGCAGGGTCGTCTGTGATGCAACCATTCCGGGCAGATGTGCTGCTCCGCCAGCTCCGGCAATAATGACTTTTAGTCCTTTTTCTCTCGCACTCTGAGCGTAGGTAAACATATCATCTGGTGTACGATGAGCGGAAATGATTTCTTTTTCATAGCTGATATTTAATGTATCGAGTTCTTTACAGGTATACTGCATTGTCTCCCAATCTGAGATACTTCCCATAATGACACCAACTTGAGCCATCGAATCCCTCTTTCTGTTTTTAGTTGTTTTTTTACGGATTTTAAAAGGTCATGGTTGTGTTAAAGTTCGGTTTTTGGTTGAAACATTTAAAAATTGATTTGTATCTGCCTGTTGCCAAAAACACCGTATTTTTAATCGTCCACATTGCCAACATTTTTTATCTCAAAGGTAATTCACAATTAACAAAAGTGTTAAAAAATTAAAAAAGTCTATTCATCTCCCATAAGGGAAGATGAATAGACTTGGTTTAAAAGAGATTCAAAATGTGATTAATCGGACTTTTGAACATCTTTTTTATAAGCATCATTCAACATCTGCTGTTCTTTAAAACAGCAGCTCATCCTCCCTCATAGTCCGGTCATTTACGGTGCCGGGTAGAAACTTTTGAGCCATATTCTCAAGTATATATGAGGCATTTTCAATTGTTGGTTTTAGCATACCAAATAAAATAGAAAAATGCAAGATAATGTCGAACAATTTAAGCTTTACATTTAATTAACGTTCGGTTTTTGGTGGTTATTCTCTCTGTTGACTTTCATTTTGTGATTTTTCTTTTGTTTTATTCTCTTTTCGCATCAGCTTTCCTTTACGGACTTGTTTCACCCAGAAGCCGCCATGAATCCGTTTTGGCTCATAGGAAATAATAAATGCTTTCGGGTCTATTTCATGAATTGCCTGATACAGGTTCAGTTCATATTTTCTAGGTGTTAAAATTTGAACTGAAAGTCGATCTCCATCCATTCCATAGGAGGACCAGCTGGTTACACCATAGCCTTTTTCGCGGAGACGCTGTGTAAATTTTAAATCCGGATTTGCAGAAACAACATTCACAGTGATATACCCAAGTGCAAGCTTCTCTTCAATTTTGGAACCAATAATTAAACCAGTTGCGAAACCAATGGCATAAGCAATCAGATTTTGAATCTGATCCAGGTTATCTAATACTAACCCCAGTCCTACAACATAAATAACAATCTCAAACATACTCACAAATGCAGCAATATACGTTCTGCCCTTTAATGTCAAAATCATACGAATCGTCATGAGTGATACATATAAGACATTAACGGTAAATATAATTGCCAGCATTATGAGCGCATTCTCTAACATATTGATTCCCCCTTTTACTTCATAAAATATCACTTCAAACAGAAGAAAAGCACATCCAATGAGATATCATATCTTGTGAATAATTCCCTTTTCTTTCTAAAATAAAACACGTCGTTCCTGTCCTACGTAAAATAGGGTGACTTTAATTTATCACACTTCTATTAAATGACGCTATAAGAAAATATTGTATGAATACTGCCATAAAAGGCTTTCCAGTTTTGAAAAACTGTTCTCATGATGCCTTGACTCGATTGGATTGGCAGGGATTGATAATCGGTCTGTTTCATCGATTTAAACAAGGCATTCAAAAAAGGATAAGAAATATATGGTTTATCCTTAGAGGGCATCTCAAATAAATGACATTGGATTTCCTTTTGTTCTGATTTGGCTTTTTCCTGTTCTTTTGCATACCTTCGTTGGTAAGCTTGCAGCTGGTTCGCATTGATTGCAGGCAAATGGATTTGGAGGCTTTTCAATACTTCTTTTTGTAACGGCTGCAGTTCCTTTTCTTGTTGGAGAGCTGTAAAAACCTGCCGGATATAAAAGTTTGTTGTGTTATGCATATTCTTTGCGCATTGACACATATCTTGAAAATACGGATGCATCCGGTGCCCCTTTTTCACCCAAATTTGCAGGGTTCGATAAACAGTCATTTCATTTTCACCCCTAAAAGAACATTCGTTCCCGTCAACCCATCATATCATAGGAGGGAAAGAAATACCACTATTCTGAAAGTAGCTAACAACTTTTTTTGGGCTGTTCATGGTATGCTGATGCTGTTAAATATTTCTTTAGATTTTCTTAACAGCTAAATGGATGAAGTATTAAAACCGCCAATTCACCTCCCACCTAACATCTGATGGAATTTTTGAGGAAGGAGTCCTCTTGGCTGAAATGATAGATGTTTGTTTAAAAATTTCCGATAGGGTCATAAGATCAAGAGAACATAACTTCTATAAACGATTCTTCTTCATTCATATGATTTCCCATAAACAGCTAGACCATATTTACACTTTATTTAAAAAGTCTGATCCGGTATATTTGAGTTACCGCAGCTTTCCATTGTAGCTTAATAAACGAGGTGGGAATACATGTTGAAAAACCTGGAATATCTAAAGTCCGGAAATGAAAAACAAAGAAGAGCATTTAAAGTGATTAACCAGCTGAATATGATGGAGGATTTAAAAATATACTCTCCAATTTTATGCGGAACAATACCACTTAGTATAGATACAGCATCCTCTGATTTAGATATTATTATGGAGGTTCATGATTTCAGCGGTTTCGGAGATAAAATTAATTTTCTTTATGGGCCCTTCCCTCAATTCAAACTTAAACGGAAGATAATCAGAAGCAAATTGATAGTAAAAGCAAATTTCATTTATGATAATTTTGAATTTGAATTATTTGGACAAGCACAGCCTGTAACGCAGCAATATGCTTATCTGCATATGGTAATTGAAAAATATCTTCTGGATACGAACCCATCTTGGAGATGTGAAATTATTGCTTTAAAAGAACGAGGATTTAAGACAGAGCAGGCGTTTTGCCATATGCTTGAATTAACAGGAGACCCTTATGAAGCCTTAATAAATTATGGACTAAGAAAACAAATAATTTAATCTTTTTTGAAATAAATCCATGACAAATCGCTTTTATATGCTCTTATGAACATAAAATGAGACTTTATTCAATGGAGGCTTTTTTCATCCCCGCTTAGAATTTTAAATACCCTATATTCTTAATGTGAGAATCTTAAAAAAAGCACTTCGTTGAGACCAGTAATCGCAATGATTTTCGGTGGGGCGAGTAATCGCAGTCCCAGTCCCAGAAGAAATACACGTAGACTCCTGTGGGAAAGCGCAGTGGGAAGACCCCGCAGAAAAAAAAGCCCTCCTCTTTTTTTTCGAGGAGGCTGAGCTCAAGCCCACGGAAAGCGTAGTGTATTTCTGGAGCGGCTATTCTTCAGCATTTTTATATACTTTCTTATTCTTTAAAAAAGAAGGGGATTTCTCACCTTCCTTTTCTAATAGAACGCTATTCTAATATGCAATAACCCCATTAACTCGCGATAATGCGGCAGCTATGATAAATGACGAAACAGCGTCTACTCCTGCAAGTGCTGCTTCTAAGAATAATGATTCCAAATGCTGTGTTAAAGCAACCTGCCTTTCTAGAACCCTCTCAATCTCTTTCTCAATGTCTTCCTCCAAACGATCCCTAAATCTGTGCAATGAAACAGTTCATCTGCTCCCCATAAATTATCACGATCCAGATACATTATTTCATTACAAGCTGCAATGGACCACTTTGAGTTGGGGCGCTCTATCAGTTGTAAATCGCTCTCCGGCTGAATTTTGCCTTCCTCGAGCACCCGGAAATACCAGCCTGTTTTCAATCCATTTTCCATCTCTCTCTGCGATACCGTTCCAGGCTGAGAAACCTGGATGACAGCTTTCCCAAATTGATAAATATCACCAATAAATACTGAATACTCGTCCATTTCCAAAACAGAAAGGTTCTCCTTCTTTTCTCCTGCACGTTTTGTAAATAATTTATCTGTACCTGGTTCATTGTAATGCCTAATCGGAAAAGCAAAAATACATTTATCATAAATAGCTATCTTTTTGTCCGGATTCTCTTTTGCAAAACCAAGTCTCGATAAAAACATACTATTTTTTATTTCATTCTGTTTATTATTAAAAATCCTATGTACAAATGGTTCTTCCATGATGTCACCTTATTTCTAAAAAATACTGAAATATGTTATATTAATTTCATTCTACAAACTATCGTGACATTTGAAAAGCCTAAAGGGGGATGAACATGACAATACAAAAAGCAACATTTGCCGGAGGCTGCTTCTGGTGTATGGTGAAGCCTTTTGATCAATGGGACGGCGTACACCAGGTTATATCAGGCTATACAGGCGGACATTTAGATAATCCTGCTTATGAACAAGTCAAGCAAGGGAATACAGGACACTATGAAGCAGTGGAGATTACCTATGATGATTCTCTTATCAATTACCAGACGATTCTTGACCTATATTGGCCACAGATCGATCCGACAGATCCAGATGGGCAATTTCAGGATAGAGGCGAGCAATATAGAACTGCCATCTTTTATCATAATGAAGAGCAGAAAGAGCTTGCTGAAAAAGCAAAGCAGACACTTGCTGACAGCGGCCGATTTGCTAGACCAATTGTGACAGAAATTAAAGCAGCATCTGTTTTCTACCCTGCTGAAGATTATCATCAGGATTTTTATAAAAAAAGTAAGACAAAATACGAAGAAGACCGCGCTAAATCAGGCCGGGATGAATTCATTGCCGAAAACTGGAAATCATAGACTTCAAAACATCATATGGAGGGGTTCCATTGAAAAAACAACTGATTGTTACAGAAGAAATAATAATAAATGTGTCATCAGAAAGGGTTTGGAAAATATTAACACTACCTAAATATGTAGCACAATGGGATGAACTTCCAGAGGACTATCCTGAAGAGCCAATGCAAGAAGGCAGCAAGGTGATTTGGGACTTACCGAATGGAGAGCAGTCTATCACTACCATTATTAAGGCTGAAAAAGAAAAAGAGCTGATTATTGATTTACATGGAACAGGATGGAAAATCAAACCTGAGCAAGGAGAAGTTGCTTATCGCTATTTATTAGAAGATATGGGAAGCAGCACCAAACTATTTATCGAAATTGGCGACTTCTCTCTTTTGGAACAAGGGGAAAATTACTACGAAGCATCCGCGGACTTTGCAAAAGAGTCTTCTAAAGTAATTAAATCTTTAGCCGAAAGCGAAACAGTTTAATACAGAATGAAATCTTTACAGAGACCTGATAATTGATATTTTGGAAGGTCTCTCTTTTTATATTATTACGACCAAAAATCACTGAAGCTTGGAAAGTGGGGAAAATATGAAAATCAGAGCATATACTCCAGCTGACGAAAAAGGTTGGCTTCATTGCCGCGTACTTGCCTTTTTAGAAACAGCTTATTTTGATAATGTTCTTCAGGAAAAAGAATCCTATGCGTTTCCGTCTATTGAACTTGTCGCTGAAATCGAAGGAAAAATAGCAGGACTAATTGATATAGAGTATGAGACCAAGGAAGGGACGGTTTGCTCCCGTAACAGTGGTTTAGGAGGAATGATATGGCATATTGCAGTACATCCCGATTATTCTCGGCAAGGGGTTGGGCAAGCACTGTTGAATGAGGCAGAGAAAATTGCAAAGACCCGAAAATTGAATTACCTTGAAGCATGGACACGAGATGATACATGGGTTCAAAATTGGTATGAGAAAATGAACTTTACAATGACCGATTCTTATTATCATATTTATTTAGAAGGAAATGAAATCAAAAGCCATTTCCAGCCTGCTACAGAACAGCTCTTCCCTGTATCTGTTTTCTCACATTACACCGGAGAAAACCTTAAACAGTTTTCCGGTGTTCAGAGAAAGCATCAGTGTGTCTGCTATGTTAAAGCATTGAATGAAAACGGCAGCATCAAAAGTGTCTAATATAAAAGTTATTACACAGGTAACCTCAGCACTCTAGAATCTGCTGAGGCCGCCTGTAAGATACTTTTCTAAAATAGTATCTAAGACAATTTGTGCCTGCTATTCTATACAAGCAACTCCCATTAAACATTCCTATAACAGTAATCTATTTATCTTTACAAGCCTCAATAAAGCCTTGATAAATAGCCAGTGATGGATCATCTGAAAGATGAATCAAGCCTTCTGGATGCCACTGCACCCCTAAAACAAAGCGATGTATTTTACTTTCAAATGCCTCCATAACACCATCATCTGCTGCAGCGGAGACCATAAAATCTTTGCCTAGAGAGCGGTTTGCCTGATGATGGTAGCTGTTTACCCTGATTTTCTCCGTCTGAACCAGCTTTTCCAATAAAGAAGCACTGACTATTTTGACAGTATGTGAACGATGGTGGAATGCTGCTTTTTGAGTATGCTGAATTAGCTGCTTCGGATATTGTGAATCTAAATCCTGATACATAGCTCCTCCCGTCACAACATTTAAAATTTGACATCCTCTGCAAACTCCCAGTATCGGCTTATCCTTCTCTAAAAAATATGTGATAACTTCCTTCTCTAATCGATCTCTTTCTGGAATAATAGTACCGAGATTCGGGTTTGGCTCTTCTTGAAATAAAGATGGGTCAATATCATAGCCGCCCGGCAGATAGAGGCCATCCATTTTATCAAGCAATACAGCTATTTCCTGATAATCACTATAATACGGCAGAATAACCGGGATGCCTCCAGCTTGTTCAATAGCCCTTATATTTCGCAGGTGCATCTTATATTCCGTTCCATCTGCTTCCATCGATGCTGTTACTCCAATAATTGGCTTCATTTCATTGCCTCCTTATGATTTTGTTGCTGTTGCACAAGTGATAACAGTATTATAATTACTATCCAGCTTTACTTTTTGGTGTATTCTATACATTGGCACTGTATTTCGTGCCTCTTATTTATATCAGATATTAAAAGAAAATTAAGTCTTTTTCAAATAGTAAACATTGATTTCCTGAAAATAAATACGCTATTAATAAAAAATCTCCTTGACCAAAATGGAAAGAGAGATTTTTTATTTAATTTGTATCAATAGTCATATCTTGTATTGTTAAATATTAGCCTTCCTGAACCGTAATATACGTATTACTTTTTGAAAGTTCATTTGTCTCTATAGAATAATTTTATACTTATTCTGCCTATAGCCTTTATTAGTTAAGTCCTGTTCTATGTATCAATTTCGTATCCTCAATTACTTACAGGAGAAAATTCTAAAAAAATAAAACAGCCTGACACTGTTAAAAAATAACAGAGCCAGGCTGTAGTAAATTTTTTCACTTATCTAATCTACAGAAAGTAATCCATAATCAAAAAAGTGTCTTTTTCTTAATAATTTCTATGCAAATTATTCTTCAACAATTTCATAGCCTTGTGCCTGAAGCATCTGAACAGATTGCTGTAGACTTACACCACCGCTTAAATCTCCTTCAAATTCAGATCCTGTCAATTGGCTTACTTCGTTCACATCAGCTTCATCGTAATTTACCGTTAATGTTTCAACGACTTTATCATCAAGATATTCAAAGTTATGTGTTACTCCTTGTATGTCTTGAAAACCTTCAGCAGTTTCTGCCATTATTTCTTCTGCTTCTTCTGGTGTAGAAACTCCTAATGCGGAATAAGGCATTTCATTATTTGCAGTTTGTTCATAGACCATATCGCCATCCGCTTTATAAGTAAGTTTTACAATAACACCTGCCTGTTCAAATTGAAGCGTAACTGTGTTTTCACCATTTGGATCAAAGTCAAAATCTTGTGACTCGGCAGCTGCGTCATTTTCTGAACCAGCATTTTCTTCTGAATCTGTAGCTGCCTCTTCATCAGCTTCTTCATCTTCTGCTGCGGCACCTTCTTCAGCTTCAGCGCCTTCTTCTGTATCCTCTTCGTTATCTGTTGTTCCTTCTGCTGTGTCCTCAGTGCTCTCATTATCTTTAGTATCCTTATCCTCGTCTGAATTATCAGAACCACAAGCAACCAAAGCAACACTTAGAAGTAGTGCCATACATAGCATCAGCCATTTTTTCATTTCTGCTCTTCCTTTCTCCTCTGAAGTTAACAATAGCATTGTTAATACTATTTCATAATCATATGAAAATCTTGGAAGGTTTTCAATAGGTCAAAGTCTTTAAACTTACTGCTTAAAAAGGCATACTAAATTTAGAATTGTACCATTTTTCCTATTAATTAATCTGTATTTATTTAATTTCTTCTATATTAGTATAATTTAACTTACTGCTTCCCCGGAGGAATTATAAAATAATCCTTTTTTCCTATTCCACAAAACTATCCTTTAGTTATATAAATTGAACTTATTAATGTAACAAAATACGTTTACAAGCTAGTCCTTGCTCGTATTATCTCTTAACAACAATGACCAAGAGTACATACTGTGATTACCTATGTAGTCAGTTTAATAAAACAAATATTTTACAGATAACTAAACTGACAAAATAGTGATTTCCCATATCTATCTAAACTTAAAGAGGAGAATGTACTACACTCCCCTCTCTTCAACTGCATATTTATTTTTAGGTTAAAAAGATAAAATACAATGCAAAGACAACAAATAATACATACATAATCGGATGAACTTCCTTCGCTCTTCCTTTAACAAGCATTGTAATTGGATAGAATATAAACCCGATGGCAATACCAGTTGCGATGCTGGCAGTTACTGGCATCATCAGCACTGTAAAGAAAGCTGGTACAGCAATCTCAAATTTATCCCATGGGATATCCTTTAAGCTGCTGGCCATTAATACTCCGACAATAATCAATGCCGGCGCAGTTACTTCATTCGTTACAACACTTAGTAATGGAGAGAAGAACAAAGCTAACAGGAACAGACAGCCTGTGACAACAGCTGTGAATCCTGAACGCCCGCCTACACTTACACCTGAAGTGGATTCCACAAAGGATGTTGTCGTAGATGTACCGACAGCAGCCCCTACTACACTGGCAGAAGCATCTGCAAAGAGCGCTTTACCTGCTCTTGGTAATTTATTATCCTTCATCAGTCCTGCTTTTGTCGCAACAGCAACCAATGTTCCTGCTGTATCAAAGAAATTAACAAATAAAAATGTCAAAATAACAATAAGCATCTGCATCGTAAAAATCTGATCAAAATGAATAAAAGCTTGGCCGAATGTCGGCGCCAGACTCGGGGCACTGCTTACAATTCCACTAATGCCGGATGGCACTGGAATCAGACCAAAAATCATACCGACAATGGAACTGATAATCATCCCATAAAAAATCCCCGCTTTAACACCTACAGTGATCAAAACAACGGAAATAACAATTCCAAAAATCGCTAATAAAACCGGTGGAGATGTTAAATCACCAAGCGCAATAATTGTAGACGGATCCGCTTGAACAATTTGCGCATTTTTCAATCCGATAAATGCAATAAATAAACCAATACCAGCTCCCACTGCCATCTTTAAGCTTGGCGGAATTGCATTAATAATAATTTCACGGATTCCTGTTAAAGTTAAACCAATAAAAATAATTCCTGAAGCTAAAACACCTGCAAGTGCTGTTTCCCAAGGGACGCCAAAACCAATTACTACTGTATAAGTAAAAAATGCATTTAATCCCATACCTGGCGCAAGTGCTACAGGATATTTAGCAAGAACTCCCATAATAATGGAACCAAAAGCAGCCGCAATTGCTGTCGCAGCAAATACTGCCTCCTGATCCATACCCGCTTCCCCCAGGATACTCGGGTTAACAAATAAAATATAAGCCATAGCTAAAAAAGTTGTTAAGCCAGCTATAAACTCTGTTCGAAAATTAGTTCCCAGTTTGTCAAATTCAAAATATTTACTCATGAATTCTTTTCCTCCATTTTTACCGGTCTTTTTGAATGTTCTCTTATCTAGAAAAGCTCCATAAATTTTATAGAATAAGCTCTAGTATGTGCTATTTAAATAGTGCTTATGCCATAAAGTAGATTTAGCAATCCAATCCTAAAAAAGCAATAGGAATGCTTTATCTGCATCTGTACTATAATCTTAAGAACTCTGCTGAATCAGGGCAGCGATTACTCCCCAAAAAAGATTCGCTGGAATGTTATACTTTTATACAGTGCAAAAAAACTCTTAAATAGCTTAAGAGTTTCTATTGGAGCAGCAGATAATAATCCTCATTTTCAAGACAGATATTGAAAATTTAAGGTTAGTTCTGCTGCGTAGTCAGACTATTTACGGCAGTCTGGTAGAAACTCTGGGCCTTATCCCCGAAATTATACGCATTTCTATTAAGTTCACATTATAATATTACTAATCTGCACAAAATTTGTCAATAAAACACGAACAAAAACCATACTTTATACCTTTAACATTCGTTGTTAGACATCAATGCGCAAAAATTCTAACGACAATCTACTAAAAGTTGAAATTTTCTAAATTTAATAGTACGATTATTTTAATGAATGGGATACAGAATAAGGTCGTTATCTGCCGCATTGTTTCTGCAATCTATTCATTAAAAAAACAACTTATTTTATTTTGAAAGGAGCCATGAAAAATGCGCAGAATTGCTCTATCTTATCCACTGGGTGTTGACACACCACGTTTTTCTGAGAATCCGCCGGTCAGTATGTGGCCGCAGTTTTCCACAGATCATGGAGATGTATTTAATCAATCATTTTATATGGCCATAAATCACTGCGGTACACATATGGATGGTGCAAATCATTTTAATCCCGAAGGAAAGCAATTGTGGGAAAATCCGATTGACACATTTGTTTATGAAAGCGTATTAGTAGCAGATATTCCCAAATTCGATGACGAGTTAATAACAAAAAAGGATTTAGAAGTATTTTCTGAGGCATTAGGTTCTTGTGATCTAATTATTGTCCGGACCGGCTTCTATAAATATCGGGATGATGCTTACCGTTATGGCCAGCATAACCCAGGCTTCACCAAAGATGCCGGGGATTTCCTTATGGAATTCTCAAATATAAAAGCAATTGGTATGGACCTTCCATCTGCTGCCGGCGCACAGAATGTCAATCCACATGGTGTAGAGTTTCATCAATCCGTTCTTGGATTAGGCAGAAAGGATGACCAGGCGATTTTAATTATTGAAGATATGAAATTAGATGAGGACTTAACCGGCATTGAACGTGTATATGCTCTTCCACTTCTCTTGAAAGGATTGGACAGCGGTCCTTGTACGATTTTAGCTGAACTGAAAGACTAAAATAATGAGCACCTGTCTGCAACAGACAGATGCTCATTGTCCACAGTTCGTATATTTTATTGATTTCCTCCAAATTGGATGAAGTAAATAATTACTTAGTATGCTTTAACTTGGTGAATGTGCCGTATATTTTCTTACTTCAGGAGGTGTATAGTCGGAGATAAATACTTCTATCTCTTCCAGCGAATCCGTGAATAAGATACGCTCTCTATCTTGCACGGATAAAAACCCATTCTCTACCATTTCATCATAAAATCTGGCAAGACTGTCATAGTATCCATTTTGATTGAAAAGAATACATGGATTTTGATTCTGACCAACTCTTGCCCAGGATATGACCTCTGCAATTTCTTCGAGCGTTCCCGGTCCGCCAGGCAGTGCTATGTAGCAATCGCTTAACGCAATCATTCTATTTTTTCTTACGGACATAGAATCAACGATTTCTAATGTTGTCAGATTGGCATGGCTTAATTCTCTTTCAACCAGAAAATCAGGAATGATCCCAATAACTTCACCGTTATTTGCCAGAACTTCATCGGCAACCACACCCATTAATCCTGCTTTTCCCCCGCCATATACCAGCGTATTATTCTTTTCAGCTATCCATTTTCCAACCTTCTGTGCTGCATCTTGGTAAGCTGTATTACTTCCAAGGCTTGCACCACAATATACAGCAATATTCATAACATTTCTCCTTCCCCATCCTATTCTAACATAAGGAAACAATTTAAAATAACGATTCAACAGCAAAATCAGCTTATTCCATAAGCAGCTGGTCCAAACGGGCAAGCTGTTTTTTTAATACAAAATAGTATAAGGAATGTTCAAAAAGTGCTCAAATGATAAGCGGCGAGGTAATGACTTTCTTGCTTCTAATTTTGGGATTGCGGTTACTCGCCCCATCGAAAAACTTTGACTACTTTTGAACACTTATTTATACCAACTTCTAAGGGGGATTTTTATTATGGTTAAAATTTATCTTGATCCTGGACATGGCGGTACTGACCCGGGAGCAGCCGGAAATGGTTTGCAGGAGAAAAATGTCACTTTATCGATTGCTTTAAAAACAAGAGATATCCTCAACCGCGATTATGAAGGTCATAGTATTCGTATGAGCAGGACAAGCGACACGACCCGGAGTCTCACGCAGCGTACAAATGATGCGAACAGCTGGGGAGCTGATTATTTTGTCAGTATTCATATTAACGCCGGCGGCGGCACTGGATATGAGGACTATATCTATAACGGAAGTGTATCTAACAATACACTAGCGTACCGTGATAAAGTACATGCAGAGATTATGAAGCAGGTCGACTTTAGAAACCGCGGTAAAAAAAGAGCGAATTTCCATGTGCTGCGTGAATCCAGTATGCCGGCAGTATTAACAGAGAATGGCTTTATTGACACGGTTGCTGATGCAAATAAATTAAAATCGGATGCTTATCTTAACCGAATTGCCACAGGACATGCAAATGGAATTGCACAGTCTCTTGGATTAAAAAGAAAATCTGGCGGTGGAGGCAATACGTATACGGTTAAATCTGGAGATACGCTATGGAGTATTGCCCAAGCCCATAATCTGACCGTGCAGCAGTTGAAAAATTTAAACGGATTAACTAATGATACGATTTATCCGGGTCAGGTATTAATTGTCAGCAGCGGCGGAGCTGTTTATTATACAGTTAAGGCAGGTGATACACTTTGGAGAATATCCCAGCAATATAATACAACTGTAAATGCGATTAAGAGCCTCAATGGATTGACCAGTGACATTATTCAGCCAGGTACACGTTTGAGAGTGAAATAAATGAGAATCCCCCTGCTTCATGGCAGGGGGGATATAAAATTATTATATCTCTTAATTGAATGTATTCAGCAAATTTATTATAAAATCTTCAAGCTCAAATATATATCCGCCCTTATCACTGTGAATAAAAAATACAGCATCATCGTCTATATGTTATTATAAAGGCAACTTACTGTAACAGAAGGGCAGTGATTTAATAATGGCATATATCTTTGTCCACGGTCTTGGTCAAAATGCCTCCAGCTGGCAAAAAACAATAGAGTACATAGATATGGATACACAACAAGTTGTTTCACCTGACTTATTTTCATTACTTGAAGGCAGCAAAGTGGACTATCATAATCTATATCATCATTTTTTCGATTATTGCGAAAGTTTTAATGGACCAGTTCAGCTTTGCGGCCTTTCCTTAGGCGCAATTCTTTCCTTAAATTACGCAATTAACCGCCCAGAAAAAGTGAACTCTCTTATTTTAGTTGCCGCACAATACACAATGCCTCGGTTTCTTCTCTCTGTGCAAAATGGTATTTTTCAAATACTGCCCAATTCTATGTTTCAAAAAATGGGCTTACCTAAAAAGGATGTGATTCAATTAACCTCATCTATGAAGAAATTAGATTTCAGCCGGCAATTATCGGATATATCCTGTCCAACCCTTATTCTGTGTGGAGAAAAAGATAAACCAAATAGAAAAGCAGCTGAACAATTAAGCAGCCTAATCAATGGTGCAAAGCTGGAAATTATTAAACAGGCCGGGCATGAAGCAAATGTAGATAATCCTGAAGGACTGGCAGAAATAATTAAAATTTTTTGGAATCAGACAGCATCATCCCCATTTTAAAAAGGCTTCATATAGCGGTATCTATCAAGCTCACCACTTTTATGAAGCCTTCCTTTTATACAAACGCCATTATCGCAGCGCCTGTTTAACCTGCCTGATATAATAAAAACGGACAATACAGAAATACACAATCTGTATGATTAAGAATAGTCCCAGAACCATAGCTGATTCCTTTACCAGACTGTAGAAAAACATATGGGACAGCGAAGTTAATGCTATTGCTCCATGAACCAGTGCAACTGCTATTGGAGCAAAGAAAAGAAGTGCTGTTTGTCTGTTTAATACCTTCTTTAATTCTTTATCTGTCAGCCCCATTTTCGTTATTGCCTGGAATTTTTTCTTATCTTCATCTAAATCGGAGTAGAGCCGGAAATAAAGAAAGCTTCCTGCTGATACGAAAAAGACAATACCAATAAATAAGCCGACAAAAAGAATTGGACCATAAGCTTTATTTACTACATATTCTTCATACTGACCTATGCTAATTCCTTCTGTAGATAATTTCTCATCTAATTTTTCTGCTATCTGTAAAGGAATCTCATTATCCTCTGCTTCCTGCCAAGCATAGTAATTTTCCTCCGCCGCAGATTCGGGCAAGCTCTCAAAATCATGATCAGAAACAACATAGTACTTTGTAATAGAAGGCAATACATTGGATAATACCAACTGTGCCGGCTCTAATGTATTATTTTCATCCAATTCAAGCACCGCATCTTTTAGTATATCCACTTCATCTGTACCTGAATTGTCTCCGCTACTGCTAAGCAAAATCATTTCTGGGCTCACCAAAACAGGAGACCCATCTTCTATCTGGAGAGTTTCATTATCACTTAAATCGGCAATTCGGTTATAATCGGATTCCTTTGTAATAAAGACTCGCGATTCATCAGACACTTCATAGTAATGAAGCGTTATTTGGTCCTTATCCATGTCAATATTTGCTTCCTGCAGCGTTTCATCAATATATGAAACATTTTCTTCCTCATTTCCAGTATCATAGTCTTGATAGGAAATAGTAGTTTGATGCGCCTGTTTTATTCCAGCGGTAAGGAAAGATTGAAAACCATACAACGAACCGATGGCACTAAAAGCTACGGTAGAAATAATTGCTACTAAGAAAAAAGATCTTGCATTATCCTTCATTCTAAAAGAAAGATCTGACAGCAATATCATATTTGTTTTATACCAGAAAACATTCTCATTCTTCTTTAATCGCCGGATAATAAATACACTTAATTGCGTAAACAGGAGATATGTGCCAATAATGACGACAAGGATAACCGGTACCATTGCGACAACTACCTTTAATCCATCTACGGTCAAAGCAACCGCATATCCAGTTCCAAGTAAAAGAACTGCCAAAATGGTTAAAAACAGATTGGCTTTCGGCTCTCCTTTTGACTTTTTATCGCCTTTGATTAAATCAATCAATTTCCGGCTCCTCAGAACATAGGATACAAATAAAGAAATCAGGAAAAACAACACCATAAAACAGCCAAAAGTCAGCAGAATTGGCTGCGTTGGAAAATAGAAAGGCAGTTCATCATCAATAATAAGCACATTTTCTGCAATCAATAAAATGCCTTTTGAAAAAATCAGTCCTAATCCAATACCGCCGATTGTAGCCAGCAGGCCAATAAACATATTCTCCAAGAATACCATTGAGCGGATCTGCTTCATGCTCATCCCTTGCATCATCAATAATCCGAATTCTTTTTTCCGTGATTGTAAGAAAGAACTCATCGAATAAAGTACAAAGAAAAAGGAGAATACATAGATAATCCCTGCAGCCACATTCATCCCAAAGCTGACATAGGAATCCATATTATTTCCAGTCAGCTGCGGATGAGAAGCAAATATAGAAAATGTAAAAAACACCATTACTGTAAAAAGGCTGGTCAAAAAATAAGCAGCATACAGCCGTTTATTCCAGATGACATTATTAAACGCGAACTGACGAAAAGTCATTGGAATCCCCTCCCATTAATGAGAGTGTGTCAATTATCTTCTGGAAAAACGCCTGCCGGTTATCTCCGCGGTGAATTTCTGAATAAAACTTCCCATCCCGGATAAACACAACGCGATTACAATAACTCGCAGCCTGTGGGTCATGTGTTACCAAAAGCATCGTTGTTTTTTCCTTTTCATTAATGGATTCCAGCATTTCCATCACATCTTTGGAGGATTTTGAATCCAGATTTCCTGTCGGCTCATCCGCTAAAAGCAGCTTCGGCGTGTGAATCATTGCCCTGGCAACAGCTGCTCTCTGCGCTTGTCCCCCAGAGATTTCATACGTTCTTTTATTCATTATTTCTGTTATTCCCAGCTTTGCAGCGATGTTCTTTGCTTTTTCCTTCATTTCACTTACCTTTTTACCGTCAAGTGTTAATGGCAGCACCATATTTTCTTCCACGGTCAAGGTATGAAGCAAATTAAAATCCTGAAAGACAAACCCTAACTCCCGTCTGCGGAATTGCGCCAGCTTTTCCTTTTTCAGACGATGCGGATCCTTTCCATTTATTAAAATTTCACCTGTAGTCGGTTCATCAATCGTAGCAATCATATTCAATAATGTTGTTTTACCGCTTCCAGAAGGCCCCATAATCCCTACAAATTCATTGTCCTCTACAATTAAATTAATATCTGACAATGCACGATAGGAAACCTTTCCTTCATATACTTTACTGACCTGTCTTACTTTCAGCATAAAAATACTTCCTTCCTTATCATTTAATGTAACCTTAGTATATCGCTGTTCTTAAGGAAGAAACTATCGAAATTCCTTTCAGTTACCTTACATTGTTGTAAGGTTTTGCGTCTCTGAAAAAATAACCCGAAATGTTGTACCATCTCCAACCTGTGATTCAAATTCAATGCGATGATGAAGGTACTCCACTGCCTCTTTTATCAAATACAGCCCCATCCCGGTAGATTCTCTGAATTTCCTGCCATTTTCTCCAGTGTAAAATGCATCAAAAATGCGTTTCTTATCTTCTTCCGGAATCCCTACTCCAAAATCCTGCACTTCCAATATTGCTTCTCTTTCTCTTTCATAGATAGAGATAAGAATCGAATTGCTTTTTCCAGCTGAGTACTTTACTGCATTTAAGACAAGCTGGGTTAAAATAAAGAAAAGCCACTTTTCATCTGTCTGTACAGTCAACCCTCCTGTTCTTTCTTCCACCTTAGGATAGACTTTATTACGTATGTAAAATCTTTTATTTTCTCCGTTCACCTCGTGCACCAATGCTTCCAGATAGATTGGCTTGATATGAAAATCCTGCTCAATTGTCCGCAGCCTTGCCATATAAAGAATCGTATTTAAACCTGATTTCATCCGCTCAGTTTCCTCTCTGATACTGGAGGAATCCGGCTCGTCCAGATTCTGTGCAGTAAGCTCAATCACAGAGATAGGTGTTTTCATTTGATGCACCCAATGATCCATCAGTTTAAGATGTTCCTCCCTTTCCTTTCCAATCTTATTTATTTGCTGCTTATAATGTTTATATTGACTCCGTAAAAGTTCATTCAAAGCATCCGAAACCGGGTGCTGATCGTGCTTTTGAAGTGATTCATCCAGTGTTTCTAAAGGTCTGCTTAAACGCTGATAAAACGTTCGCCGACTGAAATATTGGTAAAAAAGATAGCAGGTAAGAAAAAAGAAGCCGATAAAAATCGCATATAAAGCCGGCAGCAGATTCCGATAACCATCCAGCCAATAAATAATCAAAATGGAAGCAAATTGCAATATGTTGAGAGCAATCAGCAGAGCATGTTCCTTTAAAAATAGCTTCATTGCAAATCTCCTTTGAACCATGAGACATTTTTAATCGTAATAAATATCTTTTTCTATTTATACATCACTGCTTAAAAATACAAGCCTCTCAATTTCCTTAAATCCAATTCTTTTATAAAATTCTTCTGCAGGTATTCCTCTGTCGGTTAAAAGAGAAATAGTCGCAACCTCATTTGAACCTATTATTTCCTTCAAATAATCCATGAGCGCTTTCCCAATTCCTTTATTCTGCTGATTTGTGTTCACACACATCTCATTAATAAAAAATTCATCACCGCTCCACCATACCCGCCGTACTCCGAAAATAAATCCGACTATCTCGTTATTTTCAACTGCGGACACACCTAAAAATCCTGGAGTCTGATAAAAATCTGATAAGTATTGTTGCGCTTTTTCTAATGTCCATTTATCATTCCACGGTTCCTCATTAAAAACATTTAAAAACAGTTTACTGCATGTAAGTAAATCGCATTCTTCAACAGTTTTAAATTGCATGTTAACACTCCCTTTTTAATTACATCATTCTTTATTAAGCATACTTTTCAGGCGGTAACCAACACCTCTGATCGTTTCAACACCGTCCTCAATTCCGACAGACTGCAGCTTTTTCCGTACTCTTGTTATATTAACGTTTAACGTATTTTCATCTACATAGGTCTGGTCATCCCACAGCTTTTCCAGCAAATCTTCCCTGCCGGCAACACGCGGATAACGGTTCATTAACGTTTCGATGATATCTGCTTCTTTTTTAGATAAAAACGTATCTTTTCCAGCAAAAGTTAATTCCAAACGTTCAGGTAAAAGCTTCAGACCTTCTACCTCTAAAAAGCGTTCTTTGACATCCTGCGCATATTCTCCATAAGCACGGCGCAGCTGGCTTCGTATTTTAGCCATCACAATTTCTGCACTGAACGGTTTCGTTATAAAGTCATCGCCTCCGTTCTCGAGCGCCATTACCTGATCCATTTCTCCTGTCCGGGCTGAAATAAAAATCACCGGGCAGGTAGATTCTTTGCGGATTTGTCTGCACCAATAAAAGCCATCATAGCTTGGTAAATTAATATCTAAAAGCACTAAATTAGGTTCGGCCTTTTGAAAAACATCCATAATCCGCTCAAAATCCGTAACAAAAGATACTTGATAGCCATATTTTTCGATATAATCCTGTAAGTGCCTCGAAATCTTCGGATCGTCTTCTACTATCATAATGGTTTGCATCTTTATTCCCCTTTTATGTACACTTTGTTTTTAATAATTATTGCATAGTTTGAAATGAACCACAAAAATAGAGGAAGCATTTTCACCTTACAAATATGTAAGGTAACTGTAAGAATAAACGATTTTTATAGCCTGCCTCCTTCTTTACAATAAAGTTAAGAATAAAAAGTGAAAAAGGAGTGCTATTTTATGAAAAAAGGAGTAAAGGGGTTAATTGCGATCCTCATTATATTAACAATTGCAGCAGTAGCCATCCAAAAAACCACTGCCGGCATTATTCCATTGACAGACTGGTTATTACAGCACCCTGTAGAAACCTATTACGTAGAAACGTCAGAAGATAATTACGAAAAGCTGTGGAACGGGAAATATAAGTATGTCTTTTTAGGCTATAACGAAGAAGGCGATGAACAGCAAATTACAAAAGTGATGAACAAAGAACTGCGGCCGAACGCTTTTCTACGTATGGATGCATCGGGCAGCTATGGAAAGGGCTGGATAGAAGTTTTGGAAGAGGATATTCCAGAAAGCCCTTTATTGCAACTGAATTAAAAACAAGAGGTAATAGTCAAGAAGATAAAAATAGCTAGAACCATTTTTGAATTAGGAATTACGGATAATATCCTAAAAAAACAGGAGTATCTCCCTCTTAAGGGAATACTCCTATTATATCATTTATCTGCATATGTGCTTTATGAAAAATTCAGCTCAATAACTGCTTCTCTCTTACTTCTCATCTACTTCAAGATTTTCTCCATCTTCCAATAAATCTTGAGATTCTTCTGCTCCAGGCTCTGGATCAAGCTCTCCTTGTCCCACATCTTCACCTGCACCAGACTCCGGATAGATATTTTCCGGTCCTTCACTAAAATCTGGCGGATTAGGCGGTGCAGAAGCATTATTACTAATTCTGACCTCTACTGTATAAGTCATCGGTACAAATTCATTAAATACACCCATATCAACGACTGTTCCCTTTAGTTCTGATGAATCAACATACTTCACAATATAGTTAATATCAGCACCCTTTGATTTATATTGCTCATAGAACAATTTTGGCAAATCACCTTCTGATTGGCCGCGGAAATCATGTAAATATGGTCTGCCCTGCGAATACGTAACGGTAACACTCTTATCATCTTTGTTCGTCAGCTTCGTATCCGGTTCAACAGATTGTGAAATAAGCGATCCATAGGCAACATCAGCGTGAAAAGCATGCTTCACCGTCACATTTAAATCCGGATAATTCATGGATGCCTCTTCTGCAGTTAATCCAGAAAAGCTTGGAACGATTACAGCTTTACCTGCAGATACAACAACTTCCATCTTATCTCTCTTCGCAATTTTTTCGTCTGCGGCTTCACTTTGACTGATAATATTTCCTTCTTCAACACTGTCAGAATCTGCCTCTTCATAGGTCATCTCGACTTCATTCTTTTCTGCCCATTTTTCCACTTCTTCTTTAGCGACTCCAGTAAAATCAGGGATGGTAATATTCTTCTCAAAAACCTCTTCCCCTTTTGAATAATAAACAGCTGCACTATCTTTGCGCTTATATTCTGATTCTGCAATATTGCTATCCTTGATGGAAAATTTGATAAAGTCTCCAGCTTCTATATCATCACTATATTCTGTCACCATCTGCAGATTTTCTGCCTTATTTTCATCAATCCAGGTCTGTGCTTCCTCTTGGGTCATTTCTGAAAAATCAGCAAGCGGAATAATTTCTTCCGGGTCTGCACCTAAACTGCTGGTTAATTTCAATGATTTCCCTTTTCTAATTCTGTCACCTTCAGCTACGCTTTGCGAAATAACCTGATTCGTATCATATTCCATACTGTACTCCTGCTCTAATTCAACCTCGACATCATTCTCGCCGGCCCAGGCACGGACTTCCGAAACTGGCTGGTCCACAAAATTTTCAACCTTTACATGAACAAGCATATAATAAATGAAGAAAATCAATAGACAAGCTAAAACAGACCCTGCAATAATCAGCCACATCCGCAGTTTTTTCTTTCTGCGGTAATCCAAATCAATCTCCACTTCCTCTTCTGCATCCTGCCGGCGGCTGCTTCTGGAGGAGACAGGTTCAGAAACCGGCGTGGTCTCACGCTTATGTACGGCTTCTTCCTTTTCCACAGCAGAAGCTTGTTCCTCCTGCTTCTGCTGTGGTTCCTTTTCTTCCTGCTTCTCAGCTTTCTTTTCTTCCTTATTATTTATTTCCTTGTCTTCTTTTTCGTTCACCAAATCATCATATTTGTCTTTATTAAATTTTGATAAAAAATCACTCATAAGAAGTCAGTACACCCTTCCTCAAACGGAAAGCCTGGTCAGACTGCAGGGCAATTTCATTGGAGTGAGTTACCACAATGACACATTTCCCATGTTCATGTGCCAATTTCTTAAAGATTTCAATGATTTCCTGCTCCATCTCTTCATCAAGATTTCCTGTCGGCTCATCGGCAAGAATTAATTCTACATTGGTTGCCAGAGCGCGAGCAATAGCCACACGCTGCTGTTCTCCCCCGGAAAGTCTGTTCACAAGGCGATCAGCTTTGTTTTTCACAATACCGATGTAATCCAGTAAGTTATAGGCAACTGTTTTTGTATCTTCCGGAATTTCATTTTCTGTAATAGACATCGGAACCAGTACATTTTCAACAGCTGTGAAAGTCGGAATCAGATTATAGCTTTGGAAAATAATTCCGACATTATTGCGGCGATACTTTTCGTACCCAATTTTCTTAATATCATCTCCGTTAAATAATACCTCTCCGCTATGCGGTGAATCCAAGGCACTGAGCAATGATAGCAAGGTGGTTTTTCCAGATCCGGACTGCCCCAAAATCGTATAAAACTTTCCCTTTTCAAAAGAGATTGATGTATCCTTTAATATATAACGGCGCTGTTCGCCATCCTGATAATAATAATTTAAATCCTTCGCTTCTAATATCATCATTTCACCTCTCTACAAATATGTGTTCAAAAAGGGCGGTAAAAAGGACCGAGAAGTTCAAAGCAGCGTAGCTTTGAGTAGCGGAATGTATGCTTTTAATACATGAGCAACGGAAAAGCAAGCTAACGCAGAAATTCGATGTGTCATTTTTATTGAACTTTTTGAACAACCTCTATTACATCAGTATTTTCTTTGGATTCAGCCTTACAATATATATAAGCGGAATAATTGTTGAAATTAAGATTGTTACCAGACCAACACCATAGAAGCCCAGAACATAACTTGAATTAAGCGTTACTTCATAGGAATCCATAACATCTTCTGCTGTCAAATCCGTATTAATACCTTCGTAGTAATATTCTTCAAAGTACTCATCTTGGTTATCATCGGCTTTCATCATTGTATCGGATACCTGCTGTGCGAGAAGGTTTCCGCTGAATAGCGATAAGGTAATACCAATGACGGCAACGACCATCACTTCAATTAAAATCTGTCCGACAACCCGGCTTCTTTTCTCTCCCAGAGATAAGTAAATGCCCAATTCACGTTTGCGGTCCCGTAAAAACAGTAAAACTACTAAACCAGTAATCAACACAGTTGCAATTACCGCAACAATTAAAACATATTTCGCTAATTTCGACATCGATTCTATCGGTCCGGCAATATTGTCGTACTGGTCACTTGCACTGATTACTGAATAAAGCTCAGGCAGTAATGGTTTTACTTCTTCTGTAAATGCTTCAATGTCTTCCGGATTATTCAAATAATAGATAGGTTCGTAGTATTCAAATGATTCGTCTTCCCCTTCCATCATCTCAGCAAGTTCTTCATCGGCCTTCAGATACTCTTCCCAGTTAAATTGCGTTTCATCAATTACAATTTCATTAGGAACATATACTGTATTGTGATAATCCATATCATCCGTAAGAATCATCATGCCACTATCTGAATTTTCATCCGTTTCTTTCTTCGCTTCCGAAGGTTCAAATAATCCAATTATCTCCAATACAACATCACGGGAGTTAACGATATCATCCTCGCCAGTTTCTTCGTCATACGTATATACATCATTCGCTAAAGTGAAGGTATCTCCTACATTCAAATTATTTTCATCTGCCAGTTTTTGAGAAATAATTGCCACAGAGGTACCTTTTTCAATCTCATCATCTGTAAATACACGGCCATCTGCTAACTCCGCTTTTCCCTCTTCAAAATCAATTACCGGGGCGTAGTTAATCCCCTTCAGTCTGAAATCCGTACTTGGACCTTCAACTATATAGTCGACATCCGATTCTTCATCATGGTAGCTCTCTACACTCTCTGATCCCAACCAGGTAGACATACTGTAATCATAATATTTCACATAAGAAAGCTCACCAATTTGTTTAATTAAATCTACACTGATTTCTTCCATCTCTAATGATTCCAGCTCTGATTCAGACATTGCGTCCCATTCATCATAATCAATATCAATTGTTGCTGCAGTTCCAAGTCTCTCTTTAATAGTGGACTCCACATTTCCAGTTGCCTGCTGAATGGAAATAGCACCGGATATTAAATTGCCTAAAATAAAAATAACTGCTAATAAAATTAAAGACTTTCCTTTTTTTCTTGTAATCCCTAAAAACCCGCGCTTGATAAAATTCATTACTGACCCCCTCAACTAAATAATGACAACGACTTCTTTTAAAGGATAAATATTACATGTTTTTCAATGTAACTATCCAAATTCTCTCTCTAATGGAGCCGCTCACCTCATTCTAATTATCCATTTTTGTCATACTGTATTAATACATTAAGACACACATTTAAATGTATTATATTCGTAATATAATAGAAATACAATAGTAATCTAGAAAATTATCCAAATTTTTCTTTTCTTTAATAAATGCATAAAAAACTGTATCTATTCCACCACAAAGTTCTGGTTATTTAATAAATACAGTTCTTTTCTCTTTAGACATTTTATGCATCATCCAATCTCAAAAGCGTTTTTTCTAATATCTTATGTGCAAATAGCCAAGTCATCAGTGAGCTACCCCAGATCATCCCATCTAAGATAGCTCCTTATTCATTTAAATATTCTCCTGCCTCAACGTCTCAACAATATTATCCTTCTTCAATTTAGAGGTCGAATAAAGCATGGCAGCTCCGACAATGATAAAGACCGCCAGAATGACAATTCCGATATAAACCCAAGGTATTTGAAAACGATATTCAAAAGCACTCCTTGTTTGTAAATGAATCCAGTACATCACCACAAAACTGATTGGCAGTCCGTAGATTAACGACTTGATTCCATAAAACA
This sequence comes from Oceanobacillus sojae, assembly GCF_007991515.1. GTDB lineage: Bacteria > Bacillota > Bacilli > Bacillales > Amphibacillaceae > Oceanobacillus > Oceanobacillus sojae. The sequence continues at coordinate 141,441 of NZ_BJYM01000005.1, forward strand.
GACTTTCAAACCGAATCATTTTACGAAAAGCCTTTGGCGTCATACCAATGGATTTCATTGTCGCAAATTCTCTTTTTCTTAGTGCTACACTGGTTGAAACGGTGTTAAAAATATTAGCAATGGAAATTAAAGTGATTAGCGTAATAAATCCATAAATAAAGACGGATAAGGCTAAAGTGATTTGTTTATCCTGCTGTTGAAAGGCATATATATTACTTATTTCCAAGCTGCTTCCAGGTTCAAGCTCTTCAATAGCTTCCTCTACCCCGTAAGGATCATCTGAAGTTACATATACTTCCCAGCTTCTATCATAACTATCAGGCAAATTTTCCGTCAGTTCATTAAACGTTTGTTCATTAACAATGACAGACAATGTATTGGGTGAAGTATAAAAATTTCCCATTGGAAAATTATCTGTAAGACCTATCAGCTCAAGCTCTTCAGAATCCGAAAGTTCCCAGTCATCCTTTTCCTCAATATAGTATTCCTGACGAAAAGGCAGTTTATCACCTTCATGAACATTCAACATCTCTGTTTCCACATATTTATTATTATGGTCCATATAATTTACGGTGTTAACTAAAACAGCCGGCTGCTGCTCATCAGATGCTGCTGGAATATTATTTTCACGAAGATAATCACCCCAGTCTTCTGATGAGAGACCTATTAGTTCTAAAGTATAGCCCGTTCCTTCTTCATACATCTCAATTGAGTCATCATCCAGGCCTTCTAACGTATCTCCTGCAATCTCTTCAGGTATAACGGCAGAGAATCTCATATTCTGATACATGATGCTTTCCTCTACATCCTCCATCGTTTCTATTGCAGGGTATATATCAGCCAAATTATTATCATTAGAGTAGTATTCTCGAATAGAAATATCATAATTCTGTTCATCCGACTGTAATTCATAGGACTTGGTCAGCGTATTTGTGAAAAAACCGACCGATAAAAATAAGATAATACTAATCATTAAAGAAAATACAGTAACATGGTAGCGCTTTTTATTTCTTTTTAAATTCTTTAAGGCAATCTCTGCTTCATAGCCAAACAGCTTCTGGACAAAACGATTTGTTTTGATTTTCTTCTTGGTAAGCTTAACATCCTTCGCCTGACGGATTGCATCTATCGCAGTAATTTTAGATGCCCGGACAGCAGGTATCCATGCAGAAATCATAATGGTAAGTAAGGATACTGCAACAGCTATAATAAATATAGCGGGAGTTACAACGAGACGAATTTCTGAATTAAAGCCTGCGCTTAACAGCATTTCACTAATAAAATGCAATGTAACGCCAATTCCTAATAGTCCTGCCCCAATTCCAACAGGGATACTAATCAGGCCAATAACCAGCCCTTCAAATAACACGGAGTTCCGTTTTTGCCTTTTCGTTGCCCCGACACTGGAGAGCATTCCTAAATATCGGGAACGTTCAGATACAGATATGGCAAAGGCATTATAAATTAACACAATCGATCCAACCATAATAATCACAATGATTACCGTAAGCAGTCCCGATAACGCCGCTACCATACCGCTATTTACGGAGATTAAATATGTATCTAATAACGGCGTATTTGTTCCCATATTTTCAGCGTTAATATCTAAATCTTCCCGTAATTTCTCTAAATCATCAAATAGTGAATGACGTAATTTCTTTACATTAACATATGCACCATCAATCTCTGACGAGGATAATCCATCTGTATACGACAGTACAGTATACCCTGCCGACCAAGGATTATCCCAAAGAGGTGTTTCTATTTCACCGACAATTTTAAAGTCCTGTTTTTCCTGATTGCGTAACTCCTCCTCAATGCCATCTTCACCTTCATAGATGGATTCATCCTGAACTAATGGTCGATTTTCCTCCTCATTCAACGCATACCTCTCACCAATGTCCAGCTCAATCGTATCTCCGATCTGATAGGGGAAATCTTCTCCCTTTAATTCCTCAGAAATAGCAACCTCATTCTCATTTGTTGGAAGCTTTCCCTCTTTAAGCTTCACTTGCATTTGCTCCATTGCTGTTTCATCCATCGCACGGACATAGAGGTATCTTTTCGTCAATTGGTCGTTTAAAGGAGCAAATCCCAATTCCTCTACAAGCCCTATAGCATCTGTATTATCATCTGCCTGAATGGCTTTTATTTGCTCTTTATCCACATCCTCCACAGCATAATGCCAATCACCGTTATAGGAGATGGCATCCCGCTGCTGCATATCGATAAAAGAGACTCCTAAAGACGCAACAGCTGTAATCATCGCTACAGAAATAATAACGCCAAAAATTGTAACGAGCGTCCTGCGTTTATTCTGCTTAAGATGTCTCAGGGTTACTTTGTTGACAATATTCATGGACGAATCACCTCGTCCTTGGCAATCGCTCCGTCCTCTACCTGAATGACACGGTCCGCTTGTAAAGCAATCCGGTCATCGTGTGTAATAACCACCAATGTCTGATTGTATGTTTTATTAAACAGCTTTAACAAATCAATGATTTCCTTACTGTTTTTGCTGTCCAGATTTCCTGTAGGTTCATCAGCAAGAATAATAGATGGATTGCTGATCAGCGCTCGACCAATGGAAACCCGCTGCTGCTGTCCGCCGGATAATTGATTCGGCAAATAATCCAGACGCTTTTGCAGTCCAAGTATGTCCACAATTTCCTTGAAATGCTTTTGATTTACTTTATGTGCATCTAATAACATCGGCAGATTAATATTTTCTTCTACTGTTAAAATCGGCAGGAGATTGTAGAATTGATAAATCAACCCTATTTGCCTCCTCCGAAAGATAGCCAGCTGCGTTTCATTTAATCCATAAATATCAGTCTTTTCGATAAACACCTTTCCACTTGTTGGCTTATCAACTCCTCCCAGCAAATGAAGCAGGGTTGATTTCCCTGAACCAGAAGGTCCAATAATCGCTACAAACTCCCCCTGTTCCACAGAAAAAGATACATTATCCAATGCCTTTACTGCTGTGTCACCTTTCCCGTACACCTTAGACAAATTTTCAATCCGCATTAATTCCATTCCGTTTCCTCCTTGTTACTTTCTATTAACTACTACTTTAATTGTCTAAAATGACGGAACAGTGACAATGATAGTGACAATATTGTCACTTTATTTTAAAACACGTGTTCCAAAAGCTGCTAAATCTCGTTCGCTTATCAATTGCGAGTTTTTTGAACCTTCTTTTAGACGACCCGCTTATAAAATTTCAAAATAAAGACGGTTCCTTCCCCCGGCTTGCTAAGGACTTCAATATCTCCCTTTTGGTTAGTAACAATTGAATAAGCCATAGCAAGTCCAATACCAACACTTCCCTCTGCTGCATGACTTCCCTTATAAAAACGTTTGAATATATGTGAGAGCTCATGTTTTTCAATTCCCGGCCCATTGTCCCTGATTCTGATTTCTGTAAAAATAGCATTCTCTTCATAAGAAATAGTAATTTCTCCACCATTTGGTGTGTGTTCAATTGCATTCTTTAAAATATTAATACAAGCTTCTTTCGTCCAGTTTTTATCACCCATAAAGGTAGTTTTCTGAGCTCCTTCTATCTTCAGCTTTATTTCTTTCAATTCAAGAGGTATTTCCATTGGTGCAGCAGCTTCTTTTACCAGCTGGGGCACTTCCACTTTTTCCTTACTGAATAAAACAGTCCCGGCATCCATTTTGGAAAGCTTTAATAAGGAAGAAACAAGCCACTCCATCCGCTCCAATTGCTTACGGATATGGTATGTAAATTCCTGCCGTTTTTTCGTATCCAAATTCGGCTCGCTTAATAAATCAGCCATCACCGTCATCGAGGTGAGCGGTGTTTTTATCTGATGGGAAATATCTGAAATCGCATCCGTCAGCTTTTCTTTATCCTTCTGCAATCCTTCCTGCTGTTCAGATAACATCCTTGTCATTTTATAGATTTCATTTTTTAATATACTCAGGTCGCCCTCTCTGTTATCGCGGACATCCAGTGTCGTATCTCCTGCCATGATTTTTCGTAAATAACTAGACAGTTGAATGATTTTCCGGTAACGCCAAACCATCCATACGATATAGCAAATGGCCAGGCTGCCGCCGACAATAGCAATAAATAAAGCAGTTACTGGTGAATGCATAAAACCTGATAGAATACCGATTCCCAGAATCAATATAGTTGAAGTGAGAAAGACACTTATTTCTTTATTTCTTAACATCTTCTGCCGCCATCCTGTATCCCAGCCCTCTGACTGTTTCTATTAACGCCGGTCTTTGCGGATTATCCTCTATTTTCTTTCGGAGCCGTTTAATATAGACTGTAAGTGTATTATCGTTAACAAATTCGCCAGCCACATCCCATATCATTTCTAAAAGCTGCTCCCGTGAAAGAATCTGTCCGCGATGGTTGATAAAAATCATTAACAGCCGATATTCCAGTGCTGTTAGAGCAAGTTCAGCATCCGCCTTATATACTTTTCCCTCTAACGGTAATACTACTAACGAATCAATTTGGATAGAATCTTTTTCCTTGGTACCATTCTTTTGATAACGTCTGAGCACGGTTTTAATCCGTGAGCTTAACTCACGGATACGAAATGGCTTCGTAATATAATCATCTGCCCCCATATCCAATCCCATCACTACATTTACCTCATCATCGATAACTGTGAGAAAAATAACCGGGACATCTGCATTTTCTTTTACAAGCCGGCATAAATCATAGCCGCTTCCATCAGGCAGTGATAAATCAAATAAGCATAAGGAAATGCAGTTTATATCTGTATTGATTATTTTCTCCGCTTCTTGCACCTGATGGCACACAAAAACCTCGTATCCCTCTTGATTTAAGGAATACTCCAAGCCGGAAGCAATCGTTTTATCATCCTCTACAATGAGTAATTTCATAGCTGTCCCCCCTATTTCTCAGTTTACTGCTTGTTAACTGATATCTATCAGTCATTATACAAATGAATTACAAAAATTTATAGAATAAAAATGCCTTTTTCACTTTTTCTTCTAAAATTTTCAGGAAATTATTATTGGCTTATTCTCCATTTAAAAGAATCTATCCTGTTTCCAGCAAAGTGTTGCTCTTGTTTGCTTTAATAAACAAATAACTTTTTATTTTTTCTAAATTCGCCTATGATGAATACTCCCACCACTTAATTTTCATCGAAAGTTGAAGTGGGGGTTTCTGGGGTGTCGACTTTCAAGATGACGATTAACCTCCAGTGGAGTTGACACATCGGTGTGCTGAAAACACCCAACCCCGCTATCCCATTGGTCCTGCCTTTGGGACTACTTTTATCTTACAACCAAAGTTACCGGTCTTCGTAAAGCCTCGATATTGGAAAAGTTGCGATGAAACGCATCTTTGAAAACTTTTCGCATAATATTTGCAGCGCCATTTACATCTGCATTGATGCGCTCCCTGTTTTTCGAAAGGTAAAGCCCACGTTTGATGCGTTTCCCTGAAAATACAGCGTTTTTATTCTTCTGACCATAAACCGGGATGTCATCGTTATCCAAAAAGCTGGCTTTTGACGTATAAGATTCTTCTGTCAACACCACGGTTATCCCATGCTCCTCTGCTTTGTATTTGATCATTTGAATAAGCAGGCTGTGCGGAAGGCTTGTAAAGGATTGGTTATTTCTTTTCCCCATAGCGGCGTGTTGTTTCCATGCTTTATTCTGACCGATAATGAGAGTATCAATATTCTCTTCCAAGGCGATTTTCACGATTTGAAAACTGGCTTTATGAAAGAGATCTTTGATTTGAAGAAATCGATGATGACTGATTTTCTCCAAACGATTGGATGTAAAGGTACCCTCATTGACTGGTTTTCCTTGTCGAAGGATTCCTGTATAATAAGCTTTTAGCTGGTTAAAGCGTTGATTGACGGATTTGACGTTTTTGCCCTTCACTAAGACGGCTCTTTTGCCGGTATTCGTGACGATGGTTGCAAGGTTATCCATCCCTAAATCAACAGCTAAAAGACGATTTTTGGATTCTATCTTCTCTACTTCTATAGGAACCTGAAAAACTAACTCTACAACATAATGACTATACTTTGGAACCACCCGAACCTGCTTCAGTTTCCCTTCTGAATAACCTAATTTCCCAATGTTCAAACGCAATTTTGTTTTAGGGAACTTCAAGAATTTCTTGTCTTTTACCACGCAATCCTGATTTGAAAAGATTATTTCCTTTTCTTTGGAACGACAATATCCTGGTATGTTAGGACGTGTTTTCCATTTTGTGGGATTCTTTTTATACTCCCGCAAATTGCCATAAAAGGCTTTCCAGTTTTGAAAAACTGTTCTCATGATGCCTTGACTCGATTGGATCGGCAGGGATTGATAATCGATCTGTTTCATCAATTTAAACAAGGCATTCAAAAAAGGATAAGAAATATATGGTTTATCCTTAGAGGGCATCTCAAATAAATGACATTTGATTTCCTTTTGTTCTGACTTGGCTTTTTCATGTTCTTTTGTACTCCTTCGTCGGTAAGTCTGCAGCTGGTTCGCATTGATTGTAGGCAAATGGGTTTGGAGACTTTCCAATACTTCTTTTTGTAACAGCTGCAGTTCCTTTTCTTGTTTAAGACCTGTAAAAACCTGCCGAATGTAAAAGTTGGTTGTGTTATGCATATTCTTTGCGTTTTGGCACATATTTTGAAAATATGGATGCATCCGTTGACCTTTTTTTACCCAAATTTGCATGGTTTGATAAGCAGCCATTTCATTTCCACCCCCCTTTCAGAACATTTGTTCCTATTATTCCATCATATCATAGGAAGGGGAAAAATACCACTATTCTGAAAGTGGATAACAACTTTTTTAGACTGTTCATGGTATACTTATGCTATTAGATATTTCTTTGGATTTTCTTAACAGCTAAATGGATGAAGTATTAAAACCACCAATTCACCTCCCACCTAAAATCCGATGGTATTTTTGAGGAAGGAGTCCTCTTGGCTGAAATGATAGAGATATTATTTAGATTTGACTACATACTATTTTAGGTGATTTGAATGACTGAAAAAATACAAAAGCCCTGGCTGTTCATTTTAACAATCGGGCTGGGAACATTACTTAACCCATTGAATTCTTCAATGATTTCAGTGGCATTAACAAGAATGCAGCATGAATTCACATTAACATTTGCCGATGCCAGCTGGCTTATTTCTATATTCTATCTGGCAAGTGCGGCCGGCCAGCCTGTAATGGGAAAATTAAGTGATATGTTTGGTCCGAAAAAATTATTTATAGCAGGATTAATTCTCGTAGCTGCGGCTTCTGTGCTGGCGCCGTTTTCGCCGAATTTCCTTTCACTTTTAGCCTGTCGTGCACTGCAGGCAATTGGCAGTTCAACATTATTTCCCAGCGGGATGAGCATGGTCAGGACGCACATTACAAAAGGACAAGGTAAAGCACTGGCTGTATTATCAGTTTTTGCTTCAACCTCAGCAGCGTTTGGACCCTCCATTGGCGGTTTTCTGATTGCATCATGGGATTGGCATTCCATTTTTCTTATTAACTTCCCATTTATTATATTGTCCTTTGTATTGGCTTTATTTGTTTTGCCAAATACAGGGCAAGGAAAATTTGAGATAAAACGAATTGATTTTATTGGAATAGGCCTATTTATTACAGCAATCGTGGGTATCATACTATTTTTGCTGTCACTGGATCAAAATATCCGTTGGTGGGCATTATTCATGTTTATAGCTGCAGGAACCATATTTTATCTATATGAAATAAAACAGGCGGAGCCTTTTATTGATATGAAAGGATTAACGAAAAATCATACCGTTTCATTGATTTATGTGCAATTTATGAGTATTAACCTGATTTATTATTGCTACTTTTTTGGATTTCCTACATTTCTGCAGCAGGTTCGTAACTATAGTGAACAGCACACCGGCTTGATTATGTTAGCACTGGCAGGCTTCGGTGTAATTGTTTCTCCACTTGCGGGCCGTATCATTGATAAATATGGCTCCAAGTTGCCAATGGTTATAGGAGCAGCACTGCTCTTAGTTGGTACAGGTCTCCTGTTAACATATCATGAAACATCTCCATTGTTATGGCTGCTCATCATTATGGCCGTGCTTGGAATGAGTAACGGCTTCAATAATATTTCTATGCAAACAGCACTTTATGAACATGTAAAACCGGAAGAAACAGGCTCAGCATCCGGTCTATTTCAGACTAGCAGGTATTTAGGTTCGATTTTATCTTCCAGTTTACTTGGACTGACATTTAACCGTCATTTAGATGATCAGCATTTACATCTGGTCGCGATTATTTGTTTTGTTTTCTGTGTCATTGTACTTGCTTTGGCGTTAAAGCTGCCTGGTAAAATGAAGGTAAGAAGCAACTGATTTCTTGCTTATGTGACAAACATGGGATTCTTGAAAGTTGAAGATAAAACAAAGCTTCATTCAGGGGATTTTCATCCCTCACTGAATATTAATATCACAAGGGCATACACCTAAAGGTATGACCAAAAGACGGCTTCTCTAAAGGCTCTTGAACAAATCGGACCTTTAGGACTAGTAGTAACTGTAGACATAGGGAGCAATCCACTTATAGCAAAATTAGCGCTGAATCACCAGGCTAAAAAAATGATGACCAGAACAGGTTCATTGCAAAATGGCAACCGTTGCAGCTGAGCCTCTTTGAAGATGCAGAGCAAACAATTAAAAATGAAGAGCTGGATAGAACGATTGACTTTGTAAGAAAAAAGTACGGCTACACTTCTTTGCTATATGCCTTCACCTTAGTTAAAAGTGGAACAGCTATTTATCATTCTAAACTAATTGGTGGTCATAAATCTGGAATAGATGATGAATAACAAAAAAGAGGCTGGGACAAAACCCAGTAAAAACAGAAAAAGTGATTTTCTACTAAGATTAAGTAGGAAGTCACTTTTTTAATTGGATTAAAAAATGTATAAAAAAAGGATACCTTCTGATAAAGTTAAAGTACCACTACAAAAACAGAAGAACGTCACGCCTTAGCCTATGATATTTTTCCGAATCCGACCGACACACGAACATTGATTCCTTTTTTAGCTCGAATTGAAAAGGAATATTTTACGTTGCCTGATTTCCATGTAGCGGATGCAGGTTATGGAAGTGAACAAAATATAGAAAATGTCACCCTGGAACTATTACGAACTGCCCTCATCACTTATAATATGTATCGTAAAGTGAAGAAGAAAAAATATAAAAACAATCCTTTTAACACCGCTAACTGGGATTATGATGCCGAAAAAGATGTCTTTACTTGTCCAAATGGTCAAGCCGTTACTTATCGCTATGATTCCAATGGACAGACAAGTATGGTTACTAACGACAATTTAAGGTCTATGAGTGTGAAGATTGTACAGGCTGTCCTTTACGAGAGCAATGAACCAAAGCAAAGGAAGGCAACAACCGAAAAATATTTTATAATGAAAAAATGGGAAGCTCAAAAGAAGACGATGGGAGAACAGCTTTCAGATGAAGAAATGGGCAAGCTTTACGGGAAACATAAGATAGATGTGGAGCCTTTCTTTGGATTCTTGAAGGCTAATTTGGGGTGCACTCGTTTCTCTGTGCGAGGAAAAACCAAAGTGGAAAATGAATTGGGATTCGCCTTAATGGCAGTGAACCTGAGAAAATACACTGCCTCTAGCCGCTTTTTTATGTATCTACTTATAAATAATTTTAAAAAAGATGGATTTCACATCGAAACCCGATGTGAAATCCATCTTTTCATTATTTGGCTAGTTATGTCCCAGTCTCTTTTAAATTTCTTGTACAGTTCCTTGAAAAATTCCAGAAAAGTAAAACTTATGTTTTATCAATTAGATTACAGGGCACTTATATACTATAACACTATATCTAGTGTCTTTTCTTAACAATCAGTATTAAAACAAAATACAGCAATATATTTATTAATACACTAAACAACAGAAAAGAAGAATCAGTTAAAAACACCGGAAAAAGAAAACCTAAAATAATTACAAGTATCAACCCTGCTAACACTTTTTTGGAAAAATAATATACTAAATATCCAATTAACAAAGCTACAATAATAGATAAAACACGAAAAAGTAACATAATACCCCGCTCCTTTCTTATCAAATTATACTAGATATCTTGTTATAGTGAAAACCATAATAATTTATAGGAGGTTAAAGCGGTATGAAAAAGTATTTTTTATCAATCGCAACACTATTTCTTCTGTCACTGGTAATTGGTGGTGCTAATGTTATTGCTGACAACTCAGATGACATCGATTACGACCAAATCAAGGAACAAATGAGACAAGACGGCTCTTCAGAAAATGATATTGAAAACGTCATCAAAAAATTAAAAGACGGCAAAACACTAGATTCCCAAAAACCAGAAAATGAAAACAAAGCATTTATCTCAAATGAACAAATTGAAGAACAAATGAAAGAATTTAATGCGACAGAAGAAGGAATTCAAGACCAAATAATTCGTTATGATGATGGGTCATACAGCAAAGTAGAATTAGAAGTATTAGATATTGAAAAAGATGAAATTGTCACACAAGATGCTAACGGTCAATTTATGACTATAAGAGCTAAAGGAGATGACATACTAACACAAGCTGAATACACCGCTAGGCTTTATATTGATACCCATACAGGTGGAAGCAACTATATAGATAGTGTTTCCAACTATTCTATAAGAGTAAATATTGGTAACTATGAAGATCCAAATTTATTAATTTCCAGGAAAACAGAACACCGTAGTGAAGGAATATCAGCAAAATCATATTTAACATTTAAAAGAGTAGCTCCAGCCTCAGCTGTAACGTATTATTTAAGAGTGCACACAGGTGAATCAATAGGTGATCAATACGGTATTTGGGTAGACTTCAATGGTAAAGGTGGAAGCTACGAATAAAAATGTGAGAGTATAATTATCAATAAATGAGCTGTCGCAAAATGCATAATATGCATTTGATGACAGCTCATTTATTTGATTAATGTAACAATGCTTCAACAAAATAAATCTATATTGTCACCTAAAAATATTACAAGTTGACAATAAGTATTCATTCACTTATTCTATTAATATTACATAAAGAAAGAGGGAAGTACATTGAAGTTAAAAGATATGATGTTTATGTCACTATTCGCAGCAATTATGGGAGTTTTAGCTATTTTCCCTCCTATTCCAGTTCCCTTTATTCCTGTACCAATCGTAGCACAGACACTTGGCATCATGCTTGCTGGCGGTATATTAGGAGCAAAGCGGGGCGGACTCAGTATATTACTTTTCGTTTTTCTCGTTGCGGTTGGTGCACCATTATTAACTGGCGGACGCGGCGGCTTAGGTGTGCTTATTGGACCAACAGGAGGATATATTCTATCATATCCGATTGCAGCATGGCTTATTGGTTATCTAACAGAAAAAAGTATCCGCAGCCTGACCTATTGGAAGCTCGTATTGATCACAACCCTTGGCGGAGTCATCGTCATTAATATTATTGGCGTTACCTATTTATCTATTTTATCTAATCTTCCTTGGGGGCCGACTGCCATTTCAGCCTTGGTGTTTTTGCCGGGGGATCTTTTAAAAGCTCTTATAGCAAGTGCTGTTATTATAAAATTAAATCGGGTGTATCCGTTGATTGACAGTAAAAAGCGAAATACGTATTAGGTTGGTTAATCTGACAGATCAGCGTGTAGAAGAAGCAGCCTGAATTAGATTCAAGCTGCTTCGCTGTCATTTAACTATTCTGGCCGAATCATCCATTTGCTGTTTTTTTCCAGGTATCGGATGCTTCTCCAAAAAGTCCGTATTATAATCACCTGCTATAAAAACATCATGCTCCATAATTAGACGATGAAATGGGATTGTATGATGGACCCCATCAATTAAAAATTCATCCAGCGCCCGTCTCATACGATGAATTGCCTCTTCACGACTGGACCCATATGTAATTAATTTAGCAATCATAGAATCATAATAAGGTGGTATCCGATAGCCGGAATACACAGCTGAATCAACTCTTACACCTAATCCTCCTGGAGCCAGGTACATTTCTATTTCACCTGCTGAAGGCATAAAATTTTTAAAGGGATGCTCTGCATTGATTCTGCACTCGATTGACCAGCCCTCAAATTTAATATCATCCTGCTCGAAGGAAATTTCTTCATTGTTTGCGATTTTAATTTGTTCTTTGATTAAATCTACACCGGTTACCATTTCTGTAACTGGATGCTCTACCTGAATCCTTGTATTCATTTCCATGAAGTAAAATGCTTTACTTTTTCTATCAAAAATATATTCAATTGTTCCGGCACCTGTATAGTCTACTGCCTTTGCAGCCTGAACAGAAACCTCTCCCATCTTCTTCCGTATATCCGGAGTGATTGCAGGTGAAGGGGATTCTTCAATCAGCTTTTGAAGTCTTCTTTGGATGGTGCAATCTCTTTCTCCCAAATGAACAACACTGCCATAGTTATCCGCTAATATCTGAATCTCTATATGCCGGAAATCCTCAATATATTTTTCAAGATACACCCCGGGATTTCCAAATGCTATTTCAGCCTCTTTTTGCGTAATGCGGATACCTTTAACCAGTTCATCAGCTGTCCTCACAATCCGAATACCTTTTCCTCCGCCACCGGCAGTTGCTTTTATGATAACTGGATAACCAATTTTTTCAGCTATTTCCTTTGCTTCTTCTTCACTTTCTATAATTCCATCTGAGCCTGGCACTATAGGAACTCCAGCTTCCTTCATCGTCTCTCTGGCAACATCTTTTATTCCCATTTTTTGAATAGCCTCCGGCGAGGGGCCAATAAATATAATATTACATTCCCTGCAAATCTCCGCAAAATCAGCATTCTCAGCCAAAAACCCGTAGCCCGGATGGATTGCCTGAACCTTTGAAAGTGCTGCTGCACTCATGATGTTCGTGAAGTTAAGATAACTGTCTTTACTCGATGCCGGTCCGATGCAATATGCTTCATCCGCCAGTTGAACATGCAATGCGTCTTCATCCGCTTCGGAATAAACTGCGACAGTCTCAATTCCCATCTCCTTACACGCACGAATTATTCGTACAGCTATTTCTCCCCTGTTAGCAATTAACAGTTTTTGTATCACTTGCTCCATCCCCTCACTTTACCTTTACTCTAAATAATGGCTGACCATATTCAACCATTTCACCATCTTCAGCTAATATTTCTGTTATTTCCCCTGTAACTTCTGCTTCTACCTCATTAAATAGCTTCATTGCTTCCACAATACAGACCACTGTATACTTTTTTACCTTACTGCCTTCAGAAACATAAGGATCACTGTCTGGTGATGGTGACATATAAAGTGTTCCTACAATAGGAGATAGGATTTCATAATCATAGTCAGCTGTATCTTTAACGTCTTCTATTTTCGCTGATGCGTCTGATGCAGTCCGCTCCTGCTCTTCTTTTACTGATGCATGCTCATGCACTGCTACTGCTTGATTCTGCAGTTCTGTGTTGGTGGTGTTGCTATTTTTTTTCATGGATATCGTCGTTCCATTTGCTTGAAAGGTAAATTCACTGATGGAGGACTGGTCTATTGACTTAATAAGTTCACTTATTTCTTGTATTTTCAGCATTTTTTCTTCACTTCCTTATCATCCAGTTTACAATAAAATATCTCTTTTTCAGCATATACTGATAGAGAAAATACAGGTCGTTCAGTATTTAGTACAAGCAGCGGTGATTTGGATTTCTATTGGTGCATTACCAGGCAATGATGCAACTCCTATTGCTGCTCTGCTCCCAATACCATTCTGCCCCAGCTGTTCATAAAGATATTCTGAAGCAAAATCAGCTAAGTCCGAATGTGCTTGAAAGCTTTCTTGCGCATTAACGTAGACGTTTAACGCTAATATTTGATTTAATTTTTCGTCTTCATTAATTATATTATGAGCGGCATTCAATGCATTTGAAACTGCAAGTCTGACTGCTTTCTTATAAATATGCAGAGGCTCTTCTGAACTGACTTTTCCAGTTTGAATCAAAATGCCCTTGCGTCTTGGTGTCATACCGGATGTGAATATCAAATCTTCAAAACGTGAAGCAGGGATATATTGTCCCTGCGGAATAGGGGAGACATTTTCTTCAGAATGAATCATTTTCGATACCCCTTCACTACTGTTCCAATACGATCTATAGCCTCTACAGCAGCTGAATGATCCTGTGAAAAGTTCATACGAAAGCTATCGGTAAACTCTGGGCCAAATTCAGTTCCCGGAGTTACAATAACATTTGCCTGAATACGGAGAATCTTTACAAATTCCTCTATCGTAACAGTTAATTCCGGCACTTTAGGAAATAAATAGCTGCCCGCTTCTGTTGACCTTACTTTAAAACCTTGAATCGAACGCAGCTTTGTAACTAAATCATCACGGATAGCTTGATGCTGCGCAATTCTTTGGGCCATCCACCCCTCCGGCTCATGAAACCAGGTTTTCAATACGGCCTGATTGTAGCCTCCTGCTCTCAACGATACGATAGCCTGCAGTTTTTCCATGCGGTTAATAATTTCAGATGAACCGAATGCTACACCCAGCCTATATCCACTTAAGGATTCTGTTTTTGAAGGGCCCATAATAGTAATCAGGTTTTCAGGATTTAAAATATTCTGTGCTGCTAAATGCGTGTAGCTATGACCTTCAAAAACCTGTCGTGAATATAGCTCGTCAACGATAATCTGCACATCATAAGCCTGCGCAAGCTCAGCAATTTCTCTAATTTCATCCGGGGAATAAATTACCCCCACCGGATTATTTGGATTCGAAAATAAAAAGAGCTTCACACCTGCTTTAAAGGCTTCCTCCAGCTTTTCCAGATTTAATCCAGCACCTGAAACAGAATGAAAGTAATCCATTTCTATATAAACGACTTCTCCTTCAAAAAATTCTACTAATTTTCTGTTGGCAAAATAATCAGGTGCTACAATAGCAATCTTGTCATTCCGGCTAATAACAGAACCCATTGCTAAAAAAAGAGCTCCTTGTGTACCTGGAGTAATAATTAGATTCTTTTCAGGATCAATTTTTTTTGAGCCAGTGAATGCAGCAAGTTTTCCGGCCGTTATTTCACGAATTTCTTTGCTGCCCCGATATTCCGTATATGCCTGTTTACCGCCAACTTGCACACCTTCTACAAAATTATCTAAAGAGCCTGGAATTGGTTGGAAAGCATCGACGTCGCCATGGGAAAAATCAACTGATCTTCCCGGTATCCTATCACCCACCAGGTTCATTGCATCATTATTCTGCCTTCCTTCCTGACCTGGTGCATTCTCAGCACCAAGCTTTAAAAATTTCTTTTCCACAGAATCCATACAAGCACCCTCTCCCGTTTAAGTTTGTAATGAAATCTTTCTGACTTTCTATTTTAATTTCCCCTGCTCATTTCCTTACAAATCCTCTTTTACTGCCGACAGCACATTTTGCAATTGTTGAAATGCATCATGTACTGTCCAGGGATTATAATGTATTTAATCAATTAGAGATGGCAGCCAGGTAGTGAAAAATGGAAAGTATGCGATAATTATCAAACCGACAATCATGGCCAGCACAAATGGCCAAATATGTTTTATCACGACACTGACATTTAAATTTGTAATTGCACTTGCTACAAAAAGATTAACTCCCATTGGTGGTGTGACCACTCCGATTGCTAATGCAGAAATCATTACTACCCCCAGATGAATTGGATCTACTCCCATTGAATTAGTTATAGGCAGCAGTACAGGCGTCAAAATAATAATTGCAGCACTCGCTTCCATAAATAATCCTACAAACAGCAATAACAACAAGATCAAGAACAAAATCAGATATGGATTCGTTGTGATAGAAGTGATTAAACCAGCTATTAATTGTGGAAGCTGTTGGGAAGTAACCAGCCAGCCAAATAAATCTGCAATTCCAATAATCAGTACAACCATAGAAGAAATTAATATGGTCTCATAAAAAATATTCGGCAGATCCTTTATACGTATCTTTTTATAAACAAACATACCCAGGATTAATCCATATATAATGGCTACTACAGCAGATTCCGTTGCTGTAAAAATACCAAGCAAAATACCTCCCAGCATAATTACAGGCATGAATAATGCTAAAATTGCATCAACGAATGACCGCCCAAGGTCTTTAATAGATTGCCTTTCTTCAGATGGATACTTCATAACCAATGCGATAATATAACTGACCAGCATTAACATAATTCCTAAAATAATACCAGGTAAAATTCCGCCGATCAGTAATTTACCAATAGAAGCCCCGCCGACAACTCCAAAAATAATCAGAGTAATACTTGGCGGTATAACCGAGCCCAGTGATCCGGAAGCAGCTACTAATGCAGCAGAAAACCCTTTAGAATATCCTTTTTCGTTCATTGAAGGTACTACAATTTTACCAATAGCTGCAGTTGCAGCTGTAGATGATCCGGTCATGGAAGAAAATATCATCGAAGCAACGATCGTAATCATTGCTAATCCTCCCCGGATATGGCCTACTAATACATTAGCTAAATTAATAATTTTTGCAGATACACCGCCTTTGTCCATAATAGCACCCGCCAGAATGAAGAAAGGGATCGCCAGCAGAGGAAAGGAATCTAAGCCGTTAAAAACCCGCTGCGGAATAAGAGTCAATGGCAGTACTGGATCAGTTAGTAATGCTAATAAACAGGCTATGGCTAAAGCAAATGCTATTGGAATATTCAAAAATATTAACACGATAAATGTAATCATAAGTATTGCTATCACTGTTTTGTACCTCCTTTAAAGTAGCTCCAAGAGACATTTATTCTATTTATCTTGTTCTTCAAAATTTATGATTCCTCTTTTTATTTTTATAATTTTTTCAAAGGCAAAAAATATAGATAGAATAGAAAATACGATTAAGGCTACGTATACAGCACTCATGGGTACTCCTAAGACTGGAGATGTCTGCCCTGCAGCAGATACACTGAATTTAATGCTTTGAACTAATAAAACAGCCATAAATAAAATAATACTGATCTCTACAAAATATTGAATAATTTTTTGGAGTTTTAGTGGTAATTTACTAACAAATGCATCAATACTTACATGAGAAAAATTCTTAATGCCAAGTGCTGCTCCAATTAAACTCATCCATATAAAGGAATATTTAGCCACTTCCTGAGTCCAGCTGACAGGAAAATAGATTATTTCCCGCGCAACAATTTGTAATGTGACAGTTACAATAATGATACCCATTAAAAACACTGCAATATATTTAAATATAGATTCAATTCGCTCCATGACCTCACCCTATTTCTTAGACTTTATTCACTTTCGCAGCTAATATTACCGGGAACCATGCCTCCCGTGGAAGCAAAATGATTAATAAACTCTTTTCCAGATTCTTATCTTAATTCTTCAATTTTCTCTATAAGCTCTTCCCCTTCTGCCTCGTCGCCATTTCCAACAACATTGTAAAATCGCGGGTATACTGCTTCTTTCATCTGTTCTCTAAACTCATTTACAAATTCATCAGATACTTCGTTAATTTCCATACCTTGCTCTTCTAATATTTCTAATATTTGTGATTCCTCTGCAAAAAGTTGTTCTTTATGATATTCCATTGATTCCTCAGTCGCTCTTACCAGTGCTTCTTGTTGTTTATCAGATAATTGATCAAATCTATCAGCATTCATAAGATAGTATCTTGTGGTGAAAAAATGATTCGTTAATGACAAATAATCCTGTACTTCAAAAAACTTCATACTATAAATAGAATTCAAAGGATTTTCCTGAGCATTTACAACTCCCTGCTGCAAGCCTGAGTATAATTCTGAAAATGCCATATTGGAAGTTCTTGTTCCAGGTATGTTTTCAAAGGTAGAAATCATTACTTCACTTTCTAAAAGTCTGATATTAATTCCTTTGAAATCCACCAGTGTTTCAATAGGTCGTACAGAGTTTGTTATCTGACGAAATCCGCCATACTGTATGCCTAAATTCACAAGATTATTATCTTCAAAATCAGCTTGCAAAGATCCCATAATTGACTCATCATCCTCAATTCTCTCCATATGCTCAATACTGTCTACGATATATGGAAAATCCCAATATACAAGTGATGGAATAAAGTTAGTCACAGCAGCATTAGCCGAAAGTCCAATATCAACCATTCCCATTTGTACACCTTCCACTAATTCTCTTTCCTCGCCTAGTTGACTATTTGAATACACATCTATCTGAAGCTCACCATCACTATATTCCTTTGCAAGATCGGCCAGCATTACCGTACTTTTATGTATTGGATCATCTTCAGCAAATACATGGCCTAACCTGAGGGTAACCTCACTCTCTGAATTACTTTCATTTGAAGGTCCG
The DNA here is from genome assembly GCF_007991515.1 of Oceanobacillus sojae. Classification (GTDB taxonomy): domain Bacteria; phylum Bacillota; class Bacilli; order Bacillales; family Amphibacillaceae; genus Oceanobacillus; species Oceanobacillus sojae. The sequence goes on from NZ_BJYM01000005.1 coordinate 159,833, forward strand.
CTCTCCTCTGCTATTGTGGGTTCCGTTAACTCAATACAACCAGCCAGCATAGAAAAGATACATAGAACTGCCAGGAGACCTATACTTCTCAATAAGCTTCTCACCTATATCACTCCTCTTTTGTTGATATATCATTTAATTCAAGGCTCTTATCCAGTATTTGCTGAATATATTTTTCTCTTTTTCTATAAATCTCTATGGCTTTATCCGTGGAGATAAAAGTAAATCGGACAGTATCATGAGGTCTTACCTGTCCCGCCAAGTCCAAATCAGCTGAAGAAATACAGGCTATTACCGGATATCCTATTGTTCCTCCCCTGCCCCTATGCAGAATAATAGGCTGGCCATGCGGGGTAATTTCTATCGCGCCAGGAATAATACCTCTTGATAAATTCTGCTGTGGTGAGAATTTGGTTAACCTATATTTCTCCAGCCGGATACCAATGTTGTCACTTTCCAAAGAAACCCGGAATTTTGCTTCTTCAAAAAACTTTATATGCTTTTTAAAAATAGCAACATCAGGGCCAGGACATACATTGATTTTCCAAGGAGATTGATACCCTGGTATATCGTCTTTCGGCATACGCATTTTATTCCTTATACAGTTAGTTAGACTTCCATTTAAAGATAACGTATCTCCTTTAGTTAATTTTGTACCGATACCTATCATGCTATCGTAGGATGCACTTCCATGTATAAGCGGGACATTTACCCCCCCTGCAATATTGATGTACACTCTCATACCAGAATGGATCTTGGAAATACGTAATTTCTTTTCTTTTTTTAATATAAAGGTTTCCCATTGAGGCATGACTTCATTGTCTGCTTCAACAATTGCCTGTGCTCCAGTAACACAAACACTGATATCAACATGACTTTTTAATGCAAAATTAAAGGCTGTTACTTCAATAGCCGGTGTTTCAAGCGGATTTCCCAGTAAAGCATTACTTATCTTATAAGCAAACTGATCAAGTGCCCCATTGATACTAAAACCATAATTCTCCAACCCATACCTTCCAATGTCCTGAATAGATGCTATATTTGATTCTAAGATGAGAAGCTCGTCACTCATTTTTGTTCCTCCAATAGATACGGCATATCTTCTACTTTTTTATTTTTATAGAAACCCCATTCTTTTTCATCTATTCTGAAAAATTGTATTAGATCTCCAATCTTAAAGGGGGATGGTGGAATTTGTTCTGGATTAGTAACCTGCAATGGAGTGCGCCCGATCAACCTCCATCCTCCCGGAGTTTCCTTTGTATAAATTGTTGTCTGACTGCCTACAATTGCAATCGTGCCTTTAGGAATCTTCACATAAGGTGTCTCCATTCGGGGAATCGTATTCGGAATTTCAGATTTCCCCATTAAAGGCTGGCCTGCCGGACTTGTAAAAGATAAAAGCTGACTTGGACTGTTTATATGCTTCTGGATAACTTCTTCCTCTGTCATATATAACCTTTTTGCAATCGCCGGTAAGTCAGGACCGAATTCTCCTCCATAAACAACAGGAAGAAAATGTGTATCTCTTTTTTGGATTTTTAATTCAGGATCAAGCTTATTAATAGTTTCTCTGATTATTTGTGTTACAGCTTCTTTGTCTATCAAAATAATATTGTAATGAATTATCACCGTAGTATACGTAGGAATAATACTTAAAAGCCATTGATAATTATCTTCCTTCAGCCTTGCAGCTAAAGCATGTGTCCTCATCCAGGCGTCTTCCGTAAATATTTCAGAAAAAACAACACAGATAGCTGCATCACCATAACTGGTCATCTTGTAGTCATTCATTATTACGCCCCCCTATTTAGTAAATTCACAGTTAAGTGGAAGGGGAAATGCTGATATTGTTTTTCACCAATTCTGCCTTGAGCTTTTCAGCAAGAACATCTGAATTGGCGGTATCACTATGAATACAAAGAATATCTCCCTCCATTTTTATTATTTTACCATCAATGGTTTTTACGGTATTTTCCTTAATCATCTGGATCGTTCTGGTAACCATTTCATCAAAATCTGTTATTACTGAACCTACTCTGGATCTTTCTACCAAAGTTCCATCATTATTATATGCCCTGTCGGAAAAAATCTGTTTAACAACCGTATAGCCCTGCCTTCTCGCTTCCTCTGCCAATTCACCTTCCAGAGCAACTATTTTAATAGATTCATCGAAGCTGTTAATTGCTTCCATAAACGCTTTGGCAAAATTCTTATCCTGAACACAATAATGTCCGAGCTGACCATGCGGAGAAACATGACGCAAAGTTGTATGATGCGCCTTTGTAAATGCGCTCAAAGCTCCAAGCTGATAAAGCACATTTGTCGTTACTTCTTCCATCGTTACATTTATTTTTCTTCTTCCAAATCCTATTAAATCGGCCAAGCCCGGATGTGCCCCGATTGCTACCTGATTTTGAGCAGCTTTTTTAACTGTGTTATTCATTATCACTGGATCGCCGGCATGGAAACCGCAGGCAATATTTACAGAGCTTACGATATCAAGCAGCTTTTCATCATTCGCTACAGTATACCTGCCAAAGCCCTCTCCCATATCCGTATTTATATCAATAGTGTGCTTCATAATATCCAACCCCCTGTATCCGCTTACAATAAATTGATCATAAAGTATTTATTTCAAATTAGAATTGCTTGTAATGTATCGTAACACTCAAATTGTTTTATTGTAAAATACAATATATAAATATTAAATATTTAAAAATCAAATATTTAATGATGTTTAAGAAAAGGTCCACAGCTGTGAAATATGGTTGCCATAAAATAGAAAAACTCTCATTTAACATAAATAACGCCCATACAAAAAAGGCATGGACGATATAAAACTTCTATTCCACTATGCTCATATTCTTTCTTATTCGTTCCAGGGTCTGACAATATTTTCGATTTCCTCCATAGAATGACGCAGAATTTCATTTATTTTCTTTGAATAACGATTCCCTCCTTCCCGTTCCACAATATAACAAATTCTATCTGGCGGCGGATCTTCCAGCATATAAACATTAACAATTTCATCCTTATAGAGACTCCTGGCAACAGAAACCGGAACAATTGCCCATAAATTAGAATCAACGATAAATTCCTGCAGCATTTTTACCGTATCAATTTGAATATGTGAATTAGAAGATGATCCCCAATGCTTTTCCTGCCAAATTTGATAGTCGATTCCCCAATAAATGTACAGCTGATTTTCAGGGAGAAGCGTTTCATTTGCAATTACCTTTCGCTGCTCTCCTCTTTTTCTGCACTGAACCAGTACAAGCTGCTCAGCAAATAGCTTTTTCAGATGAATATGGCGTAATATGCGCTCCTGCAGCGATAAACCTATATCAATTTTCCGTTGTTCTATCAATGAATAGATTTCATTTGATTGATATGTTCTGACTGCTAAACGAATATTGAGGATTTCTTCTGTGATTTTTTTATACAGGTTTTGAAATATATAATTATGAACACTATCAACAGCACCAATAGTAATGGTCATATTGCCGCTTCTCATTTTCATATTTTTGGCTTCTGCATGAAGAAGCTCGTATTCCAATGCAATCTGATAAAACCTTTCTCCTTCATCCGTTAAAGAAATACCTTTCACCCCTCTGTCCCGATTAAGTAATAGGATGCCATATTCTTTTTCGATTGAATGTAAACGCTGGCTTACAGTGGATTGAGATACATATAAGTGATTCGCTGCTTTTGAAAGACTTCCCAGTCTAATTGTTGTTAAAAAAGCTTCTATTTGATTAAAATTCATACTACCCCTCCCTTTATATCTATTTTATCGATAATTAATAACTATAAATTTAATTTTACTATATTTCAATCATTTGCTACAATTTTTACTAACATGAAAGCTTGAAACACACATTGATCTGTAATCATTTTGAAATTGCTTGTAATCTATCTATTCTCTTCAGCTTTCCTTCAATAATAAAATCGCTTTCAGTTATTAGATAATAAAGCTGATCATACATAATTACATACAGAAATACAGATGCTTTCATTATTTGTCCAGTTTAAAGGAGGAGATTATCCATGTCTAACCAACAAATAGAAAAAATACAAAATGAAGGGGAATTCTTTTCTCCTCAGCTGCAGAAAGAGATAAAAGATAAATTTTATTATCTGGATGAAGATCCGAAATATGGAGAAAGATTATTTTTTGAGAACTCCGGTGGATCTCTCAGATTAAAAAGTGCTGTAGAAATAAAAGCATTTATTGAAAGCTTTCCTGATTGTCCAGACAGAGTTCACAACCGTTCCCTTGATTTGCAGGAAATCAAAAAACAAAGCATCGAGGATATGACAAAAGTTATTTTCGGTGCGGATGAAGGCTCCATTATCACACAGCTGTCTGCTTCTCAGGTGATGTTTCAAATTGCTGAAACGATTGCTGAAAATGTCCCCGGCAAAAATATTGTGACTTCAGCGATGGAGCATCCTTCTGCTTATGATGCAGCCTCTTATGCTGCACAAAAAATGGGCATGGAGCTGCGGGTAGCAAAAGCAAATCCTGATACTGGCGGGATTGATGCTGCAGAAGTAGCAGCATTAGTTGACGAGGATACTTGTTTTGTGAGTATTATGTCAGCATCCAATATTTCTGGATCAATTATGGACATCAAAGAAATTGCAGCACAGTCCAGAAAAATAAAGCCTGATCTATACGTAATTACAGATGCTGTACAGCATGCTCCTCACGGGGTCATTGACGTAAAGGATACCGGAGTCGATGCCGTTACTATGGCGCCCTACAAATTTTTTGGAAATCGTGGGATCGGTATCGGCTGGGTCTCTCCCCGATTAGCCAATCTACGCCATCATAAGCTATTAGCTAAAAAAAGTGACGAGTGGGAATTAGGGTCTCCAACACCGTCAAATTATGCATCTATTTCAGCGATTGTTGATTATGTCTGCTGGATTGGTGAAAATTACACGGATACAAAGAATCGGAGAGCACTATTTGTAAAAGGTATGGAAAAAATTCACTTACATGAAAGAGCACTTCTTTCTGCTTTATTAAATGGAACGAAAAATGCCAGAGGGCTACGAGAAAATCCAATGGTTACCATTTATACAGATACCCAAAGCCTGCTGCATAAAGATTTAATTGTGGCAATCGGATTTGATCATCTCGATTATTCTGCCGCTGCACGGGAATACGGGAAACGGGGATGTATTGTATTTGAAAGAATCATGGGAAGCCCTTATTCGGAAAGGATGCTGATTTCTTTAGGTATCCCTGGCGCCATTCGTGTGTCGCCGATGCATTGTCATGATATATCTGATATTGAAAAGTTTTTAGAAATCACCGAATCTATTTCAGAGCTCGAATAGAGAAAAAAGAAATCCAAACACATAAAAATTCATTTGTATTTGGATTTCTCTTTATTTCAGCCAATCTTTGCTGGCGGCTGGCTTTTACTTTGAAAAGTTTAATTCTCCTCTTCCCCGCCAAACGCTTCCAAATAACGATATAATGTAGACTTACTTATTCCGGTTTCATTTTTGATATCGAATAATGTATAACCATCATGATACATTGCAATAGCCTTTTTAATATTTTCATCCGATTTTTTTGGACGACCTATAGATTTCCCCCGCTGTTTCGCTTTATACATCCCTTGCGTTGTGGATTGTTTGATACTGTCTGACTGGAATTGAAGCATATACATTACCATATTCTGTAAATAAATATTCAGCAATGTATCGCTTTGAATGTCCTCATTCAGAAAATGAATTTTCACATTATCTTTTTCACACACTTTTAATATTTCCATCAAATGATGAAATGTGTCAGCCAAAGCAATCATTCTCTCTACTAAGATACAATCCCCTGATTGTATCTCCATTAAAAGTGCCTCCAACTGATCCCTTTTTTTAGGACTTCCATGTTCTTCGCAATAAATCCGGTCACATTTATTTCTAAGAGAATTTAGTTGATTTTGAGATTTTATATCATTATATAAAGGTCTTGTATAGCCATATATCATATTATCCGCTCCTATTTTATTCCCTAAAGGGTTCCTTTTTAGGAAAACTAGTGCTACAATGTGAAAAGTAATTTAGAAAAGGAGTTCATCATGCAAAATTTAATACAACAATGGTTCAGTAATATCCGGGCTGATATTTTATCCGGTATTGTCGTTGCGCTCGCTCTTATTCCTGAAGCAATAGCTTTCTCTATTATAGCAGGTGTCGATCCAATGGTCGGTTTATACACCTCTTTTATTATTGCTGTCGTCATTTCTTTTGCCGGAGGCCGTCCTGGAATGATTTCTGCAGCCACTGGAGCAATGGCGTTACTTATGGTCCCACTGGTCAGAGATTATGGACTTGATTATCTATTGGCTGCAACCATTTTAACAGGTATTATTCAACTTCTATTTGGTATATGCAAGGTTGCCAAAGTCATGAAATTTGTTCCAAATGCCGTTATGATCGGTTTTGTAAATGCGTTAGCTATTTTGATTTTCACTGCACAGCTGGAACATTTCATCGGTATATCAACAATGACCTATGTATTTGTGGGCATAACATTAATTCTATTATATACCTTACCACGCTTCATCAAGGTAATTCCAGCTCCGTTGATTGCCATTGTAGCATTAACATCCATTGCCATATTCAGTGGAGTAAATCTTAAAACAGTAGGAGATCTTGGAGCCATTACCCAAGCCTTCCCGTCTTTTTTTATTCCGGATGTGCCCTGGACGTTTGAAACATTACAAATTATTTTTCCATACTCCCTATCAATGGCTATTGTAGGGCTGCTGGAAACATTACTTACATCACAAATTGTTGATGACATGACTGGAACAGAAAGTAATAAAAACGGAGAAGCCCGCGGCCAGGGTATTGCCAATTTTATTACCGGATTCTTTGGCGGTATGGCTGGCTGCGCAATGATTGGACAGTCTGTGATTAATGTAAAATCTGGCGGCCGCGGCCGTTTATCTACTTTCATTGCAGGAATTTTTTTAATGTTCCTTATTATTGTGCTGGGTGATCTTGTTGTTCAAATCCCAATGCCGGTTTTAGTAGGCATAATGATTATGGTAAGTATTGGAACATTCGATTGGAGCTCATTTAAATATTTAATGAAGGCTCCCCGGACAGACGCGCTGGTTATGTTAGCTACTGTGGTGATTGTCGTTTATACGCATGACTTATCAAAAGGTGTGCTTGCCGGAGTTCTACTAAGTGCCATTTTCTTTGTTATAAAAATTTCAACAGTTAAAATTTCAAATGACGGGACTCGGTACCACATTCAGGGTCAGCTCTTTTTTGCTTCCATTGATGGATTTGTTAATTACTTTAAAAAATCTGATATACAGAGTAAAAAAATCCAGATTGATTTCTCTGAGAGTCAAATTTGGGATGATTCCGGTGTCGGCGCTGTCTTAAAGGTAGTCGATCTGTTAAAAACAAAAGGCATTCAGGTTGAACTTGTAGAACTGGATACTTCCAGTAAGAAAATAATGGATAAATTGAATGGTGTTTTGTCATCACATTAAAGGAGAGATATTTTATGTATAAACATATCTTACTGGCTTCAGACGGCTCAGAAAATGCGGTACGTGCAGCTAAAGAAGCGGTTAAACTGGCTTCGTATGATAAAGAAGCTATTATCGACGTTACGTATGTTATCGACTATGAAAAGTCAAAAACAGATGTACTGCATTCCAGTTCCAGTGAAGCAATCGACGTGGAACGCCGTAAAAAAAATTCAAAAGTAATCCAATTTCTTCATGATGCAAATGCAAATTTCAAGACTACTATTCTACGTGGAAAGCCTGGTCCGGAAATTGTTAAATATGCCAATGACCAAAAGGTAGATATTGTAGTAATCGGCAGTCGAGGTTTAAATGCACTGCAGGAAATGGTACTGGGCAGCGTAAGTCACAAAGTAATGAAACGCGCGCATTGTCCTGCGTTGATTGTGAAATAATGATAAGCTAATCAGCTTAATCACCTAAAGTTAAAAGAATGTTTACGCCCTTAACTTAAGTAAATAAAACCAGTCCATATTTAAAATCATCAAGATATTTATATAATAACCACCCCTCGCCTTTTTTTAAAACAAGGATACCAAATCTGGATTAAACCCAATTTGGTGTCCTTATTTTAATTTATGTTTGCTGTCTCAATAGATTGGGCTATATAATCATATAGTTATTTATTTTTACACCCATATGCAAAAATTTCTTTTTTCTTAATAGTGCTTTGAACAAATATAGGGCAGGCAGCATGGCTTCCATGAAAGAAAGTCATATAAAGGAGAATTATTATGACATCAACGCTTATAATTGCATTGATTATTTTTAGCATTACACTTATTTTTGTCATTTGGCAGCCTGGAGGTCTGAATATTGGCTGGTCTGCATCAGGTGGAGCTGTCCTCGCTATCTTATTAGGGATTGTTGGATGGGCAGACGTTCTGGAAGTAATTGATATTACCTGGAATGCTACATTGGCGTTTGTAGCCATTATTTTAATCTCCTTAGTTTTAGATGAAATCGGCTTATTTGAGTGGTCTGCACTGCATATGGCTAAAGCAGCTAAAGGCAACGGGCTGAAGATGTTTATTTATGTCAGTATATTAGGAACTGTAGTGGCAGCATTATTCGCAAACGATGGAGCAGCTCTTATTTTGACACCAATCGTACTCGCAATGGTTCAGAATTTACATTTTAAAGCACATATGGTTTTTCCATTTATTATCGCCGGAGGATTTATTGCTGATACAACTTCACTTCCTTTTATCATTAGTAATCTGGTAAATATCGTATCTGCTGACTTTTTTGGAATCGGGTTTGCAGAGTATGCAGTCCGGATGATAATCCCTAACCTTTTCTCCTTTATTGCGACGATTTTAGTTCTGCTGCTTTATTTCCGCAGAACAATTCCTAAAAGATATGATTTATCGAAATTAAAAGAACCAAAGGATGCTATCAAGGATATTAAAATATTTCGTTTAGCCTGGTTTGTTTTGACATTATTACTTATCGGCTATTTTACAAGTGAATTTATTCATGTACCTGTTTCTATTATCGCAGGGCTAATAGCAGTAATTTTTGTCTTTTTAGCAAGACGCAGTCCATATGTACGAGCTAAAAAAGTTATTAAAGATGCTCCATGGAATATCGTTATCTTTTCTATTGGTATGTACGTCGTTGTCTATGGTCTGGGAAATGCAGGCCTTAACTCCGCCCTCGCCGCAGTAATTCAGGCTGCAGCCAACCAGGGATTATTTATTGCAACCTTTGCAATGGGCTTTATCGCAGCAATCCTGTCTTCCATTATGAACAATTTGCCGACAGTAATGATTAATGCGCTTGCCATTGCAGAAACAAGCACATCCGGTGTTCTCAGAGAATCCCTGATTTACGCCAATGTGATTGGATCTGATTTAGGTCCGAAAATCACTCCAATCGGCTCTCTGGCAACCTTAGTCTGGCTTCATGTACTATCGCAAAAAGGAATAAAGATTTCGTGGGGAGAGTATTTTAAAATCGGTATTATTTTAACTGTTCCTATTCTCTTTATTACTTTGTTAGGACTGTACCTGACTCTATTGATTTTTTGAACACATGGTAAAACTTGAGCAATAAACGCAAGAAGTTCAGTTAAAGAACTAAATTCCCTCCCACGAAAAAGAACCAACTCTAAATCAGAATTGGTTCTTTCTTATTAATTGATGCAACTCGCCATATCAAACTATAATTTAAAAATAATCCCCATCAGTGAATAAATAATCACTGTTGAAAAAACAATTGTCATATGAATAAGAGAATAAATAAACATTGATTTGGCCCATTTTTCCGAATCCATCCGTTTGTAGCCAAAAATGCTTAGAGCAAGCCAGCCCGTACCCATTATAAGAGATACAAGCATAAGGCCGACACTTAAAGAGCTTAGTAAAAAGCTGATTCCTATCATAACCACTAAATAAATATTAGTTTGGATATATGTCCGTCTTACTCCTTTTACAACAGGAAGCATTGGAACTCCGGCTGCCTGATACTCTTCATGCCGCCTGATTGCAATAGAATAAAAATGCGGCATCTGCCAGATAACTGCAATCACAAACAATCCCAAAATCGCCGGATGTGTGATATCTGGATACATCGCTGCCCAGCCGATTAAAGGAGGCATAGCTCCGGAGATACTGCCAATCTCTGTATTAAATACTGTTCTCCGCTTGCTCCACATAGTATAAGGAACAACATAAAAAAACAATCCCAGAAAACCCAAGAGCCCTGCCAGCGGGGTTGTCAGGGAAAGCAGAATAATTCCTGCCGCTGCCATGATAATACCCAGCCACAATACCGTCGCGGGCCTGATTTCTCCTGTAACAGTCGGCCTCCCCTGTGTTCTTTTCATTATCGCATCAATATCACGATCATATAAATTATTAAAAGCTCCCGCTGCTCCTATCACGAAAATAGAGCCTAAAAAGGCAAACAGGATTTCCGGCAGCTTCTCTAAAATACCAATCTGGTATGTGTATAAAGATAATGTTAATCCCGCAAACATCGGTATCAAATTGGAACGGATAATTCCTGTTTTTACCGTTTGCGAAAGAATTTTTAGTAAGGACATATTTTGTTTTTGCCCATTTGCTGCTTCTGCCATTTCTGATCTAATCTCCCTTTTACCTATCTATATCAAATTTAAAACATGCAAATAAATATAATTAATTTTAAGCACTAAGAAAAATATATACCATACACTACTTTAATTCCAGTTAATTTGCTTATATAAAAGGTTTTATCAGATGAAATTGTGAACATTAGAAGAACGCGTTTTCGCAATTTTAAAATATTAGAGTTTAAATTGCGTCTGTGCCGGATTTTTTCTATAGCAAAAAAAGAAATCCATGCAGCTTTTAAAGATACGCGGATTAAAAAATCAAAAGTTACTTATATTTCATATTACAAATAGTTACTGTAAAAACCGCCCCTCCCTCTGGATGATTATTCGCACTGATTTTACCGTGATGCTGCTCTGCAATGGCTTTGGCAATAAATAAGCCCAAACCAGAGTGACCGTCTGCACTATTCCGCGCTTTATCCTCCCGAAAGAACTTTTTAAAAAGCTTTACCTGATTTTCTTTTGAAAAGCCTGGACCGCTATCGGCAATAATAAATTTAAGTTCTTTTTCTGATATATATGTTTCCCATGTGATAGTCCCCCGCTCCTTCGTATAGCGTAAGCTGTTAATTAATATATTATCCAGCATCTGGTTAATCCGGAAAGGATCCAGGTAAAATAAATCTTGATTGCCTTCCGGATTATGAATAGAAGCCCGCAGCTCAATATTCTGTGCATGACATAGCTGTCTGAACTCGTTCATTTTATTCTGAATAAGCACTTCAGGATTTACTGGTTCTGTTTCTAAATAAAATTCTGTATTCTCATAGCTGGATACATCGTTTAATTCTTGAATTAAACGAATAGATCGCTGGCAATTTAAAAGAATAGTCTGTAAATACTGTGTTATCCGCTTTGGAAGCTCGTGATTACTTTCCAATATTCCCTCTGCATGTCCTTGAATAATGGTTAACGGTGTTTTCAGGTCATGAGCCACAGCTGCAACCATTTCTCTTCTTTCTTCTTCCATACCCCATTGTTTTTCAAGTGCTTCTTTTAAAGCTGTCTTCATCTTATCAAATGCTGCAACAAGCTGATGCAGTTCTTTAATGTTACTTTGATTATGCATCGTAAAATTTAAATCCTGTTTTTCTATTTTTCCGGCACCGGCGATAATTTCATTAAACGGCTCCTTCATTCGTTTCGCCCAGCGTCTGCCAATAATAAAAGTACACAGAAAAATATATACAAACGGTGTGATAATAGCAAAAATGAATAAACTGAAAAGAAGCATCCGCGATTCTGCATTTGCCGATATAACGGATAATTGATACCGAAATCCAGCCGCTCCAAGAAAATTCTGCCCACTGTCAAAAATAGGATAGTATACAACAATCCGATTGTTATCATAAATATTTTTATTCAGCTGCGTAAAAACATCCTCTCTTGAAGTAAGATAGCGTTCGCTCATACTGCCATATTGAATCTGCCCCTCTGCATTCACAATCTGATAGTCTAATCCCTCTAAAGGAATGATTTTGTCTAACATTGCCTGATTATCCGGATTCAATATATCATCCTGCGCATTCACCTTATCAACCATTTCAGGAATCTGGCTTTCATAGTAATTAGCAGGATTCAATGTTTTGTTTTGATTGATGATAGTAAATAAAAGAAATCCAAGTATCCAGGTAAGCAAAGTTGCCAGAATACTAAACAGCATAATATGATAAAAATGACGGCTTAATTGTTTTCGTAACGCTAACATAATATTAGCCTTCCCATTTGTATCCGACACCCCAAACAGTTGATATATAGGTAGAAAGTGGATCATACTTTTGAATTTTTGCACGTATTTTCTTAATATGCTCTGTGATTGTTGTAGAATCTCCTAAAGAATCTATTCCCCAAACCTGTTCATAAATTTGTTCTTTGGAGAAAACCTGATTGGGATGCATCACAAGGAACTTTATAATCTCAAATTCCCGATATGTGAAGGCCAGCTTTTCATTCTGATAAAATACTTCATAGGCCAATGTATCAATAATGAGATTTTTAGCATGAATCCGATGATAAGCCTTATGCGAATTCCGATGCTCCCGCCGTAAATGTGCAAAAATTCTTGTTTTCAGTTCCTTTAAACTGAATGGCTTTTCTATATAATCGTCTCCTCCTACCACCAAACCTTTGATCCGGTCATGCTCTGTATTTCTTGCGCTGACAAATAGAATCGGGCAGGATACATGCTGCCGTATCTCTTCACAGAGCTGATATCCGTCCATTCCCGGCATCATGATATCAAGCACAATTAAATCCGGCTGCTGCGGGAGTTGACGCAAGGCTTCCTCACTATTATAAGCAACCAGAATTTGATATCCTTCAGCCTCCAGGGAATCTCTCATAAAGGTTACGATATCCTTCTCATCATCTACAAGCATAATTTTACTTTTCACTCTTATCATCCTATCTTTCTTTTCCGAATTCCTATATTTAGTATATAGTCCCTAAAAATTAGAGACAATATTAGAGAGAACATTTTCAGCTTCTGCTCTCGACTAGCTTAATCATTAACAGCAGGACTGCCAACGGTTAGATTAATACCTCTTTTATTCAATAGTTTAGACGTTAAAAATAAAGATATTATAAAGAAGCGTAAATTAACTATAATACCCAACAAGGAAGAAAGAAGCACAATACCAATTTTCAGTATGTGTGCTTCTTTCTTCAATTTATTTTTTATATTATTCCATGCCCTGCTTTCCGCTGTTTTACCACCGTCATCACACCAGCAATCAGATAACCAATACCACCGATGATGCCTAATCCCAGTGTTAAAATAGTACTTAAAATGCCTAAAACGATCAGCAATATACCAATAAGCTTTACTCTTATCCGCTTACCTAAGAAGACCGCTGCCGTAATACCTAAAAGGATTGAAATAATTGCAACTATAATAACAAAGGTCACACTGTTACTAAAAATTTCTATTTGTTCTTCCTGCGTTACACCGCCGAGTTCATCTCCTGTACTTTGTAATCTATCCTCTACTTCCTCTCTGAACTCCTTATCAGAATCTAAATCACCAAGCATACTGTAGGAATTCATTGCTAAAAGACCATATGATAGAATAGCAATAATAATAAATATAATGCTGATATTATATTTGACTTCTCCTGTTCTCAAAGTAGCGCCCCCTCTATTTACATATGAAATTATGTATCGTTCTTTCTACCCTTCTTCTATATTAAATCATAGACAGGAAAAATGAAAAGGAATGTAACGGTTTACAGGTAATTTTTTCTTCTTTTTAAATCATCGCTGTCAATCATAATAGTTTAATAATAAAAAGCCCTATAGGAAAAACAGCACTGATTACTCAGCAGATTCCCCTATAAGGCTTCATCACTTATTTAATTACTTTGGCTCTAAATCTTCAATTGAATCAATATCCATATATTCCGGAACAACCAGGCCAATTTTAGCTCCCTCTAAATTAGGCCCCAAATCAATTAAGTTATCCTTCTGCTTCTCATAGAAATCTTTGTGTGTTACTGGCAGCCAGGCTGCTAAAGTAGCATCAGCATCTCCAGAAGCAACAGATTCAAAGACAACCGCAACATCTACATCGGTAACCGTTACCTGAAATCCATGCTGTTCCATTGCCGCTTTTAAAACTCCAGAGGATGCACGCTCAGAATCCCATGGTGTAGAAGCAAGTTTAATTTCTGCTCCATTGCTGTCATTAACTCCTTCAGCCCATGTATCTACTCTATCCTGATTGTCTTCCACCCATTGTGCCGAGATATCTTCTATGTCTTCACCAGTTTCTTCCGCTTCATACATAATCTCTTCCATATCCTCTACTTCCCATTCAAACTGGTCAATAAATTTATATGCATCTGGATTATCCTCTTCAAATCCTATTCTTGCTAAAGAATTAAGCGTTTCTTCTCCGCCATAAATACCTTGAGGATCTTTTAAATATTTCATATCCGGATATTGCGCAAACATCCAGTGCGGATTCCATCCTGTAATAATAATTGGTTCTTCATTCTGAATAGCTGTACCTAATTCAGACATCATCGCTCCAGTAGATGATAATTCAACATCCCAGCCTTTTAAATTATCATATTCTTCAATAGCTTTTTCAGTTGTAACAGAAATACCTGCGCCAGGTTCAATCCCGATTATTGTATGATCTACCGCTTCACTATAATTATCCTCGGCACCATCTCCGGAAGAATCATCAGAACTTCCACATGCTGCAAGCAAGAATATAGCCAAAATTGAGATAATAAATCCTATACCTTTCATATTTTTCATAATAAGTATTGCTCCCCTTTCTTCATTCTTTAAAATAAACCTTTTTTAGATACTTTATGTTTTTTATATCTCTTTAATAATTGCTTAACCTACAATTCCTCTTTGAAAGGGATTTTAGCAAGATAATTACTATTTTACCTTTCTAATACAACTCCTTCAAATGTCATAAATCAGCAAATAATCACTTAAAACAGGAAAAAACTGATTTATTTATACTTCAACATGCAAAAGCATAGATTTAATGCACATACCTTGTAATTATACCGTTATATTAAATTGTCATAATATTCTTTTCAAATCCCAAAAATAAAACGACAGACAATTCATCTGCCGTTTTTAGTTTATTTATCATTTAAGGAAAACGTATCATATCATTTTCTAATCAAAGCTCTGATTTCTATACCAGCTTACAAATACTGCAACTACGGCTGTCATCCATATCACAGGAACGACCAAATAAGAAAGAAAAGGTTCATTGAAGTAAAGCTGATCAATTCCGTAATGAAGATGATAATTTGGAAATACAACCAGCCAGGGCATATCCTCCTTACTGCTATTCATCAGGAGACCTTCAACAAAAAAATATAATATAATGATTGGTACACCATAAAGACTAATTTCAATGGTATTCTTTGTTTTTATTCCTAAGAAAGTTCCTGCAACTAGCATGATAATCATGATAGGCAAAACCAATATAAATAGTTTTATGCTAAATAAAAAATGGTTTCCGTAAAGTACAGAGAATATAACCAATACAAGTACTGTTGCTGTAAACGTGACTATCATTTTGTAAATATAGATTTCTTTAAACGAAAAACCAGCTTGCTTTAGACTTCGAATTGTCCTTTGCTCCTGCTCCTCAACCATTAAATTACCTTGCATCAGCATGGTAAGCATTACGAAAATAAATCCAAGTAAAAAAGATAATGAGATGGTTTCTTCCGGAACAAAAGCAAGTAAAGAAATCAAAAAAATTCCACCAATAAAATTAAGTAATACCTGCCCATTCCAGCGCAAATCACATATATCCTTATACAGCAACGCCTTCCACCGATCCAAACGTACCTGCTTTCTTTTTTTCATCATAAATGAATCAACTCTTTCAGCTTGCTATAATTTCCTTTCGACAATGGGATGGTACTTTTTGATGGATTGTCCAGACTGAGACTATAGCTGTTTTTGCTCCAAATAATAATTTCCCGTACACGCTGCAGATTAACCAGATAAGAACGGTGACAGCGGAAAAAGCCCAGCGGCTGTAAGCGTTCTTCTAATATTTTTATCGTATTAGACGACGCAAACTCCTCATCGTTTACAAAAAGATAAGTCTGTCCATCACGAGCTTCAATATAATCAATTTCAAGCGGATTAAAGAGAATGATTTTATCCTCAATTTTTGCACTAATTTTATCTAACTGTACCTGTATACTTGTCATCTCTTCCTCATGGTTCTCTTTCCCCACATCTTCTGTATCCTCTATATCCTGCTCCAGCTGCTGAGTACCCCGATTAGAATAACGGTAAACTGAATTGCCAAGACGGATTGCCTCTTCCAATGTCGTTGTAAACAATAGTACTGCTGCGCCTTTATCAGCCAGATGTATCAGCAAATTATGAAGTACATGCTTTGATTGCAGATCCAATCCGAGAGAAGGATCTTCAAATATATATACAGCAGCCTGCTGAATTAGTGCTGAAGCAAACAGTAAACGGCGCTGTTCAGATTGAGTCAACTGCTTTGTCTTCTTCGATGCACAGGCCTGTAATTCACATAAATTTAAAATCATTTCTAAATCTGCTTGATGCTGATATAATTTGCACCAAAATTTAAGCATTTGTATCACGGTTAACCGTTTATATAAGCCGTCTGTCTGCTGAAACAGATACACATTTTGAAATCCGCCTTCTGGTAAGGTAATTGCTTTCTTTTTTATCTGATTTGGATGATTTAACAGATCAAACAGATGACCGATATATTCGTTTTCGCATTGAACAGCGACAATATCCTTCTTTTGAACGGTTAAATTCAATTCCGGCAGCAGGATTGTATTTTGTTCAATTTTTCTTAGCTGATTAAAAGAAATTACCATCCAAACTACTCCTTTATTTCATTCGCTTTCTTCATTTTAATCATATAGGAAGCATTGTTATTTAACCATTATTTTAATGGCTGCCGGAATCTTTGTTGGAGCTTAAAGATGCTAACAAAAAAGACAGAGCAACAATTAAGGCAATATTGATAAACCCGACAGGCACAAACCATCCGGGAGCTTCAAATTCCGGTAATGCTGGAATAGCTTGTGATAAGGGATCATAGACAACCAGAAATGGAATAATTGCTAGCAATATCATCAGTAAAGCTACAACTATCTGTATTATTTTTTTCATCATATATCTCTCCTTAAAACTGAAATAAACGATACAATAATATTTTTTACATAAATTGTTATTAATGCATATCTTTTGGAAGTTATGGATTATTCCCCAGGAAATAATCCATGACTCAAAATCTCTATTTGATAATCACGTCTTTTTCCTATGAAAATGGGTTTAGATTTGGAAGATATTCCAAAAGATTGATACCATAATGAAAAGCTACTCCTAATGCAACAGACCATACTCCTATACCAATCGCTTGCCAAATACTCACATAAGATTTTTTAGCCCCTGATGCAATAGAAATCGCTGCACATACGTGATAACAAATAATCGGCCCTGCAAAGGATAGGCCTGCAACACCATATTTTTTGAATATATTCTGCGCGCGATTTTTTCTTTTGCTGTCTTTACTTTTATTAGCGACCACTTTCTTTCGCAAACCGGAAATAACCCAAATAAACACCATCACAGACAGCCAGTTACCAACAGCTCCAATTAAAACAACCTGGATACTAGGAAATCCAAAGATAATCCCAATTGGAATTGCTACATACGATTCAAAGAAGGGCACAATAGAAATAAGGAATACACTTAAATACTGCACCCATGTGTCTGCCTCCATTAAATTAATCAATAGATTCTGAAACCACTCCATTAAATATTCACTCCTCATGTGTTTGTTGTCTCAAGCATATGGGAGAGAATATATTGCTGCATTAGAATACTGATGAAGAGAGGGGAGAAAACATTGAACGGAGTCTGAACGATGTTGAATGGTACTCGATTTTTGGAAAAGAGTAGGGTGAATGGAGTTATTTTAGAATGAACGGAGTTTTAAATCAAAATAAATTAAAATATTAACGAAGAAAAGAAAGGAACCTCCTAAGAGATTCCTTTCTTTATTTTACTTATGCAAAAATCGCATCCCCCTGCTAAAGGAAGTAGGCACGATAGACATATGATTCTCTCCTTCCGGTGCAAAAAAAGCTGTTTTTATCCCCTTATTGCGCTCAGAAAGATTTTCATACATAGCTAATCCGTTTGCATACATTTGCTTATTTTCTATCGGTTCTGCAGCAATAAACAAACCTTTTACATTTTTATCATCTATCTTTGTTTCATAGGATAGAATTGTCTGCTTATTCCACCATATAGAAGGACTACAAGAAAAATAATGGCTGAAAAGGTGTGAACGTTGAAATAGCGTGTATAAAACAAATAACCCGCCGAGTGAATGGCCAAAGATTGTTTGCTTCTGCTTATTTGTTTTATATTTCTCATTAATAAATGGGATTAAGTCCTTCTCCAAAAAGTCCAAAAAAATCTCAGCTCCTCCATGTTCCGGCCAGGGTGACCCATCTGGCCTCGCCGGAAGTTCTGTATCTTCTGCAAATGGTGTAAAATCATATATCCGATTCGGCTGAAATGGTTCATCACCTTCATAACCTACACTAACTAACATCGTCGGCTCTATCCCCGTTTTTTCTGAGCGTCTGCTTTGCAGTTGGATCATCTCACTAAAAAGCGTTCCATAAGCATTCCCGTCCAGAATATATAACACAGGAAACCCGTTATCTGGAACTGGTTGTTCAGAAATATATACATTTATTACATATGGGTGATGCTTTCCAGAAAACTGAAATACTTCCTTGTGATACATCAAATAATTACCTCCTGTGTTCATTCTTTCTTATCATCTGGACCTTGCCAGCAGATAAACAAAATAAGGTACACCAATAATGGCAATAACAATTCCTGCCGGCAGTTCTGCAGGAGAGAAAATTGTTTTTCCGATAAAATCTCCTGTTAATACCATCAGCATGCCGATCATTCCGCTGATTGGCAGACTATACTGATGATGAATGCTTACTAAACGCCTCGCAATATGCGGAGCAATTAATCCGACAAAACCGATACTTCCTGATACCGCCACGCTGGCACTGACAAGCGCAACAGAACATATTAGTAAAATACGGCGTTCTCTTTCCAAATTCACACCAATGCCCATTGTTGAAATTTCATCTAGTTGCAGGACATTTAATATAGAAGAGCGCCAGATCAAGATTGGAACAAAGCAGATAATCCAGGGTAATATAGCTGTAATCTGTGCCCAAGATGCACTATAAATACTTCCTGACATCCAGACGGTTGCCATCTCAAAGTCCTGCGGATTCATCTTTAATGAAATATACAAGGTTAACGCACTAAATCCTGAATTTAGTGCTATACCGACAAGTATCAGCATACGGGGATTAACCCTTCCCTGCTGTCTGGAGAAAAGAATCAGAAAAGCTGTTGCGGCAACCCCGCCAATCCATCCAAAGAATGTCATATTTAAAACGGACAGCCAGCCAGCACTTTTAATGGCCTCTTTCACTACAAACATATAGATAACAATAGACAGCCCCGCCGCTGCATGGATGCCTAATATCCCCGGATCAGCTAATGGGTTTCTTGTCAACCCTTGTAAAACAGTCCCCGCAATGCCTAAAGCAAAGCCGACCATAGCACCGATCAAAATCCTCGGCAATCGAAATTCAAAAATAACTAAAGTATGGTCACTTGCACTATCAAGGCCCAGCAGTGTTCTTATCACTTCTAATGCCGTGATATCAAACGTCCCATTTGTTACACTCAAATACATAACGAATATAGCTAAACATGCACTTAGGACAAAAGTGAGTGTAAAACGACTGCGATAGTTACGCTTATTCAAAAGCTCCTTCCTCCCTTCGTTTTAATTAAATAAAGAAAGTAAGGAACACCAAATAGTGCGGTTACTACGCCAACTGGTGTTTCAAAAGGATGGTTGATAAAACGGCTGATAATATCCGACCAGGCTAAAAACAAAGCTCCAAATATCGCAGAGAATGGAATGATTTTCCGATAATCCTCCCCTATCAAAAATCGGGTAATATGCGGAATAATTAAGCCGATAAAAGCAATTTTCCCTGCCATTGCTACAGATATACCAGTTAAAATAACAACACTGAGTATCGTTAATGATTTCATTGCCGTGATTTTAATTCCTAACCCCTGTGCTACTTCATCACCAAAAGAAATGGCTGTAATCGCCTTGGAAACATAAATCGCAAGGAATAATCCTACAATAGCAAATGGTACCGTCCATTTTATAAGGGTTGGATCCATTTGATGCAGACGTGCGTTGTACCAGAAACTCATATTCTGTGATATTTGAAAGTACGTGGCCATAGCCTGGGAAATTCCATTTAAAAAAGTCCCCAGAATTGTTCCTAAGATAGCCAGCGTTAATGGTGTCATTCCATCCGGTAATAACCGGGCAATGGAAAAAACAAGTAATGCTCCCAGCGCTGAACCGGCTAAAGAATAGAGAATCAACGTCATTGGTGCGGCATCAGGCAGAAAAATCATACATAATGTGATAACAAACACAGATCCGTCTGCCACCCCCATAATCGAGGGGGAAGCAAGATAGTTTCTGGTCATTCCCTGCATCAGAGCTCCAGAAACTGCCATAAAAGCTCCTATAAGTAACGCTCCGAGAACTCTGGGCAATCTGGAGGTATGAATAATTAAATGATCCATATCCTCAGTATCATATCGGATAAAAGCCTCCCACACAGTAGAAAGACTGATTGACTTAGAGCCATAGACAATTGATACTGCCATTGTGATTACCAGAAGAATAAGTACTATTAGAATAATTATTGCATATTTTTTTATGATAGAGCGCATAAACCACACTGCCTCCATCCATTTATTCTTCTATTTTGTTACGCAATTGTTCTAAAAATAACACCCTGCTGTATATCGGACCGCCTTCCAGCAAAGGATCAACCACATTGACATAGACATGATCATTCTTAAAGGCTTCTACATTTTGAAGAATCGGGTTTGCCTGTATATCTTCATAGATTTGGCTACTTTCCCCATCTGCACCTTCAGGAATTTGTAAGAAAAGATAATCGGGATTCATATCAGCCAGCTGCTCTACAGAAATGGCTTCCTGTGCTTCCGCTTTCTGCACTTCTTCCGGAACCTCCAATCCCAGTTCGCCATATAACACGGTATTAAAGAAAACATCCTCAGGATAGACAAACATTTCTCCGCCTCTTATACGGACTGCGGCTGCTTTTTCATCTGCTAATTGCTCTGTTAATGTACTTTTAGCTGCTTCAACGTTTTCTTGATATTCTGTTAAAATCTGATCTGCCTGCTCTTCTTTTCCAGCTAATGCTGCCATTAACTGAAGATTTGCTTCTCCATCAGAAGAAATATGTGATACTAAAATAGTCGGTGCGATTTTCTCTAATTTTTCTATAACTTCTTCTGGAAACTTGGTTGTCCCCAAAATAACATCCGGCTGCAGCTCCAAAATTTTCTCAAAGTTAGGCTCTTGTTTTTCCCCTATAGATTCTGCATTTCCCATTGCACTGGAATAAACCTCTGGAAACTCCCCGGCTACTGTTACTGCACCAACCGGATTCACTTCAAGAAGCACCGCATCCTCCATTGCCTCCATCGCTCCTGTAATAACAATTCTTTCTACGTTGGCAGGGACCGTATATTCTTCTCCTAAGTATTCAATGGTTTGTGTAGCATTTTCCTCCGGCGCAGCAGTTTCTTCTTCACCCGCTTCGGCTTTATTCTCGTCTTTTTCCGGTGAATCACTATTTTGACCGCACGCAGCCAGCATAATGAAAAATACGATTGAAATAAAGATTGATAGGAACTTTTTATTCATTTTCTTTTTTCTCCATTCATATATTTAGTTGTTTGATAGACGAAGTAAAACATTCTTCTTATTTAAGAAATCCTTCTTCAAAAATCTTGAGTAAATGCTCTAGTGTAACTGGATCGCTATATGTGGCTTCTTTTGTATCAAATTCAATCACCTGACCGTTTTCCACCGCTGGAATAGACTTCCATGTTTCACTCTTCGTAAATTCATTATTTGCTCCCATCTTGCTTAGAACAATAAAATCTCCTGCATATTCTGGCAGAGTCTCCAGCGATAAGCTGTAATAACCTTCAGCAAGTGCGTCTTCCTGCACTTTTTCTGGCATACCCAGCTCCATAGCCTGGTACAATATTTCTGTGCCGCGGGCCCAATTATCTCCAAAGACAGAGAAATTTTTTGAATCTGTTTCAAATACGGAAACAGAAACATCCTCCCCGTGTTTTTCTTTAATCTTCTCACCATCTGCTTTAGCTCGCTTACTGAAGTCATCAATCCATTCCTCGGCTTTTTCCTCTTTATTTAGTAATTTACCAATCTCCAATTGCTGTTCTAGATAATCCAGCTTTCCCCATGTATAAATAACAGTCGGAGCAATCTTTTCTAACTCATCCAGATTTTCCATATGTGACCCGGCAATAATTAAATCCGGCTCCAATGCTAAAATACTTTCCGGATCATTTTCTGAAACCACTTCTACATCTGCCATGCCTTCCTCAAAAAGTGGATTTGCTTTTGTCCATTCATCTACTCCTACTAAATTTCCGTCTAAGGCGAAGACATTTGGTCCATTTGTCAGCGCTACAATTCGCTGAGGATCGGCTGGTATTTCAACCGGCCCTTGCTCTGATTCATATGTTACAGTTTTATCTGATCCTTCTTTTCCTGCATTATTTTGTTTTCCATCTGACTGATTACTGCAGCCTATAACGATAAGACAAAGCAAACACCCAAAAAGAAATAGTAGCTTTTTCATTTGTTTTTCCTCTTTCTATTTTTATATTGTTTTAAAATATTAATCTTTCAGTCTGGCTAATAAATATAAAAAGTAAGGCGCTCCAATTACTGCTACAATAATTCCGGCCGGTACCTCCGGCTGTTTAATGAACCTTCCAATCATATCCGCCAGAAGAAGCAGCAGTGCTCCCACTAATCCTGATACAGGGATTACGTACTCATACTTATCGCCAACCAGCTGTCTGGTGAGGTGTGGGGCAATAAGGCCAATAAACCCGATTCCGCCACTGACAGAAACACTCGCTGCGGCAAGTCCGACTGCTGAAGCTAAAAGCACACGCCGTTCTTTTTCCAGATTTGCTCCTAATCCAATTGACGTTTCCTCACCTAAGTGAAGAATATTCAAAACCATCGCTTTAGAATAAACAAATGGAATCAGGATAACCAGCCAAGGAAGCAAGGCAAGAACAAACTGCCAATCAGATCCCCAAATACTTCCCGCAAGCCAAGTTGCCAGAAATTGATAGGTTTCCGGGTTCAATCGCAGTGTTAAAACAATCATTAATGCATTAATCCCAGCTGCAACTGCAATCCCTGTCAACACTAATCGCATTGGCGTAATTCCCTCAGAGCGTTTATAAGAAAGCACATAAATGATAAATGCAGCTCCTGCGGCTCCAAGAAAAGCTAAAAAAGGCATGAGAATAATAGATATCGTCGTCGTTACCGCAAAGAAAGATAGAAATAACATTACAGATAAGCCGGCTCCCGCATTAATACCGATAATCCCGGGATCTGCCAATGGATTTCGGACAATACCCTGCAGTACCGCTCCTGAGATAGCCAGACCCGTTCCTACAAGCAGGGCGATAACCATACGCGGCAGACGAAAATCAAATAAAATAAGATTCTGCTGCTCCGTACCCTGGCCAAATAAGGTTAAGATAACCTCTGCTGGTGTTAAATAAATACTCCCCGTATTTAAGCTGATAAAAAATATGATAATAATCAGAAAAACTAAGGTAACACTGACCAACACTGCTCTTTTCGCTTTACCTTTCTGACTATGCTGTTTGTATTTTTCTGCTCTCATACCATCCCTCCGCCCTTTCTTGCCAAGTATAAAAAGAATGGTACGCCTAATAAGGCAATTAACGCACCAATTGGCATTTCATGAGGAGGACTGATGATGCGTGCTGCTAAATCAGCCAGCACCACAAGTAAAGCACCATAAATAATTGTTCCAGGGATAATCCAGCGGTAGTCATATCCCATAAACCAGCGGACAATATGCGGTACGATCAATCCTACAAAGCTCACCGCACCAACTACAGAAACAGCTAGACCGGCTAAAATAACAATAATGATAGAAGCAGTTAATTTAACACGTCCAGTTTTCGTTCCTAATCCGACGGCAACCTCTTCGCCTAAGCTTAATAGCGTAATCGAATGAGATAATGTCATTGCAACAGCCAACGCAAGAAGCAGCCATGGAGTAATGATTTGCAAATGGTTCCAGCTTGTACCAGAAATACCTCCTGCATACCAGAATGCTAAATCCTGTCCAATTTCATAATAAAGCGCAATTCCTTCACTTAAAGCGCCTAAAAGTGCACTTACTGCCGCCCCAGCCAGCACCAGACGTATCGGGGTCAGCCCATTTTTAGACAGAGATCCGACTCCATATACAATTCCCGCTCCAAGCGCGGCGCCTAGAAATGAAAATAAAATCATATATAAATAAGGCAAGTCCGGGAAAAATGCAAAACAGCAGGCTAACATAAAAACTGCTCCTGCATTTAAACCAAGTAATCCTGAATCAGCAAGCGGATTACGTGTCATCCCTTGCATCAATGCCCCTGATACTGCAAAGCAGCTGCCGACAATAGCTGCTCCAAGTATGCGGGGAAAACGTATTTCCCTGATAATCTGATGTTGCTGTAGATCAGGATCAAATTGAAAAATTGCCTGCCACACTGTTTTCAGTTGAATATCTGCTGCTCCTAGCGAAACAGCCAGCATAAGAGATAATAGTAAAAGGAGACTTCCACCCGTTAAAATAATCACACCACGGATAGGACGCACTGTTTTTTTTACTTCTTTTAGTTCTTCTTGTTCATTCATGGGATGATACCTTTCGCTTTAGTACTTTTACTTATTTCTATATCTTTTAACCAGATGCCGTCTGATGATATGCTTTAGACGCAGAATTTATACTGCAGCACGCAGATGCTTTCTCTGCCTGGCATAACTGGTATGATAAACAAATCGGGTTTGCACTATGCGGACATCTTGCTAAGTGTGCATCAATCTGAAAAACCTGCTGCAAATTAGCACAGGTCATTACTTCCTCCGGTGTCCCATCTGTTACAACCTCTCCATCACGCATCGCAATCATATAATGAGAAAAACGGGAAGCATGGTTTAAATCATGTAAAACCATAATGATGGTACGTCCTTCTTCTTTATTAAGGCGCTCCAATAAAAGTAAAATATCTAATTGATGTGCCAGATCTAAATAAGTAGTCGGTTCATCCAGCACAAGCGTATCTGTCCCTTGTGCCAGTGCCATTGCAATCCACACCCGCTGTCTCTGTCCGCCGGATAATGCACTGATTGCTCGATTCTGGACCTCTGTCAGCCCCGTAACATCAACTGCCCAGTTAATATATTCGTAATCTTCCTTTCTTAAGGAACCCATTCCTTTTTTATAAGGAAAACGTCCATAAGAAATCAATTCATATACTGTCAGCCCACCAGGCGCTTCAGCAGTTTGAGGCAGAATTGCCATACGTTTTGCAATCTCTTTTGTATCAACCTTATGAATTTCTTCTCCTTCTAAAAAGACTGCACCGCCTTTCACATTTAAAATACGTGCAATTGTTTTGATTAAAGTTGACTTGCCGCATCCGTTTGGGCCGATAATGGTTGTGATTTTATTAGATGGAATCGAAATACTGAGATTTTTAATGATTAATTCATTTGCATAGCCGACATCGATTTTATTTACTTCAATTGTTTTCATTGATTCGCCTCTTTCCGTGTATAGTCAACTCTACGATAATGATAATCATTATCGTTGATAACGATTATCATTATCGATTAAAAAGGTTGACTTGTCAAGATTATTTTTTTAGGAAATAGGACCTTATTAAAATTTCCAAATAAAAACCGTTATTTTGATAAACACTCAAAATAACGGTTTTCTTATGATAACATTAATAAACATATTGCTTTACAGCAAAAGGTGCAACGGAGCATATTATGGTTTTGTCTGCCTGTTCTCCACTTGGGTGATCCAGTTTAAATCAGCTTCTAAGTGAAGCAGCCTCCCAGTAATTAAAAGATAGTTGTTCTCATCTCCCTTTATCAGCAAGTCTGTTTTTAATTTGGTCAGATCCATTACTTCTTTTAAAACCATCGATTTTTGCTGTTCAAGCATTTGCGACTCGTTAGCATAATCGATTTTTCTTGCACAGATCCATTTAAAGAAGAAATCTTCTTTGGTTGAATGATAAGGAACTGCTTCTAATAACCATTCCTCCAGTTCTGTTTTGCCTGATACATCCAAGGTAAACAATTTTCTCTCTTGTTCATCTATATCCAAAGGGATAACAAGTTCATCCCGAATTAAGCGGTCTAAGGTCGTATATATTTGACCCGGATTAACTTTCCCTTTACTCCCCAGCAACTGATCCAATTCAATTTTTAATTCATAACCATGACATTTTTTATCATAGAGCAACGTCATTATTCCATATTTCACGGACATTCATAATCAACCTTCTTTTAGAGATGATTGGATATCTATTTTGCTTGCTGCACTGCTCGATATCCAAGAAGCAATCAAGCTTAACAGAATTCCGGCAGTAACCGTTAATATTATTGATTCGACAGGTAAATACACCGTAACGAAATCGCCTATTAATGTAGAGTTGCTTGCAACAACTAATAAGCACAAGCCAGTAATTAGTCCTCCTAAAACTCCGGCCAATCCTATCAGAAAACCTTCTACTAACACCATAGTTTTAACTTGTAATCTTGTAAAGCCTAATGCTCTCATCGTACCTATTTCTGAAGTTCGCTCAAACGTATTCATGATAAGTGTGTTCGCTGTTCCGACACTGGCAAGCAGGATAACTAAGACTAGCATGAATTGAATCAATTCATTCATTCCTTCAAATGCGGAAGTTGTTGAAGCAATTTCCTCTTCTACAAAAATCATCTTAGACAAAAAACCGCCAAATTCACTCCATAATGCATTTCTAACCGATTCTTCCGTTGTGTTTTCATCCAGATGAATCAACAAATCAAAACTATTCTCCCAGCCAAATTGATGATTTAACTGTTCTTCATCCATAAATGCTACGTAGCCGGAATAATGTGAGGTCGCAGCTACATCGATTACTTCAAACGGTTTTGTTCCTGCCGGAGTATGGACAAAGATATCTTCCCCGATCTTTCCTCCCCATTCCCGAAAAGCTCTTTCACCCAGTATAATAGATAATGTATCATTATTTTCAAAGCTTGTATAATTGAAATCATCATAATATAAACTGTTCTGATCTACTCCCATAATGGAGAATTGCCTTAAATGCATATCTTTATTTATCCATGTAATTGGTGTTGCTTCTGTTAATAAAGTACTGGATTCAACAAATTCTTTATCATTTATTTTATCTAAATCGCTTGCAGACCATGGTTTCTCCGCAGTTAATCTGACATCTCCACCGTAGTTCGATTTTATCTGATTTGCATAGTTTTCTGGTGCTGCATCTGAAAGTGCCCCCAATAAGAGGATCACCGCAATTCCGACGGAAAGCAGCGTCGCAGTATTTGCATTTCTATATAGTTGTTTTCTTAAGTTAGAGATTGCCATTCTGCCCGGATGCCCCATGCATAACAGAATAATCGGCTTAATCAGCATGCTGAATATTTTTAAAAACAATGGACTTAACATAACGACAGATAATATGAGGCTGATATATGACACAGGACTGTCTATAAAGAAAAATAATAATAACCCAAAACCAATGACGTATCTGATCCAGTGCACTTTTTCATTGGAGCTTGTATTTGCACCCATTTTTAAATTTTCAAGTATAGATGTTTTTCCTGCACTATATATTGGAAACATAGAAAACAAAACGGGAAAAATAACACCTGCTGCTAAAGAAATGACAGTTGGCATAATCCAATTGAGAGAATAAACCATGTCATATTCAAATATGCCTAGAAGGGTCATCATAAACAAATCGCCTAACCAAATACCAATAGGTACACCAATAATTGTTCCAATCATAGCTATGAAAGAAACTTCCATCAAAATTAGTCTTGAAATAGAAATTTGCCCATATCCCAGACTTTTCATAATAGCGAACTCTTTTTTTCGCTCAATAACGCCCGTATAAATCATATTAAAAACAATAAACCCACTTATAAACATGGTCAGGATGGCTATTAAATAAAAGAATGTATAGAGCCCTTCCACATCATTACTTTGACGGTCATCAGCAACAACCGGCTGAATAAAAGCTCTTGAGTCAGAAAGCTCTTCTTGGATGTCACGAAATAATTTCTCGTCATTTCCAAGTGTGCTCAACCTGATATATGAAATTTCTCCATTCAACTCAGCCCGCTCCTGCAATAAATCGAGGGGAGCCATCATGCGAAAACTGGAGGATGCTGCCCGTTCCCAACTCCCTGGACTTGATAACAACTGGGTATATTCTACAATTGCTGATATCTTCACTTCCCCCATTTCTCGAAAGGACAACGTATCACCTACATCAACATGCAACAAATCCGCAACTGTTTCGGGAATGACTAACCCTTCATTATCAAGTTCTCCTTCTACTACTGGCAGCTTTAATAAATTACTATTTTGATTATCCACCCCCGTAATTCGGACAGCCAGCTGGCTGTCCGAATATTCACCAGGTAAATCAAGAAAGGTTTGTTTATCTAACGCCGTAAACGTCTCATCTACATTTTGATGATTTTGAACAGTGTTAATTATCTCTTCTGGATAAGTGTGTTCATCGCTTAAAATCCAAAAATCCGCATTTCCTGTATACATTTCTTCATAGTAATCAAAAACATCCTTTGTCGTTCTATCTGCTATCAGCATAGCAGTAATAAAGGACGTTCCCATTATAATTGCTAATAAGGTTAATACAAATCTTTTTTTCTTTCTCGTAATATTACGCCATGAAATTCGCCAGATATTGAGCATAGTTCTCATCCTCTCTGGAGATGATTTGTTCAATCGTTCCATCTTTAAACAAGATTATTTTATCCGCAAAACCGGCAGCAAATATATCATGCGTAACCATAATAATCGTCTGGTTATTCTTTTTATGAAATTGTGTTAAAAGCAACAATATTTCTTCTGCTTTAGAGCGGTCTAAATTTCCGGTCGGTTCATCGGCTAATAAAACGTTGGGCTGATTCACCAAAGACCTTGCAATAGCTACCCTTTGCTGTTGCCCACCGCTCAATAAATTGGCTTGCTTTTTATTTAATTCATTTAATCCAACCGCCTGGATAAGTTCTTTTACTTCCTTCATTTTTTCTTTGTCAAGTGTTCCATCTGCATATAATGGAAAAGCAATATTTTCTTCAACCGTTAAATTATTTAAAAGCTGGTAATTTTGAAAAATGATTCCAATGTTTTTACGGCGAAAAATAGTTCTTTGGTTTTCACTCATCTCACTTATCGCTTTTCCACCCACCTCAATTTTTCCATTTGTAGGGGAATCCAGTCCACCCAAAAGCTGTAAAAGTGTACTTTTTCCAGAACCACTAGGTCCCATAATAGCAACAAATTCCCCTTCTTCTATTTTCAAATCGACATCCTTCAGTACCTCTGTGATATTTTTTCCTTGTGTAAAAGATTTCACTAGCCCACTAACTTTAATCAAATTATTCCATCCCCTTAATATATACTTAGTATATAATTACAAAACTAATATTAACCTAATTTCGTTATTTGTTCAATATGAATTATATACTAAGTAAGTACCTATAATAAAATGATAAATATACCATATATTTAATGCGTGTTCATAAATGAATTGACACTTTGTCAGTCATTTGTATATACTTAACGCAAGGAGGTATATTACATGAGAGATGTGAAATTGCCTGAAGTCAGAAAAGCAGAAATTTTAGATGCGGCAATGAAATTATTTACAGAAAAAGGCTATTTGCAGACAACGACCCAAAATATTATTAATGAAGTTGGAATTTCGCGCGGGCTGCTTTATTATCATTTTAAAAATAAAGAAGAAATTCTTTATATCTTGGTTGAAAAGTCTGTTAAGCCGCTAATTGTACAGATGGAGAAAATAGTAGAAAATGCATCGTTAACTCCGCTGGAAAAGTTAAACCAATTTTTACAGACAACCATTATTCAGGAAGATACGGTTACAGCAGAAACAGTCACGCTGCAGGAAACCGTTCAGCTGGAGGAAAATAGGTATATGATGGATCGCTTTTATCATAAATTTATTGAAAAACTTCTCCCTTTATTTACACAAATTATTGAAGAAGGAAAAGAACAGAATATTTTTCAGGTAGACTATCCTTATGAAACTGCCCATTTTCTAGTAACTGGATATGTTTTTGTTTCCAATGATCTTAAGCTCAAGAAATCCAGTTTAGATGAAATGAAAGTTTATTTACAAGCTTTTAAAGAAGTCTTGGCAAAATCACTGAATATTGAAGTATCTACTATAGAAGACTAACCAATGTCCTTTATTTCATTGGTTTCTTTTATCATCATGACTGACAATTTGTCAATAGGAGGGAAATTATGTTAAAAGTTAATCACATTTCAAAAATGTATGAAGATGGAACAAAAGCAATTACGGATATTAATCTCCACATCCAAAATGGTGATATTTACGGCTTTATCGGAGCAAACGGGGCTGGTAAATCTACGACTATTAAAGCAATTGTCGGTATCCATCATTTTAACCAGGGTGAGATCTGGATTGATGGCTATTCAATCAAAACTGACCCTGTTAACTGTAAAAAAAGAATCGCATTTATTCCGGATAATCCCGATTTATATGAGCATTTAACCGGACTTCAGTACATCAGCTTTATCGCTGATATTTTCGAGGTTCCTTTGACTGAAAGAAAACAATCCATTGAAAAATACAGTACGATTTTTGAAATGACAAGCAAACTCAATAACAGTATTGCTTCTTATTCTCACGGGATGAAACAGCGAATTGCGTTAATTGCTGCTTTAGTTCATAAACCGGCATTATTTATATTAGATGAGCCATTTGTCGGCTTAGACCCGACCGCTTCCTTTGAATTAAAAAGACTGATGCAGGAGCATGCAGAAAATGGTGGTGCTGTATTCTTTTCGACACATGTATTAGAGGTTGCCCAGAAGCTATGTAATAAGGTAGCTATTATTCATAAAGGAAGTCTTGTTAAAAATGGACTGATGGAAGAGGTTGCCGGCTCGAAAAGCTTAGAAGAAATATTTATGGAGGTCCGTAATGAATCAAAAAATATGGATATTATTCAAAAATGACCTTGCCAGCAGTATTCCATTCCATCAATTATTTCGTTCCGCCAAACAAGGTAATGGGGTCAAAATAACTTTTGCTGCGCTGCTCCTTATGGGAATATTTCTACTTATTTATAATACGTTGACAGCAAAAACACTGGTCAGTCTTGGGCAGACAGCTCTCATCCCGGCATACATGCTTTCTGTTTCCAGTATCATGATGATTTTTTTATCACTTTTACGTGCAAACGGCACTATTTTTGGCAGTAGTGATTTTGAACAGCTGTCCACTTATCCAGTCAGTGAAAAAGAAATATTTATCAGCAAGCTGCTTCATTTATACTTCTTTCATTTACTGGTCAGCCTGCTTTTTACTATACCAGTATTACTTGTCTGGGCACCTGATGATGCGGCATCTCCACTTTTAATCTTGCTGTTTTTTATTACAGCACTGATTATACCTGTTATTCCCATTTGTATTGGGGTAATTTTTGGAAGTCTTGTTTATCACCTGGCTGCTTATTTTCGACAGATGAAGCTGATTGCCGTTTCTTTCTCTCTTATTCTTTTAGGTATGTTCAGCTATTTTATTATCACGCAATCTAATCAGACAAGTGACATGCAGAATATCGGGGCATTTTTATACAGACAAATGACTAATATTTATCTGCCATCTGTATTATTGCAGTTTGATAGTGCGGATCATATATTTCATATTCTTGCTTTTATTTTTATCAGTTGTTTACTGCTTATTTTGCTGATTCTGACTGGCAGTAAATACTACCGGAAGCTTAACTTACGTCTTCTTGCTTTAAAAAGTAATAACAATGTGAAGCAAAAAGCTATCAAACAGCGAAGCATTTTCTTTGCGCTTTGGAAGCAAGAAATAAATACTTTATTCAGTTCATACAACTACCTGCTCAATTCGATACTGGGTACCGTACTATTAATTTTTCTCAGTATGGCTCTGCTCTTGTTTGGAGTGGAAAAATTGACAGCTCTTATTCCGATGTCTGTTTCTAGCGGGACAATAACAAATATATTCCCTACTTTTAGTGCAGCTCTACTTCTGATAAGTAATCCGACAACTGCAGCTCTATCGATGGAGGGAAATAAAATCTGGATCTTAAAAACACTGCCTATTGAACAAAGAAGAGTAATTCATGCTAAATTAGCCTGTACCTTTTCCCTGCATTTATCTGGTTTTTGGATAAGTATTATTGCTTTTATTATCAGGCTTTCTCCAAATATGGAACAGCTGATATGGGCGATACTTATTCCTTTAAGCTATTCAGCTTTTATCACGACATTTGGATTAATGCTGAATTTTTCCAATCCAAATTTCAGCTGGAAAAATGATATGTATATCGTTAAACAAAGCCCGCCTGTTTTGATTTCAGCCTTCACCGGGATGGCAATAGTGATTGTACCGCTGGCGCTTATTCTGTTCCAGGTGCTTCCGTTATACATTATTTACCTTGCTCTCTCCATCCTATTAATCAGTTTAGCTGTGATTTTCTATCGACGGACCTGCACAATAAAACTTATATAAGGAGAATGTTTATGAAAAAGGATATTATCGTATTTTTAATTATGTTTTTTGTTTTGTTTATCGTTATTTTATTTTTACCCGATTCGATTCCAATCCATTTTAACTGGCGGGGTGAAGCAGATATAGTTGTTCATAAATATTTTCTTTTGGCTGGGGTTATTATTCCTTATTCTGTTTATTGGCAGTTTTTTAGAGAAAAGAGAGATTAAGCTTCTTTTACAAAAAAACAGGAAATATCCTTATAAAATGGAGCTTTTTTAAATCTATATGCTATACTAAATCTATCAATAAACCAATTGCATATGAGGGGAGCGCACCGTTATACCTTCTTTGATTTTTCCAAAGAAGGGAGGTGACGCTAATGGATATTGGAAGCGTATTAATACTGATGATTTCTTTTGGATCACTGATTGCGTTTATCATGTCCGAAAACAATAAAAAATAACCCCTCATATGCTTTGCAGGCGTTAGGGGTTATTTTATAACTAAAGCGCCAACCCTCAAATAGAGAATTGGTTTATTGTACCGTTTGGTGCTGACACACCAGACGGTTTTTAATATTATACGATTCTATAATGGAATTATACCCGAAAACAGGGCGAAATACAAACGCAATATAGACGAGCACTAGCGATACAGTGCAATTCATATAGCGAAAAAACTTTCTAACTTGTAAATAGAATTTATTTTTTATTCTCAATTACTGCATCGGCAGTCGGTGTAAAACTCTCTTCATCTGCCTGCTTCTTATAATAACGACGCTCCAATTTCTTGCTTCTAAATGTTTTCTGTCCCGGGTGATGTGCCTCTGCAAAGCTGCCGCCTGTAACATCCTTCACAGTGTGTACAACTGTAAATGCGTTTTCGTCAATACTGCTGACCAGCTTTTTCAGATAGAATAGCCGCTGTTTCGGAATAGCGACATAAATCAGGTTTTCCTCGACACCATCTGCATTTTTTTCTGCTTTTAATACAGTCGTATGTGTTCCCAGGCTCGTTTGCAGTGCATGCTCCACTTCTTTCGTTTTATTAGAAAATATATGCACCACTCTTTTAGCTTCAAAACCTTCTAACACATAGTCCGTTACCCTTTTTCCAATAAATAGCGCGAGCACCGTATACATCGTGTATAGCGGACCAATAACAAAAATCCCGGCAACGACAACAGAGGCATCCAAAACAAAATTGGTCCCTGTCAATTCCCAGCCAAATTTATAGTTCAACATACGGGCAATGGTCGATGTTCCACCTGTGGTACTTCCTGAACGGAAAATAAGTCCAAAGCCTGCACCAGTAAATACACCTGCAAAGATTGCTGCCAGAAGAGGGTCTGGTATTCCTGAAGTTATGTCTTCGAGGATATAAATAAAGAATGAAAATAGTGGTATAGTTACAAGTGATTTGATAATCATATCTTTCGGCAAATAACGAAAGCCGATTAAAAGAATTACTGCATTCAGAATAAGAGTAGTTAATGCAGGTGATATATCTGTTTCGTGGTAGATAAGCAGCGCCAGCCCAGGAACGCCTCCCTCTGCTAAGGAATTCGGCATCGCGAAAATGGCTACAGAAGCAGCAAAGAAAAAGGTGCCGGTAATTAGAAATAGATAGTTTTTCATACAAAACCCCTTTCTTAGTATGTTTTTTAAATGCATTATTCCTTCCATAAACAGCATTATTCGTCCCTAAAAAATCTTTTCCATGTCAGACATGAAAAAGATTTTTATGAAATCATATAAATTTAAACCAAGGTTCTTATTACGCAACAAAAACCGCTTGCCGTTATCTGGAAAGTTTAGAACACACTCTTCTTACAAAGGCTACTTTACCCGAATTAAGAGCTAAATTCAATAGTTAGATAAAATTGCTCCGTTATCTGATAATATTTTAGAACAAACAGCCGATTATTGTATAAAAAAGCTTCAGGCTTTATTTCTTCCCGGACTTTAGCAAACCATACATTTTATCAAATAAAAAGAATGCCCAGATATGTATTATACAATCTCAGCATTCTTTTTATTTAAAGCTGACAGCCATTGGAAGCAATCACTTTTTGATACCAGAAAAAGCTATCCTTTTTAATCCGCTCCAAGGTTTTAATATCCTTATCGTCACGGTCTATATATACGAACCCATATCTTTTTCTAAAACCGCTGGAGGTGCTTAACAAATCTATAAAGGACCATGGCATATATCCCCAAACTTCTACACCATCCTTGATTGCCAGTTGAAGCTGCCGGATATGGTCACGCAGAAAATCAATTCTTTCCTGATCATGGATTTGTTTATCTGCTGTTAGTTCATCCAATGTTCCAAGACCATTCTCTGTAATCATCAATGGAATCTGATAACGGTCATAAAGCTCATTTAATATATATCGAAACCCTATCGGATCAATTTCCCAATCCCATTTTGTTTTAGGTGTGAATGGATTAGTCATTCCTTCAAATAGCCCTGGAATATTATCATATTGTGTATCATCATCTTTTCCATCATAATTCAATTTTAATTCTTTTTTGTCCGTATCTTCTGGAATATATTTTACAACACGAGACTGATAATAATTAATTCCTATAAAGTCGGGTTTCGCAGATTGTATACGTGCCATATCTTCCGGCTCAACGGTTGGCTCTATTCCATTTTCCACAAGGTAATTCCATACAAAAGGTCTATATTCTCCTTTCATATATAAATCCATAAACAGATAAGTCCGCATTTCATCCGCATATCTTGCTGCCAAAATATCTTCCGGCTTGGGGCTGGCAGGATAATTAGGGATAATTCCTAAAGCTGGTCCAATTTTTGCATTTGGCAGCAGCGTACGACATAAATGAATTGCTTTAGCATGAGCCAATGTCATAATATGATTCATTTCATATTTCTGCTTCTCCAATGGAATATCAGGATTAAATTCCATCAGATATGGCAGCTGAAACATATTGCTTTGCTCATTAATGGTAAGCCAATAGTTTACATCATCAAAATATGTGAAAAGCACCTGACAATATGCTTCAAAATCATCGATGACTTTTCTGGATGACCAGCCCCCGTATTCTTCTTGTAAACACTGAGGCAGATCAAAATGATAAATGGTAACGATCGGTTCTATTTCATATTCTTTTAGTTTATTAATCAATTTACGGTAAAAATCTACGCCTTCTTGATTTATTTTCCCTCGACCATCCGGCAATATTCGCGGCCAGGAAATAGAAAATCGGTATGCTTTCAATCCAAGCTCCCTCATCAGTGCAATATCTTTCTCCCAATATTGATAATGACCTGAAGCAATACTTGGATCAGCGTAATTTTTATTCATATTTTTTTCAACAACCGATAATGTTTTTCCATGCTTTAAATGAGCCCCCTCAATTTGGTAAGCAGCAGTTGCTGCCCCCCATAGAAAATCACTCGGAAATAAATGAGGTGCCTGAACAGACATCGGTATCACTTCCAATCAGCGTATTATTCACTTTCTAATTTCTTGATTCTTTGATCAAAGACCTTAGAAATCTTTAATAGATTTCTGGCTATATTCCATTCACTCATTACTGTCATCAGATGGTCCTGAGCATGTGTAAATAAAGTAGAATAAGGAACAGCTTCTCCTCTAGCCTCTTCTTGAATCGTTTCTGTTTGAGCTGAATGTGCTGCTGACATATGCTTTTTTGCTTTTGCTAATTTCGCTTCTGCCTCTTCGAATTTAAACGTTTCTACATCCTTCAAAGCAGCTTGAATATCAGCCCTTGCATCGCCGGCTCCTAATATAATTTTCATGGATACTTCTTGTAAACTTTCTGCATTATGTTGGCTCAAATCAAGCCCTCCTTAAATTAAATTAAACTTCCTCTGGCTGTTTTTCTTCATTTACTTTTTGATTGTCATATACTTTGACAAAAGGATACCAGATTATTAATGATACAACGAGATTAACCAGCAGAAGTAACAGTCCGCTAATATCTGTATTAACAAGATAGGTGGAAATTCCAATCGGCACGTACCATAATTGCATTACCTCAGCAGGAAGGGTAATTACCCCCATTGAAAGAACGATATATGTGATTGCCGGAATGATAATACCATTCAGCCACATTGGAATCATAAGAATCGGATTAAAAGCTACAGGAGCACCAAATACAACCGGTTCATTAATATTAAAGATAGAAGGAACTATTGTTACCCTGCTGATTGCTTTCAAATGATTCGATTTGGCAATTAGCAGCATAATAATGACTAATGGCAATGTTGTTCCCATTCCACCAATCCATATCCATGCCATCATTGTTTCGAATGTATGAATAAAGGAAGGATCTGCTCCCTGACTTAATAGATTTGCGTTTTGTTCAATTCCGGCCATCCATATTGGAAAAATAATAGGGTATAAAGCCCATGGACTAATGCCGAAAGAATATAGAAACACACTGATAAATGTGATAATAACAAAGCCTGCAAAGCTTTGACCGATATAGTTGAGCGGCTCGAACAGACTGAGGATGGCAGCATAAAGGTCAAAACTTCCGACAATTGTAAAAAGCCATGCAGCCAACAGTAATAACGTAATTGGTACAATCGTATCGAACCAGACAATAATAAAATCTGGCAATGAGCTTGATTCTTTAAAAAAGGACATTTTACTGAATAGATAAAACACAACACCAACAAGCAACCCGACAATAATTGCGACAAACATTCCATTTGCCCCAAATCTTTCAAAAGAAAAGATAATTTGTCCCTCATCATTAAATGTAGGAGAGAGCAAAAATAAAAACATTGCCGCACCCGTTAAACCTGCAACTAATTTCCGATCACTTTTCTTCAATTTTTCCATAATAAAATATGGTGTCAGAAAAGAAATGAACAGACTCATTAAACCAAATGAAAAATCACTGATAGGCTACAGATTAGGCATATTAGGTATGAAATCATTTAAAATCATAATCAGTGTGATTAATGATCCAACGAGAATCAGCGGTAATACACCCATAATGGATTCTTGTATGGCAGATACCCAGGCATTTCTTGTGATCTTATTCATCTTAGGTGCAAATGACCGGTTCATATACTCAATCAATTTGTTCATGGTAATCCCCCTTATCCAGAATTATTCTAACCCAAGTTCTTTAACGATAATGTCAAGACCCTTATCTCCATTCAATGTTCCATAAGTCATTTGATCAATAACTTGATAAGGAATATTTGTATTTGAAAGCTGATCTGCTATATCGTCCTTTATATAGCTTAAATGTGGTGCAATTAATACCATGCTGATTCGATCCATATAATCAACCAGTTCTGATTCACCTCTTGCTATCACCTCTACCTCTAACCCTTTTTTCTTAGCAGACTTACGAATATTTTGAGCCAGGAAACCACTGGAAGCTCCACCACTGCAAATTAATAAAACTGTTTTTTTCATTTTGTTTTCCCCCTTGTTTTTGATGTACTTATATTATGCCAAGGATAAGGAATACTAACGAATATTCCTTTTGCCTACCGGCTGGCAATAGATTTATTTTCTTATCATGTAACGCCGGATTATAATGAAGTTAATTCTAAAAAGATTGTTTGAACAGAACGAAGGGAGGGGAATTCTAATGAAGGAAAAAAACATTGAAGCACTCATTCATTTATTAGAGGAACACGGCAACTGGATGAAATCAAAACAAATACTAACTTATTTAAATATTTCGCCCCGGACCTTGAGGAACTATATCCAGTATATTAATGAACAGTATAGTCACTTATTTATCATAGAATCTTCAAGTGCAGGTTATCGTCTGAAAAAAATAGAAAATAATGAAACTATACAACCAGAGAATAAACCCTTTGAAAATAGAATGTACTTCATTTTACAAAGACTCGTTTTAGCCAAGAACGGTGTGGATATATTTGATTTAAGTGATGAGTTATTTGTAAGCGTTCCAACCATTGAAAAGGATTTAATAGAATGCCGGAAATTTATTAAAAGCTACGATTTGGCTATTGAAAGAGCAAAAGATTATTTGTTTTTAAGAGGTAAAGAAATAGATAAGCGGAAAATAATGCGTGTGATTTATACTAAAGAATATAATACAACCTTTTACAACATTATTGACTTAGAGAAGTCATTTGGTTATGAGTTGGGTGACTTCAAAAAAAAGCTGCTGCAAATTATTCAAAGTCACGATTATGATATTAATGAATATACCCTTGGCAATATTATCTATCATATTGTTGTTTCCATTGAACGAATGCAGGATAATCAATATGTGCATTATCATGTCTATCCTTTTAAAGAAAAATTCATTTCAATAAAGATTGTTCATGAAATACAACACTTAATTGAATCTTATTTTCAAGTCCAAATGGATGAAAATGAATTATATTATCTGCAGGCACTGATAAGCAGTAAAACAACGAATACTCTTGAAGAGACTGGAAATGATGCTCAATCCCGATATCTGGATTTAGTCAATCGAATTATCCAAAAGGTTAACGAGAGCTATTTAATCAGCTTGGATGATGAAGAGTTCAAAACCAAATTTGCTTTGCATGTTCAAAATATGGTGATTAGAGCTTCGAATAATTTTTCTTTTGAAAATCCGCTTACACAGTCTATTAAAAGCTCTTCACCATTGATTTATGATTTATCTGTCTATATTGCTAATCTTCTCTCTGAAGAATTGAACATTCAATTGCCTGAAGATGAAATAACCTATATTGCTTTGCATGTTGGGAGTTGTTTGGAATTAAAACAAAAAAATGATGAGTCTATAAATGTCATTCTTATTTGTCCTGCCTATAACAATTTACACTTGGTAATAAAAGAGAAGCTGGAGCATTATTTTGCGAATCAACTGGTTATTTCAAAAATAATAACCAGGATTGATAAGGAGATAACTGAGATGCATGGAGATTTAATTATTTCTACTGTAAATCTTCCATTTGACCTTCATATAAAAGAGGTGCTTATTAATACCTTTATGGATGCGGATGATATTTTAAAAATACAAACACAGGTAAACAAGATAAAGCATGATAAAAAACAGCAGCAAATCAAGCGAAACCTTATCTCATTATTTGATAAAAGACTTTTTATCCTGAGTGATAAAGCTTTTA
This sequence comes from Oceanobacillus sojae, assembly GCF_007991515.1. Lineage (GTDB taxonomy): Bacteria > Bacillota > Bacilli > Bacillales > Amphibacillaceae > Oceanobacillus > Oceanobacillus sojae. The sequence continues at coordinate 200,000 of NZ_BJYM01000005.1, forward strand.
AAGATGAATTTGAAGTCATTCGTTTTATTACGGAAAAAATGGCTTCCTTGCAGCTGGTTGAACGACATTTTGCTCAGGATGTTATAAAAAGAGAAAATCTATCGTCTACCGCTTTTAATAATATTGTTGCCGTCCCCCATTCTATAAATATGGACGCATTGCAAACAGCCATTGCTGTATTGATAACGAAACAGCCTATCTCTTGGGGAGACGCTTCAAATATAAAAATTGTCTCTTTAATTGCTATGAACTATAATGAACGAAACCTTTACCGTGATATTTACGATGAATATATTAAAATTCTGTCTAACCCCGAAAACGTGAACAAATTGGCCAATTCAAGGTCTTATGAAGGTTTTATTGATCAGTTGATCGATTTTATTGACAAGCAGACAGACTAATTAAAAAAATGAAGGAGAACGCTTTTTTCTCCGTTCTCCTTCAAAATACATGATATATAATTAACCTTCTAAATTCACAAGCACTCTTCCTAAATGATTGCTTTCAAATACTGCTGGCAATAACTCCGGTAATTCTTCCAGCGCTGCTTCCTTATAAACTAAGTCCTCAAGATTATCTAATTTTAAATCTCCAGCTAAACGCTGCCATATCTGCTCCCGTTCTTCCATCGGGCAATATACGGAATCAATTCCAAGCAGAGAAACTCCGCGTAAAATAAACGGGAAAACAGATGAAGGAAGCTCTACTCCTGCTGCCATTCCACTGACAGCGACACTGCCCCGGTATTTCATTTGTGCTAATAAGGAAGCTAACGGCTCTCCGCCAACCGCATCAATTGCAGCAGCCCATTTTTGTTTGTCGAGCTTTTTCAGCTTTCCGTTATAAACCTCTTTTCTGTCAATAACCTCTGCTGCACCCAACTGCTGCAAATAATCCTTTTCAGAGTCTTTTCCAGTGCTGGCCGCTACGTGATACCCTTTCTTTTTCAAGAGAGAAATAGCAACGCTTCCTACACCGCCTGTAGCTCCAGTGACAAGAACAGTACCATTTTCCGGTTTCAATCCATTCTCCTCTAATCTTTGCACAGATAAAGCAGCTGTAAAACCGGCTGTTCCTAAGATCATGCTTTCTTTTAAGCTTAAGCCTTCCGGGAGAGGTACGATCCATTTAGCCGGAACACGTGCATACTCACTGTAGCCTCCAAAATGGGAAACACCTAATTCATAGCTGGTAACAATAACAGGATCTCCTGCCTTATAGCGGTCATCTTTGGAATCAGCCACTTCTCCTGCCAAATCAATGCCTGGAATAAAAGGATAGTCCTTTACAATATTGCCATTAGGATGAGCAGCAAGCCCATCTTTATAGTTAATTCCGCTATATTTTACTTTGACCAGAACCTCCCCCTCAGGTAAATCGGAAGGTTCGATTTCTTTTACATTCAAATTTAAGTTTTCATTTTCTTTTTCTACAACGAGTGCTTTAAATGTGTTTGTCATGATATAACCTCCATCTAACTATACTATATATTCTAATTGATTATTCCCTGAATTTAGGTGCTTCAACCCTATATTGATTTGCTATTTATATTGGGAAAGCTCTTCCTCTTCACAATAGTGTAAAATAGCTTGGTGAATAAATTCATTCAGTGTTTCGTTTCCGAATTGATTGATATATGCTTTAAAGCTTTTATCTTCCTTATACGTATAAGCAATACATTGAAGGATTTCTGTATCACCTATCATAAACTGTTCGAGATAACTTTTCCATTCAAGAACGATTTGCTGTACTTTTTTAGAAGCAGGTGATTCCTTTGAAAACTTGGCAAATTTTAAGAATACATCCTGCATATTCTGATCAAAAGCTTCAAAAACAGCAGCTCTTTCTTCTTCGGGAATTTGTTTGATATTTTTTTCGTATTCTTGATACTTTGCAGTGTCCCCATACACATATTTTGCTTCTAATTGATACTGCTCTTTTAATGGTAATACATTACCTTTATGAAAAACATCTAAAAAAGAAATATCTTTTCCTGACATAAAATCATTTAAATTGATTAATGTCCGTTCAAGGTTTTGCTTTTTTATTTGCATCGCTTTATAATGCCCGGCTAAAATCTTCCTTTGCTCTTGTTTTGGCAACTGTATAATCACCGCTATTTCTTTCAATGGCAGATCTAATTCCTTTAACAGCAAAATCGTCCGTAATTTTTTTAGATTCTCATGATTATACAGCCGGTAGCCTTTATCTGAATAACTATCCGGATTTAATAAATTGATTTCATCATAATAATGAAGTGTTCTTTTCGTAACACCAGTTATAGTAATCATATCTTTAACGGTATAGTACGGTTTCTTCATCCCAATATTCTTTCACCTCGCTTAATATCTCATCAGCCGGAAGTGTTGTTGCTTCTACAATGGATTTCCCCGTTTTTTGCAGATAATACTTCACTAAATAATATCCGCATACATAGCCCGCGCTGTGCGGTACTCCTACTGTTGGTAAACCTTGTAATTTAGTAATTTCATCTCCGTAAAGATAAGGCATAATTTGCTGTAATCCTGTTATTCCTAAATGTTCTCTTAAAATAGGTTTAATAACATGATTCAGTGTGTTGGCATCTGTTTTACTGACCCATGGCCCAATTAAATCTTCTCCATATAGATAAGTGGCAAAATTTTCTGCTAGCCCTTCACTGACAATTAATTCCCCAAGGTTAATTTTATCATTCCATTTAATAAATTGGTAACGGACATTATGATTACATTCATGTGCTAATGCGGGTTTTAATCGTTTTAATGTGTACTCATTTGGAAGCAAACTAAGAAAAATATAACCAGGAATTCCGCCTTCTCCACTGTATCCTTCACTCAGCCGCAGGATTTCGCTGTCAGGATCCCCTAACAAAACCGTAAATAAATAATTAGACACAGGCAAATTAATACCATGCTTAGTAAATTGGTTTAAGCTATATTCCATTGCCTGCTTTAACTCACCCCATAATTTATCAGAGGAAATCAGTTTAAGCTCTGGTTCTATTTGCGGTGTTATCATCTCTGGTGCCAGGTGGGCCATATTATTTATCGTCATCACATCAAACCCATTTTCCTCCTTCGCCCGGAATGGAATCTGCTGTATTTCCCACTTTTTCATGTAAGGAGCTAGCATCTTTTGACGGTACAATTCTGTTTTTTCTTTTGGCGGGCAAGCGATAATCTCCCTATAAATTTTATCTGATCGTAATATATTGATATTCATTTATCTCACACCTTTTCACATTTTGTTTATAACTTAAAGCATTACGTAACGTGAAGGTCAAGTAAAAATTAAAAAAAGAACCCCAGTGGTATCTGAGATTCTCCTTTATATTCTTCAATGGATAAAGGACCGATAACAGAAGTAAGGTTAGCTATGCCTATAACTTTTTTAGTACCACTGGCAATTATTCCAATCGTACCTCTTATTTTCGTATTACTGCCCCTGATTTCTAATTCTTTTTTGCCTCTTAATATTGCCTTGGCCCAGATTTCTTTAATAATTAGACCTTTGGTGACCACGCTGATTTCATCTAAAAATAAATCTGGCCGGTAAAAGCTGCTCATCTAATGATTCACCTCTTTTTAAATTACCGTAACAACGAATTTAAATAATTCAAATATCTACAATTAAAAATCATTTCACTTTTTCCTCCAGCTTACTTATCCTTTCTTCCAGCTGCTCCGCTCTTTCATCCAGGCGTTTCACATTGATTAGCTGCTGAATTTTCTGCTCCAGCCGGTCTATCTTTCTCTCTAATCTGCTAATGCTGTCTGTATCATTTGGTGATGATTCAAAATAAGCGTTCGGGAAAATAGATGCAAGCTTTTCATTTTCTTCTGTTACTTCAAAATGAATACTGTAATCCTCTCCTGTTACTTCTTTTACAGACTCTGCAATCAATGTACTATATTTTTCCTTCAGCCAATCTATTGTAAATTCACTGGACGAATAGACAGTTAAAGCATCCTCTACAAATTCAGCTGTAGTTTTCTTAAACCATGTGTCAAAACTGGGTTTAGATATTTGGTAGCTTATTTTCTCTAATACTTTTTGCCATATACCCATTGAATTTTCCTCCTGTATGTTTTATTCAAAGTTATCAGCTGGTTTTCATTCACTGCCGCATGCTATTCTTCATATAAAAACATCAAAATAATTATAATAATACTACATTTGCTTCTTCACCATTCTGTTCATAATAAAATTCCGAAATTTTTTCATCAACAAACACTCTATACATTTCTAGAAAATCATTAGCCAGCGTATAATCTGGCAGTTCATCCTTTTCAATCCAGAATACCTTTCCTTCATCGGAGCTTGTTAACTCTCCGGAAAAGGAAGCTGTTTTATAAAATAAAACAACGTATCTTTCATCTTGATCAGTCTGAAATTGCTTCGTCCCGCACAGGACAGGATTTTTAATATGTAAGCCCGTCTCTTCCTTTACTTCCCGTACAACTGCGTCATGAAAGGATTCTCTTTTTTCAATATGTCCTCCTGGAAAAGTAATACCCGGCCAGTTTGGATTTTGTCTGTCTTGAACTAAAATTTGCCCCTTCTCATTTTCAATCATACACATATTCGTAAAAATTGCTGCCTCAGATCTTCCCATTTGAATCCCCTTCCCTTTTTATCTATCATTTTCATTATTATCTAGTATACCATTGTGCAAAGATCGATAAAGCTATATTATGTTATGATTGAAACAAATCCTGTATCAAAATTATAATAGCATTTACAGAAAGAAGGCATAAAAATGAAGATAGATATTCCTAAAATTTCACCTATATTAACAGAAAAAAGATTTACCGATATTTTTTATGATGAGGATCCCATGCTGGAAATGTGTGAAATTACTGGAGCTGATTTCACCAATGAAGTTGTGGAACGTGTACGGATTTACGATGCAGTCTTAAAAAATTGTCAATTCAATCAGACGGATTTTGGCAATATAGAGCTGACGGATGTCCGTTTCGAAAATTGTGACCTCTCAAATGTAAACCTGACAAAATCCTCTATCCACCGCGTAGAGTTTATTCATTGCAAGCTGGTCGGCTGTGAATTCCCGGAGTCCTCCATCGGCAATGTCAGATTTGACGATTCCACCTTAAATCTGGCCACTTTCGGAAACGCCAAGCTGGAAAAGGTCATATTTAATGAAGCTGTATTAACGAATGTTGACTTTTATAATTGCAAATTCAAAAAAATAGAGTTTAACCGCTGTGATCTAAATGATGCTAACTTTGAAGAGACCTCTCTGAAGGGAATAGATATAAGCTCCTCCAGCTTTGAAGCATTGACTGTTTCCCTGGAAAGTTTAAAAGGCTGCAAGGTGTCTTCCTATCAGGCGATTCAGTTTGCTTCTTTGATTGGATTGATTGTTAAGGAATAAGAAAAGTCTTTCCTGAGAAAATCGGGAAAAGGCTTTTTTTCCCTGTTTTTACTGTGAAAATGATTGCACTGTGATAAAATGGGAAACACATTGTGAAGTTATGAACTTGCATTCGGAATAATAATGCAAACAGAATTATTATTTCCGTACCCAAAGCTACTTCCATCCAGAGGTGAAATCATCATGAAAAAAATGTTAAAATTCTTATTATTTTCTATTGGAGCACTCTTATTTTTAACTTCTTTACCCTTAAGCACAAAAATGATCATGGAGCTTATACATAATCAAAAAATGAATGCAGCGTATGAGATTACAAATGTGAGTACAGGGGGGCCGCCTACTGAATCTACATTTCATTTTAATGATCACATAATAGAAACAGAGGAAACTGTAAAAATAGAGAATAGCCATAGAGACCCTTGGAGCAGAAAAATGAGCATCGCAGATTTATCATTAAAAATCAACGGTGAGGGACTGGATAAATTGAAAGATTATCCTGTCAGAATGGAGGAAGCAGGATTAAACCGGTACTATGGAGAAATTGCCTATTTAACCCTGGAGGATAAAAGTAATGATAAAACGCAATTCATTATACTTTTAAAGAAAACAAAAGAAGTTGAAAAAGAAACGTCAGACGGAGATATAACTGACAGAGTTCCAGATGAAAAATTAAAATACACCGCGCATATATTAGATGAAAACGGCAATATAAATATGACTTCTTTCAGCTTCACTGATCGGGACGCTTTACAAACAGAGCTGCTTTCTGCCGGCTCTTTGGCTCCTTATCCGATTGGATATTATACCGATGCGCGGGAGAGTATTCCTACAATAATTTTCCCTATCCTATTTCCATTCGTAACATTAGCTGTGGGATTTATATTATTGGTTCTCTTCTTTCTTATTAGACAAGGAGAGAAACTGAATAGGACAGCTTGATTAAAATGTTTATTTACCTTATTTTGTGGTATATTTTTAGTGTAGTAATTTTATCGGAAAAGGGGTTTTAAAATGGTGAAGCACGTAAAATTAGGTAAATCTGATATTTCGGTAAATCCAATCGGTTTAGGCACGAATGCTGTAGGCGGTCATAATCTGTATCCAAATATGCTGGATGAAGAACAAGGAAAAGACGTTGTCCGTACAGCACTGGATAATGGTATTAATATGCTGGATACAGCATTTATTTATGGACCGGAGCGCTCTGAAGAGTTGGTAGGAGAAGTTATGCAAGAATATAAACGTGAAGATATTGTACTGGCAACGAAAGCAGCGCATAAATTTGTCGGTAACGATACAGTAATGGATAACTCACCAGCATTTTTAAAACAAGCCGTTGATGACGCTTTGAAACGTACACGTACAGATTATATTGACTTATTTTATATCCATTTTCCGGATGAGAATACACCAAAAGCAGAAGCAGTCGGCGCTTTAAAAGAATTAAAAGATCAAGGAAAAATTCGCTCTATCGGTGTTTCTAACTTCTCACCCGATCAATTGAAGGAAGCAAATCAAGATGGCTATGTAGATGTGTTTCAAGGAGAATATAATTTATTAAAACGTGATGCTGAGAAAAACTATTTCCCTTATACAGCGGAGAATCAAATTACTTTTATCCCGTACTTCCCGCTGGAGTCAGGATTATTAGCAGGTAAATATGATAAAGATTCTAGTTTCTCAGACTTAAGAGAGAAAAATCCAAATTTCCAGGGACAGCAGTTTTTAGATAACCTTGAAAAAATAGAGCAAATAAGAAAAATTGCTGATAATTATGGTGAGGAGGTCGCTCATATTGTTCTGGCCTGGTATTTCTCTCAACCATCTGTTGATGTAATTATCCCTGGCGCAAAACGTCCGGAACAGGTACGAAGCAACCAAAGAGCAGCTGAAATTTCTTTATCTGAAGATGATATTCAAAAAATCAGCAATATCTTTGCATAATCAATGAAATACAAAATCCGCTTATTGTTTTAATAAAAAAGCAATAAGCGGATTTTTTAGTGATAAAGTGATTATTTTTTGCAAATTACTTATGTTTACAGATGTTTGCTGACAAAACGTTTCATGCGCTTTGTAGCTTCCTGCAGATTATCCATCGAAGTCGCATAGGAACAGCGAATATGCCCTTCTCCTCCTGCGCCAAAAATATCTCCTGGCACGACAGCGACATGCTCTTCATATAATAATTTTTCCGCAAATTCCTCAGATGTTAATCCAGTGGCTTTAATAGAAGGAAAGGCATAAAACGCACCTCCAGGCATATGACATGCTAAGCCCATCTCTGCAAAAGACTCTACAAAAAATCCGCGTCTTTGCTTATAAGACTGCTTCATTCTCTCCACATCGTCCATTCCGCTCTTCAATGCTTCCAGTGCCCCGTACTGTGCCATTGTCGGTGCACACATTAAACTGTACTGATGCAGCTTTAGCATCGCAGCCAATAAATCAGGCGGAGCCATTACAAAACCTAACCGCCATCCCGTCATCGCAAATGCTTTGGAGAATCCTGATATTAATATTGTCCTCTCCTTCATACCTTCAAGTACTGCAAAACTAACGTGCTGGTTATCATAGCTCAATTCAGCGTAAATCTCATCAGAAAACACGATTAAATCATGCTCTTCAGCCAATGTCGCTATTTCCTGCAAATCCTCTCTCAGCATAACAGCGCCAGTCGGGTTATTCGGAAAACTGATCATTAATGCCTTTGTATTTGCCGTAATCGCAGCCCTAATCTGCTCTGCTGATACCTTAAAGTCATCCTCTATTCTTGTTCCTACAGAGACTGGAACTCCGCCTGCCATTGATACCAGTGGAGAATAGGATACAAATCCAGGCTCTACAATTATGACTTCATCACCCGGGTCTAAAATAGCACGGCAGCCAATATCAATTGCTTCACTTGCTCCAACTGTTACCAGTACTTCTGTTTCTGCGTCATAATCCACATCAAAACGATCATACATATATTTTGTAATTTCCTGTCTCAATTCGAGTACACCGGCATTTGCTGAATAAGCAGTAAATCCTCTTTCCATAGAAGAAATACTGGCCTCACGGATATTCCACGGTGTAATAAAATCCGGCTCCCCGACACCTAAAGAAATAATGTTATCCATGGAGGAAGCCAAATCGAAAAATCTCCGGATACCGGATGGCTGAATATCCTGTACACGTGACGATAAGCGGCTTTTGGTTTTTACATTTAATTGACTCATGGTGTCACCACTATTCTGCGATCTTCTTCGCCCTCTTCAAAAACGATTCCATCATGCTTATATTTTTTCAACTGAAAATGTGTTGTTGTTGAAATCACAGAATCTATCGATGAAAGTTTTTCAGAAACAAAACGGGCAATCTCCTGCATCGTTTTTCCTTCTATTACCACTTGAAGATCATAAGCTCCTGACATTAGATACAAAGCCTGCACCTCAGAAAAACGGTAGATTCGCTCTGCTACCTCATCAAATCCGACCCCGCGTTTTGGTGTTACCTTTACATCAATCATCGCTGTTACCTGCTCAGCCTGCGGTACCTTGCTCCAGTCCACGACAGTCGAATAGTTTAAGATAACTTTCTTTTCTTCCAATTTTTTTAATATCGCTTTAATTTCTTCTTCATTTATACTTGTCATTTTCGCTAATGTATTTAAATCAATTCGTGCATCTTCTTCTATAATTCTCAATATTTCTAATTCTTTATCTGTCATTACCTTTGACTCCTTTACCATTTCTGCCCAGTATCTAATCCCGTATTTGGATTATATCTCATCATAACATATTCGATGCGATAAATTAATTTCTGTCCACAAATATTTTAAATTTTTTGTTTTAAATGTATCAAATATTTCTATTTTTAGAAGATACCATGGAAAATATAATGAAATCTGGAAGGCTATCAAAGTTTATTTTGTAGAAAAATCTTTTTAAAAGATTGTTTTCACACCAAACCCTATCAACAGAATCCCTGTACATTTTTGAAGCATCTTTTGAAATAAAGGCTTCTTGAGCCATCTTTTCATTGCATCCAGAAAATAAACAAGTATGAAAAACCAGCCTGCAGCTATCAGCGTAAGGATAAATCCCAAAATAATAAGCTGCTGATTAATACGCCCGCTTAAATCAATAAATTGCGGCATAAAAGTAACGTATACTAAAACAGTTTTCGGGTTTAAAATATTACTGACTGCCCCCTGCACAAAGGAAGCTTTATTATTTTTATTTGTGCGATTCCCATTTGGTATAGCATCCATAGAAAAAGTATCCTTTGAAAAGAAGGCTCTGATTCCTAAATAAAGCAGGTATGCAGCTCCCATATATTTAATCATATTAAAAAGAATAACAGACTGAGCAATAACAATGGACAAGCCCAATACAGCAATCATCGTCCAGAAAGTCAGACCGGCTGCTATCCCAAGAATTGTGCAATAGCCGGCCCTTGTACCATAACTAAATGTATTTTTCATCACCAATATCGTATCTGTTCCAGGCAGCATGGACATCATCAGTGCCATCAGGATATATGCAGGTAAATTATCTATCATGCTTCCTCCTCTCAGCTACTTTAATAGAATGAGACTGCCTGTTAATTGATTTACCTTTTTCTTTTTCCAACGAGATTCCAGGACAGGAATAACTGCTGTATTAACAATTAATCCTAAAGGCAAATCATCATCAATTAGCCGTACACATTTTATTTTCATAGAGCTTGTTACCCCTCTCCCTTACTTTCAAAAATCTTCATATACTGCTTCGGTGTTAATCCAATCATGCTCTTAAAAAATTTGGTTAAATGGCTCTGATCACTGAATCCTGTTAAAAAAGCTGCTTCAGCCGGTTTTACTCCTTGTTCCAGAAGTTTTTTTGCATGATTCACCCGAATTGTTTCCAAATAGCTGTATGGTGAAATCCCCTTCTGCTTGGTAAAGGACCGGAGCAGATGATACTTACTCCATCCAATCAGATCACTTAACTCTTTCAAGGAAATTTTTTTGGTATAATGCTCCTCCAGGAAGCTGCTGATTGTTTGAACTTTGTGAGAAGATTCCAGGGCTGCTTTCGGGATAGCCAAGTCTGAGTTTATCTCAATAAGCTCCTCCATTAAATAAAGAAACAGTTCTTCTTTTTTGAAAGCTTCCTCTTCCTCCAATATTTTCAGATGAAGGTCTTTTAAAGTAGATGCCACTTCACTCTTATACAAAACATTTTCTTTAAAACGTGGAAGAATCTCCTCACCTTTTATCTCAAACATTGCTTTTTTTATTACATCAGCTTTTACATTAATACAGCGGTAATCCAGTGTTCCACCGTCTACCTGCTCACAGCTGTGCGTATCATAAGGATTGAAAATAAGTACATCGCCGGGGTGAATAACATATTCTTCTCCCTGACAGATCAACTCACGCTCTCCCTCCTCGATAAAACCAAACACATAATAATCATGAAAATGCGCGGGAAACTTTTGCGTAATTCCTTTAAACCGATATGCTTCCAAATCTAAATCAGGGTCTAAATAAATTGTTCGGGTTTCATTTAACATGCTTAAACCTCCCTTCCCATACTTCTTTATCCTGTTCCTAAAATATCAAGTATTATTTATTTTTTCTTGTATAATATTGCTCTTTTCTCAGACAAAGCGAAAGCCGCCGATAAAATATCGGCGGCTTTTTCTTATTTTTTATTTGATTTCATCAATAACATAAAGATAATGATCAGCGTAAAAGCAGTGAAAGCTAAAAACGGAATCGTAATAAAGCCTAACCAATTAATATATTCTGTATTACACGGTACACCGCCCACACATGGTTTTAATGGTGCAAATCCCGGTACTTTTTGTTCAAGATAATGATATAGTGAAATACACCAGCCGATCATTGCAATTGGAAGTACATATTTCTTAATTGTAAATTCCTGTTTAAACGTTGCTACTCCAAGAATGAAAGCCAACGGATACATGGCAATTCGTTGATACCAGCATAATTCACATGGTATAAAACCTTTTATTTCACTAAAATAAAGACTCCCCAAAGTTGCAACCAGAGAAACGACCCAGGCAAAATACATATAAAGCTGTCTCATATCCAGTTTATTCATTTTATTCACCTAACGCTTCATCGATAGCTTGTTTGATAACCTCGTAATCAAATGTATCATCATCGTTTATCATGACATTATTAACCATAATCGTTGGAGTGGATTCGACTTCAAAAGCATTTCTCAGATCATCATCTTTTATAAGCTCATCCATAAATGTGTTATTTTCAACTTCTTCCATTAATGTCTCTGTATCAATTCCTTCTACACCTTCTGCAATTTCCTCTATCTTATCTGTTGTCACCCATACTGCCTGCTGATTTTCTGGTTGATCAGCAAAAAGCGCATGATGGAAGTCCCAATATGATTCAGGATTTTGCTCATAGACTGTTTCTGCGGCTAATGAAGCTAATCGCGATTCTTCTCCATGGAATAAGACGTTGACAAATGCGATGTTAACTTTCCCTTCATCTATATAGTCCTGTTCTAATTGCGGAAAAATACCTTCATCCCATGCTTTACAGCCAGGGCATTTATAATCTCCAAATTCCACGACAGTTACAGGAGCTTCCGGGTCACCATATACAGGTTGTCCTTCTGTTGATGGGGCTTCATCAAACTCCCTTCCAAAGGATTCTGAGTCCCGATTCACCAGCACAACTAGTAAAACAACCAGTGCGACAACAATTAAAGTAATAGCCACAATTATTTTTAATGGCGATTTTTTCATATAAACACCTCTCCTTATCTCTATGTAAAATATAACATAAAAATACATTTTTGCTCAGTTGAAGTTTACGAAAAGTAACTCCATAATAAAAAATCAAATACAGTTCTAATATACATTATTTTTTCATTTAAAACATATATTTGATTGTCGCTTTTATGACAATATCAAAACATATGGGTTTTGTCTATTATATGGTATTTACTAATAAAATACTGATATTAAAAGAATCGCCTATTACTGCTTTCTTTGATAAACAATCACCTTCTTTTCATTTTATCAATCTGAATGCAAGGATATAAATCAAGTAAAGTCAGTTACCTAGTTTTATATAGAAAAATGTGAAGTTGACTACACATTTTTATTTTGATACTATTAAATGAGTAGTTAACTTCACATTTAATGAAGAAATGAGAGATATCATGAATGTTATCAATCGTGTGCAGATATTTAGAAAGAAGAAAAAAATGACGCAGGAAGTATTAGCAAATAAGGTTGGTGTATCCAGAAAAACAATTGTATCCCTGGAAAAGGGAAATTATACACCATCGTTGTTATTGGCATTGCAAATTGCGGAAGTACTGGAAATAGATATTAATGCTATTTTTTATTTAGGGAAGGAGTGACCTTTTGATGAAGAAAATAATATTTGAACAGACTGGAAATATCATTATGATACTGCTTACTACCTTAGGAATGATCCAAACAGTTTTGACCGCTACCGTTACAGAAGAGCCCTTCTCCTTTTCTTTTGAATTCGGTATTTTTTGGTTTCTGCTTATCGGATGGCTTATCATTTTTGGTATTGCCCGATTTTTATATGGGAAGAAAAAGAATAACGAGGGCTATAGTACAAAAAAAGGAGAATTCAGCACACAGGATGAGCGGGAAGAGCTGATTTCGATAAAAGCAAGTCTGTTTACCTTTAAAATGCTGATTCCTTTATGGATTGTTCTCCTGCTTCTATGCTTTGGATTGAGTCTGCTCTTTACCGATATCAAAATTTTTCAAACCACAGTCATCGGCATTTTAGGAGGCAGTCTTATTATAAGCTTTCTTACTTATCTGATTACGTGGATAGCACTTGATTCAAAGGGTTGAGCTTGCCTTCTTATGAAAACGAAAAAGGAGAGAAAACAATGCACAACGATATTTTCCTAAAGTTAGAATTTCCTCCTCTCTATCAGCCGAGCGACAATAATTCTTGGAATGATGAACATATTTCAAAATATATGCTGGATGCACATTTAAATCCTGATTTTGAAGGAGCTAGCCGTAAGTAAGGTTTATTGATAAGTCTGTACGTTGGATGGAGTACATCATCCCTTCTAAAGATTATCCCAGATTGCTGGATATAGGCTGCTTGCCGGGACTATATGGGGAAAGATTATGCAGGGCAGGCTATCAAGTATCCGGTATTGACTTTTCCAGGCGTTCTATTAACTATGCTAGGCAGTCAGTTGATCAGCATGGATTAAATATTTCCTATTTGTATCAAAATTAATTTAGAAATGAATATGAAAAATTCTTTTGATTTTGCTGCATTTATTTATTGTGATTACAGAGCTTTGTCTGCTGGAAACCGGCAGCAAATCTTAAAAAATATTTATCAGGCTCTTGTTATGAGAGGGAAATTATTACTGGATGTTTTTTCTATGAAAAAGTATGAAGCCTTTGAAGAACGTAATACTTGGGACAACTATCCAGGCGGCGGATTTTGGAGCGCAAACGAACATTTAGCTATTGAAAGATTGAAAAAATATCCAGATCATGTCACTTTGGAACAAACACTTGTTATTGAAAAACAAGCTGTCACAAACTATAATATTTGGAACTGTTATTTTACTGTTGAACGTTTGAAAAAAGAAGTTAAAGATGCCGGATTTAAAATGATAGAAGTATTTGGTGACGTTACGGGAGCTTCATATACAGCAGATAGCCCTGCAATTGCAATTCTTTTAGAGAAGTAAGCCTGTTTTTTTCATATACCCGGATTCTCCAAAGAAGAGATCAAAGTACAGGAATAACCAGTGCTTTGATCTCTTTTCCTTTCAAGTATTTAAAATGTTCCGGCTTACATGATATCCATTATTACCACATAAAATTCATAAATAAAATATCCGGAAAAACCAATTAAAACAACGCCTGCAATAATAGAAAACCCCTTAATCATGGCTCGGTTCATTACTTTCCTTGTTGTAGCCACAATTACTAATAATCCGATATCATGAAATAAAATCCCAGTTAAAATACCCGCAGCAATAAGTAAAAAATTGGATGGTTCAGATGGGTTATATGTATTACTTAACACAGCTCCAAAAACGCTCAGCCAAAACATAATATTTCCTGGCGAAATGGCGACAAGAAACCCATTACGATAAGAGGAGCGTATGGATTTATCAGACTTTTCTCCAGCCAGTGTGATATCGTTATCCGCATTTTTTATTGATTCATAGCCAATCAGGAATAAGAATACTGCGCCGATCAGCCACATCGGGATTTGAATAAAAGGCAGCTGTAAAATAGATGCTAACCCCAAATAAAGTGCAGCAATTAAAACAAGGTCAATTGTCATCCCTCCAAGCCCTACAGCCCAGCCATGCATAAAGCCATTTTTCAATCCCTGTTTTGTCATTTCTACTGTAATAGCTCCTACAGGCATTGCAATGGCAAGTCCTGCCATCACATATGTAAAAAATAGCACCATTACTTGTAAGCTCCCTTCAAAAAATAAATATTTTCTGTCATTAAGAGTTCAGAAGGCCTCACTTCAAATTATGCAATAAATGAAAAATGAAATGGAGGAGTTTTTATCTTACTATAAACTGAAAAAAGCGTATACCTATTCAATTAATTTTTCACTGCTTAACACAACTATCCATGGAATCTCTTCCGCTATTTTCGTTTTTTTCGTAAATAACCGGTTTCTTCAATTATCTATCGATACATCGCTCATTTAAATGGATACGCCCCTCTACTGAAGCTCAGGTGATATTGTCAAATAAGCAGTAACGAATAAATTCCACTTTCAGAGTGCAAAATACAGCTGTAAGTAAAAAATATAAGGATGATGATTTAATGAGATACATTTTAGCATTTCTATTTAAATCAGTTATGACGACAGTAATATTAGGTATAACATTAGGTATGATTTTTAATATTTCTTTCAGTAACTTAGTTATTACCAGTTTGATACTAACTGCAGTTGGCTTTGCAGGAGATATGCTGATACTGCCCCGAATAGGGAACGTAGCTGCTGCAGTAGGCGATTTTGCACTTGCTTATATTATTATCTGGGGGATAGGCTCATTTTTATATGATAGCTTGCTTTCTGTTGATGCTGCTGCATTAATTGCCGCCTTCCTGATTACAATAGGCGAACTTTTTTATCATAGATATTTACGTAATTTTGTTTTTGATAATGTAGATAAACCACAAAACCATCTTCATCATGAAAATCTGCAGACAGAAGCTGGAGAAGAATTTCATGATAAAAAAGATAAGAACAAATAAAGAAGGATAGTATTGATTCATTTTTCACTTAAGATTTTTCTGCACATGCATAAAGTGTATAAATTAACTCTCTCTGCAAACCATAAGAAAAATACGATTAAAGGAGTAGTTACCATGAAATTAGCTTCACATGAATTACATGAGTTAAGCGAGCTGATTGCAGGATGCTATAATACAATATCCTGTATGGCCAGCTTTATAAATCAGGCTCAAGATCCTGAACTGAAGGGATTATTACAAAAGCATTTCCCATTACATGTTCAGGATTACAATTTAAAAGTGGAATTTGTTCAAAGTCAAACAACACCTGATATCACAAAATTTCAACCAGCTAAAATAAATCCAGTACTGGAATCTTATACACAAGCGCCGGTTTCTGAATTTCCACCTGCAACACCCCGAACAGAAGTACAGCAGCATACTGACCGTGAAATTGCTACAGCTTATCTAATAAATCAAAAAAGTTCTGCCAAAAACTACGGTAATGCTTCCGTAGAGTGTGCTAACCCTGATTTAAGAACATTTTTGGAAAATGCTTTTTTGAATAGTAATCATCACGCTTATGATATTTGGCAGTATATGACTAAAAAAGGGTATTACCCATTAATGGCTGCACCAGATCAAGCAATACAGACTGTAGCATCTATCTATCAGCCAGTAGAGCAGCCGTCTCAAATTTAAAACTAAGGAAAAGCAGGAGCAGAAAATAAATATTTTCTGCTCCTGCTCAGCTTTAAAAATAAGGAAGGTATTTTCTCGGCATGCTTTTTTCTACGGTTAAAATAATGAAGAAAAAATAAGATATATAGGTTTAGCATAAGCCTCTTTTCCTACCATTTTACCTTCCAAAATTCTGTATTGACTGCACGTTCGTACTCCTTGCTGTTATCACGAAAAGAGACCCTTTCCCTACACTTTTCAATTCTGGATTTTCATTGGAAACCGTATCTATCCTCTTCATATTCGTGTCCGTAACACTATTTTCAAACTATTCCTCTTCCTGGGCACTGACAGATTCTGAATCTGCTGTCGCATCATTTTCAGCTGCTTCCACGTAGCTTCGGATTTGATATCGTTCTGAATCCGATAGATCATCCAATTGTTTATAATTGGTCATAAATGTTAATGCGAGAACAAGCAGTAAAATTGGCGTAACGCCTGATAATACTTTCTTCACTTTACCTTCCTCCTGTTCTTTTAAGATTAATTATTTGTATCGGCTTGCCAAACACCGTTTCTCCGGGAATCTGCAGCACCATATATACTGTTGGACCCCTCGTCGATAACAAGTGATTGTATACCTCCATAAAAGTCAATATCCGTTTGATTGTAGATTTCATATCCACGTGCTCTCAATTCTGATTGAACATCTCTATCCAACTCTGTTTCTGTGAAAATATCATTACCTTCAATATAAAATCTATTATCCTCAACTGCTTCATCAAATGGTTCATTAAACATCAAATATTTAACGAGCACCTGTGTCATTACCATTGGGATTCTTTTCCCACCTGGTGAGCCAATACCGATAGTTTTTTCACCATTCGTCAAAATAGTCGGGCTTGTGAAGCTTCTTGGTGTTTTTCCCGGCTCAATGCTATTCAACGAATCATCATTTGTACTAAAATTCTCCATTTGGTTATTCATAAAAAACCCGCCTACATTATCACCGGAGCCAAAGAAATTTCCTAAGGTATGTGTCGCTGATACCATTGTACCATCTTGATCGATAATGACAAAGTGTGTCGTATTATCGTGATCTTCCTCGTCTGATATCGAATCATTTACTTCATAATCCTCGGATAATTCATCAAGTGAAATGGTATCTGCCATTTGTTGTGTATAATCAGCGGAAGTCAGTTCATCGGTCGGTAATGTATCTGTAAATGACGTATCTCCCACATTCTGGATACGATCATCATAAGATCGTTTGGAAATTTCTCCGATCAGATGAATATAGTCCCTTTGGTTATCCTCAGTCGAAGCAACATTTAATTGTTCAGCCATTTGCAGAGACTGAATTAGTGTAACTCCTGCTAATGGCGGCGGTGCAGAATAAACATCATAGCCGGCAAAGCTGCCGTGAGCCGCCTCAGCTGTTGTTGCCGTATAACCGCTTAAATCCTCTGCTTGCAATGTATTTTCCTTTTCTAATATTTGATCCGCAATAGGCCCATCATAAAAAGCATCTGCTCCGTTTTCCTGGATTAAACGTAATGTTTCTGCTAATTCAGGCTGTACTAATGTATCATTCACTTCCAGTATTTCACCATTCGGGAAAAATTCATCTAATTCTGCGACATCCATCCGGTAAGATCCTTTACCAAGTCGATCTACCAAATGATTATCTACTTCAAATCCTTCCTCTGCGTAATCGATAGCCGGCTGGATCAAGTCTTGCATGTCCATCGAACCAAAATCATTATTAAGCTCTTCCATTCCTCTTACTAAACCGGGAATAGCAAAGGTTTCCGGCCTCGCCCCCGACTCTGGTGCAGTTTCACGGTACTCATAGACAGCCGGTTCATCCGCATCATAGGGATAAATCAACATCTCTCCCCCTCCGCCGATGCCTGAACCATAAGGCTCTACAGTACCAAGTACGTAGGCAACCACTACGGCTGCATCTGCAGCGTTACCGCCTGCCTCCAGCACCTTCATCCCAGCTTCTACTGCCAATGGATGGGAAGCACTGACACCATAGCCTTCCGATGTATTCATCATTTCGGATTGCTCGACACCATAATCGGTATTTGTCACTTCCTCCTCAAACATCCCTTGCTGTGCATAAACAAATACCAGTCCTGCAACGACAACAATCGTCAATATCGTAATAAGCTTTTTATTGCTCACTATCAGAACCCCTTTCCTCTAAAACATCAGAATGATCTACTTCCAAGATCAACTTTCCATCTTCTTTTTTAAAATTCTCTTCCGGCTGGTTTCTCATTAATTGCAAATGAATTTTCATTTGATTGTATTTGTTTTCTGTTACGTAAGGCTGTGCTCCGTTTATACGTAACGGAGTAATTTCAAACCTGCCTGTCCCGTCACTTAACAGATCATATTGGACAATGGCACTATCCTTAGTCCGGGACCATCCCTGGTCAAAAACAAAGTTGCCAAGTCCGTAAAATATAACGCCATCCTTATATTTTTCTACTTCTTGCAGTACATGGGAGTGATGCCCAATAATAGCGTCTGCGCCAACATCAATCATCGCCCTTGCTAGCTCTGTTTGTCTCGGGTGCGGCTGATTGTCATATTCAACACCCCAATGCATATTTACAAAAACAAGATCAGCATTTTGATTCGCTTCCTCAATCATCGGAAAAATATTATCCGGTAACGCACGGGCAACCCCTGGACGATAACCGAGAGCTGAGAAGCCCTCAACAAGAGCATCTGTATATCCAAGTGTTGCAATCGTTAAGCCATTTACTTCCTGATAATCTATGGCAGTTGCTTCTTCCAGGTTCTCTCCTGCACCAACATAGTTTAAACCTATATTATCCAGTGCTGAAATCGTGTCATTCAGTCCCTCTGCCCCATAATCCATCATGTGATTATTAGCTAAATTGAGCATTGTAAAATTCAGCTCTTTTAAAGCATTGGCTGCCTCCTCACCCGTATGTAGATGAATCCGCTTATCTATTTGTTCATAATTATCTTCATCTTGAAGTAAAATTGGATTTTCAAAATTACCTGACACATAGTCGGCGTTGTCAAAGAAAGGTTTTACTTTCTCAAAAGGATATGTTAGTCCATGTTTTTCTGTCACATCTTCTACATGGCGGCCAAACATGATGTCACCAACGAAAGTAGCGGTGAACTCTGAATCACCCTTTTCTTCCACTTCTGCTACATCTGGTGAAAAGAAGATTTGATGTCCGATAATGAAGATAACAATGGCAGCTAAACCGATGGCCACATGTTTACCAGCAGATTTTTTTTGTTGTTTCCCCATTCGCAATATTTTTTCTTGGTATGTTAATTTTTTAGACATATTAACCCTTCCTATATGATGTAATAGACGCTTAAAATAACAAAAGTAAGTGCGCCTAATAGAAGCGAACTTCCGATTGTAATAATGGCCCCTTGCTTTTGGATCGTATTCGCAATCAGGCCGGGCACAATAACCCCAATTCCTCTAAATTCCAATATTTCAAATGGAAGCATTGGATAAGCGTAATCCAGGAGGAGCTTCAACACAATTCCTACCGACAGCATTGCTGCAAATTTTCTTCGTCCGTAAAGCAGCATAATGCGCGACAACCCATATGTAACAATGACATAGGTTAGAAGACTAATCCCAAAAATAACGGCGATAAATATAGGCTGGTCAAAAACCAGTGCTAAATATCCCGGCACAACCAGTCCAGCTGGTACAATGCCTGTTTTCTCTGAAAAAAGTAAGCTTAGAATCACTCCTAGCACGAGTGCAATATATAAATCTGAACCAAACATTCTATGATCCTCCTATTTCTGTGTGTGCTTGCAGTTTTTCAACTAAAGGTTCTGCCGCACCATGAACATTTCCAATCCCATAGATGATATTATTAGATGCTATCTCTATTAATGTTCCATAGATTTCGTCAGTTGACTTTTCCTGAAGATCAATAATTTGATTGACTTTGAGTCTTCCTGACCTCACCGCATTCTTAATTGGTTCTGCCTTTTCCCCAATCAACACGAGCTTATCCATCGGTATATGTGGTAAAACATCATCTGCAAATTGGATAGTCCGATCCACGCGATCTTCCCGGCAGTTCATTACAACAATTGGAGATTTTGCAGAATAGCCTTGAGACACTACATTTTTCCAAATATTGATTGTTGAGGATGGATCGTTAGCCGCAAATCCATTGACAAAATATGCTGATTTGCTTCCCTGCTTCAAATGCTTAATCCGCATTGCACCTGGATCTGGCTGTGCCTTAAGCATTCCTCGAAATGCCGTTTCTTCATCAATATCCAATGCTTCAGCAACTGCTAATGCCAGCGAAGCATTTTCCGGAAAGATCATATAATCAAATTTGCGTAAATATACTTCGGGGATTTTACTATTATCAGCAACAATCACCTTCGTATTTCTTTTTGCTGCTTCTTTTTTAAAATAATCTACATAGGGGCCTTGTGAAATAATTAAATGGCCATTATGCGGAATCGTAGCTGTAAAAGCCTCAGCAACTTCATCCAGTGTAGGTCCCATCACATCCATATGGTCTTCCAGCACATTAACAATCACACCAATGTTCGCCTGAAGCAGTTTTTCTTGAAATACAATTTGATAATCCGGGTTAACTGCCATACACTCGCTGACTAAAGCATCAGCTCCCAGCATTGCCGCTTTCCTTACAACCATTTTCTGTTCACCGATATTCGGTCCCTCGGGACGTCGCTGGATAGGCTCTTCCTCTGATGTATTCCAATAAATCATCCTTGCTGAAGTACCAGTTGTTTTACCGATGGTTTTATAGCCTGCCTCTTTGATAATACCTGTAATTAATCGCGTGACGGTTGATTTCCCGCGGATTCCATTCACGTTGACCCGAATTGGCAGAGCATTCACATGCTTTTTATGGGAATTCCATTCCATAATACCGATAACCAGTGCAATCACGAGCACAATTGGAATTAATAACATAACTATATCCTTCCTTTACCATTCATCAAATCAATAAAAACACAGATTTTCACTCTTAAAATTCATCCGTTGAAGTATTTAGACACATATTGACAATACCTAAGATATTTTAACAAAAAATATATACTTTACTATAAAAATCCCTTTTTTTATTCTATTTGTAATATCTGAGAATAAACTGACTCTCTAATGTAATAATGTTGCAGAATAAATACACTTAGCACGTGCATATTGTTTACACTAAGGAATTCATATGAATTGAATGCTTGCTTGAGGTTTTCATTCTAACTTGAAAAAATATTCAAACAATGGATTTCATTTCATTGAGGCAAATTTGTAAGATTTATTAGCCAATTTATGACTGTTGATTAAGTAACTATGAGCTTTGGGTTTTTCCAAAATCTTTATATTACTTTATTATTGCTTCATTGAATCCAATATGCGCTCATAATACCCTACTTCCCAAAAATACCTATTCCCAAACTTAACTTTTAAATTGAAAAAATTTACTAACCAACAGAACAAATAGCCTGAAACATAAATGCAATGAAAACAAACATAAAAAACAGGAGCAGAAATAAAAATTTCCTGCTCCTGTTTTTTATCTAAGATTCTATTATGCTTCTTTTTTCACAAAATACTCTTCCTGTAAAATCCCCATATGAATAATGTCATGCCACTTACCATCCCGAAATAGCGTCTGTCTGCTTTTCCCTTCCAATTCAAAGCCTATTTTTTTATATAAATGAATCGCCCGCTCATTAAATGAAAATACCCGCAAGGAAACTCTATGCAGGTTCAGTTCATAAAAAGCGTAATCCAGCAGCAGTAACAGCCCTTCCTTTCCATATCCTTTTCCCCAGTATTCTTTCTCACCAATATCAATAATACATTCTGCATTTCGGTTTTTATAATCCATATTAATTAAAGAAACAATACCGATAGATGTTTCACTTTTCTTATCTACCAAAATATACCCTTTTGAAGTATCCGATCCCAAAATAGCATATTCTACAAATTCTTCTGTCGCTTCCTTGGGATAGACATCTAAAGAGGGGCTGGTTGAGTGCATTACCTCTACATCATTTCTCCATTTGTGATAAAGTTCTGTATCGTCTTTTGTTATCTTCCTTAACTTCACTCTTCTAGATTCAAACAACATACAATCACTCCTTATCTGCCGCATGAGGGCAAACAATATTTTCTAAAGAAAAAAGCAGGATGGATAATTGCTCTTTTACTTTCGTTTGCTCATTCCCAAGCTGAAAAGTGTCTAGCATCAGCCCATTTATAAAAGAAATAATATATCTGGCAATCGTATCAGCAGGCTGCTGCAGTTGAAATTCTTTTTTGTACACTCCCCAGTTCAGCACCTCTTCTATCAATCTTGTCATTTCATTATAACGCTGTGAAATATATGGGAAATCTTCTGCATGCTTTACATAATTGGAGGACAAAAAGAATTCTGCTTTAGCCTGAACTAATGACTGATGAGTATTTTCAATAGCCTCCTGCTGCATTTCAAACCATTGCTTCAACTGCGGCCAGAGCAGTTCATCATCCGAGGCTTCAAAAAACTGCATATTGTCATAGTCGTCTTCTTTTAAAACCTCCATAAACAAATGATCAATATTATCAAAATAACTGTACATTGCTCCTCTTGATATGCCTGCTTCGTTCATAATATCCTGCATGGATGTTTGCACATAGCCCTTTCGGATAAACACTGTTTTCGCTGCCTGAATCAACTTCTTCTTTTTTTCTTTTTTATAGGCTTCACTTACCTTTGGCATAGAATCACCTCAATTAAAATAAAAAAACTATACATGATTGTCTTTTTTATTATAACGACAACTATGTATAGTTTTCAAGCTTTATTTTTATCTTATTATAATACAGAAATAGAAATAATTAGATTTAGCATAACTTATTCAGGTATAACTCTCTCTTTGATAGACAACTTCACCACCAACGATGGTCATCTCTACCAGGTCATCTGATAAATGAACAGATGAATCAAGCGGGTTTTGGTTTAATACTGCAAAATCTGCAAATTTACCTTCATTAATGCTGCCTTCATTCTCGTCGGTACCATTTAATTTAGCAGCATCTACAGTCATCTTTCTGTAAGCTTCGATTCTTGTCAGCTTTTGATGCTCACCAAGTATTTCTCCCTGTCTTGTTTTGCGCTCCACGGCAATCCGGATAGAATCTAACGGCGAGATATCTGTAACAGGACAATCGGAATGGATCGTGAATGTCATCTCTGTATCTTCCGCCCATCGGACAGGGTCCAGATTTTGTACTCTTTCCGGTCCTAAAAAGTACTTTTTATGAATATCTCCAAAGTAGTAAATATGATTCGTAAAGAATGATCCGCCAATTTGATGCTTTGTCATTTCTTCAATATCCTCTTTATTTACTGTTTGCAGATGCTCGATTCTGTTCATTATATCAGTCGTTTTTGTCTGGGCTGTTGCTTTATAAGCCTCTATCACTGTCCGTGCAGCCTTGTCCCCATTTGCGTGGGTAATCAATGGATAACCAAGCCGCTGGAAATGATTAAAAAGCTCTTCCATCTCTTCTTTTTCAATTTGTAAATCATCTGATGATCCCCCATCATAGTAATTACCGCGGATAGCTGCTGTATGCAGCTGAATAGAGCCATCACTGAAAAATTTAGCGCCAGCCAAGGTGCTGTACCCGTTACTGAGCGACTCAAATTTCTCCTTCAGCTCATCTGCGTTAAGGTTTTGAAGCTTTGGTTCATGAAAAAGCAGCTGATACGTAATCGCCCACCTTGTCCGAATACTTTGCGGCGTCTCCAAAAATTTCAGCACTGCTTCATAATCATCCATCCCGGAGAAAATACCGACTCCCATTTCTGTCGTATTGGTTATTCCTCTCGCTTGATAAGCCTTAACTCCTGCTTCGATATCTGCTGCCAGCACATCCGCTTCTGCTTTTGGAAGTACTGCTTTGACTTTATCCAGCGCCGGAAATTCAAACAACACTCCGTTAACCAGACCATTTTCATCACGTTCATAGCGTCCGCCCTTAGGATCTGGATCATTTAAACCGACTCCCATGATTTCCAGTGCTTTTGTATTAACTGCACCCATATGTGCTGAACTCTGCTGAATATAGATGGGAATTTCTTTTGAAATTTGGTCTAAGTCAAAACGGTTTGGATGGCGTCCTTCAGCAAGTTCAAACTCATTATAGCCGTACCCCCGCAGCCATCCATCGAAGGTGATATCTTCCTGCTGTTCTTTAAATTTCTCAATAATATCGCTGATACTCTTCACATTTTCAGGAGAGCAGTTCAGCTGCTTGCGAAAACTGCTATACATCACCAAATGGCTGTGCGTATCAATAAAACCGGGTGAAAGCCATTTACCTTTTAAATCCAGCGCACTATTATTTTCTATGGTTTTATTCTGCTCTGTTATCTTTTTTATCCGGCCCTCTGAAAGCTCGACAGTAGCCAGATATACTCTATCCTTCAATAAATCCAGTACATTCGCATTAATTATTTTATTTACAGTCATTTATTCCAGCTCCTTTGCAAGTGTTTTTTCATCTTCAAGCTTATGACGCATTGCCGTCTTCACCACTTCAGATTTATCATGAGATGTGAGCAGACTCGCTACTACCAGCAGGACAAAAGAGAATGTATAGCCTGCAAGTGCCTGATCAAAGGGCATACCCGTATACGGATAAATCAATATAAATATTAATGAACCGATCATGCTGATGAACACGCCTTTTTTGGTCACGCGCTTCCAGAACATAATTGCTAAGAATGGAAAGACAAGAATGACACCATTCACCATTAAGGCCCAACGATATGCATCATTAATGTTCGTTATAAACACGGCTGCACCAGTACCTAAAATAGTTACAATCGCCACGGATATACGAGATACAAGCAGTAGCTTCGCGTTCGTAGCTTTTGGATTTATCAGCCTTTGATAGAAATCACGGGTTAAGTTGCTTGCTCCCTGCAAATTAAAAGAAGTCGCCCCAGTCATCAATGCCGCAAGCAGTGCAACAAAAATAATTCCGGCTACAGGTGCGGGCAGTAGTTCATTGGTCACATAAGAAAACACCAGATCCTGCTCCATATTCAAATCTACAAATTGCCTTGCAGAAACTCCGATTAAAAATGGAAAAAATGAAATTGCAGCAACAATTAAATGGCCAGTAATTCCTGCGGTCAATGCTGTTTTTTCATCCTTGGCTGCAAAAATACGCTGCCATGTCGACTGCCAGACAAGATAGAATGGTCCAACTGATAATGCATACAGTAAAGTGTCCGATAATCCATCGGGACTGATTGGACTCAAGTATTCAAAAGAAGTGTTGCTGAATAAATCTCCTAATCCCCCTACGTGAATAACAATTGTGACAGTAAGCACAATAAGGCCTAAAATAATAATAAGGGCTTGAACTGCATCTGTGATAATAGTGGCAGGCAATCCGCCTGGAATGGAAAACAGAAGAATTAATATCGTACTTACAATTAAACCTGTGTTTAAATCCCAGTTTAGCGTGATATTAAAAACGGTGGACATTCCTACCAGCTGAAGCCCTAGCGTAGGAACAGAATACACAATAGCAGAAGTAATGGATGGAACAATTCCAGTACGTCCGCCAAATCTGGCTGTAAATAAGTCTGCCAGGGTAAACAATTTTTGACGCCTTAGCGGTTTTGCAAAAAGGAAAACCAGCGTTAAGCTGAAGGCATAAGCCACGAGTGCAAATTTAAAATACCCCGAAAAACCGACAGTAAATCCAAGTCCTACCCAGCCTATAAATACTGCAGCCCCTGCATTGGTGCTAATGATGGTTCCGGTAATTTTCCAAAATCCAGTGCTCCATGACCCGATCATGTAATCTTCATATGTTTTAATCTTATAGTAGTAATACCATGCAACTGCAATCATAATTCCAAAATATAGCGTGAAATATGTAATATACCAATACATTATTTTCCTCCCTCTTTTTTTAAAATAATTTCATTATATACTATCACGTTTCATTTTTAAATTATTATCTATTTTTTCTGAAAATACTAGTCAAATAGAAACCCTTATCAACACTACTCAATATATAATCTAGTAATTTTAATACTCTATTTTACAATTAAAACCATTCCAGTTTTGGAGATAATAATAAATCAGAAAAACATTCTCAAAAAACTTCTTGTATTTTTTATTCAGAGTAATATAATTTATTTCGTATGTAAAAAATAATACAATATCATCCGCTTCTTAAGGAGAGAGAATAAATATGGACAATATTCATTTAAACAAGGTGGATGCAGCTGATTTAGGCGAGGTTACGCTTTTAGTCGGCGATCCGGCAAGAGTAGAATTAATTTCCAGTGATTGGGAGCAGTCTAAATTAATTTCAAAAAACCGTGAATTTATTTTAGTCAGCGGTATTTGGAAAGGAAAAAGAGTTTCCATATGCTCCACAGGTATCGGAGCCGGTTCAACAGAAATTGCGACTATCGAATTAATCCAGAGCGGTGCCAAAAAGTTTGTACGTTTAGGGGGGTGCGGCGCATGGAGTGACATGCTGTCTCCTGGAGATCTACTCCTGAATCATGCAATGGTCAGAGATCCCGGTATGCTCCATCAATATGTCAGTGATGTCTATCCTGCTGCAGCAGATCCAGCTTTATTAGCGACCATTCAATCGCAGGCAGAACGAAATGGACTAAATGTACATACAGGCATTGGAATGACAACCCAAAGTTATTATCTCGGCCAATCGCGTGAACACGGGGTTAAAAATGGCCCGCAGCCTGATCAAAGCTTTATGAATTACTGGAAGGAAAGACATATTCTTAACTGTGAAATGGAATCAGCTGTACTATTCATCTTAGCATCGCTTTACCAAATACCAGCTGCAAACTGTCTTGTTGTTCATGTTAGCCGTATGAACGACCAGTGGGTTCCCGATGAAGATTACAGAGAGCTGCATAAAGAAGCAGCAAAAATCGTTTTAGATGCTTGCATCTGATGAAGCAGACTTTACTAGAAAAGGCGTGATACAACACCATGGGAAATACAATAGAAAGCAGTAAATATAAAAAGAAAATTCTAGCATCATCCATGCTTGGACTAGGTCTGGAAAGTATGGATATCATGTTCCTCTCATTTGTTTTAAGTTCCATCATTGCAGAATTCGGTATTTCTTCGGCAGCCGGCGGATCCATTGTTTCTATTACAAATTTCGGAATGCTGGTTGGAGGTGTCGTATTCGGCGTACTTGCTGATAAATACGGAAGAATCAGGATATTTACTTATACGATTTTTCTTTTCTCTGTAGCTACTGCTTTAATGGCCTTCGCAGATAATATTTATTTTATTTATATTTTAAGATTTTTAGCCGGAGTCGGCGGTGGTGGAGAATTTGGAATAGGTATGGCATTAGTTGCGGAAGTATTTGCAAAACAGAAGCGCGGAAGAATGACTTCATGGGTGACAATCGGTGGACAGCTTGGCGCAATAGCTGCCGCTCTTTTAGCTGCTCTTATTATTCCATTGTTTGGCTGGAGAGCATTATTTATTACAGGTATCGTCCCTGTACTGCTCATCTTTTATGTCAGAAGAAATTTAGGCGAAACCGAAGAATGGAAAAAAGCACAAACAGAAATCAAAAAAGGAAAAAAGAAAGACAGCTCCTTATCCAAGCTGTTCAATACACCTAAACGGGCGTACACTACGGTTGCATTGACTATTATGTCCACTGTCCAGGTAGCCGGATATTTCGGATTAATGAACTGGCTGCCATCTATTTTACAGGAACAGCTGGGATTAAGTGTTTCCGGTTCTTCCCTTTGGATGATAAGCACCATTATCGGAATGTGTCTGGGAATGCTTTTGTTTGGCCAGATATTAGACCGTTTTGGCGCCAAAACATCCTACGGCATTTTTCTTATTGCATCTGCCGCTTCTGTCTTTTTATATGTCTTTGCGCAAAGCGCTGTTACCATATTGATTGGCGGAGTGATTGTCGGCTTTTTCGCAAATGGAATGAATGCAGGTTACGGCGCACTGATCAGCAGCTTCTACCCGACAGAAATCCGAAGCACTGCAAATAATACTATTTTTAATACTGGACGGGCAATTGGCGGTTTATCCCCTATCGCAATTGGATTCTTTTTAGATAATTACAGTATAACAGCAGCAATGGCATTCTTATCTACTTTATATATGATTTCCCTGATAATTATTTTGACGCTTCGAAATAACCCTCTGAAAGGGATGAAGCACAGGGAAAAGAATGCATAGATAAAATTTTAACAAGCAGCAAGATCCTGATTTCATTCCTTC
The DNA here is from genome assembly GCF_007991515.1 of Oceanobacillus sojae. Taxonomy (GTDB): domain Bacteria; phylum Bacillota; class Bacilli; order Bacillales; family Amphibacillaceae; genus Oceanobacillus; species Oceanobacillus sojae. The sequence goes on from NZ_BJYM01000005.1 coordinate 228,666, forward strand.
ATATTAGGAAATGAAACCAGGATCTTCTTCGTTCTGCTCTTTCCTTCTTCGAAAAATTATCATTTCCCCTATCATTTAATCTCGTTTAAACAGCAGCCAAAGGTAAAAACAGCCTGTAATAGCAAAAGCCAGCCACAAATTTATATAATCACCAAAAAGTAAAACAACTGTACCTGTTCCAACTCCCAGCATAAATACAGTGATTCCAATTAATAGAGTAAAAAAAGTATGTAAGGCTTCTTTATTTTTATGAAATACTGCTAAATAAAGATTATTCATAAGGTTCTTTGTGTTACCAGTCATAATCCCGTTATTTATACTGGTTGATTTGATTTTACGAAATACTGTCAGTTCATATCCTGCCAGTAAGCCTAATAGAAAGCCGATAACAGATGGCCCGATGTTTTGCTGTATGACGGCGAGTATAAACAGGAATACCATCTGAAGAAAAAGATAGATACGATACTTCCTCCAGCCATATGCTTTAAAGCGCTCTATAATTCCTTGAGCTATAAATGCCCCAAGAGCAAAGCCAATAAATGAGGAGATATGGACTAAGGCGTCTGGAAAATTTCCTTCAAACAGCTTGGCAGCCAAAACAACCATATTTCCTGTTTGTGCACTGGCAAACAATCCATCCTGGGTTAGAAATGTATATGCGTCAATAAATCCCATTAGAAAAGTGGAGAAAACAGTTAATATAGTTAAAATTTTATTTTGATTGATTTCATGTTGCACCCTTTATCACCCCTTTCCTAGGTTATGGAATGGATAGAATAATAGCTTTTTATATTCTTTGCAATTCATGAAAAAGCAGAACCTAGCCCCGAATAATTTATACTATATTCTTTTAAATAGGAAATATACTTAGTTTAAGACTTCTTGTTTCAGTTGTCCAACAAAGAAATAAACTGTAGTATAAAGAAAAGGTCTTCAAAGCAAGGAAGTTTATTTATCAATTAAGAAGGCAGCATAATATGGGGAAGGACATAAAATATTCATGGAGAAGCTACTGCTGTTTCATAACGAGTGTATTGCCGGTATTTTTCTCATATCGTACCTGAGTCCGTTGGGTCTTCATTGAGCTCTGAAAATTTACTGTTCATGATTATATGCCCTGATTGGGATGAATATTATCGCTATTATTTTTCTCTTCATTACCTGGAGAAATAAAGAAGAAAAAAGACAATTGCTGTTCTCTCACTTATTCTGACGATTTTTAATTTGTTTTCTACCGCCGGCTTTATTTGGAATATTTCATTGTTCACCAATCTGTCCTAAATTAATTTTCTTCAAAAGAAATTGCTTTTCCAAAAAAGATTTTATTCTTCTTTCCTGAAAAAGCAATTATATACTAATGTTCTTTACGGTTCACATATCGTCCATAATCCGGCACAGCAGTCTGATCAAAAGTATCCACTAATTTCGCCAGTCCTGCAGACAGTTCTTCCTCATGCACCGGTTCTCCATGGCCGGTTACTGCAATTGCAGGTTTTAAAGCTTCCAGTGTTTGAACAGATTTCTTTGCTGCTTCCCAATCTGTTGTAAAATATCTTGGTGGTCCATGTACTTCTCTATCCTGTATCATCACTTTATATAAGGAATCCTGTTTTACCGTAACAAATGCATCTCCAGCAATCAGGAAACGATCTGCATCTCTGTATAAGGAAATATGGCCTGGAGAATGGCCTGGTGTATGTATCCATCTCCAATCAGGCATCCCCGGTATACTTCCGTCAGACGGAATCTCCAATATGCTGCTTCCCAAGTTAATTGGATCGTTAGGAAATATGGCAGAAGCCTTTGCAATTAATCCTCCTTCTACGCCTGAGTCAGGTTCTGGATAGCTCTCTTTTCCTGTCAGGAAAGGAAGCTCTAATCTATGAGCATAAACAGGTATCTTCCAATACTTTACTAAATCAACAACTGCTCCCACGTGGTCAAAATGACCATGTGTTAAAATAATTGCTTTTGGAAAATTGCCTTTACCAAAACGCTCCTCAGTTACAGCTATAATTTCATCTGCTGATCCAGGCATTCCAGAATCTACCAATACAAAATCCTGTGTGTCCGGATTTCCTACAAAGCAGATATTAACAATCTGAACCGTGTAACAATATATATTTGGCAATATTTCTAATCCTGCGCCACTATTCACTGAGGTTGCCGGGATATATTTGTAATCATCTCCGTAAGAAATATCTTTGTCCATTTTCTTATCTCCTCCTATATTAGGAAACATTTATTATATAGATACTTTTCCATTCTGTTATAATTTTTATTCTTTAGGATGGAATGCTTCTAAAAATGTCCGGTTAAAAAGAAAGCTGTACGATACTGCAGATTAAAACTTTTTTGAATCCTCACATACTTTTTTCCATTATTTAACTAATAATTAGCTGATTTTGAAAATAGAATTTATAATAAAATATGTTATAGTAAAACAGAGAAAGGGGTTTTATGATGTCTAAAAGATTTCTGATAATTATTGTAACTTTACTGATTGCTATTGCAGCTATTTTATTTGCAGCCCGATCCCAGACCGCCCCCAATACTATTTCATATGCTGACCCTGCAGGCTTATTAATTGCGATAGGAATGGTCGTTGTGCTATTTCTTCCGCCATTACTTTTATCATTCTTTCATAATTCTATTGTTAGAACGATTTCTGCCGTCTACCAGATATTCATTGCGATTGCTTTTATAGGGCTCATCCCAGCAGCCATTTTTGCATCAGCTGGAATCGCTGTTACGATTGCAGCAATTGCGGGAACACTTACAAGTATTGCAAGTATTTTTGTAACTTTATTTGCAGGAAAAAGTAAAAATACATATAGTTTCTAAAAAATGGATTAGATTTTGTCTTATCCATTTTTTTCATAATGAAATGGATACAAAAGATATACGTTCCTTTGTTAAGCACAAGCTGTCATAATATATATAGAACTATTCACAACTTTTTCGTCTCATAAAAAAGGAGGAATCATGATGTGGAATCAAAATATATTAACCGAAAAAATTGGCATTCGCTATCCGATTATCCAGGCAGGTATGGCCGGAGGTATAACAACACCAGAGCTCGTTGCTGCAGTGTCTAATGCGGGCGGACTTGGTACACTTGGCGCAGGCTATTTGAAGCCGGAACAGACACGGGAAAGTATCCAAAAGATAAAACAGCTGACTGATAATCCCTTTGCAGTCAATTTATTTACGCCGGAAACGCCAGAAGTAAACGATACTGAAATAGCACAGGCTAATGAATGGCTCCTTCCATTTCGCGAAGAATTACATATCTCTGAAGCTCCTGAAGTAAAAGAAGTGCAGACTGCTATTTTCGAACAGCAAATCCAAATTATTATTGAAGAGCGGGTCCCTGTATGCAGCTTTACATTCGGGATTCCTTCCAAAGCTGTTCTTCAGCAGCTGAAAGAAAATCATATTATAGTAATGGGAACAGCAACAACTGTTACAGAAGCAAAAGCTAATGAATACAGTGGAATGGATATGGTTGTTATGCAAGGAAGCGAAGCCGGCGGACACCGTGGAACATTTTTAAGTTCTTTTGAAGATGCAATGATTGGGACAATGGCACTTATTCCGCAAGCCGCAGATCAGGTAAATATTCCACTGATTGCAGCAGGCGGAATCTCTGACGGAAGAGGTGTACTGGCATCCTTCATCCTAGGAGCCCAAGGAGCTCAAATGGGAACTGCATTTCTTTCCTGCTTCGAAAGTGGCGCAAATACGCAGCATAAGCAGGCTGTCCTGAACATTGAAGAGGATCAACTGGCCATAACCTCGGCCTTTAGCGGTAAACCTGCGCGGGGTATTCGGAATGATTTCATCAAAAAGATGAAAAAACATGAAAAGCATTTACCGCCATATCCAATTCAAAACACCTTAACCAAGCAGATTCGAAGTGAAGCTGGAAAGCAAAACCGTACGGAATGGATGTCATTGTGGTGTGGTCAAAACCCGCGATCTTGCAAATCACAGTCAGTGAACGAACTAATTACTTCCATTGTTTCACAAATTGAAAATATGCAAAAGTAAAAGAAAAAATGCTTCTTAACGAAAAAAGCAGGATGCCGTTCATTTTTTGAACAGTATCCCGCTTTTTTATTTTATGCCTTTTCTGGTGTGAGATTTTCTTGTTGTAACTCTGTTTTTTCCGCTTGAGTTGTTCTGCCCCGTTTAATAAAGAATGCAAGAATCAACCCGATAACGGCGAATACTGTGGATACCATAAAGGCATCATTGATTCCTGTAACCTGTGCAAGATGCGCAGCATGCACCATGTCTTGCTGATTTGCAGGATCAAAATGATTTTCCGCAATAATACCTTCGATACTATTTTTTGCCTGATTAGTCATTACAGTAACCAGAAATGCAGTACCTATTGCACCCGCAACCGAACGGACAGTGTTCACCATTGCTGTACCATGCGGATGAAGTCTTTGTGGAAGCTGATTCAATCCGGCTGTCATAATAGGCATCATAATCATAGACATTCCAAACATACGAATTGTATAAATAGAAATGAGGTATGCATAACTTGTTGTGTCTGTCAGCTGCGTAAATAAATAGGTTGTAATAACTGTTATTGTTAACCCTGTAATCGCAAGCGGACGTGCACCAATTCTATCAAATACTCTACCGGTAATCGGCGACATAATCCCCATGACAATCGCTCCCGGCATCAGCATCAGACCTGAATTCATTGGACTGACACCTAACACATTTTGTAAATATAACGGAATTAACAGCATTGGAGCAAACATAGCTACTGTAATTGCGATATTAATTACCGTTGTCAGTGAAAAAATACCATCCTTGAAAACCCGAAAATCAAGCATTGGGACCTCTGCTTTAAGCTCGCGTATTACAAACAGAGTTAAACTTACAAATCCGACTACTAATCCTGTAATTACCGTTGCATCTGTCCATCCATTTGTTCCGGCAGTACTAAATCCATACAAAATGCCGCCAAATCCGAGCGTTGATAGAATAATTGCTATCACATCAATTTTCGGGAAGGTCTGTTTTGTAACGTTCTTCAAGAAAATTGCTCCAAGAATAATCGTTAAAACAGCAATTGGGAAAATAATGTAAAATAATAATCTCCAAGAGTAATGCTCTACGACAAACCCTGATAATGTTGGACCGACAGCAGGTGCGAAGATAATAGCAATACCGATAACTCCCATTGCTCCTCCGCGTTTTTCAACTGGGAATAACGCTAATACAACAGTTGTTAACAGCGGCATTATAATTCCCGCTCCAACTGCTTGAATTACCCGTCCAGCCATTAATATAGTAAAATCTGGTGCAATACCACAAATTAATGTACCAGCAGCAAATAGACTTATCGCCGTTAAAAACAGCTGCCTTGTTGAAAATTTCTCCATTAAAAATGCAGTAACCGGAATAAGTACACCATTAACCAGCATAAATCCGGTAGTAATCCATTGTGCTGTACTCTCTACAATATCTAAATCCTCCATTATCGAAGGCAAAGCCACATTCATCAATGTCTGATTCAAGAGCGATACAAATGCTCCCAGAATGATAACAGCCAGAATGGGCCCCTTTTTTATATTATTCATTGTTGATTCAGCCATAATTCCTTTCATCTCCTATTTCTTCTATATACTTATTTCTATAGTAATTTTATCGTTGATTCTGATTTCAACTTTTATTTAGATTTATGTTAATCACTCAAGAAAAAAAGAATGTTAAAAATCACATTCCAATCTGCCAGTCATACCTATCTCGCTTCTAAGAGCTTTTACGTTGCCTGTAGAGTATTTAAAAATATCTCTACCCGATGGACCAGTGGTTGACACTCCTCTTCCTGAGCTAAAAACAATAGCAAGGATTTAATCAAAAACATTTTAGGTTTCTTCTCATAAATCTCTTTTTGCAATGATTGCATCGCTGAAATATACTCTTCTTTCTCCTCGTCATGCAGTGCTAACTTTTTCACTTTTTTCTCTAGTTCTTCCAGAAGCTGATTTATTTGTTCTTCTGGAGACTTCGAATCCAAATCTGCTTTATAAGCCTCGTACTCTTCCATTTTCCAAGGTGTCAAAACTGGCTCTGCGTCTGATGTATGATGAATCATCGTATCCAATCGTTCTATGACAAAACGGGCTACATCTTCAAAATCAAGCTCCTTATGATCCCGGAAAATCAGTGATATATATTCCTTCAATGTTCCCTGAAGCATTAGCGTAAGATCCCAGATATACGGCTTCACTTTACTTCCATAAGCCTCAATAAAGCAATCCTTATACCAATTCATCATGCTGATTCTGATTCTTTTCATGAGCAAAGAAATTTTCGGATTATCATGAGGCGGTAATGCCGTGAGCAGCATGCTCATATAATCTTTATTTTCACGAATACCGTCAAATTGTACCACAAGCTTTTGAATCAATTTTTCTTTCGGCGGCAGAGTTGAATCCAGACTAATATTTTCAGCCTGCCTCAGCATTTTTCTTTGATTATGGCGGATAACTTGAATCAAGAGCTCTTCCTTGGAATCAAAAAAATTATATAATGTTCCTTTGGAAATTCTGCATTCATTAGCGATTTCCTGAACCGAAGTGGCGGAATACCCTTTTTTAGAAAAAAGGTGAATTGCTGCTTGCATAATTTCTTCTTTTTTATCCATCATTTGTCCCCTCTTTAAAACCCATCCTCTTCAGGTTTCCACTTTCTGATTTTCGAGAAGCAGCTGAATGAGTTTACCAGTAATGCTTTTCCCTTCCATATGACCGCTAAGTCAAACGAGAACTATTAAGTCACTGCCATATTATAATTGACTACTCGGTTCTTTGTCAACCACTCAGTTCTTTAAATTAATAAATTCTTAATCGTATACACTAAAATAATTATATTAAGGCAGGTAAACATATAATATAAAGAATGGTTTAGTTTCATTACGTTTTCACAGAGTACTTGATTAGGTGATGATTTCAATAAAAATGGAAGGAATACCGTTTGCTAGTATTCCTCCCGTAAAATGTTAAAATGTCCACAGCTGACTGCTATCACGCAGCAGCTTCATAAAAATCTCCAATGTGTTCGTTTTGAACGGTGATTTCGTAATGATAGAAAACTCTCGTATAAAAGGAAGTCCTTTAATAGGAATAATCTTCAAATCGCCATATTTTACTTCCTTTTGAACAGCCCACTTTGAAAGCAAGGTAATACCTAGTCCAGCCGCAACGGATTCTTTAATAGATTGGGTGCTGCTAAAATGCATCAATCGAAAAGGTGCTATATCAAACTTTTGAAAGAATTTTTCTGTTGCTTCTCTCGTACCTGAACCGCGTTCGCGTACAACCCATGTTTCTTTTACTAAATCACTTAGCTCTATTTCTTCTTTATCCAGCAGCTTGTTTTCGGAAGAAGCAACGATGACCATTTCATCTTCCGCAAATTCCTCAGAAATAATTTCTTTCCTGTTAAAATGTCCTTCTACTATCCCTATATCCAACTGATGCGTGGCAACTAGATCTGCAATTTTAGCTGTATTTCCAATCGTTACAGCTGGTTCAATATTCGGATATCTTCCCAGCATGTCCGCAATTATTCTTGGAAGAACATATTCTCCAAAAGTGTAGCTTGCTCCAATTGCCAGCGGTCCATTAGCTCTGTTCACCAAGTCATCTACTAAGTTTTGCATCGTTGTATATAAGCCTAATATTTCCTTTGCATAATGATAAACAATCTCTCCTGCTTTATTTAAACGGACGTATTTATTACTGCGTTCCAATAAGCGCATACCTACACTATCCTCCAGTGCACGAATATATTGGCTGACTGCCGGCTGAGTCATATAATGCTCCTCTGCAGCTTTAGAAAAACTCTGCTTTTCTGCAACTGTGATAAATATTCGCAAATGATTGTCCATTCGTTCACCTACTTTTATCTGTTTTTTCTATTATAACAATTTACTTATCTTATTTATTATAATAAATTATTTTTCTTATACATTAATGTTAGCTATGCTATGAAAAGGAGGTGCTTTTATGACTGCACAAGCATCACAACGAAAAAAACGATTCAAATTAAATTCTTCAGGAAAATGGGTTGGCGGCATTGGATTTACTTTTTTTATTGCCATGCTTGGATTCCTGTTAGCAAAAATTCCCGGCTTTGACCAGGTTGGGCAGCTCGCCTGTGCTATTATCATTGCTGTTATTTACAGACAATTTTTCGGTTACCCGGAAGCATTGCGCTCTGGGATTACTTTTTCTTCAAAAAAACTGCTGCGCTTAGCTATCATTTTGTATGGATTGAAGCTAAATATTAATACCGTATTTCATGATGGGCTGGGACTTCTTGCACGTGATGCTTTTGTTATCCTATTTGCAATAGGCGTGATGATCTGGCTTGGTAAAATATTCAAAGCAGATAAAAATATTACTCTGTTACTTGGAGTTGGTACAGGGGTCTGCGGAGCTGCTGCAATTGCAGCTGTTGCCCCAATTATAAAAACAAAGGATGAAGATACCGCAATCAGTGTCGGGATTATCGCAATGATGGGAACTGTTTTTGCAATCGGGTATTCTTTAATACAGCCATTAGTGCCTTTGACACCATCGGATTACGGAATTTGGTCGGGAATAAGCCTGCATGAGCTTGCCCATGTAGCTATCGCTGCTGAACCTGCCGGAGAAGATGCATTAGCTGTTGCACTGCTCGCAAAATTAGGACGCGTATTTTTACTTGTGCCACTCTGTTTTATTCTAATTTATATTATGAGAAGCAAAAATAAAGGAGATCAGACACAAAGCAGAGTTGATTTTCCATGGTTCCTGATTGGTTTTATTCTGATGAGCCTTATTGGAAGTTATGTGGTTGGAAATATAATTCCTGTCTCCGATAGTGTAATGGAAGGTATTTCTGTCGCAACAACTTGGATACTGACAGCAGCTATGGTCGGATTGGGCTTGAATGTCAGCCTAAAAGACTTGCGGTCTAAGGCTTTGAAACCGCTGCTGGCAATTACTATTACATCTATTCTCCTTTCTGTTGCTGCTTATTTTATTATTTAAATGCTTTATAAAAACGGCTCTATGAAACATTCTTTCTTAATCCATAGATTGTGGTTATCTATGTTATTATAAATGGACAAATCAAAACCATTGGAGGTAATTGACATGTCCACGGAAGTTATACTAATTGCTGTTATTATTTTGGGAGGTATCTACCTGTTATCATTACGAATCAGAAATAAACACGTTGATGGACAGGAAAAAGAGCTGAAAACTCCAGAAGAAATTCTCCCTGAAGTTCAGCAAAGACTTGAATCGGGTGAGGATAAAATTAAATTGATTAAATTTGTACGTGTAGAAACCGGACTTGGGTTAAAGGAAGCGAAGGATCTGGTTGAGGGGAACTTTAAAATGAATACAGCTGATTCGGACACTGAACTTCAGCAAAAAGTAAAAGAAATGCTTCAATCTGGATCCGGGCCAATTAAAGCAACAAAATATGTCCGTGAGCAGACTGGATGGGGATTAAAGGAAGCAAAGGATTTTGTTGATAATGCTAACAGATAGTTAATAATCTGGAAAATAGTAAGCAGGACAGCCTTTTCGAAAAGACTGTCCTGCATATTTTTATTATCTTAATTCTTTTTTACGAAATTTAGCAAGTACCTCATAAACAATCGGTACAATTACAAGCGTCAATAGTGTAGAGCTTGTTAAACCGCCAATTACCGTAACACCAAGTCCTTTAGAGATCAGTCCGCCGCCTTCAGCTCCAATTGCCAGCGGAATAAGTGCCCCGACTGTCGCAAGAGCTGTCATCAGAATTGGACGAAGTCTTGTAGAACCAGCTTCCAGCAGTGCTTCTCTGGTAGAAAGCCCCTCCTTCTCCTGATGAATAACTCGGTCAATTAATACTACGGCATTGGTTACCACAATACCAATCAGCATCAATGCACCAATCATCGCGGAAACACTTAACGGTTCTTTTGCAATCCATAAGGCAACTAAGCTTCCTATTACTGTGAATGGCAGTGAGAACAAAATTGCAAATGGCGCTAATGCACCGCCAAAGGTAACGACAAGTACGAAGTAGACAATTGCAATTGCTGCAAGCATTGCAAGCCCCAGCTGTGTAAAGGAATCATTGATTTCCTGGGTTACTCCGCCAAATTCTACTTTCACACCGCTTGGCAGATTCAATTCACTAATCTGTTCATCTACCTCATTTGATACCGCTCCAGCATTATTTGTCTTTATATCTGCTGTTAGAGATGCATACATTTTTCCGTCTCTTCGGTCAATTGTATCTGGTGATTTTCCATCTTTTACTTTCACCACTTCTCCTACAGTAACCGTAGTTCCTAATGGCGTCTGGATCTCAATATCTGTTAAATCATCTATTGAATTATATTCTTTTTCTTCTGTTTCAACATAGACATTAACATCATCGCCATCATGTTTTACCGTAGTAAGAACTGGCGCTTCTCCCGCATTGCTCAAACTCATACCAATTTGAGCTGCTGTCAGTCCATATTGACTTAATTTTTCCTGATCAGCCACAAGTGTATACTGGTCATATGCTTCTGACATACTGGATTCGGCTTTCTCCAAATCACTGTTGTCTTCCAAAATTGGTAAAACTTGATCCGTAGCGGTTTGGATATCCTCCAAATTATCACCATATACATACAGTTCTAAGCCGCTGCCCATGCTGGCAAAATCCATGCTCTTCCATTCGCCATTTTCCGTATCTTCATTCAGCGCATCAATTACCTTGGCAGGCTCCTCACTGAAATTCTCAAAATCATCATCATACTCGATAAAGAATAGCGCAGAATTGTCTCCGCCCATTCCCATCATACTAGTCATCGGATTACCGCCGCCAAGAGAATACTGATAAGTAGTAACACCCTCACGGTCGCTCAAGAAGCTTTCCGCATTACTTGCAGCTTCTTCTGCTTCTTCTTGTGTTTCTCCTGGTTCAGGGCTATACGTAGCCATAATCATTTTTTGTTCTTCATCCGGCAGGAAGCTTACGCCAATAACCGGAAGCAGGAATAAACTAAGTGCAAGTACGACAACAGCACCACCAAAAGTAACCAGCTTATGGTCCAATACCCAATTTAATATACGCTTATAAAAAAGTGCTAATTTATTCGGCTTCTCAGCATGAACACTTTTTTCTTCAAACGTTTTGCTGTTTAATTTCTTCTTATATAAAGAATGAGCAAGCATTGGAACAACTGTCACTGCTACTAATAAGGAAGCAGCAAGCGCAAAAACAACTGCCAGTGCAAACGGCAGGAACAGTTCTCCAACCTGACCGCTTACCAGACCTAATGGTAAAAATACTGCTATGGTTACAACAGTAGATGAAAAAATTGGAACAAACATCTGTCTGGTTGCTTCACGTATTAAATCTTTTCCATGTAATTTCTCACCCGGCAGAGACATTCTCCGGTATATATTTTCCATAACAACAATGGAATCATCAATTACCCGCCCAATAGCTACCGTTAAGGCACCTAACGTTAAAATGTTCAGAGTAATATCCATTTGCTGTAATAGGAATAAAGCCATCAATAAGGATAACGGAATGGAAATAATAGAAATCAATGTCGTTTTTATACTTCTCAAAAATAGCAGGATAATAACGACTGCAAAAATAATCCCAAATAAAGCCTTATTCAACATTGTGTTGACAGATTCTTCAATAGGTTCTCCCTGGTCAAAGGTCGATGTTACTGTAAGCCCTAAATCATCTTCAAAATTTTCTGCTTCAGCTTTAACACCGTTTACCACATCTACCGTATTCGCATCCGCACTTTTCACAATTTGAATACCAATGGAGTCTTTCCCATTTGTCCGGGAAATGGATTCCGCTTCACCAACAAGTTCAATATCCGCAAGGTCATCAAGCTGTACTGTCGGCATTTCTATCGGAATCTGCTGCTCTGCTTCAGATTGATCAGGCATGTCGCCATCTGCTTCCGCACCTTGAGAAGGGTCCATCATAGCTTGATCCTGTTCACCCTGCTCCGGCATCCCTTCAGGAGGAGCCATTTCCTGCCCGCCGCCTGCTGTATCACCAGATGGTACCGCAGGGATTTCCAGCTCTTTCAAATCATCGACTGATGTAATATCTCCATCAATTACCACATTTTTTACTTCTTTATCAAAAGTGGTTAATCCAAGTGGGAAAGTAACATCAGAGCCTTGGATAATTTGTTCAACTGTATCCTGATCTAATCCGTATTCATTTAATGCATCTTCATCAAAAGTAATATTAACCTGTTTCATCTGCTGCCCGGTAACCTGGACATCTGAAACTCCATCAATACCCTCTAAAGCCGGTACAACGTCCTGCTCCACACTGTTTGTTAATTCTTCTAAGCTGTGCTCATTATCACTAATGCTTAGAGCCATGACCGGCAATGCATTGATACTTAATCTGGAAACTTCTGGATCTTCTGCTCCTTCAGGCAAAGAAAGATCAGACAATGCTTCATTCACTTCATCTATCGCCTTATCCATATCCTTGTCAAAGTCGAATTCTAATTGAACAGAAGACATATTTGCCATAGAAGAGGAAGTAACGTTTTCTATTCCTTCTAAATTCTGTACCCGCTGTTCAATCGGCTCTGTTACTTCATTAACAATCTCATCTGGAGCAGCCCCCGGATAAGTCGTCATAACAGAAACATTCGGAAGTGTAATATCAGGCATTGTTTCTTGTTTCATGTTTAAGCCTGCGTATAAGCCCGTAACAACTACCATAATGGTAAGAATCCATATGGCAAACTTATTATTAAGCGAAAAATTAATAATCTTCTTCAAATAGTACACCTTCTTGTATAGTATGTTTAAAAACTAATTGTCTAAATATATCTTATTGTATCCTGCTCCATCTTTACTGGCATAAACGATTTATAAATGCCATGCAGGATTATGTTCTTTCACTTCTCTTTATTCACTCCCTCTATATAATCCCTTTTTAAGTAAATTTATTTCAAACAGGTATTTATTCAAAGCATCTTCAAATGTGCTCTGTCTGGCAAACTGCTTCATTAAATTTTGAAATGTTACTGCCATCATAATTTCCATCACATGAACAACTTCCTCATCATTAGAAATGTTCAGCTTTTCCTTATCGATACCTGCTATAACCTCTAAAAAAGGTTTGCTGATTCCAGTTTCCCTAAAATCACTAAATATTTTATTTTCCATTTTATAATCCATATTTAAAAATACATTTCTAAAAAAATCACGATTTTTTTGTACCTGGAATTCTTTTAGCATTCTTTGGAAGGTTTCCGTAAATGTTTCAAACAGATTCCCGTTATTTTTCTTCAGAATAGAGATAAACTCCTCACTATTCAACTTCATCTGTTTTTCTAATAAATAATAAAAAGCATCCTCTTTACCATCAAAATACTGATAAAAGCTTCCTCTCGGTATATCTGCATTTTTAATAATATTTGAAACAGATGCTTTATTTAAAGGCTTATTCGAAAATTCCTTTTTAGCAGCGGCAAGTAAGTTATCCTGTTTTTCTTTTGGTAAATTGAAAAATGTTTGTCTAGGCACAATCCCCCTCCTATCTAAATATGACACTTTGTCGCATATGAACTTGATTAATCTTATATGATAAAGATTTTATTGTCAATTTTAAAAGCGACACATTGTCACTTTTATGTAAAGTTATAATACTGAAAGCATAAATCCAGTCCATTTACAGCACTGTAAAAATGACAGACTAACAAAATTATTTTGATTTCTGCTCTCTTATCCTATTTATTCGATCAATCATTTTAATTGGCTCATCGGATCTAAAAACAACAGTTTTAACCTGTTTCTTCCTTCCGTAAGTACCTTTCATTAAAACCGGCTCTTTTAAAATAATTTCATATTGCGGGGAATCCATATTTAACAATGAATAATAGGTATCTTTCGGTATCTTATCTTCAATTCCCCCTTGTTTTGCATTTTTTATACTTTCTATATTTCTAATCTCCAACTCAACACTGCTTTGATAGCCAAGACGTATAATTAGACTGTTTTGATTGATAACATGGGGTAAAAATCTTGCAGAGTTATAAAGGCCAACCATATACAATAAAGCGTAAATATTTAATACTGTAAAAATCCATGCAGCAATGTTACTCCACCATTGAATAACAAAATGGAACAACGCTCCTTCTAAAACAATGATAATTGAAAACACGATTACTATTGTTTTAATCTGTGATGTTTTATGATAGGTAAAAACTTCACTTCTTTTTATATTTATCTTTTTGAACCATACCAATACTGCATAATAAAAAATACTGATTTCCGTAATGACTGCTTCTAAGAAAAATCCCTTTCCTAATTTTGGTTCAAGCAGCCTTCTTGCTGTTTCAAGAAATGTATAACCTCCATTTGAATTAATTTCCTTATAACGAATAATGCCTTTAACTATATTGTACACAATAATAATAGCGACACTAATCTGCACAATAGGCAGAAGCCATACTAAAATTTCGTTAAAAAAATATTTTTGAGAAGATGGAATAATAAAATAAGAAAGCCCTAAACATAAAATAAATGATAAATATAATAGTATTTTTGGCATGGACCCGGGTAGTATCAAAAAGAAATAAATACTCAATGGGCATAAAATGATTAGAGCTAACGTTAATAATATTACGGTTAAGCTATTAATATTACTTAAACGGAAAATAATAAAGCTGCTTATCATTATAATAGAAAGAATCATAAGTAAAATGGATATTTGCAGGCGATTAACCCTCATATTCATTTTCTCCTTTGCTGCCATGATTTGTTCTATTGTTTTCTTTACTTAATATTCTTGAGGCTTCAGCAGTTTAATCTTGGAACCCTTTTGATATATACGAAAAATGATATAATGAACTTTCTTCTGTTTTCAGCTTTTCCAGTTCTTCTTGATACTTTGGTTCCAAAATTTTGTTTAAAATTTTTTCCATTTGTTTCATTAAATTTTGAACTTCTATATTATGTGAGGGAACTCCATTCTCATAAAGGCCTTGTAATTTATTTATAGCGATCAACAGATCATTTTCCGTGTTCATTCT
Organism: Oceanobacillus sojae; assembly: GCF_007991515.1. GTDB lineage: Bacteria > Bacillota > Bacilli > Bacillales > Amphibacillaceae > Oceanobacillus > Oceanobacillus sojae. Next base: position 243,769 of record NZ_BJYM01000005.1, read on the forward strand.
TTCTTCTTTGGTCATATGCTGCATAAATACTTGATCAACAACTGATTTAGAAACTTTGGTGGATAGCCAGTTTTTCTGTCTTTTTTCAAATTGAAGGGAATGAATGATAGCCAGCAGCAGATCACTTTCAATCTTTTTATCTTGAATTAATTGTTCTACTCTCGAAAAAGTATCAATAATATGATTTATTTCGTCCCTTTTCTTCTTAAGTAACTCTTTCTGTTTATATAATGTATCGTGTACGCTAGCTGTTGAATTCTTAGAAAGATATTCAATGACCTCTTTTAAAGAATATCCTAAATATTTTAGTGTTAAGATTTTCTGCATTTTAAATATGTCTTCATGACTGTAGAGTCGATATCCATTTTCTGTATAGCTGGTTGGAGTGAGCACTCCCTTGCGATCATAATAATGAAGAGTTCGTTCTGTGACGCCTGTCAATTCGGCGAATTTTTTTACTGTATACATTTTTTTATTCAAATCCGTTCTCTCCTTCCTTCATTATTACATTCTAAAGTATGACGTTAGGTCATAGTCAATTTTTATATATAACAATATTTATAATCATTGGTGCAGTATCTTTTTATTTGACTTTATTACATTAAAATAATTGTATAAGAAGAAAAAATTGTTATTAGTTTTTTTAAGTCTACTTTTAAAAAAACTAGCTATTGAGAGAGGTTGTGTAATTATGAATCCAATAAAAAAAGTATACGGATATATTACAAGGGTAAAGAACGATAAAATACAAGTTCTTGTTTTCCAGCATTCTAACCCTGAAGCTGGGATACAAATACCTAAAGGAACTGTGGAGGCAAAAGAGGAGATAGATTATGCCATCATCAGGGAAGTAAAAGAAGAAACAGGATTGCAAAAGTTTAAAGTAGAAGGATTGATTACAGAAGATTTTTGGAAAAGTGATGATGGGTCTATTCATCACAGGTTCTTTTATAAGATAACTGTACTGGATGCCCCTGATGAATGGGAATATCAGCCAACCGGGGGCGGTGAAGAATCAGGGCTGACCTTCCACTATTTTTGGATTTTTTCTCAAAATGAAACAGAACTTGTCCGGGGGCACGGAGATTACTTAGATTATATTTTTCAATAGGCTTTGCTCAAAAATAAACATGGCTGCAGCTTCTAAGAAGCTGCAGCCATGTTTATAGACTTTCTTTATTTTGCCTATTATTCTTCTTTTCCGCATAATAGGTCCGCGTATAATAAACGATCCAAAACAGGACGAGGGATGAAAAGGCATAAGGGAATCCATCATTATTCGGAATAAAGATAATCAGCGAAATGCCAATTAATAACGTCGGCGGCATAAGTATCCAATAACGTTTATTTTTAAAAACTTTCATCATAACCATCCCCTTCTTCAAATAAGCAGAAATCCTGTCAAGATAATGTTATTGTATTTTATCATCAATGTCTATTAGGCCTAATCCCTCTTATACTCTTCTATTGTGTAAAAAGCCGCTCATTCAATACATATGAATGAAGCGGCTTCCTTTTCCTGTAATCCTATTCTTTATCAGCGACCTTCACAAGCTGTTTTCCAATATTCTCACCAGAAAACAATCCTAAGAAAGCATCTGGAATGGCATGAAACCCTTTGTGAATCGTTTCTTCAAATTTCAATTCTCCATTGGAAACTGCTTCTTCCAATGCTTGGTATGCTTCATCATAGTGTTCAGCAAAATCTCCAATCAGTAATCCCTGCATTTTCACACGCGATTTAATAAGAAATTGTTGAACACGCAAACCAATATCTTTCTCTCCCTCTTCTAAGTTGTATGTAGAAATTGCGCCACATACAGGTACACGGGCGAATACATTTAACAAAGGCCAAACAGCATCTGAAATTTCTCCGCCAACATTTTCATAATAGACATCAATTCCATCCGGACATGTTTCTTTCAGCTGCTCGCTGACATTTCCTTTTTTATATTCCACTGCAGCATCGTATCCCAGAGTTTCTGTAATATACTTGGCCTTTTCCTTTGACCCGACAATCCCGACAACTCGTGAACCAACTTTCTTAGCCAATTGCCCTGCTACTTGCCCGACTGCTCCTGCTGCTCCAGAGATAACCACCGTTTCTCCTTTTTTAGGTTCACCAATATGCATCATTCCAAAATATGCAGTCAGTGCAGGCATTCCCAGCACGCTAAGTGCATTGCTTGGGCTTAAATCGTTTGTTCTGACCTTGCGAACCTTATCCGCCTTAACAACGTTGTATTCCTGAAAATCAAGATTTCCTGTCACTAAATCACCTGAAGTAAACTGGTCGCTGTTTGACTTCATTACTTGACTAACATTCCCTCCCACTAAAGGAGCTCCGACCTCAAATGGCGCTGCATATGAAGGTGCATCAGACATTCTTCCCCGCATGTAAGGATCGACGGAAACATATAATGTTTTCAGTAATATTTCCCCTTCTTCAGGTTCATTGACTTCAACCTTTTTAAATTGAAATGTATCCTTATCTGGCAATCCATTCGGCCGCTCTTGTAATATCAATTGTTCTTGTTCCATTTCTATATTCCTCCTTAACCTGCTATCTATTATGCAGTAATTAATATTTGCTATACTTCACTTTTCCTTTCTATTTAAAACTATAAACATGTAAAATTCCCTCTATCTAAAATTTTTTCAGCTCTATCCATGCAAAAATATCGATTATTAGGTACAATGAAAGTTCTAAATCAACAATGATGGAAAAACATTTACAGAAAGAAGGTTATTAGATTGGGAAAACAAAAAGTATCTCCTGTACCTTTTTTTATAGTAGGGATACTATTTTTAATTTTATTTGGAGCTATTTCCTGGGGAGTGTATTTTGACAGCAGTTGGATCAGATCTTTTGATCTGGCATGGATTGACCGGATCCAAGGTTCTATCTCTGAAGGGAAAACATCCTTTATTATAAAAGTAACAGAGCTCGGAAGTATGAAGCTGGTTATTGCTTTTACAATTATTATTGCTATTGTATTATTCTTTAAGCGCAGGTTTGCTGAAGGATTGTGGTTTGGGGGAACAATCCTTTTTTGTGCAGCTATCGGAGGAAAAATTCTAAAGAAAATATTTGATCGTGACCGCCCCGCATTTTTACAGCTTATCGAGAAAACCAATGAAAGCTTCCCGAGCGGACATGCCACAGCAACTACTATTTTCTATGGGTTCATTGGATTAGTACTTATACTTACTGCTGTTCAAATTTGGAAAAAAGTAATTGTCGCCTTCATCGCGCTTTTGTGGATTGGCTTTATATTGTATACAAGAATTTATTTAGGAGTTCACTTCCCAACCGATGTACTTGCCGGATTTTTATATGGAACAGCTGTTGTATTCATTTCAATAGGTGTCTATTTACTTGTCCAGCAGCCACTTCGTCATCTGCTTGAAAAACTAAATCTAGTTGATAAAAGTAAGACTTTTGAAAGAGCAGAGAATTACTAGAAGAAGTCAGCGCACAGAGAAATCAGCAGGTTAAAAAGCAAATAATTATAAGAAATACCAACATATAAAGAAAAATCCGAACTTATCTGTATTCTAACAAAAGAATATCAAATGATAGTTCGGATTTTTTACTGGCCGAGATATTCATATCTCAGCCTTTACGAAATTTGCGGCGGAAGAACATGCAGTTCACATCTACATATATAATACGTTGTCTCCCGACTTACGCAAATCAGCTCATCGCAATTTAAAGTATAGCATTGTTTTCGTTAAAACGCCATGCTTCAGTTCTGCTTTGTTACCGGAAAAGCTTCAACCGATTAGATTCTTAATTGTTCCTCTCATGCCACTCTCTAATGTAGTTTAACCTGTCTTTAAATTTTTTCTCATTTCCTTGATTTGTTGGAAAATAATACTGCTGTCCCTCCAAAGAAGGCGGCATTGTTTTCATCGTTGTTAATTTATCCTGTTCATCATGTGAATATTGATAATCTTTTCCATAATCCAGCTCTTTCATTAATTTTGTCGGTGCATTTCTTATTTGCAATGGTACTGGCTCATTAATAGATTCCTTTACATCTTTTTTTGCTTTTTGCCGTGCTTTATATACAGCATTTGATTTTGGAGCAAGAGATAGATAAATGACAGCCTCTGTCAAATGAACATCACATTCCGGCATCCCGATATACCTGCAGGCCTGGAATACATCAGTTGTAATTGTTAAGGCACGTGTATCTGCCAGACCGATATCCTCACTTGCAAAACGGACTAACCTTCTTGCAATATATATCGGATCTTCTCCAGATTCCATCATCCTGGAGAGCCAATAAACAGCCGCATCCACATCACTGTTCCGCATCGATTTATGCAGGGCAGAAATGATGTTATAATGCTCCTCCCCACTTTTATCATATAGGAAGGAAGTTCGGGTAATCAGCTGTTCCAGATTAGACTCATTAATATAGAAACCTTCAGAGCTTGTATCACTATTTAAAACAGCCATTTCCAGCGTATTCAGGGCACTTCTTGCATCCCCGTTGGCAAATTTCGCGATGGCTCCCAGGCTTTGATCTGTTATTTGAATATTCTTATCACCAAACCCATAAGGATGATTTATCGCATTCTTTAGCAGGTTTACAATATCAGATAGTTCCAGCTGGTTTAAAACAAATACCTTGCTTCTCGATAACAATGCGGCATTTACTTCAAAGGATGGGTTCTCTGTTGTTGCTCCAATTAAAATAATGCTGCCATTTTCTACATAAGGGAGGAAGGCATCCTGCTGCGCTTTGTTAAACCGGTGTATTTCATCAATAAAAATAATAGTTTTTTCACCTAAATCAAGCCTTGCTTCAGCTTCCTTCATAATTATTTTAATATCCTTGATACTGCTGTTTACAGCAGACAGGTTAATAAATTTTGATTCTGTCTTATTGGCAATAATTTCAGCCAATGTTGTTTTCCCGACCCCGGGCGGTCCCCAAAAAATAATAGACGTAACCTGATCATTTTCGATAATCTCTCGCAAAACCTTCCCACGGGCTAATAAGTGCTGCTGACCGGAAAATTCATCCAGTGTTTTTGGCCGCACACGGCTGGCAAGTGGAGAATTTCTTTTATTATCCTCTGCAAAAAGTGATTCCTGCTTCATTGGGCTCACCTCTCTTTTGAATGATTTGCATGTTAGGATTTAAATATTTTATTTTGGGTTTAAAACAAGTAGCTGCTTTAGCCTGACTTATTTTCTGAAATCCGCCCAAAAGAACATTTGTTCTATTATAACAAATACTTATTCATTTGCAAAGTTATTTAAATCCAGAAAAGAATTTATAAAAACAAAAAGAACTGGTAATCGCAGCTCTTTCTAATTCTTTCATTTTCTGTTAAGCATTTCAGCCTGATAGTTTTCATCTTTTCCTCGTATCTTCAGGTATATCTTTTTTCATTTCGCGACGTTAAATACTGCATTAATGCCGCTCTTTTATCTTACCTTCCATCCTTAATAACTTGATAGGCTTATATATTATTAGAAGCTAATTCCCTTTATGTTATAATAAAATAAGACCATTTCCAGGGAGAGTGAAATATGCTGTTTATACAAATCCTTTTAGTTGTTATTATACTTGCCGGAATTGTATATTTAATATTTTTACGCAAAAGAAATAAATTTGATCCATCACAATCACGCAGGGATCCTTTTGAAGTTATTTTAGAAGCTTCGGAAATGCTTGAAAACAAAGAAAATAATGTATCGCCTATAAAATATATGCGAGTAATGAAATATGTAAAACAAGAAACTGGAATGGGCTTCTTCGAATTAAAAAGATATATAGAAAATTCTACATCCCCCTATCAAAAATTAGAAGACCCTGAAGTTGTACAACATTTAGAAGACATGCTCCAAAAACCTGAAAATGAACATAAAGCAGTTAAATATGTACAGGATTATAGTGGATTAAGCTTCGAAAAAGCGAAGAATTACATTGATAAATTCAAAAATACAATGCTTTAAAGTAATTCCCACTTTTTACAGAGTGGTTCAGATCTATTATATTTAATTTCACAAAAACACTTGACCTGAAATCGTTATCAGAAAGTACACTCAATTTAAGAAGCAGTCCGGAGTGAATTTAGCATGGAATCTGAATATTATGATGAGTGTAACTAAAATGGCATGATCATATAATATTCTGGTATTCCAGCTAATCCCGGGCTGTTCTTTTGTTATTATTCTTTTCCCTGCTACATTGTGATAAGTCTTTACACTGTCGATCTTTCAATCAATTCAGCAGAAACTTCTTTATGGGAAACTTTTTCGGATACGGCCTGCTCAAAGAGAAGCTGGCCGATAGAATATAAGGGTATGTCGACTGTAGTTATACTCATTGCACGTGCTATCGGCTGATCATCAAATCCAATAACCGCTAAGTCTTCTGGTATTTTAAGTTGGTACTTAGAGCTTGATGTAATTATTCCTGCTGCCACTTGATCACCAGTAGCAAGTATAGCTGTAGGACGCTTTTGGAATGTTCCCATTTCTTTCAAAATACGTTCCCCGTCTTCTATGTTGAGACATTTTTTAAATATATATTTTTCATTATAAGGAAGTCCTTTTAGCTTTAGAAAATCACGATAAGCCTGTTCGCGCTGTCTGCTGTTCGTTCCTTCCAGCCTGTTTATTGAAAACCCAATTTCCCGGTGTCCATGCTCATAAAGGTATTCTAAGGCTTTTATAAAACATGCATAATGATCGATAAATGTATAGCTTAATGATGTTTGTTCTCCATCCTCAAAAAGAACAATATTGCCATATTGCTGATAGCTTTCCACTATATCTAAGGAAATTTTTCTGGAACAAATGATCAGGCTGTCAATTTGCTTTAACTTTAACATCTCCAAAGCTTCTTTTTCCTGATGTTCATGATATCCTGTCTGATAAAGCACCAATTTATATTGATGAACAGAAGCTGCCTGTGATATCCCTTGAACCAAATTTGAAAAATACGGCTGGTCAAGAAATGGCAAAACAACACCAATTAAGTTTGTTTTTCCTTTCTTCAAGTTAACCGCATTAATATTTGGAATATAGCCAGTTTCTTTAATTGCTTTTTTAACTGCTGCTTCCTTTTCTTCCTTTACATAAGGCTGATTATTCAGCACACGTGAAACTGTAGTAACAGATACACCAGCAGCTTTGGCAACATCACGAATGTTTGCCATTTCCTCACCCCCAAAGCTCCATTTTTAGCCTTTTTCATTACTTATATAGTTTGTCTGATATGAATCTCCCGTAATAATTAAACAGTTTAACCTGCCTCCATAAGCACATGCTCCGTCAATGTCAATCTTCTTATTACCAAAAAAAATACTATTATCTTTGTTTCCACGAATAGATTGTGTCGGCGTATGCCCATGAACAACGGTAAAATCATAAGGATGATCAACCCCTAAGAATTCTTGACGAATCCAGATTTTATCATAATCAGGAGTATCTCTCCAATCAGCCAATAGTGGATTAATACCTGCATGGACAAATAGATGCTTTTCAGTTTTATAATAATATGGCAGGTTGGACAGAAACTCTAAATGTTCACTATCTTTTTCTTTGATCAGCTGCTTTGCAGAATGTAAATATTCCTCTGCAGCATTATCTGGAAAATAGTCTTCTCCAACATAAGTTTCCAATGTAGTCATTCCGCCGTTAATTAAATAACGCCGCTGTTTGTCTGGATTATTACTAAATATAAACTCTATAAACATTTGATCGTGATTGCCTCTTAAAGCAATAGCCCCTTCGTCTACAAGTTTCATTATGTAAGTAACCGTCTGCTTCGATTCAGGACCTCTGTCAATATAATCTCCAAGCAGAATAAGCTGGTCTTCTTCCGGATTATAATCGTTTAATTGCAACAACTCTACAAGCTCTTTATAGCAACCATGGATGTCACTGATAGCCAGGATTCTTTTCTTTGAAATGGTAATCACTCCTTTGACTTCAATTATAACATGCTTAAATTATAGTTGTTGATAGCAGATTTTCTATAGAATAATATTTATGACAGGAATTGATGTATGTTACTATTTTGGTATTGAAGAATTATAAAGTGAAGGGTTTCCAGAAAATTTTGCATCATCTACTATTTGAGGAATAAAACCTCAGTCCGCAACACTTCGGGGCTATGATAAAACCTGATTAAATGATTACCTCAAGTACTTTCCAATACGCAAAAATTCGCTTATACTACTTACAAAGGGAGGCGAAAACACGGAAAAAGAACCGATGTTAAAAGAAATACTGCATGCCTTAGAACTTCATTCTCAGCATTTAGATAAAAAGTTTGATCAAATGGATTCCAAGATGGATAATATGCGGACAGACTTAGAAACGAAGATGGACAACATGCGGGCAGATTTGGAAGTCAGGATGGACAGAGGCTTTGATCACTTAGGGAAGAAGATAGATGGGGTCCGGACAGATTAAACAAAAACCCAAGATACTACCGATTTTCTGTTAAGTAAAACTGCCCAGCACGAGAAAAAACTCCGCCATTACTCAGAACCGCAATAACACTTTCCTTATTATTTAAATCCCAAAATGTTAAAAGCCCCCGCTGTATCACTGTTGTAATAGAGTGGGGGGACTTTAATTTTTTACGATACTAACTCTGATTTGCAATAAATCTGAAATACAGATTATATAACTCTTTATTTTCTATGTTTTAATGACTATGGCCATGATGGTGCTCAGCACCAATCTCATAATCTGCATGACACAGAATAGAATCTTCATGTGGATGTGTATCCGTTTCTACTTGGATGGTTACGTGTCCAATACCTTTATGTCCTAATTCACTCTCAACGGTACGAAGCAATAATTGACTTTCCTCTACCATCATATTCCCGTCTACAATGATATGACAGGAAAGCGCATTTTGCCCGCTTGTAATACTCCATACATGTAAATCATGGATACCCTTGATACCATCTACATTCTCGATAGTCCTCACAATTTCTTTCAGGTCTACATTAAGCGGTGCTCCTTCCATCAAAATATGAACGGAATCTTTTGTGACCCGCCAGCCACTGATTAAAATCAGTACTGCAACCAATACACTCGCTACTGTATCTGCCCACGTCCATTGGAAGAAAATCATCAGCAGTGCTGCTGCGATAGCTCCGACAGAGCCAAGCAAATCGCCGAGAACATGCAGGAAAGCTGCACGCATATTTAGATTATCCTTTGTATCTCCACCACGTAACATGGTAAATGCAACAAGAATATTTACTAATAAACCAATTACAGCAATAATTAGCATACCAGAAGAAGCTACTTCAGGCGGATCAAATAATCTCTGGAATGCTTCATAAAAAATAAATAGTGAAACAGCAAGTAATGTGACACCGTTCAAAATAGCTGCCAAAATTTCAAAGCGTTTGTATCCATAAGTTTTAGCATGATTTGCAGCTCTTTCTCCCAATATAAAAGCAATGAGAGCAATCAATAAGGAAATAGAATCGCTCAGCATATGTCCGGCATCTGCCAATAAAGCCAGACTATTTGTAAGAATACCGCCGATTACTTCGATAATCATAAACACTGTAATAATGATAAAACTGATTATGAGTGTTTTTTTATTAGCACCATGTGTATGATCATGACCATGGTGATGTCCCGCTCCCATATGATAACCTCCTTATTTAAAATATGCATTTATAAGTACCTGTTAACTGTGGCTTGCATGATCTATCATTTGTTTTAAAATAAGCATCACATGCTCATCGTCAGGCGAATAATAAAGCGTTGTTCCTTCACGGCGATACTTCACAAGACGTAAATTCTTCAGGAAACGCAATTGATGTGATACCGTTGATTGTCTGATATCTAAAGCCTCTGCGATTGCATTAACGGAGCATTCTTTTTTAAAAAGTAAATGAAGAATGCGGATTCTCGTTGGATCACCCAATGCTTTAAATGTTTGTGATACGATAAATAATGTTTCACTGTCCAGGTCTTCAGAAGAACTGTTTTCCACTTTGTACTCCTCCAATGTTTGATTTACCTCCTTTTATAATTTTGGATAATAATACAATTATTTAACCTGATATTCATTATATGAACATATTATCATATAAGCATATATATTACAACTATAATAATACAACTATTATTTGTCCGTCGGGAACATGAAACTCCTCCCTTTAAAAATAATATCTAATAAATCTGGGCAACCTATTGCTATCCAAATCTAGAAAACGGGGGATAACGATGAATAAATTATTTATGATTTTCGTTTTCATTGGTCTGCCACTCTCCATCATCGGTTCTATTTTTCATTGGTCTGCCACTATTATGTTCATCATCTATTGTTTAACTATTATTGCTTTAGCCGGATTTATTGGCAGAGCCACTGAAAGTTTAGCAATTGTTTTGGGCCCAAGAGTCGGCGGCTTATTAAATGCAACTTTTGGAAATGCGGTTGAACTTATTATTTCTATCTTTGCACTCAAGGCTGGACTTATTGGAATTGTGCTGGCTTCGTTAACAGGATCCGTATTAGGCAACTTACTGCTTGTCGGTGGGCTTTCCTTTTTTGTAGGTGGCCTGAAATATAAAAGGCAAACTTTCAGCATTTATGATGCACGTCATAATGCAGGAATGCTAATTTTTGCTGTTATTGTTGCCTTTGTTATCCCTGAAGTGTTTACACATACGATGAATGAACAGGATACAATGATTTTAAGTGTCGGGATCGCCATTATTTTAATCGTATTATATTTGGCAGCATTGTTATTTAAGTTCGTTACTCATCGCGGGGTTTATCAAACAGATCATACACCAGTGGAGCCTGGTCATGAAGAAAAGCCTGAATGGGGAAAGGGAAAAGCAATTTCAATCCTGGCACTTGCAACGGCTGCTGTGGCCTATGTTTCAGAGCATTTAGTCTCGACCTTTGATACTGTTGGGGCTGCCTTCGGATGGTCGGAATTATTTATCGGGATAATTATTGTCGCCATTGTCGGAAATGCAGCAGAGCATGCATCAGCAATCATCATGGCTTATAAAAATAAAATGGATGTTGCTGTTGAGATTGCTGTCGGGTCTACACTGCAGGTAACCATGTTTGTTCTGCCGATTCTAGTGCTGTTATCCCTCTTCTTTTCAACATCCATGTCGCTTGTCTTCACATGGCCGGAGCTGATTAGTATGGTGACAGCTGTGTTATTAATGATAACCATATCGAATGATGGGGATTCCAATTGGTTTGAAGGACTCGCTTTATTAGCTGCATATGTGATTATGGGAATTGGATTTTACTTTATTTAAATATAGGAGATACATTTTATACAGATAGCGTTTTTCTAGCGATTGCCTTTTATAAATTTAAAAGGCAATCGCTTTTTTATGCAATGGATTTTCTGTCATATTTCCGTTTATAAGAGAAATTCCCTTTGTATATAATCTGCCTTTACATTAATTAATTCTTTGCTTTCAAATTATAATCAATTCACTTTATAAACTCTTTAGAATTGTTATTTACAATCAAATTATTCACTACAAAACATTATCATTTTATGTCAGAAAGGAAGATGAAATAATGAATTTTAAACCGGCCAACAATCGGATAATACTTTTGGACATTGTCCGGGGTTTGGCTATTCTCGGTATTCTTTTAGTTAATATGCTTTTTTTCACTACCTCTTTGCAGGCTATTCAATTCCAATTGGAATTATGGCCGGGCTGGTGGGATCAAGCCATACAATCCTTCCTTGATTTCTTTGTCTCCGGCAAATTTATTGCTATTTTTTCTTTTTTGTTTGGATACAGTATGATTTTAATGAAGGATAGTGCCTTAAAAAGAAAGCGCCATTTTGTGCCTATCTACACCCGCCGCCTGCTTGCATTACTTTTGTTCGGGTTGATACATGGATGGTTTATCTGGTATGGAGATATTCTCTTTCATTATGCCTTACTTGGTTTTCTCTTATTACTCTTCCACAAACGGGCAGCAAAAACACTGCTGGTCTGGGCATGTCTTCTGCTTCTTTTTATTCCTGGACTATTGCTGTTCAGCGGTCCAGATGGAAGCTATGAGCCTAACCCCGAATGGATGGAGCAGGTTCATCAATGGATTACTGCTGATGAAGCGGTATATAGCAGTGGTACATGGGCAGAAATTCAAGAGCTCCGGATAAAAGATTGGAATTCCTCCGTAATGAATCAAATTATCTTTTATCCGCAAATTCTTGGATTGTTTCTGCTTGGTGCTTATTTTGCAAAGAAAAAATGGTTTTCAAATATACCCGCTAATTACTCTCAGCTATTGCAGATTTGTCTGTGGACAGGGGGAATCGGCTTTTTATTACAGCTTATCCCCGTAATTTTAAAACTGACTATGGACCCGCTGACAATGTGGATGAATCAATTTGAAGTTCTTCAGCATCTGTTGGGCGGTCCGCTGATTGCTGTCTTCTATATCACATTGATTGCTTTATTAATCCAAAAAGGCACATGGAAACGCTTGTTAAGCCCATTATCCAGTGTCGGTCGTATGGCGTTTACTAATTATATTATGCAATCCGTTATCTGCACCTTGATTTTTTACAGCTATGGACTTGGCCTATTTGGTAAGATAGGGCCTGCAGCAGGTTCATTGCTTGCTGTCCTGATCTTTATCATGCAGGTTATATGGAGCAAGCACTGGCTTCGTTATTTCCGGATGGGACCATTAGAATGGATTTGGAGAGGAATTACCTATTTGTCCTTACCGCCTTTGAAAGCGAAGAAATCTGTAAAAGATTAGAAATGAGATTAAGATACAATAATATTCAAGTAAAGCAAGTAAATTTTTGTTTAGAAAACTTGGTCGGTACAAAGTCTTTGGATGACAATCTCAGTTGTACTTATGCAGTAAGAAAGAGATTATGCTTTTTTAACTACAAAAAATGCAATGCAACTTACCAAAGAAATCTGTTTTTTTACTAAAGAAATTCCAATGGCTTAAAGTCATGATAAAACGGAGCTTCAATCATAAAGAACAGCCTAAAAAAGCTCATTCAAAATGAAATTTTCATTATGAATGAGCTACTTCTTCTTATATTATTTTACAAATTCAGTAATCGTGAGCTTGAATTACTCACTTCTTGGAGAAGTTCTGCATTTTCCGCTAATGATTCATCAAAAGATGGAATCATTTCCTTTAGTTTTGGTTGCCAACCTTCGAGATATTGGGGGAAGTTGTACTTCAAAACATCTAACACAATTGCAACAGAGGTTGAGGCGCCGGGTGATTCGCCGAGCAGCGCTACCATTGAATGATCTTCTGAATGGATAATTTCTGTTCCAAATTGAATAATTCCTCTTCCTGAACCATCGATATCTTTAATTACTTGTACACGTTTACCAGCTACGACTAATTCCCAATCTTCATCTTTTGCATGCGGCACAAAAGTTCGCAATTTTTCCATTCGTTTTGCCTTGGAAGCAAGAACTTGTTCAATGGAATATTTGATAAGTGAAGTATTTTTAGCTGCCGCCGCCAACAGTGTTAACATATTATCTCGTTTAACTGATTTAATAAAATCCATATTAGAGCCCTTCTTCAGAAACTTCGGACCAATACCCGCAAATGGTCCAAACAATAGGGTACTTCTGCCTTCTATATAGCGTCTATCCAAATGAGGTACGGTCATTGGAGGTGTACCATCGGGTTCTTTTCCATAAACTTTCGCTTCATGTTGATTGACAACGTCAGGATTCGTACAAACTAAAAACTCTCCGCTGATTGGAAAGCCGCCAATGTGCTTACTTTCGGGAATTTTTGTTTTTTGTAATAAAGGAATAGCACCGCCGCCAGCTCCAATAAATACGAAATCAGCTGTATGATATTCAATTGTATCATCTTCTAAATTACGTACGCTAACCTCCCATGAGCCATCTTCTTCGCGTTTTATATCAGTGACAGTACTTTTGTATTGAACGCTGATATGATCTTGCTTTTCTAAGTTGGTAGCCATTTTACGTGTCAGCTCACCAAAATTAACATCTGTTCCTAAATTCATTTTAGTCCCTGCAACAGGCTCTTCCGATGTACGCCCTTCCATTATTAATGGCATCCATTCTGATAATTGTTGTAGATCCTCAGAATACATCATCGTCTCAAACATTGGAAGGGTAGATAGAGCATTATAACGTCTCCTTAGAAAGTCCACGTGTTTTTCACCATATACAAAACTGATATGTGGTAGCGGCCGGATAAAGCTTTGTGGGTCATCAATGGCATTCTCTTTTACCAGATGAGCCCAAAATTGTTTTGAAATTTGAAACTGTTCATTAATTTCAACTGCCATATCTGTATCAATGGAGCCATCTGCCCGTTCAACGGTATAGTTTAACTCACATAATGCAGCATGTCCTGTACCTGCATTGTTCCATTCATTAGAACTTTCATTTCCAGCCTGGTCAAGCTTTTCAAAAAGCTTAATATTCCACTTTGGTTCTAATTTATTTAAGAACGTGCCAAGTGTTGTACTCATAATACCAGCACCAATTAAAATAACATCCTTTTTTTGTTTATCATTCATCTTTTTTCCCTCCAATTTATAATGAAGATTCCGCCAAGGGCCTACGTTTGGAAATGATTCATATCGTAAAATTCCATTTGATATTCCATACTCTTATAGACATTATAACAATAATGCCTACTTGATAGAACTATAACCAATTGAAGATAGTAGATTCTCTCCATTTAATGAGAACCTACTATCTATTATATTAATTTGTTTAAAAAAAGGATTGGAACGACGCCTTTGAAATTCCCTGATTTTTTATTTTCTGTCAAAAATGATAAAACAAAATAGTTTTAAATAGATTCTTTAGACGACGATTCAAACTGGAAAACTATATTGTAAACGGAGGAATATAACGTCCGTCAATATCTGTAAACCCATACTCTTCCGCTAAGTCTCCAGTTCTGAACGCTTGCCCGCTTTTCTCCATCACATTTGGATCCTTTGCAAGTGCCGCTATTCCACGCCCGACATAATATGGTGTTTCTGTTTGCTTTAAATCCTCTGCCTTTTTCCAGTTTTCCTCATCAGCCTCATGGAATTTTAATACAAGCTCTGTCCGCATAAACCCTGGAGAAACAGCAAGAACAGCAATATTATCCTGCTTTACTTCTATTGCAAGTCCATAAGCCATTCGTACCAACGCATTCTTGGCTAAATCATAATAAAACTGTCCAGTATACTTACCGTGATCCCAGAATGTTGTATGAATAATAAGTGCTTGTTTATTTTCACGAAGCAAAGGGACTGCAAAATAATTTGTTGCCAGCTGAGCACGCACACCTGCCGTAAACATCGTATCCCAATTTTTCAATGACAGCTCCCAAAAAGGTTTTCCATCTACACCAAGGTCATGGGCACCCCACACATTATTAACCAAAATATCCAGCCTTCCATACTCTTCTCTAATTTGAGATATAACTGCTTCTGTTTCTGCATCATTGGTATGGTCGCACTGTACTGCAATTGCATCTCCGCCGGAGGCTTCTATTTCTGATACAGTATCATCAATAGTCCCCGGCCAATTATTCGTAGATGCCCCCCGGATACTCCGACCTGTGACATATACTGTTGCACCAGCTTTCCCCAGCTCTACAGCAATACCGCGGCCCGCCCCTCTGCTTCCTCCTGTAACAAGTGCTACTTTTCCATCCAGTATCTTCATTAACTTCAATCCTTTCTTCATCAGATATTTTCATTATAAGGATGAATTCTTGACATCTATTGTCATATTTTATTTAATAAATATAATTCATTGGAAAAAGGTGATTTTAATGAGAGGTGACCGCTTGATATCAATTCTTTTAATGCTGCAGACTCAAGGGCGAATAACTGCTAAAGAGCTGGCTGAAAAGCTGGAGGTCTCCGAACGGACAATTTATCGAGATATGGAGGTTCTAAGCGGATCTGGTATTCCTGTTTTTGCCGATCGTGGAAAAAATGGCGGCTGGTCTTTAATGGATGGATATCAGACAGATTTAACCGGTTTAAAAGAATCAGAAATACGTGCTTTATTTGCTCCTGTATCTCCACAATTATTGGATGATTTAGGTTTAACCCGTACCTCTGAAGACGCCCGAAATAAGATTATTGCCTCCCTTCCTGCAGCTTACCGTAAAAATGCAAAGGATATATGGAGCCGCATCCATATTGACACCAGCTCATGGCGGGGAACAAAAGAAAAAATATCCTCTTTTGAAGTGTTGAAAAATGCGATATGGGAGAATGTTACATTGGAGATTATTTATCAGCGTGCAGATGGACAGAGAAATCGCTATATCGTCCAACCGCTTGGATTAGTTGCTAAAGGGAGCATCTGGTATTTTATTGCCGCCAAAGAAAATGGAGATATCCGGAATTACCGTGCTTCGCGAATTCAGTCTGCTGTGCCTGGAGAGGATACGTTTGAAAGACCGGATGACTTCGATATTGCAGCATATTGGAAATCCTCAAAACAAGCTTTTATCAAAGCGTTACCAACTTATGAAGTGCGGGTTAAGGTTTCTGAGGAAGTTCTGTCAAGACTCTCCTTTTCAAATCATTTTGTACGTATAATTGAAGCAGAATCCAGCGATAATGAAGGTTGGAAATCTGTCAAATTAGCTTTTGATACGAAGGAC
Source organism: Oceanobacillus sojae (assembly GCF_007991515.1). GTDB lineage: Bacteria > Bacillota > Bacilli > Bacillales > Amphibacillaceae > Oceanobacillus > Oceanobacillus sojae. Next base: position 260,421 of record NZ_BJYM01000005.1, read on the forward strand.
GAGGCAAAGAGATATATTCTCGGATTCGCAGACCAAATATCCATTATTAAGCCGGAGGAACTGCATTTCGAAATTCTTAAATTAGCCGAAGCAGCTGTTGCTCATTATAAAGTATAGTATGAGCTTACATATCCCTAAAACTTTTACAGAATACGTTATTTGGATAGAAGCAACACGACTTATTTAACAGAAAATAAATCGTGTTGCTTCTACCCATCAATATTTAAGAAAACAGCTTTAAACCAACTGCAGCACCTAATACCATTGTGATAAACATAATTCTTTTCCAATCTTTTACCTCATTATAAAAAAACATTCCAGCTATTGCACCGCCAGAAGCACCGATACCGGTCCAAACAGCATAAGCAGTTCCCATAGGCAGGGTTTCCATGGCATAGGCCAGAAAAAAGAAGCTCGCTCCAAAACCCAAAACCAGCAAAGACAATGCCTGCCAGCTGCGATCTTTGTGTAATTTATTGATCATGGTAACACCAAATACTTCAAACAAGCCTGCTACAACTAATGAAGTCCAAGCCATCACGATTCAGCTCCTTCTTTAATATTATCTTTTGTTACTAATTTCAAACCAATAACACCCGTCAATAAAATGGCAATTAAAAGGATTTTTACCATTTGAAACGGCTCACCAAAGAAGACAATATCTGCGAAAGTTGTTCCTGTAGTCCCCAGACCCACAAAAACGGCATAAACAGTTCCAACAGGAAGCTTTTTCCCAGCCATAATCATCAAATAGAAACTGATAATGATTGCGATCACAGTTCCCGTCCAAGTCCAAAAATCATAAGCATGTTTTAAGCCAATTACCCAAAACACCTCAATCACTGCAGCAATAATTACTTTTAACCAATTCATATTCATTCCATCCGCACCTCCAATTTAATTTCAAGAAAAACAAAAAAGAGACAAAAAACCGGGAGATAACTGTTAAACAGTTTCTCCCGGGCTTTTGTCCCTCCGTGGCACAGCTAAGCTGTGAGTTTCCTCTCGGACCAGACCAACTGATTGTTGCGGAACCCTAGAAAACATTCAACTTATTTACTTAGCTAATATTATACATATATTTTGGATGTAGTCAAACATTAATCTGCCTTAAATTGGCATGCTTTACTATTCTTCATCACCAATAACAGCTTCCTTTTTCAGCGATAAATCTTTAAACCGCATTTGTTTTATACATCAAATACAAAAAATATGGAGCACCGATAATTGCTACAACAATCCCTGCCGGAATCGTACCAATCGGCAAAACCGTCTGGCCAACGGTATCAGCAACCACCAATAGAAATGCACCCGTCAATAATGCAATCGGCAGGAACAGCTGATGTCTTGGTCCGACAAAAGACTTCGCAATGTGTGGTCCCATTAAACCAATAAAACCGATAGAGCCAACCACTGCAACAGCAACAGATGATAAAATAACTGAGGCAATAAGCAAAATAAGCCTTTCTTTATCCAGGTTCACTCCTAAACTCTTTGCTGTTTGATCATTCGTATTGATAATATTTAGGCTGTTTGACTTAAAGAATAGAAATGGAATAATGATTAATATCCATGGTAAAAATGCAAGAACAAAGGGCCATTCATCTCCCCAGATATTCCCTGCCATCCAGGCAGCAATAAATTCAGCCTGATCTTCATTAAATTTCCTCATCATTGTTATAGAGCCCCCAGATAGCGCTGCAGATAGTCCGACACCTATCAAAACCATATTGACAGGACTGATTCCTTTGCCTTTATTATAACTGAACAGAAAAATCAGCAATGCAGTCAAAATCCCTCCTGCTGCGCTTATCAGTGGCAGAACATAAATAAAGGTATTGGGGTTTACTTGTCCAATAACAATAAAAACAGCAATAGCAAAACCTCCACCTGCATTTATGCCAAGAATCCCGGATTCTGCCAATGGATTTTTAGTGATACTCTGGATAATGGCACCACTCATGCTTAGGGCCATTCCGGCTAGCAATGTAATCAGCATTCTCGGCATTCTGAATTCCATTAAAATTAAGTTATCCTTGAATTCTCCTTGCCCAATCAATGTTTTCAAATAAGCGGATAAATCCATTTTATATTCACCGGAGGTAATGCTCCAAGTGACTGCCAAAAAAAGCAGTACTGTTAAAACGAGGCATACTATTATCTGCTTTCTTTTCAGCTTGGAATCGATCATATCGTACGTCCCCCTTTTTTAATCAAATATAAAAAATAAGGGACACCTATAAAGGAAATAATTGCACTGACAGGAGCTTCTCCCATTAATCTGGCAACAGTATCTGCACCAACGACCAGACAACCTCCTAAAACAGCAGTTAATGGGATAACTTTTTTATAATCTGTACCAACTAAAAACCTGGAAATATGCGGAACCATTAAGCCAACAAATGCAATTTGCCCGACTATTGCTACAGAAATTCCGGCAAGAAGCATACTCAAAAGCATTGTTCCTGGCCGTATGAGCTTCACATTCTGTCCCAGCCCTTTTGCAATTGATTCACCTAAATTCAGGATAGACAATTGTCCGCTTATAAGAATAAAGATAACCACGATAATAGCAACAACAGGGATACCAGTATATAACTGCTGCCAGGTAGTTCCAGAAACACCTCCAGAACTCCAGAATATTAGAGATTGATTTAATCTAAAATATAATGCAATAGCCTGGCTTGCCGCACTAAGCAGAGCGCTGACTGCAGCCCCTGCCAAAATAAGGCGGACAGGATTAAATCCGTCTTTTCTGGAACTCCCGATCATCAGCACCATAGTTCCGCCAAGCATTGCACCAATAAATCCAGTTAAAATTAAAAGTGGGAACGTTATAACAGGTGAAACTGCGTAAGTCAATGCCAGCATCAAAGCAGCTCCCGAATTCAAACCAATTAAACTGGGATCAGCAAGACTGTTTCTCGTGACACTCTGAATTCCTGCTCCTGAAACTGCAAGAGCAACACCAACTAATAAAGCTCCGATATCTCTGGGAATACGGACATCTATAATAATATTATGATTCACGTCCTCTGGATCATAGTTAAAAATGGCATTTAGAATTGTTGAGGTATCTATATCAGCATTGCCATACACAATCGATATCCAAAACGTTATAACGAGAATGATACAAGCAATGGTAAAAATAATACTAAAATGAAAAGGGATTTTGTTCTTCAATTCCATAACTATTAACTCATTTCTTCACTTAATTTCAACTTTTGAATACTTCCTGTTAACTAATTGGTAATTTGCTATCATTGGTTTGCCAGTCAGCTTATCCTGCATCAGTTCAGCATCAATCTGGAAAACTTCAGCAAGCAGCTGGCTTGATAAAACCTCTGGTATATTACCTTGTGTTATCACTTCTCCATCCTTCATGGTAATCATGTAATCCGAAAAACGAATAGCCTGATTAATATCATGAAGTACCATTACTATTGTTGTTTGCTGTTTTTGATTCAGCTCTTTTATCAATTCCAGGATTTCAAGCTGATGTGCTATATCAAGGAAAGTGGTTGGTTCATCCAGAAAAATAATATCTGTTTTTTGAGCGAGGGCCATAGCAATCCATACTCTTTGCTTCTGGCCGCCGCTCAGATCATTGATTATTCTATGCTTAAACTCGGTTATGCCTGTAACTTGCAAAGCCCAATCAATTACCTCTACATCTTCTGGAACTAAACGCCCGAACCCTTTTTGATAGGGGTATCTTCCATAAGACACTAGTTCCCCGACGGTTAAACCATCAGCCACCTCTGGAGATTGAGGTAAAATAGCAATTTTTTTGGCAATCTCCTTAGAAGCCGATTTATTGATATCTGTTCCATCTAAAGCGATTTTTCCTTTTTTTATTGGAAGAAGTCTGCATAATGCTTTCAATAAAGTGGATTTTCCACAGCCATTAGGACCAATAATTGAGGTTATTTTTTTATCGGGAATCTCAATATCCAAATCCTCAATAATAACCTTATTTCCGTAGGCGATGGTTAAATTTCTTCCAGTAAGACGATTCATAGAGCTCCCTCTTTTTTATTAAATTAATCTATCATTTTATTTCATTGCATCCAGCTGCTCTTTAATGATGTCTCTCTGCGCTTCTAATGAAATAGGATCATTATATCTCGTCACAGCTAAATCTAATTCAATCACTCTGTTTTCCTGGACAGCTTCTGCATTTTTCCAAACTGCTGATTCCGCTATAGGAGCTTCCTCACCTTCTGTAGCTAACACTATAAAATCACCGGCGTACTCTGGAAGCTCTTCCGTAGACAGCTCCACATTAAATTGATCTTTTGTGACTTCTGCCAGCGCTTCCGGCTGTACAAACCCGTAGCCATCGTATAATATTTCTCCACCGCGGCCATAATCTGTATTAAATGAAACCAGCCCTTTTGGTGTTGATTGGAAAATCGAAAGTGTACTGTCTCCTATTAAGTCTTTATATTCTTCTGTATCCTGAGCCATCTGTTCCTCCCATTCATCCAGCCAGGCCTGTGCCTGATCTTCTTCTCCTACAAGTTCTCCCAATAATTTTGTATTATCTTTATACGTGCTGATCATCGAGTCAAACGTTATAGTAGGAGCAATTTGCTGCAGTTTATTTAAATTGGGATCCGTCGCTGTCGCAACAATTAAATCAGGCTCTAAATTAATAATACTCTCTACGTCCTCTGGATCTATGCGTTCAATCCCTTCTGTTGCCTCATTCAGAACCTCATCCTGGTCGACATAAAAGCTTACTCCAACCGGCTCATGTCCAAACTTAAGTAATGCACCTATGTATGTCGGGTGAAGTACAACGATTCGTTCAGGATCAGCAGGTACTTCCACTTCATCTCCGCTGTCAGTTGTAAATGTTTTGGTTTCAGCCTCACTTGATTCATTACTTTCTTCATCATTTGCCTCAGCATTATTATCTTCCTGGCTATTATCATTACAGGCTGCTAAAAATATAAGAAATATTGCACTGATTAAAAAGAACAAGCTTTTTTTCATGGTGTTTCTCTCCTCTTTTTTGTGTAAGTTTTTATCCGTACAAATATACTTTATTTTTTTCATCTAAAATATCATTATGGGAGGAAACAATAGCAGTTTTATGTGCATCTGGTTCCATATACAGCTTGGCGCTGTTTACTGCATTTGCTGCATCCTGATAAGCACCGGCAATCAATTTCAACTTCCCTTCATAGGAGACGCAGTCACCTGCTCCATAAATTCCTGGAAGATTGGTATTTCCATTAGCATCACTTTTCACCTGGAAATAGTCTCCCAACTCTAACCCGGTCTTATTTTGCTCATTATTAAAAAGATAATTGTCCTTGTTGTATCCATGATTAACGAGCAGCGCATCTACCGGCATCGTATATCTTTCATTTGTTTTGTTGTTATAAAGGACAACCTCTGAAACTTCGTCTTCGCCTGCAAGCTCATGTATTTCTGTATTAAACACGATATTCACTCCGTTATTTATGAGCTTCGTTTTAGTTGATTCCAGCCCTTTTAAATCATCTCCCCGGTATATTAATGTAATCTCTTTAGCTATTGGCGATAAATCATTGCCCCAGTCAATCGAGGATGGACCGCCGCCTGATATAAGCAAAGATTTTCCACGGAATTCATTCACATCGAGAACCTTATAATAAAGATTCTTACTTTCAAATTCATTTGCCCTTGGTACTTCCAATTTTAACGGACTAATAACACCGCCCATTCCAGTAGCAATAACAATTGTTTTAGAATAATGTCTCTCTTCTGCACTGGTTGTCAGCATAAAGATACCGTCTTCATTTTTCTCTATATCCGTTACAATCTGTCCCAATACAACAGCTGGATCAAATGTCAGTCCCTGTTTAATTGATTGGTCAATTAATTCTCTTCCTGTTAAAGGAGTAAGTCCTCCTACATCCCATACCATTTTTTGCGGATAAACATGTACTTTCCCGCCAAGCTTATTATCGGCTTCGATAATTTTCGTCTTCATTTCCCGCAGCCCTGCATAAAAAGCAGTAAATAACCCTGCTGGCCCGCCGCCAATAATTGTAATATCGTATATTTCTTCTTTACTTATAGACATCCATTATCCCATCCTTTATATTTATATCATCATTGATAATGATAATCGTTATCAATTAAATCAATTATAATTCAATTTTCTTATAAGTCAATACATTTTTTTGGATATACCTATGACTGTTTTTGCATGAATATAATCATATCTTCCTGATAAACATTTTGATTCATAGCTTCTATTCTGCCTTATAGTAATGACAACTAAAATGGAGCATTCAATATTTTGTCACACGAATTGGAGTTGATTGATTTTAATAACTCTGAAGAAGAAAACGATTATTATTTTAAGAAATTGAAGAAATGTATGGTATCCAGCAGAAAGAGCAGCTCCTCTTAGATAAAGAAGAACTGCTCTTTCCATGAAAATAAAACATTATAGTCTAAAGCTCTGTCCTCAATTCCCAAAGCTCCGGAAAGAAATACTGATCAAGTACTTTTTTCAAATAGCTTACGCCACCGGAGCCTCCTGTCCCCTTTTTAAAGCCAATAATCCGTTCTACCGTTTTCATATGCCTGAAACGCCACTGCTGGAATAAATCCTCTATATCGACCAGCTCTTCCGCAAGTTCATACAGCTCCCAATATTGATCTACATTTTTATACACCGTCATCCAGGCCTGTTTCACACTTTCATTAGATTTATGTGTAACACTGACATCCCTGTTCAATACATCCTCATCGATTGGAAGCCCTGCTCTGGCAAGTGCCTGTATCGAAACATCATAGAGACTCGGTGCTTCGTGCGCTTCCTGTAAAATCTGATGAAGATCTGGATCTTTTTCATATATTTTCAGAACATATTCTGTTTTATATCCAAGAGCAAATTCTATCAATCTATTTTGATAGGATTGAAAACCGGATGCATTTCCTAATTTATCTCGAAACTCCATATATTCACTCGGTGTCATGGTGGAAAGAACATCCCATACACTTTTCAGCTGTTCCTGTATCTGGGATACCCGTGCGAGCTTCTTAAAGGAAGATCTCAAGTTATCAGACTGTATATCCTGAACAGCAGAATTGATTTCATGAAGGATTAATTTCATCCAGAGCTCGCTCACATGATGAACAACGATAAATAACATTTCGTCGTGATGATCGCTCAAGAGACGCTGGCTGGATAATAACGTATCCAGTCCCAGATAGTCACTATAAGTCATTTTTTCTTTAAAATCTGTGTGGATACTTTTTTCATTTTCAAAGGCCTGATGTTGATTGATAGACTTCATTTTAGCTCTCCTCTATTGGTTTGATTACAGCACGTACTGGACTTCCATCGCCTTCTTCCAGAGCTAATGGCAGGGCAATCAGTTCATAGTCACCCTCCTCGACCTGATCCAGCATCACATTTTCCAAAATATAAATATCATGTTTAAAAAGCGCATGATGTCCAGTCAAATCTTTACTTGAAACCTTGTCTACAGACGGTGTGTCCACACCTACCAGTTTTACACCGATTGATTGCATGTAAGCCGCACCATTCTCAGTTATGGGTGACACTTCCTCCGGAAAACGGTCCGGTTTATTTGGCAGTGCCGTTTTGATTAACAAACGTTCTACGTGCGAGATTTCTTTTGTTTTTATAGCAGTTTCGCTAATTTCATCAAAATCACTTAAGTCGATGACCTTACAAGGACCGATATAGCGTTCAATATCTAAGTCAAGTATCCTTTTCCCGTCATTTAAAAAATGAAAAGGCGCATCAACATGGGTTCCAATATGCGCACTCGTTGTTATTTTGCCAATATTAACAGAGTCCGTCATCTCTTTCGTTACAGATGTTTCATAGTGAAACGGTTCATCCCCCGGCCAGTGTGCCAGTTTATTATTCAAAACTTGAGAAATATCAATCCATTTAGACATTAGGAAACAACCTCTCTTTCATTAGAAAATTGCTCATATACTTTTTCTTGCATAATATTTTTCAGTATTTGCACACAATCATAAACATCTTCAAAAGAATTATATAAAGCAACTGGTGCAAGCCTGATGCCAGACGGTTTTCTAAAGTCAGGGATAACTTTTTCCATTTTTAAGGCCTTGCAAATTCGGGCAGCTTCCAGATGTTCAATGTATATATGACCGCCGCGCTGCTTGTCATTTACCGGATTACAGATAACAAAATTAAATTCCTTTAATTCATATTCAATCAGCTCTATCATATATGCTGTCAATTTCAGGGATTTTCTACGTATCTTTTCAATTCCTGCTTCATGGAATAAATCCAACGTGCCAATAAGCGGAGCAGCACTTAGCACATGCGGTGTCCCAATTTGGAATGCTCCGGCATCCTCTGCGGGTGTCAATGTATGCTCCATATCAAACTGCTTTTCCTTATTTGAGCTGAACCAGCCTGCGAGTCCGGGAGACACACCAAAATGTTTTTCATTTACATAGAGTGCTGCGACGCTGCCAGGTCCGCCATTTAAATGTTTGTAAGTACACCAAAAAGCAAAATCAACATCCCAATCATGCAGCTGATGCGGGATGGCTCCAATCGAATGACATAGATCAAAACCGATTTTAATCCCGCGTTCATGCGCTGCTTTTGTTAACTTTTCCATATCCAAGATCTGCCCGCTACGGTAGAGTACACTTGGCAATACAATTAATGCAACATCCTCTGTCATTGCATTGATAATTGCTTCTTCATCCAGTATATGTCCATCTTCGCTCTGTACTTGAATAAGGTGGGAATCATCGTATCCCTTTCCTCTTAATTGAGCTTTTAATGCATAAATATCGCTGGGAAAGTTAAGTGAGTCTGCCAATACTTTTGTTCTGTTTCCTTTTGGTTCGTAAAATGTAGACACAAGCTGATGCAAATTCACCGTGGTCGAGCCAGTAACAACAACTTCCTCCTTTTCAGCACCAATAAGACCAGCCATTTTTCCGCCAAGTGATTCAGATAAGTAATACCAGGGCTGATTCCCTTCTGTCCATCCATCAATGCCATATTCTCTCCATGATGCCAATAAATCATAAACAGACTGCTCCGCTCTTTTACTCATTAATCCTAGTGAATTCCCATCCATGTAAACGTATTCATTTTTAAGATAAAATTCATTTCGAAAGGCTCTTAATTCATCTTTTGCGTCTAATTTTTCAGCATAAGCTTTTGTGTATTTTTCTTCCATTTCTTCACTTCCTCTTTATGAAATACGAACTAGGAACGTGCTTCAATAATAATTAACGTCAATATAACCCTAGCTCTCTATAAATGTATAAGAATATTGATTAGATTTCCAAATGGGTCTCTTACATAAAATCGCCGAACTCCCCAAGGTTCCTCAACCGGCCCATATTCAATTGGAATCTCCGCTTCTCTTATACGAGTTAATGCATCTTCAAGGTCATCGACTTCAATTGATAAGTCAGGAACCAGTGTACCGGATCCTCCCTCTGAAAGAAAGCTGATTTGAGTATCCATTTTCTCATTTGAACCATAAGTTGCAATAAATCCCATATCCATCAGCAGATCAAGTCCAAGTAGATCTCCGTAAAAATACACCGCTTTAGAAATGTCCTGTGTCTCTACATTGACAACAATTCGTTTGATTTTCATCCTTGCACTCTCCTAAAGTTTTCATATTTTCGCCCTCTGGCCAGGTAACAGAATCATATCCTATCACGTTTATCATAAATAATATTTTATTCAAAGAGAAATCTGAACTATTATTCAAGATTCCTTGTATGGGATTTTGAATAATAGTCCGGATTTTTTAGCTCTATAAAGAGAGGAAAAATTTCAAGAAATTACATTTAGAATTATCTTAGACACTTTATACATTTCATTCCAATTTCAAATCAAATCCTTACGTTCCACAAAACGTCTGATAATCCTCATTCGGCGGCTTAACAGCATATTTTCCCTGCTCTTTCGTGTAAGCATATGGATTTTCCAAAACAGCTAATAGTGCATGAAAAGGTTTATAATCTCCTTCTTCCACAGCAGCTGTTAACGCTTCTTCCACCAAATAATTTCGAGGAATAACAGATGGATTATGCTGCTTCATTAATTGATAAGCTTCCTCTATTGGAGCTGACTGATTTTGTAGCTTATCCTGCCATGACTGATACCACTCTTTAAAAGCGGTCGATTGGAAAAGACCCGGCTCTGAATCGAGCTGCTTCAAGGTTAATGAGCGGAATGTATTCGTATAGTCAGCATAATATTTCTCCATCAAGTCCAGCAAGGTCTTGACCAATATCTTATCATCCTCACTTTTATCGATAATTCCCAGTTTTAATCTCATTCCATCTAACCAATATCCTTCTACTGATTTTACATATGCTTCAACAGCTTCTTTCGCCTTTGGAATTGCCTGTTTTTCGTCTTCATCTATGAGAATTAACAATGTTTCTGCAAACCGGGCCATATTCCAGGCTCCTATTCCCGGCTGATTTCCATAAGCATAACGGCCCTGGTGATCAATGGAACTGAAAAATGTTTTCGGATCATATTGATCCAAAAAGGCACATGGACCATAATCAATGGTCTCCCCGCTGATTGCCACGTTATCCGTGTTCATTACACCATGGATAAACCCCTTCAACTGCCAGTCTGCAATTAATACAGCTTGCTTTTCCGCCACTTTATATAAAAATAATAAATAACGGTCCTCTTCCTTTTCCAGCTCTGGATAGTGTCTGGCAATAGTGTAGTCTGCGAGTGCTTGCAAATCATCTTTACTTCCCCAATTCCGTGCATATTGAAATGTTCCAACCCGGATATGGCTGGCAGCTACCCTTGTCAATACAGCCCCGGGTAATGAAATTTCACGTTGAATTTCCTCTCCTGTTTCAGCTACAGCCAGGCTTCTACTCGTCGGGATACGTAAGCCATGCATCGCCTCACTGATCAGGTATTCCCTTAACATAGGGCCAAGTGCTGCTTTACCATCACCTCGGCGTGAGTATGGCGTTTTTCCAGACCCTTTCAGCTGAATATCAAAGCGCTTCCCTTCAGGAGTTACCTGTTCGCCTATTAATACAGCCCGTCCGTCGCCCAGCATGTTAAAGTTTGCAAATTGATGACCGGCGTAGGCTTGAGCAATTGGTTTACTCCCTTCTGGAAGATGATTGCCTGAAAAGGTTTCAGAGTCGTTTTTCAAATGGCTGCTGTTAAGCCCTAATTCAGCTGCCAGCTTTTCATTAAATATTGCTAATTCCGGTTGCCCCACTTCTTCTGGCTGAAGACTGGTATAAAAAAGATCAGGTAAACGCTGATAGCTATTTTCCAAATTCCATCCCTGATTCGTTTTATTTGTCATATAATCGCTCCAAATATTAAATTTATTTTCCTTTAGGATAACATATCCATATAACAACTATCTTTTACTTTGCACCTGCAGTATAAATTTATTTATAAATATTGTAATTTTATTTCTTAATAATATCTGTAAAGAAAAAGAGGAACACATAGAAATATGCATTCCTCTCTTTATATCCATTAATTTTTTTGTGAAAAATACTTATATAACCGGAAAGGCAGGCAATTCATCAACAAATGAAGAAATAGCCTCTTTCTCTTCTTCCTTCGTCACCAAGCAATCATCCAACGAACGAATAATCCCTTCCTTATCCATATCACTGCCAATAAAAACAAGCTCTGTCATTCTGTCCCCGGTCTGTTCATCCCAGTCCTCAAACAAAGATGGATCTTGGACTCTTAACGCTTTCTGTTCCGCTTCAGAATAGCTTGCCAGCCATCTGCCTGCTCCTTCCAGCGTCATCATAGAACCTGCCTGGGATAAAAACCCTGCTACATCATTTCTGGTGACTAACCAGAAAAAGCCTTTGGCCCGGAGGATCTCTTCAGGCCAATTCTCCAGCCATGCCTGAAAACGTTCTGGATGGAACGGTTTTCTGCTTCGATAGACAAAGGAGCTGATACCATATTCTTCTGTTTCCGGTATATGCTCTTCATTTAATTCTTTGATCCAGCCGGCTCCATGCTTTGCTTCTTCAAAGTCAAACTGGCCAGTTTGGAGCACTTCCAATGGATTAACCTGTCCATACGTTGCCGAAATAAATTTTGCTTCCGGATTCAGTTTATAGAGCAGGCTTTTTAATGATATTATATCCTCATCAGACATCTTATCTGTCTTATTTAAAACAATCACATTGGCAAATTCAATTTGGTCTACCAATAAATCAACGATTCCTCTCTCGTCATCATCAGAAACCTCCATCTGGCGGTCCATTAACAGATCCTCTGATTGATAATCTCTCCAAAACTGATGTCCATCTATCACCGTTACCATCGTATCAAGCTGGAAAAAGGTATTTAAGTTTATCCCTAATTCGTCATCAGCATAAACGAAACTTTGGGCAACCGGGATCGGTTCTGATACACCGCTCGATTCAATTAACACATAATCGATATCGAGTTTAGCCAGTTTTTCAAGCTCAACAATTAAATCCTCCCGCAAGGTACAGCAGATACAGCCGTTTGTCATCTCCACCATATTTTCTTCTGTTCTGACAAAGCCGCCTTCCTTTACTAATTTCGCATCCACATTAATTTCACTCATATCGTTGACGATAACTGCTATTTTAAGTCCTTGCTGATTTTGGAGCAGATGATTGAGCAGGGTTGTTTTCCCTGCTCCTAAAAATCCGCTCAAAACTGTTACTGGAATTTTCTTGTTCATTCTTGTTGCTCCTTTCTTTCGCGGTCCATATATACCCGGCTTGGGGTTGTCCCCTTTTGAAATAAATATTTTCCGCTATATCCCTCTGTTTCCTGATCCACCTCAGCAATAACCAGCTGACACACACGCATTCCCGCTTGCAGCTTGACAGGTACACGGTTCGCATTAAATAATTCCAGCGTAATTTGTCCGGAAAAGCCGGGATCAATCCAGCCGGCATTTTGAATAAAAACACCGAGTCTGCCGATAGAGCTTCTTCCCTCCACAAAAGCAGTTAAATGACCGGGTAAACCGATGTGCTCCAGAGTAGTTCCCAGCATAAAGGATTGCGGCGGAATAGTTATTGTTTCTTTATCCGCTATTTCTATTTCCTGATAATTTGCCGGCTTATCAATAGATAAATAAGGAGTGGATATATCATCAACGACTAGAAATTCCGTCCCTAACCGCAAATCAACAGAGGCCGGCTGAATACTTAATTCCTGAAAAGGAGTAATGGACAGCTGGTTGTCATATACATACTGCTTTATCGTTTGTCCTGATAAAATCATCTATTTAAAGCTCCTTTCCCTTTTAAGATAGCTGCCAAGGAAATGGATTTCTGAACCTCGACCAATCCTCACTCATTTCTGACTCACTCAACAAGCAGCGTTCTAAATCCTCCGTTATCTGCTCACGATCCAAATCCATTCCGATGAAAACGAGCTTGGTATGGCGGTCTCCAAATTCCGGATCCCACAAATCTCTAACCTCCGGATTGTGCTCCAATATTTCCCGCTGTTGGACTTTTGGCAAGGAATCGACCCAATAAGCTAACGGCTCTACCTCGACAGAAGGGCCTGCCTGCGACAATAATAAAGCTAAATCATTATGTGTCGCACACCAGATAACGCCCTTCATCCGGACGATTTCTCTTGGTAAATCCTGATACCAGCTTACAAGTCTTTCCGTATGGAATGGCAATCTGGATCGATATACAAAAGAGCTGATTCCGTATTCTTCTGTTTCCGGCGTATGATTTTCAACTCCTGCATTTAATTCCTGCAGCCACCCTGCCGATTCACTGGCTTTCTCAAAATCAAATAAATTGGTATTAACGATTTCTTTTAAATCAACATTACAATGCTCGGTACGGATAATTTTTGCCTCCGGCTGTAAGGTACGAATGACTTTCTCCAGCTTTTCTAAATCTTCCTCTTTGACTAAATCCGTTTTATTGAGAATAAGTACATTACAGAATTCAATCTGATCAATTAATAAATCAGCAATATTTCGTTCATCAACATCACTGACCGCCTGCTTTCGGTCAAGCAGTGAGTCCCCTGAACCAAAATCATGCCAGAAACGGTTCGCATCGACAACGGTAACCATTGTATCCAGACGGCAGTATTGTGTTAAATCAATCCCCATCGTATCATCAATATAAGAGAAGGTTTGCGCAACCGGAATCGGTTCACTGATGCCAGAGGACTCAATCAGGATATGATCGAACTCTCCCTGTCTTACCAGCTTCTCAACCTCCACTAATAAATCCTCCCGCAAGGTACAGCAAATACAGCCATTGGACATTTCGACCAGCTTCTCTTCCGTACGTGAAAAACCGCCCTGCGTTTGAACCAGCTCACTATCAATGTTGACCTCACTCATGTCATTGACGATGACCGCCACCTTTAACCCTTCCCGGTTATGTAAGACATGGTTTAATAAAGTTGTTTTTCCGGCTCCTAAATAGCCGCTTAACACCGTAACAGGAATCTTCTTCATTTGCTTGTCCTCCTCTTTTTAAAATAAGAAATATAATCCTCCCGCAAGAATCGCTGCACTTACAACACTTGTCAGCATCTGCTTTCCGCCAATAGACAAGGAAGTTTTCCAGCCAAGCTCTCTGCCAATTGTAAATAACGTGACCAGACAGGCAGAAAGTGTCGATGCCAAATAAACCAGGATAAAAATCTGACTGAGGGACATATCCATTAATAAACTGCCCTGTCCCACATTTAAAACAAGCAGGCCATCTTTTCTGATAAAAGAAAAGATCAATCCTGGAGCTGCCTCTACAGGCAGGGCGAACAAATATAATATCGGTGCGGCAAGCCAGCTGAAAACAGATAATACACCTACTGTCTGGAGTACAGATGCAACCAGACAGATAACTAAAAATATCGGCATCGCCTGCAGCAAAAATTGTTTAATTGACCCGGCAACCTTCCAGGCAAACGCCTGCCAGTTTATTTTTTGAATATAAGGAAGCGGAGCAATACGGGTCAGTTCATTTGCCTCATCCCGATTCCAAATTCTTGTGTGAATTGCTCCGACGATAAATAAGATAAATAAATAAGGAATAAATAAAAGTGGAGCATGGGCTGCATTAAAGATAGACAGCGTTGCTCCGATTTGATAACTGCATGCAGAGCCAAATGCAATCAGCGAAACACAAGAAGTACGGGTACAGCTGCTGCAGCCTCGGGTTTGGAAAACAGCGACAACATTGCAGCCGAAGCCCGTGATAACAGGAAGTAAATCCCTGCCTGTCAAACCAATTTTACGAAGCCAGGGATCCAGCGCATTCGTTACATGCTCCTGTATGCCCGTTTCCTCTGTCAAGCTAGTCATGATGCTAATTAGCAAAACAACAGGAAAAGCCCAGAGGAATGAATAAGATCCCAGCGTAATTAATCCGTAGTCCCCTATAAAAATATCAGCTAAAAACGGAGGTGCTTGTCCTACCCAAGAGGTAATTGGGTCAAGCACATACTGATCTGCAATAGGCACCAGCCAGCTGACAAATAGATAGGCACCGAGTACAGGGAGTGCAAACATTGCCAGAATAAATAAACAAGCAACTAACGGCCCTGCAATGGGCAGACGAAATATTGGAATTAACTGGTTAACGGGATGGGGAGAGTCAGGGAGAAAAGAAAGAATGCTCTTCGAAGCTCCCCAAACCCTTGCTTCCCCAATACATGTAATGATTTCTTCCTGCATTCTTTCATTCAGCGCTCTTGCATTGACCCAGACAACAGGGACCTGTAATAATTCCCGCACCCGCTTTTGTTCAGCTTGGGTCGGAAGGTGTTTATCACTATGTGTTGCAATAATTGCCACCTTTCTCCCTTTCAAATCCAGTTCCTCATACAGATCCGTCACTTCTTCTTTCAAATTGGTCGCTTTCACTACTAATAAAATCGTTTTCTCCTCTTGAAAATGATCTAAAGTAAGCTGCGTATTTTTACTGTCTATATCCAATTGTAGTCCAGGTAAATCCGTTAACTGAATATGAGGATTTAATTTACAAAAAGCTTCTAAAGCAGCAGTTGTCGACCCTTTCACATTTCTTGCCAATGCACTTTTTTCACCAGTTAATTCCCGGAACAGACCGGATTTCCCGACCGATTCAAACCCTATCAGCAATACTTCTGTTTGATTTAAAGAAGAAACCTCGCTGTAATCTAGCATTGACACATTTCTCCGCATGATGAAAGATCATCTAAATAAAAGTTTTCCTGTTTATACATATCTAAAATAGATAAATCTAAATTTAAATTCCTAGCAATTGTTTCGGAAATGATTGCATAGCGCTGGCGGAATTTATAAATATAACAGAAAATATGACTGTCATGCCGTAATTCCGGCCCTGCTAAGAACAGACCAGATGTCATAACCGATTCATCCGTCTCATTAACGAGTACTTCATCATGCTTCCCGCGGTTGACTAAATTTTCAATCAGAGCTGTACTCCCCTTAAAACCTGTTGCCAGGATAGGCTTTTCTGGAGTGAAGTACGCTTTTCCATCTTTCGTATATACATCATATCCAGAGGCATTTTCTGCAATCCCGGTTACTGCTGTATTGCCCACAACAGTTATTAAATTTGCATTAATTAAAGGACGTACCCGATTATAGGTATAGACAGACAAAGCAATACTTGGATCACTGGTATCCTGCTCCCATGTATTCGTCCTGGCAATAACGGTAGACTTTTTACCAAGCTTACCTAATTGATAGGCAGCATCCATACCACTTTCATACCCGCCGATAACGATAAAGTCATCTCCGTCTACTTCTTCCCACGATGAAACCAGACTATTATGCATCGCAAGTTCTGCGCCTGGAAAAGGTCTTAAATTGGGATATTGGTATTGACCAGCTGCCCAAACCACATAACGGCTCTGATAAAGACCAGCTGATGTGTCCAGCGAAAATACAGAACCTTTCTTGTTTACATGCTTCACTTGAACACCTTTTTTAATTGGGACGGTGAAATGCTCGGCCAGTAAATTCAGATACTTTGCATAATCGGCTCCAGTAGGATGCTCCGAATCAAGCGTATAAGCTGGTGAGGTTTTCGGAGCTATCGCATTTAAGTCTGTTTGTCCAAACCCTTGTGCTGGAAAAGAAGGTGTAATAAATCGCATTTCCTTTGGCCAGCTCAAAAAAGAAGCCCCGATATCCTCTTTTTCTAAAACCAGACAGGATGCATTCATTTGCTTCAAGATAGACGCAACACCAATACCTGAAGGGCCAGCCCCTACAATAATGACATCATATATTTTTTTCATCGTCGCCCTCCTAAAACGTAATCATTACGGTTATAACCCCAAAAATTAAGCAAGGCAATATTGAAAGCCTTTTTCCAATTCTTCCTGGTCAAGATGCTTTCCAATAAATACAACCTCGCTTTGCCTTTTTTCACCCTTCTTCCATATATCGCCCTCAGTCCCTGCAAACAGCATATGCACTCCTTGAAACACAACTTTTTTATCAAGCTGTTTAATGGAAAGCACACCCTTGTAGCGGTATAGACTTTCTCCTTTTATACGGACCAGATAGGCAAACCATTTATTCACTTTATCCAAGTCGAGCGGACGGTCTTCCTGGAATACAAAGGATGTCACCTGATGATTATGATGATGGTGATGTGTTTCTTTTAAAAGATTAGGATCAATGTTCAATGCATGATCTAAATCAAAGGATTTTTTCCCTATTAAATCTTTGGTTTCTACATTTCCATAAGTCGTATGAAACTGCTTTGCATTTGGATTCATTTGCAAAAGCTGCTGTTCGAGCTCCCTTTTTTCAGCTTCTGAAATCAGGTCTGTCTTATTTACAAGCAAAACATCAGCAAAAGCAATCTGCTGCGCCGGCTCTTCTTCCTGCAGGTGCTGCCCGATATGCTTGGCGTCTACCATGGTAATCACACTGTCGATTTCAAAGGAATCTGCAGTCTTCTCATCCATTAAAAAGGTTTGGATAACCGGAGCAGGATTAGCCATGCCTGTTGTTTCAATAACAACACGGTCCAGCTTGTCTTCCTGTTTCATTAAATTATCTAATAAGTTAATTAAGTCGCCCCGTACATTACAGCAAATACAGCCACTGTTTATTTCAATAATTTCTTCTTTTGTTGATACCACCAAATGACTGTCAATCGAAGTGTCTCCAAATTCATTAATAATGACTGCAACCTTTTGATCAGAAAGGTCATGTAACAGCTTATTTAGCAGCGTTGTTTTACCAGCGCCCAGAAAGCCGGTTAAAATAGTTACTGGAATGGGTGTCTTTTGTGACAATACTTTCCCTCCTTATGCATCACGTAAGTATGTACATGAAAGAAAATGTATCCTATCGCCAATCATGGACGAAAGCTTCATTTTCCTTCATGCCCTTTATGGTCTTGTATTGTAATAATAATGTGATGACATGAATGATGCCATCCTGTTTCACAATGCCTTTTACCAGCTTGCTTTTTTCACGCCGGGTACTTGTCCTTTATGCGCATAGTCTCTAAAAGCAATACGGGACATGCCGAATTTACGCATATAACCGCGCGGTCTGCCTGTTACTTCACAACGGCTTTTTAAACGTGTCGGTGAAGAATCCCGGGGCAGCTTACGAAGGGCTTCATAATCCCCTTTTTCTTTTAACTCTCTTCTTATTTCAGCATATTGTTCAACCATTTTCTGGCGTTTTTTCTCTTTTGCAATTTTAGACTTTTTAGCCATTCTAAACTTACTCCTTTCGAGGTTAACTATTTATTTTCTATTTCTCAACATTTCAAATCGTAACGATTACGAATAAAATTCATTATAAACTATTTTGTTATTCGTGTAAACAGTAATTATTATGATTTACATTTTAATTTAATCCCCTCTCTAAAACGTTTAAAAACCCAAATGAGGGCAGTTGATTAATATAACTGCCCTCATTTGGGTTTTTATTTCTAAATAGACCAATAACGATAGTATTTCATTAGTTTCAAAGAGAATTTTACTGTAATACGTCTCTAATATAGCTGTTGCATTCTCTATTGCCTTATAGTCTTTTTCCAAACATTACTAGAATATATTGATTATTCTCTTCATCTAAATAGTAGGTATCGAGATTTTAATATGGTACTTATTAATGATTAAAACTTATAATAATTATAAATTTTTTGTTAAACAAACTATATAAAGGTAATACTAAACAGGATAAAGTTTTAATTATTATCGATTGTGTAGTATAATTAACTATTAAAATATAAATTTTAAAAAATAATAACAAAAGCTATTTTTAAGTGAAGACAGCTTTCATTATTACTTTAAATCAGGAGTGAGGTACTCATGATATGAATATTACACAAAAAACAACAAAGGATAAAATACTTGATTATCTAAAAAAGGAAAAATCTTTAGCAGTCAGCGACTTAACTAAGTTATTAGATATGACACATATGGCTATAAGAAAACACCTTAATATACTAGAACGTGATGGTTTAATTAAAAGCAAAGAAGTGAAACAGCCTATAGGAAGACCTTCGCAAATGTATTCTTTAACAGAAAGAGGAGAGGGTCTTTTCCCTAAAAACTATGAAGGAATCAGTGTTGAATTCCTTTATGATATTAAAGATATTTATGGAGAAGAAGCTATTCGGAATCTCTTTAATAGAAGAGAGCAGCGGTTAACAAATGAATATATAAAAAGAACCCATCAAAAATCAAATCACGATAAAATAAATGAACTCTCTAAAATTCAAACTGAAAAAGGTTATATGACAAATTTATCTCAAATAGGTCAAAACAAATATGAACTTATTGAGTATAATTGTCCGATTTTTGCAGTGGCAAACGATTTTAAAACTGCCTGTACTTGTGAGACACAAATGTTTAAGAACGTATTAGGAACGGATAATGTAAAGAGAGTTTGCTGTAAAAGCGATGGAGATAATTATTGTAAGTTTCTGGTTGATTTTTATAAGGCTAATGAATAATTCTTCATTACAGAACCATTTTAAGAAAATATGAGAACTATAAAGGATTGGGCTGTATTATAATACAGAACCAATCCTTTATTTTACTTTATGCATTGTTAATTATTTTGAAATTTGCCTTCTAAAATGCCTTCTGTTTCTTTATAAAAATTACCTTTATTCTTTGGATATCCCAAAAACCAAGGTGCTTAAGATAGTAAATTTTAAATAAAAGAAGTAGTCTTTGTATGTTTTTGCATAAAGTCAACATAGTTAACCAGTTCATCGGATAATTTATGTAATCGATCAATCACATTTTGATTTGTTATTATATAATTTGTATAATCTTTTTCTTCGATAAATACATATTTAGGAATCACCCTTGCATGCATGTAGTGAAGAATTGGTTTTACATGTTGTTCTGGAACCAGATAATGCTTAGCTGTACCTGCTGTTGCCAGGAGCCAGACTATTTTATTTTGAAATGCATCCATGGGCAATAAATCGAAAATATTTTTTAGTGTACCTGGGATAGAGGCTTGAAAAACAGGCATTCCAATTAAATACCTATCTGCTTGCATGATTTTTTTCAATACAATATCTGTATCGCCCGTATAATCTTGATACGGACGACCATCACTAAAAACAATATTGTATTCCTTTAAGTCAATAAGCTCTATATCGACTTCTGTATATGCCTTTTGAATATAATATAAAGCTTGTTTAACAGCAATCCTTGTTTTCGAACCAACTGTAGAACCTGAGATACCAATTATTCTCATGGAACAACCTCCTAAATTATCCACTCTGTCGCCAATGTCTTATAAAGTGAAACTTCATTCAGTGGGGTTTTCTTTTCATCCCCCACTGTTTGTTAGTTGAACGAATCGGGCCGTTACTGGCTGTTGGATCTCCCACTTAGAAATAACAATTTTTCTTCATTTCTTGAAGTGGGAGTCTTACAAAAGCTCTTCGACGGGCGAGTAATTGCAAATGTTTTTCGGTGGGGCGAGTAATCGCAGTCCCAGCCAGTTACACTGCGATAAAATATATTTTCTCAAGATTTCTTTTTTTTATATTTTTCTTGCCAGTTTTCGCGGTAACTATCCTTGGATTGCAGGAAATAAGGTTCATATGGTGTTGTATCAATATTATTTTCTTGAAGTTTTTTACGAAGATATGTATGATCTCGTTTAGGTGTTGCTAGAATGTAGCCTTCAATTAAAGTAGAACGTGTAATTAATTCTTCCTGTTTTTGAATAGATAATTCTCCAATTTTACTAGCGATTCTCTGTTTGGCAACATCTCTAAAAAGTTCAGGGACAGGGGAGACTAATTCCTCCAACAAGACTTTTTCTGATTGAGTCCATTTATGCAGTGTTAGCTCCATATAATATTCTTCCCAGTCCATAGCAGAACGTCCATCTTCTTTTGGAAGGCGTTTTAAAAACTTACGAAACATGAAAAAACCACCGATTGCCATCAACCCTATTAACAAACAACCCCATAATATGATGATAAGTGAAATCATTGTGCACCTCATCCTTCAGCATCCAACTAAAATTACGCACTCGTTTTTTAAAAAGGATATTATAGTTTATTTATCTGTTCACAAAGTAATATTGAATATTTTGTGTAAGTTTTTAACTGCTAGCAAAAAATTCTTCAGCTTCTTCCAAATATTTTTCTTGACTAGGCGTTAAATCATATTCTTCCTCAATTGCAGATACTGGACAAACTGCTTTACATGCTCCGCAATCTATGCAAACATCTGGATCAATATAGAATTGTTTAACGCCTTCTTCTATACAGTCAACAGGGCAGACACTAACACATTCTCCAGATTTTTCACCTCTGCATGGATCAAGAATAACAAAAGCCATTGGTAAAAACCTCCTTATTTGTATGTATTAAATCTAATCTAGTGATTTTATTCTTCTAATTACTCAATCATCATGATATTTTACTTTAAAACATTGCAGTTGAGTGTTTCGGCTGAATTCTTGCTTTTGGATCGATGTAATTTTTAGCATTATTAATCGCTGTCGGCCCTTCACCAAATCCCGTTGCAATCAGTTTGACTTTTCCATCATACGTACAGATATCCCCAGCAGCGTATATTCCCGGAATATTTGTCTCCATTTTAGAATTCACAACGATACTATTTTTTTCAATCTCTAATCCCCAGTTTTTAATTGGTCCGAGACTGGATATGAATCCATAGTTACAGATAACCTCATCGACTTCTAATTCAATCAATTCTTCTTCTTTTATCTTCTGTAAGATAAGCTTTTCAATTTTATTATTTGCTACGATTGCTGTAGGAGCATAAGGGGTGAGTTTTTCTACAGTAGATGCATCTAATTGCTCAACACTATGTTCATGGGCGCGAAATTGGTCGCGACGGTGAATCAATGTCACTTTAGAAGCAACTTTCTCAAGCATTAATGCCCAGTCAACAGCTGAATCTCCACCGCCTAGAATAGCCACATGCTTGTCTTTATATTTATTCATATTCGTCACATAATAATGTAAGTTTGTATTTTCGTAGGCTTCGCTGTCTCCTACATTTAATCTTCTCGGCTGAAATGCACCATTGCCAGCCGTGATAATCATTGTTTTTGTCAGATGCACTTCCCCGGTATTGGATACAAGACGGAAGCTGTCATCTTCTAAACGTTCTATCGTCTCAATAGCCTGTCCAAGCACAATTTCAGAGTCAAATAAATTAGCTTGTTCCTCCAATTGATTGACAAGCTCCTGTGCACGGACTTTTGGAAATCCTGCAACATCATATATATATTTTTCTGGGTAGAGTGCCGTTAATTGTCCCCCAGTATGAGGGAGGCTTTCAATTATTTTAACACTAGCTTGACGCATACCGCCGTAAAAGGCTGTGAATAAGCCAGTGGGTCCAGATCCAATGATCGTTACATCAAAAACTTTCTCCATACAATACCTCTTTTCTTTACGAAGCTTTTTCTAACTCTAGAATAATACTTCCGTTAGTTCCATTAATTAAAGACGTTCAAAGTGCGAATGAAAAGATTTTTGAAAGAGTAATACATTAAAACTCACTAAATCAATCTGGCGGTATTAATGATTCTCAGATTTTCCTGTGTAGTTTAGTACAATAATGATCTATTCAGTTCAGTATTTCTTATATATTATGTAATTATTTTCCTGAAAATTGAATTACTGAATAAAAATAGTGGCTCTTCACCAAAAATATTATTTAAATTTACAAGTACCTTATTACACTTTTTATACCATGAAGTATAATAATAGTGAATTATAAAGTCAAGACACATGCCTGAATGTATCTTAAAAATTATTTTTTTGGGTCCTATTTTCTAATGCTTGCATTGAAGTTTTTATACTTAAAGGTTGAAAAAGTATGTAAAATCATATAAACTGAAAATTATTAATAAATATTTAGGAGGAGTTACATATGA
>NZ_BJYM01000006.1 GCF_007991515.1 Oceanobacillus sojae
GGTTAATAAAACAGAACGCGTGGGAAATAACATATGGTATAGAGGGACTTTAAATAACCGTCAGGTGTTTATTCATGAATCTTATTTAATAGACAATCGTATGGTTTATGAGGACTTTAATGTAACTTTAAACGAAGCTTTAAATAGACAAATGAATCAGTTACAGCAAACCGATAAATATCGAAACAGCCCGGCTTTTGTGCATCAAAATTACGTAACAAGTAACAGAACAACTGCAAATGTTAATGTTAGAGCTGCTGCAGACACAAGCAGCCATGTTTACGGACTTTTAGAAAGAGGTAGTATTGTAAATATTTTAAGCAGTCAAAATAACTTCTATCAAATTAGTTATCAAGCATGGAGGAACCCGACGCGACAAGATGTCCAACAGTATTTAGACCCATCTAATAACGATATCTTTCAACACCTTTCTTTATCTGATAGTGTTGGAGTAAATGCCAGTTCATTAAATAATATTTTAACAGGTAAAGGAATTTTATCAGGAAAAGGCCAAGCCTTTATTGATGGTGGGAAACAGCATCAAGTAAATGAAGTTTATTTGATTTCTCATGCTTTACTGGAAACCGGGAATGGAAGTTCTGCATTAGCTAAAGGTGTCGAAGTAGGAACGAACAGCTCTGGTAATCCAGTTCTTGCAACATCTAGTAATCGAAGCAGCTTAAATAATATTCAAACAGTGTATAATATGTTCGGAATTGGAGCTTTTGATGGTGATGCACACCGTGCAGGAGCAGTACGTGCATATCGTGAAGGCTGGAACACGCCAGAAAAAGCAATTATCGGTGGAGCAAAATTCATTGGTTCTAGTTATATTCACAATAGCTATAATCAAGATACTCTTTATAAAATGAGATGGAATCCAGCTAACCCTGGTTATCCACAGTATGCTACAGATATTGGTTGGGCAACAAAGCAAGTAGGAAATATTCAAAATATGTATGCTCAGCTAGATAACCCTGTACTAAGATTTAAAATACCAAGATATAAATAACTTAAAAATAGCATCCTATGAAAATATAAAAATAGGATGCTATTTTTAGTATAAAATTAAAGAAAGTTAAGGATAAGCTTTTCTTATCGGTGAGAAGGGATACCTCCTAATATAAGAACTACCTCTGTACCTAGTTTTAACAGGTAGTAGAAGGTAGTTTTTTAAGAATAATAATTCCTAGCAGGTTATTTTTACCTATAAATTAGATTTAATATATTTCCTTAATGTTTAATTAGATATGGTTGTCATAAAATCTTTTTTTAGGTATTATGTATATTGTTGTTTTATTTTATTATATATTTTCTAATTAGCTTAGTATTTGTCATATCAATACTCGATTTTCTGGTTATGTTTGATTTGGAACAGCTACATTAAAAAGATAGTTTTAATTCGTTAACTACCTTTTTTACAGCTTTAATTATGAAATTCCACATTTAATAAAGCATAAAAGATTATTTAATTTTAAGGAGGGAACATTTTGGAGTCTATTGTAAAAGTAAAAGATAATGATCTTTTTTTGAAAGACGACTACGAAGACTATAATAATAGATCTTTATTAAATGGTAAAAGAAGAATGCCGTTTAAAAAGTTTTATATTTATAAAAATAATGAAATTGTAATAGAAAATAATAAACAGACTGGTGAAATAGAAATCTTAGAAAAGCTTCCTAATAAAAAAATTCCCAATACTTATATGATAATCTATTTAGACCCGGTTGGAAGATTATCTTTTATGATTATGAGGGAACATAAGATACTGCCAGATGTTAAAGTATTAGAAAAAGCTGAGTCATCTCCCCCTCATAAAATCTTAAAATTTAGTTTTTTTCGCTCCCTATTTATTTTCGGCATCATTAGATTTAGGTACTCGAATATGTTAGACGTAAAAATCGCTATAGGGTATGATAAATCATTAAATTATGATTTTAAATATATATTACCTAGGTTTTTAAGAAAGATATTCTCAGAAAATACAAATAAATTCTCTTTGTTAACACAATTAGGTTTTTGTAGAGTTAAATTAAAAGATGTCTTACATAAGTACGAGCAAAGTAGCGAAATTAATAACCCTATTTATATAAAATCTCATACTTTTGATGACTTAAATTACTACTATCCTCTAAAATTTAATGGGTATGATTCCTATGATAAAAAACATTATATATATAGTTCTAGAAGATATACAATTAAAAAAAATCGTATTCAAACTTTCCTAAGAAAATCTATAACTGGGCAATTAGTTTTGGTTGTAAGCGACTATTTAAATAAAACTGTTGAGATAAAAGAAATATTAGCTAAATTATTCACATTAATAACACCTAAGAAAAGTTATGATATATATTTTGAAAAATTTTCTAGTGGAGCAAGTGAATCAGCGTTTGAAGTATTTAAATACGCAAAATCCCAAAATGATAAAAAAGCTGTGTATATATTGAATAAAAAACATGAAAAGTTTAAGGAATTACAGAATCACTTCGGCCAAGATAGTATAGTAGCTCATAACTCGATTAAATCTTTTTATTCAATATTTAATGCTGATAAATTAATTTCTTCAGATTTATCGACGCATATACTTAGAAATCTTTATGATAACAGCAAAAATTTGAAAAAAGTAATATTAAATACAAATAAAAAGATTTTTTTACAACATGGGATTTCGCTTGCTACCAATGTTTTTGAGAGAGGTTACTATAATAAGAAAGTGCCAATAGCACCCGATTATGTTGTTACGAATTCTAAAGTAGAAAGTAGCTATTTTATGAAATACCCAAAATATAAAAGCGATCAACTAATTCAAGCAGGCACCCCTAACTTAGATTTATATGTTAAAGAAAAAGAACACAGTAAGAATGAAATTAGCTTTTTATTAACGTGGAGACCGTGGGATTTAACAGGTAGAATTGAAAGTAATTCATATATTGACAGATATCTTCAATTTTTAAAGCTCGTTAAAAAAGAAAAATTTTATGATTCAAAGAAAATCAACTTAATATTGCATCCCAAGGCTAAATTATTACTTGAAAATCAGTTTAACGATATTTATGAATCTATTCAGCAGTTTCTGTATGATGGAGATATAAAAGATGCCTTATTAAGTTCAAAAGTTGTTATTACTGACTATTCTTCTATTTGCTTTTATGCGTTCGCTGGAGGTAGTAACGTAGTATATTTTTGGGGAGATAAGGAATTGGCGGAATCTGAGTATGGAGCTCCAAACATATTACAAAAAAATAATTGTTTTGGTGATATAGCTTATGATTTAGAAGAAAGTCTTCATGAGAAGATAGTTAAGAATTATTCAATAGAACAACAGGAAAAATATATTGAAAAGTTCAATGAGTTAGTCGAATATACTTCTGGTAAAAACACACAGAATGTTTATAGATTTATAAAGAGTATTATTTAACTTTTTGAAACTGAATGTAAATTCGGGAACATAGTAATAACAGTCCAATAATTGAACAAAGTGTTAATAATACATTGAGTTATATTTTGATATAGAAGAATTATAAAATAATATCCTAGAGTTTATTTACTGATAAGCTCTAGGTTTTTTATAAAATCAAGGAAATGATGGCTCTTCCTTCTTCCAATAACTGGATTAATTATTTTATTCCCAGACAGTGGCTTAAAACTCCGTATGTCTGGGTTAAATTACCTGCAATACTAAATAAGGAAATATTTTCTTATTCAAAAAGTTAAACTGAGAGTGCTATAATGTTAATTTATCTTGGGAATATGAAATTATTACTTATAAATAATATTTCACTTCTCTTATGATTGTGTTTTAGGAAGAGAACTTGTATAATTTAATAACGTGAATATAGGTTATTCTTTTATTGAAAGGAAAAAATAATGAATTTTTTATGGAAGGTTATTAAAGAACAAATTAGTCATTTTTATCTTATTAGAAGATTGTCATTATATGAGTTAAAAAATAAAAATAAAAATAATTATCTTGGAATGGGATGGGAAATATTAAATCCTGCTATTCAAATTTTAATTTATTGGTTTGTTTTTGGTTTATTGTTGTCTCGAGATGATATTACAATGGGAGGAGAACCAGTTCCATTTATTACTTGGTTAATTGGCGGATTTTTCGTTTGGATATTCTTTTATCAATCTACTGTACAAGGGTCTAAATCTGTTTTTTCCCGTTTGAAGATGCTTTCTAAGATGAATTTTCCTATGAGCATTATACCAAGTTACGTTATATTTTCTCAGTTTTACGTGCATCTTATAACGATAGTCATATCTATTATAATTTATCAGTTTATGGGTTTTTATATTAATATTTACTATTTGCAGTTAATTTATTTTATGATTGCAACATTGATTTTTTTATTCGCAATTTCTTTAATCACATCAACTATTTCAACAATTGTCAGAGATTTTCATATGCTATTAAATTCAACTTTAAGAATGTTTCTTTATATATCTGGCGTATTATGGCCGCTCAGTAAGCTTGAGGCTCTAGATTTTCCATGGTTAATGAATATTATGCAATTAAACCCGCTATATTATTTAATAGAAGGCTACCGTGCAGCGTTTTTTGGAACAGAGTGGTATTTTATAACAAATGGATTGTTAACACTTTATTTTTGGCTTGTAGTTTTCTTATTGTTAATAATTGGGGCTGGCTTGCATATGAGATTTAGAAAGCATTTTATCGACTTTTTATAAAAGGTATGTGTTGAAAATGGAAAAAGCAATAATAGTAAAAAACGTAACGAAAAAATATAAATTATATAATGGAAATAAAGAAAGATTACTTGATTTAATCACCCCTAAAAGCTATGGTAAAGACTTCTATGCACTTACAAATGTAAATTTTGAAGCAGATAAGGGAGATATTGTTGGGTTTATTGGCATTAATGGATCTGGTAAGTCTACATTGTCCAATATTATTGCTGGGATTTTACCTGAAACAAGTGGTTCAGTAATCTTGAATGGTGAGGCCTCTATTATTGCTGTCTCTGCTGGATTGAAAGGAGATTTATCAGGTAGAGATAATATTGAAATGAAATTATTAATGCTGGGGTTTAATAAAAAAGAGATAAAACAGCTTGAGCCAGAAATAATAGAATTTGCGGAATTAGAGAATTTTATCGACCAACCAGTTAAATCTTATTCTAGTGGAATGAAATCCCGTTTGGGCTTTGCGATTTCTGTGAATGTTGACCCTGATATATTAATTATTGATGAAGCATTATCAGTAGGAGATAAAGCATTTGCTGAAAAAAGTTTAGAAAAAATGAGAGAGTTTAAAAAGCGTGGAAAGACAATGATTTTTGTCAGTCACTCGCTTGGTCAGATGAAAGAATTCTGTGAAAAAATTCTTTGGTTAGAATATGGAGTAGTTAAAGACTATGGTAATACGGAAGATGTTATACCTAAATACGAACAATTCTTGAAGACATGGAAAAAAATGAATAACAAACAACGAAAACAATATCGTAGTGAAAAAATTGCTGAGAATAGTAAGTATTTACAAAGTAGATCTTTTATTTATGGTCAGGCACGAAAACAATGATATCCCAAGGTTTGCAAAGTTTTTAAGAATTTGCAGCTACCTAAAAAGATAATTATAAAGAAATACTACTTGAATTTGTTCTGTTGTATCCAATAAGTCCAGGCTTTCGTTTACCCAGAATTTCAATTATAAAAAAAGTGCCTTCCAAGTCTTGTATAATGAAATTGGAAAAATATCCAAGAAAGACTTGAGGGCACATCTATTTGAATTAATCAAATTTCATTAATTAAGGAAAAACCACAAAGATTTTTAAATGAAGTCATCTACATCTAATTATCTAATTATGTTTTTCTTTATTGTTTTTACTGAAAAAATATCTGCATAGAAAACAACTATAGAAAGCACTAAATGGCATTACAGTTTCTACACAGACAGAAAAATATCAACTATTTTGAAAGATCTCTGGCCGATTACTAAACACCCCATCAACCCCATAAGAAACAAGCTCTTCATAACACTTCCAATCATTCACCGTATAAGGAAAAACACTATATCCAGCATTTTTGCATGCTTGGACAAACGTTTGATCAACATAAACATGGTTTGGATGAACACTATAAATAGGTAGGCCACTATTCTTAACATATTTCCAAGTATCTAAAAGACGATAATGAAAAAGCATTCCTAAACGTAATGTTGGGTGAAGGTGAAAAATATTTTGCAGAGCAACATGATCGAATGAAGAAATGATTACATTATCCAGTCGATTATATGTTTCCAGACAATCTAACAGCTTTTTCTCGATTCCCGGATAAATAACAGGAATATTTTTTATTTCTACATTCAAAAGAACCTCGGCAGGTGTGATGGAAAGAACATCTTCAAGACATGTCAGGTGTACACCCTTATATTCCTCGCTAAAACCTGAACCAACATCAATCTGTTGAATTTCTTCCCAGGTAAGATCTTTGATAAGAGTAGTGCTCTTTTTATTAAATCGAGTTAATTTTGCATCATGACAAACAACTAATACATCATCCTTGGTTAATTGTACATCTAATTCCATTCCTTTTGGTCGATGAGATAATGCTTTTTCAAAAGCAGGCAATGTATTTTCAGGCGCTTCTGTTAAGGAACCCCTATGCGCAAAATTTAATACCAAAAAGAATACCTCCTCCGTCTTGAGTGAAATCATATATCTTATCTTTATGTTTTCTTCTTCGTGTTTATCATATCATAATGAAATGAGGAGACATAACAAACCAATTAATTTTGTTAACATTGTATTATTAAAATTTACATTTACTTAACATGAATCGACATGGGGATAGTATAGTTGTATAATATAAATACATAATAAGGGGAGATAGGGGTGTAGCAAATGGTGCAAATTGTTCTGTTGTCAATGGTCAGTTTAGTTGCTGGATTGATTGTGACACCGATTGTCATCAAGTATTCCAAAAAACTGCATATTACTGACAAACCGAATGCACGAAAAATTCACCAGGAACCTATCCCAACCCTTGGCGGGATAGCGATTGCAATCAGTTTTATTGTCGGATTGATTATCCTTCAGCCAGCAAGTGATTTTCATTTGTCCATACTTTGCGGGGCAGCAGTGATATTGCTCCTCGGAATTTTTGATGATATATATGATTTGTCGGCAAAATTTAAATTTGTGATTCAAGTATTGGTTGCCTGCATTGTAGTCTTTTGGGGAGGACTTGAAGTAGAATTTATTAACCTGCCGTTTGGCGGTGAATTAGAGTTTGGTTTATTTAGTGAACTGTTTACAATTCTTTGGATTGTTGGAATTACAAACGCAATTAACCTGATTGATGGATTGGATGGTCTTGCAGCAGGTGTTTCTAGTATTGCGTTGATTCCTATTACTGGCATGGCTATGATGATGGGAGACACGTATGTTACTACGATGGCATTAATATTGTTATTTAGTGTGCTCGGATTTTTAAAATATAATTTTTACCCGGCGAAGATTTTTATGGGAGATACAGGAGCGTTATTTCTTGGTTTTATGATTTCTGTCTTATCCTTACTTGGATTTAAGAATGTTACCGTTGTATCTTTTATTATTCCAATCTTTATCTTGGGTGTTCCTATATCAGATACGTTAATTGCGATGATACGGAGAAAATTAAATAATCGCCCGATGTCCAGTCCGGATAGTTCCCATCTCCATCATCGATTGATGCAGTTCGGTTTCTCACATAAGCAGACGGTGCTTTTTATTTACTTGTTGAGTGCATTATTCAGTGTTTCAGCTATACTGTTTACAATGACTACTTTATGGGGCTCCATACTAATTTTAGCTGTTATTCTGTTCGTTCTGTTGATATTGATTGATACATTAGAAATGATTAATAGCAAATTTAAGCCGTTAAGTACTTTTTTTAAACGGTCATCACATTATAGATATTGGAAAAAATGACAAGTGCGTAATAGAGAAAAAATTATAAATAAGAAATGAACCGTGGGGAAGGACATAAAGAATATGCAGAAAGACTGCCGAAGTGTAACCGTGATGGATATCGACTTTGTTAATAAAACACAATATCAATTTTTAGTAGAGGACATTTTCCCTGCCCTACACCGTAAAGATAAAAAGTTTATCGTGACGGCTAATCCAGAGATAGTGATGAAGGCACGGGAAGATGATACTTTTAAAAAAGTGATTCAAGAAGCAGATTATACGGTACCGGATGGTATTGGTATTATCTTGGCGGCTAAAATGCTTAAAACACCATTACAAGAGAGGATTGCCGGGTTTGATTTAACACTGGATTTATTAAATTATGCTGACGAATATGAATTAAGCTGTTATTTTTTGGGAGCTAAAGAGGACGTCAATGAAAAAGCTGTAAAAAGAGTGGAGTCAGACTATCCTAATATTCATATTGCAGGAAGACATAATGGGTATTTTGATTTTGATGACCGCAAGCTTGCAGAAGAAATTGCAGCAACATCTCCCGATATTGTTTTAGTAGCTGCTGGATTCCCAAAACAGGAAAAATGGATTGCGGCATATAAAGACTTATTTAATCATGGATTGTTTATGGGTGTTGGAGGAACATTTGATGTACTGGCAGGGGAAGTTAAGCGGGCTCCAGAAATATGGGTTAAATTAAACCTGGAATGGTTTTATCGTCTGCTGCAGCAACCAAGAGTGAGAATCAAGCGTACACTGAAGCTTTTTGAATTTATGTGGATTATTTTAAAGAATAGAAAAAAGTGACCGAAGCATGCTTTAGCAGCGATTATTATTTTTACAACACGAGTAAAGTTCGGACATTAGCATGCTTGTATTTCCATAAATAACAGAGAAGAGGATTTTCCCATTTTATTTCATATGGGAAAATCCTCTTCTTAATTTACTTTCTTAGGAATTGAGATCGAATAGATGGACTCAATTAACTGATTAAGCTTTCCCTCAACCCGGTGGAGCAAGTAAAAGGTCACCGCTGCAGGAAATCCAATATCGGTTAATAGAGAAATCCATGCTTCCATACAATTCACCACCTTTTATTTAAATGATTTTCAAGAACAGACAGGACAGATAGACGATGATGGTTATCTGTATTACCTAATAAAAGACAATGCCGTGAGGAGAGCCTCCTCACGGGACAAAGTCTGTAACACTAGAAGAATTATAATTCAATCTCTTCTACAATACGTTCAACAATGCGGGCACTGTGTATTTCAGTCAAATCTCCGCCTGTGGAATAAAGAGCATTTTCACGAAGAATAGTATCCATTGCTTCTTGAATGGATTCCGAATTAACCGGTTCTGTAGGATGATCTACCGAATAGGTTACAACCTTTCCCTCTGCATTTAAAAACTTCAATTCGAGTTTTCTCATGTGTTTTCACCTCCTCTCTGGAAATTTTAGAGCTTAGGCTTCATCTTCGTGAATTTCAGAAACATCACGACGACTTACGCCATAAAGCTCATGCTGCTGAACAGATGCGAAAGCATTTGCTGTTTCATAAAGCTGTTCAGGAGTGGCCTCTGGTTTTACATTGTTGAATCGTTTTTGCTTCAGGATAAACTCACCGGAAATTGGATCGAAACCCTCATTCAGTGTAAGCTGCAAAACAGATTCAGTCAGTTGAGCAACTGCCATGTTTATCACCTCCTCTCACCCCTATAGTCGTTTCCCATTCAAAAAAGGGGGCACGTTTGTAAAAAGAATTTTATTTTTTTCTAAAAGACCATTCGAAAAAATAAGGAGAAATGCCTGCAAAACACTGATATCAAAGGGTTCAGAATACGAAACAAATATAAAAGTCAAAAATTGTCGATAAAAAGATTGTAAAATAGTCAAAATGGCGTTTTAAGCCGAAAATAGGATAAAAAAGGAGGTTTTTAAGAGCAAAACGTCATTTTCCCCCGTGTAAAACGCCATTTTGTACGGGGGAACAGGCTAAAAGGGTAATATGACATAATATGTAGATCCTGCTAGATTAAAAATATCTTGAGAGAAAGGAGGATGAATAATGACAAAGAAAAAATGGGAGCTGGAAGATTTTATTGAACAAAATCAGCGTAGAGTATACTATCAGATGTCAAGACTGCAAATTGATGAAAGGGAAGGAGATTACTTTCAAGAAGGGCTTGTAGCAATGTGGAAAGCTTATGAAAATTATAATCCCGATAAAGGGCCGCTAACTACATACATGAATTTTCAGATTCGTAATCGCTTAGTTGATGTGCTCCGTCAATCCATTGTGGAAAGAAAATATATTGAGCAGCTGGGTATTCAATTTAAAGGTGAGACACAGTCCGGAAACTATATGGATGGAAACAAAATACCTTCTGAAAGTGAGGGAGAAGCTAATCCACAGGGGATTATTAATAAAACAATTGAAAGCGATTTCAGTGATTTAACAGCTGTACTGACTGATAAACAAAAGGTTTGGTTCGACTATGCTATTGTAGAAGGACTATCTAATCAGGAAATTGCTGAGAAGGAGCAGATAAGCTTAGAAGCAGTGAAAAGCTGGGCGAAAAGTGCAAAGCGCAAACTTCGTAATCTGGACTGGGAAAAACAGTAAGATAAATGGATTATAGATGCGTTGTAAAGCTGGCATTTTTATAATCCATAAAAGATTGCTATAATGATTTTAGAAATATTAAATGAGAAGGATAATTTTTTTAATATTATAATGTATGTACTTGGAGTGATAGTTTTGACAAAGCGTATTAAAGTAATGACTATCTTTGGGACAAGACCTGAAGCAATTAAAATGGCACCGCTTGTGCTTGAATTAAACAAACGTACGGAAGAATTCGAGTCCATTGTAACAGTGACTGCTCAACATAGAGAGATGTTAGACCAGGTGATGAAGATATTTGGAATAACTCCAGACTTTGATTTAAATATTATGAAGAAGCAGCAGTCTCTTGCACAAATTACAACCCGTGCTTTAGAAGGCTTGGATGAAGTAATGAAGAAGGTAAAACCGGACGTTGTGTTAGTTCATGGTGATACCAGCACTACCTTTGCAGCTTCTGTTGCAGCTTACTATAATCAAATTGCAGTAGGGCATGTAGAGGCAGGACTGCGAACATGGAATAAATATTCTCCATTTCCTGAAGAGATGAACCGTCAGCTAACTGGTATCATAGCCGATTTACACTTTGCTCCTACTGAAAAAGCTAAACAAAATTTGATTGATGAGAATAAACCTGCTGAACAAATATTTGTAACAGGAAATACGGCAATTGACGCATTAAAAACGACAGTTAATAAAGCCTATTCCAGTAAGATTCTTGATGAACTGGGTGATAAGCGTCTTGTGTTAATGACTGCGCATCGCAGAGAAAATCTGGGCAATAATATGAAGCAGATGTTCAGAGCGATTAGCCGATTAGTAGAGGAGCATAAAGATATTCAAGTTATCTACCCTGTACATTTAAATCCAGCTGTTCAAGAAACAGCAAATGAAATCCTGGGAAATAATAAACGTATTAAATTGATTTCTCCACTGGATGTGGTTGATTTTCATAACTTTGCAGCACATGCACATCTAATACTGACCGATTCTGGAGGCGTTCAGGAAGAAGCTCCGTCATTAGGTGTTCCTGTACTAGTATTGAGAGATACGACAGAACGACCAGAGGGGATTGATGCAGGGACATTAAAATTAGCTGGTACAGATGAAGATACTATTTTTGATATGGCGAATCAATTATTAAGTAATCAACAAAAGCATGATCAAATGGCAAAAGCTTCGAATCCTTATGGAGATGGTGAAGCATCAAGAAGAATAGCAGATTCAATTCTGAGCTATTTTAAAAATTGAATTATGAAATGACAAGTGCCAATATAACATAAAAAATTCCTTTCCAGCTATCTCTGGAAAGGAATTTTTTATTAATAAGGACTTCCATCTGAATTATATTCGTCTGTTTCCTCATACGATTCTTCTTCTTGATAGTAGCTCTCACCCTGTTCTTGGTCAGAACCTTCTTCCTGATAAGAACCATCTTCTTGATAGGTTCCTTCTTCCGTATTTGATTCTCCATAAGGATCCTGGTTTGTTTCGCCTTCTCCTTGATAAGGGTCATTCTGTTGACCTTCAGCCTCGTTTGTTGTTTGTCCTTCATCTTCAGCAAGAGAACTAGAAATCTCCAAGTGCTCTTGAAGCATAGCTCTTGTCTGTTCTAATGCCACTTCGTCAAGCAGCCAATAGTAAGTAGAACCCGGCTGATAATCGCTGCCTTCTAAGGTAAAGCTTTCAATGTCCAGCCCGCCAGTTCCGAAAGTAATAAAGGTCATCAGCTCTTTGAATGACATATTTGTATTCATATTGCTGCCAACTGCCGCAATAAGATCATCAAAATTTAAAACAGATCCGATAGATGTTGCTTTATCCGCTACAGCATTAACAACTTCCATTTGCCGTTTACCTCGTTCAATATCGTTATCCAATTTACGGGTACGTGCGAATGCTAATGCTTCTTCACCATCAAGCTCTTGCTCTCCAGGATAAAGATGAATAGCTCCTGCTTTATCCGAAGAATCCTGCTCCGTAAACTCAAATGGTACATCGACATTTATGCCGCCAATCGCATCCACGACATCAACAAAAGCGTGGAAATTAACACGTACATAGTAATCAACTGGAATATTCATTAAATTTTCAACAGTTTCAATCGTTGCTTTTGGTCCGCCATAGGCATGGGCATGTGTGATTTTATCCTCACGCCCTACTTCTGGTACATATACATACGTATCACGAGGGATACTAATTAATTTAACGCTCTTTTCATCCTTGTTAAAGGTTGCTAACATAAGGGTATCCGAACGGGAGGTTTCTGCATTATTACGTTTTTCATTTTCGTCAACGCCAATAATTAGAACAGAAACATTATCGATATTTGGGTCAACCTCGAAATCCCTTAAATCAGATTTCTCGCGTCCGTCATCTTCAAAAGAACCAGTGACAGCATTATTTGCTTTAACATATAAATAACTTCCATATCCAATAACTGCAAGCAAAGCTAAGGCGACCACAACTAAAGGTATTAAAATCCCTTTTCTAAGTTTGCGCTTTTTTCGCGTAACTCTGCGACTCTGCACCTTTTTATGTTTTGACATTACAAATCTCCTTTTTTACAAGAAATATGGACTCATTTCTTGATAAACCACTCTTAATTCTACTATGAAATAATTGATTAGTAAATTTACAATTACATTACATGTCCTTTTTTGTCGATATGTCCAAATACTTAGTTGTCATCCTTTAAATTCTTTTTGATAATTGTAGAAGAAATACCGTCTGCTGGCGTCTGTCTGGGGAAGTAGATGACTTTACAGAAAGAACGCAGTTTATCAAATTATCCTTTTCAACAACTCTCATAACAAACATATCGATTAAAGAATGATGTTTAGAATGTCATAGGAATGAAAAGACTAGCTAATATTAAGTGTATTAGAATAATCGGTGGATAATTCTACAATAAAATAATCATTCGTTTTTTCGGGGAATTTTATTAAATCCACATGACCTATATACAATAAATCAGAGGTTCCATAAGTGATAAAAGTACGTATCATTTCTACCTCCTAAAAGCTTATTAAAATAATAGTAACATAAGGAAGGTTAAATGAATAAATGAGAGCGACAAAAAATATGCTTTTTTTTAACCAATATAAAAATTCAGTCTTGTATTACAATTTTATATAGCATATATATTCGAAATATCTTTCTCTTGATAAAAAAGTGTGAAAGAGGGTTAATTCGAACAGTAATCCTTTTTGTATAGAGAACGGAATTGGTTGTGATACCTAAAAATCTTCATTGATGAAACTCACATGTTATTTTGTATATAAAAAAATCTGTATCTACTGTTTAAAACAACAGCAGATACAGATTTTTAATCCTATTAATATATGAAATTAATAAAAGCGTTTATAGCTGTCGAAATGTGAACTCCAGTAAGAGTTACTTAGAGATGTTACTGTAACACCAGTAGAAGTTCCTGCATGAATGAACTGATTATTTCCAATGTAAAAACCCATATGAGAAGGACCAGATTTATATGTTCCAGAGAAGAATACTAAATCTCCTACTTGAGGGCTGCTGACTGTATAAGATTTGTTATAGTATCCTTCAACATTTGTCCGCCCCATACTTTTACCAGCCTGATTAATTACGTAATGAATAAATCCACTGCAGTCAAAACCACTGCTTGGAGATTGTCCTCCCCAAACATAAGGCTTTCCAGTCTGAGCTTGTGCAGTTGAAATGAGTTTATTTACATCGTAACCAGCACTGGAAGATGAATTGCTTGAAGAACTATTGCTGTTGCTGCTGGAACTACTGCCAGAGCTTTTATTAGAACTGGAACTGCTTGAGCCACTTACTTTTAACTTCTGACCAACAATAATTAAATCAGATGATAAATTGTTGATAGATTTTAAGTTAGATACTGTAGTACCCTGTTGACTCGCAATTTTAGAAAGGCTATCACCAGATTTTACAGTATAGGTGCTAGAAGAACTAGAGCTGGAAGAATTAGATCCAGAGCTTGAATTAGAACTGGAGCTTGAACTAGAGCTGCTGGAACCGCCACTGCTGACACTTAATTTATTTCCTGGGTAAATTAAGGTAGTAGATAAATTATTCCACTTCATTAAATTGTTTAAAGAAATACCATGTTTATGTGCAATACCGCTTAATGTATCACCAGATTTTACTGTGTATGTACTTCCGCCAGAACTGCTTGACCCGGAATTAGAGCTGGAACTTGAGTTAGAACTTGAACTCGAAGACCCGGTTGTTTTTAATACCTGATTCGGAAAAATAAGATCCGAAGAAAGGTTGTTAAGAGATTTTAGTTTAGAAACAGTTGTTCCTTGATTTTGTGCAATCTTCCAAAGATTATCGCCGCTTTTTACTTTGTAAGACGCTGCGTCAGCACTGTCTGTAGCAACAAAAGCAGATGCAATTGCTGCTGAAGCAGTAACAGATAAGAGTATTTTCTTGTTTGTCATTTGTGTATTGCCTCCTTAGATTTTAGTGTTCGGGGTGTTGTTAGATGTGTGCTGAATATGATTATTTGTATGGAGACCAAAGAGGAGTGCTTTAAAGAAAATAATAATAGTTAGATTACTATTCTCTCGAAGCTTTGTCCGTACGATTAAATGAAGAAGAATATCTTTAAATACATACGTAACAATCTTGGTACAGGAACAAATTGCATATTCGACATAGGACAACAAGATGTATTTTACCCACAGATGTATATTAATTGTAATTTTAGAGTGTGGTTTAATAGTTTTATAATGAGGTATTACTAGTTTATTTAATTACAAACATAATACAAATAGAAATTTATGCATCTGTCTATAAAAAATAATTCCAATAAATACATCTTTATAAAAGTATATCGTTTTATAGATAATTATGGTAGATGATATATGGATTTGTAATATGTTTGTAATGTTATCAGGGGGAGTTCTATGGAACTACTTTTTTGTAGGATTACAAGATATAAAGATTTAGATAGGTTGAATAGTCCCTTGGGGAAGTGATATTAATAGTAATATAGTAACGAGTGAGAAGTTGTTTTTCAGTATTGAATGGCTTTAGGAGTTCTAATAAAAAGGTAAAAATTTGTTTTATTTTGCGAGAAGAGTAGATGTATCTCCTGACCAAAGGGAATGTAATAAAAATCACGGAGTTATTACTATTTATGTGTTAATAAGGTAGAAAATGAAATGTAACCTATATATTATATATGTATTAATCTATTATTTATTTTAAAATGTGTGATGTGTTGTAAGTACAAAGCCTTGGAATTGTTTTGTATTGTTTATATTAAAGAGGGCTACTACCATTTTAACTTTAGATATGGTAAAATATTCATATAAATATACATAGATTGGGGAGATTAGGGTGAAGAAATTATTATTTTTGTTATTTGCAAGCGTGTTAGTATTAGCAGGATGCGGTGAGAATGAAGAAGGTTCAGAAACGGATAATGAAACTGCATCTGCAGAGGAAACAAATAATAATGATAATGAAAGCACAGAATCAGAAGAAACTGATGGTGAAGAGGCAGAAAGTGAAGAAGTAGAAAACGAAGAATCAAATGAAGAAGAGAATGACGAATTCTTTGAAGACAATGTGCTCCAAACCGATAAATTTAAGATTGAAATTACTGAAACTAAAGTAATTCCAGCAGGTGAAAAAGGTAATGAATATGGAGAAAATCCTGTGTTCGCTATTTGGTATAATACAACTAATTTATCTGATGAAGATTTAGACCCTTCAACAGCTTGG
Organism: Oceanobacillus sojae; assembly: GCF_007991515.1. Classification (GTDB taxonomy): domain Bacteria; phylum Bacillota; class Bacilli; order Bacillales; family Amphibacillaceae; genus Oceanobacillus; species Oceanobacillus sojae. Next base: position 16,299 of record NZ_BJYM01000006.1, read on the forward strand.
ATGTTTACGTTTACTGCAATACAAGATAATGATCCTAACATAGAAAATGAGCTCTCAGTAGGAATGCTTCCTGATGATGCACATTTGGACACTCAAATGGCGAATATAAAAAAAGACGGAACAGTAGAGAACTCTATCTCCTATGAATTGACTGATACAGAAACACCAGTTACCTTGGTAGCTATCAAAGATTTGATTGGTGATGAAATAGGTAGAGCAGATTACGAGATAGAATAATTAAAATAAGACTCAACAATAAATTAAGACATCCATTTCAGGGTGTCTTTTTAATTGTCTAGCATACAATGTTAAATACTTTTGATTCTATACTGAATTACTAGCTTTTATTTAATGATAGAAGAGAAGGAGAATGTATTTTTTTGAAAAATACATAAGGCAAATTATATGAGAAGAGAAAGAAAAGTTCCCATTAATGAAGGCTCACTTTAATTACTCTTATAAAAGAGTAATATCCAATGTAATTCGATAAATCATGTCATTTCCCGGGAAATAACAACAAAAAATACATTTATTCAAGTGATAGCGTTATAATAGAGAAAACAAAACATAAGCCATGAAAAAAGAATGGAGGAAATAGACAGTGGGAAATTCAAAATTACTTATAAAAAACGTAAAGGAAGCCTATCTATATCAAAAAATTGTGCATGACGTATCTATTATGACAGAGAATGGTAAAATAACACAAATTCTTAAACAAGAAGAGTTAACTGATTTTGAGGGAGAGACTATTGATGCCCAAAACAAATTAAAACTGCTCCCGGGTTTTATTGATTCCCATATCCATGGAGGTTATGGTGTTGATATCATGGATGCTACACCAGAAGCATTACAAATCCTTGCAAATAAATTGCCATCAGAAGGAACTACAAGTTATCTTGCCACAACAATCACACAATCAGATGAAGAAATATCAAATGCATTAAGAAATATTTCTGTATGGACAGTTGATCAACAAAACCAAGGTGCAGATTTAGTTGGTGTCCATCTGGAAGGACCATTTGTAGAGGTATCCAAGGCAGGGGCACAACCAAAGCAATATATTACAGAACCAAATTTAAATAAATTTCTAACATGGCAAAAAGATGCAAATGGACAAATCCGAACAATTACAATGGCGCCCGAACATGATAAAACAGGTAACTTTATAAAAACACTATATAAATCCGGTGTTAATGTTTCTGCAGGGCATACAGATGCTTCTTTTAGCCAGATAAAAGATTCTATTCAATCCGGTGTTAGACAGCTGACACATCTATGCAACGCTATGAACGGTATACATCACAGGGATATTGGAGCAGTGGGAGCAGCATTTCAATTAAAGGATTTACATGCAGAATTAATTTCTGATGGCATCCATGTTGTACCAGAAATGCTGCAGTTAATCTTTGATAATATTGGATCAGATCGAATTATTATGATTACAGATTCCATGCGGGCAAAAGGATTGGAAGATGGAAAATATGAGCTGGGTGGCCAGCCTGTTGAAGTGAAAAATGGACAGGCTACATTGGACAATGGTTCGTTAGCAGGAAGCATTTTGAAGATGATTGATGCAGTGAAAATTATGCTGAAATTGGATGGAGTAGAGCTTGAGGATATTGTGAAGATGACTTCAGTAAATCCGGCAAAACAAATAGGCCTATTTGATAGAAAGGGGAGTATTGAAACTGGGAAGGATGCTGATTTTGTATTGTTAAATGATCAGCTGGATATTGTATATACGATTTGCAAGGGGAAAGTAGCATATGAAAAGGATAATAAGTAATTGTTCAAACGTTTGATTGAGAAGGATATACAGTTTAAATAGAGTTACATGGTTATGAGTTTACTCACACTAGAAATGAATACTTCATTCAGTTTTAATTAAAGCTATACAAGGTAGAAAAGTAATACATTTTATTGATTAAATATATTCTAGTTAAATCAATTGTATCGATCTGGAATAATGATAATATAAAAAAGTTATCAATGATTTCTTAATGAATCATGCAAGAGGGCAAGTAGCATCTACTTCCCAATTTTTTGCCTATGGATTAGCGGTAAAACATGCATTAGAGACTGCTCATACCATTATTGGTAATGAAAGCAAAGAAATAGAAAGATATTAACAAATTATTTATGAGCCACTTGGATTTCCAAGTGGCTCAGTGCATTATCTGTTCAGAAGAAATTGATTAAGAGTGAATCAAATTAATATACTAACAAAAAGAGAGTGTTAGTTCTTTTTCATCAAAAATCCCTACAATCAAACCACTCAATAACCCCCAAAGGATCAAAACAAACAGTATAATTATCATAATAAACAGACAACCCATACTTATCCTTATATCTTTGCAAAGCAGCTTCTAAAAATGCCTCAGTAACCTCCAGGTAATTAGCTAATTCATATTTGTTCCTCAAATTTAACCGGTGAGCTTCTATAATTTTGGATATAGGAATAGTCTTTTCATAAGCCCAGGCTCTGGCCCGCAGCTCTTGTTTTCGGTTAGCAATCTTAGATTGATCTATTATATCTCCGACAGTAGTATGGTAGTGACCCAATTCTTCTGCTAAAATGGACGCTTTGTCTGCGGAGGTTTTTAAATAATTTTTATTTATCCATATGATATTATCTGCATATAATCCTTTAACATTCTTAACCATGGATTTTTCATAAACCTCTACATTATATTTACTGGCGTGATTTAATAATTTTTCATACATACTATTCCTCATTTCTTTTAGAACGTATATAAGCTTTAAACCGCTCAATTTCTTCTAATTCTTCTTCTGTCCAATCTTCTCCATCATGATGAGCAGCAATCGTATCTATTTCGTCTTCGTCAGCTTCTCTTTTATCAGCAGGAATTCGTTCTTTATGTGTATCATACCCCATCAGCCAGGCCTCGTTTACATTTAACGCCTCAGCCAATATATATAATTTATCCTGCCTGGGCTCTGTCTTACCATTTACATATTGACTGAGATCTGTTTTAGATATTTTGATATTATCACGAGCGTATTTTTTAGTTGAGTTAAGTATATCTACTTGCTTTAAATTTCTTTCTTTCATGATTTGCTTTAACCGCTCTCCTGTACTTAATCGCATAATTAGAATCTCCCTTATAAAATTTTTCCGTTTATGTCTGTTTGTAATATATACTCTATTTTAAGTGTGCAGAGAAGCTGCATGATGATTATGTAAAATAATAAACAATGATAACTGACGTAACCAAATATAAAGAAAAAATGATTTGGTAGAATAATTTAAGTATATACAAAGTATAAACTTTATTCAATGGAAAAATTCAATTTATTTGAACTTTAATATTGACGAAAAATAATTTAAATGGTAGGATTTACTAAAGTTCAAATAAATTGAACAAGAGGAAGAGGTTGATACTATGAAATTCAATTACTCGAGTTTATATAGCAAAATTATTGAAAAGTATGGTAGCCAATATAGTTTTGCCAAAGCAATAGGTCTGTCGGAAAAATTAATTGCTCTAAAATTAAATGGAAAAATTGGATGGGAACAAAAAGAAATTGCAAAAGCTATAGAAATACTTGAAATTAATAGTAGTGAAATCCCGAGATATTTTTTTAATTATGGAGTTCAAAAAAATTGAACATAAAATGAATAAATTATTTATATTGAGGAGGGGTTGAAAAATGCTTAAAGATCATTTTTTGGAAGAAGACTATGGTGATGTTATTGAAGAGATCAACCGGATTCTAAGCATCAATGAAAAAGCTTTAAGAATAGCTGGATGTGGTCAATAGGAAATGAAAAATACTATTTTAGAGCAGCTTAATCATGCATTTGAAAATCTCAGAATGCTCAATCAAAAGAAAATTAACCAGCAAAGAGCATCGTCTGTGAATGAAGATATAAGACGGTATATGTTCTAAAAGGAAATGATGGAAGCTCAGCTGCTTTCACCAATTTAAATATTAATTAGGCCCTGCTGGACTTTCACAGTAAATTTAGCGGAGAAAAATTGGGATTCTGAACTTTTTCTTCGTAAGACTTTTATCAATCATAAAAACTAATTTGAGGGGGGAATAACGATGAATTTAACTGATGAACAATTAAAATTAATCACTGAAGTTGTTTCTGAGCAAGCAATTAAAACGTATAAAGAAGATATGGAGAAACGTGAAATTACTAAGCAAGATTATCGATTGCATAATATTAAGCTGCTTTTAAAGAATTATAGAGCTCTCGTTCTTCACTGCGAAGAACTGATGGATGAATTAGAAGAGTTTAATGAAACATCCATTCAAGAATTAGATATAGAAACAATCAGCTTGGAGTCTATCGAATCTATCAAACGCAGTAAAAGAAAATCAATTTCCATGGTTTACTTTATTCAGGGGAAGATGGAGGCTTACCGGCGTTCCTGTAACGAAAATGAATTAAAATATTATCAAGTGCTGGAAAAAAGATATCTATCAAAGCAGAAATATACTATCTCACAAATTGCGGAATTAGAGAATATTGATGAACGAACAGTACACCGCTATTTAAAAAAGGCGATAGAAGATTTACCGGTTATCTTTTTCGGAGTCTCAGCTATAAGTTTTGCTAACTGATCCTGTTGAAAAACTGTCTTGATAGTGTCATGATGAAGGTGCTAATATTATAGTATAGAAAAATATCCAATATAATTCATAATATAAGTTCAGATTTTATCGGGAAACCACAGAAGTGCTGTAAAAACAGCTGCTTCCGTGGTTTTTTTAATACAAAAGTAATAGTTCATCTTCTATTTGAACAAGAATCTCTGGACCGATACTAATTTTGAATTATATGATGCAGTTAATTGGTTAAGGTTATTCTGGTACAGGTTTTAAACGCTAAGTTTTTATTTATCAGTTATAAGCTTAAAAAGAAGATCTTGTCGTAAAGCTGTCTTGATAGTGTCGTGATGAAGATGCTAGTATGATAGTATAGAAAAATATATAAAATAATTCATATTATAAGTTCAGATTTCATTGTAAAACCACAAGGGTGCTGTAGGAACAGTTACTTTTGTGTTTTTTGTTGTCTCTGCCAAATGATTTGAAAAATGAACCTGTCGTAAAGCTGTCTTGATAATGTCATTATAAGGGTGCTAATATAATAGCATAGAAAAGTTTATAAAAAATCCTGGCATCATTATATAGAAATGTGCTGGTGAACATGAGACATCCATTAACGGATGTCTTTTTTTATAGGATTATATTCTGAATGCTGTAAGGAGGTGATGTCACGTTTTGTAAAATACTAAATATAAATTGAAAGGAGGATTGATATAGTTGTTCTTATAAGCAATAAAACTGCTCGCAGATAACTTATATGAAGCAGTTTAACTACATTTATAATCAATAGTATGAAGTGCTGGCCTTAAATAAGATGTGGTATTACAGCATAATTAATTTACAACAAAGGCAAGGAATAAATCATCAAAAGGATGAAGAACTGATGAAAGCAGACTTTATGCAGCAATTAAACCGTCGAATCAATAGTTTGGATCTGTTTAGCCAAAGTGTTATTGGAGTAATAGATGATGAATACTCTATAGCAATCACTTCTATACCTGGTGCTGATGAAACAATTTATTTCGACGGTACAAGAGATAAAAATTACAATATACAAGTTTCAGCTAAAAGTAAAGACCGACAAGAGTGCTTGGAGAGCTTAACCAGTATTTATAAGGAACTGGAAAGCTTAGACAATCTGCCAAGCGAAAATGATAGTTACAAATTTCAAAGTATCAATATAAATGATTTCCCTGCATTAGTTCTATATGATGAGCAGGGATTTTTTATTTATGAATTATCTATTACTGCAAAAATTACAATACACAAAGGGGTTAAAATATTATGAGCGAATTACTAAAATTAAACATCCAATTTTTTGGACGAGAGAAGAATGCGAAAACAGAATACTATGTAGGTGCTGTTCCAGAGGATGGTACAGAGGAAGTAGAATGGCTGCGTCTGGCAAAATGGATTTCCAGCGTAACAGATGATACAGAAGAAGAAGTAGAAGACATGGCTTTTTACGATGGTGATGGTACACCAGAGGATGATGTTATCAGTGTGAAAAAAACATATGCCTTTGAAGGTATGTATGACGATGAGATTGAGGCAATGAAGTTTATTGCCGGGCTGGAATTTGAGACTGGATCAGGTCGAAAAATCATGTTTAAACAAGTACGCACTAACGGAGATGAATTTGCCGGAGTTGCTACAGTGAAGGATCCTAAAGTAACAGGTGGAGAAGCATCAGAGTACGCAGTATTTGAATGCTCTATCAGCTGGGACCGCCGTCCTGAAAAGACCACAGCTACTCCCTGAGGATCCCCCGAATAACGGGGGAGAAGAACCGAATGAGCCTGAGCCTGAAGATCCAGAAGAATCGGATGGAGCAGGAGAAGAGGAAGAGAGCGACGAATAAGCCGCTCTCTTATTTTATTTTCTCAGAGAAATACGAAATATAGGATAATCTATGAATCTGTTAAAGGATGAGCTGATTCATAGGTTATCTAATAAATTTGAAAGGTGATGAACTGTAATGGCAATTAAGATTCAAACAGAAAAACCCGTCATACCTATTGAAATTGGAGAATTAAATTTTGAATTTCCTGTTGATGATGAGGCAATTAAAAAATTTCGGGATCAAATTCCGAAGTTAAAGGAAGAATTAGAACAACTCGCACCTGAAAATAATGAAGAGGATCAGGAATTAGTAAAGGAGGCGTTAAGTAAAGGATATGACGTCATTTTAGGAGAAGGATCCTTTGATAAAATTTATAAAGTAACACCATCGCTTGTTTACTGCATGCACTATTATTCACAGTTAGCTGAAGGTCTCGAAAATGAATTAAAAGAAAGAGGCTTCTCTGATTCTACACAGGAAAAAGCGCAGAAATATTTACAGCAAAACAAGAAACAACCAGTCAAGAAGAAAAAGTAGTGATAGATTATGCTGAATCTGGCCTATCCGATTAATGATATAGTCGTTATTGATGATGAAAGGTATGAGATAAACCTCGCCTATGATAACGTATTGCGCTTGTTTGATATGCTGAATGATGAGGAATTAACAGATGTCGAACAAATTGAAATAGGCATAGAAATGCTGCTTGGCAAGCCGCTTGATGTAGACTTGGAAAAACAAGAAGAAGTCTTCTTTGCAATTTTTAAAAGTACAATAAGCAAGGAATCGGAAGATAATGCTGCTGTTGATATTGATGGTAATCCGATGCCAATAATGAATAAGGAGAAAGACAATAAGAAGGTTTATTCCATTAAACAGGATGCAGAATACATTTACGCATCTTTTTATCAAGATTATGGAATTGATTTATTTGAAGCGCAAGGGAAATTGCATTGGTACAAATTTCAGGCTTTATTGGCAGGGCTGCGTCAAGATACGAAGTTTAAGGAAGTCATCGAAATCCGTACGATGGAATTACCGTCGGGTAAAGGAGCGGCAAAACATCGAAAACAAGTGGAAGAAGCAAAAAAAGCTTATAAGCTAAATCCTGAATAATGCCTTTTAAGGCGGTGTGGAATTGAAGCTAAAAGAAGTAAGATGTAAAAAATGTAATAAGTTAATTGGGAAAATAAAGGGCATTGCTGAAATAAAATGTCCAAGATGCGCAACGGTTAATACAGTAAATGACCGTTAGAGAGCCCTTGAGCCCCTGTGCTGAAAATTTTAAAGCATGGGGGTGAAGTATGTAAATGGCTGATGGTGAAGGAAAAGTAATTATAAATATTATATTAAACGGTGGACAGGCTGTTCAAGGTTTAGACAATATAAATAATAAAGTAGATGAATTAGATAAAAGTGGAGAAAAGGCAAATCTCAGCATAGGTAAAATCGCTAAATCCGTTTCTGACATTGCTAAAAAAACGGGCGTATTTGATATGCTGAAGGATTCGGTAAATGCAGCTTTTGATGAAATAGCCACAATGGAGCAATTTGAACGAACAATCACAGCCATAACAGGAAGTGCTGAGCAGGCTAATACAGCATTGGATAGCACGAAAAAAATTGTTAGTGGTACAACCTATGGAATTGACACTGCCACAAATGCCGTAAAGGGATTTGTAAATTCGAATATGGATGTAGGTAAAGCGACAGAATCGATTGCTGCCTGGGGGGATGCGGTCAGTCACTATGGTGACGGGTCAAATGAGGCATTTACTGCTGTTACGGAATCTTTGGCCCAGATGGTTGACGGTGGAAAAGCACAAATGGATACCATGAACCAGCTTACAGAAGCAGGAATCCCTGCTTTGCGCATCTATGCAGATGCGACAGGACAATCCGTGGAAGAAGTTGCGAATCAAATGCAGCAGGGTGAAATCTCTGCAAATAGTTTTATGGATGTCATGAATAGTGCATTAAAGGATGGGACTGAAAGTTTCGGAGCTATTGATGGAGCTGCAAAAGACGCAGGATCTTCATGGACTAATTCAATTGACAACATGAAATCAGCAACTGTACGTGGTATTACTGCGATTATCGGATCTATAGATTCGATGCTGGAAAGTGTTGGGCTTCCTAAAATGCAGGAGTTGATTACGGCTTTTGGACCTTTGGCGGTAACTGTATTCCAGCAGGTAGCCGCAAGCTCATTAACCTTAGAAGGTACTTTAAATACACTTAAAAAAGGAATGGAAGGATTGGGGAATGCCGCAAAGTCTGTTTGGGGCGTCATCGCCAGTCATCCAATCATCGCAATTATCAGTGCTGTTGTTGCTTTAGCAGCAGTTATTATTTATTTATGGAAAACCAATGAGAATTTCCGTAACTTCTTTATAAATGCCTGGGAGTCAATCAAAAACGCTGTCATTAACTTAGGTCCAGGTCTAAAAATGCTTGGTAGCCAAATCGCTGATGTTTCTAAAAAGATGTATGATGTATCATTAGATGCTTTTAGTACATCTGTTCAATGGCTTGGTAGTGTAGCAGAAACAACGGGAGAAACATTTTCTAATCTGGCGGGCAGAACGCAGGAATTAATAACCAGTTTAGCAGCTGGTGCTGTAAATGGTTTTAATGCTGCTATGGAATGGCTGGGTAACACAGCAAGAACCGTGAGTGAATTTTTTGCGGAATTGAGAGAACGGATTAATATTGGTCCTGTGCTTGCCGCTGTTATTGGTCCAATAACTACCATCGCAACTGCATTTTTTGGATTGGCAAGTCCAATTGGCTGGGTAATCAAAGGGTTTGCATTGCTGGCAGCACAAACATCCATTTTTTCCGATATCCTTGGAGTTTTTAAAGGCGATATGGCAATTGGTGAAGTGGTAAATAATTTTGCAGCAGATCTCTCTAATTTGATAACTAATCTGGCTGAAAATGCAGTTATCTTTATAGAAAAAGGGACTGAAATGATTGTAGGATTCATTGATGCATTTGCCACAAATCTTCCTGAATTAATCAATGCTGGTGTTGAAGTGATTACAAATTTAATAATCGGTTTGGTATCAGCATTACCTTTACTGATAGAAACTTGGCTGCAGCTTTTTACAACATTATTAGAAGTAGTCGTCATGATCATACCATTGATTTTGGAAATAGGTATTACGATTATAACTACACTAATAGAAGCAATCGTTGTAGCGCTGCCTTTACTGATAGAGACCTGGTTACAGCTTTTTACAACATTATTAGAAGTAGTTGTCACGGTGATACCATTAATTTTGGAAATGGGTATTACGATTATAACTACATTAATAGAAGCAATCGTTATAGCGCTGCCTTTACTGATAGAAACCTGGCTACAGCTTTTCACAACATTATTAGAGGTAGTCATTACGATGATACCATTGATTTTGGAAATAGGTATTACGATCATAACTACATTAATAGAAGCAATTGTTACCGCATTACCAATGCTAATAGAGACTTATTTAACAATTATTATGACTTTAATCGATACGATTACAACTGTGCTGCCGCTGGTTATAGAGGTTTTTCTTCTTTTATTAATGACTATTGTAACGACTTTAATTGAAAATCTGCCGCTAATTATCGAAGCTGGTATACAAATATTAACTGCGTTAATAGATGGAATAATCATCTTGATACCAGCTTTAATTGAAGCTGCTATAACTATAATCATGGCTTTAGTAGAAGCTGTTATTACGAATCTACCAGTAATTTTAGAGGCAGGTATGCAGATTTTAACAGCCTTAATTAATGGCATAATCCAGATCCTTCCACAGTTAATAGAAGCTGGTCTCAACATTATCCTGGCATTAGTTCAGGCAATTATTGGTCTTTTACCTGAGTTATTAAATGCTGGAATTCAAATTCTATTTGCATTAATAGATGGAATAGTAAGTATTGTACCTCAATTGATAAATGCAGGTATCCAGTTACTGCTGGAGCTGGTAAGTGCATTTATCGGCTTACTTCCAGAATTAATAAATGCTGGTATACAAATATTAATGGCCTTAATCCAAGGAATTATCTCTATTGTTCCACAATTGTTAAGTGCCGGTATGCAATTAATACTTCAGTTAGCTGGAGCTATTATTCAGTTACTCCCACAGCTGTTAAATGCAGGTGTTCAGTTAATCACTGCATTAATAGGCGGAATTACACAAATGATTAGTAATGTTGTGTCGGCCGGCTGGGGATTGGTAACAGATTTAGCTGGTGGAATTATTGATAAAGGGAAGGACATTTATAACGCTGCCAAAAATATTATTGGAGAAGGAATTAATGGTGTTAAGGAAAAAGCAACTGATTTCTTTAATGCCGGAAAAAATATTGTTGGCAGTATAGCTGATGGTATTAAGGAGAATGTTGAAAAAGTAAAGGGTGCTATTGGAAATGTAGTACAAAAAATACGTGATTTCCTTCCATTCTCTCCTGCTAAAGAGGGCCCATTAAAGGATATTATGTATCCTGGTATTACCAATTCGCTTGCTAAAAATATTAAGCAGGGAAGCGGTAAGCCTTTAAAAGAAATGCGTTCGTTAACAGAGGACTTGGCTGATGAAATGAATCCTGAGATTACTAACCGGTTGAGGGGCGCGTCTGTATCCCTTGGCAACTTATCCACCCAAGCATCAACTACACAAGTGATTGATGAGAATAGAAAGTGGCTAGTTAAGAATAACGAGGAGGAAAGCAAGCAGCCTGTTATCATGGATATTTATGTTGGAACGAAGAAAATTGCAAGAGAAATAGTTGATGATATCACACATTTACAGGCGAGACAAAATAATCGCAAGCAATACAGACCGAGAGGGGGCATGGCATGATTTTCAATGGAGAAAGTAAAAGCTATATCCGAGTGAGGCGGGAATTATTCCGCCCTCCTTCTCCCCCTATTGAATTTGATACAATTGATTATTCAAAAGGTGGGAGCCGAGTTGTAAAGAAACGATTTACAGGCTTTACATTCACTGTGCCTGTAAAAATAATCAGTCCGAATAAACGTATTGAAGAATTAAAAGAAGAATTATCCGATTGGCTTATTCACGAAGATCCTAAAAAATTGGGTTTTAAAGATATTCCAAATCGTTATTATCTGGCCTATTATGAGTCAATGGAGCTGGATGAACGTCCATATAGTGCTACTGGTGAAATTAATTTTTATCTTCCTGACGGGCGCCGGATTGGAGAAGAAAAAGCGCTTAATATTAGTTCTTCAAATACAAATTATACTATTACTGGTCAAGATAAAGCACCATGGACTGTTGAAGCGGTATTTACTCGTAATACAAATGAATTTGAGTTAATCACAAATCAGGGTCTTTATCTTCTGCTTGGCTATGATTTTATAGAAGGAGATCGTCTGACTATCAAATACGAGGGTAGAGAAGTATGGCTGAATGGCAGGGATTTGAGACATGCTATCAGGCTTAAAACAAATTATGAGCTGTTGAGTCCCGGGAATTTGCAGGTAAGAGCAAGTCATAATTGTATTTTGAAGTATGATGAGAGGTATTTTTAGTGAAATTCGATTATGTATTTTCAGAAATGTTTTAGCCTTTTATAAGTTAATTTTACTCATGGTATATTACAGCTCTAAATTATTGAATTTGAAACAAACGAGTAAATACCCTGATGGAAAGGAGTGAACCTATGGAATTATTCGTATTTTCTCAAGATGAACAACTTTTAACAATCATATCTGAAGATACAGGGCTTGTCGAAGCACTTTACCGAATTGAGGTAAATAGTATTCCGACAGAGCCCTTTTCTTTTACCGTTGAATCTGACCAGAAGGTTGCCGAGCATGTTAAAGAAGAAAATAAAGTAATGTTTAAAGACCACGAAGGCGACTGGCGTTTAATGAATATAAAAGAAGTAGATGATAGTAATGATATAGATGGTCCGGTAACTATAGCAACATGCGAGCCTGCTTTTTTAGCTGAACTAAATGAGCATATTGTAGTAGATCGACAATTTGTGAACCAGACAGCAGACGTTGTATTAGCAGCTGCTGTAGAAGGTACGCGCTGGCAAGCAAGTGTTGAAGTGGAACTAGGTAGAGCAACTGTCAGTTTTTATTATATATCCAGCATGGAAGCAATTTGGGAAACCATTGAGACTTGGGGCGGGGAGTTTAAGGATATCGTGAATTTTGACGAGACAACGAATAAAATTACTGGTTGTTATGTCAAGATTCTTCAACGTTTGGGAGCAGAGAATGGGCAACGATTTGAAATTGACCACAATACTACTGAAATAGGCAGAACAGTTCTTTCTTATCCAAAGACGGCATTATATGGACAAGGGGCCAGCTTGAAAACAGAAAATGATGATAGCACCAGGTATATTGATTTTGGTGATGTGGAGTGGCGGGCAGATCGAGGAGATCCTGTGGATAAGCCATTAGGTCAAAAATGGGTTGGAGACCCTGATGCACTAGATAAGTATGGAATTTTAGAAGAAGGTAAAAAAAGACATCGTGATGGAACCTATAGTAACCAGGATTATGAAGAGCCTTCAGAGCTGTTGTATGCGACATGGGAGTCGCTGCAAAAAGCAAAGAAGCCGGAAGTAAATTACCGTTTATCTGTTGAATTATTCAATGAAAAAGTTAACTTAGGCGATACATGTCAGGCGATTGATCGCAAGTTTGCCAGACCAATAGAAATCCAGGCTAGAGTAATAGCTATGGAATATGACCTGATGGACATTGAAGGTACGATGGTTGTGGAGATGGGGCAGTTTTTGGACTTAGGAGATAATCGTCTCGATAACTTGGAACGTGAAGTAGAAGAGATAAAAAGCCGTCCTCCAAGCGCTAGAATTGATGAAAATAGCTTCCCTGACCGAAAGCCAAGCACACCAGTAGATCTGGAATCATATGGAGGGTTTGAAGTTATCCAGCTGTACTGGCAATATGCTGATGAAATGTTTATTAAATATTATGAGGTATATGGAAGCCGTACAGAGGATTTTGTACCGGATATCCAACACCTTTTATGGCGTGGTGATGTAAGTGCATTTGCACATACTGTCGCTACAGATGAGGTATGGTATTACCGAGTGAGAGCGGTTAATTATCATGGAAGATCGTCTGATTGGAGTGTGCAGGTTCGAGCGGCTACTCAACGGATTATGGATGAAGATATACTTTGGGGGCCAGAAATCGCAGAAAGAATGCGTGAACTCCATCGAATAAGTGATATTATAGGCGAGAATGGTATTGATTTTGACCAGATATCTCAAGAGGCCAAAGACTTGATCCATCAACAAGTTCGAATTTATACAGATGAAGAAATACAGTCTGCGTGGGATGGAATCATGGGAGAGTTAGATATCCGTACAGATTTACTCGATGACAGGGTTACAGATCTTAATCAAAGAGCTGCCGACTTAATCAGCCGCGCTGACGAAACGGAAGATATTTTACGAGAGTATAGTGTCCGTATTGATGAGACTGAACGAGGTCTTGAATTTAAAGCTGATAGCACTGAAATCAATCGTATTAATGGCGAAATAAGAGGTCATGAAACATGGCTAGAAATACTGGATGAAGGTTTGCAGAGTAAGGTTAGTGAAACCTTTGTAAGAGATGCTATTGATGGTATTGAGATTAGCAGCAGGAATTTAGCATCTATAAATGCGGTGAAAAAGTGGTCTGCTGGTTCAATGACTCGGGATGGTTATAAATACACTCTCGCCAACGCTAACGGTAGTACAAATGCTGGATTATATATTGATAGAACACAGTTTAAAAACAGTACTGAATACGTTGTTTCTTTTAAAGTTAAAAAAGTCAGTGGGACAGTATACACTATTGCTGGTCATAGAAATGCGCAATCAAGTATTGAAAAAGTTTATAAAGATGGTGTGCTTCTTGATACTCCTAATGGCTGGAACAGTGGTGACATAAATTATAATAATAGTGCTGACGAGCATGAATATGTAATTTATTTTACAACCAGTATCAATGCTGTTGAAAATAACAATCACCCATTTTATTTACAGCCCAATCGTCCGAGTTATAGTGAATCTTTTGCTGTTGAAGTATGGGATTTACAGCTTGAGGAAGGAAATAAAAAGACTGGTTGGCAACCAGCTCCCGAAGACATCCTATCTGTCCAAGAACATCATAGTACACTGATAGAGCAAAACAGCCGGGAAGTCAGAATCCAAGCCGAGTCAATTATCGATATTGAAGGTGATATTACTAGCGCTCAAGCACGTATTAACGTCATGTCTGAAGAAATTAACGAGCGTGTCACTAAAACAATATACGACCAAGAGACCGGCAATATAAGGCAGTCTCTTGCTGATGTTCGTAATTTTGCAGAGGGTATAGAGCAGACTGTTAGTACCATTGAGATTGGTTCGGTTAACCTGCTAACCAACAGTGATTTTAGTAAAGGATTAACTGAATGGAACTTTCAAAACGGAGTAAGTGCAGGGAATATAGTAACTCAAGAGAATGGTAATTTAATAATTGAAAAGTCATCAAACTCTAATCCTTCATTTCTTAAGATAGGCATAGGTGGGGGGATAGATAATAATAGAAATTTAGTAGCTCAAGTAAAAGCTAGAACAGTATCGGGAATTGGGACAATGAGGACTAGGTTTGGTACTGGCGTAAATTCTTCATCTGAAACATTTGGGAGTAATTTTGAAACGAAGTATTTTAAAGTAACTAAAAATGGTAACAATAATTTTGTATTTGAATTAACGTCAACTGGTAGGCTGGAAGTTGAGCATGTTCAGTTGGAATTCGGTACTATACCAAGTGATTACAGAGTTTCGCAGGATGAATTAAATAAAAGAATGAGTACAACTGAATCTTCTATCACTCAATTAGCCGACGAACTTGAAGTTAAGGTAGACGTTGACGGGATTGTGTCTGAAATCAACCTTAAAAAAGAAGGAATTCGCATAAGTGGTAACCTTATCCACCTTGATGGCTTAACTTTGATTGATGACGCTATTATCCAAAACGCTCATATCGCAAATGGTGCTATCACACGAGCGAAGCTTGGAACAGCGATCATCGGCACGGCTCAAATCGAGAATGCGGCTATTACCAATGCGAAGATAGCCAGCGTAAATGCAGACAAAATTAACGCAGCTAACTTGGCAGCTATATCAGCAAATCTAGGAACAGTAACAGCTGGTAGATTAAATAGTAGTAATAACAATATGGACTTAAACTTAAACACTGGTAGTCTTACGATGCAAAACGCTAACTTCAAGCTTGGTAATGGAGCAGATATAGAGTTTACTCATTTCGGTAACAGGATTTATTATTCTGGTAATTTGAGAGGTACTGCGGGATTAGGTGTAGGTAGGTCGATTAACGATACCTTACCTTTTGCTTTTTTAGGTACTGCAAGCACAAATGACGCAGTAAACCCAAGAGATCAGGATAACTTTTCCGGATTTATCGCTAATAGAATGCAAAGATACCATGAAGATGGCATTGGTAACTCAGTTGTGGGGCATCGGTTCGATGTAAGGAATAGTGCGACAGCTTTTGAGTGGGGATTTATGTTTGACATACGAGGAAATCGAAAAGTGTTAAGAGGCATAAATTCCGGCACTTATAACTACGACTTAGGGGCAACTGGACAGCACTTCCAAAGATTATATGTAAATTCTATCTATTCTACAGAAAGTATCGTGCTGCGTAGCGCTGTTTCGGGATACAGCTCAAGAGGATTCACTGCTGAGCTGACCTATACAAATGGTCTTATGCATTTTCGAGGTACACATTCAGCGGAAAATCACGCTTTAGGTAGGCCTAGTTGGAGATTTCAACAGCTTTACCTTTCTAACTCTCCAAACGTCAGTTCTGATGAGAGGCTTAAAGAGAATATTTCAGACAATCCTTTAGGTCTAGACTTTATAAATCGGGTAGAGACTAAAACGTTCAATTTTAAACTGGCTAGTAACGATTTAGGGTATAAACCTATACAATTAGGCGTAATAGCCCAACAATTGCTTCCTGCTCTGGAATCATACGGCATAGAGCACACTAAACACTCTATCTTAACGCTGGATGAAGATGGATATTTTGGAGTTAAGTATGAGCAGTTCACTATTCCGTTGATAAAAAGCGTGCAGGAAATTGACGTAAAACTAAACGAAGAAATCAATTGGCAGCACATTGAGTATCAAGCTCTTAAAAATAAAGTAACCCAATTAGAAGATAGAGTAAAAGAATTAGAGGAGTTGGTAGCATGATCAAATTACAAAACAAGGACCTGCGAAATGCAGCAGACTTTTTACAGAATACAGTATCAGTTAAAGGGAAGAAAAATGTACACCGTATGCGTATTGTTAAAGCATTGACTGAAAAGGATAAAGAAATCCGGGAAGAAGAGGTAAGTCTCTTAAAAGACTATGCAAAATTGGATAATCGAGGTGAGATTATCTTTCTTGATAATGGACAGCCGATAATCAAAGAGAAGAAAGAGTTTAACGAAGCCCATAAAGCTTTATTTGAAGAATATTTTGTACTAGATGATAACAATCTTGAATTAGCACTTAAAACAGTTGAAAAGTTAGTGAGTGATTTTGATAAGGAATTATCTGGACAGCAGGCAGAAGCACATTTTATTCTTGCAGAAGCTTTCGAAATTGCTAATGAAGAAAACAAAGAGGAGGAGATTGACAGTGATGAATAATTATACTTTTACAGAGCAAAGTTCTAAAAATGTTGAACGGGATGGCGAACAGATAAGGTTGGTAACATTTCGAGGATCTGGACCTAGAGATGGAATCGATAATGAATATTTAAATGTCGATGGCCGAATTGATATCCCGTTAATGGATTATTTTAAGGCAGGTATGGAAAACCGCATTCCTGTACTTATTAAAGATAAAGTTATCGAACAACTGACAGCTAGAGAACAAGAATTAGAAGGCAAAGAGGAAAACGCTGAATAAGTGTTATTTTTTATGCTTTAATTTTCCTCTTGTCATGTCAATGTGGTAATAGGGAGGGGGTGAGAACAAGCCTCAGAAAGTGAAGTATATTTTCTGAACTTTTATCTCGCCCCCTTTCAATTTACTCTATCAACTCCTTTGCTGATCTGTTCCATAAATTATTGAGGATATAGAATTAAAAATGTAAAAAAATGTTGAATAATGAATTTGTATCCTTAAACTTTAGGATTATTAGATTTATTAATTAGAAATAAGGGGGAATTTAAATGAGGCATCTTATAATGAGGTGTCTTTTTTATGGTTTGAAAGATTATAATAATCAATTTTCTAGCCGAAAAGGTTATTTTTATGAGATTAGCACACATATTGGCTGCCCTTTTTATGTCTGAACTAGCAGGGGGTCGATGATGCTACGACAAGAGGAAATAGGAGATATGAATGCATGGAAAGATAGAGTGCAGCAAGATGTTAATGAATTAAAAAGTAATTATCATCTGATGAAAAAAGACGTGGAAGGTTTACAACGTAACGATATCAGGCAGGATAGTCAAATTGAGAATGAGCAAAAAACATTATCTGCTATTCAGGATGATACAAATTGGATAAGGCGTAAAATAACAGGCGCCTTTATTACAGCATTAATTACAGCCATGGTAACTGGTGTTATTGGTGTAGCTGTGGCTAATGTCTGGGGAGGCTGATAAATATGGACAGAGGAACCATCGTAAGGACAGTAGCATTGGTAATTGTTTGGATAAACGTTTGGCTAAAGCAGGCAGGTTTAAATGCCATTCCTGTTTTTAGTGAAGAGGTTATTGCTTTAGGTTTAACCACTGTTGTAAGTGTTTGGACATGGTTTAAGAACAACTATATTACCTGGAAAGGCAAGCAGCAGAAGAAGGTTTTACAGCAAAATCAACTGATTAAATAAGTAGCTGGTCCAAACGGGCAAGCTTCTTTTTTAATAAAAAATAATATATCAATTTTTAGGAGGAATTTTATTATGGCAAAAATTTATTTAGATCCAGGACACGGCGGAACAGATCCAGGTGCATCTGCAAATGGATTACAAGAGAAAAATGTAACATTATCTCTTGCGCTAAAAACTAGAGACATTCTAAATCGTGACTATGAAGGGCACACCATTCGTATGAGCAGGACAAGCGACACAACCCGAAGTCTTGCACAGCGTACAAATGATGCAAACAGCTGGGGTGCTGATTACTTTGTATCTATTCACATCAATGCTGGCGGCGGCACTGGTTATGAAGACTATATTTTTAATGGAAGTGTGTCGAATAACACGGTAACTTATCGTGATAAGCTTCATGCAGAAATTATGAAGCAGGTTGACTTTAACAATCGCGGGAAAAAACGCGCAAATTTTCATGTCTTGCGTGAATCAAGCATGTCGGCAGTTTTAACAGAGAATGGCTTCATTGATACGGTAGCGGATGCAAATAAACTAAAATCAGATGCTTATCTAAACCGTATTGCTTTAGGTCATGCGAATGGTATTGCTCAGGCGCTTGGATTAAGCCGGAAATCTGGTGGTGGAAGCGGTCAAGGATATGTAGAAGTTATTACACCATCCTTGTGGACGTACAATACTCCGAACTGGGATGATCGTGCTGTTATTGTGAGTCAAGGAGAAGTATTTACTGTGGTTGGAGACAGGTTCCAGGTTGGTAATGGTTATATGTATCAGCTTAAGAGTGGTTTGTATATTACTGCTAGTACGCAGTATGTAAGGTATTACACTCGATAAAAAAGTAGAATCTATTTTTGACTGATAGATTGTCTGGACATGCTATCTTGAGCACGTTACAAAATAGTTTGGGACTGCCATGAACAGTGTGTTAAGTGAAGTATTAATGATAGTCAGGGAGTTGACTTCTCCACTTGAAATATACCTGTATTTCAAGTGGAGAAGTAACCTAATAGAATATCGATGTGTAAAAATCCAATGATTAAAGCTAATTAAACGACTAAAAAGGAGAGGTAATTATGGCTGGAAACAATATAATTTTAAGAAATGAATCAAGGGTTTCTTTTGTTAATGAAACTACACATGTAGTGTATGAGGAGTGGGAAAAAGACATTGTTATTGATTTTATAGAGTACTCAACTTCAAGCCAAAATATTTTCCCAATCCTGAATATTGATCAATCTAGACCTAATTATAATTATGATGGACAATTATTTCAAACTGTGAATCCGAATGGGACAAGATGGGTTGCTACACCCTTAAGAATTTCCAATGATGGGCATGCGAACTTTGAAGTGGTAGCTTATGATTCCAGCAGTGGAGAATTCAAGCTAAATCTTAAAACACCTATGATTCTTCCTGGAGGATCGAGGCTTGCCTTTAAGCATAATGGCACTCCGACAGAAAATCATACGGTGACTTATAAAGTAATTTATCGAGAAGTATAGGAGGGATTATATGATTAGAATACCATATGACTTTTCAGGTAACCTCAATCTTCCTTCCTATTCTCAGATGGTTCAAAGGATAATGCAATTTAATAATGTTAGTAATATCGGTAAAGATGAGAGTGGAAATTATGATATGTATATGATTGAAATGGGAAACCTCAATAAACCTACTATCCTTGTAATATCTAGCATGCATGGAACAGAGTGGATGGGGGCTTTATACAGCATAAGATTTATGGAGCAATTGAGGGATAACACATTTAGAGATAAAGCATTTCGAGATAAAGCATTTCGAGCGAAGCTGTTACGGAATTTCCATATCGTTTATATTCCTGTCGTCAATCCTTATGGATTTGACAGGACATCTCATGCTGAAGGGAATAATGTTGGCAGATATAATGTTAATGGCATAGATTTGAACAGAGATTTTAATGATTTCTCCCAAGCTGAATCCAGAAATGTAAAGGCAGTTATGGATAGAGTCAGCCCATTTGCGTTTTTAGACATTCATTTGTTTGGCAGGGGAATGGACGGCAGCAATGGACTAAACTTAATTGTAGGAAACGGTCAATATGAAACGGATAAAATCAGAGATTTATTTGCAAATTCTTTAGAAAGATATGCTAATCAATCTGTGGTTAAATGGGACGGATATAATCAATTATTAAGAGGTCTAGCAAGAAGGTATATGAGGGATAAAAGCAATCCGCATACCCCTTATACACTTTCTTATATAACAGAAATTGTTCGGCCAAGGCAATTAAGCAGTGGGCTTGATGCTCCTTTAAGTGATCAGGAAATTATGAAGTATGGTATGATGTATTTGTTTTTTGTAACGTCTATGGGATATTTTGAGCAGCGGAAGGTTGAGTTGAATTATGGTCCTGTTTTGAGTGTGGAAGATGGGGTGTATCGGACTGTGCGTTATAAAGTTTGAGAAATAGAAAGGCTCTCACCACTTGATAGTAAATATTGAAGAGGCTAGTTATATCCCAGCCTTTTTATAGGATAGTTTTTTAATGAAGAAAATTCCTCCCTTTTATCGAATTTGATTAAGAGGGAGGGAAAATGAATGAAGTAAAAGAGCTTGAGGTATTTAATGGCAGATGGAAATAATTTAAAATCGGATGCCAGGTTAAATGCTGACGCGGTTTAATTTTTTTGAGGTTATTGGTTGTAACTAATTATATTAAAAGGAAAAAATACCATTTGCACTTGTTATCCATTCTTTGTTAATTATTATATATTTTGAATTTTTTATAAATTTTTAAAGGATATTAACGAAGTATGTAGAAATAACTATGTATGGCTTAAAATGTCAATAAGAATAATGACTATAGTTAATTTAACAATAAAAATGGAGGTGAATATATGAAATTTAAAAATTTGACAACAAATAATAAGTTCAGCAGTTGTCCGTTCTTCTCTGGCAAATCTTTTGAACCACTACGAATCTCTTAGTTTATCTTACATTTCTTTATCTTACAGTTTACATTCACTTAATAAATTACTTCTATAATAAAAAGTAAATACAGAAAAAGGGAGAGATTAAGATTATGATACGAAAGGTTACTATTTTATCATTAGCAATAATGATCTTCGCGTCCGTATTCACAATTCCTGCATTCGCATCCAATGGTGGTGCTCAGACAGTTCAACAACAGAAAAAAATGGTTAATATTGCACATCGGGGGGCATCAGGGCATGCTCCGGAAAATACAATGGCTGCTTTTGAAAAAGCCTTTGAAATGAAAGCCGATTATATTGAGATTGATGTACAAATGACCAAGGATGGAGAGCTAATAGCCATTCACGATACAACCGTCAATCGTACAACAAATGGGACAGGATCTGTAGGGGATTACACACTTGAAGAAATTCAACAATTGGACGCCGGAAGCTGGTTCGGTCAAGAATTTGTGGGGGAACGGATTCCTACTTTTGAGGAAATAATCGATACATATCGAGGGAAGATTGGATTATTAATAGAATTAAAATCTCCTGAATTGTATCCGGGTGTAGAAGAAAAAGTCGCTGAAGCCTTAATAGAGCGTAATATGCATAAGCCTAATAACAAAAAAATTATTATCCAGTCGTTTAATCATGAATCTGTGCAACAATCAAAGGAACTCCTGCAGAATATCCCTCACGGTGTCCTTGCTGGTACAGCCTGGGCAAATGTTACTGATGAACAGTTGGCACAATTTGCAACTTATGCTGATTTCTTTAATCCGAATATGAATATCGTTACCGATGAGCTTGTTGACCGTGTTCATAATTCCGGGATGAAGGTATATTCTTATACAGTACGAACGCAGGAACAAGCAGATAACTTATTTGAACGCAATGTGGATGGTATCATTACCGACTTTCCTGAATATGTTTATAGACATCCGGGGAAAAATTAAGGACCTTTAGAAAAAGCTAGTTTGGAATTTAACACTCAGAGAGAAGAAGAGAGAATGCACCTAAATAAATGATATGCTCCCTTTATAGTAGACAGAGAAATAATAAAAATTCTCTCCTGTTATGAAGGGAGTATTTAGTATGTCTAAGAGGTGATCAAACATGAGCTGAATGAACGAATTTAAATCGTGTGGCAAGTATCAGAAAAGAGGAAACCTATAGGGGCTTTACTCTGTGATAAAATGGTGGTGCACTCTTTTCCTCTCCCATTTCTTTTGTCTCGACAACTTAAGGTTAACAGAGAGGAAAAGGAGTGTATTTTTTGTCTTCGCTCCATCTATTGATGGCACGAAGGACACTACCACATTCAGTATAGAGCCTAATCCTCTTTTTATTTCAATGAGTAGTCTTATTATATAATAAATATAAAGGCAACTACAGAGACTACTATTACGAAGTCTTTCGCTGAGTAGTCGTTTTAGTAAGCGTAGAAGCTATGTCTGATTGCATATCATGAGAATATTCCAAGAAAAATATTTCTCAAACTTGTTAGAACGTGGTCAACCATCTTTGCAGGTGAATCCATATTCGGAAAAACAATATAGGTCACAGCTAGCGACCAACCTATAATCATTAAGAAAGAAAACACCATTTTCTCCTTTTTCTTCGTTGATTTTATTTTTGACCATTGATAAATAAACATCAACACTGCCACTGCCGTTACACTAAAAATGTAGACACCTTTCATGTTCTTCACCTCTTTTTACCAAGGTACATTTCCTTGCCCTGTTCTTAAAATTTTTGCCTCAATATCAAAAGTTACTTCTACGGAAGGAAATCTTTCCTCCCAGTCTTTTTTTATTCCCTTCCATTGTTCAGGGTGCTTCCGTCTAAATTCTTCACCAAATTCGATAATGTCTGCTTTCATCTCTTTCTGCACTATTTCTAGAGTATCTGTTAGACGTGTTTCAATCGCTTCTGCTAACTCCTTTTCCAGTATTCTTTGTTTTTCGATTTCATTTAAATCCCAATTCGTTTTATTCTGTATCACATCATCTATCGTTTCAATCTGGACAGTCATTTTCAATTGGTTGCCGTCTATCTCAGGTATCAACTTTGTTGTTCCCTTAATTAAATTCATAGAAATAAGACCGTCTGCATTTTCTGGTTGTACCGTGACCGTAGCTTCTTTTATCTCATCTCTAAACCAGAGTACTCCTCTAGTTAACCGATCATCAATGGAACCGACCATTTTCCCGTTTTTTAAGATAGCTGATTGATTAATATACGCATTCGTTTCTAAGGGCTGTTCCCCCTCTTCAGGTGGTAATTTATCAACCATAGGAAGAATGGCAGCGTCCGATTCTCCTTTCAACATTTCCATTAAATCAAATAATGTTACTTTCATTAACACTTCTGATTTAGCTAATTCTATTAATACCTCAGAAGAACTTCTTTCTAAAGGCGGAAGCAAAGCCATAATATCTTTCGCACTTCCCTCGCTAATAAATACGTAACTTCTCAACCGCGGCTCAGGATGACGGATTAAAAAATCTAATTCTTCACGAATTCCTGTCTCGGCTAAAGCTTTATTAATCACAATCGCTTTCGTATGACTCCAGAGAATTTCTCTTGGAAGTTGTGTATCAAGATCCTCAATGGCTTTTGGTATCGATATGCCTTTTCCTGTTTGATGAATCATTTTATTGCCCCCTACCTGGCTGCTCTCTCCCCCCATTCCCTCGCCACCATCACTGTTTGGAGAATGTATCTCAACTGTTACTTCTATTTCTCCATCTTCCGTTTGATCCAATCCCACTCCAGTTACAACCCAAAGATCATTGGTCTCCCTTCGGTCCCAACAACCCGTGAGCAAAAATAAGGAGATACCGATAAGCCATATTATTTTCAGCCGCTTCACTTTTTCTCCCTGCCTTTCTGCTTAAAAATCTTCATTTTACGTATGTAAGCTATCGAAAGCAGGAACATGGGGATAATCAGTCCATACACCAAAGTATCTGTTAACCCATGGGAAACCTCATGAAAATGTTCGGATGCCTCTGCGGAATTAAGAAACGCCTGTATCGCAAACACCCCAATCAGAAAACCGGTCGGCAGGACAAGAGAGCGGTAGTTGGAGAGGTTAAACCACTGAGCCGTACCCAGCACTAAAGCATAGTAAAACACACAAATTTTGATAAATGTCCCTGCAATCCAAATCGCCATAACAATTGCTTCGAGATGAGACAAAAATTCGGCTATGCTAATATATCTCGCCGCGCTCATAAGTGGGGCAGTAAAATTTCCTGTTACACGTCCAAAGACCAAAATAACGATGATATTAGTAAGCACTAATGTTATCGTAACAGCTAATACCGAAATGCCTCCCCATTTCATTCCTTTTTCTCGATTTGTTAAATATGGAAAGAAAAAATAGATAATTCCAAATTGAGCAAACCATGTGTATAAAGCCAAAGAACCTTTAACGGAAGGCATTATACCATTCTCCATCACTGGTAGCATCCGCTTTATCTCTATATCTGGAAGGAGTAATACGACGATGACCAAAAAAAGCAAGAAAAAAACTGGGAAGACCATTTCAGACAGTCTTCCTATAACCTCAAGTCCTCCATGTACTGCAAACGCACACAACAGGATCATCATACCTATTACCACATACTTTGGAGTATGGGGGAGGAATTCACTAACCACAAATTCTCCATATTGCCAAACCATCACACTGATTGAAGTATACAGTAACAGCAATAAGATAAAACCGATTACCTTACCAAAAAAGACACCAAGAATATGTTCGCTGTATTGCATAATCGTATCGTCCGGATAAAGCTTGTGTAATTTATATGCAATATATACACTTAGCAAACCTAAAGGAAAAGCCCAAAGAGGAGAGATCCAAATATCCTGCTGCGCAGCATCAAAGACTGTTTTGGGAATGAAAAGAATCCCCGTTGCTATAATAGCGTGATACATCATCACGCTCATCTGTGAAGCTGATATTTTTCCTTTCTCTATCATTTATTTCACCACCTCTAGGTCATTCTTCCCCGCTTTCCTTTTCGGGAAAAGGCTTCTGGTTAGAAGATTGCCGATATTTATTATATTCTCCCGTTAAATGGGGGCGCGTATTTAATTTCCATAAAGGAGCCCGTATTAAAGTATCTTTCAGATCTCTTCTTTTCATTGGAGCCATTGGAGAGAGATAAGGCACACCAAAAGAACGTAACGTACTCAGATGTATTATTATAGCCAAAAGTCCTATCATGATGCCTAGCAGCCCGAACGTTCCTGCCAGTAACATAATTGGAAAACGTAATAATCTGAAAGGAATAGCAATATTGTAACGTGGAATTGTAAAAGAAGCGATACCAGTAAGGGCAACAACCATGACCATGGGATCTGAGACTAAACCAGCAGCTACCGCTGCTTGGCCAATAACCAATGCTCCTACAATACTAACGGCAGCACCTACTTGTTTAGGAAGTCTAAGCCCTGCTTCCCGCAACCCTTCAAATGTAATCTCCATAAGCAAAGCTTCCACCAGCGCAGGAAATGGAATTGCTTCGCGTGAATCGACCATGGTAAGCAGTAATGTAGTCGGTACCATCTCTTGGTGATAGGTAATCACAGCAACATATAAAGATGGTAACAGGAGAGAAATAAATAAAAATAAAAAACGTAACCAGCGGGTTGCCGTAGATATTATGAAATGATGATAATAATCTTCTCCAGATTGAAATAAGGAATAGAATGTGGTTGGAGCAATCAAAACAAAGGGCGTACCATCCACAACAATGACCACACGTCCTTCCAGCAAATTAGAAACTGCTGTATCAGGTCGCTCTGTAACAAGTACTTGTGGAAACGGAGAGTAAGAATTGTCTTGAATTAATTCTTCTATGTACCCAGATTCTAATATTCCATCAATGTCAATTCGTTTAATACGTTGAGTGATTTCTTCAATCAGTGTTTCATCTGATAAATCTTGAATATAAGTTATCATAATTGTAGTTTGTGTGTAACTCCCCACTTTTAAGGTTTTCATTTTTAGTTGGGGACTTTTGATCTTTCTTCGCAACAAAGAGGTATTAACCTCCACACTCTCCGTAAAACCTTCACGAGGCCCTCTAACTACCAACTCACCAGACGGTTCTTCAATGGCACGCTTCTCCCATTTAGCCAATCCCAATGCATATCCTTGTTGGTCACCATCCAGTAATAAAATAGGGTTACCAACGGATAATTGTTCAACACAGGTGTCAAAAGATTCAATCTTTGTTATCTCGGCAACAGATACTCTCTGTTCAATCAATAATCTGGGATTTACAGATTTCTGATCGGTTTGTTGCATAAGCGGTGTTAATACATTACTGTCTATTTCTTCAATATTTGACATACCTTTTATGTAAACTAATTGAGCCTTTATCTGATCAGCAATTACAAATGAACGGAAAATAACATCTGAGCAATCTTCATAAAGAAAATTTAGCACTTCTGTATTTTTCTCCAAATTAGAATAAAGAGGTTTTAAAACCTCTTCATCAATCTGCCGTTCTTTATTTCGATTAAATTTAAATTTTTTTCGATTAAACATAAGAATCCCACTTTCTTATGGTCTCTGAACATTCATATTATATGGAGATATCTTCCCAGTAGTATCTCACTTATTTTTAAATTTATTCCCTGTTAAGAAATGCTATATACTTTCATTAGCTCATGACAGAGCAAAATTTTAAACCTAACTTTAAATTGATAAATGTATTGAATCAGATTTTAGTAACTAGATACCTAGAAATTAGTAGAGTGAATGGAAGAAGTCACTTGATATCATTTGTATTTTACTTCTAGATCCATTTGTGCGTTTATAGTCATTTTAACAGTTGGGTGAGTCAAAGGAGGATGAATGGATCAAAATTCGAATATGATTAAATAAAGGATCTTTAATAATTTATTCATAAACAGGGATTAAAATATTTTATTTAAGAAATTTAAGATTTTAAATAAAATGTCGATTAAGATTTTCCTCTGTTAACTATATATTGAAAGTCGTACAAGACTTTTCTTTCTAAACGATTCCCTAAAAAGCAAGAACAAAGCAGAAAGAAATATTCTGGTTTTAGTCTTGTTTTTCTTATTGTAAAACCTGTTTTCCTGTTTCTCTTGCTTACATGTCAATTTGTAAAGGTTGATTGTAATTCCTTGAAATTGACGCGTTCTTCACGTTTATTATTGCTGTTTCGGATATCAGTATATTTGGGATTGGCGCTTGGTTGGTGTGTTGTCTTGTTTGTGCTGTGTTGGAAAGCAGGTAGTTTAAGAATATGAAGTATGAGGGAGCGGTTTAGGGGTACTTCGACAGAAAGAATGTCAAATTTTCATACTTTCAAATCCAATAATACAATTGACTCGCCTTAATCCCTTGTTCTCGACACCATGTGGCAACTTTGCATTTCACTGGCTTTCCAAGCATCGTACCTTGTTTTCCATTCTATTTTTTCTTCTTTTGTCATCGTATAACCTTTGAATGATTTTCTATGGAGATTATCTCATGCGTGATTTATAACTTGTAGGCGGGGACTATTTGACGCTTACTTTTAAATTAATTTAAAAAAAGATTAACAATTGTTTACAATACCCTTATTCTTTATTAACAATTGAACGTTACAATCAGTAGTGAAAATGAAAAAGTAATATGTGTAGTCAGTTATGTAGCCTAAACAATAGCTATTACTAGTATGCATATATACATAGTACATTTTGATTCATTTTTAATAGCTGAGTGTTAATTAATTGGCGGGCAAATGGAGGGGGATTTATTATAATCTTTGTTAAAAATATGGTGCTTTAAGTGATATAAGAACTTATCTGGATCTCTTCTGGAAATAATACAAGACAAAATGAACGGGGGAAACCAAATGAAACGGTGGTTGCAAATAGCTTTATTTATCATTCTTATCTCTTTCCTTGCTGCATGTAATAGTGAAGCTGCAGGAAATGAAAGTAACGAAGATGGAAAAACAGTAATTGAGTATTGGCATGTGAACGCGGAAACACAAGGAGGGCAAACTGTTACAGAGCTTGTGGAAGAGTTTAATGCCCAAAGTGATACCGTAGAGGTTGTCGCTAAATATAATCCCGATATGTATAAAGGCTTGATGCAGAATATGCAAGCTGAAGCTGCTGCAGGTAATTCTCCAGCTGTTGTACAAATCGGATGGGCTTTTATGGATTATTTCTCTGGAAATTTCGAGTATACTCCTCCGCAAAATGTAATTGATGAACATTTTCCAGATGACGCAACATTCCTTGAAGATCACTTCCTGCCGAATGTAATGGATCTTGCGAAGAATTCAGATGGTGAACAGGTAGGTGTTCCTTATTCTCTCAGTACACCCGTTTTATATATTAATAAAGACATATTAAGGGAAGCAGGATTAGATACAGATGGACCACAAACATGGGAAGAGGTAAAGGAATTTTCTGAGGTGATTAAGGAGGAAACAGGAAATTACGGACTTTATTTTCAAGAACCTGCTGATAACTGGGCAACACAAGCCTTGCTTGAAAGTAATGGAGCATCGTTTATTAAGGATGGACAAGCAGCATTTGCATCAGAAGAAGGAATCGAAGCATATCAGTTCCTTACAGATATGATTGTAGAAGATGAGACGGCATTGCATATAGGCTGGGATCAAGGTGTGCAAAGCTTTATTGATGGGAGTGTAGCAATGGCTTATACAACTATTGCGCAGCGCTCCAATATTCAGGATAATGCACAGTTTGATGTCGCGGCAGTTGAATCACCTGCATGGGAAGGAAAAGAAGTAAAGCTTCCTGCTGGAGGAGCAATGCTTGCTATTACTGCTCAAGAAGAAGAGGAACAAAAAGCTGCGTGGGAGTTTATGAGTTATCTATATAGTGTGGAAGCAATGGCTGAATGGACGAAAGGGACAGGTTATGTACCACCACGTCATGATGTATCAGAAGCAGAAAATGGGTTAAATACTTATTTAGAAGAAAATGAAATGATGACTCCTGCAATCAATCAAATGGATGGGGTGGTCCCTTGGGCTTCTTTCCCTGGTAATGCCGGATTACAAGCAGAGCAAATGCTGCTTGACTTGCGGGAACAACTATTAGAAGGCAGTATCTCCCCAGAAGAAGGATTGAAAACGACACAAGACGAAATCAATGCTTTACTGCCATAGCCATGTAAAAAAAGGTTTTGGAAGAGGGGTGTCCTTCTTCCGATTTCTTTAAAAACTGAAGTAAGTGGAGGAACGATAAAATGAGTTCGTTAACTGCGGCAAAGGGAAAACTGCATATTAACAGAGAGAATGCATTTGGTTACTTGTTGCTCATCCCTTCTATTATTATTTTTGCTGTTTTTACCTTTTGGCCATTTATCTATACAATATATTTAAGTTTTTTTGAATGGAATATGATTAGTCCGACTAAAGAATTTGTTGGATTAAAAAACTATACAGAAGTTCTTAGTGATCCAAAGACCTATCGTATCCTAGGAAATACGTTCCTCTACATTATTTTATTGTTAATCATTAATTGCGTCATTCCATATATTTTTGCATTTGTGATTGATCTTGTGCTGCGTAAATATAAAAATTTTTATAAAGGTGCTTTGTTTTTACCGGCATTTATTTCACTTGTAGTAGGCTCTATTTTATTCACATGGATATTAAATCCGGTTTCAGGTCCTGTAGCTATCCTTTTTAATTGGTTTGGTTTGGAAATTCCTAATTGGACGAAGGCAGAAGGCTGGATCATTGTTGTATTGAGTTTGATTACCTCCTGGAAGGTTTTTGGATACAATTTTATCCTCTTATATGCATCCATTAATGGGATATCTAGAGAAATCATTGAAGCAGCAAGGATGGATAACGTTTCGCTCGTACGTATATTTTTTCAAATTATTTTGCCGATGAGTAGCGCCACAGGTATATATGTATTTATTATCACCATTGTTCAGAGCTTGCAATATGTATTTACCCCCGTAAAAGTTATTTCACAAGGCGGTCCGGATTATGCGAGTTCGAACTTGATCTATCATGCTTACCATGAAGCTTTTGTTGTCTATCGTACAGGGCATTCAGCAGCTATATCAATTGTTACCATGGCGTTATTTTTGTTACTGCTGTTTCTTGAATTTAGATATGTAGAGCGGGGGGTTTATTATGAAAATTAATCGGCGTGTAGAAAATGTTTGGCATCTCATTTTCATAATAACGATTCTGATTATGATTTTACCAGTTATCTATGCGATTGGGATGTCCTTTAAACCATTACATGATGCGTATAATAACGTTCTAAATATCATTCCAATCCATGCCACTTTGGAAAATTATATAACGTTATTTGATACGTTGCCGATTTTTCGAATTACATGGAATACGTTTATAGTTGCTACGGTTGCTACTATTTTTAAATTGATCACTGCCTTTTTAGCAGCGTATGCTTTTGTTTATTTTTCGTTTAAAGGAAAAGAAATTTTGTACTTTCTATTAATTGGTACCATTTTTATTCCTTTTACCGTAACGATGATACCAAACTATCTAATCATTTCAAATTTGGGAATGCTTGATAATGTTTGGGGAGTTATTCTTCCGCAGTTGGCAGATGCTGTGGGGATTTTCCTGATTCGTCAATCGATGAAAAATATTCCCCTTTCTCTGATCGAAGTAGCGAGGCTAGATAATATGAGTCATGGAAGAATTATGAAAGATATTGTATTGCCGCTCGTGCGTCCAGCCATCACTTCTGTTGGTATTTGGTTCTTTATTAGTACATGGAATGAGTTTGTATGGCCTGTGCTTATTTTAAAGACAACAGAGAATTTTACGTTGCCTTTAGCGTTACAAATGTTCATTAGCTCTGAAGGTGGAACTAATTTCACCGTTGCAATGGCCGTATCCGTGATTACAATGATTATTCCACTTATTTTATATTTGTCATTTCAAAAGTATATTATTGGAACGTTTACGTCATCTGGTATTAAGTAATGGAGGGGAATGTAGTGAAGGAAATAAAATTCGAGAATGTAAGGAAGGTATATGGTGACACAGAAGTAGTAAAGGATTTGAATTTTACGGTGAGAGAAGGAGAACGATTAATCTTACTCGGTCCTTCTGGGTGTGGGAAGTCAACTATATTAAGAATGATTGCTGGACTAGAAGAAATAACGTCAGGAAATTTATATATGAATGGACAAAGGGTAAACGATACGCCAAGTGGAAAACGAAATGTTTCAATGGTATTCCAAAATTACGCATTATATCCGCATATGACCGTGAAACAGAATATTATGTATGCCCTGAAAGTCAAAAAGATTGAAAAGAAAGAAATAGAACGGCGGTTTGATTTTGTATTGGAAATGCTCCAACTGAGAGGGTATGAAAATCGTTTGCCAAAACAGCTTTCAGGTGGGCAACGACAACGGGTAGCACTAGCTCGTGCAACAGTGAATAGAAGTGATTTTTTCCTTCTGGATGAACCATTATCTAATTTAGATGCGCAGCTTCGGGTTTCTGCACGCAAGGAGCTGATGAAAATTCATGAAATGTTTGGCCAGACCATTGTTTATGTAACACATGATCAGATAGAAGCAACCACATTTGCTGATAGGATTGTGCTGATGTATAACGGGGAATTACAAATGATCGATACACCTGATAATGTGTATCATCGGCCTGCTAATGTATTTACTGCTAAGTTTATTGGTTCCCCGCCAACAAATATTTTGAATATAGAATATGACCATGGCGCCGTCCGCATAGGGAGTCAATCTTTCTTGCTAAATGAGATATGGAAAGATTATGTGAACCAGACAGGAACGAATAAGCTATTATTCGGTATTCGACCAGAACATATTGAATTATCGCCTGTATCTGCCCAAAAAGGAGTTCGGGGCCAAGTGAAATATATTGAAAATCAGGGAAACAACTATGGTGTATATATAAATGTAGAAGGACAGGAAATTATCGCAATGAGTGAGAGTAAGAATTGGACAGACGGTCAGGATGTATATGTTTGCCCTGTTATGGAGAAAATCCATTTCTTTGATAAAGATACGGAAAGAAATATTGGCTATCCCCAAGGGTTAGAAATGAAAGATGGTATCACATATTCTAACGAGAGAAAGGTGAATGTATAATGACTAATCAAATCACATATTCCGATCTAATTCTATTAAATGAAGATATTCTAACAAATGCTCATCAATTGATTGATTGTGGAGCGGATAAGATTGAATTGATGATGGATGGACAAGCTTGGAATGATATGGAAGGCAGTTTTAAAGTGCTGGCAGAAGAATTGAAAAAGCTTCCTGTCGATTTTAGTGTTCATCCTCCAGCATGGGATATTAATTTAACTAGTGAAAATAGAGCTGTCAGGGAAACGGCATTTGATGAATATAAAAAAGCAATTGAATTTGCCGGAATGATTAGTGCGACACATGTAGTGATTCATCCCGGGTTTTGCTTTTCCCCGGTCTTTGATAAAAAGCAGGCAGAACAGCGGGCTGCTGCGTATATCAAACAACTCTGTGATATTGCTAAACCATTAGGTGTACAACTTGCTGTTGAAAATGTCGGTTATCAAGGGAGCGCTCTATTTAGCGAAGAGGAATTTGGTCATTTTCTAGACGAGATAGATGATACAGCGGGCTATTTAATTGATATTGGACATGCCCAGTTGGATAATTGGAATATACCTAAAGTTATCCAAGCTGTAAAAGGTAGATTATTAGGGCTTCATATTCACGATAATTTTGGAGAAGCAGATGAACATCTCCCAATTGGAAAGGGAAAAATCAATTGGGATGACATTTTAGATGCTTTAAATGATATTCATCCAGACTGTGAATTGATTTTAGAATATGCACCAGGAACACCTTTAGAACATCTTCGTCATGGGAAGACATTTTTGAAACAAAAACATATTGTAGGTTAAAAAGAAAACAGAATATAAAAGGCGAATGATAAACAAAGAAGGTATTATTATTCGTCTTTTTATATAAGCTAATAAGATGCTATTCTGTTGAGCTCTTGTTACTTATTGATATTATGATAACTCCTAACAATGCCAATTTTGCCTCCGTATATTGATAAAAAGCTTATGTTTAAAAGGAAGTGAAATGAAAATGTTGGAAATTATGTAATTCGGTATACACCTCCTTTGATTTTACGCGGTATCCTGCCTTATTATTTTATTCAACATTCTGCAAGAAGTAGCATGTTTGATGCGCTTGGTTATATTGGCTAAATTAAAGACTTTAATACAACTATCTCGGATATTTATACACTTAAAGTAGAAGAAGCAATCAAGGTCTTTGCAGAAAAGGTTGTAGTTATTGAAGTGAGCATATCTGTCAAGAAAAAGGATCAGGATATTTGGTACCCTAGTAATGAAATGTTGGAAATGGCTTATCACTATGTCGTATTTATTTCATTTGATTCTGATGTGTACACTCCAAATCGGATTAGTGATGATTGGGAGGAGGTTCGTCAGCGGTTGGTGATAAAGATATAGAGAATGATAGGATGAAAATTAACAATAATGAAATAGGTAAAACTTTGAACCGTTTGACTTGGCGAATACTGAGAGTTTATTTCAGATTAGGAGAAGAACGACTAATTTTAAATATCCTGATTCAAAATGGAAGCTGTTACCCATTGGACTATCCGGTAACAGCTTTTTAAACATGTACTCGTTGAAGAATAAATAAATTAGATACTACGGCTTAAATGAATAAATATATTAACAGCATCCGATTTCTATTACTGTTGCATTTCATTGTATTTAAGTATGGTCCTTATGGATAGTCATTATTTATCGATTGAAAAAGGCTTTCTGTATGGATTCTTTGGTTAGATGAGTTTCTTTAATGCATCAATAGCAAACTTAATATCACTTTTTGTATTATAAAAGTGAGGAGCTATGCGAATTACATCTGCCCTGGCGGAAATCAAGATATTATCTTTCTTTAATTCTTCTTCTATGCCATTTGCATTATCTACTTTTATTGCTGTATTAGACCCTTTTAACACTGGGTCTAACGGACTCGCTATTTCTAAATTATTTTTTGGCAATATTCAAGCGTAAATAGCGATAAATCCTCTAAGTATTTTTCTATATTTTTTACGCCAATTTCTAAAATAATATCAAGAGCATTATCTGCTGATAATCCATTTATCATAGAAAAAGTTCCAGTATCAAATCTTTGTGCTCCTTGGGCATAGTTTACTGCTTCAGCGTCAAAAGCGAATGGATTTTCTTGCACGAATCAACCAGTTATTTTTGGTTTTAACGTTTCAGCTATTTCCTTTTTAACATACAAAACGCAATTCCAGGAATACCAAGTAAATACTTTTGCATACCAGCAGCTAAAAAATCTATATTTATCTTTTTTACGTCAATATCTATTTGACCTGCTGATTGATAAGCATCTACAAAAATATAGCTGTCTTTTTCTTTTGTTTGATGTACAATATCTTCTAAATTTGATATGGCACCATTATAAAATGAAACATGGGGCACTGAAACTAGGAATGTGTTATCGGTTATTACTGATATTAGTTTTAATATCACGATGAAGTGCACTTTGAGAACAAAACTTGATAATTGTATCTTATTTGTTAAAATAGGAAATTTCTTCTACGTCGATTTGGATAATGAAGGGAAAGGAACATATCAAAAAAAGAAAAAAGCCAGCTTCTACTGGTATCAAGACGTAATAAAATCAAATGGAAATAATCTTTAAAAAAAAATGAAAAAGATTGTGAACTATGTATTTTTGAAACAATTCTCTAAATTATTTATGGAAAATCATTAATTTTCCATAAATAGTTGATATTCTGTCAATACAGGAAAATAGACAGACTATCTTCCTAAATTATGTACCATGTTTTACCCACTTTTTTAATATAGATATATTGTCTCTTTTTATTTTTTGACAAGATAATTCGCTTAAAGTGGCATGTCTAATATTCAGACATTAGCTATTTAAAGACTCTTAAATAAGCATAATTATATCAGCTATAACTTAAATAACCAATGCTCAAAACGCTGTCAAAGCAATGGATTTAACGATACTAATAAAAGAGCCACAAGTATTTCACTCAAAAATAAAGCCCTTTCATATTGACCTGCATCTGGATGTATGCTATTATACGGATAAATTCGAATATAGGTCACATGTTACTAACTTGATTAGGCATGGTGGTATTTTAAATAGGACAGATTTCCTATCTATACCTCCATGCCTTTTTTTGATGCTCTATAACATGAGACTATTTCGTAATTCAAGGAATACAAGATTACATGATAAAACAGGAAAGGACGATTTTACATGTTTAACAAACTAAAAAAGGAACAAAAAGCTAAGCTTTATGCTCCTGTAAACGGAAAAGTGGTCTCGTTAGAGGAAGTTCCCGACCCCGTATTCAGTGAAAAAATGATGGGTGAAGGAATTGCGATTACACCAACGGATGAAGTGATTTTTGCTCCGTTTGATGGAGAAATCGTGCAAATTCCCGAAACAAAACACGCAGTTGGTATCAAGGACAAAAAAGGCAATGAAGTCTTAATTCATATTGGGCTGGACACGGTTGATTTAGCAGGAGAAGGATTCACTACAAAAGTCAAAATTGGTGATTCAGTTTCAGTTGGCCAGCCGCTAATCGAACTCGATCTGGAATTCCTTCGAGAAAATGCGAAAGACCTTGTGACTCCTATCGTTATCACTAATAGTGTGAATAGTGAGAAGGAAATCCAATTAACAGAGGAAAAAGAAGCAAGTGCAGGTGAAACCGTTCTACTTACCATCACTAGCAAATAACACCAGCATGTAGAAGGTGAGGCTTGACAATGAAAGCAACGAAAATTCTCAACAATAATGCTGTTATCATCAATGATCAAGGACAGGAAAAAATAGCAATTGGCGGCGGTGTAGCCTTTAATAAAAACAAAAACGATATCATTAATCCAGCTAAAATAGAGAAACTGTTCGTGCTGGAAGGCAATGAAAAACTCGAACGATTGCTTCTCCGCATTCCGGAAGAACATTTTATTCTTTGTGAAGAAATCATAGCCTATGCTGAAGAGCAATTGCAGACCAAAATGAGCAGTCATATTCTTTTGGGCTTATCTGATCATTTATCCTTTGCGATTGAACGGGAAGAGCAAGGGATTCATTTAAAAAATAAGCTGATTCAGGAAATCAAAATTTTATACCGGGATGAGTTTAAGGTTGGATTATGGGCGATTCGTCATATCAAGGACAAGCTTGGTCTCGAAATGCCGATTGATGAAGCAGCCTTTATTGCGCTGCATCTCCACACAATGAAACTTGAAGGAGGTGATTTGCGCGAAACGATACGAGAAACAACCATTATTCGCAATATGGTAGAAGTTATCAAAACGACTCTCGACATTTCCATAAAAGAGGATGATCTGGCCTATGAACGGTTGATTATGCATTTGCGGTTCGCCTTGAACAGACCCAATCGTTACGATGTACACGTAATGGATAATGAAATGCTAACTATGATCCAGCACAAATTCAAAACTGCTTTTAATTGTGCAAAACGGGTGAGTAAGCATTTGTGTGATGCACACGGGATTCAATTGCCTGAAGAAGAAGTAGGTTATATCTCCCTTCATATCGAAAGACTTCGAAATTATTAAATCTAAAAGGAAGGTGTGTTTATGGACACCACAGAGCAATTAGCAAAGAAGCTGTTAGTCTTAATGGGGGGCGACGGGAATATAAGTTTCGTAACATATTGCGCTACCCGATTGCGGGTCTCCTTGAGAGACCGTACATTGGCCAAAAAAGAGGATATTGAGGCTCTGGATGATGTCCCGGGTGTTGTTGAAAGAGATGACACATTACAAATAGTTATTGGTACTAATGTTGGAGATGTTTATGATGCTTTCATGAAGGCATGGAAGACATCAGAGAATACCGGAGATGGAGAAGGCAGTTCTACGCAAATTAGCGGAAAGAAACGCGATTTGTTTAATCAATTTATTGCGTTAGTTGTAAGTATCTTTTCACCATTATTACCATTATTAGCTGGAGCAGGCCTTTTACGAGGATTTACGATTTTGGCAAATCAGCTGGGGTGGCTATCGACCGAGAGCACGACGAATTTGATTCTGGAGAATGCAGCAACAGCAGTCTTTTATTTCCTGCCGCTTCTAGTTGCTATGACTGCAGCTAAACGATTTAATACAAGCCCTTACATTGCTGTTGCGATTCTTGGTGCATTGATTATGCCGTCATTTATGGAATTGGTGCAAAATGACGAGGGTGGTAATTTAATAAGTTTTATGGGCATACCAATGCCTGTTTTTGATTACACAAGCCAGGTGATTCCGGCAATTATAATTGTTTGGATACAATCATTGATGGAGCATTTCATGAAAAGAAAGCTTCCACACAGCTTGCATATGATTGTAATTCCGACTGTCTTACTGTTTGTATTGGTGCCGATTACTATTGGTATAGTAGGACCAATAGGAAATTATGCAAGTATTGGAATTGCTAATGCTGTAGGGTGGTTAACTGGTATTAATCAAATTATTACAGGAGCTTTCATAGGCGGGATATGGAATATTTTAATTATGTTTGGTGTACATTGGGCTCCAAACACAATGGTGATTATACCTGAAATTGCTGAGACGGGAACCTCTGCACTTATTGCTTACGGGGCAACCGCGAATCTTGGCATGGCAGGCGCGGCATTTGCTGTATTTTTGCGCACTCGTAACATGGAATTGAAAGGGTTATCAGGAACTGCAATGGTCTCTGTTTTCTTATCAGGAATTGTGGAACCTGCTATCTATGGTTTGGGAATCAGATTCAAAACTCCATTAGTAGCAGGATGTTTAGGCGCTGCTCTTGGTGGAGCATTTATGGGAGCATTTAACGTTGTTGGAAATGCATTCGTTTTCGGAGGGCTGACAACTATTCCTGCGTTTGCGGGACCAACTTTATGGGCTTATATAGTCGGTCTGGCAATAGCTTTTTTCGGAGGTATGGTATTGACCTTACTGTTCGGAATTAAGGATCCAGAAGCAGAAATGTATAAAAAGAATTAAATACAAAAAGGGAGCTGATTGAATGAGTTTAAATACAAAAATACAAGGAATCTTAGGAATGGCAGCAATAGGTGATGCCATGGGAGCAGCTACTGAAAACCTGTCGTTTGAGCAAATACGCACACATTTTGGACAGCCAGTGAGTGAGTTTAAAAAGCCTGATAAGACGGCATTTGCACTAGGAAATGAAGCTGGACAAGTAACAGATGATTTTTCTCAAATATATTTTCTCAGCAAGGCAATTTTGGAAAATGATGGCGTGATAGACAAGGAAACTGTTAAAAAAGCCATTTTAGCTTGGTCCAATGTTCCGTGGTATTTTGACCGTTTCGCAGGACCTACAACTCGAGGGGCAATAAAGATGTATAAGGACTCAAAAGAGTCGGAACCAGCACCTTTACCCGGCGCTGTGACAGTAGACTATGCATCAAAAGCAACGAATGGTTCAGCAATGAAAATTGCTCCAGCAGGGATTTTGAATCCGAATGACTTGGAGGGAGCTATTGATGCTGCCATTATCGTTACACAAGTAACACACGATAATTCACTGGCAATTTCAGGAGCATGTGCCGTATCAGCAGCAGTAAGTGCATCTTTGGCACCTCATGCTACGGTGGATGAGGCGTTGAGTGCAGGATTTTATGGAGCTATTCGCGGTGAAACAAAAGCAAAAATAGTTTCTCGCGAAGTAGCAGGACCGAGTGTTGTAGAGCGAATCAAGCTGGCCTATAGTATAGCAGACGGTCATGGCACAAAAGAAGAGAAGCTGCGAAAGCTGTCACAGGTAGTGGGAAGTGGTTTACACATTTCGGAGGCTGTTCCCAGCGCATTTGGAATTATTGCTTTGAACAAGGAGAATCCTCTGCAGGCAGTAATCGATGCGGTGAACATAGGATATGATACGGACACGATTGCCGCTATTGTGGGATCTATGGTTGGAGCATTCGTGGATTTAAACAATGAAAAATTTGCATCTTTATATGAGACTGTACAAAAGGCGAATGATTTTGACATTGTCGAGCTGGCAAATCTATTAACAAATGTGGTGCAGGAGTCTGGGGGAAAAGGACGTTAATTGCTTAGTGGAAATTTATGGAATATATTATTATAACTTTTCGAGTCTAAAGAAGCTTTTAGTAAATAAGAAAAGTACACTAAATATATTTACAATGATAACTCTCTTTTCGTTAGAATTAACACTGTAACCTTTCAAAAGACAGGGCCAGAGTGAAGCTGCTTTATGAGCGGTTTAACTCTGGCCTTGTTTTTTGTCTGATAATTTATACCAATGCTTCATCCTTTTCCTAATCAGATAGGCAAATAATTATTTCACTGCGTGAGCTCACTGAAGTTATGATTGATTATGTAGAGAACAGATAAAGAGATACATTACATGAGTTTAAATGAAGAAACAGAAGCTGCTCATTTGGACTAATTCTGTTCATCGGCAAGTACTCGCAGCTATGAAATAGATTGGGACTTATGAGGAAAGGTGTAATTTATGGATAAACGTATATATATTTTAATGGTCGTTTCATTTGTGGTGGGATTAGTGGAGCTTATTATTGGCGGGATAATTGATTTAATTGCGGTGGACTTACAGGTCAGTCTTGGAAAAGTCGGCTTTTTGATAACGATTTATTCGTTGATCTTAGGAATTTTAGGTCCGGTTCTACTGGTTTTAACTGCAAAAATGGAACGGAAGAAATTGACGTTATTATTTTTATTTCTGTTTTTGATAGGAAATATTGTAACTGCTATTTCTTCCTCGTACATGATTCTTCTTTTAGGAAGAATTATATCTGCTGTCAGTGCATCACTTCTTATTAATTTGTGCCTGGTTCTTGCCCCAAGTATTGTGGAGGTTAAATACCGCGGCAGGGCATTGGGAATTGTCTCAATGGGAATCAGCGGGTCCATTGTATTAGGATTGCCTATAGGGCTATTATTGGGTAATAATTTTGGCTGGAGAGCGCCATTTTTCCTGATTATCTTTTTGACAGTACTATCGCTGGCCGGGGTACACTTTTTTATGAAGAAGGTTGAGCCAAAGCCGTTTCTTCCACTTGGCAAGCAATTAAAAACATTAAAGAATAGAAAGATATTCTTTGCTCAAACAACAACATTTCTGTTCTTGGGCGGGCATACTGTATTATATGCTTACTTTACGCCATTTTTAAAGGATGTTGCAGGGTTCGGGGAATCAATGGTAAGTGTTGCTTATCTGATATTTGGAATTGCAGCTGTTGCCGGCGGAGGACTAGGCGGAATAATGGGGGATCGGATTGGAACAAGAAAAAGCATTTTTATTGTAGCAATCGTATTTAGCTGTGCAATATTTAGCATTCCCTATACGACATTCTCCTTCATTTTATTTGCAGCTGTTATGGTGATATGGGGCGCGATGAGCTGGGCCATGTCACCGCCTATGCAAAGCTATCTGATTGAGACAGCTCCGGAATCGTCAGATATTCAGCAGAGTATAAATAATTCTGCCCTTCATTTTGGAATTGCATTTGGGTCGTTTGTCGGCGGGATTGTTATTGAACAATCAACTGTTAACTACAATGCAATCGTTGCGGGGATTATTGTATTATTTTCAATCGGCACAGCCTATATCTCTATGCGTGGAGGAGCATCCAGTTTAGGTAAAAGTGAAGAGGAGAGAGTTCAGAGGGAAGGGTGACAGTGCTGATAAAAACGATATTGTACTGTTGTGAAGGAGCAAAAGCTATCATTAAGAAATGATTATTTCGTTGTAATTAAGTTCATGAAATCGATAAGAGCGGGTCTGCTAATTTTCATAGGAGCCCAATCTTGTGGATTCATGGGCTTATTCTTATGGAATAATTGCTGGCGAAACACTTGAATTGCTTACTTCCCTTGCTTTTGGATTTACATTGTTTTTATT
This sequence comes from Oceanobacillus sojae, assembly GCF_007991515.1. GTDB lineage: Bacteria > Bacillota > Bacilli > Bacillales > Amphibacillaceae > Oceanobacillus > Oceanobacillus sojae. The sequence goes on from NZ_BJYM01000006.1 coordinate 57,590, forward strand.
CGTCAGCCATATTTTTTACACTTGGGGGAAGGATGCTTTGCGGATGAAGATCCAGCATTCAGGAAAACATGAGGGTTATATATAGGTTTGCTGTTTATCACTTCTTGGAAATGTATTCCGGATTAAATAGAGATAACTAATTAGATCTTTAGTAGAAACATAGTTTGCGAGAGTTAGCGGGTAAGGTCATTGATGAATGGCTTCACCCGCTTTATTCGAGTTCTCATTTTTGAAGGTTGCCTTCATAAAATTGAAAGGTTTATTTTCAAAAGCAATCTGATTACTTTCAGCCTTGAGCAAAAGTTACTGGTTTCTTTTTATGTTATTATAAAATCAAAAATTATTATATCTTTCACTTTCAAAATGACGTGAAGCAAGGAGGCGTTATCATGGACGTATGGTATGTGAGCTATGGCTCCAACATTAGTAAGAATCGCTTTGCCTGTTATATCGAAGGCGGTATTCCTGAAGGCTCCGAAAAAGAGGAAAGAGGCTGTAAAAATACCACTCCGCCAAAGAAAACAACAAAAGCCATACTCCCTTATCCGCTCTATTTTATGAAGGAAGAGAGCAAATGGGGCGAGGGTGGAGTTGCCTTTATCGGTCATGAACCGGATAATGACACAAGGACATATGCAAGAAAATATTTGATTACGGATGAACAATTCGGGGAAGTTGTGGAACAGGAAAATAATGTTGATGCCTTACATATCAATGTGCAGGATGTTATGGATAAAGGCTATGTTGACCTGGAAGAAGGCTGGTATGGAAGGGTTATTTACTTGGGGAAAGAGGATGGGGCGCCAATGTTTACATTTACAAGTCCAGATGTAATGGGAACACATGGGTTTAGCACTCCTCCTCAATCCTATTTATCTATGATTTCCCGTGGATTAAAAGAAATTGGCCTTACAGAAGAGGATATTGTGGAATATTTCTTATCTAAACCTGGAATTGAAGGAGAGTTTACGAAGGATGCACTTTATCGGTACATTTTTTGTTATGAGCTGAATAACAACATATAGAAAGCTGGCAACCATATCTTTGGTTGCCAGTCTATTAACGGCGAAAACGATTAACAGAATCTCTCAGTTCATAGAATCGATCAATAATCTGATCTCCCAGTTCTTCATAAAGACTCATATATAATGTATCTACAACTACAAGCTGAGAAATTCGTGTTGCCATATTAGCAACACGAAAATATTCTTCCAGCATCGGTGTATAAAGTGGAATCAGAGCTTTACGAGCTAATGTTGATTTCTGCAATGTGGTAACAGCAACAATAATTGCTCCCTTTTCTTTTGCCAGTTCAACAAGCTCAAGAATTTCCTGTGTTTCGCCAGTAGTGGAAATAGCAATAAATACATCTCCAGGCTGCATGTTTAAAACTAAAGAGAGCATATAATGGAAATCTCGATTAAAAAAAACTTTAATTCCAAGCTTAGTAAACTTATGCGTTAAATCTTCTGCAACCATCGCAGATGCACCCGCACCATAAGTAACAACTGTATGACTCTTTTGGATGGCAGAAACAGTGGACTCAATATTTTTTAAATCCAATGTATTAAGTAATTGTTCAACTGCTTGCCTATCCAACTCCAGCGTATTAAAGAAGATGTCACGCATGGATAACTTATCAGCATGTTCTTTTTGAACAATATTAAAACCAATTTTATTTTCTTTCAGAGTCAGTTCCTGATTAAGCTCTAACTTAAAATCACGAAACCCTTTAATTCCCAGCTGCTTACAAAAGCGGACAACACTTGCTTCACTAACTTGAGCAGCAATGGCATATTCCTTTATGGTCATTCTGGAAATCTTGCCTAAATTATTCAAGGTATAATTCGCAATTTTCATTTCAATCTTTGTAAAATTCTCTTGAGATTTTAAGCTTTCAATCAAGGACACACTGGCTCCCTCCTAGATGGTTTTCTTTTTTAATTGTTCAAGGTTATCAACAAATCTTTTTGTGATAATCTCCGGTCTGGTAATAGCAGAACCAACAACAACTGAATCCGCTCCACTTTTATATGCCGACACCAATTCTTCTGGTGTAGAAATATGACCTTCGGCTATAATTGGAACTTTCACATGATTTTTTAATGCGCTGACGAATTCATAGTTAAAACTGTTTTGATCCTTTGTTTCTTCAGTATACCCCGATAGAGTTGTAGAAACAATATCTGTCCCACATTCTTCTGCATATAATGCACTCTCTAAATTATCACAATCAGACATGACTAAAATATCGGGATAATTATCATGAATACGTGCAATAATTTCTTTTAAATTCTCTCCGTTTGGTCTGATTCGTTTTGTTCCATCCAAAGCAACTATTTCTGCGCCTGCTTCGATAACAGCAGCTGCACTTTCATACGTAGGTGTAATATAGACATCAAAGCCTTCAAACCATTGTTTGTAAATCCCGATAATAGGTAAATCCACTGCTTTTTTTATAGCAGAGATATTTTGAGGCTCTGTTGCGCGAATTCCTACAGCTCCTCCTTGTTTGGCAGCTTTAGCAAATGCAACCATAATGTCTGTGCCGTACATTGGCCATCCTTGGCGTGCCTGGCAGGAAACCACCAGGCCGCCTCTGATAGCATTTAATAGCTCTTCTTTCTCCATAAACCAATTCCTCCATTATATAATGTTTAAAAGTCTTCCAATTAAACCAATCGCAAAGCAAATTAGCATCAGCCAATAAATCGCTTTCTTATTTTTAATTAGGGCGAAATAAAATAGTAATGTAATCACCAGCGGAAGCAGGCTCGGAAAAATTTGATCAAGCAGTTCCTGAAGCATTATTTCTTTTCCGGCACTCGTCCATTCCGCAGTTAATTCAATCTTTACAAAGTTCACAATCATGGCTCCGGTAACCATCATCCCAACGATTGTTGCTCCTTGAACAAATTTCTGAATTACATCGGAACTTTTCATTTTGGCAATGAGCTGGACACCGAATTTATATCCCCAAAAAACGCCAAAATAACGTGTTAAGACATTTAATAATATATTAGGAACAATGAAAAGAATTGGACCTAGTATATTTCCGTTAAGTGCTAATCCAGCACCTATCGCAGCAAAAATAGTCATAAATGTTGCTTTAAATACGGAATCTCCAATACCAGATAAAGGCCCCATTAAAGCAGTTTTCGTAGATGCAATTGTTTCATCGGTAATAACACCTTGTTGTGCTTTCTGTTCTTCTAAAGCTGCAGCAACACCTAATACAACGTTTGCAGTATACGGGTGACAATTAAAAAATTCATTATGCCTTTTTAAAGCTGACTTATATTCTCCCTCATCAGAATATAATCGTTTTAGGGCTGGAACCATCGCATAGCCAAAGCCTAAACTAATATATCTTTCATAATTGATACTTGCCATACTGAAAAATGATCTTACAAAAACACGCCATAGATCTTTTTTCTTCAAAAGGCTTTGCTCATTTTGTGAGGTTGAATCCGCAGCTGTAAAGGTTTCCGTATTTTCTTTCGATTTACTGATTACTGATATACCAGCTGCTATCCCTAAACCTAATAAAGATACAGCTAAAACATTTAAATCTAAATAAACAGATAATATAAAACCAATTAAAAAGAAGGGCCAAAACTTTTTAAGATCCATCATTTTCAATAGCATAGCCATCCCAATTGCCGGGAGTAAACCTGCGGCAATTTCGAGACCTCCGGAAACCCATCCAGGCAACGCATCATTTATACGACTAACGAAATCGCTGCCAAAGTAAATTGCTAGAAAAGAAGATACAAAAAATACACTAAAGAAAACAAGTATCCCGGACAGGTGGAGGAGTTCCATCTTTCTTGTATTCCCATCGACAATTGCTTTATCTGATTTATGAACTAAATAAATATTTAAATTCCAAGCTAACATGATTAAAAACTGTGCTAAGATTCCAATCGGCAGGGCAAGAGTAATTCCTAAAGCTGTGGATTCAGCTTGAATAGCATAAATTGTACCGATAATTCCTGCAATTTGTGCATTCGGGGGAACAGATCCGCCAATCGGGAGGACCCCCATAAACATTAATTCAACACTTGCCCCGACAATTAAGCCGGTTTGCAAATCTCCAAGTATTAATCCAATTAATGGACCAGCAAAAATAGGGCGGCTAATCATCCAATAACCATAACCGTAATTTTCTGTAATGAGAAGGGCTACTAAAACACTCAACAATAGAGCTGCTATCAATGTCATTTAAACTTCTCCTTCCATTAAATTCTGCTTATTAAGTCAATTGACTTATCACTGGGAGCTGTACGTACATCCAAATAAATATTCTTTGAAGCTAAATCTCGAAAAATATTTTTTTCTTCTTCATTCAGATAGACTGTTTTCGTGATTTCTTCTTTTTCTTCTTTAAAATACATTCCGCCTACATTAATTTCCTTAAAATGAACCCCTTGATTTACTAAATCCAAGATAGTCTGGGGCCCTTTCACTACTAAGAATGTATTTAATTTATTTTCTGATTTAAAATAATTACTTGCTTCTTCTACAGAAAGTAATTGAAACTTCTTTCCCTCTGGAACAGCCATTTCCAATAACATTCTTTGCATTTCATCATGCACCAGTACATCATCTACTACGACAATTTCTTCTACTTGATACGCTACCGACCATGAATAAGCTACCTGTCCATGGATTAATCTCTCATCTATTCTAGTTACTGCAATACTCATTTGAGCTCCTCCTTATTCTATAGATGTTCAAAAAAAGAAGATTTTGAATATCTTATATTAAATTATTTTTTGAATCATTTTATTGGATTCTTCAATTAAATGATTAGGGGTGATATGACTGTCTGTGCATGCTGTAATAATCATAGCCAGGTGATAACCTGAAATTACTGTAATTCCTTCCTCTTGTTTTCCTATCAGAGTTGCTACGTTTCCTGGTGTACCTCCTTTAATATCTGTTAATATCCAAAATTCATTAATGCCATTCTCTCTATCTTTATCTATCAGTGAATGAAGTCGTTTATGATAATCTTGTGCATTTTCAGATGGACTCAGGTTTACGGCATGTAAATGAGTTTGTTCTCCTAAGATCATTTCTGTGGATTGTTTCATTCCTAAACACCCATCCCCATGTCCTGCTAAAATAATCTGCCTCATATTTAGTCCTCCAATGCTGTTCTAAGAAATCCATTTGCAGAAGCAAGCAACTGTTCTGCTTCTGTCATTCCTAGATTTTTCTTAACCATAATGATAGCCAGCTTCAACTGATAATCTGTTCTTGATAAAATTTGCTGTGCTTCTTCCAGGGAGATTTCTCCAACTGTACTCAAAATACGTTCAGCTCTTCTTTTTAATTTTTTATTGGTTGCCTTTACATCAACCATCAAGTTTTCATATACTTTTCCAATACGAATCATTGAAATAGTAGACAGCATATTTAAAACTTTTTTCTGAGCTGTGCCCGATTTTAATCTTGTAGAACCAGAAAGTACTTCCGGTCCGACATCTAATTCAATTTTCAGTTGAGCGCATCTTCCTATTTCTGAGTCTTTATTACATGCTAATGCTACAGTTTGTGCATTCTTTTCTTTCGCATAATTTAAAGCTCCTAAAACATAAGGTGTTCGTCCGCTTGCAGCAATTCCTATAACAATATCCTTGTTGGATATTTTAAGCGCTTCCAAATCAATGCTTCCTTGATCAAAGTCATCTTCAACTCCTTCTATTGCTTCGACAAATGCTTTATTTCCTCCAGCTAAAACGCCAATTACCTGATCTTTAGATACACCAAAGGTTGGAATACATTCAGCCGCGTCTAAAACGCCAAGACGGCCGCTCGTTCCAGCGCCTACATAAATTAACCGGCCTTTTTGCTCAAGGCATTTCGTAATTTCAGTAATTACAGTTTCGATATTCTTTTCTTGGTTTTTAATTGCAAGATCGACTGTCTTTTCTTCTTCATTCATTAATTGAATAATTTCAATCGTACTGCATTGATCGAGATTTTTCGTCCGGTTATTACGCCTTTCTGTTAAAAGCTGTTCCAATTCTTCTCCTCCTTTTTGAATTTTTATTAATAATAGAATAGCATTTATGAAATTTAATTTCAATATTTGTTTTAATTTTAATGAAACTTTATGCAATTATTGTTTTAAGTATAATTATAAAAGAAAGATTATTTCCTTTGTACGAGCTAATGAAAGGGTTCACGATATAATTAAGGAAGAAAGTAAATGGGGCGAGGGTGGTGTTGCCTTTATTGGTCATGAATCGAATAAAGATACAAAGACATATGCAAGAAAGTATCTGAATACTGATGAACAATTTGGAGAAGTCGTGGAACAGGAAAATAATGTTGATGCCTTACATATCAATGTGCAGGATATTATGGATAAAGGCTATGTTGACCTGGAAGCAGACTGGTATGGAAGGGCTATTTACCTGGGAAAAGAGGATGGGGCGCCAATGTTTACATTTACAAATCCAGATGTAATGGGGCCCCCCTCAATCCTATTTATCTATGATTTCCCGTGGTTTAAAAGAGATTGGCCTTACAAAAGAGGAAATTGTGGAATATTTTTTAACTAAGCCTGGAATTGAAGGGGAGTCTACGAGGGATTTGCTGTTTCAGTATATTTTTGTTGATTATAGTGTTCATAACTTGAAACAGCTAATAGATATGCTTGCAATAGTCTCTGAAATAGTTCTTAAAATAATAAAAGTCATAAGCTGCCAGTTAAGGAAGAAGCTCATGACTTTTATATTTTATTTAACCAATCTTACTGAAGCAAACAGAATGTAACATTTCTAACCTAGTTAACTATTTTAATGGCTTTCTCCAATCTTTCCAATCCATCTACCAGCTTGCTGCGCGGACACCCAACGTTCATCCGCAGGAACTTTCCTTTGTTTACATGGTAGACGCTGCCGGACATAATTCCTACATTACCGGTATTTACTAAAGCATGCTGAATTTCATCATCGGATGATTGCAGGTTTGAGCAGTCAATCCATGCAAGGTATGTGGATTCCGGGATCTTAAATGTTATCTCCGGAAGCTGGCTTTGGATAAAAGAAGATACAAGGTTCATATTTTCATACAGGTAGTCCACCAGATTATCAACCCAATATGCAGAATGATTATATCCTTTAATAATAGAAAGCAGGCCGAATATAGATGCACTTGATAGGCCATCGCGCTCCTTCATGATCGTCAAAAATTGTTCTCTTACTTTTTCATCCGGGATGAATGCATATGAGCCGCCTAAGCTTGGCGTATTAAATGTCTTACTGGCAGAGGTGCAGATAAATACATTGTCTGGATTCCTCGCTATACTGGTGATAGGTACATAACTGTGATTTTGATAAACAATGTCCATATGAATATCATCGGAAATAATTTTTACTTGGTGCTTTTCGCAAAGTTTGATAATATGCTGCAGTTCATTATGATTCCAGGCTCTCCCGGTAGGGTTATGCGGATTACAGAAAAGCAGCACTTTTGCCTTGGGGTTGGAGAGCTGCTTTTCCAACAAATCAAAATCGATGGTGTACGAATCCTCTTTATAAAGCAGCGGGTTCTTGACTAATTCTCTGTTGGAAGCAGATACCTGTTTGAAAAAAGCATCGTATCCCGGAGTCTGCAGGATGATTTGATCGTCTTCCTCTGTTAGAATTCCAATTAATTTGGAAATAGAATAAATAACACTTGGGCTATAAACAATCCAATCAGCAGGAATATCCGCAGTAAAACGAGATTTGAACCAATAGGTGACGGCTGATTTATATGCATTGTGATTCCACCTTGTATAGCCAAATATCCCATGTGCTGCATATTCTTCTATTGCCTGTAAAATCTCAGGCGGACTTTGAAAATCCATATCTGATATGGAAAAAGGGAGTACATCACTTTTACCGAAACGATCTTTAGCGAAATCCCATTGTGTGCTATACGTTCCTTTTCGATTAATGACTTTATCAAATGGAATAGTCAAAAAAGCACCTCCTGGATAATTAAAATGATAGCTCTGTATCTTCTGATTCTTCTACATCGCTCTCCTTACGCAAAAATCCTACTGCTAATGCAATAATGATTACGGCAATAAGCAGACCGATTAATAACATAAATGGACCATTAACAAATGGCAGTCCCCAGATCCCGATTGCTGCAGGAATTGGAGATTGTGCTCCAAGTATTAATGCAATACCGCCGCCGATACCAGAACCAATTGTAATGACAGGGATTACTTTTAAAGGTGTAGCTACTGCATAGGGAATTGCTCCTTCTGTAATTCCCAATGTCCCCATCAATGCAGCTGGAATAGCGTTGGTTTTCTCAGATTTTGAGAACTTATTAGGGAAGAGCAGTGTTGCTAAAGATAACCCGAGCGGTGCCCCCATAATACCAATCCAGCATGCCGCCATAGGGGCGTAAATTCCTTCAGCCAGCGTAGCGTAACAAAATGCCAGAGCAATTTTATTAACTGGACCGCCCATATCAAATGCCATCATTGCTGCAATTATAAATCCTAAGATTAATAGATTATTGCCTTCCATAGAATTCAGCCAGTTTTCCAAGCCAGTCATTGCTGGAGCTAAAGGTAACGAAATAATTGTCATAAAAATGGCTGATGCGCCAATACCAAGTACAGGGATAATCATAATCGGCTTGATTACTGCTATGTTTGGATGCAACGGTATTTTCTTTAACTGGTTGGTAATCCACCCTGCAAAGAATCCGACTAAAATACCGCCGATATATCCGGTACCAAGCTCAGCTGCAAATACACCACTCGCTAAACCAACTGCAATCCCGGGCCTGTCCGCAATGGAATAGGAAATATAACCTGCAATCATTGGAACCATTAAACCTAAAACCCATACTCCATAGTCAGCTAACTTTTCGCCTATCATTGTTTCTTCACCAATGATTACTCCTAATGAAAGTAATATACCGCCAGCGACGACAATAGGAATCATATAAGAAACCCCGGTCATCAGATGTTTTTTAGCTGTGTTCCACATAGGTCTCACTCCTGTTTTTATTGTTTGGCTATTGCGTCATCAATGACCTTTGCAGCATTTTTAACTGCTGCTGCAACAGGGACTTCGTGAATGCTTTTGCCATCAAATCTATTTGCTTTTTCGATCTTTGTATCAATTGCCCAAATGACTAAATCAGCTTTTTCTATATCTTTTTCCTTGATTTCATTTTCAATTCCCATGGAGCCTTGCGTTTCTACTTTTATTTTGTGACCCAGCTTTTTGGCTGCTTTTTCTAATCCTTTTTTTGCCATATACGTATGCGCAACCCCGGCTGGACATGCAGTTACTGCTAAAATATTCATTATTAAACCTCTCCTTTGTCTGTGAAAATACCCGTAATGGTTGTAAGAATTTCATGTTTTGTTCTTGCTGAAAGCAATGACTGGACGAAATGGTCCTCCATCAAGTTCTCTGATAACGTTGCTAATAATTTCAAGTGAAAGCTTCCTTCATGTTCGGTTGGAACAGCTAATGCTATCAATAGCTGTACTGGTTTATCATCCATTGCTTTCCAATCAATAGCATCTTTTAGTGTTATTACGCAGATAGCGGGCTGGACCACCTCTTCCATTTTTGCATGAGGGATTGCAATTCCGCTGCCAAACCCGGTTGTGGAGTTTTTTTCTCTTTCCATCATTCCATGGTAATAAGCTGCTGCACTTTTTACGCATCCGGCTTTCAAAACAAGATCGGCAACTTTTTTCAAAGCTTCTTCTTTTGATTGTGCTTCGACATTAAGCTCAATTAAACTGTCATTTATTAATTCTGATTTATTCATAGATGATTCTCCTAACTAAATAGACTCAATAATGTCTAAGAATGCGTCATAATTTTTAGATAAACATAGTTTTTTTACATTATCAGGTGACTGAATAATTTCATACAAAGATTCGAATATCTCCTGAAATTTTGTCTGGAGTCTTTTTTCCAAAACGATAATCATCACTAATTGGACTTCCTCTGCCTCTGACCATTTTAATGGTTTCTCCAATACTGCAGTGCAGATAAATGATTGGCTGGAAAGCATATGCAGCGGGTGGGGAATGGCGACCATATTTCCAATGGAGGTTGGAGATATTCGTTCACGTTCCATAATAGAATCCCGGGTTTCTTTTTCTATATAACCCTGGTGAATCATCGCCTCTGTCATTGTTTCCAGCATCTCCATTTTTGTTTCTGGTTTTAAATTCTGGAAAAATAGTTCTCTGCGAAAAAATGGTTGGATGACTTTATTTTTGTTATGCATTTCCTTTAATGTATTCTGTACTTTTATAATATCCTTATCATCCAAAATAGACGGTACATGTACAACCGGTATTTCCAGATGCCTTTCAATGGGAACAGTCGTCAAAATAAAGTCGGGTTTTTGCTTCAAAAGTTCATCCAATTGATGCAGAGCATATACGCCGGTAAGGTTATAGCTGTTACCCAAAACGTGAGACAGCTTTGTTAGAAGCAGCTCTGACGTTGCCATCCCTGAAGCACATACTAACGCGATTTTCTTCTTGGAAACATATTTTATCCGTTGTCTTTCAATAGCAGCCCCCAAATGTAAAGCTAAAAAACCGATTTCATTTTGATTTACCTGGAAACCTGTAGCTTTTTCTACACAATGTGCTGCAATAACACCTGTTTCAAACGCAAGAGGATATTTAATTTTAATTTCATCAATCATCGGATTTCTGATATTCATATTAAAAGTGAGTCTTGTTACTAATTGCTTCAAGTGCAGACCGAGACTATAAAATAATTCTTCATCCTCGTCGATATGCAGGCCCTTCAAGCCAATTTTCGTTTGTTCCATGATCTCCATCGTTAATTGGAAGATTTCTTTGCCTAAATATAATTTCAGATTTTGAAAAGATATTTCTCCTTTTTTACCTAATCTATTGCCAACTAAATGTAAAGCAACATACTCAATTTCCTGTTCAGGATTCTGGATATCATAAAGTGTTTCAATAGATTTATTAATCTTTTCAGCTATTCTGTATTCATTCTCCTTTTTGAGAAATTCTATATGGTTGATAGAGCTGATATGCTGGCCGCTTTTAATTCTGCCGATAGCAATCATGATATGGATGACGATTTTATTTAAGGTATCATCCATGACCTCCATATCATTTCTATTTAATTCATCGAGGATTATTTTTTTAATTTTATCTATATCATCCTCAAAGAAGTAATAACCAAAGCTATTGACGAGTTTAAGAATCAAACGGTTATCAAATTCTTCACTGTGTATAAAGTAATCAGAAATGCAGAATCGTTTATTAACTTCATTTCCATCTGCTTTAATTCCCTGATGGTCTTTAACTATTTTAATGTTATAGCTGTTTAAAACCTGTTTTATTCTCTTCAAATCATTCTTAATCGTTGATTCACTTACATACAACTCATCCATAAATGATTCAATTTTTATGCTTTTATTAGAATATAAAAGTCTTTTGATAATGAATTGTACTCTATCCTCAGGTGTGACAGTAACGGACGTATTATTAAATAGAGCATTTTCTGCTTCGACTTCATAAAGTAATTTTTTAAGCTGGTCTTCAGATTCGGCAGTTATTTTATAGCCTTTACTCTTTTTGGATACAATTTCTGTTTTGAATTCTTTCATTTTATAATTTATTGTTTTGATATCTTCACGTATCGTTCTTGATGTCACCCCCAATTTCAATGCGAGCGTATCACTTGTGATAAACTCATTTGCTGAAGAGAGTATCTTAATTATTTCTGCCATTCTTAAAGTTAAGTGTAAGGACATTTTGTATCCCCCTAATTTTATTTTAGTTAACGAATCTAAAGGTGCACAGGGAGTCTTTTTCCGTTAGGTAGAGGAAATGAGTTACTTAAAGAGGAAGGAATGGAGGGAAGATAAAGAAGCAGAGACTTTAACAAACCCGATTACGAATTTATTATACAATATAGTTAACTGAGTTATAATAATATGAAGTTATTCCTTTGTGCAATTTTATGAAAATGCTTACAATATAATTAAGGAGGAGATCAAAATGAAAAATGAGCCAGCAAAGCAGATTGTCTATGTGAATACGTTTACGGATGGAATTCTGGATCCAGAAAAAGCAATGCTTGGACCTGTAAAGGACGGCGGATATATTATTGCTAATACAGCACCTGGATGCTGGGGGCCGATGATTACGCCATCTCTTCAAGGCGGGCATGAAGTGACACAGCCGGTTTATGTTGAAGGAGCAGAGGTTGGGGATGCAGTTGCTATTCATATTTCTTCTATTCAAGTAACATCTATGGTTACTGCTTCCGGTAATGACCGCACTGTAGAAGGTCATTTTATTTCCGATCCATTTGTGGACGCGAAGTGCCCTGAATGTGGAATCGTGAACCCGGATACGGTTATAGCAGATGTCGGATTAGAAGCAGTACGATGTTCAAATTGCGGAGCAGCAGTTACTCCTTTTCAGTTCACGAACGGATACACCATTGCTTTTGATGATGATAGAACAATAGGAGTTACTCTGCCAAAAGAAGCAGCTGAAGCAGCAGGAAAAGACGGACGTAAAAACATGTGCACACCTGAGCATTCTGTGCAAAATCCAATCGTATCTGTGGCTCCTCATGACATTGTAGGCATGGTCGCCAGGGTACGTCCTTTTTTAGGACAAATTGGAACAACACCGGCCAGGGCTATGCCGGATTCTCATAATGCAGGAGACTTTGGTCAATTTTTACTGGATGCTCCCCATGATTACGGTATAACGCAAGAACAGCTGGAAGAGCGTACAGATGGACACATGGATATTAATCGGGTTCGGGAAGGGGCAGTTTTAATTTGTCCTGTAAAAACGGAAGGCGGCGGCATTTATCTTGGAGATATGCATGCGATGCAGGGAAATGGCGAAATTGCCGGGCATACAACGGATGTTTCTGGAATTGCTACGTTAAAAATAAAATTGCTAAAAGGAATTAAGATTGACGGGCCTATTTTACTGCCGGTTGAGGAGGATCTTCCATATAATGCAAAGCCGTTATCTGAACGGGAAAAGTCTGAAGCTTTAAAGGTTGCTAAAGCATATGGTTTTGAAGAAATTGAGGAGACTGCTCCTGTATCATTTATTGGAACTGGCGCAGATTTAAATGAAGCGACGGATAATGGTTTAAATCGCGCAGCTTCCGTACTTGGGATGAGTGTTCCAGAAGTTATGAACCGCGCGACTGTTACAGGGTCTATTGATATTGGGCGCAATCCTGGGGTTGTGACAGTTACATTTTTAGCACCGCTGTCAGCACTTGAAGATGCGGGGCTGAGTGAAATTGCTATGAAACATTATCATTTATAGATTGATGTATAAGAGAATCCAACATTTAAAAAGGTGGGATAGTAATGGGATTACTAAATGATAAAGTAATTTTAGTTGCTGGTGTGGGGCCGTGGATTGGGGAGGGATGTCGCCAGAAATATTCTTGATGAGGGCGGATCTGTTATTATGGGAGATTTAATAGAGGATCAATTGCTGGAAATACAGCAATTGATCCATCAGGAAAGCGAACCTTTGCACAGCATCTTAATTTAGCAGATAAGCAGAGTAACGCAGATTTAATAAAAGCTGGTTATGAAAAATTTAACCGCCTTGATGGAGTAATCCAGGTTGCTGCTTATGATAATACAATGGGCGGATTATTGGATAACAATTTAGAGGATTGGGATAAAGTATCGGAAATAAATATCAAAGGTACATTACATTTAGTACAGGAAGCTGTTCCTTATTTGAAAAAAGATGAGGGTGGGGCAGTAGTGTTTATCGGTTCTGCTGCTGCTGCCATCCCAAGCGAGGATTTTTTACAAATGAGTTATGGTATTGGAAAAGGAGCATTGAAAACAGCGACGCATTATTTATCTAAAGAGCTGGGGCCTTTAGGGATAAGAGTAAATAATGTTGCACCGGGATTTAAATGGGGTCCAGTATTGGAATCGGCCTTTCAGGCACAGGCAGATCAATATGATCTCACTCTGGAGGAAGTAACAAAACCGGTGAAAGATAAAATGGCTCTCCGCCGCTTTCCAACAGACGATGATGTAGCAAAATCCTGCATATTTTTTTGTTCCGATTATGCAAAAAATGTTACAGGGCAGAATTTATATGTGGATGCGGGATATGTGTTGAATTGATGGCGTTTTTGTTACTGGTGGATAAGGAAATTGGATAGTGAGTGGTTTTATTTAAATCATCATTCGCTGTCATAATAAAAGACACCTCTTCTGTTTTGATTGTGATTCCAGACAAATCATTTATACCAAAAAGGAGAGGTGTTTTTACCTGATATGACATTTAAATCCATTATTTAGATATTCTCGTATTGCAGGTTTTTCTTATTTAATTTTTCGGTGCTCTATATCCAGCATCTTGCGCCTCTGCTTCCGAACAAAACCATTCAACAACATTTGTTGTTCGATCATAGTAGGTGCTGCCAGGCGTATGGTAGATTCCGGATTTACTTCCTTTAATGTTACAATCACCTTCAGCTGCCTGCGATGTACTGTCATCAGCAGAGTCTTCTTCAGAGGTCTCTGAAGCGTCTGCGGTGGAGTTACTGGAACTGTCAGCTTCTTGACTTGCTTCCAGCTGCTGTTGTAATTCATTATTGCTTTCTTTTAATGCAGTAATTTCCTCGGAGAGTGATTCATTTTCTTCCTTAACTGCCTCGTAGTCTTCTAGTTTTTCGTTTTCTTCTTTGAGTGCAGTAATTTGCTCAGACAGAGTTTCATTTTCTTCTTTAATTGACTCGTAATCTTCTAACTTTTCATTTTCCTCTTTTAATTCGTCAACCTGACTTTGTAAACCATCATATTCTTCTTGAAGGGTGGAATTAGCATTTTCTAATTCTTCAATTTCAGCAGTTAATTCCTCATTCTTTTCTATTTCTTTATCTAAGTCCGTAGCATTATCAGTACCTTCAGTACCGCACCCGCTTAAAACAGTGAGAAGCATAGCAAACGCTAATACGGGGAGAAGCTTTTTCTTCATTTTCCCTTTGGATGATGGATGCGATAAAGTATAGATGGCTAAGCCTGATAATATAAAAATCATTGATAATACGATTAGAGTATCCATAGTTATACCTCCATTAAAAGTCCAGTGTATTTAATATGTAATGTTATGACAATCAGCAATTAGTTTACGGCGCAACAGTATTTATCGATTAATTTATACTTGTAGGTGCAGCTGTTGCTTACGCACTAATCCAAAAATAGATGTAGCATGATATGTTATTTCTTTCAGGGCATCTGCGGTAAAATCAATAGAGTTTTACCAAAATAAAAGGAACAAAGCAACAGTTATATGTTAAGCGCTTTCTTTTCACTTCCTCTCTTTTTAATATGTATTAAAAAAGCATTCGTTTATAAAGCAATACTTACTTTATAAAATTTTTTATTAAATAGTAACTATTATAAATAATGTAACATATTAGTAATGTTTTTGTAAAATTTTCTTAAATTAATAGAGCAATGGGCTGTCATGTTATTGGGAAGATAACGATTATTAGCTGATTTGTCATTCAACAAAAGTAAATGAATGGCAAAGGTTATAAATACTCGGTAAAAGTAATGACTGAAACTATGGAGGGAGGGTATTGTTGAAGTTCATTGTTTTGATAACTCTACTTGTTTCAGGTATATGTGATGCGTCCTATATAATATTTAGGAAAAACTGAATATGCTGTTAAGGAATAAGATAATCTCCGTTTTTAAAAGATTAATAGAATAAGTGTCTATTTCTTCAATTATCGAGTAGAATAATTGGAAACACATATAAATTGGAGGGAAGGAATATGACACAGCAATATAATTATAAAAATGCGCAATTGATAGAAATGGATGCCCCCGCTCCTGATTGCACAGAAACACCGATAATGATAGATGATAAAACGATGCAGCTGCGAAGAGAAAAGGTTTTACAAGAGATGCAGCGGAATGATTTGGATGCATTACTGATTTATGCAGATGTGGAACATGGCGGGAATTTTGAATATTTAGTTGGTTTTATTCCCAGGTTTGAAGAGGCTTTATTGGTCCTTCATTCTAACGGAGATGCTTTTCTGGTTTTGGGAAATGAAAACTATAATAAAGTACAATATTCAAGAATTCCGGCACAGGGAATTCACTGTCCGCACTTTTCCTTGCCTAACCAGCCAATGGAACCTCACAAAACAATTTCAAGCATTCTTCAGGAAGCTGGAATGAAGAAGGCAATGAAAATTGGAATGGCAGGCTGGAAGCATTTTACCAGCAGCGTCGAGGATAATCGAACTTTATTTGATGTTCCATCTTTTATTGTAGAAGCAGTTCGAGAAATTATTGAAAAGGAAGGCTCTATCACGAATAAAATAGATATATTCATTGCCGGGGAACGTGGCGTGCGAAGGGTGAATAGTGCTAATGAAATTGCGCATTATGAATTTGGAGCATCGCTGGCCTCAGATTGTGTTTTACGAACAATGGACAAACTGGAGCTTGGTATTTCTGAGATGCAATTAGGAAATGAACTCCATGCTTACGGTCAAAGAAATAATGTCGTAACGATCGCATCAACAGGTAAAAGATTCGAAAACGGTAATCTATATCCAACTCCAGAAAAGGTAAAGTTAGGAGATGCAATCTCTTTAACAGTAGGATACAAAGGCGGATTATCGAGCAGATCTGGATATGCTGTAATGGATAGCTCTGAATTGCCAGATAGCAAAAAAGATTATGTGGAAGACTTGGCAGCGCCATATTATACCGCAATTACAGCCTGGCTGGAGAATATTCAAGTTGGGATGCCAGGTAGAGAATTGTATAATTTGGTTAATCAGGTATTGCCGCAGGAAGAATATCATTGGGGATTATGCCCAGGGCATTTGACAGCAGATGAAGAATGGCTATCATCACCTATATATAAGAATTCAGATGAATTAATTAAAAGCGGAATGATTTTTCAGACAGATATTATCCCTCGTGTTGCGGGATATGACGGGGTCTCGGTTGAAAGCACCGTAGCTCTAGCTGATGAGTCGTTAAAGCAGGAGATTAGAGACGAATATCCAGCACTTTGGGAAAGAATCATTAAAAGGCAAAAGTATATAAAAGAGATACTTGGAATCAATCTAAGCGAAAATGTTTTACCGTTATGCAGTACGGTTGCTTACCTGCGCCCGTATCTTTTGAATAAAAGGCTTGCGTTTCATTATGACCATAGCAGATGATATTGAACAATCAATAGTTTGTGCGAAATATTTAAGTACAGTAGAGCAGAATAGAAAGCCATTTAAAGGTTAGCTGTAATTATAAAGTAAGTAATAAATATGATAAAAATTTTTGGGGAAAGAAGTAATGTAAACAATAAAAAACTTACGTAATAGCCTGAAACCGATAGATTCATTCTAACGGTCTCAGGCTATTTCATTTCCCTTAATAACGTTCTTCATTATGAATTATGTCATGTAATAAATATAGTTTTTGTTCATCACGCGTACAAACATTGAACGGAAATGTAATTGTAAATGAAAGCGGTTGATAATAACATGAAATTAGGAGGGATGCTTAATGCTCGAGCGAAGGTCAATTGACATTATGGAAACCATTTTAGGCAACCCCAAGATTACAATTAAAGAATTGGAATTAAGAACCTCATTGACAAGGAGGAAAATCGCTTATGATTTAGAGAAAATCAATTATTGGCTGAAAACGAATAATTTACAAGAAATCAAGAAGGATCAGCAAAAAGGCTTGAGTTTTCCTGGAGATGCGAATGAAATATTGAGCATTTTAGAAAAAAAGGATATAAAGGGCACTTTAAATGAAGAAGAAAGAAAACGTATCATTTTTTTCTATTTATTTATGCAAAATGAAGAGATTTCTCTGCTGCATTTAATAGACGTCGTGGATGTAAGCAGAGGTACAGTAAATGATGATCTAAAAAAATTATCCGCTAACCTGAAAGAATACTTTTTGGAGATTTCCTATTCCAGAAAAAATGGTTATTACATTAACGGAAATGAACAAGATATACGAAATGTTCTTATCATGTTCATTGTAGAAATTATTTTTAAAGGGACGAATAGAGAACTTCTGGATTTTGTTTTAGATGAGGAGATATTTGAAGAGTTTACTTGTGTTTGCAGCAGGTATTTTCAAGAGCATCAAATCATTCTGTCTGATAATAATTTTTTGGAAATATGTTATATCATCGCTTTTGTTTTTATTAGGAAAAATAATACGCAAAAGTGGATTGAAATGGATAACCAATTTGAATTTCATCGTTATGATGAATATAAAATTGCCCGGGAGATTTTATCCAATCTGAACTTTATTCATGAGAACCAAGAGGATTATGCAGCATTTCTTACATCCTTAATGCTATCTTTTTCTTCTGTTCAAATAAGTCAAAAAACGAACGATTACTATTTGCTGAAGGATTTTTTATTTGAGATTATTACTAAGTTGGAAACAACCTATGGGATAGATATTGGAGATAAAGAAAGCGCCTTCAAACAGATTTATTATCATTTAAGGCCGGCGTATTATCGTATCTTATTTCAATATCCGATAATCAATCCATTAAAGAGAAAAATTCAAGAGCAGTATAGCTTTTTATTCAAAATATTAAAAGATTTGTTTGAATCTTCTTATCTGCCCAATGGAAAAATGGTATCTGACGATGAAATAGCCTATTTAACGATACATTTCGCAACACTGATGAAAGATAAGAAAACGAAAAAAATATATGCGTATACAGCAGCGGTTGTATGCCCAAACGGAACAGGGTTATCGCTGATTCTCTATAATGAGCTGATTAATCTTTTTCCAGAAATTAAGTTTCTTCAACCATTCTCACTTAATGAACTGGAGACTATCAGCGATAATGTAGATGTTATTTTTTCTACAAGGTTAATAAAAAGCTCCAAGCCTGTTTTTATTGCCAGTCCCGTGATGACGGATATTGAAAAGGAAAATCTGGTAAAAAATTTCTACAGGTGGAGTAATAAAAGTGTTTGTATTGATAATAGTTCCATTGTAAAAGAACTGACCAAAATTATTAGTAATTACAGCGAGATTAAGGATCCATTAAACCTGAATAAAGCATTAAGTAATATCACTGCTAATTATTTAATCTTTGATAAGAAAAGGAGACTTCCGATGTTGAGCGATATTATGACTGAACCACTCATTCAGTTGAATATTGAAGCTACTGACTGGAGAGATGCGATTAGAAAAGGCGGCGAGCTTTTGATTGCCAATAATAAAGCATCTGCTAATTATGTGCAAGCAATGATTGATTCAGCGGAAGGAAATGGATCATATATTGTTATTACAAAAAATGTAGCTTTACCACATGCAAGGCCAGAAGAAGGGGTAAAGGATCTGGCTATCAGTATGATTACTTTATCCAAGCCGATCAAATTTGGAAACAAAGAAAATGACCCCGTAAAATATGTATTTTGTTTATGTGCCGTCGATAACTCTACGCATTTAAGAGCTATGTCGAATCTGGTTCAGTTGTTGGATAAGAAAGAGTTTTACAGCAAGTTGGATCGTTCTGTTGATTCCAAAGAAGTTGTTGATTTTATAAAGAAATGTGAAAAGGAGCTGGAAATGTAATGAGAGAAATATTAGTAGCATGCCGAACAGGGATGGGAAGCAGTACGATGTTGAAAATAAAGGTAAGTCAGGTAGTAAAGGAAAATAATTTTCCATTTAACGTTACCCATGACACGATGAGCGCAGTTAGTCAGTTTTCGGGAGACTTATTGATAACTCTGGAGGATTTAGTACCAGACGTAGAAGACAAAGTTAAATATGTTATCGGAATTAAAAATTTAATGAATAAGGAAGAAATAAAAAGCAAAATTGAGAAGTATTTGGAAGAAGTAAAAGAGTAACTCAAGAGAGGGTGAATCGTAGTGGAACTTTTAAGGGCGTTTGCCATTGATTTATTAGGTACTGCAGCAATTCTTGTAGGATTAATGGCTTTTATTGGGCTTGTTCTGCAAAAGAAGCCGTTTGATGAAACGTTAACAGGGACTTTGAAAACGATTGTAGGATTCCTGATATTTTCAATTGGTTCAGGTGCAGCAGTCTTGTCTCTGGACAGTTTCCAGGCTCTTTTTGGTGAAGGGTTTGGCCTGGATGGTGTTCTGCCATTAGCTGAAGCAGTTACAGCTTTAGCACAGGACAGGTTTGGAACGGTCGTCTCGCTTGTCATGCTGTTTGGATTCCTGTTCAATTTATTATTTGCCAGGATTACCCCATTTAAATATATATTTCTGACAGGACAGCATAACCTTTATTTTGCAGCATTGCTTACGGTTATCTTAAAAGCGCTGGATGCAAGTAATTTTACAATTGTTGCGGTTGGAGGAGTTATTTTGGGACTGGCAGCCTGCTTATTCCCGGCTATTGCTCAGCCGTATATGAGAAAAATTACAGGTGATGATGAAATTGCTTTGGGTCATTATGTGAGTGTAGGTTACGCTATTTCCGGATGGGTAGGATCTAAGGTTGGTAAACCGGAGGATACAACAGAAAATTTAAAACTGCCAAAATGGCTTTCTATGTTTAAAGACTATGTCGTCGGTGTCAGTATCACTATCATTATATTCTTTTACGTAGCTACATTTGCCGCAGGTCCACAATTTGTTGAGACTATTTCAGAAGGAACCAATTGGCTGGTATATCCGTTAATCCAGGGGCTGACGTTTGCTGCTGCGCTGTATGTCATTATTACTGGTGTAAGGATGCTGTTAGGGGAGATAGTGAATGCATTTGTAGGTATTTCTGAAAAATTGATACCAAATGCAAAACCGGCGCTGGATTGTCCTGTTGTATTTCCATTCGCCCCAACTGCAACTGTTATAGGCTTTTTATCTGCCTATGCAGGTGGACTATTATGCATGTTTTTATTCGGTATTCTCGAAATGTCCGTCATTATCCCTGTTGCTGTTCCATACTTTTTCATAGGAGCGACAGCAGGAGTATTCGGTAATGCTACCGGAGGCTGGAAGGGCGCCATGGCGGGAAGCTTTGTTGTAGGTATTCTGATTGCAATTGGACCAGCAATTATCTATCCAATCATGGCAAATATCGGTCTGGTGGGAACTGCTTTTCCAGAGACGGACTTTACCATTGTCGGATTATTAGTCTATTACATTGGAAAATTCATATTAGGTTTGCTATAAACTGAAAGGATGATATAAATGAGAACACAGACAATAGAAAAAATATCAGATTTATCCGTTGCTACAATTAGAACATTGGCGATTGACAGTGTAGAAAATGCCAATCACGGTCATTTAGGAATGCCTTTAGGAGCGGCACCGATGGGATATACACTCTTTAAAAATGTGATGAATCATAATCCAGAGAATCCGCATTGGTATAATCGCGACAGATTTGTACTAACGTCCGGCCATGGCTCTGTTTTATTATATACATTGCTGCATTTAAGCGGATATGAGGTCTCAATTGATGATTTAAAAACCTTTAGAAAACTTGGAAGTATCACTCCAGGTCATCCCGAGGTTGATATAACCCCTGGGGTAGAAGCTACCACCGGGCCATTGGGACAAGGGCTTGCTATGACAATCGGTCTGGCACTTGCTGAGGCGCATTTGGCAGAGAAATATAATAAACCGGATTTTGATATTGTGGATCATTACACGTATACGATATGTGGTGATGGAGACTTAATGGAAGGTGTAGCCCAGGAATCCGTATCTCTGGCAGGGCACTTAGGGTTGGGGAAATTAATTGTGTTATATGATTCTAATGATGTGTGCTCTGATGGTGATCTCAGTGATACCAATTCAGAGGATGTCCAAAAAAAGTATGGATCAATGGGATGGCAGGTCATTCGCGTGGAGGATGGAAATGACATAAACGAAATCGAAAAAGCTATACAGTCGGGGAAAGAGGAGAAAAATAAACCAACATTAATTGAAGTAAAAACAATTATCGGGTTCGGCTCTCCCAATAAAAGTGGAACAGCAGCTATTCACAGTAATCCTGTTGGCCCGGAAGAATCCGATTTGATTAGAAAAGCATACGGATGGGATTTTACGGAAGATTTTTATATTCCAGATGAAGTAAAAAAAGATTTCTCTGCTATCTGTGAAAATGGGAGAGCAAGTGAAACTGAATGGGGGAATTTATTAGAGGCGTATCAAAGAGAATATCCAGAGCTGTCTAAAGAATTTCTGGCGTCAATGGAAAATAACTTTGAAGTAGAAGAAATAAATATAAATTTTGAAAAAGAAAAAGTAGCAACCCGTTCCGCATCTGGAGAAGTATTGAACGCGATTGCTGATAAAATACCATTAATAGGCGGCTCTGCTGATTTAGCTTCCTCCAATAAGACAACCATTAATGGAAGTAATTTTATAAGCAGAAATGATTATAGCGGAAGAAATATAAATTATGGTGTTCGTGAATTTGGTATGGCTTCGATTGCTAACGGATTGGCATTACATGGAGGGCTTAAACCTTACACCGGTACATTCCTGGTTTTCTCTGACTATATGCGTTCAGCTATACGAATATCTTCGATAATGAATAAGCCATTGATATATATTTTTACGCATGACAGTATCATGCTGGGGCAGGATGGGCCTACCCATCAGCCGGTAGAGCACCTGGCTTCATTAAGAGCGATGCCGAATCTAAATATTATTAGACCGGCAGATGCTAATGAAACTGCGGCTGCCTGGGAAATTGCGATTCATTCTAAGGAGACTCCGACTGCAATTGTTCTTGGCAGACATGACGTACCTGTATTAGAAACCGCAGATAAAGAGGGTGTGAAAAAAGGAGCTTATATTATATCTAAAGGTAATGGAAAAGCGACTGGCAAAATAATCGCAACTGGTTCCGAAGTAGAACTGGCAATAAAAGCTCAAGCAATTTTAGAGAAAGAAGAAGTATATGTTGATGTAATTAGTATGCCAAGCTGGGAGCTGTTTTTAAAGCAGGATGATGCTTACAAAAATGAAATTCTTCGTAAGGAGATTAAGAATATTTTAGCGGTGGAGATGGGTTCATCTATCGGCTGGAGAGAATTTGTCGGAGCTGATGGAGATATGTTGACCATTAATCATTTTGGGGAGTCTGGAGATGGACAAGAATTAGCTGGGAAGCTTGGTTACTATCCTGAAAATATTGCTGATAGATTTAAAAGGCTGGAAGAGAAAAATAGTAGGTAAGAGATTAATTAAGTTTGTATGGAATATATAATAAATTAAAAATAATAGATGAAGTCCCCCTTAGGAACTTCATCTATTATTTTTGTATACTTAATATAAACATCAGGGTACCACAAGCTGAAGGGAGTTCATTTGAGCAAATTTCTTTCTTAACCTATAATGCAATTATTCTAGAATTGATAAAACAACATAATGAAACGGCAGAACCTATGTTTGAAAGGAATGCTGATTTAGAATAATATTGTCAAACCCATTCAAAACAAATAAATTATTTTCTCAAAATAAGAATAAATAAAGTAAGCGAAAAATAATATATTACATTCTATTATAACTGAATTTATCTCTTTACTTGAATTTAACAAGTAACAGGAGGTAGTTTTTCATGGATGATGAGCATCTGGTTGCTCCCGAACAATCCCAATAACATCTTCCTCTGTATTTAAAGAATTTGGAAAGTTGTCAGTAATCGTTAGCAATAGCCACGATAAAGAAGTAGTGAAGTACGCACATGCAACAACTGCGGAAATTGTTATTACTGCAGAAAAAGGAAAGAGAATTTGTGTAGTGAATTCGGCTCTTTTTCGATGGGAGAAAGAGGCTATTACGACCAGGGAGGACTTGGAAAATATATCATTGCAGATACAAGAGAGGTATTTGCCTTTGCAGAGGATATACCGTTCCACCATGGTACTTTTGCAGTGTAACACGCAGTAAAATCCAGCTTGGAAACGATGTTTTGATTATAGAAACAGGCATAATGGGACTGCTTCATCTGATAGTTGCTAAACTTCAAAGGTGCAGAGTGATTATCAATGCCCCGGATGCAGCTCAGAGAAAAGAAGCATAAGAGCTCGGTGTGACAATTGCCTCAAATTCACACGAAGAAGACGTAGTGGAGACTTTTCATGAACAGTTTCTTTTACCACGATGACCCGAAACCCAGATTGGATTCACCGTACAGGAGTTGAAATAACTGGAGCGGTCCGTCTGTACAATCTTTAGCCAAATAGATTTATTTCGGAGATTTATTCATTGGATGAAGTTGGGGAAGCGTTTGAAGTATCGTTTAGAGGAAGGCAGTATAGGGTGGTCGAGATGTAAAGAGTGGAACAATTTTTATTTGATTGTTTGAGATAAATTATTAGACTATTACTGGATTAATTGTCTTTAGGTGAGTATTGGTTTAAGTTGGCAGATAGATAACACTCGCTTAAAAATGATATTGCTAATAGTATCTATTATATTGTAAAAGGAGCTTTGATAGATTTTTACCTGTTTTAGCTGTACTTATTGCAGCTACCTTTATAGTAATCAGCACGAGAAAATTAATCTTTGGCAATAGGATGGAGTGCCAGGTTTCTAAATATCAGTACCGTTGGATGTTGTAGTAGCGGGTGCTGAAAACCCGTGAGGAAAGTACTTATGATACATATACTCTCTGCATATTGACTTTTGTAAGCGTTTGTTTAATTATGAAGAGGAGGTGGAACGTATGATTAAAGAAGAATTAATAAATTACTTAGAAAACCAGACAGCTTTCTTAGATTTAGACAATATTAGTGAAATATTTACTTCCAAGATAATAGGGGAGCAATTTAATTTAAAGAGAAATACGGTGAGTCACTATCTAAATCAATTAAATGAACAGGGAAGTGTCATTAAAATAAATACACGTCCGGTTTACTTTTTTCATAAGAATGCTTTTGAAACACAATTCTATACGCTATCCAAAAGTATATATCATAGTTTAGATGAATTAAAAGAAGAGCAGCCTTTATTTCAAAAAAAGAAGGATATATTTTCATTTTTAATTGGAAGTGATGCAAGTTTGGCAAGGAGTATAGAACAATTAAAGACAGCACTTTACTATCCGGAAAATGGCTTGCCAGTGTTATTGACAGGAGAAAGCGGGACAGGTAAAAGCTATATGGTGAAAATCGTCTATCACTTCTGTTTAGCAAATGATTTAATTAAGGAAGATGCGCGAATGATTACTTTAAATTGTGCTCAGTATGCTAATAACCCTGAACTTTTAACTAGCCATTTATTTGGACATGTCAAGGGAGCTTTTACGGGCGCAGATGAAGATCATAGAGGTATTTTTGAAGAAGCAAATGGCGGAATTTTGTTTTTAGATGAAGTTCACCGATTAAACGCAGAGGGGCAGGAAAAACTATTTACCTATCTTGATCAAGGGATAATTTATCGAATGGGTGAAACGAATAATCCGCGTAAAGTCAATACAAGATTATTCTTTGCAACTACCGAAGATTTGAATAGTGTCTTTTTGTCCACGTTTATTCGTCGTATTCCTGTTCAAATAGAATTACCCCCTTTGGAGCAGCGAACACAAAATGAACGTTTAGAGATGATATATGATTTTTTAATAAAAGAAAGATCAAAAATTAAAAAAGTCTTATTAGTGAGCAGTCAAGTTTTGCACTTATTAAAAACTACTCCCCATCAAGGGAATATCGGTAAGTTGAAAAATGTAGTGAAAGTAACGGTAGCAAAAGCATTTTCTGAGCAAAAAGATGCCAATAATATCTATATTACTATTTATCACTTACCTCCTGATTTATTAGCAAAAGCTGCTTTGAAAACGAATGCAGCTATGGAAGAAAATATAAAAATTGATGAAACCACAAGTATAGAAAGTTTATCAACGAAAAAAAATCCTGAAGAGCTGCGAATTATTCGTACATATGAACGTTTACTGGCCAGCTTTAAGAAGTCGGGATCCAATATTACAGTTATTGGTGAAGATATAAAAAATGAGGTAGAAAATTTATTTGATTTTTTAATATTTGAAACAGATCGAGAAAAGAAACACGAATTATTATTATTCATGACTCAATATGTACGTGATACGTTAAAACAGATGGAGACCTCTTATCAGATTATATTTAATGGTAATAGTGTCTATGCCGTTAGTTACTATTTATTCCAAAGAAGTTCCGTCCGCTGGCAGCCTGATGATGTGGAAGTACAAACTTTAATCAAAGAATTTAAGCAAGCAGTCATTCAAGCATATCCTATGCTATTTCAGTATACAGAAAGAATGCTATCTATCATTAAACCCAGGTTGGATATTGAAGTATTTGATATGGATTTAATTTTACTGACTCTTTACTTCAGGCAATTAGGTTTATCCCGGGAATCCAATTTTGCAAAAGCAATTATTGTTGCCCATGGCTATGCAACTGCAAGCAGTATCGCTAACGTGGCCAATCGCTTATTAGGTAAAAATATTTTTGAATCGTTTGATATGCCGATTGATACTACGCCACAAAAAATCGCTGAGGAAATAGTTGATTATACTGAAAAAAATGATGTGAGCAATGGCCTTGTTATTTTGGTGGATATGGGGTCATTAAAAGCAATATATGAATATTTTCCACAACAATTATCCGTTCCCGTTATGATTATGAATAATATAACCACCCCTCTGGCAATAGCTATAGGGGAAAATATCCAGAAAAATATGAACCTGTCTGAAGTTGCGGTTCATTCATTTGAAGATAATCAACCAGACTGGAAGATAATTTATCCACAAAAAAATAAAAATAAAGCTTTATTGACTACATGCTTTACCGGAATCGGTACAGCAACAAAAATTAGTAACCTTCTTGAAAAAAGTTTACCAGTAAATAGTCCGCTAAAGGTGCTTCCTTACGATTATCAAACACTGCATGATCAAAAAGAAAAAGAGACTGTTTTTTCACTTTATGAAGTTGTTGGAATTGTAGGAACTGCAAACCCGATGATTCGGGATATTCCTTATTTATCTCTTGAAGAATTAATTTCTGGAGAAGGTACACTGCATCTAAGAGAGTGGCTAATGAAAAGTCTAGATGATGAGCAGGCAGAACAATTTAACGACCGATTAATCCGCAACTTTTCACTTGAAAAAGTAATAGATTCTGTAACAATATTAGACACGGATAAGGTAATGGCAGAAATCGAATTATTTATGCGAATACTAGAGGAGTTAACTGGACAAAAAATTTCAAATGAGAGAAAGCTTGCTCTATATGTGCATGTCAGTTGTTTGATTGAACGGTTAATTCGTAATGTTCCAATTGAAATCTATAGTGGAAATGACATCGATGAAGAGTGTCGGGAAGAACAGCTTGTCAGAATAAAAGAAGCATTCAGTGTCATAGAAGAAGATTACAGTGTCAAAATACCAAATTCAGAATTAAAATATATTTATGATATTCTCTTTCAAAAACTTGATTTTTCAATCGTTAACGAAGATTTTTAATAGGTAAACAAAGCGTGCCACTAAAGTTGGCACGCTTTTTGCTTTATATAAGTGTAAGTGAGGTGAAAAAAGGATGGAAAGAAAATTAGTTTTGGCTAGTCACGGAAAGTTTGCGTCAGGAATTTTAAGCTCTTTAGAATTAATTTGCGGTAAAAACAGTAATATTATCACTCTGGATGCTTATGTAAAAGCAAATTATGACTTAGCTTCAGAAGTTGAGAAATTAATGAGAGAAAACCGGGGTAAAGAATTAATCGTTATCACAGATATATTTGGGGGGAGTGTGAATAATGAATTTTTGAAATATATATATACACCAAATTTCTATCTTGCATCAGGAATGAATTTACCTTGGTTAATTGAAATTGTAACTCAATTTACAACAGCAAAATCCATTCCGGGATTAATCAAGGATTCTTTAAATAACTCAAAGGAAATGATTCAATTTTGCAATGAAACAATCCATAAGGAAAGTGAAGAAGAGGATTTCTAAAAAGGGAGGAAATAAGAATGATTAAATTATTGCGAGTAGATCACCGTCTACTACATGGACAAGTGGCATTTTCTTGGACGCAGAGCCTGGGTATAGATTGCATTCTGGTTGCAAATGACGATGTACCAGAAAATGATATCAGAAAAACGACGATTAAATTAGCAAAGCCACAAGGCGTGAAATTAGTCATAAAAAATATTAACGACTCTATTAAAGCTTTGCAAAGCGGTGTAACGGATAAATATAAGTTATTTATTGTCGTTGAATCTGTAGAAGATGCATATAAGCTGTCAAAAGCCTATCCAGAAATTCAAGAAATAAATTTAGGCGGTATGAAAATTCGAGAAGGTACAAGAAATATTTCAAAGGCAATTAATATTACTAAAGAAGAAGAAGAGCTGGTTAAAGAATTAGTAGACAGCGGAGTAGAGGTGGAAATTAGACAAGTGCCATCGGATAAAAAAATTAAGGCGCTAGACGCTTTTTAAAGAAAGGATGAAATTAAGTGATTTTACAAGCAGTCCTTCTTGGGGTTATAGCATTTATTGCTCAATCCGAATATGCACTAGGAACTTCTTTGTTATCTCGCCCAATTGTAACAGGGTTATTTACTGGAATTGCACTAGGAGATATTAAAACAGGTATCATAATGGGAGCCACTTTAGAACTGGCTTTTATAGGTTCGTTTTCAGTTGGAGCTTCTATCCCACCTGATGTCGTAACTGGAGGAATACTAGGAACAGCTTTTGCTATTACGGCAGGCGCAGGAACTGAAACAGCGCTATTACTAGGGTTGCCAATTGCTACATTGACTTTAATTTTAAAAAATATCTATTTAGGATTGGTAATTCCTACAATGAATCATAAAGCAGATAGTTATGCAGAGATGGGAAATTACAAAGGAGTAGAACGAATGCATTTAATTGCAGGATTCGGACTTTCTCTCATGTTGGCGTTAATCGTATCTATTTCTTATTCTATCGGAAATAATGCTGTACAGTCATTTTTGAATGTGATACCAGAATTTGTTCAAACCGGTCTAACTGTTGCTACAGGGATTATTCCTGCTTTAGGATTCGCTATGTTAGCGAGATTATTAATTAATAAAAGTGTCGCTCCTTATTTCTTTTTAGGGTTTATTATTGTAGCTTACTTAGATATTCCTATTACCGGAATTGCTATATTTGGAGCTATTTTAGCAGTAATTATTGTTAATATCATGAATTTCACAAAAAAGAATGAGCAATCTGCTCAGACAACAGATGGGGAGGTCCTTGATGATGAAGACTTCTGATCCAAAAGAAAAATCATTAATAACAAAAAAAGACTTAAACAAAGTTTTTTGGCGTTCTTTTCAGATGGAGTTTTCTTGGCATTATGAACGTCAAATGAATATGGCCTATGTTTATGCAATGATTCCAATCCTGAGGAAACTTTATCAGACAAAAGAGGAAATGGCCTCCGCTTTAAAACGGCATTTAGAATTTTTCAATACAACGCCTCATATTGTAACGCTGATTTTAGGAATTAACGCAGCTATGGAAGAGGAAAACCGTTTAGATAAGGAATTCGACGAAAAAGCGATTGATAGTATAAAAACTTCATTAATGGGACCGCTGGCTGGAATAGGGGATTCGTTTTTTTGGGGAACATTACGATTGATCGCAACTGGTGTAGGAACCTCACTTGCATTACAAGGAAATATATTAGGTCCAATTTTGTTCATATTAATTTTTAACATTCCACACGTTGTATTACGTTATTTATTTACAGGTTGGGGGTATAAACTAGGCACTGGTTTTTTGAAGAAAATTCAAAGTAACGGTATGATGGATAGCTTGACTTTAGGAGCATCAATTATTGGATTAGTAGTTGTTGGAGCAATGACTGCTTCGATGATAGATATTACTATTCCGCTTTCCATAGGTAGTGGGGAAGAGGCAGTTACGATTCAAAGCATTTTGGATGATATTATGCCTCAATTATTACCATTAGCTGCTTTTGGTATCGTTTTCTATTTATTAAAGAAAGAGGTGAAACCTTTATCAATTATTGGAGGAATGGCTGTAGTTGGTATCTTGGGCGCTTGGATTGGGATATTTTAAGGAGGAAATGAAATGGTAAGTATGCTTGATTATATTTATGAAGAACAAGTAACTTTGGAAAAAATAATAAAAGAATTTGACTTTAATTTGCCGGAGTTAAAAGATGTTACACATTGTCTTATTCTAGCAACTGGATCTTCTTATAACGCATCCCTTGCAGCAAAATACTATATGGAGTCTACAGGAGATATGTATATAGATATACAAGAACCATTTGATTTCTTGCATTACGGCAAAGTTGACCCTAAATTTGATTTAGTTATTGCTGTTTCACAGAGCGGGAAAAGTACATCAACGATTCATGCTGTTGAAAAGATAACGCAGTTTCAAAAAATAAAGACGATTACTTTGACTAGTGATAGTGAAAGTCCAATTACTAAGGTTGCGAATCACATGCTTAATCTGAATATGGGAATGGAAAAAGTTGGTTTTGTAACAAAAGGTTATTCAGCCACTGTCCTAAATTTGATGTTATTGTCTCTAGCCATCGCTTCACAATCTCATCGAATGGATGAAAAGGTTCTGGAAAAAGAGAAAGAAAATCTTTGTAAAGCTGTTTACAGTATTAATAAAATTATAGATAAAACAGCAAAATTCTTTGAGAATAAAAAAGCCGAATTAAAGGAAAGCAATCGATTTCTTGCGATTGGTTATGGGCCAAACTGGGGAACAGCAAAAGAATTTGAAACTAAATTTACTGAAACAGTTCGAAAACCATCTCAAGGATTTGAATTAGAGGCCTATATGCATGGTCCTTATTTAGAAGCAAATGAAACGCACAGTATATTTTTTGTTGAAACAGATAGTGCTATTTTATCTCGCTCAAAAGCGCTAAGAGGCTATATGGAGAGTCATGTGAAACGATGTTATGTCATTTCTACCCAAAGTGCAGGAGGAGAAGATGAGCTGGCTTTAGATTTAGATGTAAGTGAGAAGATTAGTCCATTGCTATTAGTAATCCCTTTCCAATATTTTGCCTATCAAATAGCGACGATACAAGGGATTGATTTAGGGCAAAGAATATTTGATGATTTTGATCAAGTACTTCAAAGTAAAATTTAAGAAAAGAGGGATAGATATGTTGAAATTTGATGAACAAAAACAAATTGAAAGCGTTAGCGGAGCTATTGCATTAAAAAATGAGATAGAACATATCATAGATGAGGTTTACGACAGAGGTTTTGATAATATTTATTATTTGGGCATTGGGGGCACGTATGCATCCAGTATGCAAGCTGTGACTTATATTAACGGAAAAAGCAGCTTGCCGGTGTTTGTCCAGCATGCTGCAGAATATTATACAACTGGAAACAAAAGACTGACAGAGAAATCTATAGTGATATTGTCTTCTGTAACAGGATCAACGCAAGAAGTGGTGAAAGCAATCAAAATGATAAAAGAACTAGGTTCAACGATTATTGCGTTTGTAGATGAACCGAATACTCCCTTAGCAGAAACGGGAGATTACGTTATCTCTTATCCGGGAAATGAGCAGTTAAAATATTTTATGGCTGCCGACCGCTTCATGTATCGTAATGGTGAATTTCCAGATTATGAAGCTTATTATAAAGAATTAGAAGAGCATTTGGCTGTTGCTTTAGTAGAGGTAGAAAAGTCTGCTGATAATTTTGGATTTGAATTTGCTGAAAAGCATCGTCATGATGCGATGCACTATTTCATCGGTGCAGGTAATCAATGGGGAGCAGTATATTCCTATGCAATGTGTTATTGGGAAGAACAAAGCTGGTTACGTTCTAAATCTATTCACGCCGCTGAGTTTTTACATGGTACATTAGAAATTGTAGATGAAAATACACCAGTAACCCTGTTTATTGGAGAAGACGAACAGCGTGAATTAGCAGAGAGAGTAGGTAATCTCTTGCCGCGAATTTGTGGTAATTATACAATCATCGATTCAAAAGACTATGAATTACCAGGTATTAGCGATAAATACCGTGGTAGATTATCGTATTTTATTATGCATGCGGTAACTCAAAGAATAGATGCCCATGTTGAGAAGTTAAACTGCCATCCATTAGAAATACGCCGTTATTACCGTCAGTTCGATTATTAGTGTTAAAAAATTATAATTAAAAGCATATAATTGGATAATTTCTATCTGATTATATGCTTTTTGTTAAATGAAATAATTAATGCACTAGCTATACTGGAAATAGAGTAAGCATTAGTGATACACCGATCATAAAACTTTCGCCTCTTTCTTGCTTGACACTACATTTCTCCTGGACAACCCTATAAGGGCTGTCCAGGAGAAATGAAACCTAAAGTGGAAATTGAATTAAGATTATCTTCATAGCAGTGAATCAAAGAAGATACACTGCCATTATCTGTCTTTTTACTTTGACTAGTTATCTCTCACCCCAAAAATAATATCCATTTACTATTCAATAGTAATTTTCTCTCCTTGTTTATCAGAAAGATAAGCCGCCTCATTAAGCAAGGTTAACGAAATTATGTCTTCCTTGGTAATAGAAGGAGCCGTACCATTTTGAATTAAGTGAACCCATTGCTCCATCGCTGTAGGTAAGCTTTCAGGTAATACTTCCGGTTCGGACCATTCATTTTTATTTAAGTGTGTACTTTTGATACGTACCTTGGAGTCTTCAATCAATAAACATCCCTGTGTCCCGTATAATTCTAATTGAAAAGGGCTTCCATAAGAATTGAATCCAGTTTCAAGTACGCCGATTGCTCCGCTTTTATATTGTGTAACAACAACAGCGTTGTCTTCTACGTTATGTTTTAATGATGAATGCAGGCTGGAATAAACGTTTGCTAAAGGTCCAGCTAAACGGTTGGTCAGATAGATGGGATGGGCGCCTAAGTCAATCAAAGCACCGCCTCCGCAATCATCTTTATCATAAAAATGACTTGGAAGCCAGCCATTAGGATGGGTTTCTGTTGAAACAGATCCATTATGAGCTAATCTGCAGCGGATGCTGGTTAGATTTCCTAACCAGCCTTTTTTGAATGCTTCTTCTGCGTAAAGGAAATAAGACTCTGTAAGTCTTGGCAGGGATACCATGAGTTTTACATTTTCTTTTTCTATCGTTTCATATATTTTTTTGCAGTCTTCCACGGTGAATGCTAATACTTTTTCTGTGAAAATATGTTTTTTATGTGCTGCCGCTTTTTGAATAATTTCTGTATGCCATTTCGTTGGTGTATTGATAATGACGGCATCAATATGAGGATCATTTAAAACGGTATCCAGATTTTCTTCGAATGGAACTTCCCATTTATCTGCCCATTCTTTCCCGCGGCGAGTGTCTTCATCCCAAATACAAGCGAGGGAAAGCTGCTTATTTTCTTGAACCTGCTGCGCATAATCCTCTGCATGGACATGCCATTTACTAAGTAAAGCAACGTTAATCATATGTGTTTTCCTCCTTTTTAAACATTAATTGATGTAATCAGATAGTTTGACCCATTTTTTTAATCGATGAGATTCTTCTACAGCGTGTATGACAAGCTGATTGAGATAACCATCCTTGAAATTTGGTACTTCTAATGTTTTATTTTTAATCGAATCCATCATTGTTTTTATGAGATTGATAAATGTGTGTTCGTATCCGAGAATATGACCTGGAGGCCAGTAATTTTCTCCGTACGGGTAGACTTCTCCAGTACAGTTTATGGTACGGAATCCTTGAAGCTCTGCACTATCATTCTCCAGGTAAACATGTAAATGATTCATATTTTCAAGATCCCATCGAATAGATCCTTTTTCTCCGTTTATTTCAATTCTGTTGCCGTTTCGATTTCCCGTGGCAAAGCGGGATGCCTCGAAAACTCCTAAGGCTCCATTTTCAAATTTCGTTGTGAAAATAGAAGCGTCGTCCACAGTTACAAGTTCCTTTTCATCTGTGTTTTCTGCTGCACTTGGTCTTTCTTTGATGAAGGTTTCTAATAACCCGGAAACCTCAGAAATTTCACTGACCAGGAATCTGGCTAAATCAATGATATGGCTGCCGATGTCCCCAAGAGCACCAGATCCTGTTCTTTCTTTTTGGAGTCTCCAGGTAACTGGTGCAGATGGGTCAATCAACCAATCTTGCAGGTAAACAGCGCGTATATGATAAATTTTTCCTAGCTGTCCTTCCTCTATCATCTTTTTTGCAAGTTGTATTGCTGGAGCAAATCGGTAATTGTGACAGACCATGTGCATGACACCAGCCTTTTCAACTGCTTCAAGCATCCTTTTGGCGTCCTCTAAAGTCGTAGCTAAGGGTTTTTCACAGATGACGTGTTTTCCTGCTTCAGCAGCTGCAATTGCTATTTCAGCATGTGTATGATTTGGTGACACAATATCGATTAAATCGATATCTTCCCGTTGAATCATTTTTTCCCATTCTGTTTCAGAAGAAGACCAGCCCATTTCTGAAGCTGCCCGGCTGACGTTTTGTGAATTTCTTCCGCAAAGAGTTTGCAGAACAGGACGTGTCGTATTTTTAAAGTAAAAAGGGATATTGCGATAAGCGATACTATGTGCTCTTCCCATAAACTGATAACCTATCATTCCAACTCGGATACTCATGTATTTCACCTCTTCTTTGAAATAATGAAAAAACGATAGTATTAGATGACTATATCTTGGCAGGACGCAATTCGGGAATTGAAATAGATACTTCTTTTCCGGCTTCGGCAGATCGTAATATTCCGTCAATAATCGCCTGATTGATTAAAATTTGTTCTGCTGGAATCGGAGCGATGTTCTTTCCTTCCTGAATGGCTTTGACAAATGCTCTTACTTTTTCATAAAAGATATTTAGATTGTGTTTTTTAACAGGAATTGATGTGTCAACATGCTGTCCTATTACATCATGGAAGAGATCGATGGAACCGATTCCTCCATCCCATACACCGCTCCAGGGCCCTTGACCTGCCGGTGTCAGTTTCAGCCCGGCATTGGTCCCTAAGAACAGAGTTGGTCCTAATGTATCCATATGCATTGCCCAGGAAACTTTAAAATTAATTACTTTTCCACCCTCTAAACGAATGAGGGCAATGCCGAAGTCTTCCACCTCAAAATTCTCAGCCTCGGGATGATGGTCCGGATTTGTACCAAACAAATTTGATGTGTAAGCGGAGACAGAGATTGGTTTTGGATAGCCTAATGTATTTAATGCTAAGTCCAGCGAGTAACAGCCGATATCTGCCATCGCGCCGGCACCGGCTAATGCCTTTTTAATAAAAGTTCCTTGTGGCATTCCCCGGCGCCGGCCTCCGCCGGTTTGAACGTAATAAACATTTCCTAATTCTCCGGAGCTTACAATTTCTTTTACCAATTGCATATTCGGATCATATCTTGGCTGAAAACCGACAGTCAGCATTTTATTCATCTTCAAGGATGTCTCCACCATATCTATTCCCTGTTCCAACGTGATAGACAATGGTTTTTCTACAAGCACATGTTTTCCAGCCAGTAGAGAATCTACACTTGTTTTATGGTGGGCAACATTTGGTGTGCAAACGCTTACTCCGTCGAGGTCTAATTCTAATAATTCTTGATGATCTTCAAAGGGTACTGCATTTTTTAATTCAAGTCTTTGGATAAATTCCGCTGCTTTACCCGGAACTAAATCCGCTACGGCCACTATTTCCACATCACTCATTTTTTTATAGCATTGAGCGTGTGCATTGGCAATGCCGCCGCTACCGATTATTCCAATTTTAACAGTTTGTGTCATAACTATTCCACCTTCACAAAAAATTTAATCTATTATTAAATATACTAAATATACATACTTAGTATGTCAACATTTATATTTTTGAAAATTTAAAATATGAAATTTATAATTATATAAAAAATATATATTGACATTCGTTGAAATATCTCACTATAATGATGATAATTAGAATTTATTAAAAAATCTAAAAAATATAAAAGGAGATTAAAATTTGATATGTCAAATGATGATATATTATTACAAGTTGAAGATTTGACCACTTCCTTCCGGATAGATGACCAATATTATCCGGCGAATGACCATATTAATTTAGATGTATATGAGAATGAAATAGTGGCAATTGTTGGCGAATCAGGATGCGGAAAATCTGCTTTTGGACATTCCATTATGGGGATGCATAGTCAAGAACAAACGAAAATCAGTGGAAAGATTCATTTCAAAGGGGCGGATCTATTATCTTATTCAAACACTCAATTGAATAAAGTTCGCGGTAAAGAAATTAGTATGATTTTTCAAGATCCTTTAACTGCATTAAACCCTTTAATGATTGTAGGAAAGCAAATTGAAGAGGGAATGAAATACCACACGAAATTATCCAAAAACAAACGAAAACAAAAAGCGATAGAAATTCTTAGTGAGGTGAAAATTCCGCAGCCGGAAAGAGTATATTCACAATACCCCCATGAATTATCCGGAGGGATGCGGCAGCGGATTGTTATTGCGATTGCAATCGCCTGTGAGCCCTCTCTGATTATCGCTGATGAACCCACGACCGCGTTGGATGTTACCATTCAAGCACGAATTATCGATTTATTAAAAGAATTAAAAAGGCGAATGAAGACAAGCATTATTTTGATTACACATGATTTAGGTGTTGTGTCAGAAATGGCTGATCGTATAGCTGTGATGTATACTGGAGAATTTGTAGAAATAGGAGAGACGAAGAATTTTCTGAAAAACCCGCTGCATCCTTATTCCAAATCATTGTTGCATTCACTTCCTTCCAAAAACAACCAGGGTGAAAAATTACACGTTATTAAAGGCGTTGTTCCATCATTGAACCATCTTCAAAGACAGGGCTGCCGCTTTAAGCCTCGAATGAGCGGCACAGATGATTCTATTCACGAAGAAACACCAACGTTAAGAGAAGTTGAAAAAGGTCATTGGGTCCGGTGCACATGCTATAAACATTTTCAAATTGATAATCATAATCAAGTGGTGGAGGGGGAGAAGGATGACGTTTTTCAAGGTCAATAATTTAAAGGTTTACTATCCTATCCGTGGAGGCATTTTTCGCAGAGTTGTCAATCATGTGAAAGCAGTGGATAATATCAATTTTGAATTGAAGCGGGGCGAGACATATGCGTTAGTAGGTGAATCGGGATGCGGAAAAACAACAACCGGCAGAACAGTTGTCGGGTTAACAAAGGCTACCTCCGGGGAGGTTATATTTAATAATTTGGATTTGACAAAATGTAACCGCAAACAAATTAGGGAAACCAGAAGAGAGATACAAATGGTATTTCAAGATCCTTATTCTTCTTTAAATCCGAAAAAGACCGTCTATGATATCGTCGCTGAGCCGCTTCGGAACTTTGAGAACCTGTCGAAATCGGAAGAGAGGGAGCAGGTGGAATACTTTATGTGGAAAGTGGGAATGAGCAGAGATTCTTTGTTTAAATATCCTCATCAGTTCTCAGGAGGACAGCGGCAGCGGGTAGGTATTGCCAGGGCATTAACATTAAAGCCTAAAATAATCATCGCTGACGAGCCTGTCTCTGCGCTGGATGCTTCTGTACAGGCACAAGTACTTAACTTTATGCAGGACATACAGGAGGAATTTGGCCTTACTTATCTTTTTATCAGCCATGATTTAGGGATAGTCAGGCATATGTGTAATCGAATCGGCATTATGTACAAAGGAAAATTTGTAGAAGAAGGTACAAGAGAAGATATCTATGAAAATCCGCAGCATATTTATACCAGACGCCTAATTGCTTCTATACCTGAATTGGATACAGATCAGCATCAGAATAGTGAATTGCTTCGAAAAAATATTGAGGAAGAATATCAAAAGGAAAATGATAAATATTTTAATGAAGATGGAAGCGTAATGGATTTAAAGCCTGTATCAGATACCCATTTTGCAGCATTACGCTAAGGGGGGCTTGAAAATGTGGAAATTTGTTGTTCGCAGGATATTAATTATGATACCCCAGTTGGTTGTTTTAAGTGTCCTGGTATTTATCCTGGCAAAGGTGATGCCTGGAGATGCTTTATCCGGCTTGGTGGAAACTCCGGGTGTTGATTCATCAACGATTGAAGATATGAGGACAAATCTGGGAATTAACGATCCAGTCCATGTTCAATATTTAAATTGGATCAAAGGATTGTCCCAAGGTGATTTAGGTACGTCCTATATTCATCAGCGCCCTGTTTTGGAATTATTAGAAGCGAGGCTTTGGAATACGGTATATTTGTCAGCCGCAATTTTATTTTTAACGTATCTTATCGCTATCCCACTTGGTATTACTGCAGGAAGGTTTCATGATTCTTTGGTAGATAAGCTGATTGTCGGTTACAACTATGTCACCTATGCGACTCCTTTATTTATATTTGCATTATTAATGTTGTTTGTATTCGGGTTTCAATTACAGTGGTTCCCTACTGGAGGCAGCACCGATATTAATTTGGAGCCTGAAACATTCAGCTACTATATGGATAAGATTTATCATTTACTTTTACCTGCTTTATCCGGCGCTTTATTAGCGACCGTTGGAACGATTCAGTATTTACGAAACGAAATTATAGATACGAAAATGAAGGATTTTATCAAAACAGCAAAATCCAAAGGAGTTCCAGAAGCAAAGATATATTCGCATCACATCCTTCGTAATTCTTTTTTACCCATCGCAGCATTTTTAGGGTATGAAATTACAGGATTAATTACTGGTTCTATCTTTTTAGAGAGTATATTCAGCTATCCGGGAATTGGACAGTTGTTTCTGCAATCTATATCACAAAGAGACTTCAGTGTGGTAACTGCACTGGTAATGGTAACAGGGGTAGCGACGCTAATCGGTACACTGTTATCGGATATCATATTGAGTTTGGTTGATCCGAGAATCCGGGTGGAATAAAGAGGAGGGATAAAGTGAGTGTTGAAAGCAGTACAAGTGCTGAAATTCCATCAAATAAATTAACGGGCCTAAAGATTATGTTTAATGAATTTAAGAAAGATAAATTAGCCGTTGCTTCAGTTATTATTCTGCTGATCATATTTATCTCGGTATTTGCTGGAGCGTTGATTTTAGATCAGGAAGAGGTTGTGCGGGTAGATTTATTTTCGATTTATTCTCCTCCGACTTCAGAGCATTTGTTAGGAACGGATTATGGAGGAAGAGATATTCTGGGGCAGCTTATTATTGGAGCGAAGAATTCCATTATCATCGGGTTTGTTATTACCGTGATTACTGGTGTTTTTGGATTTGCAGTTGGTTTGGTTTCCGGCTATTTCGGCGGGATGATAGATAATATCATCATGCGCATCATTGATTTTATAATGATTTTGCCGTTTCTTATGTTGGTTATTGTATTTATCACATTGATTCCAAAGTTCAATATTGTCACCTTTATTATGATTATGAGTGCATTTCTATGGGTCAGCAATGCCCGTTTAATCAGAGCCAAGACGCTGGCAGAGAAGGAGCTGGATTATGTCAGTGCATCCAAAATGCTGGGAGCTTCGAATATAAGAATTATGTATAGAGAAATCCTGCCTAATTTAACTTCCATTATCATTGTTAACTTGACGCTAAGCTTTGCAGGAAATATTGGAATAGAGTCGGGATTGAGTTTCTTGGGATTTGGTTTACCGGAAAGTACGCCGAGCCTGGGGACATTAATTGGATATTCGACAAATCCTGAAGTATTACAGGGAATGTGGTGGATTTGGTTACCTCCATCATTATTAATTTTAATAATGATGTTGAGTATAAACTTCATCGGACAAGCACTAAAAAGGTCTGGGGATGCAAGACAAAGATTAGGATAGGAGGAGAGAGTATGATAAGGAAAAGTGCTTTGTGGATTGTTGTATCAGGGATATTGTTCAGTATTATTTTAGCAGGATGCAACGGCGAGGGTGAAAGCGACAGTGAGGGGAGTGGAGCAGAGGGGCAAACAGAAGAAATCAATCTTAATGAAGAGGTTCAAAATGATGGTGAAATTATCGAGGATGGAAGTTTAACCTATGGTTTAGTGTCTGATTCTCCATTCGAAGGAATTCTCAATAGTGCATTTCTTGCTGCAGCACCAGATGGTCAAGTAGTTCAGTTTTTTGATGAAGCATTGCTGGCAGTAAACAAAGATTTTGAGATTACAAATGACGGAGCAGCTACTTTTGAAATGTCAGATGACAACAAGACAATAACTATTCAAATTAAAGATAATGTGAACTGGCATGATGGGGAGCCGGTAAAAGCGGAAGATCTTCAATTTGCTTATGAAGTAATAGGGAGCCCGGATTATGTAGGCTCGCATTATGGATCACTGATACAAATGGTGGAGGGAATGGACGCATATAATAGCGGGGAAGCAGATGAAATCTCCGGGATTGAAATAATTGATGAGAAAACATTGTCAATAACGTATACGGAAGCATCTCCTGCCATATTGAATGGGATATGGTCTACTCCACTGCCAAAGCATTATTTAGGTGATATCTCAGTTCCTGATATCCCATCTTCCAAAGAGGTAAGGGAAAATCCTATTGGCTTTGGACCTTTTAAAGTGGATAGAATTGTTGCTGGAGAGTCTGCGCAATATAGTCGTAATGATGATTATTGGAAGGGAAAACCGAAGCTCGCTTCTATTACGTTAAAGATAGTGAATCCAAACACTGTACTGCAGTCATTGGAAAATGGAGAAGTAGATATTGCTGAAACATTCCCGACGGATCAATATCCGAATGCGGCAGATGGAGAAAACTATCAAATCATTGGCGGCATCAATAATTCCTATACGTATCTATCGTTTAAATTAGGACATTATGATACAGAAAAGAAAGAGAATGTTATGGATCGTCCGAAGCTTCAAAATAAGGATTTGAGAAAAGCAATGGGGTATGCGTTAGATATGGAACAAATTGCAGAGAATTTCTATCATGGCTTAAGTTTTCCGGCTACGACACTAATTGTTCCTTTCTTTGAAGGGTATCATGATGAAACAATAGAAGGATTTCCATATAACGTAGAAAAAGCAGAGGAGCTGCTGGATGAAGCTGGTTATGTAGATGTAGATGGTGATGGGTATAGAGAGGATCCAGACGGAGAAGAATTTATCATTAATTTCTTAGCAAGATCCGGAAGTGATACTTCTGAACCAATGGCTAAGTATTTCATCCAATCCTGGAATGACATTGGCCTGAATGTGGAGCTGGTTGATGGGCGTCTTCATGAATTCAATTCTTTTAATAAAATGGTAGATGATGATGAGCAAAAAGTGGATGTGTTTATTTCCGGCTGGGGAGTAGGAACAGATGTCGATCCATCAGGTATTTATGGACGAAAGATGCCATATAATAATTCGAGGTTTGTCAGTGAAGAAAACGATGAATTATTAGAAGCTGCATTATCCGAGGAAGCATTTGATACAAAAAGACGTAAAGAAATATATAATGAATGGCAGGCTTATATGTATGAAG
Organism: Oceanobacillus sojae; assembly: GCF_007991515.1. GTDB lineage: Bacteria > Bacillota > Bacilli > Bacillales > Amphibacillaceae > Oceanobacillus > Oceanobacillus sojae. The sequence goes on from NZ_BJYM01000006.1 coordinate 99,113, forward strand.
AATCCCCTGTAATTCCTATTTTGTACAGTTACAAATTGTTAGGGGTAAACAATCGGGTGAAAGACTATTCTTTTGATACCACCATCTTCGGTACTTGTGAAGAAGTCGGTGTAACGGAAGAAACAGCAGAATAAAGTCATCCAGTAAAAACAGACGCTTTATAATCCTATATCATTTATTGAATGATATAGGATTATCTATTTCTGGATAATTCATCGTTTTAACTTATTTGTTTTATGGCCCATTAGTAAATGTTACATTCTGGACCTGATTTTTTTGATGCTAGAAAGGTATGTTTGTCGTATAATGGTCACAAGTACTATTTCTTCATTCTTTTACACCATGTAAATAGAATGGAGTGTTTTTGCATACATAGAACTCTTGGCCTTTTGGAGGATGTTCAAAAAGCCCAATAAAGATGACACGGAGATAAGAGGATCTTCTACTAAGAACGCCCACATCGTGTGGGCAACGTAGAAGCCACCGCATCCTGCGGAAGTGCGTTGACTAAATTTTCCCGATACTCACGTATTATTAAGCATAGAGGAACTTCTGTTAAAAACGTCCACGTCCTGTGGACAACACAGAAGTCACCACATCCTGTGGAAGTCCGTTCGGAAAAAGTTAGTCGCCTTGAACTTCTTGGTCCTATTTATCGGACTTTTTGAACACGCACTTTTAGGGATGAGGGGGTATTTATATAATATTAATGTGATGAGAAGCACAGATATGGAAAATGAAATAGTACATTGATACAATCAATGTACTGATTGATAAAGGTGATAACAGTGAATTTATACAGGAAAATATATTTGGATGTCGTAGAAGAAATACGGTCTGGTAATTTGAAAATTGGTGATAAATTACCAACGGAAAAAGCAATGTCGGAAAAATATAAAGTCAGTAGAATTACAACAAAAAAAGCACTTGATTTACTTGCTCAGGAAAAGATTATTGAAAGATTTCAAGGGAAGGGCTCTTTTGTTTCTTCAGGGCAAATTAAAAATCAAAAATCCAAAAAAGAACCCTCGGTAAAAGCATTACCACATTTAAGCGGATTAGTAGGATTAATCATCCCTGAATTTTCAGATGTTTTTGGACTGAAGCAAGTCAAAATGATAGAGGAAAAATGCAGTGAGTACAATTATCATCTAGTCATAAAACGTACATTTGGTTATGTAGAAGAAGAAAAGAAAGCAATTAATTCTTTAGTAGATAAAGGACTGGACGGCTTAATCATTATCCCTGCTCATGGAACGCATTATAATCATGATTTATTACGCTTAGTAGTGGATAAATATCCGCTTGTTTTGTTAGATCGTTATATTAAAGGTATTCCGGCAAGCTCTGTGCATATTAATAATCAAAAAGCTACTATAATGGCGATAAAATACCTTCTTGAAAAAGGGCACCAAGAACTGGCATTCATTTCTCCTCCCAAGGAAGGAACTTCGTCGATAGAGGAACGGGAGATTGGTTTTCATATAGCTTTCTCTGACAAAAATCTCCCCGTAAACAATAACTACTTTCTATCAGATATCTTAAGTTCCATTCCCAAGAACTTTTCCGCTGCTAATGTGAAGGAAATAGCGAAAAACGACAGAAGGAAAATAGAAGAATTTCTTAAAAAAAATCCAAAAATAACAGCTGTTTTTTGTACGGATTATACAATTGCCAATATGGTTTACTCCGTTCTGGAATCATTGGGAAAAAAGATCCCAGAGGAATATGCAATCGTTTGTTTTGATTCAGTGTCCAAAACGAATGGCAGTCCTCTTTTTACACATATTTCGCAAAGAGAAGATAAAATGGGGGAAGAGGCTGTTCACTTATTGATGAAGCAAATTAATGGAGAATATGATCCGAAACATGTTGAAGTAGATTTTGATTTTATTATTGGAGATACTACTTGAGTTTAATTATATAGGAAAGTATTTTGAACGGAGGTTTTTCCTGGCAGATTACCGAGGAAAAGCCTTTTTGTTGTGGAAGTCTTACTAGTTTACAAAACATATTAATTCGTCTCTTTTTCAATCTTATAACTGTAATAATAATTTTATCAGAATTTGTCGTAATTTTTAATAATTATTATAGAGATATTTTTTAAATATTTTGGTATTATTTAATAGATATTTAAATTCAGAAAAAGGCAAACCATTCGAAAGACTGGGACGCAAAGTTACAGGTCTAAGGTTATGCTAAGATGGCTGTGCTGCCTAAAATAACAGATATTTTAGGGAGGGTTTAAATGAATAACGAGGTAGCGAGGGAAAAATTAGACAAAGAATGGGTTGAACTTATTAAGGAAGCTTTAAAAATGGGGATTGCGATGGAAGAAATCAGGCAGTTTTTAAAGAAAAATTAATGCTTCACAATGTTTGTCTGCCGAATTATATTGTGGCGGATGCTTAAATAATAGAAGCGTATGATTGTTCTCTCCCGTATATAAAATTCTTGAACGAATTAAAAGCATATGACTAGATAGTTTTCTGTCTGGACTATATGCTTTTATTATATAGAAAAGAAATGAGAAACAGAAAACGTGGAGGATTTACCTCACAAAAACTTTAAATGTAACGTACAAAGTGAAAGGAGAATGGAAAACATGATATCTCACGTAATATGGGATTTAGGAGAAACATTAACTACTCCGCCCAATAGCAGGATGGATGTAAAGCCGCTTACGGAATATCCGGAAATAGAATTAAGAGAGCATGTATTAGAGGTGCTGGAAACAATTAATAATATGGGATTAAAACATGCGATTCTCAGTAATACGGCAACAAGTGACAGTGACGTTGTCCGGGAACTGTTAAAAAGGTTACATATTTTGGATAAGTTTGAATACGTTTATGCTACGAAGTCTGAGTTAGATCCATCTATTCCAGAAAAACCGGACAGTATCGTATATCATCAGGTGCTTGAGAAGCTGGATATTCAACCGGAAGAGGCTGTTATGATAGGTAACACCTGGGATACGGATGTTATTGGAGCGAATAGAATTGGAATGCATTCGATTTGGCTGCAAAATCTGGAAATCTCCGTAAGAAAGGATTTTGATGAAAAGGTTGTAACTCCTCCATGGATTTTACCTGTCTGGGATATTGCAGAGGTTCCGAAAGCAATCGAATTGATTATTGGTTGCAGTCAAAATGAAGACAGGGCAGAGCCATAAGGTTTTATGAATCGAATTAAAATAGATTTTGAAATTATTTACAGTATTAAAGCTAGCAATTTAAAATTGCTAGCTTTAATACTTGAATTCAAATTTCCTTAGTAAAAAATAGCTTCCTGCAGCATTAAAACATAGATTAAAAATATTTATCTAGCTGCTAATCCTTCTCAATCTCAACCTCTTCTTTCCCAAGAATATAATAATTCAACTCTTTCTCAGGAATCTTTTTGTAATTCTTCCGTTTAATCATATAAAAGATAATTCCCAGAATAACCCACGCGCCTAAAGCAATTCTAGATTGCACTCCTAAGAATGCGGGAGATCCGGGAATCAGCAATAGACCAAGAAAAGTAATGCTTGCAATCATACCAAGAATGGAAATAACCTTTTTCCCTGGTGCTTCAATATGCTTCTTTTCGTTAAAGTTATGATCCCTTTTCATTTTAAATAATGTAAAGGCAGCATAACAGGTATAAAAATAGGCAATTGTAACACCGATGGAAGACATATCTACCACCCACATCAATGCCTCTCTGCCGAACCAAGGCGCCAGCATCGCAACGATTACTGCAAAGATGATTCCCCAGTGAGGTGTATTATATTTTGGATGAAGCTTGGCAAATCCTTTTGGAATAATTCTCGCACGGGCCATGGCGAACAAAAGACGGCTGGATGAGATAATAAACCCATTCAGTCCGGTGAAAATTCCCATAGCCAATGCCACTGCAAGGATGGCCAGGCCTAAAGGTCCGAGCAGGTTTTCGATAATATAGCCGGTTCCCCAAATGTGATTCTCCTCAACAACTCCCTCCCATGGACGAACCATAGAGGTAACAATAATCATTAAACTGTATAATGCTGCTGCTGCTAAAATAGCAAATACAATTAACCGGAAAGCTTTGCTTGATGGGAAATCGAATTCCTCGGCAGCTTGCGGAACATTATCAAAGCCGACATAAGCCCACGGGGCGATGGCGACAATGGATATAATCGCAGCAATTGCTGGTGTCTCCCGCGGAAACATTGGTGTGATATTGGAAAATCCTGCACTTGGCTGGATACCGACAAGAAGCAGCAGAATAAATATGGCTGCAATCATAATGATACAAAAAATAAATTGCATGCTTCCTGATAAGGTTGTTCCTCTAATATTAAAAAATCCGAATACAGCAAGGACAACGGCTGCTACAAAAACTTCCGTCAAATAAACATCCCAGCCGGCAATCTGATAAAGAGGGATATTTTCAATGATTTTTGGAAAGATGAATTTAATCATTAAAGCAAACGCAGATGCGTTTAACGCAACAATACAGATGTACCCTAAAGTTAAAAACCAACCAGAAATAAAAGCATGTGTCCTGCCCAGACTGACATAGGCATAAGCGAACTCACCACCGGAAACGGGGAAGCTCTTAATCAGGAACCCATAACTGACAGCAATCAGAATCATCAGCATTGCACCTATAAAGAAACCGATAATCACTCCAAGCGGTCCTGCTGTAGACATCCAGTTGATTGGCTGTACAAAAGCTCCCCAGCCAATCGCTGAACCTAAAGCAATCGCCCAGACCCAATGAGGCTTGAGTGTTTTTGAGAGTGTTTCTCTCTTGTCCACTTCATTCATAAGCTAATCTCCTTTGGTTATTGGATTGTATTCGTTTTGATATTAAATTATTTCTTCTTTCCTTAATGGTCTCCAAAATCTGTCATTTTCTGTTCCTCCAGATTCTTTGGGGACCCTCTTCAAAATTATTGATACGCAGTATTCACGTTTATATCCTTCAATGTCTTATATATACGTTCATATTCTTCCAATTCCATGTTCACCTCATTTCTGATTTTTCTACTCACTGCGTACCAAATCGTATATAACACGCCTGGGTTGATAATCAACCGATCTTGAATGGGAATTTATACATAAACCAAGATTATAAGCTGATTCTGCCAGGCTGATACGATATCCATGTTCTTCAACCAGTTTTATAGATGCAAGTTTCTCTATCTCTCCGGTAATTCATACGTGCTAAAGAGATGGCAGGTATTGTGGGAAATAGTTTGTTTTTTACTGTCTGCCTATGAATTATAAAGGTATTAATCTATTTTTGATCGAATTATCTGGTTATTTATTAAGAGGCTTTCTACGCGAAAACGAATGGAGGAGTAATGTTATCATTGTAACATGTCAATAATTGTACATTACCATTGATTGCAGCATCTGTAAATTGCTCCTTCAATCCGGCTTAAAAATCCAAACTGAAAAACATCAGATTTATATTTATAAACCTGCTCAAGACAGCCTATGCCTGTCTGCATAAATGTAGTTATTATAATTTTATATAATATATATAGAAAGTTCTTATATTTTAAAATTTGTAGGGAAGCCAGAGAGACAGGAGCAGCACTTGTTTGTACATAAAGGTGATCTTGCAAAGCTGATAGGCTGACAGAAATTTATAAGCAGCTTATCAGATACTTTCCTTCCAGATTTATTGATAAAACAGCCTTCTGCAGTATACCTGCCAATCATTTACCTTTAACGGTTTATTGAAGTTTATAATTTTTTTGTTAAAATAATTGTAATAGGGTATGTGAGAAATTTTACTTAGGTAGTTTTTATTGCTTTTTTCAGTAGTAAAAAAGAGAAAGCGTTCTATTTCCTTTAGGACAAAAAAACTTATTCTCTGAAAACATCATGTTTTTCGGAATAAGGAAGATTGAAGCATCATGTTTGAGTTCAGAAACTAAGGAGTAAAAAAATGATACAGATAGCAATCGTTGAGGATGAAATTAATTACCAGGAACAGTTGATAGAATTTCTTCATCAATATGAAAAAGAAAGAAATGAAAATATTGCAATAGAGACTTATTCTGATGGTGATGAAATTGTGGAAAATTATCAGGCGCAATTTGATATTATTTTAATGGATGTTCAAATGGGCTTGATGGATGGAATGTCTGCAGCGGAAGAGATAAGAAAAGTAGACTCAGAAGTGGTTATTATTTTTATTACCAATATGCCGCAATATGCTATTAAAGGATATGCAGTAGATGCATTGGACTATGTCTTAAAGCCGATTTCATATTTTCAGTTTTCACAGCGTTTAAATCGTGCGATTGATAGAATGAGAAAAAGAGAAACGAATTATATAACGATAAAAGTTAAAAGTGGAATAAAAAGAATAAAGGTTTCCGATATTTTTTATGTAGAGAATCAGGAGCATTATCTTCATTTTACTACAGAAGAAGGGGAATTTATGGCAAGCGGGGCGATGAAGGATTTAGAAAAACAATTATCTGATTATCACTTTTTCCGGGGACATAGAGGTTATTTAATAAATCTGGAGCATGTCGAGGGAATGAAGGGAAATGATGTGATTGTGAAGGGAAAGGAGCTTCCTGTGAGCCGGACGAAAAGAAAGGCTTTTATGGAAGCTCTATCTAAACACTGGGGAGAGACATTAAAATGAGTGAGCTGCTCCCAGAAATACCAAGACTATATACAGCGCTGGCAGAGTGGATGGCTTGTATTGTATTTATCTCTCTGCTCAGGAAGAAATTATTTGGCTGGAAACTGATTATCTTTTTAGGTGGAGGTCTGCTGGTACAGTCTGCCTTTTTAGTTCTGACAAAGGATTTGCCAATTGCTTTTTGGATTCCAAGCATGGTTGTTGCTGCTGGTATGATGTTTGGCTTAATCTATGTAACCTGTCAAATAACAGTTGTTGAAGCTGGATATTTTAGTATAAGGGCATTTGTTGCGGCTGAGCTTGTAGCATCCTTGGAAAGCCAGGTACGTTTTTTTCTTTTGAATGGTGAGCGAATAAATATGACAATGGACATTTTGCTGCTATTTGCCGTTTATGGAGTCGTGTTCTTTTTAATCTGGTTATTGGAAAAACGTCATATAACAGCAAACAGCCATTTGAATATCAGACAGGGCGAGCTGTTATCGACGCTTCTAATCGGAATGGCGGTTTTTGGTGTCAGTAATATGAGCTTTGTCAGTGTACGGACTCCTTTCAGCGGACAATACACCCAGGAAATTTTGAATATTCGAACCTTGGTGGATTTAGGTGGATACGCCATATTGTATGCTTATCATATTCAATTAAACGATTTGCGGATTAAGCATGAATTAAAAGCGATGCAGAATATATTTCAAAATCAATATGCACAGTATCAGCAGTCGAAGGAAAGTATCGATATCATAAATTATAAATATCATGACTTAAAAAATCAGATTATTGCTCTTCGGGCTGAAGATAACGTGGAAAAAAGAAATGCTTATCTGAAGCAGATGGAAAATGATATCAAATCCTATGAAGCACAGAATAAGACAGGCAACCATGTGCTTGATACTCTACTTACAAGTAAGAACCTCTATTGCATCAAGCATGGCATTACATTAACTTCAGTAGCTAATGGGGCATTACTTAATCATATGGATGTTATTGATATTACAACCATCTTTGGAAATGCCCTGGATAATGCGATAGAATACGAGAAAAAAATAGAAGATAAAGAGAAACGGTTAATTCATGTTTCCGTGTTTTCACAAAAAGGGTTTCTTGTAATGAGGTTTGAAAACTATTTTGAGGGAAAGCTGAATCTTAAAGAGGGAATACCTAAAACGACAAAAAGAGATAAAAATTTCCACGGCTATGGATTGAAAAGTATTCAGTATGCTGTGCAGAAATATGATGGTGTGGTCAACGTTGTCCAAAAGGATAGCTGGTTTGAATTAACCATCCTAATGCCTGTTTTAACCCCGCAGAATAAATAATTTTCTTAAGATCTGACTGTACAATATACAGCCAGGTCTTTTTTTGTTCGCGCATAACCTGTAGAGACGGCCTGCTTTTTCGTAGTACAGGGTACAGTTCATGAAAAAATTTAAACAGTTCATGAACCTTTTCTGCGCAAATAAGAAAATGTGATAGAGTTTAATCCATAGTAGTAGCAAAAAAGCATCGATGTATTAAGGTTAAATAAATGTGTTTTATTAATAAAATGAAAGCGCATTATAGTTTGTGAGATTTTGGTAATAGCTTTTTCGATTTTAGAGTTTCACTTTATCTAAATCAAAACGGTGCCAGTACCAGTATGGATAGTATTTATTCCAAAAGGTGCTGAAAAAATTGAAAGAGGTAATGACTTATGAAATATAAAGATTTAATTGAAAAAATGACGCTGGAAGAAAAGGCATCTTTTATGTCTGGGAAAGATTTTTGGCAGACACAGGATATGGAACGTTTAGGGATTAACAGCATGTTTCTTGCGGATGGGCCACATGGTATTAGAAAACAGGCAGAAGCTGCCGACCATCTTGGATTGAATGAAAGTATCCCGGCCACCTGTTTTCCGACAGCTTCTACTGTAGCGAACAGCTGGGATGTAGAGCTTGGGGAGAAGGTTGGGCGATATTTAGGAGAAGAGGCAGTTGCACAAAAGGTAAATGTATTGCTCGGACCTGGTATCAATATGAAACGGAATCCACTTTGCGGAAGAAACTTTGAGTATTTCAGTGAAGATCCTTATCATGCCGGAAAACTGGCTGCTGGATATATCAGAGGAATTCAATCGCGTGGTATCTCAGCCTGTGTAAAACACTTTGCTGTAAATAACCAAGAGGAAAGACGGATGTCGATTGATACGATTGTCGACGAAAGAACATTAAGAGAAATCTACCTTACCGGTTTTGAAATTGCTGTTAAGGAAGGGAAGACAAAGACGGTTATGTCTTCCTATAATAAGCTTGATGGCGTCTATACCAATGAAAATCAGCATTTATTAAGAGAAATTCTGCGTGATGAGTGGGGTTATAACGGTGTTGTCGTTACCGATTGGGGCGGGAACAATGACCGAGTAGCAGCTCTTCTGGCCGGAAATGAATTAGAGATGCCAACCACTGCTGGAGAAACCAATCAGGACATCATCAAAGCAATTAAAGATGGAAAAGTAAAAGAAGAAGTATTAGATGAAAATCTTGACCGTTTGCTTGATTTAATTTTTACAACGGAAGAGGTTTTTCAAGGTTCCTATAAAAAGGAATTCGATATTAAAGCGCATCATCAATTTGCTCAACAGGTTGCCGAAGAATCTATTGTACTTCTTAAAAATGAGGATAATATTTTACCGTTGAAAAAAGATGCGAAAATAGCAACGATTGGTGATTTTGCAAAGGATCCCCGCTATCAGGGAGCCGGGTCGTCTATCGTAAATCCTACAGAGCTGGATAATACATTGGAGCTGCTGGAAGCCTCTGGCATTCATCACATTGGCTATGAGCAGGGCTTTGAACGTTATGGAAAGAAGAGCCAGACAAAAATAGACAGTGCCTGTGCTCTTGCTAAAGAAGCAGATGTCGTTCTCTTATATATGGGGCTGGATGAAGTAACTGAAGCGGAAGGATTAGACAGATCAAATATGAAGGTTCCTGAAAACCAGGTTGAATTATTAGATGCATTGCATAAGGTTAATCCGAATATTATTGTGGTTCTATCCTGTGGATCTGCGGTTAAAATGCCATGGATTGATAAAGTAAAAGGATTAGTACATGGATATTTAAGCGGTCAGGCAGGGGCAAAAGCTGTACTTCGAGTGCTTACAGGTGAGGTTAATCCTTCCGGGAAGCTTGCTGAAACGTATCCGTTACATTATAAGGATACGCCTTCCTATCGTTATTTTCCTGGTAAGGAAGTAAGCGTTGAATACAGAGAAAGCATGTTCATAGGCTATCGCTATTATGATACAGCAAAGGTAGATGTACTTTATCCGTTTGGTTATGGACTGAGCTATACAACCTTTGATTATTCCGATATTCAAGTGAATAAAGACGGTGTAACATTTAATATCACAAATACAGGTGACGTTTCAGGAATGGAAATTGCCCAGCTGTATGTAGGCAGTCAGTCAGAGCAAATTTTCAGACCAGCTAAAGAATTAAAAGGATTTGCGAAGATCTCTCTTAATCCAGGGGAAACCAAATCAGTAACAATTGCTTTTGACGATAAAACGTTCCGTTATTTTAATGTGAAAACCAATCAATGGGAAGTGGAAGAAGCTGATTATCAAATTTTCATTGGTGCATCCAGTGCAGACATCCGCTTGACGGATACGGTTTCTATAGAAGGGACGAATGCACCAATCCCATATAGTAAAGAGCAATTACCATCCTATTATTCCGGGAAAATAAAAAATGTAGGTAAACAGGAATTTGAAGCTCTACTGGGGCGTGAAGTTCCAGTTGCAACGTGGGACCGCTCTAAGCCATTGGGTTACAATGATACGATTGCCCAATGCCAGTATGCGGAAGGTTTATTTGCCAGATTTGCCTTTCAAGCTATTAAATTCTCGCATTGGTTCCTGAAAAAGATAGGAAAACGTGATACTGCAAATCTAATCATGATGTCCGTCTATCATATGCCATTTCGGGGCATGGCCCGAATGACCGGCGGAATTATGAATATGCCAATGCTGGACGGGGTTTTAATGATTGTAAACGGTCATTTCCTTAAAGGGCTGAAACATGTCGTAAAAGAAAGAAATAAGATGTTAAAAAGTCGAAAAGCTATCAACTAACACTAGCATAAGTGATAGAGGAGAGGTAAAATGGAAAAAGAGAAGGAAAAAGAAATAGAGAAAAAAATAGCTTCTAATCGGCTTATGAGGTTTTGGGACAACTATAAAGAGAACCATCCTAATATTGCACAATTCCTGGTTTTCTTTATTCTGAGTAATGGAGTTACAGTGCTTCAGCTGGTGTTAATGCCTGTCTTTAAAAGTATATTTGCTAAAACAGCATTAGTAACAACAAATTTTCAAGTGTTGCAATTCGGGCAAAATTTTGACGGCTCTGCTTATTATGTATTTGATTATGCTGCCGGCCCGTTATCTCAAGGCGGCGGTGGAGGACTTGCTTATTTTTTCGCCGTCCAAATTACCATATTGATTGCTCAAGTTATTAACTTTTTTGCGCAGAGAAGCATTACATTTAAATCAAACAGTAACATATGGACAGCAGCATTTTGGTACTTAGTAGCTTATATTATTATTACAATTGGTGCTGCTGCCGCACAAGGATTCTATAAGGCACCGATCTATGATTTACTGATGAATACCTGGGGAATGGGCTCATTAGGAGAAACGACAGCCGATGTAATTACAATGATTATTAATAGCGCTATATCATTCTGGGTTTTCTTCCCTATATTTAAAATTATATTTAAACAGGTACCAGAAGAAGAGGCGAAGTAAAGGTAGTGTAAAAAATGAAATTATTATCAGTGGTTATTCCTTGCTATAATTCACAGGATTATATGGAATATTGTATCGAATCTCTTTTGCCTGGCGGAGAGGACGTTGAGTTATTGATCGTGAATGATGGTTCCTCTGATAATACGGCAAAAATTGCAGATGATTATGCAGTTAGGTATCCTTCCAATGTCCGTGTCATTCATCAGGAAAATGGAGGCCATGGTGAAGCTGTCAATGCGGGTATCCGGAATGCATCCGGATTTTATCTAAAGGTAGTAGACAGCGATGATTGGGTGGATGTGAGAGCATATCTGAAAATTTTAAAGATATTAAAAGGGTTCGTTACAGAAAAACAGACAGTGGATATGATTATTAGTAACTTTACCTATGAAAAAGAGGATAAAAAATACAAGAAGGTTATGAAGTATGAAGATGTTCTTCCAGTGGATAAAATATTTACCTGGGAGGATATTAAACCATTTCGAAGAGGGCAATATCTGTTGATGCATTCCCTTATTTATAGAACAGAGCTATTGAAAAATTGCGGCCTGGTTCTTCCAAAACATACCTTTTATGTTGATAATCTATTTGTGTTTGTTCCGCTTAAACATGTGAAAACAATGTATTATATTAATCTGGAATTTTACAGATACTTTATAGGCAGGGAAGACCAGTCTGTGCAAGAGAATGTCATGATTAAGAGAATCGATCAGCAGATTAAAGTGAATAAACAAATGATCGATGATTTGGAATTAGAAGATATAAGAAGTCCTAAACTGAGGCAGTATCTGCTTCATCAGCTTGAAATTGTCACTGTCATTTCTTCTATTCTATTAATAAAATCGGGAACAGCTGAAAACCTGCAAAAGAAAAAAGAATTGTGGAAGTATATGAAGGACAAGGATCAGGAATTGTACCATGAAATTCGATATGGGATGATAGGGATATTACTAAACTTACCTGGAAGACCGGGGAGAAGTATCTCGGTAGGGGGATATAAAATATCTCAAAGATTTATCGGGTTTAATTAATCATCAGCAAACCTCTTAAAAAGATAGCTTTCTATGATGTTTCACATAGAGAGCTATCTTTTGATTTTAATATTAGATTTGATTGCCAGTACTTAACAAGCAGTATGGGTTTAAATATTATATGCAAAAACATATATACCGGGAGGAACAAAGGAATGTTTGATTATTTGGTTGTCGGCACGGGGTTATTCGGAAGTACATTTGCGCACGAAGCAGCTAAAAAAGGAAAAAAAGTGAAGCTGATTGATAAAAGGAATCATATTGGCGGAAATATATATACGGAAAAGATAGAGAGTATCACTGTTCATAAGTATGGAGCGCATATTTTTCATACAAATAATCAGGAAATTTGGGATTATGTGAACCAATTTGCCGATTTTAACCGTTATACAAATAGTCCGATAGCGAATTATCATGGTGAAATTTACAATATGCCCTTTAATATGAACACATTTAATAAATTATGGGGAGTTGTCACACCAGAAGAGGCACAGGCTAAAATAGAAGAACAAAGAAAAGCAGCTAAAATTGAAAAGCCTGCTAACCTGGAGGAGCAGGCTATCTCGTTAGTCGGGACAGATATCTATGAAAGGTTAATAAAAGGCTATACGGAAAAACAATGGGGGCGCAAAGCAGCAGATCTGCCTGCTTTTATTATTAAACGTCTTCCTGTCCGATTCACGTATGATAATAATTATTTTAATGACCGCTTTCAGGGAATCCCGATTGGAGGCTACACACAAATTATTGAGAACATGCTTGCCAGTGATCGAATCAGTGTAGAATTAAATACAGATTTTTTCTCTAATAAAGAGGAATATATGAAAGCTTTCCCAAAGATTATTTACACTGGAATGATTGATCAATTCTTTGATTATAGATACGGGGAATTGGAATACCGCAGTTTAAAATTTGAATCAATTGTACTGGAGCAGGAAAATTACCAGGGGAATGCAGTGGTGAATTATACAGATTCTGAAACGCCTTATTCACGTATTATTGAGCATAAACATTTTGAATTCGGAAAACAGCCAAAAACAATTATCACAAAAGAGTATCCTATGTCCTGGGAGAAGGGATCGGAGCCTTATTATCCAATAAATGATGATAAAAATAATGAAAAATTTAAGCAGTATCAGGACTTGGCTGAGAAACAATCCAATGTGATTTTCGGCGGACGTCTGGGGATGTATAAATATTATGATATGCATCAGGTGATTGCATCAGCATTAACAATGGCTAAGAAAGAATTAAATTAGGAATAAGAATCCATGTAAGTTTGTTAATTCTTATATACGAAATAGGATGAAAAAGCAGCCTTCCATTCACGTTTATCCAGTTAATGGAAGGCTGCCTTATTTTTGTGTTCTTATTTAATCATTCTTCAAAACCAGGTGATACATATTTACAATGCTGAAGTATTATCTTGAACAGTACCTAAACGGCTTTTAAGTTTACGGTATTTTTTAAAGATAAGTACTTCCAGTAAAATTACTAGTCCAAGAACTATTACGTCAACAACAATTGCAATCACCTGCCAGATTGGCATTCCGGCATTTAAGGCTTCATCGCTGTAAGCGTAACTGTTTACAGTTGTATAAAGAATATTTTTAGAAGATGTTCTCATATTCTTCACTACAGTCGGATTATCTGTATTCTTCATCATATTTGCTCCAACATCATACGTAGCCAGCGCAATGTCGCCGCCATTTGGAACCATAATATTGGAATCCATATATCCGTAACCAGAGAAATAGTCAGTTAGAACCATCCCGCGGAATCCCCACTCATCTCGTAATACAGTGTTCAAAAGAGATGAAGAAGCTCCAGCCCAAACTGGCCCAATATAGTTGAAGGATGACATAATCCCTTGTGCGCCGCCTTCTTTTACAGCAATTTCAAATGGTTTCAAGTAAATTTCACGAATAGCTTGCTCATTTGACCATGTAGCCAGCATTTTATTTCTGTTCATTTCCTGATCATTCATTGCAAAGTGTTTGAGATAAGCATATACGCCATGATCTGCTGCACCTAAAACTGCCTGTGAAGCCATTTTTCCAGATAATACGCCATCCTCGGAATAATATTCAAAGTTACGGCCTGAAAATGCGGAACGGTGAATATTCATCGCTGGAGCATACCACCCAGATACGCCCATTTCAACTGCCATTTCACCAATACTGTCACCGAATGCATGAGCTAGATCGACATTCCAGCTATTAGCCATCATCACAGCACTAGGGAATCCAACTGATCCGACACCAGTAAAGTTATTATTAATAGAAGCTGGTCCATCTAAATCGATCGTTGCTACTTTTCCAACAGATTTTATTGCAGGGGTTTGGTACCCTCCGTAAGCAATGAGATCGACCATATCATTTGTAGAAAGCTGATCCAGTAATGGCTCCCATGCCGGATCATCATAATCCAGGCCACGCATTTCTACCAAATCTATACCATTGTTAGCATCTGTTGTAGGCATCTCATCCGATTCATCAAAGAATTCTGATGGATCAAAGTTTGTTTCGTTTCGGAACATACTCAGACTTTCTTCTGCCATTTCATAATTATCAGGGGCTGCAGTTGCTTCCTCATAATTTTCAAAACCATTCTCGCGGGAAAGATAGGTTATATCTCCTTCTGCAAAATCAAATTGGTTCATAGCCGGAATTTCATCTGTTGAGCGTTGATCATAAACAATAGTTTCATCCTGTGTAAATTCAGCCTCATCTAAAACAGTATGAGAGTCTGAACGAAGAGATAATGTATAGTCCCCTTCTTCAAAAACATAGGCAGCTTCATTTTCATAATCATAAGATGCCATATCTTCTTTCGTAAAGGTAAGAGTAAGTGTTTCAGAAGCTCCCGGCTCCAGCACCTCAGTCTTCTCAAAAGCTACTAAATTGACTTCTGATTTTTCAATGCCGCCATCTGTATAAGGTGGTGTAAAGTATAACTCTACAACATCTTTTCCTTCAGTGTCACCGGTGTTCGTCACTGTAACATCTACCGTAATGCTCTCATCATCTTCTATATTCCAATCGCTGATTTCCTGATCGAATGAAGTATAAGAAAGACCATATCCAAACGGATATAAGACATGTTCGTCATAATCTAATAATCCTTCTGCTGCTGCTGTTTCATAAAAGTGATAGCCTACATAAATATTTTCGACATAGTTTACAAAGGTAGGAACACCGCCAGCACCAGGGAAGTCGTTTTCTACACTGTATTCATCCATATTTGTGTATTCAAAGTCTCCAAAGTTATTGTGATCTGGAGTAGCTGTTAAATCACGGGCAAAAATATCAGCTGTTTTTCCTGATGGATTTATTTCACCATTTAGAATTTCACCAAGTGCGTTAAACCCTGTTTGACCAGCTGCCGGCACCCAGAGAACACTTTTAATTTGATCGTATTCCTCTGCAAATTCCAGTTCAAAAGCATTCGAACCATTATAAACAAGTACTACATTGTCAAAGTTAGAGGTAACCAGATCAATCATTTGCTTTTCTGTTTCATGTAAACCTAGATAATGGTTATCCTCACCAAAATCTTGGTAATCATCCGTGTTATCATTATATGTAACTTCAGATAAGTCAGTTGGAAGGTCAGCACCTTCTCCGCCTCCACGGCCGATTACAATAACTGCTGTGTCAGAGAATTTTTCTGCGTTTTCCATTAAATCATCAGAATACTCATTGACAGGTGGCTCCGGTAAACTCCAATCCTGTTCAAACATTCCAACAACCGGACGTTCATCGGCGTAGGATGTATAAAAATCGGAAAGCTCAGTATTTACTTCAAATCCTGCATTATCCAACCCTTCGATTAAACTAACCGTATGGTGTGAGTCTGATAAAGAGCCTGAGCCTGTTCCACCATAAATCGGGTTTGTAGAAGCCCATCCAAACACGTTCACTCGTGAATCGTTTTCAAGAGGAAGAAAATCTTCATCATTATCCAATAAGACAATTCCTTCTCTAGCAATATCTTCACCAAGCTGTTCTGCTGTTTCCGATGTTGCATCGCTGATGGTGCCTCTGCCGGAAGCAAGAGTAAGTATCGTATTCATTGGATAATATGCGATTAAATTAATTGCAATCATTAAAGCAACAAAAATAGCCATAATGGATTGCCTGCGAATCATAAATTTCTTTGGAATAGAGAATTTTTTGGCAATGATGATTGCAACAATCGCTAATAATAATACAATTCCAAAGAAAATCAGATAAGGGAGCACAAGACTAACAATATTTTTGACGTCATCCCAGTTTATTTCGAGCATCTTTTATTCCCTCCAATTCTAAATTAACGAAAATTTTGACAAATAAAAACCTCGTATCATTTCACCATCCTTATTCATCCATTTCAATAAGCGTATTAAGCAATGAATAGATTATAAAACGCTTTCTTTTTGGGTTTTCTTTGTCACTAATTTCTATATTTTTTACAAAGTCATCATATCACAGCATTCTGTCTTAAATTTATCGCTTTCATGAAATGTATGTTTTTCTTCATAAATGACATTTTACTTTTTGATAGTAATGACTCTTTTAACATCACTTTTTAAGGTGATGTTTATGAACTTATTTACGCTGCAATAATCATCTGCTAATAAATAAAGCGTGTTTAAAGAGCCTTTCCGCGTTATGAAGGAAGGCTCTTAATTTTTAGTTGAGAATGTATTCTGTTTATAATTCTATAAATAAAAGAAAAATCGAAATAACCATAACTTACAGATTCTGCTGATTCATTGTTCCTACAAGTGAAATAATAGTAAAAATAACAGCAATGATAAGGACCTTTAACCAAAAGTTAGAAATGGGCTTCTTCTTTATTGCGCGGTAGATAAGGCTCCAAATCCATGTAAATAATAAAGAAAGTAAAAATGCTCCGATTAGTCTGCCGAAAAGGTAAGCTATCATGTTGGTCATGGTGGTTTTCTCCCTTGTTTGTTATTTAGTTTTCATGCGGTGTTGATTTGAAAGGATGCGATTTAGTTTATAGAAGTATATTATCAGATTTTATTAGAAGTATCTATAATGCATAGCAAGATATACTGGATAATGTGTCATCTGATTTAAGGTAAGAAGGGGAGATTCATAAGTTAAAAGTGGCTTCCTGAAATTATCCAAAAAAACTCAGGCTTTCGCATAAGGAAATGAGCGATATACCTAAGCTTTTTTGATATTATTTATTTGTGTTTAGAATCGTCTAATGTCGGTAATATAATTGTCTGGTCTGGAAAAATCAAATCTGGATTTTGAATCTGATTCCGATTCGCTTGATAAATAGCTTGAACTTCTTTCACTATTTGTGCATCAGTTTGTTCTCCGTGGTAATTTTCTTTAGCAATATTCCAGAGATTATCTCCAGGTGTTACTACATAGGAAGATTCTTTTGGCTTCCCGCGATTTTCCACTAACTTGGTGGTAACCTCTAAACCTCGGCCGGTATCAATACTGCTGTCTCCAAAAGTATAGACGGTGGTATATTCGGAAGGAATGGTACCATCAGCTATTGCTTTGGCAAAATCGCTGGTATTACCATTATAGACCTGCTCGAAAGTGCCCTCGTTATCATCTGTTGTGATGTCGGAGTTTAAAAGGTACGTAGCCAAGTGTTTTTGACTCCGGCTGGATAAATGATATTCATCGTAAGTATAGAAATCATCCGGTCCCCAGCCAGATGCTTCAGAATTATAATATTCGCTGTCTGTTGAGTAAGGAGCATAGCCGCCATAAATGTCTTCTGCTTCACTAGTAGGGAAGATGTCACTGTTATCTTCAGAAGCTAAGGCGTAACCATAAGCCGGAACCCAATCGGAAACAAGGTAAAAGCCCATACTCTTATATCCGAATTTTTCAAAGCCCTGCTCATCAATATTCTCACGCAGCTGCTGGTTACGTCCGTAGATAACCTCTACATCGTCAGGCGTGTTATCAAGAGCGAGATACTCTTCTATTTTTTTGACGACTTGCTGGTTTCTGATATCACCGAAGTCTGTTAAATCCGTACGCTGATCTACAAAACGATTTGGCAGCAGAATATACTTGGCACCGCCTTCTACAAGGTTTTGAACCATTTCAAGAGAATAATCACTGGCAAGCTCTGCTGCACGTTCCACTCCCAAATCTTCCACGGCATATGTATCATTTCCACCGATACTGATAATATAAAGAGCTTCGGGATCAGCTTCTCCGTTCGTATCTGCAAGGAATCTTATAGTCTGTTCTACTCCGCCCCAGCCTTTAATCCAGGAGGACCAGTTGGAATGTTCTTCTTTTGTATTTCCCATGTCGCCACTAAAAGCTCCGCCGACTGCATAATTTGTCAAATTATCATAATCACCGGCTAATTCTTTTGCGATATATTCAGCGAAGACTCTGCCGTTGGAATATCTCCCTTCCCAGTAGTGCTCTTTATCTGCTTTAATATACATTCCGTCAGCAGGATCAAACCCTTCTGCTGATTGCGCCTTCATCGTTCTCGGGTAAATAATCATACCGAACAGAAGTGTCAACAGGAAGGTCAATAGAATCTTTTTCTTCATTATCTTTTCCTCCTTGTGTTTTCTAGGATGTTTGATTTTTGAAGCGTATGAAACCATCTTTATTTGATATATTCCGGCACGCTAAAGACCTATGTATTAATGTATCATACATCATGATAAATCCGTAACTGAGTATATTTTAGAGTAACTGATCTATTACAAGCTAATTTAAGATAAACAGATATAAACTTTATACAGTAATAATTTTATAGATTTTATGGGAAATATCAGCAATTTTAAGTGAAATTACTTTTGCTGTTTGAATATTGGAAGAAAGTATTGATAAGTCACACAGACAAGTATAATTGATTTATTGCTAGATACAGCTGGAAAACCGAGTAAATTATTATTGAATGCTTTGCGAAGGTTCTTAAGTCATAGAAAAGAATAAATGTAGTTGTAACTTAAAGTGAAAAAAGAGAAATATTTATTTTCACAGTAAATAAAAAAACCTTTCTGTTGACTGGTGTAACAGAAAGGGGCTGCACCCTTATATTTAACCGCAAGGAAACGATAAAAGCGCCTTATATCTCAGCTGATAGAATATATTTTTTAATTGCTTTTCCAACCCCATCATGTTGATTGGTATCGGTGATATCATCAGCAGCTTGCTTTACAGCTGGTTGTCCATTTCCCATCGCTACTCCAATTCCGGCCGATTGAATCATTCTCACATCATTGAGACTGTCTCCCACTGCCATGACATTCTTCATCGTTATACCTAATTTTTCACAGACCAATTCAAGAGCGGCTGCTTTATTCACACCTGCTGGATTGACCTCAACGGTGACGGCTGTCCGATTGCTGACTTCTATGCCATCTATCGAATGAACTTTTGCTTCTATCTTATTTAAAATTTTTTCATCCTTATGGGAGCAGCTGAATTTCAGCCATCTGTAGTCATTGTAGTTATTCGGTATGTCATTGTAAAAAGGTTCTTTTGAAGAAATGGTCCACGTATCCATTTTTAAGTCATGGGCATAGCGATATAAATCAGCCAGTGCTTCTGCCTTCAGCAGATATTCGGCAATAACTGTTGTATAATCGCTTTCGAAGATTTGTCCGCCATTACATGTAATTAAATGAGAATTCAGCTGCAGATTTTGAACGTAAGTATAGCAGTGATGAAAGGGGCGTCCGGTACATAAGACAATAATGACACCTGCCTGATGTGCTTTCATAATTTGTTTTTTTGTCCAGCTGGTAATCTCTTTTTTGTCATCTAATAACGTGCCATCCATATCCAGTGCAATCATTCTTATATCTGTCATAACGTCATCCCCCATATGTATTTACTATAGAATTTCCTTTTATGTTTTAGTCCTGCTCCGTCTGATAATATGTTCACTATATCATTGCATAATAAATAAATCATTATCTGAAGGATCCTTTTTTATGACCTGGGTCATTTTCTATTACCTAAATAAGATAATAGGAAACGGGGGAGCTTCAACTATTTTTTCATATTGATAGAATAGAAACAGATAATAATTCCAAGCATTCATGCCATCTTTTATTAGTTTTTAGCGGAAAATGAATTGGAATCATTGATACAAGGAGGTTTTAGAGGATGAGTAAAAGAAAAATCGGTGACTCCATACAGCAATTCGGCAGAACGCTGCTTCTTCCAATTGGGGTATTGGCTCCTATCGGGATGCTTTTGGGGATCAGCGGCGCACTTACACAAGACTACATGGTGGACAAAGTTCCTTTCCTTGGAAATGATACCGTTAACACCATTTTAGTAAGTATAAAGACCATCAGTAATGTTGTTTTTGATAATATCCCGCTGCTATTTGCAATGGGTGTCGCCTACGGGATGGGGAAAAAGGATAAAGGGATTTCGGTCTTTGCCTCCGTGGCAGGGTATCTGACCCTGATTGTTGCCATGAATGTATGGCTGACGGTCACGGGGACAATGGCAGATCCGGATGTAATGACCCAGCAGGGGCAAATTGAGATACTTGGTATCCAAACAGTAAATATCAGTGCTGCCGGCGGGATTCTAACCGGTCTGATTGCAGCCTGGGCGACGGAACGATTTTATAACTTGGAGCTTCCGGCGGCGCTGGCGTTCTTTTCCGGGAAAAAATCAGTTCCAATCATCACAATTGGATTAATGGCTGCAGTTGGGATGTTACTTCCTTTCATCTGGACATATTTTGTAGGGCTGTTAACGAACCTGTCAGCTGTATTTTTAAGCGTTGCAGGTCCTTTTTTCACAGCTGCAGGAGAACGGTTATTCATTCCGTTTGGACTTCATCATGTCTGGAATGCATTGTTCCGATTCACAGAAGCCGGCGGGTCGTATGTTATCGAAGGTAAGACATATGTCGGTGTTGTTCCTGCTATTACAGAAATTCTGTTTAATCAGGGACCGAACAGTGAGTATTGGTCTATGATGCCGAAGCTGTCCCGCTTTATGGCGCAGCAGCAGATGCTGGTTGTCCTGTTTTTATTCCCGGCAATTGCTTTTGCGATGTACAAGGCAGCTTATAAAGAAAATAAAACATACGTCAAATCTATGTTGGTTACCATGGTATTGACAGCTTTTCTTGGGAATGTAACAGAGCCGCTTGAATTTACTTTTGTTTTTCTAGCTCCGTTATTATATGTTGTATACGCCTGTATTGTCGGAATCGGCGCTGTGCTGCTGTCGCTGGCGGAAGTTTCAATAGGTTATATCAGGGGTACGATTTTTGACTTCACGATTTTTGGGCTGCTTTATGAAAACTCACGATGGATTTTCCTTGTTTTGATCGGATTGGGATTAGCTGTCGTCACTTATTTTATTTTTTATTGGGCTATTATCCGGTTTGATATAAAAACACCGGGCAGGGAAAAGCTTCAAAATGTGGACAATACACTGCTGAAGGAAAAACGCTATGACGAGATAGCAGATAAAGTAGTGGAGGCATTGGGTGGAAAAGAAAATATTTTGAATGTAGACAACTGCATTACCAGACTCCGAATTGATTTAAAAGAGGTTAGAGATGTCAACAAAGACGTATTAAACAGTACCGGGTGTTCCGGGTTCTTTTTCCCGACAGCCAAGCATATTCATATCGTTTATGGGACACAGGTTGAATTTATAAAAAATGCAGTAGATGAGAAAGTATAGATATTTTTAAAGGAGTGACATCATGAAAGCGTTATATGATTCTAAAAGTAAAACGATTGATGATCAAGGTCTGAAAGGCCTGTTTACAGAAGAGGAAAAATATAAAACCTGGCTTTTATTTGAATCGGCATTGGCTGAAGCGCAGTCTGAATATGGTTTTATACCTAAGAAAGCGGCGGAGGAAATCAAAGAGGCTGCCAAGCTTGAAAATTTAGATCTGGAGGAAATGGACCGTATTTATAAAAAAATTGGCCATGGTTTTGTTCCGTTCCTGAAAGTTCTGGTGAAGGCCTGTCCGCCCGACAGTGGGAAATATGTCCATTACGGGATTACTACACAAAATATACAACAAAGCTCACAGCTATATATCCTGAAGAAAGCACATACGATATTTATGCGTCTGATTGGTCAGATTTTAGAAAACTTAAGCACGCTGGCATCGGATAATAAAGACACTGTCATGACTGGAAGAACGCATGGAAGGCATGCTACTCCAATCACTTACGGGTATAAAGTATCTGTCTGGATAAGTGAATTTATCAACTGTTATCAACGCATGGCCGAAGCAGAAAAAAGAGTTTTTCAGATAATGATGGGCGGTGCAGTAGGTACTTTCAGCTCTATGCCCAATATCGGGATAAAAGTTCAAAACAGGGTGGCGGAGCTGGTTGGTATGTATCCAATGGCTGTCCCATCCAGAAATATAAGTACGCATAAACTGGAGTATATGTCGAATCTGGCTTTATTAGCGAACAGCTGCCATAAAATTGCCGAGGAGGTATACAGTACAACGTTAGAAGAAATTGCCGAAGTATCCGAAGGTTTCAGTAAAGGAACCGTCGGCAGCAGCACTATGCCGCACAAAATTAATCCGAAGCTTGCCAAAGGGATTATCGCGAATTCCCAGAAACTTTATTCCCTTCCTGGTACAGGCATGTATTCAGCAGTACGTCCATATGAGGGAGACAGCAGTTCCTACATGCTGTTTGACGGGCTGTTGGAAGAGTCAATGGAACTGATAACGGAAATTTTGATACGCTGTGAAGAATTAACACGTACGCTGACTGTCCACAAAGATAGAATGCTTCATAATGCCAAACGCAACAAAGGTCTTGATAATAGTGAATACGTGATGATGAAGCTGGCAGAAAAATTAGGTAAAGACCAGGCACACTCCCTGATGTATGATATTGCTATGAAAACAGCAGCGGAAGGTCAGGAATTTTATGATAATTTAAGAGAAAATGAACAAATCCGTGCAAGCTTCAATGATGAAGAGATAAAGCATATGATCGAACCCGGTAATTATATCGGCTTAGCTGCCACTTTAGCAGAAACAGAAGCAGTGAGAGCAAAAGAAACTGCAAAAGAGATCAGTAAAAACTATAGCAGTTAATCAATGGCAAATAGCGCCTTTCCAATAAAAGAATGGCGCTGTTTTGCTATTTTTATTTTCCTGGGCAGCCCCGAAATACGTATAATTTAAAGGTTCGCCAATTTATCAATCAACAAATCAATAGTAAGAAAAAATCCAGTTCTTGAAATAGTATCATTTTTGCTTGTGTTGGCTTTATCGGTATAACAAAAGAGATTATTCGTCGTGTACCGGGTCAGCTCATTTGTTTTAAATGAAGTGATACTGATTATATCGACATTTTTCAGATGAATTTTTTTCGCAGTATCAATAATTTTTTTCGTATCTCCTGATATCGAAATAAAGATAACGATATCATCTTCTGCGACAAAATCGGTAAATACTTCGGATAAATTATAATCCTTTATAAAAATACATTGAATCCCGATTGTCAATAAGAGATGCTCCAAATAATAACCAGCGGCTTTACTCGTTCCTCTGGCCATAATAAATACATTCTTTGCAGATTTAATTTTAGCGGCTGTTTCATGCAGCTGGTCTTCGGTAATGAGGGAGAAGGTCTTATCAAGCGACTGTTTTAAAACTTCCCGATACATCACCGTTTGTTTTTCTTGTTTAGACATTTTTTCAAGAATTGTCCGACTGATATGATATTTCATTTCCCTAAAACCGGAAAAACCCAATTTTTGCGCCAAATTAATGATGACTGTTTTTGAAACAAAGGTTTCCTCTGCCAGATCATTAATTTTTATATGTGGAATATGGTCCTGGTTTTCCACAATATAGCTCAATACTCTTTTTTCACTTGTGGTCATTTCTTCATAGTTCTTCATTACATCAAACATATTCTTCCCATCCAATTCAAGGTTCTAAAAAGCAAAACATACTGTTACCATTATCGTACACCATATGAGTCAAATTTAACAGAGCTCTGATATTTATGCTTTTTTGTGGAAAGGTTAAAACAGTTTGCTGTGAAGCCTTGTACATATACTAATCCTTATCGCCAAAATAGGCTGTGAAATCACTCGGAAGAAATTCTGTATACTTTTTAAATACATCGATAAAATAACGATAATTACTAAAGCCTACGTCAATCGCAATCATGGTGATCTTATCTTCTCCGGTTTTAATGCGTTCAATTGCTTTCTGAATCCGGTAACGATTTAAAAAATCATTGAAGGTGTAGCTGGTGGCTTCTTTAAATTTCTTATTCAAATAGGTTGTGCCCATGCCAAGCTCGTCCACCAAATCATGAATACTGATTTTTTCATGATAATGTTCCTGAATATAGGCAATCATTTGCTGAACATGCTTTGATTTATCGTTCCATTTATTCCAAACATCCACATTCAACACATTTACCTTATCAGGTGTTTGGATACTTTGCTTCATAATGTGATATTGTTTCTTAGTATCTACAGATGTTATAGCACGTTTAATCGCCTCTTTTAATTCGCGTGGATCAACTGGTTTAAGCAAGTATTCGTTTACGCTAAATTGCATCGCCCGTTTTGCGTAATTAAAATCATCATAGCCTGATAGGATAATGGTAGTGAATAAATCCCGGGTTTTACATTCCGCAAGCATGTCAATCCCGTTTTTGAGAGGCATATTAACATCAAGAAGTATGATATCCGGATTTAATTTTGAAATCTGCTGCAAGCCTTCCACACCATTTGCAGCTTCGCCGACCACCACACAATCAAGATCAGTCCAGTCAAGGAGGTACCTTAACCCTTCACGAATAATGTCCTCATCTTCTACAATTAATATTTTATACACGATGCTCTCCCCCTTTCAGGTAAGGGATGATTATCCTTACTATTGTTCCTTGATTCAAAATGCTATTTATCTCCAGACCATATTTCTCACCAAACTGCAAACGTAAGCGGCGATGTGTATTGTACAGACCAATGCCAACTTGATTATTTTCGGATGCCAGTATCTTCTTTTGAAGATCAGTGAGTTTTTGGGCTTCTATTCCGCTGCCATCGTCTTCAACTGTGAATACAATATCGTTTTCAACAACCTTTGCATTAATCCAAATATTCAGGGTGGTCTGATGTTGGTAGCCATATTTTATAGCATTCTCAATAATCGGCTGTAATAGCAGCTTTGGAACATAAGCAGTATTGATTTCTTCAGGGATGTCCAGAAAATAATGCAGCCGATTATTAAATCGCATTTTATGTAATTTTAGATAATCAACCGTATAGTTCAAATCTTTTTCTAACATAACCTGATCAATATTTTGGTTGATACTGTATCGCAATAAAGAAGATAATAATAATATAATATCCTGTGCCTTATCTACATTGCTTACCATGGTATATCGTACAGTTTCCAGCACATTAAACAGAAAATGCGGGTTGAACTGGCTTTGGAGTATTTTCATTTCATTTACTTTCTTTATCTCCGACAATTCTCTGTTCCTGCTCAGCAAATCATTTAGACTATCGAGCATGGTGTTATATTGATTTGCCAATGTCTCAAATTCATCTCCTGTATAAATCTCAACATAGGAGGTTAAATCACCTTTCTTTAATTGGTCGACTGCTATTAATAACTTGTCAATCGACTCGGAGTTCCGTCTGGACATCTTTTCTGCTAATACTCGAAGAAGTATAAATAGAAAAGCGCTGGTAATCCCAATAAATATAAAATATAAAATCAACACTGCTTTATCTGTTTCTGTATTGTTTAATGTATAAATACGGAAGGTATTATCTGCTGTTTCAGTTTGATTCATATAATAGGTATCATTTTCTATTTGAACTTTTGAATTAGATTGTTTTTCAGGCTGAAATTTATTCATTAGACCTTGAACGATTTCATTAGAAGTCACAACGATATGATTATAAGTATCTGTAATCACAGCAATATCTGTTTTTTCTCCAAAAATTAACCGCTGAAAATCCTCTTCATATAACATATAAATTAAATATCCAATAATCTGATCGTCCTGTTTTACGGCCTTTCCTAAAGTAATGGTAGAGGCTTGACCGTGGGAGAAATTTGTTTTCTCGACAATGCTTAACAAATCATCCGGATATTTTTCCAGGTGGGGAATGATGTGATTCAGGATATCTTCATTCACTTCATCATTGGATTTATTAGTAGATGCCACAAATACATCATTTGCGTCAATCAGAAAAAAACTGCTTTTGACTTCCTGTTGATTATTGAAGTTATAAAAATCCTCATAAACTAAATTAATATCGTTATGGTAGTTTAAACTCTCCATCACCAAAGATGATTCTGCCATTTTTTTAATTTCTTCCTGATAGACTTCATACACTTCTGTCATTCTTTCCTTAATTTGTTCTCCTGACTGCTTGGCATCATAAACCGCTTTTAAATGAAATATAACAATCGTAAATAAAGTGAATAATATAATTAAAATAAAAATAGGGACGACTGTATATTTAAGAAAAAGACTTTTCGTAGCTTCTTTGAAACTTTTCTTTTTCAATATAGAGTCACCCCCTTGTCTGATTAATACATATAAAGTTTGTTCATTATCCAGCTATAAAGATACTTCTTTCCTGCCGGTTAATTTAAAGAAAATTAACAGAGAAATAACGGTTATTGCAATGAGTATCGTTGATAAAGCAGCAGCTACACCGTAGTTTCCACGAATAACTTCTGTATAAATACCAATTGTCATTGTCTTTGTATTGACTGTATATAACAGTATAGATGTACTTAATTCGCTAATAATGGTAACCCAGCTGAGGATAGCACCTGAGATAACACCAGGCAGCATCATCGGCAATGTTATTTTGAAAAATGTTTTTAAATTTGATGCTCCCAGACTGGCAGCCGCTTCCTCGATGCTTGGACTAATCTGATGAATAATCGCAGCGCTGGAACGAATTGTATATGGCAGTCTGCGGATTACAAAAGCAATAATAATGATTGTTGCTGTACCGCTTAGAAGAAAAGGTTTGTTATTAAATCCGAGCAATAAAGCAACACCAAGTACGGACCCGGGCACAATATATGGTACCATCGATATAATGTCCAGTCCATTCGTGATTGCATTGCGTCTTCTTACAGTCACATAGGCAATCAAAATGGCAATCAGGATAACAAAGAAAAGTGCGATAAGCCCTAAAGTAAAGGTATGCACAATTGTATCACCTGAGCGGGTAAATGCAGCTTTAAAGCTGTCCAAAGAATAGCCTTTGACAAAAATACGTCCGGATGTTTTTAAGAATGCTGTATACACAACATAGAGCTGCGGCAAAATAGCAAGTGCTAGATAACCGTATACAAACAAATGAGCTAAAATATTTTTTATGCCAGACTCTTTCTTTTCTTTAATTGGATGAAGAGCACTCATAGAAAAAGATTTCTTATTTGTGATAAATTTTTGCAGCAGGAAAATGGTTAGTGCGATGACAACGACAATGACACTGATTGCGGCAGCGAAGCCGGCATTTCCTCCCATTTCACTCGTGAATTCATTGAAGATTAATACAGGTAATGTTTCGAATCCTTCTCCAATTAACATCGGTGTACCAAAATCTGCAAGCGCACGCATAAATACTAACAATGATCCAGCCAATATAGTTGGTACCATCAGCGGCATGATAACCTTCCAGACTTTTTTGAAGCCGGTATACCCCATACTTTCTGCAGCTTCTATTAATGAATTATCAATACTTTTGAACGCACCCATCATAAACATATATATTAAAGGTATTAATTGAAGGGTAAGGACTATTAAAATCCCGGAAAAACCATAAATATCCGGCGTGGTAATATGAAATACATCACTCAGAAAATTTGTTACTACCCCATTACGGCCCATTAATAATATCCAGGCATATGCTCCGATAAATGGGGGAGCCATGGAAGAGATAAGAATTAATATTTGTAAATATAATTTTCCTTTGATTTTAAAAGTGGTCATAATATAAGCGAGCGGTGTAGCGATGACCAGAGAGGCCAAAGTCACAGCAACTGTTACCTTCAGGCTGTTAAAAAGCGTACTGTAATAATATTTCTTTCCAAAAAACTCACCAAAGTGCTCAAAGGAGAGTGCTCCATCCTTGAATATACTTTCTTTTAAAAGTGTGAATAAAGGCAGTACAAGGACAAGCGCATATAATAGAAGAATTCCTAACGTAATTACACTCCAGATGTCTTTTCTTCCTGCCGTTTTATTTTGCATAAGAATCACCTTCCAGGATATTCTTTTCGCTCTCGTAATGGAATAGATTAATCTTCTCCTTGTTTACGAGCAGCTTTACCTCTGTACCTGGCTCTAGAGGCTCACCAAGTGTAGATTCTTCTGTCACCTCGACATTCTCTCCATTTGAAAGCTGAACTGTGTAATGAACATTGATTCCTAAGAATACGTTATGCTGTATAACACCGGCCATACCCTCTGATGTATCACTAATTGTAAACTCTTCCGGGCGGATGGAAACTTTAATAATTTCCTCTGCATACTGCGTAATATCATCTAAATCAATCTGGTAATTTTCGTCCATGATAAGTACTTGTCTATTATCCACTTTTTTTAAGGAGCGTTCTACAATATTCGTTCTTCCGATAAAATTGGAAACAAATATATTAGCAGGTCTTTGATAGATTTCCCGTGGTGTTCCTACCTGCTGAATAACTCCAGAATTCATAACAGCAATCCGGTCAGAAACGGCCATTGCTTCTTCTTGATCGTGTGTTACATAGACAGTTGTAATTCCAACCTCATGTTGAATTAATTTGATTGCTTCACGCATATCTACACGCAGCTTTGCATCTAAATTAGACAGCGGTTCATCCATTAACAATACATTCGGCTCCATAACAATTGCACGAGCCAGAGCAATCCTTTGCTGCTGGCCGCCGGAAAGATTCTCCGGCATGCTGTTTTTGAATTGGCTGATTTGTACTACATCTAAAATATGGTCAACTCTTCTCTCAATCTCATCCTTTGGAATTTTTCTGTTTTTGAGTCCAAATGCAACATTATTTTTCACACTTAAATTCGGAAAGATAGCATAATTTTGAAAAACCATTCCGATGTTTCGATGCTGAGGCGTAATCCGGTTCATCACCTTGTCATCAAAAGTGATCTCGCCGCCCTCAATACTGTTAAATCCTGCTACCATCCTTAATAGTGTCGTTTTCCCGCAGCCTGAAGGGCCAAGAAGGGTGAAAAACTCACCCTTCTTAATATCGAGGGATAGTCCTGAAATAACAGGCTTATCATTATATTTTTTTATTACATTGTTAAAGCTGATGGTTACACTCACGGCCATTCTCCTTTATTCTTCATTCCTATTATTTTTTAGGTCACTCTTGTGCGCTTGTAAATACATCTTTATACATGTCGATAATCTCATTTCGGTTCTCTTCCACATATTCCTCGTCTTCTTCAATAACGTTTATTTCTTCAAGCGGCTTCTTAAAATCAGCTATCTCTACGTCTTTTCCTAACGATCTGATTGTTAATTCCTGTCCAAATGCAGTTTGAGCTTTCTCAGAAGCGATAAAATCAACAAAGGCCTTCGCATTATCTAAATGCTGAGCGTCTTTAATGATTTCAACACCTGCATCTAAGAAGACAGTTCCTTCTTCAGGATAGATAACTTCAACCGGCGCGCCGTCACGTACATAGCTGAGGGCAGGGTCCTCATAGGTCAGCCCAACAGTATACTCTCCATCTGCTACCCCTTTGTGCACATTGCCTGATCCGCTTGCAACCTTACCGTCCAGATTTTTAACGAGCTCTTCTACGTAATTCCATCCTTCTTCAGAGGTGTAGTCGCCACCCATAGCTAATAACATATTCGTAAGCTGGGCAAAAGCAGAGCTTGAACTTGCCGGATCTGCAGCAGCGATTTTTCCTTTTAATTCCGGATTTAATAAATCTTCATAGCCGTTAATTTCAATATCTCCTATTAAATCTGTATTAACGAGTATGACACTTCCATCAGCACCATAAGGGGTTAAAAAACCGCCTACATTTTGATGACCCTCAAGCATGTTATCATCATTTTTTGAAGTATACTTTTCAAATAAATCTCCATTTCCCAGCATTTGAGCCTTACTGCCCCCAAACATGATATCTCCGTTTGGATTACCGGCTTCCGTTTCAATCCGCTTTAATAATTCTCCCGTCCCTGCGGAAACCAGTTCAACTTCAATACCTGTTTCCTGCTCAAACATGGGAATAATTGTATTAATAATATCTTCGCTGTTTGGTGAATAGATGACGAGTTTATTTGCATTATCTTCTTCACTTCCACAAGCTGCCAGTACCATTAACAGAGTAATAGCTAATAATAAATGCGTTATTTTTTTCAAGATGATAGCCTCCTAATATTTGATTGTATTCAGTATATATAGCGTTGGTAACGTTTTCAATGCTAATATCAAACGACATTGTCTAAAATCGGACACATTAGAAAAAGGCCTTCACCAATAATCTGTGAAAACCCTCATTCTAAAAATTATATTCTTTTTACCGCGATTTTAGTTGGAATTGCACTAGATTGAAACAGTTTATTTTATTCTATAGGAAGTGTTAAAAGTTTTGCCGTCATTTTAAAGAATCAGGTTTTTAGAAATATATCTTTTTGATCAGCTGTGCCATCAATAATAAAAGGAATATTTAGTGCTTTGGAAATCTGCAATAATGTATCAACCTTTGGACTTGTTATACTGGCTTCGATTCTGCCAATTGTTGATTTAGGCAAGTCTGCTAAATCAGCGAGCTGTTGTTGAGACAGCTTCTGCTGCTGACGGTGAGTTTTTATTTGTGCTGCGATTTTTCCTTCATACTGCAGATTCTGTACATGCTGTTCACCGCGCATTTTAGCGTAGCGTTCAAAAAAATCACTCACTGTTTTTCTCCTCCTTGTATTAATAGAGATTAGGGTCATCTTCGCAATAATTTGAATAGCTTTTTTCAGCTGGGAGGATATCTCTCCGGTTGATTAAGCCATTATATTGTTTGTTGAAATAATGAAGCAAAACTACTTTATGGTAATTG
The DNA here is from genome assembly GCF_007991515.1 of Oceanobacillus sojae. Classification (GTDB taxonomy): domain Bacteria; phylum Bacillota; class Bacilli; order Bacillales; family Amphibacillaceae; genus Oceanobacillus; species Oceanobacillus sojae. The sequence goes on from NZ_BJYM01000006.1 coordinate 130,638, forward strand.
TGAATTGCATAGATAATAGGATGATTTCCTGTTTTACCACCTTTTATTCCCCACCTATAAAAATTAGTATAATTTGTGTGTGTGCTATAATCTGTTTCAAAGAAGGTGGCGTTTCGTCTGAATCAAATAATATACTCTCGGGAAAAGGGTTAATGGAAATTATAGTAAGCTGTCTGGCGTACATGTCTGCAACTTTGCACCAAATGCTTTGTTTCCCAATTCGTAATTCTTGTTCAGCGCGGTCCAGTAGATACGTTTCAAAATGAGATGTATTTCCTTTATATAATATTTCAAATTTTGATTCGGACATATCACTAATCCTTATGTTTTATTGTATGCTAATGATAGCATTAATGCTATCGGAAGTCGAACTTTTTTGCTCCTCTATCTATATTTCTCTGTCAAAATACTTCCTTATTATTTAAAATAAAAAAGCTCCTACGAATAACAGGAGCAATAAAAAGAAATTTAGTCGAGAGGTGGAATCTGTTGTTTCATCCTACGGTATTCAAGGGGAGTCCTATTAGTTAATTTCTTGAATATTTGACTAAAATATCTGGCTTCTATATAACCGACTTCATGTGCGATTTCGTAAGTTTTCAAGGTAGTGGAGCAAAGAAGTTCTTTAGCTACTTCGATTCGCTTTGTTGTTATGTAATCGATAAAATTCATTCCGGTATGTTGTTTAAATAATTTACTGAAATAGCTATTGCTTATATTTAATTGTTTGGCTAGTTCAGATTGACTTTTGGTTTCCTGATAATGATGTTGAATATATCGGATAATTTCTTCAAAGTCTAAAGTGTATTGTTCATCAAAATATTTATAGATTGTTAGATTTTCACTTTTATTATAAAATTCAGAAGCAGTACATGCCTGTTTGTAAATGTTAATTAACTGTGTAAGTTCACTAGTAATTAAGCTTAGGTGAAGGGTATAGAGAGCTTTTGTGTCTGCTAAATAGTTGTTCACTTGATCAATTATATTTTTCCAGCCTTCTTCGTTCTTTAATGAATGACAAAAATATACCTGCTGATCAGTTTTGTCCTCAATCAAATAAACATTTTCTATATTTAACACTCTTTTATTTTTATCCATGGAACGAATGATAATAAATCCATAGCCTGGATGAATAATTTCAATAGCTCTTATCTTATCGAGATTTTCTAATGAATTATGCTCAACTAGATCTTTGATTAACAAGGATACGAGCTCATCCTTTTCTTGTTGCTTTGACTGTAATTTATTCCTAATGGAGAGTATCGTCGTTTTTAATTCATCAATATTCGTTGGCTTTAATAAAAAGTCGTCAGCACCAAACTTGATTGCTTTTTGAGCATACTCAAATTCATCGTGTCCAGTTAATAGAACCATTTTGAGACTGGGAAAACGTGTACGACAGGTTTCAATTAGTTCTAATCCATTTATTCCCGGCATGCGGATATCAGTCAAAAGGATGTTGATTTGTGGTGTGTCAGCTAAAATTTGTAATGCATCATTACCATTTGTTGCTGTTCCAACAACTTCAATTCCCCAATCACTCCAAGGAACTGTTCTTTTTAATCCTTCTCGAATAGTCCATTCATCATCAACAATTAATATAGAAAACATGATTTACCCTTCCTTATATGGGATTAATATTTCTATTCTTGTACCTTCATTGTCCTTGGAAGTAAGAGTCCACTGGAATTGGCTCCCATAGCTCAAATACAATCGTTTACGAACATTTTCAATGCCAATACCCAGCTCTTCGAATTCCAGGCCTTCTTTTATTTCTTGATTGACTTGAACGAGCGTTTTTTCATCCATTCCAACACCATCATCCTGTACAATAATACGGATCCTTCTGTGCTCTTTTGTAATAGAGATATCAATTTTTCCTTTTGATACCTTATTCTCAAGGCCATGCACAATCGCATTTTCTACAATCGGTTGTAATAATAAGGCTGGAATTTTTTGATTAAGTACTGAATCATCAACTGTTAGATGAACATCAAACTTGTCACGATAGCGAAATTCCTGAATGGTTAAATAGTTTTTGAGCTGTTTTACATCCTGTTTAATTGTAACGAAGTCTTTGCCTTTTCGGACAGAATATTTCATAATCTCGCTTAATGATACGACAATTTTGCTAATATCGTTGACTCCTTCAAGGCGTGCAAGCCAATTAACCGTTTCTAATGTGTTATAAAGAAAATGTGGATTGATCTGGGCGCGTAATGCTTTTAGTTCAGAGTCTTTCATACGAACCTGTTTTTCATAGTTTTCCTGAATGGATATTTTTAACTTTTCTAACATTTGATTAAATCTTTTTCCAAATATACCAATATCATCATTAAATTTCGAATCAAACCGGACTTGAAGATTTCCTTTTTCTACTTCTTTCATTAAATTGATTAACTTATAAAGTGGTCTCGTAATAGTTTTAGACAGGTAATACGCAAGCCATATTGAAAAAATGATTCCAATTAGTGCAAAGTTGAGCGTTAAATTACGAACAAGATAATTTTTTTGCTGGATGATATCCATTGGGAGAATACTTACTGTTTTAAAATTTGTATTTTCATCTGTTTGATAGGTTAGAATCGAACTTATATCATGCCAGTCAAAATGAAAGAATCCTTTTTCCCCATCCATAATACGTTGATAGTAGTCCATTTCAAATTTTGTCCCAACGTTTGTTTTATTTGGTTGACTTGAAATGATATAACCTTGGTTGTCTAATAGGAAAAAGCTTTCCCTATTTGAGAAGTTATTTTTTTCATAGATAGTTGAAAAAGCAGATTCATAGATATCAACCATTAAATAGCCGATTTTTTCATTTGTGGTGGAGTCTACTAAAATTCTTCCAGCAGTGAGAACGATATCTTGATTATCTACTCCATTAATAGAATAATTCGTATCCCATACTAAGGAGCCTTTGGCATTGTTAGCTTTTCTAAAAACTCCCCATGATTCCCGAATGGAATTATATCGGTTAGGCAGGTATTCATTTGAAAAATAACGATCCCCATTTAAACCGATAACATAAATATTAACCTCCCAGTCTTTGACTCCAGTTACAGTATCAAATAATTCATTTACATATTCAAAGTCTACATATTTTTCGTTTAAATTTCGGGTATTATTTTTCTTTAAGATATCTTGTATTTCTTCGTTTTTATAGAAAAAAAGAGTCATTTGCTCAATATCGTCTAAGAAAAAGGACACTTGATTATTGATAGATGTTAAACGTTCTAATTCATTTTCACTTACTTCTTCTTGAAGTAGCTCTGATAGAAAGTTAAATGTAAAAAAACCTAGCAGCAATAAAGGGACTAAAGAAGTAATGATAATAACGATGATTAATTTACTGCGTAAATTTAGACTATGAAGTTTGGCTATCATTTCTTCACCTGCTGCCTTAGAAAAAAGTTATACATTTTATGAAAAAAATATGATTGTATCCGCTTTCATTCATTTGCTATTATCATATTGTATCATAAATAAATTATTTAGGGGGTTTACTAAATGAAGAAAATATTTACTTTTCTAGTAGCAATAATGCTTCTAATTATCATTAGTGCATGTGGATCTGATGATAATGGAGAGGCCAGTGGGAATTCAAATACATTAACAGTGTATTCACCTCATCAAAATGAAATTATTAATCCAATCGTAAAAGAATTTCAAGAGAGAACGGGTATTAAAGTAGACGTTGTAACTGGCGGTACAGGGGAATTATTAAATCGTGTGACTGCTGAAGAAGGTAACCCGGGAGGAGACGTATTCTGGGGAGGCGGTGCTGAATCATTAGAAGCATTCGGTGACAGCTTCGAGCCATATAAATCAGCTGAAGACGAAGCGATCCCTACTGAATTCAAGAGTCCTAATAATATCTGGACCGGATTTTCCGCGTTACCAATGGTAATCATGTACAACCAGGAAATGGTGTCGGATATGGATGCACCAAAAGAATGGAAAGATTTAACAGATGAAAAGTGGACTGGTAAAATTGCTTTTGTTGAGCCGAGCAAATCAGGTTCTGCTTATACACAATTGGTGACTATGTTGTCTGCATACAGCGATGATGGAAATGACGGCTGGAATTTTGTAGAGGAATTTGTTGCTAACTTAGATGGAACTATTTTATCTAGTTCAAGTGCTGTACCTAAAGGGGTAGCTGATGGTGAATTCCCTGTTGGGATCACATTAGAAGAAGCGGCATATCGTTATATTGCAGGCGGCTCCTCTGTAGATATTAGTTATCCGGAAGAAGGGACTTCTGCTGTTCCCGATGGTGTTGCATTAATTAAGGATGCTAAAAACTCAGAAAATGCAGAGGAATTCATTGATTTCTTAGTCAGTAAAGATGTACAAGAAATGATTGTAGAGGATTTTGGCAGACGAGCTGTGCGCGATGACGTGAATCCGCCGGAGGGACTTATTGGTTCTGAAGAGATTCCATTAGTAGACTATGATTTCGGCTGGTCTGCAGATAACAAAGATAGTGTAATGAATCAGTTCCAAGAGGTCTTAATTGAACAGGAATAAGGGATTGTGTTCAAATCTGATTCCTTTCTAAAGAAGGGGGAAATAATTTTGCAAGATCATGTAAAAATAAAACAAATTTGTAAATTCTTTGGTGATAATAAAGCGCTTGATGATATTAATATTAACATCAAAAAAGGAGAATTTTTCACCTTGCTCGGCCCAAGTGGATGTGGTAAAACCACTTTACTTCGCATACTTGCTGGATTCTATCAACAGGAAGAAGGAAATCTTTTTTTTGAAGACAGTCATATGAATAACATCCCTGCACATAAAAGAAATATTGGAATGGTATTTCAAAATTATGCTATTTTTCCTCATTTAACTGTCTTTGAGAATGTCGCTTATGGCTTAAAGGCAAGAAAAATAAAAAAAGATGAAATAAAAGTTAAAGTAACAGAAGCACTCGATATGGTTGAATTGTCTCATCTTAAAGATAGACAGCCATCTCAATTGAGCGGCGGGCAACAACAACGTGTTGCGTTGGCACGGGCAATTGTTATTCATCCTGGCTTATTGTTGATGGACGAGCCATTATCCAATCTAGATGCAAAACTAAGAGTTAAGATGCGAGAGGATATTAGAAATCTGCAAAAAAGCTTAAATATTACAACTATCTACGTTACACACGACCAAGAAGAGGCACTTGCAGTATCAGATAGAATTGCAGTTATGAGTGAAGGCAAAGTACAGCAAATCGGCAAGCCTCATGAGATTTATTTAAGTCCTGTTAATAAATTTGTCGCTAATTTTATCGGAACTACTAACTTCTTAGATGCAGAAATAGAAATAATAGACTCTGACAAACATGCTACTGTATTTGTAGAAGGGGCAGCTTTAAAAACAAAACTTTTTGAGAGTGCTTATGGAAAGGGGATATATTCTATACGTCCGGAACAAATCAAAATCAAGGAAACTGGTGATGCAAATTCTGCTCTAGTAGAAGGAGAGATTGTTGATGCTACTTTTCTGGGAGAGTCTGTTGTATATAAAATAAGGTTTACTTCTGGCACGCTTATCAGTGCACACGAGCATTCTATCCGTTATAACATGCTAAGGAAAATTGGCGACTTAGTAAAGGTTGATCTAAATCCAGAGGAAGCGGTTATTTTTGATGAGAGCGGGGAGGAAGTACTAAATGAGCACAAGAACACAAGTCTTAAAGAAACCGTTTAATTTAAGGTTAGACTTCTGGCATTTTGTTATTATCGCAGCATTTATTCTGATTGGCTTTTTCCTTATTTATCCTTTATTTAATATTTTTATTAATAGCTTTTGGCAGGATGGAAAAGCTTCATTAGAAAACTATCAGGAATTCTTTAGCCGTAAATACTATTACTCAGCTTTAATTAACAGCTTTATTGTATCTACATCTGCGACCTTTTTTGCCTGTGTGTTAGGTATTCCAGTTGCTTATGCAATGTCACGATTTAATATTCCATTTAAAGGGGTATTCCATATTTTAATTATACTAACGTTGTTGTCTCCACCGTTTATCGGGGCATATTCCTGGATACTAATGCTTGGAAATAATGGATTTATTACAAACTTCCTTGCAAATATTGGAATTGAAATACCATCTATCTATGGATTACATGGAATGATTTGGGTATTCACCTTACAGTTTTATCCGCATATTTATTTATATGTATCAGGAGCTTTGAAAACAATTGATGTTTCACTAGAGGAGGCATCAAGCAGCCTTGGAGTTTCTGGATTTGCACGGATTCGTAAAGTTACCTTACCATTAATTTTTCCGACAGTGTCAACTGGAGCTTTGATGGTATTTATGGCATCTTTCGCTGACTTTGGTACACCAATGTTAATCGGTCAAGGAGAGAAGGTGCTCCCAATTCTTGCGTATGATCAATTCATTAGTGAAATGGGGTCTAACCCGGCAATGGCCAGTACGTTAAGTATGATTTTACTTTCTGTGACTACTGCTGTTTTACTATTTCAACGCCATATTATGAATAGAAAAACGTATACTATGAGTTCATTACGACCTCCAAAAGTAATTAAGTTAAGTCCCGTGAAGCGTACTTTAGCGACATTAATGGTAATGGGCATTGTTACATTATCTATCATTCCACAGGCAACTGTAATTACTACTTCATTCTTGAAAACTAATGGACCGGTTTTTGTTGGCGGGTTTAGTTTAGATAGTTATCGAGAGGTGCTTTATAAAGTTCCAAAAGCAATTCAGAATACGTTTACGTATGCAAGCGTTGCAATTGTGATTATGGTCATTGCCGGGCTTTTACTTTCTTATGTGGTGGTGAGAAGAAAATCCAAAATTACTTCTTTCCTAGATGCGCTAATTATGATTCCTTATGTAATTCCGGGTACTGTTCTGGGTATTAGTTTGATCATAGCCTTTAACAAACCGCCAATTGAATTAACAGGTACGTGGGTAATCTTAGTTATTGCATATGTTGTAAGGAAATTGCCGTATACAATGCGGTCCAGCACCGCCATATTGCATCAGATTGATAAAAGTGTTGAGGAAGCATCGATTAGTTTAGGGGTACCTCCAATGAAAACATTCTTTAAGACGACTGCTGTTTTAATGATACCGGGAGTCTTATCTGGAGCAATATTAAGTTGGGTAACAACTATAAATGAATTAAGTTCAACCATCGTTTTGTATTATGGTGCAACTGCAACGATTACTGTTTCAATTTATAGTGAAGTATTTACATCTAATTTCGGAACAGCTGCAGCATTGGCATCTATGCTGTCGTTAGCTACGATTATTTCATTAATTATTATTATGATTATCTCAGGGAAGAAGGAGATATCAGTTTAATTCTGATTTTTGGATAGGGTGACGATCAGAACTCGATATGTAGATTGTGTAATAATCGTTCAAGTGGATGTTTTGTAAGAGAGAATGATAGGGACAGAAGTTTGGGGTGACTCTTGAAAAAACGGTGTTAGAAACTATAAAAATTAAATTATACGGGGAGGCATAACATGATACGTTTTGGAACAGGCGGCTGGCGGGATATTATAGGTGAAAAATTTACATTTGATAACGTGAGAAAGTTTTCCCAAGGAATCGCAAATCAAATTCTTCAAAATCATAAACAGGATCAAGGGGTTGTTATCGGATACGATAATCGTTTTATGGCTGAAGAATTTGCCAAAGCTTCTGTGGAGATATTTGCTGCAAATAATATCAGAGTTATATTTCTAACGCCATCGGTCCCGACACCATTAGTGAATTTTGTCACCATTGAAGAAAAAGCAGCAGCAGGCTTAACTTTTACAGCTAGTCACAACCCTTATATATACAATGGTATTAAGTATGTCCATGAAGGTGGATTGCCCGCAACGGAAGATATTACAACCGAGCTGGAAAAATCAATCAATGCGGTTCAAGCAGATGAAATAAAGCGAATACACTATAACCGTGCTTTGGAAAATAATTTGACTATTAGAAAAGACTATACAAATGAATTCATTACTTTTGTTGAATCACAAATTAATTTGGATTTAATTAAGCAGGCTAATATTAGTGTACTATATGATCCGATGTTCGGCACCGGTATTAATTCCTTATTAACGTTATTAGTAGATTCCAGATCAAAGATAAAAATTATCCATGATAAAGCAGATCCTCTATTTGGTGGCCGTGTTCCTGCACCGACAGAGTCATCTTTATGGAGATTAACGGGAATGATGAAAGAAGAACAATATGATATTGGTATAGCAACTGATGGCGATGGTGATCGAATTGCGATCATTGATGAGAAAGGCTATTATGTTGATGCAAATGAGATATTAGTTATTTTGTATTATTACTTTTTGGAATACAAAGGAATGAAGGGAAATGTAGTTCGTAATATTTCGACAACACATCTCTTGGATGATATTTCTAATTATTATGGGTTTGAATGTATTGAGAAACCGGTTGGATTTAAACATATTGCTGAAGGAATGCTTCAGTCAGATGCTGTTTTGGGTGGGGAGAGCTCTGGAGGGATTACCATTAAAGGACATCTTTTGGAAAAGGATGCGATACTTTCAGCCGGGATTATATTGGAGCTGCTTGCTTACACTAAGAAACCACTAAGTGAGATTCGACAAGAGATTAAAGGAAAATTTGGTAAACGATATTTTAAGGAGCATAATTATAGTTATGAAGCAGAGTACAAGGAGCATATTCAATCTGTTATCTTCGGTACTGCTGCCGAAAAACTTTATCGAGGAGACCTTTTGGAGCATAAGACCTATGATGGAGTGAAGTGGGAATGGTCGGATGGTACGTGGTGTCTTGTCCGTTTTTCAGGAACAGAGCCGGTACTGAGAATTATGGTAGAATCCCCTAAAGATGATAAAATAGAAGGAATCATTCAAAATGTGATGAAAGTTATCGAATCAAGTATACTGAGTCATCACTAATATATATTTACAGGGAGTATTGAGCCATGAAATTTAAAGTTCCTTTTTTACTATCTGTTTGTATCGTTGTTTTATCCATTATCTATATATTCAATCTAATTAATCAAGATTTTGTACTAAATAAAGAGGATGAGTATGAGGATACAATGAATATATGGCTTACTACTCCCGGATTAATCTCTTCTGTTGAACGCTTTCAGGAAGAATCAGGGATTAAAATGAATATTACAAAATTCAAAAGTGAAGAGGCACTGGTTGAGGAACTTATACTTCCCAATATGGAAGACAATCTTCCTGATCTTATTGAAATACATTCTAGTTATGGACTGGATGAGATTATGGAATTAAGTAATCCTAATTCAATCCAAAAAATTGGAGAGGATTTTTCGGTTGCATTCCATGAAGCAACATTAGAAAACTTTTCTTATGATAATGGATTATATGGTTACCCATTAGGGATTGAGATTCCAATCATTATTATAAACCGGACCATTCTAGATAATCATATAGAAGATAATCAACGTGTTTCCCCTTTTAATTCTTGTGATACGCTTGCAGTATACAAGGAAATTCAAGATAAAATAAATAACAATAAAGCAAAAACATTTTGGTTTTTTCACTTTGATGAAGATATTCCGTATTATTGGGATGCCTTTCAACAGAAAGAGCAGGGAAGTAAAACTTCCTTTGAAAAACTTTGGACGAATTTAATTAAAGAGTATGAACTGGTACCACCATTAGACAACCATATGGCAGTAACGAAATTTTCCAATATGGAAGTAGGAGCGCTTATTACCACTTCTAGCAATTTACAAATGATTCAAGAGTTGGTTAGAAGTACTTTTGAAATAGAAGTTTTGCCGCTATTCGATAGTGGAGAGCCCTTATTTGTGTCAGGGAGCGGATTTATATCTTTTAGTAATGAGAAAAAGGTTGAGATGTTTTATAGCTTCCTAGATCAGGATGATGTACAGTTAGAATTCTTAAGCAATACAGGCTGGATACCAGCAAAAAACTCACTAATTGAAAGCAAACCTTTTATTCTTCAGTTACCTATGGCAAAATATTTGGGAAATCTAGTTAAGTATCATGATGTATTCAGTGGGAAAGAACTATCTGGCGAGAGTTGGGAAACGTGGAAAAATATTAAAGAAGAAGCTATTGGTATTGAAATGAGTATTGAATGAAGAAGAATGTTAGGATTGAGTCGAGCTTGCAAAAAATATGTCGAAACGAGTGGGGGCATAAGAATGGAGCTTATTGAGAAATTTATTCAATCAAAAAGTGGTAATATGGCATTGTGTGAGGATATGTATTTTCATAATGAATATTTTGCCGCTGTGATTGATGGAGCAACTAGTGTCTCGGACAGCTTATACGGCGAAAAGACACAAGGTAGGATAGCTGCAGAATTGATTCGAGATGCAATTTCGTCATTAAATGGAAGAGAGTCAATAGATGAAATCATTACAGTTATTAATGAAAGATATAAAGTGTTGTATAAAAAATTAAACTTGGAGCAGGAAGTTCTTGAAATTCCATATATTCGTCCAAGTGCTTCGATGATTATTTATAGTAAATATCATCATAAAGTATGGATGGTTGGAGATTGTCAGCTTTATTTCGATGGTAAACTCTATCAAAATATTAAAAGAATAGATGAGGTTTTTAGTGAAGCCAGAAGTATTATTGTTCAAGGGGAATTAGTAAAGGGAAGAACTGTAAAGGAATTACTGTCAGAGGAAGACGTCGGTTTCCGACTAATTAAGCCGTTTATTCAAAAGCAGTATAATTTTCAAAATGCAACTCCAGATTCCGATTTAAGTTATGCAGTTATAAATGGTTTTCCGATACCCTCAGAACTTATTAAGACGATAGATTTATCAGAGGATGTGAAAGTTTTCTCTTTAGCGTCCGATGGCTACCCAACGATATTAGAGAGTCTTGAAGCCTCCGAGAAAGAACTATCACGTTTATTAATGGTTGATCCACTTTGTATTTATGAAAATAAATCAACAAAAGGTATAGCTAAAGATAATATATCATTTGATGACAGAACCTATATTAAGGTTCGTATTGGCTAGGATTTTTCCTTCAAACAATGAATTACATTTTAAGTAATAAACCCAATCATTATAAGGGAATGATTGGGTTTATTTTAGACTAATATTGAAGAAGCAATGAATTTGATTACTACTTCCTCACAACAGGAATCCACATTTCACCATATACCTTGCCATCACGCTTACCCATCTCAACAGATGTATTTGGCCCGCCGACATATGCAACATCCTGAGCTTCCGGCAGAGCCTCGCCAAAAGCTTTACCAGTAAGTGTCTCATGCAAGTCTTTAGCAGTTTCTGCTTCTCCTTTAACAACAACATATTCCCCTTTAGGAAATTGAATAACTCTTGTTGCGTCAGGTAATGTCTCTTTCGTCATTACACCAGCATAATGCATCATCTTATTATTCACCGCTTCATTGACGATAAAAATGTAGTCATTATCAGCAACAGTTTTTAACGTATCCAGTGTTCCATCCTCATTCACTTTATTCCAGAAATCAGCTTTTTCTTTATTGATTCCCATATAGTCTGTATAATCACTTTTCAGTTCTGTTCCAAAACCTAACACCACAAAGCTGTCTTTTTCTTCTAATGTATAATTTGCCATATTCAAAACCTGCCTTTTTAAGAATTTGTACCAAATGAGTTGTCTTTTCATTTGATATGTTTATACTAACGTTAAATCATGTCAAAAAGTGATACTGTTTAGGAGGATATCATGAAAAAAGTTGAACGGATTAATATAATCATGCGCTATATCAATAATCGCTCCCGTTTTACCATATCAGAAATCATGCGGGAATTTAACATTTCACGATCGACAGCTATTAGAGATATACGGGAAATTGAAGCGATGGGAATGCCGCTTGTCGCTGAAGTGGGAAGAGACGGAGGTTATTTTGTTATGAATAACTCCGTCCTGCCCACTGTTCGCTTCACGGATAATGAGATCAAAGCTCTTTTTCTTGCTTTTATGGCTACCAGAAATCAGCAGCTTCCTTATTTAAAAAGCCGTCACTCTCTGGCTGAAAAGCTGCTTGGTTTAATCTCTGAAAATCAACAGGATGACCTGGTTCTTTTAAATCAAATTCTGCTGTTTGAAGGAACTAATCCCAATAATCCTGATTTGCTTGACCTGTCTGATCTTCCTCATCCTATGCTGGAACAGCTTATCCAAAACATCCTTCTGGATAGCTATTTATGGATTACTGTACAGGAAGGAAAAGAATTAAAATTTTATCCGATTTATCTTCTGCATCTTTATCGGGAAAAAAGCCGCTGGTTGATTGAAAGCTTCCATTTGAAAGAAGAAAAGACGCAAATTATTCCTGTAGACAGTCTTACTGATGTTGAACCCTATCCTGTTAAAAATAGACTAAGCAGGAAAAAGATTTTGGAGAAACAGCGTTTGCAGAAAAAAGATGTTAACCTTGTGATTGACTTGGGGCCAAACGCAATTGCTCAATTTAAAAAGTATCATCCCCTTACTGTTTCTATTTCTTATACTAATCCTTACCAGACTAGTGCGCGTTTAAACACTTTTGTCGATGTCAGGAATGAAGAGGAGATTAGTGAGATGGTTAGCTGGCTACTTTTTCTTGGGGAAGATGTCGTGGTTAGGGAAATGCCGGGAGAGGTATTGTATGAAGTAAACAAGAGAGGATGGAGATATTGATTACGGAATTTTTGAACGAGAGTTCACAGAGTAAAGAGGTGCTATTACATAATTTAGATTTCTAAAAATTTATCTTGCATATCCAAATGAAAACGCTTATAATAAAATACAGAATACGGTATATTGGTAAAAGGGGGGTATATATGTGGGAAAGACTCTATTCTAAAAATGGTCTGGCGGCTAAGAAAATTGCAGAGTTATTGAATAAGATAGATGTTGGAGCCAAGGTGCCACGAGTTTCAGATTACAGCGAAAGATTGAATATTGGCAGAGGAACTGTGCAGCAGGCTATGAAATTGCTGGAAGAGATGAAAGCAATTCAGACAGAGGCAAGAGGTCATTTAGGCACTTTCTTAGTTTGGAAAGATGATGATGTTTTATTGGAAATAGCAGGGATTGCTCCTTTGATTGGATCAATGCCATTGCCTTATTCCAGAAAGTATGAAGGATTGGCAAGTGGAATTGTTGAAGCTTTTGAATCAGCAGGAAAGCGGGTTAATTTAATTTATATGCGTGGTGCAACAAATCGAATTGAGTCTTTAAGAACGAAGAGATGTGATTATGCTGTTGTATCCAAAATGACTGCAAAACTTACTTTATCTGACTATCCTAATCTGAAAATATTAAGAAGCTTTGGAGAGAATACCTATGTCTCTGCGCATAAAGTTTTCTTAGCAGACAAAGAAAAAAATGAAATTGAGGATGGAATGAGGGTTGGCGTGGACCAAGAGTCATTAGACCAATTTCAATTAACACATCTGGAATTTGCGGAAAAAGATGTTGAATTTGTAGATGTTAACTATATGCAGCTATTCGATAAATTATCGAGTAAAGAAATAGATGCTACCATTTGGAATGTGGATGATAAGAGGATGACAAGGAATTTTAAATCTATTTCCTTCCAATCTGTAGAAGCTCAGAAGCTTGCAAGGGACACATCGCAGGCGGTCATTGTTATTGAAGGTGACCGGGAAGAGGAAATGAATGAAAAATGGCACTCCGTAACTGAAGAGAAGATACTACAGGTGCAACAAAGTGTAGAAAAGGGAGAAGTAATACCGAGGTATTAATATCCTTCCTTATAATAAAATACAATATACAGTATATTGAGGTATGATAATATGAACAAATTGGAAATGAATAAGAAATTAACAATTTTATTAGAAGGTCAAATCATTACGAAGCAAGCTTATGATGTTACGAATCAAACGTATGATTTTTTAGCAGCAAAATTTAACAAAGAACCAATTGAAAACTCGGAAATGTTTTGGACACATATGTGTATGGCTTTAGCCCGAATTGAAAAAGGGGAAGAATTGGAAGGTCCATCTCAGGCAGTCGTAGATGATATATATCAGACACCATATATGGAAGAAATAAAAGAGGTCATTGAGTTTGTAAAAGATCAGCTTCATCACGAATTTCCAAAAGAAGAGCAGGATTATTTTTATCTCCATTTACATGGAGTTATGGAGAATAACAAATAGGAGGTTTTATTATGTTGAAAATTGTAATTGGTGGTCAATTAAACAAGCAGGTAATTGAGAAGCAAATTAAAGAGTTGGGTGGGCAGGAAGTCGATGTGGTAATCAAGAGTGATTTAGATGCTGTAATGGCTATTAAAAATAAGCAGGCTGACTACTATGTCGGGGCGTGTGAAACTGGATCAGGCGGTGCACTTGCAATGGCTTATGCGTTATTAGGACAGAGCAATTGTGTTTCGTTAGCTTCCCCGAGTTCTGTCATGAGCAAAGAGCAAATAGAAGAAGAAGTAAACAAAGGGAAGGTAGCTTTTGGTTTCACTGCTCCTTCCTCGAAGAATATGTTAGATATTTTAATCCCTGCTTTACTAAATAAATAAGGACGGGTCAGGAGGTAGGAAAGAATGGAGTTTACAATCATTCAGCTTATATCTATTGCTTTAGTCGGTGCAATAGGTTCCATGCTGGTTAATCGAGGGGTAGCAGTGTTTAATGATGGGCTGCGGCCTATTATGCCAGAATATTTGGAAGGACGTATTACAAGAAAAGAACTGGCAGCAACTAGTTTTGCTTTAAGTTTTGGGTTAATTATTGGATTTGGGATTCCTTTATCCATTGGTGCAGTAATTATTATAGCACATAGTATTTTATTAGCTTGTGACATCATTGGTATTTGGACGCCAGATAGTAAAAAAGGAATGATTATCTCAGGAATTGTCGGCGCTGTGTACAGCATTGGAGTATGTCTGGGTCTTCAGTTTATTGTTGATCTGTTTAACCAGCTTCCAATCAATTTCTTGGAGTCTTTAAGTCTGGTAGGAACTCCTATCATTATATCTTTCACGGTTTTCCCGGCAGTAGCTGTAGGGTATCAGCATGGGATGAAGAAGGCAATGAGTACAGCTCTGATTACTTTTATCGCCTACCTCTTATTTGCTAAATTTGGATCATTTACCGTTGCCTCTTATGATATAACATTAAGTCCGGAGGGGATGGCGCTCTTAGTCGGAATGTTGATGATGGTATATTATGCGGCAAAAGTGAAAGGCGAGGGAGAATCTACGAATGCTGATTTGGTAAATATATTTGCTGAGCGTGTAAATAAAATCAGGAAAAACCGCTGGTTACTTGCGTTAATGGGTGGTTTGATTGCGCTGGTATCTGCACAGTTAATACTTGCAGTAGATGCCATGCCGCAAGCCTTAATTAACGAGGGAAAATATACTGAAGGTGCAATTGCAACGTTTGCAAGAGCGATTGGATTTATTCCTTTGGTATTCTCAACCGCAATTGTAACTGGAGTCTATGGTCTTGCTGGTACAACAATGGTTTTTGTAGTTGGTCTTATTTTTAGGGATATTCCGATACTGGCGTTCGTATTAGGAGCCGTAGTTATGTATGCAGAAGTAATGCTGCTGTCCATAGTTACTAAAAGCATGGATAAACTCCCGGGAGTTCGGGAAATGGGAGAGCATATTCGAACATCATTAGCGGATGTATTGGGGATGGCCATATTAATTGGGAGTGCCATGGCTTCTGAACAGATTGCGCCTGGAATTGGATTTTTCTGGGTGATGGGATTCTACCTAATTAACCGTATGGCCAAGAAACCGCTCGTAGAATTAGCTGTAGGACCTGTAGCAGTTGTTGCTTTAGGAATTCTGGTCAATATTTTGAACCTGGTAGGTTTATGGTAAATAAATTTCTTACATAAACCACATCACTCTGTCATTTTAAATGGATAGAGATATAAAGCTAGTTGAAGCCTATGGAAGGAATGGGATTGTTATGTTAGTTAGCGGGATAACTTATATGCATGAGCATACGACAATAGATTTATCGGAAGTGAAAAATACGGAAGACTGCCAACTGGATGTGTTCTCGGAGACTGTATCAGAATACAAAAAATTATACGAAAAAGGTGTCCGGAATATTGTTGATGTCACAAATTTTGGGATGGGAAGGAATATTCCATTTGTAGAGAAGGCTGCGGAATTAAGCGAGATAAATATTATTCATTCTACGGGTTTTTATCAGGAAGAATTCTACCCAGTACAGGTGTGGAGAGAAACCAAGGAACAGTTGGCTGAAAGAATGATAAAAGAAATCAATGAGGGGATTAAAGGAACAAACGTAAAGGCTGGCATTATTGGAGAAATTGGTACGAGTTTTAATGAATGGACAGTAACAGAGAAGAAAGTCTTTGATGCTGTTGTTATTGCTCATAGAGAAACCAATAAACCGATAACAACACATACCTCCATTGGGACACTTGGATTAGAACAGGTAGAATTTTTCAAATCAGAAAAAGTAGATTTGGATAAAGTTGTTATCGGACACGTTGATCTTACTGGAGATGCCGATTATATATTGAACATGTTGAAACAAGGTGTATATGTTGAATTTGATACGGTAGGTAAGGAAAGCTATATGCCAGACCGCACAAGAGCAGAAATGTTAAAGAAAATCCAAGATGCCGGATATATAGAACGCGTATTTTTATCAATGGATATTACGAGAAAATCTCATTTAGAGTACCAAGGAGGACTGGGATACAGCTTTTTACTGGATTCGTTTGTTCCTTTGATGCAGTCTCACGGCATTACAGACGAGTCCATTGATAAAATGCTCGTAAAAAATCCGATGACTTTTATGAATACCTGAGAAAAATTATATTCATAGAGAGTTAAGGAATGCTGATATATGAAAGAATAGGCTGGCTGAAAAGATTTGGTGCTTAGAAATCCATGAAATATTTCTCCAGTCTATTCAAAAATATTATCTATGTCTTAGATAGGGGAAATAAGCATGACAAAAAGAGTGATTATTTTAATACTGGACAGTTTAGGTGTCGGCAATATGGATGATGTGAAAGAATATCATCCACAGGATATTGGCGCAAATACCTTTTATCATATTTTAGATAAAACATCTTTAAATATACCAAATCTTGAAAGACTGGGAATAAATAAAATTCTACATCATCCTAAATTAAAAAATGAAGAAAATCTGGCTAGCTACGGTGTATTGAATTTAATGCATCAGGGAGCTGATAGTTTTGAAGGCCATAATGAAATTATGGGTTCGAAGCCGAAGAAAGCATACCTTGCTCCTTTTATTGAGAATATGGAAGAAGTGAAAGCAGCGTTAGAAAATGAGGGATATAAAGTAACGATACCTAATCCAAAGATGCCATATCTGCTGGTGAATGATCTCGTTATAGTGGCAGATAATATCGAGACCGATTATGGACAAATATATAATGTGAGTGCTCCTTTAGATTATATTTCGTTCGAAGAAGTTTTGAAAATAGGAAATTGTGTCCGAAAAAATGTCAAAGTGAACAGAGTGATTGCACTTGGAGGGAAAAATGTGACTCCAAAGCATTTACAAGCATCTATAGAACGCCGGGCCGATGGATTAGTCGGCGTAAACTCTCCAAAATCAAATGTTTATAAACAAGGATATGAAGTTCGTCATCTGGGATATGGAATATCTCCGAAGTATCAGCTGCCGACGATTGCTGTAAAAGAAGGGCTGGATGTATCTCTGGTAGGAAAAATGCAGGACGTTATTTATTGTGAAGGTGCTAAAAAATTTCCTGGAGTTGATACAAAACAAGTAATGGAAAATATCCTTCATGAGATGGATCATGTGAATTCTGGTTTGATTGCAGCAACAGTCCAAGAAACGGATCTTGCTGGTCATGCTCAAGATCCGGATAGGTATGCAGATCGTATTGAATTAGTAGATACGTATTTGACGGAAGTATTTCATAGAATGACAAAGAACGATTTATTAATTATGAGTGCTGATCATGGTAATGATCCTACAATTGGCCATAGTCAGCATACAAGAGAAAAAACGTATTTACTTGCTTTTCATAAAGGCTGGAATCCAATAAACATCGGAGAAAGGGACACGCTGTCAGATATAGGTGCCACGGCAGCTGCTTATTTAGAACTGCATCCGACAGAAAATGGAGAGTCGTTTCTTTTTGAATAAGTATTTGTGATTGGAGAGGGAAGTTTATGTTTCTGGAAATAACAAAAAAACGTAACTATAAATTAATAGATATTTCTTTAAAGCTGCATCAGCAGGGAATCATTGATCCAAATACGTATGTACTCGATTTGGATACGATTAAAGAAAATGCATCTATGTTAAATAAAGAAGCTGAAAGATTAGGTATGGAATTATTTTTTATGACAAAACAAATTGGAAGAAACCCAGCTGTAGCCAATGCTATCGTAGAAGCAGGTATCAAAAAAGCTGTAGCGGTTGACCCATGGGAAGCCATCACATTGAGTAAGGCTGGTATTCAGATTGGACATGTTGGGCATCTTGTTCAAATACCTAAAAATATGATTCGGACCATCTTAAAACTCAACCCAGATTATATTACTGTATTCAGCTACGAAAATGCAAAAAATATAAGTGATATTGCAAATGAAATGGGAAAATCACAGAAAATCTTTTTGCGTATTGCTGAGGAAAACGATTATATTTATTATGGCCAGGAGGGCGGATTTACCTTATCCAGGCTGTTTGAAGATATAAAAAAATTAGAAGCATTAAAGGCTGTAGAAATAGCCGGATTAACAAGTTTTCCCTGTCTGCTTATTAAAGAAAATAAACCATCTGTTACACCTAATGTTGCATCGATGCAAAAGGCAAATGAATTTTTAAAGGAAAAAGGCTATGAGCATTTGGAATTGAATATGCCTAGTGCTACTTCGACAGAAACGATGCGTTTATTAAAAGAGCATGGCGCCACCCAAGGAGAACCTGGTCATGCACTGACAGGCACCACGCCACTGCATACAGAAGATTTTCTGAAAGAAAGACCAGCGATGACATATGTGTCTGAAGTTTCTCATGTGTCTAATAAGAAGGCGTATGTGTTCGGTGGTGGATTTTACCCAAGATCACATATGAAGTGCGCTTTGGTAGGATCTAGTAGCACACAGTTGAAGAAAGTACCTGTTCTTCAAAATGAACCAGGGCATATTGATTATTACGGGACACTCGATACGGATTGTGTTCATATTGGAGATACAGCAATTTTTGCCTTCCGTACACAAGTTTTTGTGACACATGCAAAAATTGCTGTTATTCAGGGACTCTCCAGTTCACCAAAATTGATAGGTATCTATGATTCAGTGGGGAATTTACTGAGTGATGGACAAACGATAGATAATGAATAAAAATAAACCAGCCTTTTAGAAATTTTTTGTAAATATATCAATTGGAATAAGGGAAAGGGGTACTTATCATGGGCTACGATGTATCACAGCTGAAATATGCAAACTCTGTGCTTCCCTCTTTAACTGTACAGGAAGCGCAGCAATTACAGTTCAAATTAGTAGAGAAGATAAGTGAACATTTTACCGGAGCCCAGTTTTTAACTATGGGTGATTTAGGTTTGGCTGCTCAATATAAAAAGCCTGAGTATACCGAAAATGCAGAGCGTGTATTAGCTGCATTTTTTGGTGCGGAAAAAGCTGCACTGGTTCGTGGTGCAGGGACAGGTGCTATTCGTATCATTTTAAGTGAATTAATGAAAGCTGGGGAAACGATGATTATTCATAAAGCACCTGTCTATACAACGACAAAAGATACCATTCGTATGTTAGGTCTTAAAACGAAAGCTGTTGATTATAATGACAGAAAATCTGTTGAAGCATTGGTGATGGAGGATAAAGAAAGTAAAGTATTCTATATTCAGCATGCCAGACAACAGCCTTCTGATACATATGAATTGCGGCAAATAATTGAGATGGTAAAGCATTTAAGGCCGGAATTACCGATTGTTGTGGATGATAATTACTGTGTCATGAAAACGAATGGAATAGGGGTTGAATACGGAGCTGATTTTTCTACTTTTTCTGGTTTTAAACTCTTGGGACCAGAAGGAGTCGGTGTTATTGTCGGTAAAGAAAAACAGATTCAACAATTGCAGAAAAAGAATTATTCTGGCGGCGGGCAGGTGCAAGGATACGAGGCATTAGAATTATTACGCATGATGACATTTTCTCCTGTTTTACTGGCAACTCAAAATGAACAGGTAGAGAAGCTCTGCAAGTTACTTAATGAAGGAGCTATTAAAGGGATAGAAAATGCATATATAGCGAATGCCCAATCAAAGAATGTAATTGTTGAATTAAAAGAACCAATAGCTGAACAAGTGTTAAAGAGAAGTAATGAATTAGGAGCGGCTCCACATCCAGTAGGTGCTGAGTCGAAATATGAAATTTTACCCTTGATTTATCGTGTATCCGGAAGTTTTATAGAAGCTGAACCTCACTTAAAGCAATATGGATTGCGTATTAACCCTATGAAATCTGGTGCTAATATGATATTGAGTATATTAGATAAGGCAATAAATTTATCAAATATTACAAGTGATGTATAAGTGAAACCGGTTCTGAAATCTTTAGCAGAAAGTTATAGAGGATGATTCAGCTTGCTGTGCAAAAACTGATTGAACAAATGTACGAAAAAAAGACAGGGGCATTAGTTAAATCAGCAAATGGATCAGTAACGGAGAATTTCACATTCAATCGTTTTCTAATTATTGTATTATATAAACTTTAAAATGCTTTGCTTAGTAACATAAAGCAAAGCATTTTTGCGTTGTTTTGAAAAAAACATTGCACACTAACCTATCAAACCAGCTAATGCTAACTATATCTGTGACACTCTTTCAGAAAATAGACAACACTAATATTAATTAACTGAATTTTAACTGAAATTTATATATTCACACTAGTTGGCATGGAATTTGCATGTATTTGATGAAAGGACAATGACTAGGAGGGAATATCGAAGTGAAGAAGTTCTTGATTGCTTCGCACGGAGATTTCGCCAAAGAAATGGTGAATTCTGTGCAAATGATTATGGGGCCTGCTGTAAATATAAATTTCATCAGTATGCACCCTCATACAAGTATAGAAAATATAAAAGAAGAATTAAATTCTTTAATTATGCAAGGAGGTGAAGAGAATGAATATATCATTTTAACGGATGTTCTAGGCGGTAGTATATCAAATCTTTGTACCGAGTTTGTAAGTAATAAGGTGAATATTATTACAGGATTTAATTTGCCAATGATGTTGGAAATGATAAGTCTTCAGGAAAAAATGGACACAAATGAACTAATTGATCACTGTATAAATCAAGGTAAAAAAGGAATTATTCATGTGAATAAAGTAGTTCAAAACAATAGTTAAGGAGGGATTCTTCATGATAAAACTAGTCAGGATTGATGACCGATTAATACATGGTCAAGTAGCTTATACATGGACGGGATATTTGGGAGCAAATGTCATATTAATTGCAAACGATCAAGTTCTTAAAGATGAACTGAAAAAAATGGCTCTAAATCTAGCTGCCCCTTCAGGAGTGAAAGTGTTATTTAAATCTCTTGACGAGTCTATTGAATATTTGAACAGTGACGCATCATCAAAATTAAAGATATTTGTTTTAGTAGATAAATCGGCGGATGCTTTAAAGCTCGTGAAGGGAGTAAAAGAGATCAGCTCCATTAATGTAGGAGGAATGAGGATGTCTGATGGCAAGGAAATGAGAACGCCTTCAATCGCGGTTGATGAACAGGATATTAATCATTTTAAGGAAATGGAGGAATCGGGTGTTCAGATAGAAATTCGACAGACACCGGTAGAAAATAAGAAACCGTTAGCTGTTTTATTAAATAAATAAGGAGGTGCTTCTATGTTTATCCAAGCACTGCTAATTGGGGTAATTGGTGGACTTGCTGAGTGGGATTCACGCATATTCGGAGATAATATGCTGGGAAGACCAATTATTCTTGGGCCAGCTGTAGGGCTGGTGTTGGGTGACTTCACTACAGGACTGATTGTAGGAGGAACATTGGAGCTGGTTTTTATGGGAATTGTGGGTATTGGCTCTACTTCCCCGGCAGATGTGATAACTGGCGGAATAGCTGGTACAGCATTTGCAATCCTCTCAGGTGTTGAAGCTACAGTTGCAGCAACATTGGCTGTTCCTGTTTCTTTACTTGGGGCTCAATTGCAAAATCTGGTTAGAATTATAAATTCTTATTGGATGAAAAAAGCGGATCAATATGCAGAAGAAGGAAATATGAAGGCGATTGAGTGGTCACATCGAGGCGGTTATGCTGTTTTTTTCTTAAGTCAATTTATACCAGTATTTCTTCTTATTTACCTAGGCTCCAATTTTATTGATTCACTTGTTAATGCTATTCCAGAATGGCTTACAGATGGACTGTCGATGGGAGCAGGACTGCTGATTGCTATTGGATTTGCGATGATAATGAAAATGATTCTTACTAAAAATCTGATTCCATTTTTCTTGGGCGGTTTTGTCTTAGCTGCTTATCTTGAAATGGATATTATCGGTGTGACAGTTATCGGAGTAATTGTAGCTTTAGTTTTATTACAAATGAAGGGAGGAGAAGCCGATGATAGATCCGTCTAGCCAGGAGATTACCCGGAAAGATCTATTAAAAGTTTTTTGGAGATCCCTTCGTCTATTAGGTTCATTTAATTTTGAAAGAATGCAAGCACTGGGTTATGTCCATACGATGATACCGATTATTAAAAAGCTTTATAAAACAAAAGAAGATACGGTTGCTGCGCTGAAAAGACATCTCCTATTTTTCAATACAGCTCCATGGCTTGCAACCTTTATTTTTGGAATAACGATAGCGATGGAAGAACAAAATGCAAAAAATAAGGATTTTGATTCTAACTCTATCGAAAGTACAAAAATAAGTTTAATGGGCCCCTTGGCGGCTATTGGAGATTCTTTTTGGTGGGGGACCTTTCGATTGCTTGCAGCAGGTATAGGTACATCATTAACTGTGGAAGGAAATCCATTGGGATTGCTGCTTTACGTACTGGTATTTAATGTGCCTCATTATCTGGCTCGATATTACGGGTTGTTTATTGGATATAAAGTTGGCGCGAGCTTTTTAAATAAAGCAATGGAAAGTGGAATTATGCAGAAAATAACATACGGCGCATCCATCGTAGGGTTAATGTCAGTTGGTGCTATGACCGCTACCATGGTTAAATTCGAGACACCTCTTGAATTTAATTTTGGTGACGCTTCCATAAAAGTGCAGGAGGTTTTAGATCAAATCTTTCCAGCGATTCTTCCGCTGGCAGTTACGTTTTTCGTTTATTACTTATTAAAGAAAGAAGTAAAGATTATGTACGTTATCTTGGGGCTTCTTGCTTTTGGAATAGTCGCTTCGTTGATTGGGCTTATGTAGGCTTACGAAAAAAATTTTTAGGAGCTGGTTCATTATGAAAATAGAAGATTTAAAAAGAGGATTATATGTATCTTGTCAGGCGCTTCCAGAAGATCCTTTGTATGGATGTATGGGGAAAATGGCGTCAGCAGCAGAATCCGGTGGAGCTGTCGGTGTCAGAATAAATACAGTGAAGGATATTAAAGAGGTTAAAAATATCGTCTCCATTCCAATTATAGGCTTAATAAAAAAAAGATATCAAGGAAGTAATGCTTACATTACGCCAACTATCAATGAGGTGGAAGAAGTTGCAGAAGCTGGAGCGGATATTGTCGCAGTCGATGCAACAAACGAACTAAAGCCCGATGGGAAGAACACGCATGAATTTATAACAGATATAAAGAAAAGGTTTGATGTGTTAGTAATGGCAGATATCTCCTCCGTGGAGGATGGGATAAATGCTTGGAATTCAGGAGCAGATATACTGGCGACGACCTTATCAAGTTCGAAACCTGGCAAAATGCCGACAACAGGAGATCGCATTCATAAAATGCCTGATTTTAACTTGATTCAGGAGCTTGTTAAACAAGTAACCATTCCTGTTTTTGGAGAAGGTGGTTTTTGGGGAGGTGAAGACACTGTTCAAGCATTTGAGATAGGAGCGCATTCCGTAGTGGTAGGAAGTGCAATTACAAGGCCGCAAGTAACAACCAATCGTATTTCCACAGCAATTCAAGATTTTCTGTGCTCAACAAAATAAAGAGGGATTGCAGAAAAAAATGAGCAATAATCAAATAATTATACCTAAGAAAGGGAGATTTAAAAAATGAGAGTCGAAGATTATATGAGAGAAACCCCAGAAAAAATGAAAGAGATTATCCAAAATGCCGACCAATTATTTGCTGAAGTAAGAACTTTGAATATTGAACGTATGATTGTAACTGGATCTGGCACAAGTTTTCATGCAGGGCTGCAAACACAGAAATTAATGCAGCGTCTTACGGGGATCCGTGTAGACGCCTATTACCCGTTTATGATTGATAAGGAAACCTTTATAGGTGATAATTCGAAAACATTAGTAATCGGTATTTCACAAGGAGGGGCAAGTAATTCAACATATGGCGCGATGAAGCTGGCGAAAGAGGCAGGGTGTATGGTGGCATCTATGGCTGGAAAGGAGGGGGCGGTTATTGATGAAGCGGCTGATTATATTTTAACCGTACATTGTGGTGAAGAAAAAGCTGGTGCGAAGACAAAAGGGTATTATTGTACGAAATTAAATTTGACGCTTCTTGCACTACAGATTGCCAGAGAAACAAGTAAACTAACAGAAAATGAATATGCAAATGACATTGCTTCCATAGAGAAAAGTGCCGATCAATTTTTAAAAACATATCATGCTTCCCTTGACTGGATTAACACTAATAAAGAAAAACTTACACAGGCAAAGGATATTCGTGTTATTGGAACAAGCGAGATTTATGGAGATACATTGGAGGGCGCGCTGAAATTACTGGAAACAATGCGCATTCCTGTTACCGGCTACGAATTTGAGGAGTTTATTCATGGAATATATAATGCTATCAATGAGGATTCAACAATTATCATTTTAGATACGGGGGTGGAGCCGCGAGTAGAAAAGATGGTTAAAGTACTCTCAGGATGGACAAATTCTATTTATGTCATTGGCAATAAAGGTAATGTGCCTGACAGTTCTCAGAATTTAAAAACGGAATTCATTAATCACCAATACTATAAAACTTATGAATATATAATTCCCATTCAAATGATATGTGCTCAAATCCCTATATTAAAGGGAGTAGATCCAAGTATTCCAAAGGATCCGCAGTTCCATCAAAAATTAGAAAGTAAAATTGGAGATGTAGATTAAGAAGAAATAATAAGTCCAATAAACAATAAGAGCTGCTCTTATTGTTTATTGGATTTCAACAGTTTAGCATGGCTTTTCACCCTGACTAGATTCATTATGCATAGATAAGTCCTTGTATCACTGAAAAAGAAAGGGTAAATCGAATTTTCTAAGAAGTCTAGTGAACAAACCTTCACCTATTTCTATAAACAACCAGATGACAATAATACTATGACTCAAATCATGTTTTCGTGAAGCTTTTCCATACTTGCAACTGACTGTAGAAAAATAAGAGTAGATACAACATTATCTTCATTATCTTGTCTTCTCAGTATTTTGTAATATGCGGCATATTAAGAAACGCTAACTTGGTTCAGTTTTTATCGGGAAACTATTAAATTGGGTTTTATAGGCTCGAGGGGGCATGTATTTTGATGGATAATTTTAAATCAAAAATAGAGGAGATTTCTAAAAAAAGACTTGCTGATACATTTCGATTAGAAGCTGGTGTCGAAGCACAATATATTTCAGATAAGCTAGATATTCACAGAAGTACTGCCAGCAGATATTTAAATGAACTCACGCGATCTCAAATTTTAATTAAGATAAGTACCAGACCGGCATATTTTTTTAATAAATCGTTATTGGAAAATAAATTTGATATCTCTTTAGATAAGAATATTTATGCAAGCTTTGAAGAATTGAAGGATGCTCTTTATACCAAGAACAAAAAGAAGATAAATGATCCTTTTTATTACTTCATCGGTAATGAAGGAAGTTTAAAGAATCAGATTGAACAATCCAAAGCGGCAATTAGCTATCCTCCATCAGGACTTCCTTTTATGATAGTTGGAGAAACAGGTGTTGGAAAAAGCGATTTAGCCCAACTCATTTATCAATATGCTAAGAATAAGAAAATACTGCGTGATAATGCGCCATTTATTACACTCAACTGTGCTGAATTTGCCAATAATCCGGAGCTAGTAACAGCTAATTTGTTTGGATACACAAAGGGAGCTTTTACAGGTGCAGATAAAGATACTAATGGGATTATTGAAGAAGCGGACCAGGGGGTTCTTTTTTTAGATGAAGCGCATCGGTTAAATGCTGAAAGTCAGGAAAAATTATTCCTATTTATGGACAAAGGAATTTATCATCCTTTGGGTGATAATTCAAATTGGAAAAAAGCAAACGTAAGAATGTTATTTGCAACAACAGAAGATCCGGAAGAGGCATTTTTGAAAACATTTATGAGAAGAATCCCGATTATTGTTTCTATTCCACCATTGAGAGAAAGAACAGACAGTGAAAAATACCATTTAATATGTACTTTTTATAAAGAAGAGAGCAGCAATGTAAATAAACAGCTCCAGGTTAATTCTAAAGTAATCAAAGCATTGATGGCCTTCAATGCACAGGGGAATGTTGGGGAACTTAAAAATATTATTATTTATTCTTGCGCAAAAGCGTATATTGATTATGCTGATAATCAAAGTTCTCCATTGATTGAAGTGCATTTGAAGCATTTGCCGATGGAAGTAATCAGTAATTTTATTAATAACGATTCAAATGTAAGTTTTCATACAGCATTAAATAAATCAGTCTTAATTGATAGCGAAAGTGACTGGTCGGGGCAAAAGTATCATGTAGAAAATAATAATGCTCTAAAAAATCTGTATGAAGGTTTATTAATAATAATTCATAAATACCTTACCGAATCATTGCTTTTAGATGCTTTTTTAGAAAAAGCATCTCTATTAGTTAATCAATATTTGGAAAAATTAATTTATATAAATTCTAATGGTGATAAAGGTTTGGAGTTTAATACCTTAAAATATTTTCTTGAAGGAATTGCTGATTCTGTTGATATTAGCGTAAAAACAAATATATCTAAAAATTCAATGACAACTATGGCTTATTTTATCAAAGATATAACGCAAATTAATTATGAATATACAAATGAAAATGATATAGGAGATATATTAAAAACCTACTTTCCAAAAGAATTTTGGCTGATTGATAAAATTTGTTCAGAAGTTGAAAGTACGTTTGGCATTTCAATGAATTTACTGGATAAAGTTATTTTAATTGTATATATTAGATCCCTTAATGAAAGCTTGAATTTAAACAGGACAAAGGCCATTATTATTGCCCACGGGTATTCTACTGCCAGCAGTATAGCTAATATTTCGAATAAGCTGCTTGGAGAATATGTTTTTGAAGCTTTTGATATGCCTATTGATGTTTCTCTGTCCGAAATTGTACATAAGCTGAATAATTATTTTAAATCTATTGATACGTCTAAAGGGATTATCATTTTTGTGGATATGGGGTCACTGATGGTGAATTATAAAAAGTTTAAAAATATAAGTAACAGTACAGTCGGAATTGTTAATAATATTACAACTCAGATAGCGATTGATGCTGGTGAAAAAATCATCAGGGGAAATACTATTGAACAAATTTTAGAGGGGATTTCTCAAAATTATCGTCCTGCTTATCAAATTATTAAAGCCAAAAGCAGCCATAAAAAAAATACGATTATTTCAACATGTATTACGGGTATTGGGACAGCTGTAAAAATTAAAGAATTGCTGGATAAAGGGATTAGAAAGGGTTCAGGTGAAATATATGTTTTGCCTTACGATTTTTTAAGTTTAAAAAATAATGGAATCGAAGAGAATATTTTTAAAGAATATAATGTGATAGGGATTATAGGCACAGTCAATCCAAAGGTACAGGATATTTCCTTTATCGCAATAGAAGACATCATTTCAGGGAAGGGCGAACAACAATTAAAGGAGATGCTCAAAAATATTGTCCCTCAAAATATTATTGGTAATATAAATGAAGATATCGTCAAGCTATTTTCACTACAAGATGTTATTAATCACCTCATTATCCTTAACCCGGATAAAATAATAGAAAATTTAAGTATATCTATTGAAAAGCTTCAACAGCAGCTGAATATAAGGTTTAATAATCCGACCAGAATCAGCCTCTATGTCCATTTAAGCTGTTTGATTGAAAGGCTGGTAAAGAAAAATCCAATTGTTCACCATGTTGATCTGGCAACCTTTCAACAGAATCACCAAAATTTTATACACATCCTTAAAAGAGTCTTTAATCATATTGAAGAAGTATATAGCGTGGAAATACCGTTATCTGAAATAGTGTATATTTATGATATTATTAAAATGAAACATTCTGATTTTAAGTATTGATTGATGCTATTTTCATTACTAATATAGAATTTGTGCAGCAGAAACGATATGTGTTTCTGCTGCACAATAAATATAAAAATTTCCCTTTTAATCAGGATAAGCCTCATTTATAAGCTCTTTCATATCATTTACAAAAACCTCAAGCATTCGTTCTCCTTTTTCTTTACTGGCAATTGTTGCATCACCGAAAACACCGCTTTTGCTTAAATCCCCTAGTGAAATAGTGGACATCCCGTATAAATCTGGTTTTTCAGGGAATTCACATACAGATTTTTCCATATCTACAAGCTCCGGTTTTAGTGCCAGCATTAAAGAGGTTTCAAATTCACATGCGTGGATCATGCCATACCAGGTAGGAGAGGCGCAATATTCATTTCTTATTTTCTCCATATTTGGATAGAACAAATAGATAACAGTCATATCCAGTTCATCCATAAGCTCTCTGGTAGCATACTTCATACTGGAATTGTTGGCATCATGTCCGTTCACAAGTATAAGAAGTTTTGTGCCATATCTTGCTACGCTGTGAGCAACATCCTTAATAATGCTTTCTACATGATGCTGTTGAATTGAAACGGTTCCCGGGATGTTTCTCCATACCCAGGAATAACCAAAAGGCATCGAGGGAAGGAGAAGTGCGCCTGTCTGCTCCGAAAGTTTTCTAGAGATTCCTTCCGCCAAATAAACGTCAACACCTAATGGTAAATGATGTCCGTGTTGTTCTGTAGCGCCGAGGGGGAGGATAGCGACAGGATATTCTTTTACTGCAGCGGCTACTTCATCCCGGGTCATATTTAAGATTTCTTTCGCTTGTCCCATAGCTACACCTCCTCAAGAAGTTTTATATATCCTTCTGCATTTTTCTTTATTTTTTCTTTGTCTTTTTTCGTTGCACCTCTTGGAACAAGATCACTTCCAATTGCAAAATAGGAGCACCCTGCATTTTTTAATTCTGCAATATTGTTATGCGTAACTCCGCCTACTGCCATAAATTTCATATTAGGAAAAGGCCCTTTTACATTTTTGATAAAGCTGCTCCCCAAATCAGAAACTGGGAACAGTTTAACTGTTTCGATTCCAAGGCTTGCAGCTTGCATAATCTCCCCTGGTGAGAAAACACCAGGGAAAATAGGAACATCTTTTGATAAAATATACTTCGCCAGCTCTTTATCCCAGCCAGGAGTAATTAAAAATGTTGCGCCGGCTTCTAATGCTTTATCTGCCTGCTGTTCAGAAATTACTGTACCTGCTCCCAGGTTCAATTGGTTTCCATAGGCAATTTTAATAGTACGAATACATTCCAGGCCTTGCTGTTCATTGCTTAATGAAACCTCGAGCGTATCGACCCCTGCTTCAAGCAGCCCTTCAGTAATTTCAAGTATATTCTCAGCTTCTACGCCACGTATAATTGCAATTAATTGTGTCATTTTTACCACTCCTTAAAAATGTGCGAGCCAGTTTGCTGGATTTTCGATAAATATCGTATCAATGTCAGACTGGCTGATCCCTTCATCTAATAATCGGGGGATGAATTTTTTTAGAATATACTCAAATCCAGGTCCACCGCCATATGCATGAAGGTAGCATTGCCGTCCCATATCAGCAGAAATCAGCAATTTGTGAGCGAAACCATTATCAATCATATTTTTAATTAATTCCACTCGAGTGCTGTCCGGATAGTATTTAATTTTACTTGTGCCATCAAATTGTACATAAGCTCCTCGTTCTGCAAGCTTTAAATGGTAGTAAGGATCAGCGTTTCTATCACTGTGTCCGACGCCTACTAAGTTTAAATCAACGCCTTCTTCTTCTAAAATATCTAATAATTCTAATCCCATCGTTCCTGCTTCAGTATGGAGCCAAATAGGTGCACCCGTTTCAAGCTGTGCATGTGCAACTGCTCTAGTCACCTTTTCTTCTAACGGATGAATAAGCTGATTCCAGGCACCAGACTTTAAGAAGCCAGCTTTTGCTTCGGTCCCATCCATCCCAATGGTTACATCTCTTATTAACTTCTGCTTGATTTCATCGATGGTCAACGCTTCTACCCATTTTGGAAAGTAAATATGTTTATTGAACCCTGAAGTGGCAACGACATTTACCCCTGTTTCTTTAGACATTTGTACGAGCTTAGAAGCATCTCTGCCATAATCAAGTGTTGTAGCATCAACTAGTGCATTCCCGCCTGCTTTTTGAAATCTCCAAAGTTCACTTACGCTTGCTTCATAGTCTGTGAGTTCTAAATCACGGTCTTTTTGAGAAGCAGGAGGATTCGTCCATAAATGCTCGTGACTATATGTGAATCCCAAATCTTCTTTATTAATATCTCCTAAAACAGTCCTTATTTTTTTACTCATTACATTCACTCCTCTTTTCTTAGAATCCAATTCCAAATAATAAGCCAACCAGCTTAATTAAAATAACGACAATAATAGCATCTGGAGAGGCAAACCATAGGCCGCCGATACCATATTCACTTAATCCTATCAGCGGGTACGCCAAAGCTACCAATAGGGAAAAAGTGAACCCCAGGAAAAAGCCGCTGATAACTGCTCCGCGTAAGCCGCCACGTGCATTTCCGAATACCCCGGCAGCTCCACCCATGAAGAACAGCCCTATAACTGATGGGAGGACTGCCACTGGTAAAAAGCTGGACATAAAAGTTACAATTAAACCGCCGGCTAATGCTGTAAGGAATCCTATAGTTACTGCTACAGGAGCATAGGAATAAAAGATAGGGACGTCCAATGCAGGTTTTGCACCAGGAACGATTTTTTCACCGATTCCTTTAAATGCAGGGACAATTTCTCCGAGAAACATGCGAACACCCATTAACAGGATAAGAATCCCTACTACAAAGCCTAATGCCTCAAAAATAACATACTGATACCGATTGACGCCTCCAGAAATTTCGTTCATAACCTGACTATCTACGAAACTAGCTGTAATCACGTAAACTAAAACCATTATAATCCCCATTAAAATACTCATATCTTTTAAAAAGTCGAGTGATTTTGGTACCTTGACGTCTTCAGATGATTGTTCTTTGTTTCCAAAGATTCCGCCAATCCAGCCAGACAAAGAAATCCAGGAGCTCCCCCAAAAACCAAAAGCAACATTATCATTACCGATAACTTTCCGGACGGAAGATTGAGAGATAGCTGGGAAGAATACCATGGAAATACCCTGAACAATAGACCCCCAGATAATAGTCATCGTCGTAGACAGTCCCATTTGGCTGAATACAATAGCCATGGTTGCTGCAAAAGAAAACATCATATGACCAGTAAGGAATATATATTTGAACTTTGTGAAGCGGGCAATCGCTACATTAATTAAGAAAGAAAAGATCAAGATGAATGCGGTTTCTTTTCCTAATACAGTTTGAACTGCAGCAGCAATTGCGTTGTCTTCAGCAACAATACCTGTTAATCCAAAAGCTTCTGTAAACATTGTGCTGAAGGGAACCAATGAACCGACAATTATGTTCGCTCCTTGTTGAAGTATCAGGAACCCAAATAATGTTTTCATTGTTCCCTTAATAACATCTGAGGCTGATTTTCGTAATGCAACCAAGCCTAGACCGGCAATGATAGCAATAATGATAGACGGATTACTTAAAATGGAAACAAATACATCTAACATGTTTTATCCCTCCTTGGATAGCCTCTCAATCAATGGAAGTACTTTTTCTTTTATTTCATCCTTATCAAGTAAGTTGTCTATAGCTACAACAGGAACTTCTTCATCAGTCAGGCTGGCTGCAATTTCACTTGAAGCAACAATTAAGTCACAACTTTTTCCTTTTGCACTGCCGAGATCGGTTGCTTCGCCCTCAACAGTATATCCATGATCCTTTGCCATTGATTGAATATCCATTAATAACATCAAGCTTGTCCCAAATCCCATACCGCATACACTTAAAATATACATATTGTTCACTCCTAAATTGTTATTATTTTTGATAATTCATCATAATCTTTCGCATGCATAATCTTATTAAATTTATCTTTATCTCCAAGAACCATTGCAATTTTTTGAAGCATTTCGATATGCCCATTATCGCCAACACCTGAAATTGCACAGACCAGTTTGACCGGATCATTTTTCTCGTGGCCGAAAGGGATGGGCTGTTTTAATCGAATAAGTGAAAACCCGGATTGAAGTGTTCCATTATCAGGCCGGGAATGTGGAATAGCGATGCCTGGTGCAATAACGATATAGGGACCTACTCGCTTGTACCCATCTATCATTGCTTGTGTATATTCTTCAGTGGCACAGCCAGTTTCGACCAGCAATTCACCACTTAAACGGATAGCTTCGACAGCATTATCCAACTCCACATCCAGCTTCACAGCTTTTTCTTTTAATAATGTCATCCAAACCATTCCTATCTGATTGTTTTATTTTTATTTCTTCCAGATACGTTTATATGATACTCGTACTTATCTGATCGGCTGACCATCTCAACCATTTCAAATGGAGCTCCATTAGGTAAAAAAGTAGTCCTGGTTATATGCATAACAGCATCTTCAGGTGATATACCAAGTCTGGATGCTTCTAAATCTGTTGCTAATCGGGCTTTAATTTGTTCGGTAGCATCCTCCAAAACAATATCGTAATTTTTTTCAAGCTCTTCGTATAATGATTCTCTTGTAAACCCATTTTCTAAAAAACCTGGGATATATTTTTCACGTAAATAGTTAAACATGAGTGCGAGCGGTTCCCCATCAGCCAAGCGAATTCTTTCTACACATATGATTTTTTCATTCGGCTGTAAATGAAGCTTTCTTTTCATTTTTAAAGAAGGGTTTACCTCATAAATGTGTTGCTTGACAGTATCTGGCTTTTTTCCTTTTAAGTGCATTTCCTCTGTCCAGCTTGTGATACTGCCAGCATCCTGTACAATCTTTGTAGACTTAACGAATGTTCCTTTTCCTTGAATTTTTTCGACATACCCTTCAGTCACCAGGCTATCGATTGCTTTGCGGATTGTTATTCTGCTGACGTCATGCTTTTTTTCCAATTCTCCTTCTGTTGGCAGTAGATCACCTTCTTTCATATGATGATTAATCTCTTTTAAAATAGTTTGTTTTACTTGTTTATATAAAGGTGTTGTCATATCTGCTCTCCTTTTTTAATTCATTATAATCTTTTGTTTTATTTTTAATATTGATTATAATGAATATAACATGAGGATGACCTTTTGTAAACGTTTTATATAAAATAAATATTTAAGATAGTAATTTTATTCAATTGAATAATTATTGGTAGATCAGATAAATCTTCTTGCTGCGCTCAGCTCCATTTCATCAGCTAGTGAAGAAAGGAGATACGGCCTGGAAGTGTTTATTCTATATAATATAATTAAGAAAATTAGCAGGGGTAATATTGTAATATTATGTTCGAAGAGATAGAAAACGCATCATACAAGTTTTAGCAGATATGAATCAATTAATGACAATGGAATATATTGCCTTGCTTTTACAAGTATTTTATTGGGCGAATAATGATAGATAGTTATTTTTCTCATTCAGACGGGAGTTTCGG
Source organism: Oceanobacillus sojae (assembly GCF_007991515.1). Taxonomy (GTDB): domain Bacteria; phylum Bacillota; class Bacilli; order Bacillales; family Amphibacillaceae; genus Oceanobacillus; species Oceanobacillus sojae. The sequence continues at coordinate 164,700 of NZ_BJYM01000006.1, forward strand.
GTTGGAGCTTAGGATTTATGTTTACATCAATAATTTCGTGGTAAACAATTAGTATAAAGAAATTTCTTTTTAAAACTATTAGGAGGTTGATGAACATGAGTGATGGATTTAAAGATAAAATAAAAGGCGCAGGAGACAAAGTAAAAGGAGAAGCCAAAGAGGCATTTGGTAAAGTAACAGATAATAAGAAAAAACAGGCAGAAGGTAAAGCCGATAAAGCCAAAGGTACAGCGAAAGATAAAAAAGGTGATGTCAAGGATGCGCTAAATGACTCTGATGAACAACGTTAAATAAAAAATAAGCCATCATTTCGGGTTTGATACGCTCCCTTTATAGTGGGGACAGGGAATCATAAAAAAATTCTCTGTCTGTTATAAAGGGAGCGTTTATTATGTCTAAAAGAACAATGAAGAATATGCTGCAGAGGCAATAATAAAAGGCGTATTTTACTGCTTTTGAAAAATGCCTTAGAACTTCCGCCCATTTTTACAAAATTCTCTGTGGTTCATTTGGTCTTACTGTAATAATAAGTTCTTACTATAATAAAGATAACGGCACATACTAATTTTAAAAGGCAGATTGGAGGTGTCGAATAATGGATCAGCGCAGTATGGCGGTTTTAAATCAGTTATTGAAACAGAATGGATACATTACTATTCAGAAACTTGCAGCAATGTTAAATGTATCACGACGTACCATTTATAGTGATCTCGATAAGGTCAATGATTGGTTGAGCGAAAATCATCTTGGTGCAGTGAAACAAGTGAGAGGACAAGGCCTATATATAGAAAAAGAAGCGAAAAAGGAAATTCTGACCAATTTTACTGCACCTGAAGTAATGTATTATGAATTCTCTGCTGAAGAAAGACAGGCATGGATTTATCTTCATCTGACTGGAGGAGATAAGGCATATTTTCTGGAGGATATTAGAGAGCTTTTTCAAGTGAGCAGAAATACCGCATTAGAGGATATAAGAAAATTAAAAGACAAACTAGTAACGTACCAACTGCACTTATATCCGCAACGCAAAGCCGGTTACACTTTAGAAGGAAATGAAAACGATATCAGGAGAGTGCTGATTCACTGTTTATCTATAGTTATACCAAAAGAAGGATGGTATAACTATCTAACCAATTTATCTAATACACCGATAAACACTGGAAATCAGGCGTATAAACCTTACTCTATATTCAATCTTTCGTGGATGCAGTTGTTAAATCAATTGTTAAATGAGTATGAAAAGCAATTTATGGTTGAACTTACGGATGAAGTGTTAACGAATATTGTTGTCTGGTTCCATTTCTTCTTAAAGCGAATTGAAAAAAAAGAAACTGTTGAGGTTGATGCCGTTGAGAAAGAGGTTATTGAAACAACGGATGAATATAGAGGAATAAGTGCCTTATGTAAGAATCTTTCAGCAGCTTTAAATATGGAGATTCCTTTAAATGAACAATTTTATTTTTCAAAATATCTTCTCAGTGCCAAAGTGAATTACAATTTTAGCCCGCAGTTAAAAAGCGGAGAAATGAACACATTACTTCAAGTAGTAAAAAAGATGATTCGAGATTTCCAATTATATGCTGCGATTGAGTTTCGTGATTCTGAACAGATGATTCAAAATTTACTTCTTCATGTGAAACCTGCTTTCTATCGTATGAAATATGGAATTGAGATTGAAAATACTTTGCGTGATTCAGTTAAACGAAATTATCCTGAAGTTTTCCATTTGACAAAAAAAGTTGTACATCATTTCGAAAATGTAATTGGCGAGCCAATCAATGAAAACGAAATAGCTTTTCTTGCCATGCATTTCGGCGGCTGGCTTCGGAAGGAAGGCGTTCAGCTGGAAAGGACCCAAACAAGGATGCTTATTGTTTGTACAAATGGTCTGGGAACATCAAGGCTGCTGGAAAGCCAGCTTGAAGGATTGTTCTCTGATGTAGAAATGGTTGGTGTCACGTCCTTAAGAGAATATGAAAAAATGAATTTAGAAGCGGATTTTATCGTTTCAACTATCCCGCTTCCTAATCGGGGCGTTCCGGTTTTTGTTGTCAATCCGGTTTTAGATAACAAGGAAAAAGAACAGCTGTTAAAAAGAGTGAATGGTTTGTTCAATTATTCACATGAAAATCAGGTTTATTCTGTCGAGACGCTTATGGATATTGTAAGAAAGTATGCTGTGATTGAGCATAATGAATTGCTTTCTGCGGAGATTCGAAGCTATCTTCATTCACCTTTTCATGTCGAAAGTAAAACAGATAAACCCACTTTAATAGAACTGTTATCTCCCGACAGAATTGTATTAAAAAAACAAGCCGACGGGTGGGAGGATGCGATTAAAATTGCTTCTGAACCATTGCTAAAGCAAGGGTATATCAAAGAAAATTATCTATATAAGATGATTGAAAATGTGCACCAATCAGGTCCTTATATTGTGATATCTGATCAGTTTGCACTTCCTCATGCAAATCCTGATGACGGTGTAGTTACAACAGGAATGAGCATGCTTCATCTGGAAGAACCAGTAGATATATTAGGAAAGCCGGCAACGATTATCGTTATATTGGCTTCCAGAGATAATGAACAGCATTTAAAAGCTTTATCACAGTTAACAAAGCTATTTTCTAATAAAGAGATAAGGAAAGAAATCATAACAACTAGAGATAAACAGGCTATCGTGGATTGGATACAGTGCTATTCAACAGAAGCCAATCAGCAGTAAAGGGCAGGTGATTTTTAAATATGAGATTTTTAGAAGAAAGTATTGTAAAAGTTGGGGTGGAAGTTTCTAATGCATATGAAGCGATTGAGGCTGCTGGAAACCTCTTAGCAGAGGATGCATTAATAGAAGAATCCTATATTGAAGCGATGAAAAATGCATATAAAGAAAATGGAGCATATTTTGTTTTGGCTCCACATATCGCTATTCCGCATGCGAGACCCGAGGACGGAGTAAAGGAAGCTTCTGTTTCTCTTGTGCAATTAAAGAATCCGGTTGAATTTGGGCATTCTTTCAATGATCCGGTCCGGCTTGTATTTGGTTTAGGTGCATCATCCAGTGATGAGCATTTAACGCTGCTTCGGAAGCTTACAATGCTTCTTAATGATTCCGTAAATGTAGAAAAATTAATTAATGCAACAACGTATGAAGAAATAAAAAAAATAGTAGAAATGGAGAGATGAATGATGTTAAAGGTATTAGCAGTTTGCGGGTTGGGACAGGGAACAAGTTTGATTCTAAAAATGAATGTAGAGCAGGCGTTGGCAGATAGAGGAATCGATGCTGATGTGGAACATACGGACGTTTCCTCTGCATCCAATATGGGAGCAGATTATATCATTACTGGTAATGAATTGGCAGAGAGCTTGACAGATCACCAGGCGAAAATTCTTATTGTAAATAACTATTTTGATATGGAAGAAATCAATAAAGTGATTGATGAAAATCTGGTGAACTAACCAAATTAGGAGGGGATTACAATGGATGTGATTTTCTGGATTGCAACAAATATTTTTGGACAGGCAGCAATTTTGTTGGGATTTATCGTTCTTTTAGGATTACTTTTACAGAAAAAAAGCACCAGTCAGGTAATTAGCGGTACGTTTAAAGCAATCATCGGATTTTTGATTATCTCCGCTGGAGCTGGCGTTATTACCGGTGCGTTGACGGTATTTGAACCATTATGGAAGGAAGTATTTAATTTATCAGAAGAACCGCTCGGGAGCTTTATGGGACAGGAAGTATTTAACGCAAGGTATGGAAGTGCAGTTACTTTGGCAATGACACTAGGATTTGTAATAAATGTTCTCTTAGCCAGATTTACGAAGTTGAAATACATTTATTTGACTGGCCATATGATGTTTTGGACGACGACCATTTTCGCAGGAATTGTGATTCAAACAGCAGGGGATGTTTCCTTTATTAAGCTGGTCATCTTCCTGGCGATTATTATGGGATTATACTGGACCATCCAGCCTGCATTAACACAACCATTCATGCGGAAAATTATGGGCAACGATAATATTGCACTCGGTCACACGTCTGCTTCTGTTTCTTTATTAAGCGCTTTAGCAGGTAAGTATCTTGGCAACAAAGAAAATGATTCTGAAAAAATTAAACTGCCAAAAGGGTTAGAGTTTTTAAGAGATTCAAATGTTATCACAGCGTTGACAATGGGACTGTTATTTTTGGTCGGAGCAATTATTATTTCGTTTAAAGATACGCCGGGAGCACAAGAACTGGTAGCAGCTGCTGGAGAACAGAACTTTATTGTATATGCAATTATTCAATCCTTTACATTTGCAGCAGGAATTGCGGTTGTTCTTTTAGGGGTGCGTATGTTTATCGGAGAAATGGTTCCTGCTTTTAAAGGGATCGCAACAAAAATTGTGCCGGGTGCAAAGCCTGCATTGGACAGTCCGGTTGTCTTTCCCTTTGCACCGAATGCCGTTATTTTAGGATTCCTTGGAGCGTTTGTCGGAGCTTTAGTCTGGTTAGTTGTTTTAGGGAACACAGTTAGTTATGTATTCGTACCGACAATGATTGTGTTGTTCTTTCACTCCGCAACTGCTGGAGTATTCGGAAATGCAACAGGTGGTGTCAGAGGTGCCATTATGGGTGGATTTATTACAGCTACAGTCGTTGCATGGGGACAATTTATTATGGTAAAAATGCTTTTACCGGGTACTGTTCCAGATACGGCCATGTGGGCAGCGGATTCAGATATGTTTATATTGGGACCGATCATTCGACTTTTAGCACAGCTATTCTTCTAAAAGTGCGTGTTTAAAAAGTCCGATAAATAGGACCAAGAAGTTCAAGGCGAAATGGTTTTTACGAACGGAGCGTATGCTTTCAAATACGTGAGTATCGGAAAAACCATGTCAACGCAGAAATTCGATGTGTCATTTTTGTTGGACTTTTTGAACATCCTCTAAAATAATGGGAAATATTCAAACAAAAAATGATTAATTGGAGTGAGTCTAATGAGTTTTATCAGAACATTTCACGGTGATATGGATCCATCGAAATTAGGATTCACCTATTCACATGAACATATCGTCTGCCGGCCGCCGTACTGGATCGAGCAGAAAAAGGATGATTTGCTTCTGGATGATAAAGAGAAGTCAAAGCTTGATGTCCTGGATTTTCAAAAGCTTGGCGGGCAGGCAATTGTGGATGCGACTGCTGTAGATTATGGACGTGATATTCAAGCAGTGAAAGAAATTGCGGAAGAGACAGGGATTACGATTATTGGTACCGCTGGATTTAATAAAAGCTTTCTCTGGGATGCGTCGATACCAGAGCATGTTAAAAAAGTGACAGGGGATTATGCGACGTATTATCAATGGATTGATGCAAAATCGGTTAATGAGCTGGCTGATTTTGTCATTCGTGAAATAGAAGAAGGATTAGAAGGTACTGGAATAAGAGGAGGACAGGTGAAATTTGGAACCGGTTATAATCGAATTACCCCTTTGGAAGAAAAAACATTGCGCGCAGTTTCTATTGCACATCATGAAACAAAAGCACCAATGCATTCCCATACAGAAGCCGGGACGATGGGGCTTGAACAAATAGAGCTGCTGCAAAAGGAAAACGTAAACCTGGAATATATGAGCTTCGGACATATGGATCGTAATCCGGACCCTTACTATCATGAGCAAATAGCACAAACAGGTGCATATCTTTCCTTTGACGGCATTTCAAAAATTAAATATGCTCCGGAAAGTACACGTATTCAATGTATTTTAGAACTGGTCAAAAAAGGATATGAAGATCAGATTCTTGTCAGTGGGGATACAGCAAGAAAATCCTATTACAAGCACTATGACTATGGATTAGGATTGGAATATATTATTGGGAAATGGGTGCCGCGCTTTATTGATGAGGCATATAAAAATGGATTTGACGGTGAAAAATTAATCGATAAGTTCTTTATTGAAAATCCGGCACGTTGTTTTACATTTAAAAAATAGAGCATATAAACAATGCTGGTTTTAAGAGACCTATAAAAAAGCAGGAGGTGAAAAAATGGAATTCCAATATGAAAATTCTTTTGAGGTAAAGGGAAAAATCAATCAATCTAAAATTGCTATTTTACCGATTGGAGCAGTGGAGGCACATGGCCCACACTTGCCGCTGGGCACAGATAATATACTTGCTGAACGTTTGTCACGAAAAATAGCGGAACGTGTTAACGGGCTGGTGCTGCCCACATTACCTTATGGTCAGGTGTGGAGTCTGCGTAATTTTCCGGGGAGTATTAATATAAGTAATCACTCCCTTATCGCATTTCTGGTTGATATCGGAGAAAGTCTGTATAAACAAGGCTTTAAAACATTTGCAATGGTGAATGGGCACTTGGGAAATCAGACTGCTTTAAAAGAGGCAGCCCGTGAATTATATGAATCTTGTCCGGATTTACGTGTGTTCTATTTCTTTTATCCAGGTATGAATAAGGCTGCAGCTGAAATTCGTGATAAAAATGCTTCTCATAACACCTATTTCCATGCCGATGAGATAGAAACATCTTACATGCTTTATCTGGCTCCGGAATTCGTAAATATGGATAAAGCTCCAGAGGATACACCGGATATACCAATGCATGCTGATGCTACACCTACACCGTGGGAGGATTTCACAGAGACAGCGGTATTAGGAGATGCCAGTCTCGCAACGGAGGAAAAAGGAAAATATATAATCGATATTGCTTTAGAAAATATAATCAGCATTATGGAAAGCACAGGAGAGATGAAGCAGAGAGGAGAATTCTAATGATTCATCAGTATTTTAATCAAATTACAAATCTACTGGAAACGGTAGAAAAAGAAGAAAAGAAAGCAATGGCAGACGCAGCTGAAAAAGTTGCAGAAGCTATTCAAAATGGCGGAATTATTCATTTATTTGGCTGCGGGCATTCACATATTTTAACGGAGGAAGTCTATTATCGTGCCGGCGGACTGGTTCCTATCCATCCTATTTTTCATGAGCCGTTGATGCTTCATGAAGGTGCTGTCCGTTCATCAGATTTAGAAAGAAAAAATAATTACGCCAAGATTTTTATGGAGGAACAGGATATCCGTCCAGAGGACATTGTCATTATTCTTTCCACTTCTGGAAGAAACCCTGTACCAGTTGATGCAGCAAAAATGGCTAAAGATAAAGGTGCTTATGTTATCGGTGTTACTTCCATCGAATATGCGTCCAGCCAGCCTTCACGTCATGACAGTGGAGAGTATCTTTTTGATGCAGTGGACTTAGTTATTGATAATCATGCACCAATCGGAGATGCACTTCTGTCACATGAAAAAGTAAAAATAAAATTCTCACCAAGCTCTACTGTAATTGGTGCAGCTATATTAAATGCTGTTTTTGCAGCGTCTATCAAGACGATGGCAGAAAACAATTATGAACCTCCTATTTTCTTAAGTGGAAACCTGGAAGGGGCAGACGAGCATAACCAAACCCTGATTGACAAATATAGAGAACGGGTAAACCTTTAAAAATCCTATTTCCTTTATATTGGATTCAGCTAGAAATTCCGGCTATTCAATATAGAGGATTTTTTAATATCTAAAAAGCTTTGGAAATCGAAAATTAGTATTATTCCTTATTATTAGATAAAATAAATACAACACTAACGGCTTATTTTATCAGAAACAGGCGAGAAAACTCCCTCTTCAAGCGTATGAATGGTTATCACTCAGGCGGTAAGGGGAAATGAATAGCCTAAGGATAATAATGATTTTTTGCAAGCATTATTTTGGGGCAATAAACAGAACGAACGTTCCTTTGTGTGTTTCCATTTGATATAATGGATAGGAGGAGGTGAGAAGCCATGAAAGTAAAAAAAGCATTTCGTTTTCGTATCTACCCGAACACAAGCCAAATAATGCTTAACCACCAGACAATAGGCTGTGCTCACTTTGTCTATAACTATTTTACAGGAAAACAAAAAGAGAAAGACAGTTACTGGTATATGGTGAACGAAATGGTGCAAAACGGGCAGCTCCTTCAAAATAATTGGAAGGGCGGCTTTTTTCAGAAAAATACGTCTATCAAAGCGATTCCGGAATTAAAGAAGCATTACCCCTTCCTCAAAGAAGTCGATAGCATTGCCCTTCAAAAAGCCGTTGAAAACGTCAACGATTCTTATACACGTTATTACAAGAAACAGAACAAGGCACCTCGTTTTAAATCAAAGAAGAATCCTGTTCAATCGTATACTACTAAATATGTGAATGGAAATATCGAGGTACTGGGTAAACATATTAAACTGCCTAAGCTCGGACTTGTTCGTTTTGCAAAAAGACGGGAAGTGGAAGGACGTATTATGAATGCAACGATTCGGCGCAACCCTTCCGGCAAGTACTTTGTTTCGATTGTAGCCGAAACGGAAGTCAGGCACCATGGAAAGACAGGTTCTTCCGTAGGCATTGATGTTGGAGTAACCGATTTTGCAACCCTTTCTGATGGAACGGTGTATGAAAACCCAAGATTCTTCCGGACATTAGAAGAGAAACTGGTAAAAGCGCAGGTGATTCTGTCCAGAAGACAGGTAGGCTCAGCAAATTGGCAGAAACAAAAAAGAAAAGTAGCCCGGCTTTACGAAAAAATTTCTAATAAAAGAAAAGACATGTTAGATAAGATCTCCACCGAGATAGTTAAAAACCACGATATTATAGGTTTGGAAGATTTGTCTGTGAAAAACATGTTAAAAAATCGAAATCTTTCGAAATCCATTAGCGACGTATCTTGGTCAGCATTCCGAACCATGTTGAAATATAAAGCAGCCTGGTATGGAAAACAAGTGGTTACAGTTGCTAAAAACTATCCATCAAGCCAGCTTTGTTCCAATTGTGGACACCAAAACCAAGACGTTAAAAATCTCGCTTTGCGTGCATGGACATGTGACATCTGTCAATGTCATCATCAAAGAGACAAAAACGCAAGTATCAATCTTCGTAAGGAAGCATTGCGATTAACCGCAGGGACTGTGGAGATAGCTTAATCCATAACTGACCGATTGGTTGGTGTTCTTAGGAATCCCCCACTTCAAGCAACCATGAAGGTTGATAAGTGGGGATAGTTCAAATCAAACAATACATAAGGAGAATTAAATCATGATATCTAAATCTATCAAAGAAAAATTGAATGAAGAGTTAAATAAAACCTGTAAAGAATTAAAAATCCCCGGTATGGCACTTACTGTATATCAAGATGGTAATAGTATTTATGATAATTATTATGGATATAGAAATATGGAAGAAGAGCTTCCTGTTACAAAGAATACTATATTTGGGCTGGCTTCTATTACTAAATCTTTAACATGTCTTATGGTGATGAAGCTGGAGGAAGAGGGTAAATTAAATAGCACAGATAAAGTGATAGAATGGCTGCCCAATTTGAAATGGCCAAGGGAAGATTATGCGAAACAGCTGGAAATCAAACATCTTATGTCTCATACCAGCGGCTTGCCGGGATTACCTTCCATTCATAATGCCCGTATCAGAAGTATTATGAATGATCCGGATGGTGAATTTTTATTTGGAAAATGGCAGCCGGATGAGCAGGCTATCATACAAACTGTGGATGAATTGATTGAACAAATAAGCAATATGGATTTCGAATTGCTTGGTCCTCCTGGAAAAGTATTTAATTATTCCAATGAAGGCTTCGGGATGCTGCAAAAAATAATTGAATTGGCAAGCGGCATACCTTTTATCAAATATGTGGAAGAAAAATTATTTTTCCCGCTCGATGTGCAAGATTCCTTTTTCCTTACTGAGTCCATTGCAAATAAAGAAAATGTAACGGAATTATATGCCTATAAAGAAAAACAATCAGGTGTTTTTCACTCGCCAGCCTGGTGGGACGTAGGTGATATTTATACAAATGGATCATGGAAAACATCTGCCGAAGATTTAATGAAATTTGTAGAGCTGCTGCGTTTAAATGGCGATTTCTACGGCAAAAAGATTATATCAGAGAATATGATCAAAAAAATGACTTCATCTGCTTTTAGTTTGCCTAATGGCGGGGATTATGGCTATGGAATTGAAATAAATTCTATTGGAGAACACACCCGGTTTGGACATGGAGGCAGTGTAAAGGGGGTATCTTCTAATTTTCAAGTTATCGGAGAAAAAGGAATATCAGCTTCCATTTTGATTAATATGGCTGATGTCCCGGCAGAAAAAATATTAGTTTCTGTATTAAATACTATTTTAGAAATACCGGCTGCGGATCTCTTCAACAAAAGTCAGATGCTCTCTAATAAATCTTTGGATTTAAGTATCTTTTCTGGATTATATAAATCAGGAGAAGGAAATAAGGCTTTGGTATCTATACAAAATAATTTGCTTTACTTAAATCGAAATGAGCTTGCTACTTGCTTTTACCCGATATCTGAAAGTGATTTTATAGCTGAAACAGGAGAGAGGATTTATTTTTCAAGGAACGGAGATAATGTTACTTCTGTTCTTATTGGGAAGAGAGTACTGGAGAAAGTGGGATAAAGAATAGAAATAGGTGAAAAAACCATGGATTTTCATTCAGCAGATTTGAAAATTCATGGTTTTGTGAGTGGAGTATGATTATGTTATATAAGTAATATTCTGACTGTAAAATTTTTGTTTACAAAAAATAAGAACGGGGAATGGTAATTGAAAGAAGAAGTGAGGAGGTCAGAAGATGCTTTGGACGATTATAGTTATTATTTTAGTTTTATGGCTGCTGGGTTTTATTGGAGATGTAGCCGGAAATCTTGTGCATATATTATTGGTTGTGGCTTTAGTCATACTGATTGTTAAGCTTTTGACTGGCCGGAAGCCTTAGATAAGCTTGATAAAATTTTTAAAAATGAAAAGATAAAATTGCAGGAGCCCATCATATTGATTTTAATATGATGGGCTCCTGTATATAAGAAAGTAAATTAATATGATAATGAACAAGTATATCTTTCATTTAAAGCTTATTTTGATTTAAAAAGACTTACAGGGTCTGCTGGAATCTCATTTGATATCCAGTCTTTTGTGACCGCTTCTTGTAAAGATATCGAAACTTCTAAACGCCAAATTTATAGGAATACATTTATCTATAAATTTAAATTAACTGTTTCTGGATATTACATATGATTTAAGAAAGAGAGACAGGATGAATAAAATAAATTTACTAAAAGAAAGAGTATTTGAAGTGATTTGGAACAATAACAGTTTACTCCATATCAGTATTGATAAAGCAGCGTTTTATAGAATATTCTTTTGTAAGAAAACTTCCCCCTTTCTTTATTCTAGATTCCTTATAAAACAACACTGACAGGTTATAAATAAATATATATTCCCAAAGGTAATAATATATTAGTTCCATAGATTTAAAATCGTTATAAACATTATAACGTTATTTACTATGATTTGTTTGTATGGTATATTGTTCACTGAGAGAAAAGAATGCGTTTTCAAAAAATAGGAGGTATTTTTTATGAATATTTTGTTATGTTGTTCAGCAGGGATGTCCACCAGTCTGCTTGTTACAAAAATGAAGAAGGCTGCGGAAGAGCAGGGAAAGGAAGCCACTATTAACGCTGTTTCGGCTTCGGAAGTTCGTAATTATGTTGGAGAGGCTGACGTCATTTTACTTGGACCACAGATTCGTTATATGCTTCAGGATATGAAAAAAATAGGTGAGGAATATAATATTCCGGTTGCTACAATTGACCAAAGAGATTATGGTATGGTTAAAGGGAGTGCAGTGTTAGATCATGCTCAAAAATTAATCGATGAGGGCATTGAATCATGACAAAAGAAGAGCTTTATGAACAGTCTTTTATGTTGATTATGCACAGCGGTAATGCTCGCAGCAGTGCAATAGAAGCCATTCAATCTATTAAACAGATGAATCCAGATGAGTGTGAAGCAAAGCTGAAAGAAGCAGATGAAGAGTTTGTAAAAGCACATCATATCCAGACAGAATTGATTCAAAAAGAAGCAGAAGGAGAAACATTTGAAATTCCAATTATTTTTATTCATGCGCAGGATCACCTGATGAATGCGATGACTACGGTTGAGCTTGCCAAAGAGATTATTGATGTGCATAAAGAAAAGCAAATCTCCAGATAAGAATATTTTTTTAATTATAAACATTATAACGTTATTATGTTAAAGGAGTTAAATATTTATGAATAAATTTATGGGTTTTCTGGAAGAAAAGGTACTGCCCACAACACATAAGATTGCTTCACAGAGACATTTACTTGCAATTCGTAACGGGGTGCTCTCCACACTGCCCCTGACTATTATCGGCTCTTTCTTTGTTATACTGCTGAATTTTCCCATCGAGGGCTATGCAGATTTTATCGCGCCTTATCGTGAAGTACTGGACATCCCATTTCGTTTCACTGTAGGAGCAATGGGGCTGTATGCAAGTTTTGGGGTAGCCTACGCGCTGGCAGGACATTATAAAATTGATCAGCTTAGTTCAGGCTTGCTTGCAGTATTAGCTTTTCTGCTTACATCAGTTGTTCCGGTAAATGTAACAGAGAGTGTGGATGGTGTTATTGAAGCAGGACGCTGGTTAGATATCAGTTCCTTGAGTGCACAATCGCTATTTGGCGGGATTGTTACATCACTTTTAACGGTAGAGATATTTCGCTTTTTTATACAGCGTAATATTAAGATTAAGCTTCCAGATACTGTACCGCCGATGGTTGCAAATTCATTTTCAGCGCTTATTCCTGCGTTAGTTATTATCGTCCTTTTCTGGTTTGTCCGTCACATACTGAATTTTGATATCAACTATGTTATTACCTGGGCAGTTACACCGTTGAAAGACCTGCTTGTTGGTAATAGTCTGATAGGTGGAATGTTAACGGTATTCCTGATTGTGTTCTTCTGGACACTAGGTATTCATGGGCCAGCTATTTTAGGACCGGTTATTCGTCCGATGTGGGATGCAGCAATTTTAGAAAATATGGATACATATGCAGCGACAGGAGATGCAGCTAATCTTCCTACATTGTTTACAGAGCAGTTTATTCAATGGTTTGTCTGGATTGGAGGAGCTGGGTCAACACTGGCATTAGTTGTACTGTTTATGTTTTCCAAAGCAAAATATTTAAAGGAGCTGGGCAGGCTTTCATTTATACCGGGGCTTTTCAATATTAATGAACCCATTATTTTTGGAGCACCGATTGTAATGAACCCGTTGCTTGCAATTCCATTTATCATTGCTCCACTTGTAAATACCGTAATTGCTTACCTGTTCTTTACGTTTAACCTGATTCCAATGATAATGGCAAAGCTCCCATTTACCGTTCCATCACCAATTGCTGCTATTATCAGTACAGATTGGTCAATAATGGCCGGCATATTAGTTATTATTAATTTCACCGTTGCGCTGCTTATTTATTATCCATTCTTTAAGATGTTTGAAAAGCAGCAGCTTCAAACAGAAGAAGAATCACAAACATCATAAAAAGGGAGTGCTATCTTTGTTAGAAATTATTTTTGCAGCAGCAGCTTTTGTCGGGTCTCTTATTTATTTTAATAAAAAGCCATTAGAATCAAAATCTGTATGGAAAGCAATGGGGCTTTCTATTCTGATAATTCTTGCCGCCATTGTGTTTTTTGTTCTGACAAACAGCCGTTTTATGAGCATTATTATTGTACCAACAATTATATGCTCAGTCTATATCTCTACACTTTATCGAGAAATGCTGACACGTATACATAAACGCCAGCAGCAATTATTAAAACAAAGAGAGGGGTAATATATTATGCGTCGTTTAGGTGTCTCCATTTATCCTGAAAAATCGACTCCAGAGCAGGATAAAGATTATTTGAAGAAAGCGGCCTCTTATGGATTTAGCCGTGTATTTACCTGTCTGCTTTCTGTGCAAAAACCAAAAGAAGAAATCAAAGCAGACTTTATGGATATTATTTCATGTGCCAAGGGGTTACAAATGGAGGTTATCTTAGATGTTGCACCAGCAGTATTTAATCAGCTAGGTATCAGCTATGATGAACCAGACTTTTTCGCAGAGCTTGGCGCAGATGGAATTCGGCTTGATTTAGGTTTTGATGGGTTAAAAGAAGCACAGATGACTTACAATGATTACGGCTTGAAAATTGAATTAAATATGAGTAATGATGTTGCGTATTTGGAAAATATTATGACACATCAGCCAAATACTGCGAACTTAGTCGGCTGTCATAACTTCTACCCGCAAAAATATACGGGGCTTCCATATGAGTTTTTTATCAGCTGCTCCGAACGTTTTAAAAAATACAATTTACGTACAGCAGCTTTTGTAACATCAGAGCATGCAGAATTGGGGCCGTGGAATATTAATGATGGTCTGTGTACATTGGAAGAGCATCGGAATCTTCCAATTGATATACAGGCAAAGCATCTGTTTGCTACTGGGCTCATTGATGATGTCATTATTGGCAATGCGTATGCCAGCGATGAGGAATTAGAGCAGCTCGGAAAACTCAATCCAGCAAGACTTGAGCTCTCCGTAGAGCTTGAAAAAAATGTGTCCCTTATGGAGAAAACGATTATGTTTGAAGAAACGCATATACGCCGGGGCGATATCAGTGAGTATATGGTTCGATCTGTAGATGTTCGAAAAAAATATGCTTCTCGATCAGTAAAATCTGCAGCGACTCCAGCGCAAAAACGTGGAGATATATTCATAGGAAATGATTCTTTTGGAAAATATAAAGCAGAGCTTCAAGTGGTTTTAAAAGACATGCCTGCAGATGAACGTAAAAATAAAGTAGGGCATGTACGTAAGGAAGAGCTATTTTTACTAGATTATATTCGCCCTTGGGGCAGCTTTACTTTAAGAGAAATATAGAGAAACGCATAATGAACCTCTGTCGGGAAAATAGGCAGAGGTCCATTTGTATTCTGAAGAGAAGACAGTCATTTAAAACTTTCTATTCAGTCAAAATCCATAAATGATTTTCATAGAGAAAAGCTCCACGTTCTTCTGTTCACTAATTCAAATATGATATATTAAATAACAAAGAAAGGAGCGATAAACAATGGATTTAAAATTAAAAGGCAAAAAGGTATTGGTTTTAGCTTCAAGTAAAGGCATCGGCAGAGAAATTGCGAATAAGTATTCAGAAGAAGGCGCATCTGTTATTATTACCGGCAGAACGGAAGAAATTTAAAAAAAAACAGCGGATGAGATTTCAACTCAGACAGGCGGTGAAGTGATTCCATTCGTTACAGATGTTTCGAAAAAAGAAGATATCAACCGTCTATTTGCTTTTGTGAAAGAACACTTTGGTGTACTTGATGTACTGGTAAGTAATGCAGGTGGTCCACCAATTATTAACTTTGAAACCAGTGATGAGACAGCTTGGTATGATGCTTTTGAACTGACTTTAATGAGTTCTGTACGTGCAATAAAAGAAGCGATTCCTTTAATGAAGGAAAATGGACAAGGGAGAATTATATATATTGCCTCGAGTTCTATTAAAGAACCAATCAGCGAGCTGTTGCTTTCCAATATATTTAGAAGCGGTGTACAAGCACTTTGCAAATCGCTGGCAGAAGATTATGCAAAGGAACAGATATTAATCAATATCGTCGGGCCGGGCAAAATCGATACGGATAGATTGCGAAGCCTTGATAAGAAAAATGCAGAGAAGAGACAGGTTGAACTAAAGGATTGGCAAAATAATGTTCAGGCTTCTATTCCAATCGGCCGATATGGTACACCGGAAGAATTTGCAGAAGCTGCTGTCTTTTTAGGATCTTATCGAAATACGTATATTACTGGGCAGACACTGTTGATTGATGGCGGGTTTGTTAAGTCTTATTAGATTGGGTAAGTTCTAAAAATAAAATAGTACGATTTTAATGTAGAATAATTTGAATAAGAAATAGAAAATGATGTTAAAGAAGGGTGATAGATTCTTTATGAGAATTTGTTGCTCTTCTTTTTATATTCTAATCTCCAAAAAACAAACTAAAAAAAATGTTGACAAACTAAAAAAAATTAATTAGTATAACATTGTGAATATTCATAGATAGGAGCTCTTTAAAATGGAACATATTAACGAGGAAATTGATTTTTTGACGTCGACCGTAAAAGGTATTGCTAAACAGTTTGGCAGTGATTGTGAAGTTGTGCTTCTTGATTTAACGCAGCATGAGAAATATGGAAGCGGTTTAATTGTCCGGATTGAAAATGGCCATGTTACAGGCAGGAAAGTGGGGGATACAGGAACGAATTTAGGATTGGAAGTTTTGAGAGGAACGGATCAGGAAGGTGATAAACATAACTACCTGACAAAGACAAAAGACGGAAGAATGTTGAGATCAACTACAATGTACATCCGAAATAGTGAAGGAAAACCTATCGGATGTATATGTATTAATTTTGATATCACAAGTTTGATGATGGCTGAAACATCTATTAAGGAATTTACAGACCTGAATAAAATTAATACAGATGTAAAGGAAGTATTTGTGAATAACGTGAATGATGTATTAGCCCTTTTAATTCAAGAAGCTCAAAATCATGTAGGGAAGCCAGTCGCACATATGAGCAAAGAGGATAAGATGAAGGGGATAAAATATCTGGATGAAAAAGGGGCTTTTCTCATTCAGAAGTCAGGGGATAAAATCTGTGAATACTATGGAATCTCCAAATACACACTCTATAACTATTTAGATACAGTGCGTAGTACGCAAGGAATATAAAAGGAAATAACATGATTTGTTTCAAAATATATTAAAGGGGAGATTATCATGAAAGAAATTATTAATACAAGTCTGGCTCCAAAGCCGGGTGGACATTTTTCTCAAGCTACTAAAAAAAATAATACGGTGTATGTTGCAGGACAGGCACCGGTTGATATAAAAACTGGTAAGGTTCCAGAGACTATCGAAGAACAGACAAGAGTAGCACTTACCAATGTTAAGAATGTATTAGAAGCAGCAGGCGGCAGGTTGGAAGATGTGGTTAAAGTGAACACATATTTAACTAACTTAGATGATTTTGAAATCTATGACAAAGTCTATCAAGAGTTTTTCACAGATAACTTACCAGCCAGAACTACAATTGGATGTGATTTAAAAGGGATACCTTTAGAAATCGATGCTATTGCTGAATTGTAATAGCTTTAAGGAGTGGTAGAATTGAAACTGAAAAATAAGGTAGCTATTATAACTGGTGCTGGCCCTGGAGGAGGCATCGGTTATACGATAGCAACATCATTTCTGCAAGAGGGTGCGAAAGTATCAATAAATTACTTGGCTAGAAATATCGAGGAAAAAGAAGCGTTTAAAAAAGAAATGAACCAGTATGGAGACCGGGTAATCATAACAGAAGGAGATATTTCTAAAGAGGATATGGTGCAAACGCTAATTTCTAATACAATAGAAAACTATGGAAAAATTGATATTTTAGTTAATAGCGCAGGAATTTCTACACCCACACCCATTCATGAAATGGATGCGCTAACATGGAACCGTATGATAGAAGTGAATTTAACAAGTATCTTTCTAACAACAAGAGCAGCTGTTCCTTATATGATAGAAAATAAATTTGGGAGAATTATTAATATATCTTCACAGGTTGCTCAAAAAGGAAGTGTAGAACATAGCCATTATGCAGCTGCTAAAGCCGGGGTTATCGGCTTTACGAAGTCTGTAGCGCTGGAACTCGGGAAATATGGAATTACAGCAAACTGTATAGCTCCAGGTCCGGTTGAAACACAGCTGATGAATGAAGTAAGTGATGAATGGAAGGAAAACAAGCAAAAAGAATTAGTGATTCCTCGATTTGGAAAAGTAGAAGAAGTAGCTCCTACTGCTGTTTTTCTGGCTTCGGAACCAGATGGAAATATTTATACAGGCCAAACGCTTGGTCCGAATTGCGGAGATGTAATGCTCTAATGCTTAGAAGATAATTCAGAATGTTCAATTTATATAATGGAGGGATTGTCATGAAAGAAGAAAGAGTTTTAGTGGAAGGAAAAGAACCCAATAAAAATTTGTATAACTCTGATCTTGCTCCATTAACAGGTGAAAAGAAGAATTGGACCTGGTGGGCTTACGCTACAATTTGGATGGGGATTGTCCACAATATTGTTGCATGGGAGGTTGCAGCTCATTTAATGGTGGCAGGAATGAGTTTTTGGCAGGCATTTGCTTGTGTTGCCAGTGCTTATTTAGTTGCTTTTATTGCAATTGCATTTAATAGTTATTCAGGCTCAAAATATGGGGTTCCTTTCCCCGTATTAATCCGTGCCAGTTTTGGAACAAAAGGTGCGCAGATACCAGTATTTATTCGGGCTTGTCTAGGGATATTCTGGTTTGGAGTGCATATGTACATTGGCAGTATCGCTGTTAATGTAATTCTTGCATCTTCTTTTCCAGCGTGGGATAGCTTAGGGAACATCAATGTTTTAGGTCTTGGATTAAATGAATTTATTGCATTTGTTATCACTTTTTCATTACATGCAATTGTTATTACACATGGAATGGAACGAGTTAGAAAATTTGAAGCATGGGCAGGGCCGGTAATCATGGTTATTGCAGTTGGTTTAGTATTTTGGGCTGCAAATGTATCCGGTGGATTAGGTAATCTGGTTTCCATACCTTCAACCATTTCCAGTGAGGATTTCTGGCCTACGTTCTTTCTTGGAATGACAGCTTTACTAGGTACTGTAGCAACCCTTATCTTAAATATTTCTGATCTAACCAGATTTTCCAGATCACAAAAGGATCATATTGTAGGGCAAGGAATGGGAATGCCCACGATGTTTATCTTATTTTCACTCATGGCACTATTGACTACAGCAGGAACGATGTACGCATTTGATGAACCTGTAACAAATCCAATTTACGTTTTAGCTGGATTTGAAAACCCTTTCATAGTGATTGTTGGAGCACTTTCTATTTTAGTATCTACTTTATCGGTAAATGTTGCAACAAATGGGGTGGCAGTTGGATATGATTTAACTAATCTGGCTCCATCAAAATTAAATTTCCGTAAATCCGGTGCAATAGCTTTAACCATTGGTGCTATCTCTGCCCCTTGGCTTTGGTATGAAGAAGGTGGAGCGTTAGATGTAGTTTTGGGAGCAATCGGTGCAACAATGGCTCCAGTACTGGGGATTATGTTAATAGATTTCTTCATTATTCGTAAAATGAACTATAATCTTGCAAGCTTATTCCGTCATGACGGGATATATGGAGGATGGAATAGAAATGGTTTAATAGCTTTTATAGTAGGTGCTTTAGCTGCATATAGCGGATTAATCATTCCATCTATTAGTTATCTATATAATTATAACTGGTTTATTGGTGTAGGAGTAGCTGCTGTCACTTATCTTGCTTTAATGTGGTCAAAGAGAACTGCAGTAACAGATTCTAAAAAGAAGGACGCAGATAGTAAAGTTATTTAATAAGGATATGTTTAAAAAGAAAAAAGCATATGGAGGTTTGTATTTTGATAAGCAAAGAAAGATTAGAGCAAAGAATAGAATTACTAGCTCAAATTGGAAAAACCAAAGAAGGCGGAGTCAGCAGAATTGCTTTAACGAAAGAATATAGAGAAGGTCTGGAGTTAATTAGTGAATGGATGAAAGAAGCGGGATTAAATGTGAGACTGGACCAGGCTGGAAATTTAATTGGCAGAAAAGAAGGAGATGTTCCTGGCTTAAAGGCTGTTGCATTAGGCTCACATGTTGATTCTGTTGGAAACGGAGGAAAGTATGACGGTACGGTTGGTGTTATTGCTGGCATAGAAGTAGCACAGCATTTAAAAGAAGAAGGCATTTCTAATATGCGGCCTCTGGAAGTCATAGCTTTTTGCGAAGAGGAAGGTTCCAGATTCCAATCTGGAGGAGTATTTGGCAGCAGAGCGATGGCAGGCAAGCTAACAAAAGAAGACCTTAAAGTTACGGATAGTAATGGTGATTCCAGATATAAAATATTAAAAGATTTTGGTTTAGATGCAGATAATATTGATAAGGCAGTAAGGAAGAATACAGAGTTTGAATTATATCTGGAAATGCATGTGGAACAAGGGCCAATTTTGATTCGTGAGAAGGCTCCGGTTGGCATTGTAACAGCTATTACGGGTTTGTCATTAACAGAGGTAGTTTTTGAAGGAGAACCTAACCATGTTGGTGCTACGCCAATGGATTTACGCTACGATGCTTTATTAGGGGCCAGTGAAACAGCTTTGGCGGTAGAAGAAATTGTGAATAAATCTGGAGGGAATGCTGTGGGGACAGCAGCTACAATGGATGTTCAACCAAGCCAGGTAAATATTATTCCCGGCAGAGTTTCTACAGTTATTGACATTCGCGATACCGATTTAGAAAGCAGAGAAGCTATTCTCGATACGCTCGAAAAAAGAATTAAAGAAATCTGCGAACGCAGGAATTTACAATACACAATAACCAGTAAATTAAAAGCAAATCCTGCCAAATCAGCACCACATATTTTAGAGACGATGCGGAAAGAAAGCCAGGAGCTTGATATGAAGACGTTTGAAATGCCAAGCGGTGGTGGCCATGATGCACAATTAATGGCAGAAATTACGGACATGGGTATGATTTTTATCAGATCTGAAAATGGAAGTCATAATCCTAAAGAATTTGCAAAAGCAGAGGATATTACGTTAGGAACGAACCTGTTAGCAAATACTGCGATTCATTATATGAATAAATAAATTAGGAGGCAAAAGATGGCTACAATTATACAGAACGGGATAATAGTGACAGCTTCCGAAACCTTTCAAGCGGACATAAAAATAGATAATGGAAAAATTAACATGATATCCAATCAGATTACTGGCAGCAATGAAGATACTATTCTGGATGCAACAAATAAATATGTACTGCCAGGTTTAATTGACCCCCATACTCATCTTGGGATTAAAGGAACCCTGGATGCCTTTGAAACAGGAACAAGAGCGGCTGCAGCCGGGGGAATAACTACGATAATAAATTATACAGATCCAGATAATTCTCAAACCTTTTTAGAAGATTTAACAGAGTGGAAGGAGAAGGCTCAAAATGCTTTAATAGACTATGGCTTTCACTCTATTATAAATAAATGCGATAAAGATGTACTTGAACAGATTTCTAAATTGCCAGATGAAGGTGTTACATCAATCAAATTATTTATGGCATACAAAGAAAATATGGTGAACGATGAAGAATTATATTTATTAATGAAAGCAGCAAAAAAAGCAGGAGTTGTAACCAATATCCATGCTGAAAATGGCAGTGTAATAGATTGTCTTATAGAAGAGGCATTAAGCAGCAATAATACTAAACCGATTTATCATGCTTATACCAGGCCACCTGCCACCGAAGCAGAAGCAACAGCGAGAGCTTTACGAATTGCTGAAATAACGGGAGCACCAGCCTATATTGTTCATATAACTTGTGAGGAAGCTTTAAAAGAATTTGTCAGAGCTAAAGAAAAAGGTGTGAACGCTTTTGGCGAAACCTGTCCTCAATATTTAGTTTTGAATGAGGAGTATTTAAAACAAGAAGAGAAAGAAGCAGTTAAGTACATCTGTTCTCCACCACTAAGAACAAATAAGGATCAGGAAGCTTTGTGGCATAATATTAAATCCGGTTCTATTTCTACAATTGGTTCTGATCATGCATCACACCCATATGTAAATGGAAAAGAGAACGGTATAAATAACTTTACAAAAGCACCAAACGGTTTGCCTGGTATAGAAAGCACTCTGTTATTACTTTATAAATATGGCGTTTGTGAAGGGAAAATTTCCATGTCAAAGCTTGTTGAAATAACAAGTCAGAATCCAGCTAAGATTTTTGGGTTATATCCTCAGAAGGGTAGTCTTAATGTTGGCAGTGATGGGGATGTAGTGATTCTCGATCCCAATAAATCCAGTATTATTACGAAAGCATCTCAGAAGCAGAGTACAGAATATAATGTATATGAAGGTATGGAAGTACAGGGGAGTATTGAGTATGTTTTATCGAGAGGCAAAGTAATTGTTAAAGATAACAAGGTCGTTGGAGAACCTGGGTCTGGAAAATTTTTATACCGAAATAAATTTACGGAACAGTCTCAAGAAGGGAGACTATAAAGGTTGAATATTTTAGTAACAGGCAGTAATGGATTAATTGGCCGTTATTTAGTAAATTTCTTATTACAGCAGAACTTACAGGTTGTCGGCTATGATATAAATATGATGGAAAACAAGAATATAAAGTCTCCCTATTTTAGTTTTGAACAGGGAAATGTAGATGATTTCTCACGCTTAGCGGCTGTGTTAGAAAAATATAAAATAGATATTATTGTTCATGGTGGCGGAGTATCACACCCAAAAGGATTTGAAAACTCACCAGATAAGATAATTAATACTAATATACTTGGAACTTCAAATGTGCTTGAAGCAGGAAGACTTTTTCAAATAAAGAAAATTATATATTTAAGCTCAGCAGCAATCTATGGAGATAGTAAAGCAGCAAAACTCCATGAAGAAACTATTCCAGCACCAGCATCTATCTACGGTGTAACTAAAGTAACAGGAGAATATCTTGCGAAGGTATATTATGAAAAATACGGGATGAATATCACATCTCTAAGGATCCCATTTGTTTTTGGAGCTGGAAGGGTAACGCACGACCCAATAAAATATATTCTTGAAAAAGCTTTAAAAGGTGAGAATGTAATAGAAGATAAGGGAAAGGATCAAAAGATAGAGTATATTTATGTGAAGGATGTAGTAAATGCCATTTGGTTAACGATCAATAATAAAGAAGCAAATGGTTTAACAATAAATATTGGAAAAGGAAATTTAACAAGTACAGAAGAAATAGTTTCTATAATGAAAGAATTATTTCCCGGCACAGTATTTAAAATAGGTCCAGGTGACTTTGGCTATGATGAAATTCCTCCACTTGATTGTTCAAAAGCAAATGAAGTGCTGGATTTCAACCCTTCATATTCAATTGGTGATGGCATAAAAGAGTATTATAATCTTTTGAAGAGCTGAATCGAATTTAAAACATTAGCTAAATAAGTTAAAGAAAAGATTTTCCATATCGCTGCAGCGATTGGAAGATCTTTTTCTTTTTGAATAGGGTAATTTTGCTTCGCTGTTATTTGGTGATTGTTTCGTCCTTAAGCGTTTATCACGGTACTATAATAATGAAGAACTTTGAGGATGTCCGAAAAGATTTAGCAAGGGAGAATCCGGAATTATTTATTTCATTGGAAATTGTAGGAAAACGGATTGCTGCCCGGGATAGAAAGGAATTATCTCAACGAGAACTATCAAGGTTATCTAATGTACCCCAAAAAACAATTAGCCGAATGGAAAGCGGGAAAGATATACCAAAGCTGGTTACTTTACTAAAATTAGCTCATGTTCTTGAACTTGAATTATCTCTTATTGATAAACATGGGGAGGATGAACAGGCAGCATCCATGTCATCTTTTACACATTAAAAAAAGAAAAGTTTTTAAACCAATATATTAATTTTGTTGTTTTGAGTTAAATAACATATTGTATAAAAGATACTCTCTTTCTATGAATTACATAGGAAGAGAGTATCTTTTTTTGTTTATAAATATAGGACCTATCATTAATAGATACAAGCTATATTAAAATAAATTACATATATTAGCTTCCCCCAATACCTTATCACTAAACTCTATTAAAGCGCAGTCCAGCCACCGTCAATCACAAGCTCAGCACCTGTCATAAAACGGGATTCATCTGATGCAAGGAATAGCACACCATATGCAACATCCTCAGGATTTCCGAAGTAAGGAAGCTGTGTGAATGTTTTATAATAGACTTCTGCATCCTTAAAAGTATCTGCAGTCATTGGTGTTTCAATAATACCTGGATGAACGGAATTTACACGAATTTTATCTTTTCCATATTCAACAGCTGCTGATTTTGATAAAGAACGTAATGCACCTTTGGCAGCAGTATATGGACTTGATCCGGCCATACCGACAAGTCCGCCGATAGACGAAATATTAATCAGAGAACCACCGCCGGCTTTTTGCATTTCTGGAATCACATATTTCATCCCGATAACACAGCCATTTAAATCAATATCCATTATTTTATTCCATTCGTCCATTTCCATTTGAGCCATTGTTTTAGGACTGGAAACACCAGCATTATTTACAAGTACATCTACTTTACCGTAGTGATTTACAGTTTCTTGGATAATCTGTTTCCATTCTTCCTCCGATGTCACATTATGCTTCAAACCGATTGCATCTCCGCCATCCGCTTTAATTTCATTAATTACCTCATGTAATACATTATCATTAATATCTGTTGCAACTACTTTTGCTCCTTCTTTTGCGAAAAGCTTTGCTTCTGAAGCTCCCATTCCATTAGCTGCTCCAGTGATAATAGCTACTTTACCTGTTAAACGGCCCATGATAATCATCCTTTTTCATTAAGTTAAAATTTGGTTATGGCTTTTTAAGTATCTTTTACGAAAAACGGTTTATATATTCTGCGGATATTTTCAATATATCTAATATTATTGTGATGTAATAGCTATCTTGTTAGTAATACAAGATATACGAAAAGAAATTAAAATCACAAGTTTTAAATATTTAATAAACTATAGCTGCTGCATATCATCCGGTCCCCAATAAGCGTGCATAGTAGCAATTTTACCCGCGGAATCAAAAGTCATTACATCTGTGACATCAATTCGAATAGAATGCCCTTTTTTTTCTGTGTGAACGGCGAAAGTTATGGTTGCTGCATTGCTGTAAGAACCGCGTGGGGATACTAATAATTCTAATTTGGCGCCAGTCATGCTTTCTCTATAGAACGCTTCAATTTCTATACGGCCTGTTTTAGGAGGCGAACCAACAGGGTCTTCTACACTTGCTTCATCTGAAAATAAAGACATCAGATGTTCGAGATCGTTGGCATTGAAGGCATCTACATATTCCTGCAATGTTTTTTTCATCGGTAAATTATCCATAAATCATACGCTCCTTTACTATGTGGTTCTTTCAATGTCCTTTGAAAGCTGACGGGTAATCTGAATTCAACGCTTGGAGTTATATAGTCTTTACATTTTAATTTTAGAAACATCTGCTTTTAGAAAGATGAGTTCCTTTGTATCTTATCTACTAATAAGATACCGTTTTCAAGAATTGTGATTATTAATAGTTAAAAGTAACTCTTATTTAAATGTATTATTGATTACTTATACTGTCAATTTTTTCATTTTTAATTATTAATTATCTACATTTGATATCTCTTAACTAATTTAATTTTTCTTAATATGAGAGCTAGATAAAATTATGAACTACACTTTTATACTTTCACAATCTAACCCTAAAAAGGAAGAATTTCCTTTAGATTAGTGAAATTTCATTATCAATAGTGAAAATAATGAAATTGAAAACGATACCATATGTTATAAAATAAAAGCGTAGTAAAAAAGAGTCGATGTCACTTAAGTATACGCACAAATAAAATATAGAAAGGAAGAAAAGCATGGCAGATGGATTTGGAATTTTGGTCATGACACACGGAGACTTTGGGAAGGCTGCAATAGAAAGCGCACAATTAATCGTGGGCGAACAGGAAAACTACGAAACAATCAGCGTTTTTGTTGTAGATAATCTTGATGATCTCAAACAGGAAATGGAGGATAAGGTAGCAAGCCTGGATACCTCAAAAGGATTGCTGATCCTTACTGATATTGTTGGGGGAACACCGATTAACTTAGCCAGCAACCTTCTAACAAGAGAAAATACGATGATTGCATCAGGAGTGAACCTTCCATTATTACTGGAGGTATTAATGAACCGCGGGAAAGAAATCAGTGAATTGGAAGAAGTTATTCAGACAGCTTACGCACAAGGTTTATCCATTAGAACAAATAAAGATTTAGAAGGAGACGATGACGATGATTTGCTTTAGTAGAATTGACGATAGATTAATCCATGGACAGGTAGTAACAACTTGGGTGAATATGCACAAGATTGAACAAATTGTTGTATTAAATGACAAAATTGGAAATGATGCTACGCAAAAAAATATTTTAACAATGGCAGCTCCATCAGGAATTAAAGTAAGAGCATTTCCGGTGAAGAAGTTTGCTGAAATTATTAAAAAGCAAAAAATTACACGCCGTACGATGCTTCTGTTTACAACAAGTGAGGATGTTTTAGAGGCTGTAGAAAATGGTGTGCCGGTTGAAGACTTAAACGTTGGCGGAATGCGCTACCGTGAAGGAAGAGAAAAAGTCTCCAAAGCATTGTCTGTTACACCGGAAGAAAGAGAAGCATTCAAGGAATTACTTGATAAAGGCCTAAATATAACTGTACAAATGGTTCCTAATGATGAAAAAGTAGATTTGAGGGAGGTCATCTAAATGGTCACCTCTTTACTCGTATCACTTTGGGCCGGTATCTGCGCGATTGATGATATCGGTACACAAATGATCAGACGGCCGTTGTTAATTTCAACGGTTGTCGGATTAATTATGGGAGATCTTCAGACTGGTTTGTTAATCGGTGCAACACTGGAAGTTATGTGGATGGGTGTAGGAAACGTCGGCGCCTATTCCGCACCAGATATTATTACAGGTTCCGCAATTGGAACAGCTCTTGGTATTCTTTCTGGCGGAACAGCGACTGCTGTTGCGTTGGCAGTCCCGACTTCTTTATTGGCACAGCAGTTATTAATTTTGTATCGTTCCGGGATTGTTTACTTGAATCCGATTGCTAATCGAATTGCAGAAACGGGGAATTTTAAAAAGGTATTTCGCATTCAATATGTTCCTATGATTTTTGCTTTCTTAATCCGTGCAGTTCCTACTTTCCTGGCTATTTATTTCGGTGCCGGAGCAATTGATAAAGCAGTAGAAGCACTGCCTGATTCCATTATGGATGGACTATCAATAGCTGGTTCTATTATTCCTGCAGTTGGTATTGGTCTATTAATGCTGATGATGATTAAGAAAGGTGAATTATGGGTTTTCCTCATTGCAGGTTTTGCACTTGCCGTTTACCTTGATTTATCTGTATTGCCAATTACCTTAATTGCCCTGCCGTTAGCTTATCTTTACGATTTGGCTACACGGGAGAAGGAAACAAAGGCTGAATCAAAATCTCAGGACTCAGATGATTTTGACGATGATGAGGAGGATTATGATCTATGACGGAGCATAATGAGCAAAATAAGATTACTAAAAAAGATCTCAATCGAATCTTCTGGCGCATGCAATTAATGAACGTGACAAATAACTACCAATCGATGCAGGCAATCGGATTTTTATCCAGCTTTACTCCTGTTTTAGAACGGTTATATGCTGATAAACCAGATGAATTGAAAACACAGGCGATGAAACGTCATTTAGAATTCTATAATAGCCATGTAAATGCGAATGCATTAATTATGGGTGTCTCTGCGGCAGTAGAAGAAACAACTACCGAAGAGGAAAAAGAAACTGTTACAGCTATTAAGACTGGATTGATGGGGCCGTTAGCCGGGATAGGAGACAGCCTTCTTAAATTCACATGGCTCCCTATTTGTGGAAGTATTGGTGCTTCCCTTGCTTTAAACGGCAGTGTTATCGGACCAATTCTAATGTTCCTTTTATATAACACAGTCAACGTTGGTACGAAGTATTATGGAATTCATATTGGTTATAAGCAAGGCGTGCAAATGATCGAAGGAGCCGGCGGGAACTTTCTGCAAAGACTGGCCAGTATGGCAAACGTAGTTGGGTTGATGGTTATCGGGGCATTGATAGCCAGTATTATTAAGATTAATATTGACGCCCAGATTACAGCTGGTGAAAATGTTATCGAAATTCAAGAGATGATTGATCAGGTTATGCCTGGAATTCTCAGCTTGCTGGTTACATTCGCAGTTTATAAGATTTTTAAACGGACAAATGGAAAATATGCTCCGCAGCTTATTGTAGGAATTATGGTTTTAGCTATTCTGTTAACGATGGCAGGTGTACTAGGATAATACTATGAGAAAAAAATATGAAGTTACCCAAGTTGAAAACAATAAATTTTTATTTAAGAAGGATGACACTGCTGAAGAGGAAGTAGTAGTCTATCTAAAGAAGAGTCCTGCAGATGTGCAGCCGGAGTTTTTACTAAAAACATCTGAGAAAAGCTTCTCCGTTAATATTGGACCAGTCGATTACAGACCGTATTTTCTTTTGAAATTCGCCGATAAAGCTTATACTATAGGTGAAAGAACGCTTCCTGTAGAAGGAATGAATAATTTCCGGGATATGGGAGGGTATGAAGCAGAAAATGGGAAGACGGTTAAATGGGGAATGTTATACCGTTCTGATCATATCTATAATGCGACGGAGGCCGGTGTTGACTACTTGAAGAAGCTGGATATCCATACAATCATTGATTATCGAAGCGATGATGAGATTAGTAAATATCCGAATAAAACGGTTGACGGTTCTATAAAGACTTATCAGCTGGACCCGGTAGCACATGCAGCAGAGCTATCTGCGCAGTTTACTTCTTCGAAAGATAAAGAAGATATTAATTTAATTAATAAAATAATTGAGCAAAAAGAAAAAGGTACTTTGGTTAATCAAGCAGATGTAGTTCTCGAACAGTATCGTACGTTTGCCAATAAAGACAACTCGAAGGAAGCTTTTGGAGAAATGCTGCGCATCACAGCAAACCCTGATGCACCAGCTGTTCTTCAGCATTGTCGCGGTGGAAAAGACCGTACAGGATTTGGAGCTATGCTTGTTCTGGGTATTCTGGGTGTGAAAAAAGATGACCTGGTGAAAGATTATATGCTTACAGAAGAAAATCGCAAGGAACGTAACCGTGTGAAAATGGAAGGGTATAAAAAATTGACTGATGATAAAGAGGTCCTGGAGCATTTGTATTCTTTTATTGATACACGTTCCGAATTTATTGCTACATCCATTGATACGATTATTCAAAAGTATGGATCTATTGAAAAATATGTTGTAGAAGAGTTAGGAATAACTCGTGATATGATTGATACAATGAAGAGTATGTATTTAGAATAATTTTATACCGCAAATGGAAGGAGGGATCACCATGGATTTAGACTTGTCAAATAAATTTAGATTTTTAGATGGCAAAGCTAGGTTTAAGGCGTTATTTCTCCTTCTTTTGCGTTCGGAAACCTATATGACAAGTGATCGGCTGGCAGCAGAGCTTGGTGTTACATCGAGAACCATCAAGAATGATATTCGGACCTTAAAAGAAGAGCTGATCAATGCGGATCTGCTGATTACATCCAAGCAGTCACTAGGCTATAAATTAGAAATTGTGGATAAGGAATATGAAAATCGTATTAAAGAATATTTCCAAATCTATCAGCCCAAAACAATCGATACGGAATTTGATAATCGTGTTCAATATATTTTACGAAGGTTATTAACCTCACATCAGCCAGTAAAGGTGGAGTTTCTTCAGTATGAGCTGAATGTCAGCTTTCCGTTAAGCAAAGAATTACAGAGAGTAAAAGAAATTATGTCCGATTATAATCTGACTCTTGTTGTAAGACCGCATTATGGGATGCTTGTTCAAGGTGCCCACTTTAAAAAAATTATGCTGACGATACGTGTTTATAAATATTTTGATAAAAATCCGACAAGTGATTTTGGGATAGCGGAATATAATAAGCTATTCACATGTGAACGGGCGGATATGGAGATAATCAGAAAGATTTTTTATGAGACTATCACGCAATCAAGAATTGTATTTTCAGATATCAATGCAGAACGCTTTATTATTTACTTAATTTACTTCCGCAATCAAAGTCTGGCCAAAAATCGGATTGAACTGGAGCTGCCGGAGATTGCATTTGATTACCGGACAACGGAAGAATATGAACTGGTAGAGAAGCTGATTAAAAACTTACAGCTGGAATTTGAAGGTTTTACTTTTGCAGAAGATATTGTTCAATTTTTAGCCTATATGGCGGTTATCAGCACCGATTTGTACCGTTTTAAAGACTGTACCGTTGAAAATTATGATAGCTTGATTGCATTGGCCGGGGAAACACGGAATTTCTTGCTGAAAGAATTATCAAGTTATTTGCAGATTGATGCATTTGATAGTGAGGTATGTTTAAAAGATCTGCTTAAGATTATGATACCAATCAGTATGAAAATTAAACTTGAAGTATCCGACTGTGTTGATTTAGGATATAGAAATATCAGAGATAGTAATGAGCAGGACCCTTTTCTGCTGCATATTATGAAAAAAATCTGTCAACAGTTTCAGCAGCAATACGGCTATACATTCTCTGAAAATGAAGAGCATATGATTTTCAGTACATTTTTGCTGATGCTGAACCGGATTGAATTAGATCACCGTAAACTGAGATTGGCAATTATTGCTATAGATGGCAGATTGAGCACACAACAGTTAAAGTTCAATCTACAGCATCATTTTTCTGATTACATTGAGCGTATTGAAACAAAGGTTTTATATGAGCTGGATTCGATGGCGTATCAAACCTATGATTATTATTTATGCTCAAACTATGGTAAAAATATGAATATTCATTATTCCCCGATTTATTTTGCCGAAGAGGGCATGACCGAGCTGGAGTATGTCGATTCACTAAAGCATATATTTTTAGATGCCTTCGATTATAATAAAAAAATGCCTGTCATTATGTATGAAGAAATAGAGCCAAAGTATAAATTCAATCATTTTCCTATTGAAGCTCATTTTCAAAATGGATGCGATTATGAACACGTCGAAGTTCCAGGAGATATTCACATCCACATTTATCTCCATCTTTCTTCAGAGAAAGAGACCTTTAAAATCTTTTCATTTCCCCAAAATGGCTCGGCGCAAATAGGGGGAGATGAATATTATTTATTGATTAATTTAAATGTAGATGGGGATAAGCAAAAGCTCCGGATGCTTTTAGATATTTTAAACCGGACTGTGACAGATAAAAATAAACTGGTTCATCTATGTAAAGAAAGACAGAAGGATTATAGCCAATTTTTTATTTAGAAGCAGGGTAGAGAAGAAAAAGCCGTTTTGTACTTATGAGATAGAAAAAGATATTGCTAAGAAAATCCACCTTTGGCCAGCCAGATGAAGAATAAAACTGACTAAAGGTGGATTCTTTGATAACTGTTTGAGTTATTATTAATTTATTACATAATTAGAGAAGAAATAAACTTTGTCTTGGAGTAATAGTTGCACTTTTCTTATAAATTGGGGTGTATTTTCGAGATAATATCATACAATTACATACCTCTTAATTCCTCCCCATGTTGATTAAACACATCAATAGCAGATAAAGCTATCTCTTTATCAATCATCTGCAAGTAGATATCATAAGGAATTGTTACAGTATGAGCACCTGAGGTTAGTGCATACACCACTTGCTGGGAATTTTTAAAGCTTGCTCCCATTATTTGTGCGTTTAGTTTTCGGGAGTCAATAAAAGCACGGGTCTTATTAATTGCTTCATAAGGATCTATTCCATGTGTTGACATACGATTAACATACGGAGCCAAGTAATCGCATTGTGCGAGTGCCCCTAAAATAGCCTGGTCAGCTGAGTAAATCGCCGTGCCCAATATGACATGATCAGGATCTTCTTTCTTTAACTTACTTATTACGCCTACTCCCACTTGGTTCAGTGAAATCTTAACACCAATCTTTTTTCCTTCAGGAGCCAAAGAATAAATTCTATAGGCATCTTCGTAAAGCTCATTGAAGGTAGAACCAACTGCCTGTACAAATAGAAATGGCACTCCTTTGGAAAAAAGCTCTTCAATTTTCCTTTCTCTGTTTTCACCTTCCTTTAATAAAAGAGTAGGGTTAGTTGTGACTCCTTGAAAAATTCCGGATTCTAGAGCTTTTTCAATATACTCGGTATTTGCGGTATCTAAAAACATTTTATTCACCCCTATTTGATTTCTTTTTTTATCATATTTTCAACGGAAAAGTTTTCTTGAAACCAATGATACTTTTGAATAATTCTTTTTCTTTCTTCTATCTTATCAATTTTACATACCTTTTTTAAGACTTCATCGATGGATTCTGACCATTGATTGTTTTTTTGTTTAATTTCGGAGTCAGATAAAACAAATACAAACATATGATATTAGTGGAGAAGAAAAAGACAGAAAAAACAACTGTTTTTCTGCATATTATTTTTAGGAGACGATAGTAAATGATTGGTTTCTTAACAAATGCAATGGAGCAAAAGAAAAGAATTATGATTTATTATCTTGATAAAGATAATAACGTAACACAGAGGATTATCCGTGTAATGCAGATAGAAGAAACGAAGATTTTAGCTTATTGTTATTATCGAAAGCAGGTGCGCGGATTTATGATTGATAATATATTGTCTTTTGGAATAGTGAAGGAAGAAAAAAGTGGGCTTAAAGAAAAACAGCAAAAAACACAGAACAAGAGCAATCAGACTTAGATGGTTAAATAATTTAAAATGCTCTTCTCAGCAAGTGATTGTCTTGTTATGAGATTTATTCATGGGGATATTATTAAGCGAACGTTTACTTTTTAGCGCTGACAGGATTTTTCCCAATGCGGATAGTCATAAACTCTTCCTGAAGTTCAAGCAAATTGGCAGAAATGGATGATTCACTTTCTTCACTGCTATCAATTATATATCCTAAATTACGACAACGAACAATTTGACCGGAGAGAGCTTTTTTTGAGACCGGCTGAAATAATTCTTTTCCATTTTTAAAAATAACAACACTTCCACCATCACGTTCTGTAATTTTAGCAACATGATGATAAAAAATCCATGCACAATCTATACGGGAGGGACCTTGTGTTGGAAAAGCTATAATTCCTTTTGTTGAACTGATAGGAATCGGTGTTTTCACTTTATAATGAGGCTCATGATAAAGCACGGCGGCTCTTCTGCCTGTATAGGAAGAAAAATATCTCAGGCAGTTCTTTTCGATAATTCTTAAGGGTATCTCTTTGAAAATAAGCGTTTTTTCCTGATCGGCCTCAAAGACTTTTGATGTATTTTTTGGTGAGTCGTATGGTAATATTGCCATAGTTTTATCAGTTATTTTATAATATGGACTCATTAAAACCCTCCTATAGTATATATTATTAACATATTATGTATGTTATGAAAATATTTTACCACATTAAAAATAATAAATAAAGTAGAATTAT
This sequence comes from Oceanobacillus sojae, assembly GCF_007991515.1. Taxonomy (GTDB): domain Bacteria; phylum Bacillota; class Bacilli; order Bacillales; family Amphibacillaceae; genus Oceanobacillus; species Oceanobacillus sojae. Next base: position 197,887 of record NZ_BJYM01000006.1, read on the forward strand.
TATTATTTTTTGAAAAATTTAATAATTGATAAAATAATAGAGATACAAAGATTATATAGTTGATTTGAAAGAGGAAATGAATATCTAGTGCTCTTTGTAATCAAGAACGAAACATGAAGGTATAGGTTATATTCCTTTTAAAGTAAATATAACCTATATTGTAAAAAGAAGAGCTGTAAACCTCATTAGGAAAATTTGTTAGTTTCGTGAAAAAAGAAGCTTATTCATTAACATCCGCATGATTTTCGGATTGTCATAGAGTGAGGTAATTCAATGTGACTCATATAATCAGGGTTATTAATCTTATTTAATAAAGTATCAAATGCTATTTTTCCAATTGTTTCGGGTGGTAAAACTACGTTTGTTATTGGCGGTTCGATAATATGTGAAGCTGAAAATTCCCCAAAACCGATAATAGCAATATCATCGGGAATACTTTTTTTCAATTTTTTTATAGCATCTATAGCTCCAATTGTCATTAAATCATTTTGGATAAATAGTGCAGTTACCTTGGTCTCTTTTTCTAATAATTCTCTTGCAGCGTCAGCTCCTCCGTCCGCATGAGCAAATCCTTGTATAATTAATTCCTCATTAAAAGGAAGGTTCGCTTGTTTCAAAGCTTGTTGATATCCTCTGATTCGATCCGCTGTTGTAGAAACATTAGGGTATGTAAAAATAAATCCAATATTTTTATGACCATGCTTTACCAGATGCGTGGTCGCATCGTATCCCAGCTGAAAATTGTCACCAGTCACCCTTGGAATATTCTTGATAGAGTCTTCATAACGATTTATCATTACAATTGGGAATTTTTCCATCGTGTATTTGTGAAGGTACTGAATGTCTCCGGAAGTTGGCGATAATAGGATGCCGTCTACTAAATTAGAATAAAGAAGGTTAATCGTTTTTTCCTCATATTCATTATTCTCCTTGGTATTTACTAATAACAAATTATATCCCATTTCTTTTGCACGTTCTTCAATGGCGAATATCATTTCTGTAACAAAGGAATCCGGATAGCTTGATATGACTAAGGCCGCAGTCTTGGTAGATTGCTGTCTTAATGTTTTTGCTGAATAATTAGGCTTATAATTATATTTTTCAATAACAGACATTACTTTCATCCGCGTAGCCTTGGAAATATTTTTTGTATTATTAATAACATGTGAAACTGTAGCGATAGATACATTTGCTTCTTTAGCTACGTCCTTCATGGTAGTTACTTCTTTTTTCATAACTTCTCCTCTATATCCGTTCTTTAATGCCTTCATGTTACCTTATAGGGTAGCCGTATTCAAGTAGTGGCAAAAAATCAAAATTTATCATTGACATGATTCCGCTTACAATATATAATTCAAGAAAAGGTTAAACGATTAACCTTAAAGAAAAATATTTTTCTGGATGTTAGCGAGAGATAAAGAATAAGATTTTTAAATAAATATTTTGAGGTGATGATAGTGAGTAATATCACAGTAGAAGAGCTTAAAGAAAAAGCAATTCAATTAAGGCAGACTGCTGTAACCATGGTCTACCATGCACAGTCCGGACATCCGGGAGGATCTCTTTCGGCGGCTGATTTCGTAACCGCTTTATATTTCAGAGAGATGAATGTAAACCCAGAAGATCCTGAGTGGGCAGACCGTGACCGTTTTGTATTATCGAAAGGACATGTTGCTCCTATCCAGTATGCAGCATTGGCACATCGAGGCTTCGTACCAATGGAGACGGTTAAAACATTAAGAGAATACAAATCTCCATTTCAAGGACACCCGGATTCTAAAAAATGTCCTGGAATAGATATCTCTACAGGCTCTCTTGGGCAGGGACTATCCTGTGCAGTAGGCATGGCATTAGCAGGGAAATTAGATAAAAAAGATTATCGTGTTTTTGCTGTTATTGGTGATGGTGAAGCGCAAGAAGGGCAGATTTGGGAAGCAGCACAATCAGCGGTGAAATATAAACTGGATAATTTAATCGTTTTTCTAGATGATAATGGATTACAAATCGACGGACCGACAGATGAAATTATGCCCAATCTTGATTTAGAAAAGAAATTCGAGGCTTTTGGATTCACAACGAAGCGTATTGATGGCCATTCTATGGAAGAAATCTTAGAAACACTGGATGAAGTGAAGAATGTAAAAGATGGAAAGCCAAAATGTATTGTATGTAATACTATCAAAGGAAAAGGCGTTTCCTTTATGGAAAATGTTGTTGGCTGGCATGGTAAAGCTCCGAATGAAGAAGAGTATGAGAAAGCAATGGAAGAGTTAGCAAGGGGGTTAAATGCATGATCGTTTTAAATAAAGCACCTTACGAGCAGAAAGCAACAAGAGAAGCTTTTGGTGATGAAATTGAAGAACTTGGAAAAGAAAATAAAGATATTATGGTTGTTGATGCAGATATCGGCGGTTCCTGTAAAACAACGAAATTTATGAATGCGGTTCCTAAACAGCATGTCAATGTTGGAATTGCAGAGCAAAATGCAGCTGGAATGGCTGCCGGATTATCAACAACCGGTAAAATTCCATTTGTCAGCACGTATGCGGTATTTGGATCTTTACGCATGGCAGAGCAGGTTCGTCAAGAGGTTTGCTATCCAAATCTAAATGTGAAAATAGCTTGTTCTCATGGTGGATTAACTCCTGCTAATGATGGTGGAAGCCACCAGGCGATTGAAGATATGGGGGTATATCGAACAATCCCTAATATGAGAGTAATTATGGGAGCTGACTATAATGCTACCCGCAAGCTGGTAAGACAAGCAGCCGAAATCTATGGTCCGGTTTATCTTCGTTTTACGAGAGACAAGGTTCCTGTAATCTATGATGAAAATGAAGAGTTTGAGATTGGTAAGGCGAAGCAATTAAAAGAAGGAAATGATGTAGCTATCATTGCGAACGGGGACACGGTTTGCCTTGCATTAGAGGCTGCTGAAATTCTTGAAAGCAAGGGTGTTTCCGTAAAGCTTTTAGATATGCATACTATTAAACCGATAGACCATGAAGCAATTATAGAATGTACGAAAATCGGTAAGATTGTGACAGTAGAGGATCATAATATTCTTAATGGATTGGGCAGTGCTGTCAGTGATGTGGTAGCGGAAGAGGGGAACACCAGAGTTAGAAGAATTGGTGTACAGGATCGATTTGGTGAATCTGCACCTTATGAAAAGTTACTAGAAATCAATGGAATTACTGTTGAGAATATCGTTAATACAGCAGAAGAATTACTTTAATTTTCCTTTATAGGTAGAGAAGATAGATAAAATGTGCTTATTTACAGAGTGAAAATAACAATCTATGTTCAGTGCAGAAAATGACAAAATAGGTTGCTGATATCTGTTTGAAGGAAGTCTTATTGTGTTGAGCATAGATGAGAGAATAAGCACATTTTATTTTATGATGAAAGGAATAAAAACTTTAAATTACTTGTACAGGAGACGGAGGTAAAGAATTGAAAATAGTTAGAAATATAACGATTTTTGCCATTGTTGCTTTAGCTGTAGGAATTGTTGTTTCATTTTTTACAACGAGTAATGCCTTGACAGATGATACAATTACAATTCGTTTTGGGCATGATGCAGCCGAGACAAATGAAAGACATACTGCAGTAATGCGTTTTAAAGAATTAGTAGAAGAAAGGTCTGGCGGACATATGGAAGTGCTTGTCTATCCGAATAACCAGCTGGGATCAGAGTCAGAGATGGTAGAAAGTGTTGCGTTGAACGATTTGCAAATGGTTGCAGCGAGTGCATACAGCCAATATAATCCAGAAATTAGTGTGCTTGAACTTCCATATTTATTCGAAGATCATCAGCAAGCCTGGGATGCTATGGATGGAGAGGTAGGACAATTAGCAGCTGAACCCTTGCTGGAAGATAATTTGAGAATTATCGCTTACTTTGAAAACGGTTTCCGTCACATTACTGCAAATAAACCGATTGAAGAGCCTGCTGATTTACGAGGGGTAAAAATCAGAACACCAGAGTTTCCGATATCTTTAAGAACATTTGCTGCTTTTGGAGGTAACCCGACACCGATGTCTTTTGGTGAAGTTTATATGGGCTTGCAGCAGGGAACGATTGACGCACAGGAAAATCCTGTTGCCAATACTTATGCTAATAAATTGAATGAGGTTCAGGATTATCTCATCCTTACAGGACACCAATATTCACCTCTTCCTGTTGCAATTGGTGAAGAGTTTTGGCAGTCATTGACATCGGAGGAACAGCAGATTATTGAAGAAAGTGCTTCAGAGACTGCTCAATTCCACCGAGATTTATTACAGGAAAATGAAGCGAAAATGATAGAAAACTTAAAGGAACAAGGTATGACAGTAATTGAAGATCCAGATATAGATGCTTTTAAACAAGCGAGTGAGCCAGTTTATAAGCAGTTTAGAAATAGCTATGGAAGCGAACTCTTAGATCAGATTTTAGAGGCGACAGAGTAGGATGAGGGGGAAATCATGAAAATACTAAATTGGTTAGATGAGCATTTTGAAGAATATATTCTTGTTTTTTTAAGTGCTTTTACAGTAATTATTATTTTTATGCAGGTAGTCATGAGGTATGTTTTCGGAAACTCACTGGCCTGGTCTGAAGAGATTGCCAGATATGCATTTATTTGGCTGATTTATGTCGGCGTAAGCTATGGGGTAAAACGAAATAAGCATTTAGGGGTAGATGCTTTATCGATGTTGTTTCAACGAAAAGGCAGATTAATCATCGCTATGATTGCGAATATCTCTTTTTTAATCTTTGCATTAGTGATGACATATTATGGAATCGATATTGTTGCCAGAGTAACAAGAACGTCGGCTGCGTTACAAATCCCATTGTTCTGGGTGTACTTGGCTCCAGTTGTCGGTATGATAATAACCTCCATCCGATTATTACAAAATATGGCTTATGATGTAAGAGATTATCGATCTGTTAAAAGGGATGAGGATTATAAGAATTTAGATAGAAAAGAGTCCTTAGCAAGTCAGGAGGAGAAGACAGTATGACAACGTTCATTTTATTCGGCACCTTCTTTTTATTTATGGCGCTTACTGTACCTATCGGGATTGCACTGGGGATCGCAGGCCTGGTTACAGCTATGTACTCAGCAAATATATCCGTTACTTTTCTATCACAGGGATTAGTTACCTCCACGGATAACTTTGCTTTAATGGCAATTCCATTCTTTATCCTTGCTGGGGAAATAATGGGAAAAGGCGGTATTTCCAACCGTTTATTTGATTTAGCAAATGTCTTTGTCGGACGATATACTGGCGGATTTGCGATGGCGGCTGTAATTACTTCTATGTTCTTTGCTGCAATTTCAGGTTCAGGTCCGGCTACTGTTGCAGCAGTAGGTGGTATTATGATTCCAGCCATGGTTGCAGAAGGGTATGATAAAAAGTTTGCCACTGCATTGATTGCATCAGCCGGTTCATTAGGAATTATTCTGCCTCCGAGTATACCAATGGTTCTTTTTGGAATCTCAGCAAATGAATCAATTGGAGATTTATTCCTTGGAGGGATTCTGCCAGGGCTATTGATTGGCGGACTAATTCTATTATGGGCATATATTTATTCTAAAAAGCAAGGCTATGCAGGTACTGGGGAATCATTCAGCTTTAAAAAGTTGTTACAGGCTTTGAATAAAGCAAAATGGTCTTTACTTGTACCGATTATAATTTTAGGTGGTATTTACGGAGGTATATTTACACCGACAGAAGCGGCTGTAATCGCAGTGGTTTATGCATTATTTGTAAGTATGTTCCTACATAAATCCATCAAGCTTAAGGATTTGCATGCTATTTTCAGAAATGCATCATTAAGCTCTGTAGCTATTTTAATTATTATTGGAACAGCGAATGCATTTGGAACGATTCTATCTATGGAAAGAATTCCGCAAGCATTTGCAGACGGATTCTTATCTGTTTCTGAAAATAGCGTAGTCGTCATAATTATGATTATTATCATGCTGTTAATCATTGGGTGTTTTATCGATACTGCGGCAGCAGTTATCATATTTACTCCAATTCTATATCCGGTGGCGCTGGAAATTGGAATGAATCCAATCCACTTTGGTATTGTCATGATTGTTACGCTGGCAATCGGATTTATCACACCGCCATTAGGAGTAAACTTGTTTGTGGGATCAGGACTATCGGGCTTAAGTATGCCGGTCTTGGCAAAAGCAGCTATTCCATTCTTCTTTGTAATTTTGTTTGGACTCGCTCTGATTGCCGTAATTCCACAGCTGACATTGCTATTCTTATAACTTATAAGGTTATATCAATAATAGAATGAAATTCAACAACGTATTATACGCTAAAATCAGGAGGAAAAAACATGTTTGAATTAAATAATAAAGTAGCTATTGTAACAGGAAGCGGATCATTGAAAGGAATTGGCAGAGATATTGCATTGAAATTAGCAGAGCAGGGCGCATCGATTGTAGTTGCTGATTTAAATGTGGAAGGCATTCAGGATACGGTAAAAGCTGTAGAAGAGACTGGAGCGAAAGCATTGGGTGTAGAGCTCAATGTAACAAGCAAGGAATCTGTGGATGCGATGATTGAAAAAGTATTATCGGAATTTGGCCGTATCGATATTTTAGTAAATAATGCGGGAATCTCTCAAAAAGTAACGGTAGAGGACATGACTTTAGAAGATATGCAGCGGATTTTCAGTGTAAACATGTTTGGACTATTCCTGTGCTCACAAGCAGTATTAAAGCCAATGAAAGAACAGCATTTTGGCCGTATCATTAACCTTTCTTCAGTATCTGCAAAAAGAGGCGGCGGTGTATTTGGCGGAGCGCATTATTCAGCTTCCAAAGCAGCTGTGCTGGGATTTGCAAAAAACCTTGCAAGAGAAGTTGCGACAGATGGTATTACAGTAAACTCTGTAGCGCCAGGTCTGGTTAATACTGAAATTTGGAAGTCACTTCCTGAAGCAGATGCAGCAAAGGTAATTGATGGAATTCCTCTTGGACGCCCGGGAGAGACAAGTGAAATTGCATCAACGATTGCTTTTCTGGCATCTGATGAAGCTTCTTATATTACAGGTGAAGATATTGATATTAATGGCGGATCGCATATGGATTAATAAATAAATGGAAAAGATACGATGTCTTCTTTGAATAGAGGATATCGTGTTTTTTTGTTGGCGAAGTTATGGAAATGATTTCATAATCAGTAAAAACGATTCGTTCTTTTAAATTTAAAATGATATACTTAAATAAGCAGAAAATAATGTGAATTTTGTTAGCTACATATGGTTTGAGGAGGAAAAATGAATGAAAACAATCGTTGTTGGTACAGGAATTGTTGGTGCAAGTGCAGCGTATTATTTAGTGAAACAAGGTATTGAGGTTGTTATGGTAGATCGTCCGGAAGAAGGGAAAGCAACCTCTGCAGGTGCTGGCATTATTTGTCCTTGGATTTCTCATGTGGAAGACCCGGATTGGTATGCAGTTGCAAAGGGAGGGGCGCTATATTACCCTGAATTGATAGAACAGTTGAAAAAAGATGGAGAAACTGATACAGGATATAAGAAGGTTGGAGCGATAAGCGTCAGTAATAGTTCATCTGAGTTAGATGAGATTGAGCGTCAGGTGCGCGAAAAGCAGCAAGAAGCTCCAGAGCTGGGAGAGATTGAAAGATTAGATCATATAGAAGCGAAAAAAAGATTCCCTGCATTATCGGATGATTTGGAAGGAGTCTATGTATCAGGAGCTGCCCGAATGGATGGCAGATTACTGCGTGAATCTATGAAACGGGCTGCTATAAAAAATGGCGCACAGTTTATAGAAGGTGAGGCTGTACTTATAGTAGAAAATCAAAAGGTATCCGGTGTACATGTAAATGGAGAAGATATTATCGCGGATAATGTATTGTCAGCCACTGGAGCATGGGCACCGGAGCAACTGAAGCCGTTAGGAATGGATTTAGCAGTTGAACCACAGCGGGGGCAAATCGCACATATTTCCCTCCCGGGTCAGGATACAGCTGATTGGCCGGTTATATTGCCTCAGACGAGTCATTATATGCTGGCATTTGATGATTCGAGAATTGTTGCAGGAGCAACAAGAGAGGATGGTTCGGGATTTGATTATCGTTTGACTGCCGGTGGTGTCAACCATGTCTTGGAAGCTGCTCTGGATGTTGCTTCTGGATTAGAGGATGGAACACTGAAAGAGGTACGAATTGGATTCCGACCGATGAGCAAGGACGGATTGCCTTTAATTGGACCGATTAAAGAGATCGAAAATCTCTATATAGTGAATGGGCTCGGCCGTTCTGGTTTAACAATGGGGCCATACGTTGGCAAACTGGCAGCAAAGCAGATTTTAAATGAAGATATTGAGCTGGACATGGCTGCTTATAAGCCTGACCGGGCTATTTCTAAATCTGTGACGAATTGAATAATAAAAGAACCGCTTCGCAATCTCACTACAAAAAGATTGCGAAGCGGTTCTTTTATTCTTAATATATTTTTATAAAAGCTGACCATATGTTATCTGACGTATTGTCTGTTGCAGATTATAATCAGGATGTTTCTTCAATTGCTTCATCGGGTACTTCTATTTCATTAATATCATTTATATCATCGTAATTGACCTGAATATTTATATTTACGGTGCCAGTCTCATTTTCAACAGAGAGGTTATATTCTAAATTCTCAATATAGTAATCAGACTTATTTACTTCAAAGGTAAAACCCAAAGACATATCCTCATCAGCGATATCACTGCCGCCCAATAGTATGTTGAATGGACCTTCGAATGCTTCATAAATTTCACGTTCAAAGCCCTCATAACTAAAGGTGTAGGTTCCACCTTCAGAATCAAATTCAGCATAGTCAATCACATTTTCCAAAACAGAAACGACATCTCTATAGGAAGGGGTAAATAGCGGTTCATCTTCTTCTGCTTCTCTCTTTCCCCAAGGATTGTCCTCTTCTTGCGTATATATTTCATCGTTTACGCGATAAGTATTAACAGATGATTCCTCTCCATCTGCTTCAATAGTTAAAATCTGGTGCAGTGCAGCAGGGTCTTCTGTTAAATTTACTTCTATATTATGACTGATTGTTTTTGCAACATCAGATGTATCAATATTAAAATTCGCTGCGTATTGATTGACATCACGGTGCGAATTCAGGACATTTTCAATAACCTCTTCTTCACTTGCCTCTTGAGAACAGGCTACTAAAAAGAAAAACAGAGAAACAGCAAGCAAAGCGCATATTTTTTTCACATTTTCACCACCTTTCCTAAGTTTTGGGTAGATTATCATGCACTCTATCTAATAGTCTATATCAATCATGAAGGTTTTGTAAATTAGGTAGAGCAAAGAAAAATATGCAATTATTTACTTGTTTTTGGAAAATTATTCTTTTGTTTCTCAAAAAAAGAAAAGTGAGCAGCTGTCTGACTCACTTTTCTTCCTCTAATAATTGCATAAAAAGTATTTGGATATATCTTCCTTTATCCTCTATGTCTGTATCCTGTACAGCATTCTGATAGGAGGAAATAACACTCTCCATCAGGAAAAGATCTGGATTGTCAGATGTAAGCTGTTCTAATAAAAACTTCTGGTAGTATGCTAATTTTTTATTTTTCAGCTTCTTCACATTTGCTTCTAAATCGGTCAATGTTTGCTGTAATTGCTTTTTAATATTTTTATCCTCTGTATTCTTATTTTGCTGATAAGCCAGGAAATAATCCTCTTTTAAAAATGGCTGCTGTCCGCCGGTTTGTTCGATTTTTTTGAGAGAGAAATAAATCGTCTCTTCAATTGGAACTTCTGTTTTGCCAATATCCATTAAGACTTTTGAGGTTAAATGGATTGTTCCAAAGCAGGTAACTGCATCATCGTAGGATTGTTTGCGCCGTCCTTCACCAAACACCTCGCAAATTCGTTCTGCCATCCAGCTGACTTCTTTCAGATATTGCTGGTTTAAAAATTCTTTTAATTCCTGATGCGCTGTGTCTGTGCTCGTCAAAGAAGCAAATAATGCCATTAGATTATGTTTTTTGTCAATATGAAACCGGGCAGCAATCTGCTTTACAAAAACATGTTTATCTGAAGCTGGCTTTCCAATAGCCAGCTGCTGCCTATTGTAGATTACTTCATCTTTTATAAATGACAGGATAGCCATTAAGCATTCTGTTTTGGAAGAAAAATAATTGTAGAATGTTCCTTTGGATATATTGGCAGCATCCAATATATCCTGAATCGAAGTGACAGAGAATCCCTTTTTAATAAAAAGTATTTGTGCAGCTTCGATAATTTGTTGCTTTTTTTTATTCATATAACCGTCCCTTTATATAATTTTAAGAAAAATAGAACTGGAGTACAATATTTATATTAGTCCATATCTATTGATATATCAACATTTGAAAATTAATGAAATATTTTTGTTGCATTTATTGGACTGCAGGTATAAAATAGTTAAGTCTTTAAGAGAAAATTGCTTTGAATTATAGTAAGGAAGTTTTTAAACCTCTGTAAGATGATATTTTTTGCGTTTGAGGAAAGCATAAAAGTAAGGTTATGAAGGATCTCGATATGGCAAAAAAATTAAACATAACACCAGGTAGAAAAATAATCATTTCTCTGAAAGGCGGGGAAATGTAATTTTTTTCTAAGAAAAGAAAGTGAGGGTCTATAATGACAGATATTCAAGAAATGCATAAACAACCGCCCTATGGCATGATAGCTATTTTATTTATTGGGGCGTTTGTAGCAATTTTAAATGAAACTTTATTAAACGTAGCACTACCTTCTATCATGACAGAATTTGAAGTGAAACCAACCTCTGTTCAATGGCTGACAAATGGTTATATGCTTGTAAACGGGATTCTTATTCCGGCAAGTGCATTCTTAATACAACGTTTTACAAATAGAAAGCTGTTTTTAACAGCAATGACGTTATTTACAGCTGGTACATTATTAGCTGCTATTTCACCGACTTTTTCTATTCTTTTAGTTGCAAGATTAATTCAGGCAGCAGGTTCAGCAGTGATGATGCCGCTCTTGATGAATGTCATGCTGACTGCTTTTCCAATTGAAAAACGCGGTACAGCAATGGGAACTTTCGGTCTTGTAATGATTGTAGCACCTGCCATCGGTCCGACATTATCAGGATGGATTGTGGAGCATTATGATTGGAGAACCTTATTCTATATAGTCTTCCCAATTGCTATTATTTCATTATTAATTGGCGTATTTAAACTGAAAAACATTACTCCGCAGCGCCCAATCAAGCTTGATGTATTTTCCATTATCCTATCCAGTTTTGGTTTTGGCGGCTTATTATATGGATTCAGTTCAGCTGGAGATAAAGGCTGGGATCATCCATCCGTATATATTACGTTAGTTGTTGGCGTAATTGGAGTGGTGACACTTATTCTTCGTCAATTACGTATGAAGGATCCGATGCTTGAATTCCGGATTTTCCGCTATCCGATGTTTGCCTTATCTTCTGCTATTTCTGTTGTTTTAGCAATGGCATTATTTTCAGGAATGATTTTAATTCCATTATATGTACAGACAATCAGGGGATTTACACCATTTGAGGCAGGTTTATTAATGCTTCCAGGTGCACTTGTAATGGGAGTTATGTCGCCGATTACTGGAAGATTGTTTGATAAATTCGGTGCTCGTACATTAACTATTATCGGGCTGACTATTACTGGGGTAACAACATTCTTCTTTACACGATTAGATATGGAAATTACGATAACCTCTCTTATGATTATTTTTGCGGTTCGTTCTTTGGGAATGTCTATGGTAATGATGCCTGTTATGACAAATGGATTGAATCAATTACCAATGCATCAAAATCCGCATGGTACTGCAATGAACAACACATTGCAGCAGGTATCCGGTGCGATCGGCTCAGCATTATTAATTACAGTAATGAACAGCCGAACTAATAAAGAGGCAGAGACACTGGCTGAGGAAGCAATGAAAAATATGGATCCATCGCAAATGCCGACTGGTGCAGCAGCAGATCAGATGCAGGCTGAAATAATGAATGAAGCCATGCTGCATGGAATTAATTTCTCATTCTTTATCTCCTTGTTAATTATTGTTTTAGCATTTATTCTGGCTCTCTTTATTAAGCGGGTTGGTACGGACGGAAAAATAATTACAAAATCAGCAAAATAATAAGAAAAAAGAAACTATCATCTGATTAGCAGGTGATAGTTTTTTGTATGTGAAAAAGTATATATTCTTTCATGCACTATGAACATGTTAAACTAATTAAAAGCTTACATTTACATACCTAACTACAGGGAAGCAGGATAACTAAAGAGAAGAAAGCGGGGATGTTATGATTCATTTTTCAAAAGTTTATAAGCAGGGCAGTAACCCGGTAAATGAAGATGCTTACGTAGTAAATCAGAAAAAAGAGCTGTTTGCAGTAATTGATGGAGCGACAGGACTGGGCGGACTGTCTGGGAAAATAGCAGCAGAAACCATTCAAAACTGTTTTGATACAGGAAATTTTGAAGACAGCTTAATCAAGAGGGTTAGCAAAGGGAATACAGATTTAGCAAAAAAGACAAAACAGGAATTGGGACAGGAAATCGAAACAATTGCAAAAGAAAAGCGGAGTGCATGCGGCATTGCAGCAATACAAATTCATGAAAATTATATGGAATATGCTCAATCTGGAGATTGTATGATTTTTGTGGCTTATCAGGATGGAGGAGTCCAGACACTTTCTTATGATCATGTTATGAGATTAGATCAGAAGGCTATTTCTGAATTGTATGGTGCTATCGCTAAGCGGGTTAATCAAGAGATCGACGGAGAAGCTTTTCAAGAAATTTATCAAGAGGAAAAAGAACGTATTATTCCTATTCTTAAGGCTAACAGAGAGAAATTAAATACCCGGGGAGGCTACAGCATTATTGATGGCACCACCGAGGCAATGGAATATTTAACCTCTGGAAGAGTCCCGCTTCATCAGGTGGAAAAAATCTTACTGATTACAGACGGAATGCAGCTACATGGAGTGGATGGTAATGTTTGGAAAGAGACCGCTAATTTTGCTTTTCAATATGGTATCGACAGCTTGCTGGATTATGTTGTTCAACAAGAGGGAACGGATATTTTCTTGCGGAATTATCCACGTTTAAAGCATGCGGATGATAAAACGGGAATCCTTGTGGAACTGGGTTAATAGAAAAAATAAGTGAAGGGAAGTAAATTTTATGTTTTTTTGACCTCAGGCGTCCAGCGATTTAAGTGGAAAAGTAACTAGAAAAGACTTAGTAGAATTTATATCTTGTATTCAGTAAAAGTATTGTTCACACCTAAAGCGCCGGTGATGAACGATGCTTTTTTTCATTTATTCATGCCAAGGCTTGTTTTAATATACAAACAACTAAACTTTACAATTAACTTACATTTCCTCAACCTCTAGTTAATATCCATTGCTTACTATAGATAATAGATTGATAAGTTGAAGGAGGAAATCAAAAAATGGCATTAAGTAAAAAACTAGTATCACTGGCAGCGGCTGCAGGATTAACATTAACCAGTTTAACAACTGGCACACAAAATGTACTGGCAAGTGAAGCCGCACCTCCCAAAACAGAGGACACAGAGGTGAAAAATATTATCTTTTTAATTGGGGATGGGATGGGAGTGTCCTATACTTCAGCATATCGGTATTTTAAAGATAATGGAGAAGAAAAATTTGTGAATCAGACAGTATTTGATAAGTACTTAGTTGGGCAGCAGACAACATACCCGGAGGACCCGGAAGAGAATGTAACAGATTCAGCTTCTGCAGCAACTGCGATGTCCGCAGGGATTAAAACATATAATAATGCTATTGCGGTAGATAATGATTTAACAGAAGTAGAAACCGTGTTAGAGCGTGCGAAACAATTAGGTAAATCAACAGGTCTTGTTGCCACATCTGAAATTACGCATGCAACGCCGGCTGCATTTGGAGCACATGATGAAACAAGAAAAAATATGAACGGTATTGCTGATGACTATTATGATGAACGAATTAATGAAAGCCATAAAATTGATGTACTGCTTGGCGGAGGAACAACTTTATTTGACAGAGAAGACCGTAATTTAACAGAAGAATTCCAAGCCGATGGTTTTAGCTATGTAACGAATAAAGATGAACTTATAAATGATACGAATGAACAAGTACTTGGTTTATTTGCAGAAGAAGGCTTGCCTAAAATGATTGACCGTAAAGAAGATGTTCCATCTTTAGCAGATATGACAAATTCGGCATTAGATCGTCTTAGTCAAAATGAGGATGGTTTCTTCCTGATGGTAGAGGGGAGTCAAATTGATTGGGCAGGTCATGATAATGATATTGTTGGTGCAATGAGTGAAATGGAAGACTTTGAAGCAGCATTCGAAGCGGCAATTAACTTTGCAGAACAGGATGGAGAGACATTAGTTGTGGCTACAGCAGATCACTCAACTGGCGGATTTTCAATTGCAGCCGATGATGACTACAACTGGAACCCGGAGCCGCTTCGCGCAACAACGCGTACACCAGACTTTATGGCTGAAGAAATTGTTAATGGTGCTGATGTAGAAGAAACACTAGGGAAATACATTGATCTAAAATTAACAGAAGAAGAAATTAATACTGTGAAGGAAGCAGCAAAAGCAGAAGATATGCTGGAAATTGATGATGCTATTGAAGCTATCTTTGATGTCCGTTCGAATACAGGCTGGACAACAGGTGGTCATACGGGAGAGGATGTAAACGTGTATGCTTTTGGTCCGCAATCGGAGTTGTTTGCAGGTCAGGTTGATAATACAGACCAAGCTAAATTAGTCTTTGGGATTCTGGATGGAGGCAATGTAAAGGCTGAAGTAGAGGATGCGGATATGGAAGAACAAGCGGAAGAAGATAAAAAAGACGAAGATTAAAATGTAAATCAACAATAAATAGGCGTTGCATATGAATTCATTAGTGGAGCATATGCGACGCTTTAAACCGATAAGGAGTATGTCGTGTGAACAGGATATTTGGTTTTTTAATTATAATATTTGTATTAGCAGGCTGTGCAAAAGATAAGCCGGCTGAAGAGGCTGAAGCAAAAAATGATACAGATAAGGAAGAATATACGCAGACAACTTCCTATTTAGATGGATATTTGGAAAACCCGCAATTGCCAGATGATAGCGAATTACTTGTGGTGGATCAGGTTGTTGAAGATTCAAAGGGGAAATCCACCTTAATAAAAATAAAACAAGTCAATGAAACATATCAAATTGGCGATATAGAAATGACACTGCGAGACGCAAAATGGATTCATCTGCGTCCTTCTTATCGAATGATAGATTATTTTCATGGGTTAACAGACAATGAATCCGAATTTAATTATGTAAAAGTATTTGTAGAAATAACAAACACGACTGCTGAAACATTACAATTTAGTCCGGCCGCTCTGGTAGAAACAAATGATGGTGAAAATACTTCCTGGGAAGATGAACTATACCTCGAAGGTTTAAATGAACCAATAGAGCCTGGAGAATCAAGAAAAGGAAATTTGGGATTTATTGTAGATGAAACGGAAGATTTATCAGAGTTAACGATTTTGACAAGTGATCTTTTCGATGAAGCAGATAATAAGCTGACTGATGCAGCAGAGATAACTGTTGAATTTTAAGTAGAATAAGAGAGTAATACATGATATGTAATTGGAGAAATCTAATATCATGTATTGCTTTTTTTATGCATAGGGGCTAAAAACTAAAGCAATATAAATATAATTTTATACATTTGGAAATAATTACTAATTGATTTTTGTATTATTTCCATCTATCCTATTAAGCAATCTAATAACGGAAATATATACAATACTGCATGATTAATCGTGCAATATTGTATATGGATATAACTTATAAAGAGGAATATCATTGAGTTATTAAGATGTTTAGGAGGAAATTCATGAGTATGATTGAGGTTATTAATCGTATACCAACCCAGCTTCAAAAAATAGGTCAAAACAAAGAAGGATTGAAATTAAAATTAAAGGAATTTTTGAAAGCGGATTCTGAAATAAGGAGAATTGTAATAATTGCTTCAGGGACTTCCTACAACGCTGCTTTTACAACAAAGCATTTTGCGGAAAATATTAATCAGGTTCCAGTGGATATTATTTACCCGAATATGTTTGTTCATTATTATAACCACTCCTTATTAGATGAAAAAAATTTATATATATTTATTTCGCAAGGAGGAAAAACAAAGCTTGTCTATGAAGCACTGCAAATAGTAAAAAACAAAAAATACAGAACGATTTCACTTACTGAAACATTGAACTCACCAATTGCAGATATAGCTGATATAGCTCTGGAAATCGGCTCAGAAAACGAAGAGTATTTATATCGTACGCTTGGTTATTCAGCTACCTGTGCTACATTATCCTGGATTTATATCTCTTTATTAGATATCTGCGATAAAATAAATGAAGAAGAAATTGATATATATATGCAGGATTATCATAGTATGATTAAAAATTTGATGAAAATTAAAGAGAATACAATAGAATGGTATAAAAAACATAAGTTTGAGTTAATGCAGAAGCATAATTTTTTATTCGCCGGGACAAACGATTTATGGGCAGTTGCTCAGGAAGCAGATATAAAGTTCATGGAAATGCTTCCTGTATTTACAAATAGTTTTGAATTGGAAGAACTGATCCATGGTCCGCAGAATTCTTTTAATCAAAATATAGGGTATTTCATTTTAAGCAGAAGCACTGAGGATCGTGAAAAAGCAAGAAGTATAGCAGCCTTTATTGAAAAAGAAATTTCTTCCTGCTATTTAATTGGTGATTATGATGAAGCAAGTTTTAATGTAAGTCCTGAAAGTAAATATTTCAGTAATTTGGAATATATAACGTATTTCCAAGTTCTTGCATATATGCTGTCGACGGATAGAGGCAGAGATTTGACCAAAGGTATTTACCCGCGGGTAGTAGATTACATTAATAAATCACTGTAAATAAAAAGGAGGGAGTCAGATGAAAAAAATATTAGTTGCAACACATGGAAACTTTGCAGAAGGGATCATTTCTTCTATTAACTTGATCTTAGGTGAGCAGGATAACCTGCATTATATGAATGCTTATTTAGATGAAGTCCCTTTAAAAGAAAAAATAAAAACATTTTTTGAGCACAATGCTGCCACAGAAGATGTTGTTATCATTTTTACAGATTTATTTGGCGGCAGTGTAAACCAGGCTTTTCTCGAATATATGGATAGAGAAAATACACACTTCATTACTGGAGTGAATCTTCCATTACTTTTGGAAGCAGTAATGCTGAACGAGGTGGATGTAACAGAAGAAAAGTTAAAAGAGATTGTTAAAAGATCCAAAGAACAAATTATTTATACAGATAATCAAAAGCATCAAACGAATGAAGCGGCTGATGAAATATTTGATATATAAAAATGTAGAGAGGAAGAAATAAATGATTATTCAAATGAGAATAGATGATAGATTATTGCATGGACAAGTGGCATATAGCTGGAAATCAGCATTATCTTATGAAGCTATTGTTATAGCAGATGATAACGCAGCAAATGATGAGGTTAGAAAACAGGCACTAAAGTTAAGTAATCCTGATGGAGTGAGACTCGCTATTCGTCCTGTTCAGGAAGCAGTAAAGCTTGTGCAACATCCGAAGTTAAAAGCAATGAGGGTATTTGTTATATGTTCTAATCCAGAGTCGGCCTATCAATTTATAAAGGAAATAGATGAAAAGCCTGTTCTTAATTTAGGTAATATGCAAAAAGAAGACGATAAGAAAGCTCTATCGTCAACGGTTTATGTATCTAAGGAAGATATGCACTATTTGGATAAAATCATAGATTTAGGATATGAAATAGAAGCTCGACAGGTTCCTGATGAAAGCGCTAAAAAGTACAAGGATTTAAAGAATAAAATGAAAAACTAATTAGCTTAAGGGGGATTGTCATGCAAACAGCATTAATTGTAGGTATAATTCTAGCTTTACTATGGTTTATTGAAAAGATGCTTGGAACACCAATGGTAATCAGACCAATTGTCGTTTCGACAATTATTGGTGCAGCACTTGGGGATGTACAGACCGGTCTGCTGGTTGGAGCAACATTAGAGCTGGTTTTTATGGGTTTTATTCAAGTGGGCGGAGCTGTCCCGCCAGATGTCCTGGTTGGTGCCGGACTTGGAACAGCGTATGCAATTATCGGTAATAATGGAGCTGAAGTTGCTCTTGCTTTAGCATTACCAATTGCTTTATTAGCACAATCTATCAAAGTTCTGGTTTTTATTATTCGAAGCTGGTTTATGGATTATGCAATGAAGCTGGCAAAAGCAGCTAATATAAAAGGAATGATAAATCTTAATGTTGGAGGCTTACTGCTTCACTGTGCGCTGTACTTTGTTGTCGGGTTTGTAGCTATATTATTTGGATCAAATGCCGTGGAAGCATTTGTTAATAATATTCCTGACGCCATTATGAATGGTTTAGAAGTAGCAGGAGGATTATTGCCTGCAGTCGGTTTTGCTTTGTTATTACTTCCAATGATGAAAAAAACAAATGTCTTATACTTTTTGTTAGGCTTTTCATTATTAGCTTATATGAATATTCCTATATTGGGAATTACCTTGTTTGGTGTCGTGCTGGCTTTCATCATTGTCTATGAATTTGGCGGTAAAAATGGCGGCGATCAGGATACAACTGATAAAGAGGATGAGGAGGAGCTGTTTGATGTCTGATAAAAGAAAATTAACCAAAGATGAGAAAAAATTAATGCGTGAAATATTTTGGAGTTCTTTTATGCTGGAAGCTTCTTATAATTACGAACGACAGCAGGCGCTTGGGTATTCCATTGGAATGTGGCCCGCTATTAAAAGATATTATAAAAATGAGAAAGACCGGGCAGAAGCATTAGAAAGACATATGAACATTTTTAATACAACTCCCCATGTTGTAACAACCATTACTGGTGTTGCTACTGCTTTAGAAAAAGAAGCCAGTGAAAATCCATCTTTTGATAAAAAGATTATTAATAATGTAAAAATTGGTTTGATGGGTCCTTTTGCTGGTATAGGGGATTCGTTATTTTGGGGGACCTTGCGTATTATTGCAGTAGGTATTGGTTTATCCTTAGCTCAACAAGGAAGTATACTTGGACCTATTCTTTTCCTGCTTTTATTTAATGTACCTCATATGCTTGTCAGATATTATGGTGGTGTATTTGGTTACAAATTTGGAACAAAGATTATGGATCAGGCTAATAACTCAGGAATCATGCAAAAAATATCCAAAGGTGCAACAATTGTCGGTTTGATGGTTATTGGTGCGATGACAGCCTCTATGGTAAAACTGGAGTCTTCCCTTGTATTTACTATTGGAGATGAAAAAATTCCAATGCAAGAATATTTAGATCAAATTTTCCCGTTGTTATTACCATTATTGTATACTATTCTTATGTTCTACCTTTTGAAAAAAGGAATGAAGCCGACTACTATTTTATTAGTAACAATCGCTATTGGTATTATTGGTTCTTTAATAGGGATTATTTAATGGATTTTACCTGTGGAGAGTATTGATTTAGTACCGAAAACGATGGAATTTCCCGTTAGTTGTGGAATAAATCTCTCCTTTATTGCTTTACACCCCTATCTAAAATTTATATAGATTTTAGATAGGGGTTCTTTACAATAGATAATAGATATCTTCTTTTGAAGAGAGGTAATTAATTTGTATTTTAATAGACGGGAATTATTAATATTAAATGAATTATTATCATTAAAATATAAAACAGCGGCACAATTGGCTTTAGCTGCAGACGCTTCTGTCCGTACAATAAAAAGTGATATAAAAAATTTAAGGAATAAGCTGGATAAAGAAGGAATTATGATTGATTCTACCCAGAATAAAGGATATAAATTATATTTTGAAACAGAAGAGGTAAAGTTAAATCTATATAAATATTTATCCCATATCAATATAAATAGACTGCATTTAAATAAAAGAAATAATTATGAACGTATCTTTTATATTATCCGGAGACTACTAGTAAATGTCGGATATATTAAATTAGATGATTTAGCAGAAGAAATGTTTGTAAGCAGATCAACATTAAATGTGGACATGCCTGAAGTGAAGAGAATTTTATATTCTTACCAATTATCTCTAATATCAAAAGCTAATTATGGAATAACGATTAAGGGACATGAATTAAATAAACGAACCTGTATAGAAGAGTACTTTTTTCAAAATAACTTCAGAGCAGAGAATCATAACGACCCAGATATTCGCTTTGAAAACTATAATCGTGCATTTATTCCCGAGACAGAGAGCGTGTTAAAAGAAGTATGCGATCGCTTTAATGTTATCTTATCAGACTTTTCCTTACAGAACATAGCTGTCTACGTATTAATATCTATTATACGAAATAAGCAAAAGCATCCTATTGATTTACATGCTGACACCACGAAGGAATTAAACCAGGATAATTCTCATGTAGGCAGGGCTAGTAAGCAGTTTGTGGAAATACTGAACTCGAAATTTAATGCAGAATTAAATGATAATGAAATGCTGTATATCAGCATGCATTTGGAGACAAAGCAAATTTTACAAAATAAAAATATGATAAAAGAAGCGAATTGGCCCAGAATTGATCAAGCGTTAGAAGCAGTTTATTTTGAGATAAAGAATAATTTTGATATCGATGTTTCAAATGATTTTATTCTAAAAAAATATTTAGCTTTGCATGTTTACCAGATGTTGAGAAGAGTAAGAAGCGGCATGGTTTTACGAAATCCCATTGTACATGAAAATTTACAAAAATATATTTTTGCTGCAAAGGTTACGATATCTGCAGTCAAAGTAATGGAGGATTATTTTAATATAAAAATAAACCTTAATGAATTTGGCTATTTGATGCTTTATTTTAATGTTGCACTACGTAATTTAAACAAAAAAAGTAAAATTTCAATCTGTATGGTCAGCGGGAGAGGCCGCGCAGAAACAATAATGTATTTAGAAGAGCTGCGGGATAAGTTCCCACAGGATAAGTATGTTATCACAAATTGTGATTCTGTAGAAGATATTATAGGACGGATAGGGGATTATGATATTTTTGTATCTTCCTATGAATTGGATATACCCCAAGCAATTCCACAGGTTGCAATAGAAAAAGGAGACTATATCAAGCAGATCCAGCAAATTGCTAATAATATTGATTTTTATAGAGGAGACTTTAGCGGTTATTTTAACAGATATTTTCAAGAAACTTTTTCGAACTTTCATTTAGAAGGCAGCGATAAAGAAAGTATTCTTCAAAATATTCTGCAGGATCTAAAATCACAAGGTATTGTTGAACCGCATTCCGAATTAGCGAATCCATTTGTCGCACATGAGATAGGGAATAATATCGTTCATTTACAAGACTTGTATAAGATTTGCAGGAAGCCTGTCTGTTATATTGCTGTCCTTAATTATCCAATTGTCTGGGACAATGATGTTGTAAGAGTTTTATTTTTAATAAAAACGAAAAGAGACGGAGATCATCACTTAAATATCTTATGTGAGATGTTTTCAAAATGGGCTCAGAATAAAGAAAATATACAAAGATTAGTAAAGAGAAAGAATTACAAAGTATTTTTAGATGATATATTAACTATGGAAAGTAGCGGATATTAAAATGAAACAGGTTTTTAAGGAATTGTTTGGAATTTTTATTGGTTGTCTTCTTTTTGTTATTGGTGTTAATTTTTATATTATACCCAATATGCTCTCCGAAGGTGGAATAATAGGAATCAGTGTGATTACACATTATCTGTTTAATTGGCCATTAGGTGTAACAAATCTGATATTTAATCTGATTCTTATTCTGGCAGGCTTTAAATTATTTAAGAAAAAAACCATGTATTATACTTTGTTTTCTGTATTTTCATCCTCGTTACTTTTATATCTGACAGAGAATACAAGACCGTTAACAGATGATGTTTTGCTTTCTGCTGTATTTGCAGGATTATTTGTAGGGGGCGGATTAGGACTGATATTTAGATTTGGAGGAACAAATGGCGGAACTACTGTATTAGCAAGAGGACTGAATCAGTATCTGGGTTTATCTGTCGGAAACGCGATGCTGCTGATAGATATTATTATTGTGCTGAGCTCTGTATTTATTATTGGAGTTGATAAAGGCATGTATACAGTTATTTCCGTTTATATTGGTGCTAAGTTAATTGATTACTTTGTGGATAGAATGGATGAAAGAGCAGCGATATTTATCATGTCCAATCATGCTGATGAAATAGCAAATGATGTATTATATAAAATGGCTCATGGAATTACCATTCTAGATGGTCATGGCGGATATTCCAAAAATGAAAAGAAAATACTATATTTGGTATGCAGAAAAAAAGATATTTTGAAGACGAAAGAATTAATCAAAAAAATTGATGTGAACGCTTATGTAACTGTTCATCAGGTTCAGGAGGTTATCAGAAAAGGGTATAAAGCATCTATGACTGTCCAATAATACAGATGCTGAAAATAGTGATTGTATGTCATGGCTCAGCTGGTTTCTGTCTTTAAATTTGCTATTCACAGTAAGAAAAACCAAGAAAATCACTTGGTCTTTAAAATACTGGTGTACTTGCCAAGGAGATGTCCGCCGCGACGGTTTTCGGTGGGACGAGTAATCGCAGTCCCAAAATGAAAGGAAGTTCGGTTAAGTTCGCGACGTCTTGTCTCAGGCAACGAACTGACATACATCCTGTATGCCTCCGCAGG
>NZ_BJYM01000007.1 GCF_007991515.1 Oceanobacillus sojae
CTGCGGAGGCATACAGGATGTATGTCAGTTCGGTGCCTGAGACAAGACGTCGCGAACTTAACCGAACCTCCTTTCGTTTTGCACATGCCCACAGGAGTCTCCGTGTATTTCTTCTGGAACTGGGACTGCGATTACTCGTCCCATCAAAAAGCGTCGCTAAAATTAGCTTTATTTCTTTGTGAAAAAGTAAATAAAACATATTTCTTCTTAGATGGGAGCGACTTCCCGCAGCGGACATCTCCTTGGCTGGAACACCAGTATTTTAAAGACCAAGTGATTTTCTTGGTCTTTCTTAAACAGTAATCTTCACAGTAAGAATAAATTTATTTAATAAAAACCAAATACTTTATCATGAATATACAATCTGCACATAAAATAAAGAAGGGGCAGTTCGCTTATGGAGTATAGAGAATAGAAAAATAGTACAAGCTATAAGAGAAGTAAAAGAATGAATTTAACGAAACTAGGGAATTTATACTTGAAAAAAGTAAGAAAAGTTGTTATGCTCAAAAGTTTCACTCTTTCAAGAAATAGCGTATACTATATATTAGGAAGGGAGATGCTATTATGTCTTTTTCTCGTGGACCCAAAGAACCGGTGCCAGAGGTTGAAACGAGCGTATGGTCATGTACTAAAGAAGATTGTCAAGGATGGATGAGAGAATCATTTAGTTTCGAAGATGAACCGAGCTGCCCTTTATGTCAGTCCGAAATGGCAAAGGAAGTTCGTGTAATTCCTGAATTGAAGTAAATAGTATCTCTATTATTTGCTGCTGGTGAAGCAAAACATAGCCAACGGGCTTGATTTTCCCCGCTGAGCCATGTTTAGTTAATCAGTAAAAGAAGTGTCTGTTTTTTCCTTGACTATATTTAATACTTCTGTTTGATGTAATATGGTTAAGATGGGGACTATGGACACTGCATGCTATTTAATGAAGCTTCTGCATATTGATTGCAGAGGCTTTTTTTCTGTTTAATAAGGATTACAGATAGGAAAAGACATTAAAAAATAAATAGTTGAAATTATTGTAAAAGTAGAATAATATTTGCTATACTAAGAGCACAAATTAATATTTGATTAACACTATATTGTAATCGCTTACACTAAGGAGGAGTTTTTAATGAGGTATGCTAATCCGAATACAGAAGGTGCTATTGTAAACTATGAAAAACGTTATGATAATTATATCGGAGGAGAGTACAGACCGCCGGTAAAAGGAAACTACTTTGAAAATACCACTCCGATTACAGGTGAAGTATTTTGTGAGCTGGCCCGTTCGACTAAGGAAGATGTCGATGCAGCTATTGATGCAGCTCACGAAGCGAAAGAAGCGTGGGGAAAAACATCTGTCGCAGAGCGTGCAGTTATTTTAAATCGTATTGCTGACCGGATGGAAGAGAATCTTGAAAAATTAGCTGTAGCAGAAAGCTGGGAGAATGGTAAAGCTGTTCGTGAAACATTGGCAGCAGATATTCCATTGGCAATTGACCATTTCCGTTATTTTGCCGGGGCTATTCGGGCACAGGAAGGAACCTTGAGTCAAATTGACAATGATACTGTCGCTTATCATTTTCATGAGCCGTTAGGTGTTGTCGGTCAAATTATTCCTTGGAATTTCCCGATACTGATGGCAACTTGGAAGCTGGCGCCGGCATTGGCTGCCGGGAATTGTGTTGTGCTGAAGCCTGCTGAACAGACACCTGCATCTATTCATGTTCTTCTCGATTTAATTAAAGACCTATTACCGGCTGGTGTACTGAATATTGTAAACGGTTTTGGTGTAGAAGCTGGAAAACCGCTTGCTGCAAACAGCCGTATTTCAAAAATTGCATTTACTGGAGAGACGACAACCGGTCGTCTTATTATGCAATATGCATCTGAAAATATTATTCCGGTAACACTTGAACTGGGCGGAAAGTCCCCAAATATTTTCTTCGAAGATGTTTTAGATAAGGACGATAGCTTTGTAGATAAAGCAATTGAAGGAATGGTTATGTTTGCCTTGAATCAGGGAGAGGTGTGTACGTGTCCATCCCGCGCACTTGTTCATGAATCTATTTATGACCGCTTTATGGAAAAAGCGATTGAACGTGTCAAACAAATTAAAATTGGTCATCCGCTTGATACAGATACAATGATGGGAGCACAGGCCTCAGAAGAGCAGCATGAAAAAATTAAATCTTATTTGGATATTGGAAAGCAGGAAGGCGCAGAGGTTCTTGTCGGCGGAGATGTAAATCAGCTTGATGGAGAGCTGGCTTCGGGATATTATGTACAACCGACAATTTTCAAAGGTAATAATAAGATGCGGATTTTCCAGGAAGAAATTTTTGGTCCGGTCTTATCAGTAACTACTTTTAAAGACAAAGAAGAGGCGCTGGAAATCGCAAATGATACACTTTATGGATTGGGTGCCGGCATTTGGACTCGTGATATGAATACAGCCTATCGTTTTGGCCGTGGTATTCAGGCTGGGCGTGTATGGACAAACTGTTATCATCAATATCCTGCACACGCAGCGTTTGGCGGTTATAAGAAATCAGGAATCGGAAGAGAAAATCATTTAATGATGCTGGATCATTATCAGCAGACAAAAAACCTGCTGATCAGCTACAGTGAGGGTCCGGCCGGTTTATTCTAGGAGAAAGATATAAGTAAATTAACAGAGCTGCAGCATTGGCAGGCATATGATTATACATATGCCTGCCATGAAATTATAATCAGGTAACTACTCTTTCCGCAATTATTCTAATAAGGAGGTATTTTCCATGGTAGACAGAGTTATTGCGACACAGGAAGCGCAGGAGCTGATGGAGAAGCTGAAAGATATTCATGGTCCGCTAATGTTCCATCAATCAGGAGGCTGCTGTGACGGGAGTTCGCCAATGTGCTATCCGCTAGGAGAATTTAGAACAGGTGATTCTGATGTCTTACTGGGAAATCTGCCAGGAGATATTCCGTTTTATATTTCCAAAGATCAATTTGAGTACTGGAAGCATACACAGCTTATTATTGATGTTGTTAACGGAAGAGGTGGTATGTTTTCACTGGAGGGTCCAGAAGGAAAAAGGTTTTTAACCAGATCCAGAGTATTTTCGGATGAGGAAAGAGAGGAATTAGATTCCAGCGTAATATAAATTAATTTTTTGACAATTGAAATTTTTACTTGAATTTTCTTACTATATCCGATAAAATTAATTAACAGAAAATTTAGATGTATGTTCTAAACAGGGAGGGATAAGATGGTTACTGTTAAAATGTTAAAGCCTTACTATGTAAAGACAGAAGAAAAGTATATTCGGATTATTTTAGCGTATCAGTACTTCTCAATTATTATGAATAAGAAAGTATATCAATTTATCCCTGTTAAATCGACAGAAGTACGCATCAACCGCAAAACGAAGAAGATTGAAAATATCGATGATGTCTTTGCTTTCCAAAAAGGTAAGGAAGTATTAACTATTTCCATGTCCCAATTGGTTTCTATTCCAGGCTTTTTAGAGATGCTTCATCGAATTGCAGAATCTTATTATTTACCAGAAGACACTGAGGCTGTTTCAGATCAGCAGAGAGCTTTAGACCAACTGATATCAGAGCTGGAATATGAAAATGTGAGAAGATTAATTGATAAAGCGATTGACAACGGTGATAAAGAGGCTTTTTTAGAATTAACAAATACGCTAAATGATAAATAAAATCACAGATATTTTAACATCAGCCATGTGGCAGACACTCTTTCTGCTGTATGGTTTTTTCTGCGGAAATAAAAAGGGTTGAGCATTTATAAATGCTCAACCTCTTAACAATAGCTTTAATCTTTAATATCAATTAAAATCTTTGTTGCTTTCTCAACTCCTGAACTGCGATCATGATTCTTGGTTCCTTCTACCATAATGGCAATCATTAAATCCTGATCATCTGTCGGGTAGCCGACAAACCAGCTATTCTCATCACCGCTATCTTCACCAGTTAATTTTAATTCTGCTGTTCCTGTTTTACCAGAGATAGGGAAATCAGCTTCTTTAGCTGCTTTACCAGTTCCTTCTGTAACAACCTTGCTCAGAGATTCTTGAATCTCATCAGCTTGTTCTTCTGTAATCAAGCCTTCTTTCCAAACCTGACCAGTTTCTTCTTCTGTTAATAAAGTTGGTTGAATCATATCCCCTTTATTCAAAAAAGTTGAATAGGCAGTTGCAAGATGCAGAGCACTCATTTCAATTTCACCTTGTCCATAGCTTGTATGTGCCAGTAGGTGTGTATCATCTAAGTCTCCTGAATTGGAAATAGTAGAATCTGTAACTGGATAGGTGTATGGAAATTCCTCTCCAACTCCAAATTCATGCAGGCCTTCAACAAAAGCTTCTCCGCCCATTTCTACAGCTTTCATAGCAAAATAAATATTATCTGAACGTATCAAGGCATCATCCAGATCAACAGGGCCATTAGAAGTTGATACGCGTGTTACATTATAATCTTCCCACTTCAGCCCTTCAATTTCAATGCCTTCATCGTATACAATTGTACCGTTTTTTAATCCGATTGCACCAGTGATTGGTTTAATAACAGAGCCGGGAGCAAAGGTAGAAGAAAATCGATTCTGCATTGGCTGCAGCTCATTCTCTTCCATATCGCTCCAATAGTTTGAAGATGTTCCATAAAGGATATCATTCGGATCAAATGATGGACTGCTTACTAAAGCCAGTGTTTCTCCAGTTTTTGGATCAATAACAGCAGCATTGCCGGGATCTTCATCAAATCCCTGGAAAACTTTATCCTGAATATTAATATCAATTGTTACAGTAATATTTTGTCCGTCTTCTGCTTCTTTTTCAGCTAGAGTAACATTTTCTTCGCCTTCTTTTACAATTTGAATAGCTGCTCCTTTTTTACCGCGAAGCTCTTCTTCAAATAAACTTTCCAGTCCGCGTGCACCAATTCTGTCGGAAGAACTGTATTCTGTTGTATCGAGCTCTTCTAAATCTTCCGCATTGACTGAACGGAGATACCCTACCAGGTGGGCAGCTATTTCCCCCTCTGGATAAACTCTTCCAGTAATTTCCTGATAAGAAACCCCTTCGATTGCATTTAATTGCTGGACAGTATCTGAATTATCCGGAAGTATACTTTTCAGTGGTACAAATAAATCGTCCTCGACCCATTCTGCTTCAATACTTGAATTGACAGAGTCGACAGACATTCCAAGTAAACGGGCGATTTCTTCACGCTTTGCTTCATTGTCTCCTAATTCACTTGGGATAACTCCAAATTGATAGACAGTATCATTAATTGCAAGCGGTATTTGGTTTTTATCAAGAATCTCACCTCTGACTGGTTCATCAGGAGAAACATTAATTTTTCCGCCATCAGCAAGTTCCGGAAAGATAAAGCCGGGATCCCAATTAATTAACCAGCTGTCTTCTTCATCTTCTTTTTCAACTAAGGTTAGTTCAGCCTGATAATCAAATGAAATTTCACCAGCTACCGTATTCATATTAACAGTGAAGGGGATAGTTGCTATTCCATCATCATACGCATTGGCAATCTCTCTTTCTTCTAATTCCTGCATATTAAATTCAATATCAGAAGCAGAAATATCTTCATATAAATTCTTCAGGCGAATAAACGAATCTTCGTCACTATATGTATCTTTCGCTTCTTCAGAAAAAAGATTATATAGAGATTCATAGTCTCCTTCTTCTATTGATTCTGCATATTGTTTTAGTGTATTCGTTGGGTCGGCTTGTTCTTCAGAGCACCCGGCTAACAGGGCAATAAAAAGAATCATCCATAAACTTTTTTTCCACATTTTCTAACCCCCATTAAAAAATATCTCTTTACGTAAAAGTATAACATGTTCTGCATTATTAATAGAATGATAGATAGAAAGTCATAAAAAATTTAATAAATATATGTTTAAAAGATACTAACAGTTTTCAGCAGGCGATTACTCGCCCTTTTTAAACTTCCTCTATAGGTGTTATTTATCCAATTAGAAAATAGAAAGAGATTGTGTGAAAAAACGTCACGCTGTATATACCAGGTGACGTTTTGTTTTCCAATCGGAATCAGTAGTCTGTTTACCTGAAGTCTGTTCACAGTCCTTCAGCAATGACTATTTCTTTATTTTTGTTCCATATGCTCAGTAATCGTTGAATTTATATGGTTGATTTCCTCCTCAGGTACAATATAGTACCAAACGCCATTAATGGTTTGACCATCTCCGGATATTTCCAGTGTCTCTACATTCTTTCTAGTTCCACTGTAGTCCTTGAATAATGTCTGCAGTCGCTTCATATCTAAATCAGTTTGGACATTATTTCCTAAAATATCAAGGATATTACTGGCTTTGGTAATACTTGAAAAGCTGGCTGCTTCATCCATTGCAGCAACAATTACATCACGTTGACGTTCATTTCTTCCCATATCTCCGCGGCTATCTTGTTTTCTCATACGGATATAAGAAAGAGCTTCTTCCCCATTCAAGTTAACATTTCCTTCATTGAATTCATGTCCATCCTGAGAAAATGCTGTGCTGTTTTGAACAGTGACACCGCCAAGAGCATCAATACCTTGCTCAAAACCTTCCATATTCACACGAATATAAGAGTGAACCGGCAAATCAAATGCCTGCTCCACTGTTTCTACAGATAACTGCGTCCCGCCGAAAGCATATGCATGATTGATTTTATCCATTCCCCGGCCGGGAATATTTACGTAAGTATCACGTGGAATACTTAACATAACCATAGAATCTGTTTTAGGATTTAAGGAAAGCAAAATCATAGTGTCAGAACGGCCGGCATCACCATCACGTTCATCCACGCCGAGCAGCAGAATATTAACAGCATCTGAATCGTTATACAGACGGTTTATTTCATCTTTCCGTCCCGGGTCATTATCTCTTTCTAATGGATTATGCATTGATTCTACTACTTTACCAACCTGGCTCCAAACAAAGAAAGCCCCGCCGCCAATAACTAAAACAAAAAATAGGATTATTCCACCAACAATAAATGGCCATTTCTTTCTCTTTTTGCGAATTTTATTATCTACTCTAGATACCAAAATATTCTCCTCTATTCTTTCCTCGATTTAAAAAATTTTTACTAATTGTCAGGAAAAATAAATCTGTAATAAATTATATCGAAATTTGGATTAATCGTCTATGTTTTAAACAAATTTTGTAGGTAGTTTTTCTCTATAATGAAGAAATAAACAAAAGAAATTAAAAGAATATATTACATTTATTGTTTAAAAAAACATGAAATTAAGAGTAAATTAACTGCCAATCTATTAAAATTAAAAAAATTATCAAAAAAAGTAGACAATATGGTTTTTTTTTTATAGAATTACGTTTAATGAGAAAATTCATCTTAGAACACAGTATTCGACATTTACATATTATGGTAAAGGTTGACAGCTTCAAGAAAAATTATTCAAAGGCGGTAGATGAATGGGCAGGGAGCAAGAACAGTATCAAAAGATTCTAAAAAGAGTCATTCACGATACGGAAAATCAAAAATTAAATTCAATGGATGAAATAGTTCAATTACTAGTTAAAGAACTGTCATTGAACACGAACGTAAAGAAATCTATTAAATCATTTTAATTTAAAAGGCTCTGTCAGATTACCGTAATCTGACAGAGCCTCTTTGTATGCCGGGAAATAATAGAATCAGTCCTTTCCGGATAATTATTTATTGATAAATAGCTGCATTTTGCTCTTGGTTAAGAAGGAGTATCATTAACATCAATTTCAACATATTTTTGATCCAGTAATTCGATCGTCACCTGTGCATTTGTCATTTCGATTATCCACTTTTTAAAAGTATCTGTTTCTTCTGTTTTCACATAAATAATAAATGCCACATTTTCAAGGTAATGAATATTTTCTAAAATATATTTTGATTGCTGTCGGACTTCATTTTCCAGCTTGCCCAGCAGGGGATATTCGACAGTAACCGAAACTCCCTGCATCAGTTCGCGGCGGACGATTCCAGTTGTTTTGATACCTTGCGTAGTTGCTGATCCATATGCGCGGATAAGACCGCCTGCTCCCAGCTTTATACCTCCAAAGTATCTTGTCACGACAACTGCAGTATCTTTCAAACCTTTTTTCTTCAATACTTCTAAAATAGGTACACCGGCAGTTCCGCTTGGTTCTCCGTCGTCATTTGCTTTTTGTATATGATCTGTTTCACCTATAATATATGCAGAACAATTATGTGTAGCATCCCGGTGTTCTTTTTTTATGGATTGGATAAATTCCTGAGCCTCTTCCTCTGATTCGACACGTTTAACATTTGCTATAAAACGTGATTTTTGAATTGTTATTTCGTCTGCACCCTGGTGTTTTACAGTATAATAAGCTGATAGCATTCTAATTTTCACCTCAATAAAAATAACTGTTCTATTAAAAAATTCACCAAAATCTATAATGGATAAATTAAGTATAATTATGATTTCTAGTAGCCGCTGCAACGAGTTATAATGGGGAGTAATATTAAATAACAGAAAAAAACTGCGCTTTCTATGGACTTGAACTCAGCCTGAAAAAAGAAGCTCTCTTTTTCCGTTACCGGTTCGTACAACTATCATAGTTATTCATTAATATCAACCATTGATTTTAAGGTTGAACCTTATAAAATAACTCATATAATTATATTTTATCACTAGATTTTCAGTATTTATTACCCATGTCATTTTCTCTCAGTTTACAAGAGCATAAGTAAAAAAACTGTATTATTACAAGAGCTTTTAATTAATTTTTTGAAAATATCCTTATAAAATCAAGGAAAGTTACGAATAATTATAACATAGGTTGGTGAGTTTCTGATGACAATAAGATTAAATAACCAGGCAATAGATCAAATTGTAGACAATATGATACAGATGGTTGACCAAAGTAAACATCAAGTATTTGAAATTACCGAAGAAGGAAGAAAAGAGTATGAATATCTTTCTAAGGAACTAGAGTCAACCAAAAAAAAAGTAAAAAAGTATATTGAAAAAGGAGACAACCTGGAGAAGGATGTAAAAAAATATCGTCAACAGCTCGCCTTGGTAAGTAAGGACTTTAACAAATACTCTGAGAATGAGGTGCGTAAGGTTTATGAAAAAACGCATGATTTTCAAACAAAATTAATCATTATGCGTGAAGAAGAAAAGCTGCTGCGGCAGCGGCGTGATGAGATAGAAATCAGATTGACAAGTCTTACACATATACTGGAACGTGGTGAAGAGCTTGTTGCAAAAATTGCTGTAATTTTTAATTTTCTGCAGGATGATTTTAAGCAGGTAAATGAAATGATTGAAGATGCCAGAGAAAAACAAGAGTTTGGCTTGAAAATTATTGAAGCACAAGAAGAGGAAAGAAAAAAGCTCTCCAGGGAAATCCATGACGGACCAGCTCAAATGCTGGCTAATGTGTTATTACGTTCAGATATTCTTGACTATATTGTGAAAAAAGGAACACCTGAAGAAATATCCGAAGAGATTAAGTCATTGCGAAAAAATGTCCGCGTTTCTTTGCAGGAGGTCCGGAGAATTATATATGATTTACGGCCGATGGCACTGGATGATTTAGGAGTAGTTCCGACAATTCGAAAATATGTAGACAGGCTGACTGAATACCACGATATCCATATAGATTTTATTGTGTTTGGAGAAGAAAAAAGATTAAATAATAAATATGAAGTTGCTTTATTCCGGCTGATGCAGGAAGCTGCGCAAAATGCTATTAAACATAGTGAAGCAACAGAAATCAAGGTCAAATTAGAAATTTTAAAAGATAGATTAATCCTGGTTGTAGCGGATAACGGCAAAGGATTTAACCCGGCGGAGAAGAGCGAGAATTCTTTCGGATTAATAGGGATGAGAGAACGGGTTGAGATGCTCGACGGCAAACTGGATATTATTACAGGGAAGGGAAAGGGAACAACGGTTACAATAAATGTTCCATATTCTTAAACTTAAGTATATAATTAAAAATAGATATTGTAGAAAAAAGGCGCTTTTTGTATAAAAATAGTAGAGAACTTAAAAAATTACAAAAACACAAAAATTTTTTATAACATAATTCTACCTTCCTGCATTCTTTTAAACTCCTACTTTAAAAACGGAAAGCGCCTTGGCATTTTCATAACGATGTTCTCATCTGTAAAATAACTAAGCCTTTAAAAATAAATAGATTTGAGCTGAAATGAGACAATAGCAATGATATGTACTACAATAGACTTACTTTAATTTAAAGAAAACTATGCTATCTATCTATTAATGATTAAAAAAACGTTCAATTAGTATCATTAAGTAGAAAAGGAGATTTATATATGGATGATGTACAAAAAGAAGTAAATATTGTATTAATTGACGATCATAAATTATTTCGGGAAGGTGTTAAACGGATTTTAGAGTTTGAATCGGCTTTTAAGGTAGTTGCAGAGGGCGATGACGGCTCTGAGGCTGCTAATCTTGTAAGAGATAATAATCCGGATGTTGTGCTGATGGACATCAATATGCCTAAAATCAATGGTGTACAGGCAACTGCTGATTTAATAAGACAATTTCCAAATACAAAAATAATCATTTTATCTATCCATGACGATGAAAACTATGTTACACATGCATTAAAAACAGGGGCGCAAGGTTACTTATTAAAAGAGATGGATGCAGAGGCACTTGTAGAGGCAATTAAAGTGGTAAGCAGCGGAGGTTCTTATTTGCATCCGCGTATTACACATAATTTAGTGAAAGAATATCGCCGATTAGCAAGAGAAAACACTTCCAGTCTGGCAAACAGGAATGTGGAGCATCGTAAACCGCTACATTTATTAACAAGAAGAGAATGTCAGGTACTTCAGCTGTTAGCGGAAGGAAAGAGTAACCGTGCAGTGGCAGAATCTCTTTATATCAGTGAAAAAACAGTTAAAAACCATGTAAGTAATATTCTTCAAAAGATGAATGTTAATGATCGAACGCAAGCAGTAGTTTGCGCAATTCGAAAAGGCTGGGTAGAAGTTATTTAATCGTAAAAAAGAAAGGTGTCCTGATTCTTATTGTCAGGACGCTTTTTTATATCTAAGAGGTGTAAGCTGTTAGCTGGAAAAGATAAGCAGATGCTATATAACCGTTTAAGAGGCCGATAAAGCATTCGATTTTTACGGGATTATCGTGTAGAATAATGTCAAGTAAATAGATTTCACATACAGGTATAAAGAAACGGCACAGCATGAAAAGTGGAAACAGCCTATCATTTTTGTGCTGTCATTTTACTGTAATGACAGAAAAGAAAAGGAGTAATTGTCTATGAAGATTGCTGTCATGTCAGATAGCACAGCGTATATTACGCCGGAAGATCGTGAAAAATATAGAATTCATATGGTTCCGCTGAGCGTAACTTTTCAGGATGATTCCTATCGTGAGGAATTAGATATTACAACAGAAGAATTTTATCAAAAGCTTGCAGATTACAAAGAATTGCCACGTACTTCACAGCCGTCTGTGGGCGAGGTTACAAAAAAACTCGAAGAATTAGCAGAAGACTATGACGCTGTCATTTCTATTCATTTATCAAGTGGTATAAGTGGAACATACCAGACAATGGTGAGCGCAGGAGAGATGGTTGAAGGAATTGATGTCTATGCCTATGATTCTGAAATCAGCTGTATGGTACAGGGATTCTATGCATTGGAAGCAGCAGCGATGGCTCAGGATGGAAAACCTGTAAATGCTATTTTAGCAAGAATGGATGAAATGAAAAAAACTGTCCGTGCCTATTTTATGGTTGATGATTTAACAAATCTTCAAAGAGGTGGAAGATTATCAAATGCACAAGCGATATTAGGCAGTCTTTTACAGATAAAACCTATCCTTCATTTTGAAAATAAGCTGATTGTCCCGTTTGAAAAAATTCGCACGAAGAAAAAAGCAATTTCCCGTATTCTTGGATTATTAGAAGAAGAGGTTGCTGCAGGCAAAAATCTCCGAGTTGTATTTATTCATGGGAATGACCTTCCTTATGCAGAAAAATTAAAAACAGATTTTAAAGAAAAGCATCCAGAAATAGAAACGTCCATCAGTTATTTCGGCCCTGTTATTGGTACCCACCTGGGACAAGGTGCTATTGGTGTTGCCTGGTATGAAAAATAAAATATAACTTCATTCAGCATTGCAAAAGCTCACTGAATGAAGTTTCCCCCCTAAACTTGAGCAATTGTTATAAAATAATCCGCATTTATGGAGGTATCAAATTGAATATGGATAAATTGATTTTGTGTTCCCCCAGGCTCCTCGCCGAATCTTTATCCGGTAAACGATTATTGGAAGAAGAAATCTCTCTTCCTGAGAAATGTTTTCATGTTCTCCTCTCTACAAAACAGTTAATCCCAATCCCTGCAATAGAAAATCAAAAAGGCTCCGTAAAATGTATCCGGTGCGGCAATACCTCAAAATATTATTTTTCAGAATATCCCTGTGGAATTTGTCAGCAAAAGCATCTATATTGCCGTAACTGTATTCAAATGGGAAGAATAAGTGAATGTAAGCCGCTCTATATATGGAATGGGGCAGAGGTACATTGGCCAAAGCATTCCAATCCTTTAACATGGGAAGGAAAATTAACACCTGCCCAAAGCAATGCAGCAGCACAGCTGGAAAAGGCTGTTATTGAAAAACTGCCAGCCTGCTTATGCTGGGCAGTATGCGGAGCTGGAAAATCTGAAATGCTGTTCCCGGCAATTACCGCTGCTTTGAAGCAGGGGAAACGAATCGCATTAGCCTCTCCCCGTGTAGATGTTATCAGGGAATTATTTCCCCGGCTGGAACAGGCTTTTCAAGATGTGACCATCGAAGCACTTTATGGAGGAAGTGAGCATAAGGCAGGTAAGTCCCAGCTGATTTTAGCAACCACGCATCAATTAATGCGTTACTATCAAGCATTTGATGTATTGATTATTGATGAAGTCGATGCTTTCCCATTTTATCTAGATAAAAGCTTAATGTATGCTGCAAAGCAGGCAGCCAAGAAACAATCTACGACTTTATACCTCACCGCTACCCCTCGTAAAAATTTCAGACTGCAGATGAAGCTGGGAAAACTTCC
Source organism: Oceanobacillus sojae (assembly GCF_007991515.1). Lineage (GTDB taxonomy): Bacteria > Bacillota > Bacilli > Bacillales > Amphibacillaceae > Oceanobacillus > Oceanobacillus sojae. The sequence goes on from NZ_BJYM01000007.1 coordinate 13,100, forward strand.
GCATGTTTTTGTGCCTTTGCGTTACCATGGACACCTTCTCCCTGTTCCTAAACTTAAATTAGCCTTTCACCTTACCAGCCAGCTTGCAAATAAAAAACTTCCTAATGCTTTTCAAAAATGGCTTATGAATAGACAGAATCCTCAACGGCAATTACTGATTTTTGGGCCGAAAATTTCTATGATAAAGGAACTGAAAGAAGTAATTACATTATTATTACTTCAAACAGGCGCTATTTCGGCTTCTGAGGAATTACAAGCTGTTTATGCGGCCGATAAAGATAGAGAGGCGAAAATAAAACAATTTCGAAATCGGGAATTACACGCTTTGATCACGACGACTATATTGGAAAGAGGGGTTACCTTCCCTTCTGTAGATGTTGCTGTACTGGCCGCTGGCCATGAGGTGTTTAATGAAGCCGCACTGGTTCAGATTGCCGGTCGTGCAGGAAGAAGCGCAGATGACCCGAGCGGAGAGGTGATTTTCTTTCATGACGGAAAAACAGATGCAATCGAAAAGGCGAGACAGATGATTTTAGATATGAATGAGAGGGGGAAAAAGCTTTGAATTTTTGTGTGTATTGTCATGAACGAATTGAACAGCCATTGACATGGTCTACCTGGCTGACAGTGAAAAAGAATAATGTATTATGCATATCCTGTACTGGTAAATTGGAGATGATTTCTGGGAAACGGTGTAAGGTATGCAGCCGGGCCTGGAGCTCGTCGATTTGTTTAGATTGCCAGCAGTGGAGAGAGCTGGGCGATAATATTGAAAGAAATTATTCTATTTTTCATTATAATGAGACGATATGTGAGATGATTACACAATGGAAATTCCGGGGGGATTATTTATTAAGAGAAATGTTTCGAAATGAACTGAAAAGTGCTTTTGAAAAACAGTTTGCAAATAATGCTGCTTCCCTGACGGTTATTCCGATTCCGTTAAGTGAAAGCAGAATGCAAGAGAGAGGGTTTAACCAGTCCCTGGCCCTGGCAGAGATGCTGGATGCTCCTATAAAGCAGGTATTACGCAGGAAGAGTGGCGAAAAACAGGCAAAGAAAAATCGGAAAGCCCGTTTGAAGAGAGATAATCCTTTCTCCATAACAGAACCATTAAAACAAGCTGCCTTGATTGTTGATGATATTTACACAACAGGTACAACCGTCCGGCAGGCAGCACAGCAATTAAAGTTCCATGGTTGTCCGGAAGTGTATTCATTAACCATAGCGAGAAGTTAAAAAGAGATGTTCAAAAGGATAAAAAGCAGAAGTATCCCCCAAATAGATAAGCATTTTGTTATAATAAAGATAAATAATTAGCGATTAATTTCCCATTGCCTATTAACAATTTCAGCAATGCTGACGATGATATAAATAAGCAAAAGTATTTCGTGAAAAATAAATCATCATATATAAAGGGTTGTTAATAAATTGAAAAGTTCCTTCCCGGCAGGAAAGTACAGCAGAGAGGAGAAACAAGAATGGGAGAATTGGCAAACTGCGAACGATGTAATCGTGTGTTTGTGAAGCAATTTAGAGACATATGTAATGAATGCTATAAAAAAGAAGAAGAAGACTTCAGACGTGTGTATAACTTTTTAAGAAAACGGGAAAACAGAACTGCTACAATTGGGCAGATTGTAGAAGCAACAGGTGTTGATGAAACTCTCATTCAGAAGTTTATCCGGGAAAAAAGGCTCCAGCCTTCAAATTTCCCGAATCTATCTTATCCTTGTGAAAGATGTCAGCGGCCAATTAAAGAGGGGACTTTATGTGACTCCTGTCAAAATGAATTGAAGAAAGACCTTGTGAGGCATGAGGCAGTGAAGTCTGCCGAGGAAAAAGCATTAGATGCTGAAAGAGAAACAACGTATTACACAAAAGGTGAATGGAAGAACGAATAGTATATGCGCTGATTGGACAAAAGAAAAGTAATGCAGTTTCCAGACAAACTGCTCATTACTGGTAAGGGGTGCAGAAAATGAAAATCAATGGACCAAATCCAACAAATTTTAATCCATATAAGCAAGCACTTAAGAATAGACAGACAACAGAGTCAGAATCATATAAAAAAGACAGTATTGAAATATCATCGGAAGCAAAAAAATTGCAGAAGCAGGAGCAGCCAGATGAAAAGCGTGCAGAGTATGTCAATGAAATAAAGCAGAAAATTGACAGCAATCAGTACAAAATAGATTATGAGAAACTTGCTCAAAAAATGCATGGTTTTTGGACCGAAAAGTAAGCTTTAATGGTCAAAGGAGGAAAATTTGTGAGCATTCAGCTGATTCATGCAATGAATGATTTAACAGCAACGCACAAGGATTTGCTGGAATTATCTAAACGAAAAACGGAAACATTGACGAATAATAAGCTTGATGAATTTCAAGCATTGCTTTTAGAAGAGCAAAAACTTATTCGTCAGCTGGAGAAGCAGGAACAGAAAAGGCAGGAAGCTGTAGAAGCCTGGAATGAAGAACAGCATCATCCGGCGGAATCACTGACTATTACAGAGATTCTGAACAGGTTAACCGGCGAAGAGCAGAAAATGGCGGAAGCAGCAGCAGTTGCATTAACGGATACCATTACAGAGTTAAAAAGACAGGAACATTTAAATAAAGCATTACTGGAAGAATCAATGAAGTTTGTACAGCTTTCGATGGAATTAGTCAACCCGACTATCGGCTCGATGAATTATGGAACAGCATCTTCAGAAAAGATGTCCGGCCGTTCGCTATTTGATTCGAAAGCATGAAAAAAGGAGAGAAGATTTGATGAGCACGTTTCGAGGATTAGAAATGTCACGTCAGGCACTGAGTACACAGCAAAGTGCTTTATATACAACAGGGCATAATATTTCCAATGCCAATACACCCGGATATTCCAGACAGCGCGTCAATATGCAGGCAATGAATGGTTATCCGACCCCGGGCATGAACAGCCCGCATCTTCCGGGGCAAATGGGGACTGGAGTAGAAGTCGGTTCTGTACAGCGTATCCGTAACCAATTTTTAGATACGCAATTCCGGGCAGAAAATGCATCCGTAGGGTACTGGTCTGAACGCACAGCAGCACTTTCAAGAATGGAAAACCTATTAAATGAGCCAAGTGATTCAGGGATTGAAGCAGCAATGAGTGATTTTTGGAGCTCTTTGCAGGAAGCTGCTGCCAACCCAACAAATAATGGAGCACGGGCAGTTGTGTTGAAAAGAGGTGAATCATTGGCGGATACTTTTAACCATCTGTCAAAATCTATGAATACGATTCGCACAGATTTACAAAAAGAGACAGAGAATACGATAGATAAAGCAAATGCTATGATTGACCAACTTGACTCCCTCAATAGCCAGATTAAAAAGCTGGAAATCCACGGTTATAATGCGAATGATTTATATGATAAGCGTGACAATATTCTGGACGAGTTATCGGAAATTGTGAATATTGAAGTGGAATATGATGGCAGCCATATACCGAATGGTAAGCAAGGGGATGGCGTAGCGACAGTAAAAGTAGTTCTTGGAGACGGTAATTCGGTGAAATTGGTAGATGGTGTAGAAGGAACGACAAATAAAATTGATAAGCCGGTTTATACAGAAATCAATGGAATGGAAGTAATCGAAAGCATTAATGTAGGCGATGCGGATATTAAATCTTCTAAAGGGACCATTCAAAGCTATGTACATGCTTCTGGATATGTAGAAGATGGGGAAGTGAAAGGAGATTATCCGGAAATGCTTGAAAAGCTGGATAACTTAGCATTTGCCATTGCTAATAGTTTTAATGAACTTCATAAGGATGGTGACACAGCAGTGCCGTTCTTTGAAGATCTCGGAGATGAGCCAGCAGGAGCTGCCGGGAAAATAGCGGTCGCTATTAAAGATCATCAAGATATTATAATTTCTTCAGATGGGAATAAAGGAAAAGGGGACGTGGCATTAGATCTTGCTAATGTTTTTACAAGTCCAAATGACGATCTGGGCGGTGTCTCTGTAAACGGCTATCTGGAATCAATTGTTGGTGATGTTGGTGTAAAGACAAGCCATGCCATCACAATGCTAGACAGCACAGCCACATTGCAGCACCAGGTAAGTAACCAGCGTCAATCTATCAGTGCTGTTTCCTTAGATGAAGAAATGACAAACATGATTAAATTCCAGCATGCATATAATGCAGCTGCCCGTGGAATGACAGCAATGGATGAATTAATAGATACAATTATTAATCGAATGGGATTAGTAGGAAGGTAGGTTCAAAAAATGCGAGTAACTCAAAGTATGCTTTCCAATAATATGCTACGCAACTTAACACATAGTAATACACAAATGAATAAATATATGGAGCAGTTATACACCGGAAAAAAAATATCAAAGCCTTCCGATGATCCGATGATCGCGATGAAGGGTGTATCTTACCGTTCAGAATTAGCAAGAATTAATCAATTTGAACGAAATACTTCAGAGGTGAACAGCTGGCTGGATAACACGGATGCTGCCATGGACCAGACAAACCAAGCGATGCAGCGGTTGAAGGAGCTGGCTGTAAAGGCAAGTAATGGGACAAACAGCAGTGACGAATACCAGAGCATTGTTGAAGAAGCAAAGCAGTTAAAAGAGCATCTGGTGGATATTGCTAATACGAATGTAAATGGAAGATATATTTTTAACGGTACTAATTCAGATACGCAGCCAGTAACAGTAGATGTAGAAGGCAATGTGACAACTAATTTTGCAGATGATGATGTTGTTATTGAAGTATCAAGCGGTATTACAGTAAAAGCAAATACAGATGGATCCACTGTATTTGGTGAAGATGGAGCTTTATTTGCAACCGTGGACAGCTTTATTGAACGTCTTGAAGCTGGGGAAAATATTGATGACAGTATTGGAGAATTAGATGCTTCCATTGGAGGTATTCTGGATTCACGCGCAGAAATTGGTGCGCGTATGAATAGAGTGGAACTGGTGGAAAACCGCTTAGCTGATCAAAAAATCGTAACGACAAAGACTTTATCTGATAATGAAGATGTCGACTTTGCAGAGGCAATTACGAATCTGATTACACAAGAGAGTTTACATCGGGCAGCACTTTCAGCAGGTTCCCGAATCATCCAGCCTTCTTTAGTTGACTTTTTACGTTAATTGCAAAAGTATAACCGAAAATCTTTGGCTTAAGTATTCGTACACGTGAAAGTTATATTTTCTTACTGATTATAAAACACCCTGCCCATTATTCAGTCTGGAGCAGGGTGTTTTTAGAAAATGAGATGGAGAGGGAATAGAGATGGAAATTCCACAAATTAGAATGCATTCACAGCAGGCTAAAATTCAAATACATACAGAACCGGTACAAGTACATATATCTCAGCCTTCGGGTGATTTGACCATCAGACAACCAGCAGCAGAAATCTCCATGCGTACAAAGCCGGGAAGGTTAAATATCGATCAAAGCCAGGCGTGGGAGGACATGAATTTATTAAGTCCCAAAAAGAGTATTGCGAAAAATGCGCAGGCTGGTCAACAGGCGGTACTGCAGGGAACTGCCAGACGAGCACGTCAAGGCGATGCATTAATGAGAATTGAAAACAATTCAGATCCAATCAAAACACAAGCGCTGGAAAATGGATTTACTCAGCAAAAAAGGTTGGGACTTACATTTATCCCGTCTACCTTTGCGGTGAAAACATCCTATCAACCGGCTGAATTAGATATCCAAGTTCGAACAAATAAGCCAATTATTGAGGGGAAAATAAATAAACCAATCATACAGTATACAGCTGGAAGAATAGAAACCTCACTCGCCCAGCGACAGGAGCTGACAATAGAAGTGGTCAATACGAAAATATAAGGAGTGTGCACCATGAAGATGACATCTGCTTATCTAGGTGAAATTGAAGTTGACGAGTCAAAAATAATTAAATTTCCATCAGGAATACCCGGGTTTTCGGAGTCTAAGCAGTTTGTACTGCTGGAACTGCCGGATAATCCCATATTTCATATTTTACAATCGGCAGATGATGCCAATTTAGCTTTTATCATTACGGATCCTTATTATTTATATCAGGACTATTCTTTTGAACTGGAAGCTTCAATCTTGGAATTCTTAAATATAAAAGATCGCAACGACATTGCTATCTATACAATTGTTACAGTAAATAAACCTTTTGAGAAAAGTACAATTAATATGAAAGCACCAATTGTAATTCATATGAAGGAAAATATTGCGAAACAGGTTGTTCTTCAAAAGGAAGATTATTCTTCCAGGGCGCCAATCAGTCAGCCTCTTCATGAAAAGGAGGAGAACTAATGCTTGTACTTTCCAGAAAAAGAAATGAAGCCATTCAAATTGGAGACGATATTGAGATAGAAGTAATTGCTATTGAGGGCGATCAGGTGAAGCTGGGTATTCGTGCTCCCAAATCAGTAGATATATATCGTCAGGAAATCTACGTAGACATCAAAAACCAAAATAACCAGGCAGCACAAATAGATCAAAATCTCTTTGATTTCTTAAAGGGTGAAAAACTGTAAATTATATTTTTCTTTTTATTGGTTGAGCAACATGTGTTCTTCCATATATGGCACAGATAAAGTTGACAAGAACACTTTAAAATATTGCCCTTAACCCTTTACAATTTATAAAAGAAGCCGATATAAAAGATAAACAGTAAGGAGTGTAACATAAAATGGTTGTAAATAAAGCTGGAGTTCAGGATACTTCATTTATCCCTCATTCCATTAAAGCTGTTACATCACCCGCTGCTTTACAATCTGATTCAAAAGACAAAGAAACAGCTTTGAAAGAAGAGAACAAAGTAGTGAGTAAAGAGCAAGTAGAGCAGGCAATTGATAAAATGAATTCATTTTTAGAGCCTGTTAGAAGAAATGTAAAGTTTGTCATGCATGAAAAACTGGAAAAGTATTATGTTACTGTCGTTGATGCAGATAAAGATGAAGTCATACGTGAAATTCCTCCAAAAAAGATGTTGGATATGTATGCTGAAATGGCTGATTTTATGGGCCTGTTAATTAATAAAAAGGTATAGAGGTGAGCAAAAATGCGAATTGGCGGATTAGCAAGTGGAATCGATACAGAAACGATGATTAAAGATTTGATGAATGCAGAGAGGATACCGCTCGATAAATTACATCAGGACCGTACAAAATTGGAATGGAAGCGCGATGCTTTCCGGGATGTTAATAAAATGCTGGCCGATTTCGACCGGAATTTGATTTTTAATATGAAATTAAGCAATACATTTAATACAAAAATTATTTCCTCGACACAGGAAAATGCTGTACGCGCAACAGGGAATGCTGGTGCAAATAGCGGGACATATCGGATTGAGGTCAAGCAACTAGCTACTTCCGCGATTAATGTTGGTGACCCAAGTAAAATGAATATTAATTCTGAAGATACACTTGATCCATCAATGGGGCCGATTGAATTTTCAACATATAATAAAGATGGAGAAAAAATAGATCATAGTTATGAAATTCAATCAGGAGACAAACTTTCTGATGTTATCAAAAGAATTAATGGTGATGTAGATAGTCCTGTTCGTCTTACTTATGATGAAAATGCAAATACAGTTATTTTAGAAGCAACAAGAACAGGACAGTACAATAAAGATGGACAAGAAATTGAATTTGAAGAAGGAAGCTTTTTCACGCAATTAGGCTTGACGCAAAGTGCAGAAAGCGGCGCTCAAAATGCCGAATTCAAATATAATGGTGCCTATGAAGTCTCAACTCAGGATAACCATTACCAACTAAATGGTGTAACCTTCCAATTTTTAAATAAAACAGAAGGCGAAGCAACTTTAAATGTTACCAATGATATTGATCATACCGTTGATAAAATTAAAGAATTTATTGAAGCATATAATGAAATTGTCGATAAAATAACAGAGTCGCAGCGTGAACAGGTTTTCCGTGATTTCCCGCCATTAACAGATGAGCAGAAATCAGACATGACAGAGCGTGAAATTGAGCTATGGGAAGAAAAAGCAAAAAGTGGTATGCTCAAAGGCGAAGTGGCTTTATCCAGCGGACTTACCAGCATGCGTTCAAGCTGGTACAGTGCAGTTAAAAATGATGGAGCATTTACCTCTTTAACGGAAATTGGAATTAGTACTTCTGCTGATTATTTAGACGGAGGAAAACTGGTTATTGATGAAGAACGGCTGCGAGAAGCACTTGCTGATGATCCTGATAGCGTTCAAAAACTCTTCTCCAATAATGCAGAAGGGGAAGGCAGAGGATTAATCAATCGTCTGGAGGATGCTGTTGAAGGCACTATCAGCCAAATTAATCAACGTGCTGGTAAAGCAACAAGTGTATCCCTTGATGGCTATGCATTAGGGAAGCGCATGGAGGATATTAATAGCCGTATTGAGAACTTTGAACGTCGTTTAGAACAAGTAGAATCGCGTTATTGGAAGCAATTCTCAGAGATGGAGCGTGCAATTTCTATGATGAACCAGCAATCCAATATGCTGATGTCAAACTTCTTCCCGGCACAAGGACAATAATAAAGAGGGGATGACCCGGTATGAGTAGTAATAAAGCGTATCAAACCTATCAAAATAACTCTGTAAATACAGCATCTGGCGGAGAGCTGACATTGATGCTCTATAACGGCTGTATTAAATTTATAAAACAGGCAATGAAAGATGTGGATAATAAAGATTTTGCTGCTAAGAATACGAATATCCAAAAGGCGCAGAAAATTGTTAATGAACTGATGGTGACTCTGGATATGAAACTGGATATTTCCCATCAAATATTGCCATTGTACGACTACATGCATAACCTTTTAACGGAAGCGAATATAAAGAATGATATAGAAAAATTAAAAGAGGCACTCGGCTACGCAGAAGAATTTCGTGATGTCTGGAAGCAGGTTATTCTCAAAGATCGTCAGCAGAAATTTAAACAAGGTGCTTCCGTCTGATGAACCGGATACTGCCTATCTACCAAATAACAGAAAGCATGCAGCAGTTATTATTACAAGATATTGATTCCCATAATCGAGAAGAGGTAATTGGTATATTTCAGGAGAAAATAGAAGAGAGAGGGCAGCTGCTGGAAGCAATTGAGCCTCCTTATACAGAGGATGAAGAAAAACTCGGCCGGACAGTTGTGCAAATGAATAAAGGTATCGAGCAAAAAATGAAATATTTATTTTTGGCATTAAAGAATGAAATGAAACAGGTGCAGCAGCAAAAGAAATCAACAACGAGCTATTCTAACCCATATAAAAATGTACAAAACATGGACGGGATGTTCTTAGATCAAAAAAAATAGAAAATTAAACTGTTCTAAAAAAGAGGTAATTAGTATTTATTAAACTGGTTATCTCTTTTTTTGTACATTAGAAATCAATACTTTTTCTAAAAATAAAAGTCATTATTTATTCTGATTCAAATTTTGTCAAAAAATCTTTGAGCTTTTCAAGGCTTGTATATAAAGGGCTTAAAGTAATTTGATAGAAAGCGTTTACTAAAAAATAGAGGTTTAGAGAAGAGAAGTTTGTGAAATAGTGCTATAATATATTTATAAAAGTATAGAAGGAGGACACTTACATGAAATTTAATATCAGAGGCGAAAATATTGAGGTTACAAGCGCTATTCGAGAGTATGTTGAGAAAAAGATCAGCAAACTGGAAAGATACTTTGATTCCGCTCCGATTAGCGATGTGCATGTAAATTTAAGTGTCTATAATGATGAACAGCGAATTGAAGTTACCATTCCGATGACAAATCTATTACTGCGTGCTGAGGTACAGCATATTGATTTATATGCTGCTGTAGACTTAGCGGTAGATAAATTAGAGAGACAAATTCGCAAATATAAAACTAAAATTAATCGTAAATTTAAACAAAATGGTTCACCAAAGCATGCTTTTGCAGAATTGGAAAAAGAAGCCAGATTAGCTACTGAAGAAAATAATGAAAATGATATTGAAATCGTACGTACAAAACGTTTTAATTTAAAACCAATGGATTCTGAGGAAGCAATTTTACAAATGGATATGCTTGGACATGCTTTCTTCGTATTTACAAATGATCAATCCGGCGAAACAAACGTTGTTTATAAACGCCGTGATGGAAAATACGGTTTGATTGAACCGCATGTTTAAATAAAAATATAAATATACATTGATAAAGAGCAGTGCACCTTTCATAAATGGTGCACTGCTCTTTTTACTGGCTTTAAAAAGTGAAAAGTCGTTTTTACATGCTTTTAATTACTAATCTAATTGTAGAAAACAGTTAAATAATATAGAACTATATCAATTCACGTAAATTTGTCGAAAAAAACATCAAAATAACTTTTTAAAGCTATTTTTGCGAGAAATAGTCATTATTTGCTGTCAAAATGACAATTACCCCTGGGCAAATTGTCATTTTGTATGTCTGAAAACGTCATTTTGCTGATTCGCAGGGAAAGAAAGGATATGATATAAACAAATTAGAAAGAAAAGGAGGCAGTTTAATGCAGTATATCAACCAGCGATTATTGAATGAACTGGAACAGCGTGTTAAGCAGCAGGAACATACTATTCAACAGCTATTACGTATTGTAGCTAACCTCAACAAAAATGTAGTACAACTATCCTCTGAACAAAAAGAAAAAATACAAAAGTAGTAATTTACGTACTACTCTACGCAAGGCTTCCACGCAAGATCGCCTCATTCAGAACTGAAATAATCGTTTCAGTTCTTTTTTTATACTTGAAGCCTGAAAATCATTTGGAAGCCTGCCTTCATGATAGAATTTAATTATGGTGAATAAGACGGGGTATGTAAGTTGTCATAACGGTTTAGGAAGTGTTATGATATTAATATTGACCATTGCCTATAAGAAATGGTAAATTAATTAGCTATTGATATCATTAACTTTACACAATGGTATGTTATATATTTTATTTATACTACAGATGATAAACTAAATAGTGTTTATAAGAAATAAAAAGTTTCAATTAACTGAGGAGCGTTCATTATGGCAGGAATTTTAACAAAGATTTTTGGTGACGGAAATCAAAAACAAGTGAAGCGTATCGAAAAACAGGTGGATCAAATTGAAGCATTAGAGCCTGAAATGGAGAAGCTTTCAGATAATGATTTGCAAATGAAAACAAATGAGTTTAAAGAACGGATTGCAGATGGAGAGGATTTGGACAATCTTCTGGCAGAAGCATATGCTGTTGTCCGGGAAGCTTCAAAACGAGTGCTCGGAATGCGCCCATTCCGTACACAATTAATTGGTGCAGTAGCTCTGCATAACGGAAATATCGCTGAAATGAAAACAGGGGAAGGGAAAACGTTGGCTTCAACAATGCCAGCGTATCTTAATGCACTTTCTGGTGAAGGCGTGCATATTATTACGGTCAACGATTATTTAGCTGATCGTGATGCTAAGGTGAATGGAGAATTGTTTGGCTTTTTAGGATTAACTGTCGGTTTAAACCATAATGGTCTCCCTAAGGAAGATAAGCGTGCAGCTTATCAGGCTGATATAACCTACGGAACAAATAATGAATTTGGTTTTGATTATTTAAGAGATAATATGGTGCTGTACAAAGAACAAATGGTGCAGCGTTCATTAAACTATGCGATTATTGATGAGGTCGACTCGATTTTAATTGATGAAGCCCGTACACCATTGATTATTTCCGGGTCAGCAAAAAAATCTGCATCTCTTTATCAGCAGGCAGACCGATTTGTGCGTACCCTGCAAATAGAATCAGATTATACGTATGATGTGAAAACAAAGGCAGTGCAGCTGACAGAGCAGGGTATTGATAAAGCAGAAAAATTCTTTTCTATTGAAAACTTATTTGATTTATCACATGTTTCCTTGACGCATCATATTAATCAGGCTTTAAAAGCACATGTAGCTATGCATAAAGATACGGATTATATGGTGGAGGAAGGCGAAGTCATCATTATTGACCAGTTTACCGGTCGTAAAATGAAGGGTCGCCGTTATAGTGATGGTCTGCATCAGGCTATTGAAGCAAAGGAAAATTTACAGATTCAAAATGAAAGCATGACATTAGCTTCTATTACCTTCCAAAATTATTTCCGGATGTATAAAAAGTTGGCCGGAATGACTGGTACAGCGAAAACGGAGGAAGAAGAATTCAGAAGCATCTATAATATGGATGTTATTGCTATACCAACGAATCAGCCGGTTGAAAGAGACGATCGGGCAGATCAAATTTATAAAACCATGGAAGGTAAATTTAAAGCTGTTGTAAATAATATAAAAGAGCGGCACGAAAAAGGCCAGCCAGTACTGGTTGGTACAGTAGCAGTTGAAACTTCGGAATTAATCTCGCAAATGCTGAAACGCGCGGGAGTAAAGCATGAAGTATTAAATGCAAAAAATCACTTCCGTGAGGCTGAAATTATTGAAAATGCCGGTCAAAAAGGTGCTGTAACCATTGCGACCAATATGGCCGGGCGCGGAACAGATATTAAACTGGGTGACGGTGTCAAAGAGCTTGGAGGTCTTGCGGTAATTGGTACGGAACGGCATGAATCACGCCGTATTGATAACCAGCTGCGCGGTCGTTCTGGTCGTCAGGGAGATCCGGGTATATCACAATTCTTCCTATCTATGGAGGATGAGCTGATGCGCCGCTTTGGGTCAGATAATCTGAAAGCAATGATGGAAAGACTTGGTATGGATGATGACCAGCCAATTGAAAGCAGAATGGTATCCCGAGCTGTAGAATCCGCCCAAAAGCGGGTTGAAGGAAATAACTACGATGCACGTAAAACTGTCCTGTCCTATGATGATGTGCTCCGCGAGCAGCGTGAGATTATTTATAAGCAGCGCTTTGAAGTAATTGATTCTGATACTAACCTTCGTGAAATCATTATAAATATGATTCAATCTACGGTAGAGAGAATTGTCGGTACACATACACAGGACAATGATGAAGATAATTGGAAACTGGATGCAATTGTCGAGTATGTGGAAGGTAACTTGCTAGAACAAGGCGATATTACAGCAGCTGAGCTGAAGGATAAAGAAGCAGCAGAATTAACAGGCATTATTATGGAGAAAGTTAACGGCCGCTATGATGCAAAAGAGGAAGAACTTACACCTGAGCAGTTTGCTGAATTTGAAAAAGTTATCTTACTGCGTACAGTTGATACGAAATGGATGGATCATATTGATCAAATGGATCAGCTGCGCCAGGGTATTCATTTACGTGCGTATGGACAGAACGATCCGTTGCGTGAATATCAAATGGAAGGCTTCACTATGTTTGAAGAAATGATTGCAAGTATTGAAGAAGAAGTCTCCAGATATGTCATGAAGGCACAAATTCAAGAAAATCTGCAGCGTCAGGAAGTAGTAAAAAATACACAAGCTGTTTCCGGCGGTGGAGAAGGCCAGAAGAAGAAATCAAGAAAGCCTATTGTAAAAAATAATACAGTTGGCCGAAATGATCCTTGTCCTTGCGGCAGTGGGAAAAAATATAAAAATTGTCATGGCAAGCAATAATCTGGCATAGACAATGAAAAGCTGTAAATGATGTTAGAAGAATCAACAACTGGATGAAGGAAAACTTCAAGACAATTACTTTTCATAAAGCGAAACTTCATTTTCTGTTTTAAGAGGAGAAGTTCGGACGGTTATCCGTGATTAAAAGGAAAAGGAATCTGGATTGCGGCCCTTTATCCAGTTGTTTTGATTAACAGTTATAATTTTAGGTTTTACTAGGAGGAGTCAGTTTATGGAATTAAATGAAATTAAACAAGAGCTGGAAAAAATAACTTCACGAGTTGAAGAGTTCAGGGGGTCTCTTTGACCTCGAACAGAAGAAAGCACGAATTGCTGAGTTAGAAGCGCTTATGTCTGACCCGTCATTCTGGGATGATCAGAACCAGGCGCAGACTGTTATTCAAGAATCTAACGGCTTAAAAAGCTATGTTGATTCTTTTGAAGAGATCCATGAAACATTAGAAAATCTGGAAGTTTCTTATGAACTGGTTAAAGAGGAAAATGACCAGGAATTATTTGAAGACTTACAGTCAGAGCTTCAGGAATTTAAAGACCAGGTAAATAAATTTGAGTTACAGCTCTTATTAAGTGAGCCTTATGATGCAAATAATGCAATTTTAGAACTGCATCCTGGAGCGGGCGGTACAGAATCGCAGGACTGGGCAAGTATGCTGTTGCGTATGTATCAACGCTGGGCTGAGAGTCATTCTTTTTCCGTAGAAACGATTGACTATCTTCCTGGAGAAGAAGCAGGCGTGAAGAGCGTTACGCTATTAATTAAAGGACATAATGCATATGGATATTTAAAAGCAGAAAAAGGAGTTCACCGGCTTGTTCGGATTTCTCCGTTTGATTCGTCGGGCAGACGACATACATCTTTTGTATCCTGTGATGTTACTCCAGAGATGAGTGATGATGTTGATATCGAAATAAAATCAGAGGATATAAAAGTGGATACGTATCGTGCAAGCGGTGCTGGCGGGCAGCATGTCAATACAACAGATTCGGCTGTACGAATTACCCATCTTGCAACAAATATCATTGTTACATGTCAAAATGAACGTTCCCAGATAAAAAACCGGGAACAGGCTCTGAAGATGTTAAAATCAAAGCTTTATCAATTGGAAATCGAGAAGCAGAAGCAGGAATTAGCTGAAATTCGTGGAGAGCAGATGGAGATTGGCTGGGGAAGTCAAATTCGTTCCTATGTTTTTCATCCGTATTCTATGGTTAAAGATCACAGGACAGATGTAGAAACTGGGAATACTCAGGCTGTTATGGACGGCGAAATAGATATGTTTATTGACGGCTATCTTCGTGCGCAAATGTAATAAAGCTAAATTGTCCTTTTTTGTACAAAATGATCCCTTCAGAGTAAGACATAAAGAAGATATACTAAAAGTAACAACCAGCAGGGAGGGATGAGAAAATGAAAAAAGGAATAACTGCACTGTTTTTAAGTGTGCTTATTGTTCTTGGAGCCTGCGGTAACGCGGATGATATTCGTAATGCTGATGAAGATTTAGAGGCTGGGGAACAAGTATATCGCAATAATTGTGCTTCTTGTCATGGAGCTGATCTTTCAGGGAATGCCGGTCCATCACTGGTTGATGTCGGCTCGAAATATTCCCAGGAACAAATTGCAGATATAGTTCAAGAAGGTATCGGCGGTATGCAGCCGCAGCAGCATGTAGAAGGAGAAGACCTGGAAGAGTTAACTTCGTGGTTATCCGAACAATAATATTTGACAGACATTTGCCTTGTTGCAAGTGTCTGTCAGCATTTTTATATTTTTAGCTGAATCCTTATTTTGAACAGCTGGGTGTTATAAAACATCAGCTGTTTTGGTTATTAGCCGGATAAACTTGTTTTTGATGTCTCTTCCTCTTATTGTCATCCTATTAAAACTGCTATCTATTTGATGACATATACTTCGTTTTTTCCTCCTATTTCTTAAGTAATTGTAATAGTCATATCTACTTAAATTTTCATTTTATCTATAATAAAAAATCTATATCTTGCCTTTTTTACATGTTAAAGTTTCCCGAAATTTTACAGAAACAGTATTTCGACACAGTAAAAATTTTAGCTGAGTTTCTTGCATGCCTCGGTTAATTTCAATTGATAAAAGTGCTGCGGTTTAAACTGGCTTAGTAATAACAAAAGCTTACTCTAGCACAGATAAACTCTGCCCCTTTCCTAGACAGGTTTCTCAAGTTCTCTTTGTCTGTTTATTACAAGGATTGTCGAATTGAAATGAAAATGTAATACGATTTTTTCATCATAAAATACCAAGAGATGTTATAATTATTTTTGTTCGTTTAATTCTATTTAAATGAATTTAATTAATATGAAAAAGACAGAGATTAATAGCAGTATGAAAAATATATCGAACTTTATAATAGATGCAGCGAAATATGCCTTTTTTTGTGCTTTAAGAAAGAAGACATAAGTCAGATCAGGTTATGTCATGGACTGAAATAATAAATTAAATTGGGTGGTCATGAAATGATAACAATGGAGAATGTATCCAAAACATATAGTAATGGTGTAACAGCACTGAACGATATTAGTGTACATATCGATCGTGGTGAATTTGTTTATATTGTTGGCCCAAGCGGAGCCGGTAAATCATCATTTATTCGATTGATTTACCGGGAAGCAAAGCCGACAAAAGGAAAAATAATTGTGAGTGATCGGGATTTAAGCAAGTTAAAGGAAAGACATATCCCCTATTTACGCCGGGATATAGGCGTAGTCTTTCAGGACTTTAAGCTTCTGCAAAAACTGACAGTCTATGAAAATGTGGCGTTTGCTTTAGAAGTAATAGAAACACCGCCAAGAACCATAAAACGCAGAGTACAGGAAGTTTTGAAGCTGGTAGGATTAGAAGAAAAGGAAAAAATGATTCCAAGCGAATTATCAGGTGGGGAACAGCAGCGTGTAGCAATCGCACGGGCAATTGTAAATAATCCTAAGGTTGTTATAGCGGATGAACCGACAGGAAACCTGGACCCAGATACTTCGTGGGAAATCATGAAGGTTCTGGAAGATATTAACTCAAAAGGTACAACCATAATCATGGCAACCCACAGTAAACATATTGTTAATACAATTAAACGTCGTGTCATTGCAATTGAAGATGGGGTTATTGTACGAGATCAACAGCGGGGTGACTACGGCTATGAAATTTAGAACATTGTTAAGACATATACGTGAAGGTACCAAGAATATATTCCGGAATGGCTGGATGACATTTGCTTCGATCGCAGCTGTAACAACAACCTTAATTCTGGTTGCAGTCTTTTTAGCCCTGGTTCTGAACCTTGACCAGATGGCTAAAAATATCGAGCAGGATGTTCAAATCAGTACTTTGATTGATATGACAGCAGATGAAGATCAAATTGTCGAACTTGGTGAAGAAATTGAACAAATAGATGGTGTAGCAGAGGTGCAGTTCTCTTCTAATGATAACGAGCTGAGTAAATTAGTTGAGAGTATGGGAGATGAAGGACAAGCATGGTCTATGTTTGAACAGGATAATCCGTTAAACCATGTTTATATTGTAGAAGCCAGTATTCCGGAAGAAACCGAGGTTATTGCTGATCAAATAGAAGAGCTGAATAATGTAGAGAGTGTATTATATGGAAAGGAAGTTGTCGAACAGCTTTTCCAATTTAATAATTATGCGAGAGCAATTGGATTGGCATTAATTATAGCTCTAGTATTTACGGCAATATTCTTAATATCTAATACAATTAAGATAACTATTATAGCCAGAAGTACAGAAATTGGGATTCAAAAGTTAGTAGGAGCAACAAATTCATTTATCCGCTGGCCATTCTTTGTTGAAGGGGCTTTATTGGGAATTCTCGGTTCTCTGGCTCCGGTAGCGGTTATACTTGGAGGCTACTACTATATATATAATAATTTTGCGAATGTAGTTAATTTCCGATTTGTAGAACTATTGCCGTTTGATCCATTCGCTTGGCAATTATCAGGAATGGTTCTTCTAATCGGTGCAGTAATAGGTGTTTGGGGAAGTGTGATGAGCGTACGTAAGTTCCTGAAAGTATAAGGATGATAGATAAAGAAAGTTTATTACCGTAAATCATCTGTAAATTTTTTGGTTCAGGTCAAATGGACGTTTACACTCAAGAGTTAGATGAATATTTGTAGTTTCATTCAGTGTAAGTAGTATAAAAATTTTCACTGAATGAAACTTCATTTTATTTTAAATAAGTATTATCAGAGGGACAAAATGGCGGTAAAGCTATTGAAGCAGTCATTTTCTAAAGCCAGAAACAAAATGGAGAGGGGAACAACATATGAGAAGCTTGAGAGCATTAGCATCAGTAAGCCTAGTTACTTTGCTCGCAGTGACAACACCATTACATTCTGTTTCAGCAGAGTCTGTAAAAGATGTGGAAGATGAAATTAGTGAATTAGAAAAAGAAAAGTCTAATCTGGAAACAGAAAAAGAAGAGGCAAAGAAAAAGAAAGAGGATTCTGAAGAAAAGCTGGAATCTAATCAACAAGAGCAGAATGAGGTTGAGAGTGAAATTTCATCAATAGATGAAGAATTAAATCAGACGCAATCCGACATTACTGCAAAAGAGAGTGAAATTGAGGAAACGAACCAGGAAATAGAGAGCCTCAACAACGAAATTGAAGAGCTGTCCAACCGTATAGAAGAATTAGGGGATGAAATAAAAGACTTAGAAGAGCGAATTGAAACCAGAGACCAGCTCATCAAAGACCGCCTCCGTACCATTCAGCAGAATGGCGGGGAAATCCAATACTTAGAAGTGATATTTGGAGCACAAAATTTTAGTGAATTTGTGTCCCGGAGTACAGCAGTCAATACGATAATGGATCAGGACAGATCTATTTTAGAAGAACAGGCAAATGATAAGGCTCAACTGGAAGAAAATAAAGAAGAAGTGGAAGCAAGCAAGGTAACTGTTGAGGAAAATAAAGTAGCTGTCGAAGAAAATAAGGCGGCACTTGAGGGGCAGCATGAGGAGCTGCTTGCATTAGAAGAGCAATTAGATGAACAAATTTCTGATAAAGAAACTTTATTAGCTGACTTAGAAATTGAATATAATGATATTGAAGAAGTAAAATTAACTGCTGAAGAAGAACAGCAGCTGATTGACGCTCAAGCAGAAGCAAAACAAGCGGCTTTAGATTCTGCACAGAGTAAAAAAGCAGAAATAGAGCAGAAGGAAGCAGAAGAAGCGGAACGTGCCCGGGCAGAAGCAGAAGCTGAGGAGCAGCGCAAGGCGGAAGAAGAGCGTAAAGCTGAGGAAGAACGCCAAAAAGAAGCGGAACAACAAGAAGATAGCGAAGAGCAAACAGAGAGTAATTCAAGTGAGTCTGAAGGCAGTGAATCCTCTGATGAAGAAGAAAGTGAAAACGATGTACAGGTAGCCAGCGGTTATACAGCTGAAGCAGAAGTGAAAACAGAAACAGAGACAGCAAGTGAATCAGTTCCAAGTAACAGTTCCGGGTTTATCCGCCCTACTTCTGGACCACAAACCTCTCCATTTGATCCTAATCGGGTACATCCAATTCATGGAGATGTCCGGCCTCATAATGGGATGGATTTTGGACAAAGAGGAGAAGCAGATAAAGTGATTCGTGCTGCAGCAGATGGTGTTGTTGCTTACACTGGTACAATGAGCGGTTATGGGAATACAGTTATGGTAACTCATAATGTAAATGGTCAGGATTATACTACTTTGTATGCTCATTTATCAAGCTTTACTGTATCTAACGGACAAACAGTAAGCCAGGGAGATCAGATTGCTGTGATGGGGAATACAGGAGGATCTACCGGTGTCCATCTCCATTTTGAAATTCACCCTGGAGGGTACAAGAATCCTGTTGATCCATCAGGTTATATAAATTAATTCATTGCGTAGTTAATAGAATAAAGA
Source organism: Oceanobacillus sojae (assembly GCF_007991515.1). GTDB lineage: Bacteria > Bacillota > Bacilli > Bacillales > Amphibacillaceae > Oceanobacillus > Oceanobacillus sojae. The sequence continues at coordinate 32,566 of NZ_BJYM01000007.1, forward strand.
AATCTATCAAATGGAAATCCGAACTAGTATTCAAACCCCTTTCATAGGAGTTTGAATCAGTTCGGATTTCTTGTTATTAAATAAAGGACCAGCGGCTTTCTACTACTGTCTGGAATTGCGGTTTGGTATTCGGACAAAAAGAACAGGAATTTCAAATAAAGTGTTTCTTATGGATGTTTGTTTAAAATCATAGTCATTCGCTTCATAACATGATATGCTTTTCTTATTAGAAAATAAAAAATACCATTTTATCATAGAAACTGTTTGTAAAGCTCCTGTTTTGGGTTGAAAAATGGTTTTGTTTAGTAATCTCGGTCTACTTCCATAGAAGGAAGTTTTGTTTTATCTATCAGGGATTATTTCTTTTAAGATAACAGGTATAATGGAATTGTGAAGGTCAGCCGTTTTTTCATAATACCTGCTATATATTAATTATTCAACTTCAAAGGTGAATGGAAGCTTTTGAAGCATTTAAAGAGGTGTAGAAAGAAATGAAGCTTAATCAATCTAAGATTATACTGATATTAATAGGAGCCTTGCTTATTGGGCTTTTAGGCGGTTACGGCGGAGTGAAGCTAGCCCAAAATCAGGGTGACAGCTCTCCTTTAGAGATAACTGATACAGAAACATCCGACAATGAAGGAGAAGGTACAGATGCTGATTTGCCGGCAGATTTAAACAAAATTTCGCAAACCTTTGATTTGATTAAATCAAACTACATTGAGGATGTTGATGATAACGAGCTGGTAGAGGGTGCTATAGAAGGTATGCTTTCTACACTGGAAGATCCGCACACCTCCTACTTAGACAGTGAAATGATGCAGCAATTTAACGAACAGATTGAATCATCCTTTGAAGGAATCGGGGCAGAAGTCAGTGAGGTAGATGGTTATATTACGATTATTTCACCAATGAAGGATTCTCCAGCAGAAAAAGCCGGGTTGCGTCCAAATGATCAGGTCCTAAGTGTGGATGGAGAAAGCGTTGAAGGATTAAATGTGAACGAGGCTGTTGCTAAAATTCGCGGGGAAAAAGGTACGGATGTTGTTTTAGAGATACAGCGTTCAGGCGTTTCAGATCCATTTGAAGTAACCATTCAACGGGATACGATTCCTGTTGAAACAGTATATAGTGAAATAAACAGTGAAAATGGCAAGGATACTGGTGTTATTCAGATTACCAACTTCTCAGAGCACACCAATGAAGAGTTTACAGAGCAGCTGGCTGATTTAGAGGATCAGGGTATTGACGGTCTTGTCATTGATGTCCGCGGAAATCCGGGAGGTTTATTAGATGTTGCAGAAGATATTCTAAAGCAGTTTGTCCCTAAAGACATGCCATATTTGCAAATAGAGGATTCTGATGGAAACACAGAAGAGTTTGCATCAGATTTAGAAGAGGAGAAGGATTATCCAATCAGCGTGTTAATTGATGAAGGAAGTGCATCTGCTTCAGAAATTGTCGCTGTAGCAATGAAAGAGCTTGGATATGATATTGTTGGAGAAACCAGCTTTGGAAAAGGTACAGTGCAGCAGGCTATTCCGCTAGGCGATGACAGTTCTATTAAAATGACAACCTATAAATGGTTATCTCCGAACGGTGTATGGATTGACGGTGATGGTGTGGAACCGACCGTCGAACAGAAACAGGATGATTATTACTATTCCATTCCAATTCAAGTAACGGATGATGAGCCGCTCACCTTTGACCATACAAGTGAAGCAGTAGCTAATATGCAGGTAATGTTATCCGGTTTAGGATATGACACAGGAAGAACAGATGGTTACTTTAATGAAGAAACAGAAAGTGCTGTAGAAGATTTCCAGGAAGATAATGATTTGGAGGTAACCGGAGAAGTAGATGAAGAAACCGGGGGCTTAATTGAAACACAAATTATTGAAAAAATCCGTTCCGGAGAAGATGATGAGCAGCTGGAACGATCTTTGGAAGAGCTTTATCAATAAATGAAACTTGACTTCTTGATAGAGAAATATTTGTTCATCCATCATGCTATGATGGATGAACAAATTTTAACGTATAAAATGTATTCGCGAAGAAGGTGAAGAATATTGGTGGAAGAATGGCTTATTGAACTGGCAAAAGGTATAGGGAAGTTCTTTCTGAATCCGGCGTTATACTGGTTTTTATTTATATTAACCATGGCAAGTTATTTCCGGATTAAACGGGAGCGGTATGATTTCGGAATAAAAATATATCCGAAATTTATTGAATGGCATCGGACTTGGCTTGTTTCATTAATTAGCGGCATACTTATATCTGCTGTAATTATTGGAGTCGGCATGGTGTTCTCCTATGAAACACTTTTCGTATTAGCACTCAGTTTTATCGTTATAAGTATCAGTACCCGTTTTACGCTGTTGTCTCCAAGCTATACGCTGGGACTGACATTTTTGATTTTATTTTTTGCACCTTATGTACTCGACATGCAAAATTGGTTTGATTACTCTCTGCTCTATGAACGCAGTCTTCCTGCTTTGGCAGTCCTGGCCGGATTATTGCTTTTTGTAGAGTCTCTATTAATTAAACGTGTTGAAAAACAAGATTTATTTCCGAGAATTCAGCTGAGTGACCGGGGTGTCTGGGTAGGAGAGCAGCAAATCAAACGATTAACGGTAGTACCGCTGCTTATGCTTGTGCCTGAAGGGTTAATCACTTCTTTTGCACCTTGGTGGCCGTATTTATCAATAGGGGAATCTTCTTTAGGTCTGGTGCTCATTCCCTTTTTAATTGGCTTTAACTATAAAGCAAAAGGCCATTTCCACCAAGATGCTATTTACAAGCTGGCAAAGGCGAATACATTTTTGGCAATTGGCATTTTCCTTATTGCTGTCGCAGGAATATTTATTCCATATCTTTCTCTGACTGCAATTATCCTTGCAATCATAGGAAAAGAATATTTGAACTATCGATATAGAGAAGGAGACCGCTTACGACGGCCGTATTATCAGCCGCATCCAAAAGGCTTGCGGGTTGTGGGGATTCTCCCGGGAAGTCCGGCAGACAGGCTGGAGATAGAACCTGGTGAATCTATCTATAGAGTGCACGGGAAAAATGTACAGACAAGCCAGGCTTTTTATGAAGCTTTACAGCGAAGCGGGGCTTATATTAAATTGGAAGTCTTTAATCATGATAATGAGATTCGTTTCGTACAATGTTCCCTATATGAAGGAGAGCATCATTCCTTGGGCTTTCAATTTGCTGAAGAGCCTTATAAAGCAAGAAGAGATAAAAAAAATAATAATGCGTCCTAAAATAAGAATGCTTGAAACGGTGATTACAACCGGGTTCAGGCATTCTTATTTCATTATAAAATGTAAATCAGGATTGAAAGATTGACAGAAAGGCTATAATGAAAATAGAGGCTATTAAATCGATTTTTTTAATTCCTGATTAAATTCTACAGATGATAAATCAAATAGCGTTATTATATAAAAAGCTCGGACTATGATGGAGTGATTAATTTAAGACCATTGGAAACGATACTGCGGTATTCCAGTATTACTAATGACCTGCATTAATTTATAAATACTAAAAAAGATATATAATTTCTTAAAAAACAAGTCGAATACTTGTTCGTTTTTTAAGAAAAGGATATAATAGATAATAGCTATTGTAAGGAACGGAGGAAATAGGATGAAGGAGCATTTTGAATTAGTTTCTGCTTATGAGCCGGCGGGAGATCAGCCGGCGGCAATTAAAGAAATTGTAGAAAAAATACTTGCCGGGCAGCATCATCAGACCTTACTTGGTGCCACCGGGACGGGAAAGACATTTACCATGTCCAATGTCGTAAAAGAAATTAACCGGCCGACACTTGTTATTGCACATAATAAGACATTGGCAGGACAGCTTTACAGCGAGTTTAAGGAGTTTTTTCCAAACAATGCTGTAGAGTATTTTGTAAGCTATTATGATTATTATCAGCCGGAAGCTTATGTGCCTTCTACGGATACTTTTATTGAAAAGGACGCAAGTATAAATGATGAAATTGATAAATTGCGTCACTCTGCTACATCAGCACTATTTGAAAGAAATGATGTATTGATTGTAGCAAGTGTATCGTGTATCTATGGCTTAGGTAACCCGGAAGAATATAAAAGTCAGGTACTTTCTTTAAGGCTTGGCATGGAAAAAGAAAGAGATCAGCTCCTGCGCGAATTAGTAGATATTCAATATGCAAGAAATGATATTAATTTTCAGCGTGGTACATTTCGTGTGCGTGGAGATTCGGTAGAAATTATTCCTGCTTCTCACGAGGAGCATTGTATCCGGGTGGAATTTTTTGGAGATGAGATTGATCGGATTCGGGAAGTTGATGCATTAACCGGTGAGATTATCGGTGACCGTGAGCATGTCGCTATTTTCCCGGCATCCCACTTTGTTACCCGTGAAGAAAAAATGAAAATTGCCATTAAAAATATTGAGAAAGAATTAGAAGAACGGCTGAAGGAATTAAATGATGCAGGAAAACTGCTGGAAGCCCAACGTCTGGAACAGCGCACGAATTACGATTTAGAAATGATGCGGGAAATGGGATTTTGTTCCGGAATTGAAAACTATTCACGTCCTTTAACATTACGTGAGGCAGGAGCCACACCGTATACATTGCTGGATTTCTTTCCAGAGGACTTTTTAGTGATTATTGATGAATCCCATGTGACATTGCCGCAGATTCGTGGTATGTATAACGGAGACCAGGCGCGGAAACAGGTTTTGGTTGATCATGGATTCAGGTTGCCTTCAGCAATGGATAATCGTCCGTTGCGCTTTGAAGAATTTGAAGAAAAAACCAATCAGCTTGTTTATGTTTCCGCAACGCCAGGTCCATATGAATTAGAGCATTCACCAGAAATGACAGAACAGATTATCCGTCCGACAGGTTTATTGGACCCAGTGGTGGAAGTTCGGCCTATTGATGGACAGATTGATGATTTAATTGGTGAAATTAACAAACGGACAAAGAAAAATGAACGTGTATTAATCACGACCTTAACGAAGAAGATGTCAGAGGACTTGACAGATTACTTAAAAGAAATAGGGATGAAGGTTGCTTATCTGCATTCTGAAATTAAAACTTTGGAGCGGATCGAAGTTATTCGTGATTTGCGTGTTGGAAAATATGATGTCCTTGTCGGGATTAACCTCCTGCGGGAAGGACTGGATATACCAGAAGTATCTCTGGTTTCAATCCTGGATGCTGATAAAGAAGGCTTCCTCCGTTCAGAGCGTTCCTTAATCCAGACTATGGGACGTGCCGCAAGAAATGAAAATGGTAAAGTTATTATGTATGCTGATAAAATTACGGATTCCATGCAAAAAGCGATTGATGAAACAGATCGCCGTCGTACTGTACAACAGGAATATAATGAAAAGCATGGTATCACTCCACAAACTATTCGTAAGGAAGTCCGTGATGTTATTCAGGCAACAGTTGCTGCGGAAGCACCGGAAGCATATGATTCTGAAACAAAACAAGTGAAGAAGATGACGAAGAAAGAAAAGCAGAAGGTTATCGAAAATATGGAAAAAGAAATGAAACAGGCAGCCAAAAATCTAGACTTCGAGAAAGCAGCAGAATTAAGAGATGTTCTCTTGGAGCTAAAAGCGGAAGGATGAATTTTTTATGCCAAGCAAGTCTATAAAAATCCAAGGTGCCAGAGCGCATAACTTAAAAAATATAGATGTCGATATCCCCAAAAATAAATTAGTTGTTCTTACAGGGCTTTCTGGTTCCGGGAAATCATCCCTCGCCTTTGATACGATATATGCAGAGGGACAGCGCCGATATGTAGAATCTCTGTCTGCATATGCAAGACAGTTTTTAGGACAGATGGATAAACCAGATGTTGATGTGATTGAAGGATTATCTCCAGCAATCTCTATTGATCAGAAAACAACCAGTAAAAATCCAAGATCAACTGTTGGAACGGTTACAGAGATTTATGATTATTTACGTTTACTTTATGCACGCGTAGGGAAACCGACCTGTCCGAAGCATGGTATTGAAATCAGCTCACAGACAGTGCAGCAGATGGTTGATAGAGTATTGGAATATCCGGAAAGAACGAAAATGCAGATTTTAGCTCCGGTGATTTCAGGAAGAAAAGGAGAACACGTTAAAGTATTAGAAGACCTGAAAAAACAAGGGTACGTGCGTGTCCGGATTGATGGAGACATGATGGAGGTAACGGACGATATTAACCTGGAGAAAAATAAAAAGCACTCTATTGAAGTTGTTATTGACCGGGTTGTTATTAAAGAGGGAATAGAAACCCGCTTAAGTGATTCCCTGGAAGCGGCGCTTAAATTAGGAGAAGGTAATGCGATTGTTGATGTCATTGGCGATGAGGAGCTCATGTTCAGTGAAAACCATGCCTGCCCAATCTGCGGTTTTTCTATCGGTAAATTAGAACCGCGCTTATTCTCCTTTAACAGTCCTTTTGGTGCATGCCCAAGCTGTGATGGATTAGGAACAAAACTTGAGGTGGATGTTGAATTAGTTATTCCGGATTGGGATAAAACACTAAATGAACATGCTATTGCACCTTGGGAGCCTATCAGTTCCCAATATTATCCGCAGCTTTTAAAGAGTGTCTGTGATCATTATAATATTCCGATGGATGTTCCTGTAAAGAATATTCCCGAGGAACAAATGGATAAAATTTTATATGGAAGCGGAAAAGAAAAAATTCATTTTCATTATGAGAATGATTTTGGAAGCGGGCGTACCAAGGATGTTGCTTTTGAAGGTGTTTTAAAGAATGTTGAACGCAGATACAAAGAAACTTCCTCTGATTTTATCCGTGAAACATTAGAGAAATACATGGCACAGAAAAATTGTCCAACATGTAAGGGACATCGTCTGAATAAAGAAGCGCTTGCTGTATTAATTGACGGGAAGCATATCAGTCAGATAACAGATTTCTCTATCCTGGAATCTATGGACTTTTTCAAACAGCTTGAATTGAGTGATAAAGACCGTCAGATTGCCCGTTTAATTTTGAAAGAAATTGATAATCGTCTTTCATTTTTAAATAATGTCGGCTTAGACTATTTAACGTTGTCACGTGCAGCAGGAACACTTTCTGGCGGGGAGGCCCAGCGGATCCGCCTTGCTACCCAGATCGGCTCTGCATTGACAGGTGTTCTTTATGTACTTGATGAGCCTTCCATAGGACTGCACCAGCGTGATAATGACCGTCTTATTGAAACGCTTAAACAGATGCGTGATTTAGACAATACGCTGATTGTTGTCGAGCATGATGAGGATACGATGCTTGCGGCAGACTGGCTGATTGATATTGGGCCGGGGGCCGGCGAGCATGGTGGTGAAATTGTTGCCAGCGGTACTCCAGAAAACGTCATGGCTGATGAGAATTCATTAACTGGCCGTTATTTATCCGGAAAAGAATTTATCCCTGTGCCGTCAAAACGGAAGAAAGCTGATAAACGTAAAATAAAAGTTACCGGTGCATCCGAGAATAATTTGAAAAATGTATCGGCTGAAATTCCAATCGGGTTGATGACAGTCGTTACGGGTGTTTCGGGTTCCGGGAAAAGTACACTGGTTAATGAGATTATCTACAAATCTTTAGCAAAAGAATTATATAAAGGAAAAGTGAAGCCCGGGAAGTACCGGAGCATAAAAGGAATCGAGCATATCGAAAAAGTTATTGATATTGACCAGTCTCCAATCGGAAGAACACCACGTTCCAATCCAGCTACGTATACAGGTGTATTTGACGATATTCGTGATGTGTTTGCACAAACAAATGAAGCCAAGGTAAGAGGTTATAAAAAAGGCCGCTTCAGCTTTAATGTCAAAGGCGGACGCTGTGAAGCCTGCCGCGGAGATGGAATTATCAAGATTGAAATGCACTTCCTGCCAGATGTCTATGTCCCTTGTGAGGTTTGTGAAGGAGCACGTTATAACCGGGAAACACTGGAAGTGAAGTACAAAGGCAAAAATATATCAGAGGTATTGGATATGCGTATTGAGGAAGCATTAGAGTTCTTCGCCGCAATTCCAAAAATTAAACGGAAGCTGCAGACTATTTATGATGTCGGATTAGGATATATTAAACTGGGTCAGCCGGCAACAACCTTATCCGGCGGAGAAGCTCAGCGTGTTAAATTAGCAAGTGAATTGCATAAACGCTCCAACGGAAAGACGTTTTACATTTTGGATGAGCCGACAACAGGACTTCATTCTGCTGATATACGCCGTTTGTTGGATGTCTTGCAAAGGCTGGTAGATAATGGGGATTCTGTCTTAATTATCGAACACAATTTAGATGTGATTAAAAGTGCGGATCATATCATTGATTTAGGTCCGGAAGGCGGAGACCGCGGCGGCCAGATTATTGCTAAGGGAACGCCGGAAAAAATCGCAGAGCAGGCAGATATTTCTTATACAGGGAAGTACCTTGGACCGGTGTTGGAAAGAGATAAAGCACGTATGAATGAAATGGTGAAAGAGAAGGTCAGCAGTAAATAGAGAAAAACTGGTCCATCTTTAGAGTATGATTTTGCTCTTCAGATGGATCTTATTTTATTGCGTAATAATGGACTACTTCATCATACATTTTTAATCCAATCAGAATACTTTGTTATAATAAAGGTTAAATAGATGACGAATGCAATGTAAATGTATTTTCAGAACAATATTTCTGTTCCTGAAAAGAAAGTTTTTATTTGGGTAAGCTATCTAATTGACGCTTGGTCTTCATTTCGATAGAGTAAAAGAATAGAATTGGAGGTTGAAACATGAAACCGATAGAACTAGAGAAAGTCCAGCAGGCACTGGACAGTTATTTGAATAAGGAAGTATATGTCCATTTAGAAACAACGAATGGGGCATATGCAAATCATTTAGACGCCAATGCATATACGGTTGGTGCATATATACGTAATTCAAAAGTAACATACAAGCAGGCAAAGATTATAGGAGAAGGAAATTCCTATCGTGTTGGTTTAAAAATGGAGCTTGGCTGGATTTACGCAGAAGGATTAACCGATTGGACCATTTATGAGGGAAACCAATTACTATTGGCTGGTCATGATAGGGAAGGGCGATTAATGGTAGCTTTAGAAGTCAGTGAAACGCCTTTTAAATGATAAAAATAAAAATGAGTGATATAGCTTGATTCTAGAAAGATAGGTGAATAAAATGGAGAAACATGTTGTAGTTATTTTTCCGCACCCGGACGATGAAGCTTTTGGCGCGTCTGGATCTGTCGCACAGTTCCGCAAAGAAGGTGTGCCGGTGACATATTTATGTGGAACGTTGGGGCAAATGGGGAGAAATATGGGGAACCCGACATTTGCTAATAGGGAGTCGTTGCCTGAAATTCGCAAAAAAGAGTTAAAACGTGCATGTGAAACGTTAGATATGGAATTGAAAATGCTCGGATACCGTGATAAAACGATTGAATTTGAAGATAAACAAGAAGTGGCAGATCATATAAGAGGTTATTTAGAAGAAATAAAACCATCTCTTGTGATCACACATTACCCCGGTTATGCAGTGCATCCGGATCATAATGCCTTAGGAGCTGCCGCTATTCAGGCAGTAGAAGATATGAACCCTGTAGAAAGACCAAAAGTATGGGCGCAAGCTTTTTCCAATGGTCATGAAGAAGATTTAGGAAGCCCAGATGTAATAAATGATGTCCGTGATACTTTTGATAAAAAACTGCAAACAATATTATCACATGACTCTCAGGTAGCTGGCATGTTCGGGTGGTATAAGCAATTGGATGAGTTAGATGAAGAAGTGAAAAACGAACTGATTGAAAATCAGGCAATGGAACGTTTTTATCTTTGGGATTTTGAAAAGAACAGCTCTAAATAATTGTTTTGTTTAAAAAGAATAGGAAGCGGGAAAATAGAAATGAAACTTTTTCATTTCTATTTTCGTATGAAAAGATAGAATGACACATATCCATTATTAAATAGATGACAAAACAGTTACCTGAGGAGGTACTTCCATGAAAAGATTATATCGTTCGGAAACAAATAAAATGCTTGCCGGTGTGCTTGGAGGATTAGGTGAGTATTTAAATGTGGATGCGACACTGCTCCGGATCATTTTCTTAATTCTGCTTATCCCGAGTTTTTCCACATTAGCGATTGTTTATGTAATTGCCGCATTTATTATGCCTAAGGGAGACGTGTATTAATGTTGCTTCGGGGGATTATTTCATTAGTATTAAATGCTGTGGCGCTGATAGCAGTTGCCCAGATCTTTGATTCTTTTCAGCTGGACGGTTTCGGTACGGCACTGTTAGCGAGTGTTATTTTAGCCATCCTGAATATGTTTGTGAAACCGATTTTGGTTATTTTGACATTGCCGATTACGGTGATTACATTTGGATTGTTTTTAATTGTTGTCAATGCGATTATATTGATGATTACGCAGGCGCTTATTGGACCTTCCTTTGTCATTGACGGGTTTGGTACGGCGTTTATCGCGTCGATTGTGATTTCATTGATTTCAATGATTTTAAACAGTGTTGTCCGTGACATAAGGTAAAAGGAAAGGTCAGGTTATCGCCTGATCTTTTTCTTATGAGCAAAATTTAATAGACGAGCCCACTGTTGTCAAAGAGGAGAGAACGTAATGAAATTAGAGAGACTATTATCCATTATTATATTATTGATAAATTACCGCATGCTGCAGGCAAAAGATTTAGCGGAACGATTTGAAGTATCTGTGCGGACGATTTACAGGGATATTGATACGATTAATGCAGCTGGCATACCCATTATAACTTACCAGGGAGTTTACGGCGGTATCGGACTTGCGGAAGGTTACCGGCTGGATCGTAATCTGCTCACCAATGATGAATTAGCAGCAATTGTCACGGCACTGCGCAGTATATCTACTTCTTATGAAAAAGCACAGCACCAGCAATTGATGGAAAAAATGAATAGTGTTGTACATCCTGTTGATGCCAAGGCTTTTCAAAGTAAAACAAGCCGTGTTCTCATTGATTATTCACCTTGGGATAACAGTGCACGGCTCCAAGAAAAACTGGAGCGTATTGAAAAGGCAATAGATAACTGTCTATTCATTGCATTTACATATTCAGATGCACAGGGGAAGATTACGCAGCGAACGGCGGAGCCGCATACATTAATTCTCAAAGGAAGACAATGGTATGTACAAGCATACTGCATAGAAAGAGAGCAGTTCCGTTTATTTAAATTACGAAGAATAAAAAATTTGTCTGTGGATGCTGAGTTAAGTTTTACCCGCCGCCCTTTACCAGAACAAAAGGATATAAAAGGAAAACAATCCTCTATCTCCGATAATAATGAGGTAGTTTTACGTTTCCAGAAAGAAGCTCATCATTTAGCGGAAGATTGGTTTGATGCAGAGGAGCTTATTCCGACGGAAGATGAGACATGGCTGGTGAAGAAAGCTTACCCAGAGGATGAATGGTTATACAGCTTTATACTCAGCTTCGGTCCTCAGGTGGAGGTGTTGGAGCCAGTCCATTTGCGGGAGATTATCGCAGAGCGTGTAATGCAAATTACAAAAATATATAAATAAGTTGAACAAACTGGACAGACAGCTGTCAGGTTTCCTGTTTTATACTAACTATTATCATAAGAAAAAGGAGTTTGATAAGCTATGAAACAGGATAAATCAGCTGTAAATATTAAACCGTTACGCATGGAGAAGCGGCCAGCTTTTACATTAGCCGGAGTCAGTATGATAACTACTAATGAGGCAGAGCAATCTGGAAACGGGAAGATAGGATCATTATTTGAACGCTTTTTCACAGATAATATTGGAGAAAAATTGGATGTGAACATTCGTGAAGCGGGATATTACGGTTGTTATTTTCATTATCAGCAAGAAGAAAAAGGGACTTATGAAATTATGTTAAGCGTGCAAATAATGGAAGATTCTGTGGTTCAAAACGTAGAAGGGATTCAAACTTATACATTGCCGGAAGCGACATACGCTGTATTTGTAACAGAAAAAGGTCCAATAGCGGAAAAGGTTCCGCAAGCTTGGGCTGCTATTTGGGAATGGCAGCAGCTGCCTGAAAACATACGCACATTTACTGGTGATTTTGAGTACTATGCCGGGGATATTGATCCGGCAAATGGGCAGGTAGAAATATATATTGCGATTGAATAAGCAGAAATTCTCTACTCTTCCACTTTGATGTAATACAATGTACCCGGTACCATGATTAATATTAGATGACTTATAAAGGAAAGAGAAAATGCTAAAATCGATAAACCTGATCAAAGAATTACTATTTGACATAAATGGTGAGCTCACAAATATATTAAAAGAGCCGCAAAATATGGAATATGAAGGAACTACTTTTAATATTAATGAAAATAAATATAGGAGCCGCTTAGCTAAACGAACACCAAAGAAAGATGGGTATTTTGTTGTTTTCTGGGAAAAAGATGTAAATCATTGCAATCAGGCTTTTGCATATAGTGAGAGTCCGGATAAAATAGTGTTTTCAATCATAGATAAGGATGTGAAAGGTCAGTTTATTTTTCCAAAATCTCTGCTTTTAGAGAAAGGAATATTGAGAACTAATGATAACAAAGGGAAAATGGCAATAAGAGTATACCCTTCATGGGAAAGGTCATTAAATAACTCAGCTAAAAAAACACAAGCATGGCAGGCACCATATTTTATAGATGTTTCAAATGAAATAGATATGAAAAGACTTACAGAATTATATTTCTCTTAAAAAGTACACATAAGAAAATCGAATGAAGAAGTCCGGAAAAGCTCCCTATTTTATAGGGGAGGCTTCGGACTTTTTTCATTCCATTATTTTTCTCCATTCTCCTTATACTGCTGTTCCATCGCTTTAGCTATTTCCTCCATATAAGCTTCTTGCTCTTTTGACCAGAAAGTCGGAGCTACAAAATCATCCGCTTCTGCAGATTCCAATTGTTCTTCCCATTTATCGATATTTTCTACAATAACATCCTCAGGGACGATTTTTATAAATAAATCATTAATATTTAAAAATACCTGTTGCGCTTCTTGCGCATGCGGAGGAACGTTTTCCCGCATCAGCCTTTTTACTTCAGCCAGAATAGAAAGCCATGCTCTATCTAATTTTTCACGCTCTTTCTTTGGTATATCCGTAAAAAGCGATGCAAAATCATCGGGAAAATGCTCCTTCATCCATGCCTTTTGCTCCTCTTCAAATTCCATCCCGTGGAGCAGCGAGGCGAGCACCGTCCAATCTAATGAAAAGTCATCATCTAAAAGCTCTTGTACATGATCAATAGCTGCGATGGCCCTGTTTAATTCCTCGCGCTTATGCACCAGCACCTTTCTTTGAACAGGGAGGGAGTCTGCAAAATTTTCTAAAGTGATTTCTTCTTTATCCAGCATTTCTTTGATTTCCTGAAGTGAATATCCAATAAATTTTAATGACTGGATACGTTGTAAGGTGGCGAGTTCTTCCAAGCTGTATAAACGATGACCGTTTTCATTTCTTTTGCTTGGATAAAGAATCCCAAGTTCTTCATAGAAACGCAGTGTTCGTGTTGAAAATCCGGTTTTTGCTCCAAATTCTCCGATGGTATACATTTCATATCAGCTCCTTTATATCTAAGTATAAAGCTTTCCGTTACGTGAAATGCAATGGTTTTTTACAGGTAAATAGAAATATCTTTATGTTTTTAATTTTTCCTGAATAAAAATTGTATTTCTCTCTCCACTGCAAAAAGCACTTTCAAAGCAAATAAGAAATGTAATCAGCAATAAATAGCCGGTCTGTTTACTTAAAGCTTCTCAGGAGCTTTAATACCAAGCAATTTCAACCCTTCCTTCAATACAATCGCAACAGATTTCACCAATGCCAGTCTGCTGCTTTGCTCTGCATCATCAGCTAATATTTTGACCTGACCATAATATTTATTAAAATCCTGGCTTAATTTCAAAACATATTTTGCGATAACTGATGGTTCAGCCTGCTGAAAGCTTTTTTCGATTACATTTGGAAAATCCATTAGTATTTTGATGACGGTCCAGCTGTATGAATCGGTGAGCCCGCTGACAGAAAGGTTATTTTCAGCAGAAGCTTTCCGAAGAATAGAGCAGGAACGGGCGTGTGTATATTGCACATAAAGCCCTGTAGAACCTTCAAATTTCAGCATCTCAACCAGATTGAATTCAATATTATTTTGGCGTTCATTCTTTAAATCATGAAAAATAATTGCTCCGACACCGACCATTTTTGCTACTTCTTCTTTATTTTCCAGTTCCGGATTTTTAGTTTTAATATTTTTGTAAGCCAGATCAATGGCTTCTTTGATAACATCCTCCAGCAGCACAACTTTTCCTTTTCTGGTCGACATTTTCTTTCCATCTTTTAAAATAAAACCGAATGGAACATGCTTTAATGAAGCTGCCCAGTCATAGCCCATTTTCTGGAGCACAAGGAATAACTGTTCGAAATGAAGGCGCTGCTCCTGTCCGACGATATAGAAGGATTTTTCAAAATGATAGGCCCTGCTCCGGTAAATAGCTGCTGCTAAATCCCGGGTTGCATATAATGTAGCGCCATCTTTCTTTTTGATTAAGCATGGCGGCATATTCTCAGCTGCTAATTCAACTACCTCAGCTCCATCTGAAAGAGACAGGAGATCTTTGTTTTTTAATTCTTGGACAACCTTGTCCATTTTATCATTATAAAATGCTTCGCCATCATAGGAGTCAAATGCAATATCCAGCAGTTCATAAATTTTCGCAAATTCCTTCAGTGATTCTTCTCTGAACCATTTCCACAGCTGATTTGCTTCTTCATTCCCAGATTCTAATTGTTTAAACCAAAAACGGGCTTTATCCTCTAAGTGGGGATGTTTTTCCGCTTGTTCGTGAAACATCACATATAGATAAAAGAGCTCTTTAATTGGGTTCTCTCGTACTTTTTCTTCTAAACCCCATTTTTTATAAGCAGTAATAAGCTTGCCAAATTGTGTTCCCCAGTCACCAAGATGATTTATTCGAATGGCTTTATAGCCATATTTTTCTGAGATATTAGCAAGTGCATTGCCAATAACAGTAGAACGTAAATGGCCCATGGAGAAAGGTTTGGCGATGTTTGGTGATGAGAAATCTAAAGTAACTATCTTTCCAGCACCGGCTGAAGACGAACCGTAGTCTTCTTTCTCAGTATTAATACGCCGAATTACTTGTTTACTGACGACTTGTTTGTTTAAAAAACCATTTAAATAAGGTCCTTCTGCCACTGTCTTTTCTAAAAAAGGTGCATCTATTTTTGTAGATAACTCTTTGGCTATTTGCTGCGGAGCTTTTTTTAGTTTTTTTGCTAAGGTAAAGCAAGGGAACGCTAAATCGCCATGAGTATTATATTTTGGTTCCTCTATCAATGAATGAATTTCATCCACTTCCGATAACCCTTGTAAATGGGTATAAATTTCTTCCGCAAATTGCTGACGGTAATTCATGATCTACTCCTCCAATACGATTAAACGTGAAATTTAAAAACATAAAAAAACCCGTCTCCATGATGTAACATAGAGACGAGTTTATTCGCGGTACCACCCTAATTGCTCCTATATATAACTAATAAAGCTTTAGACTTTAATCAGAAATAAATAAGAACCTTCTTATATTATTTTTAACGGAATAACCCGGCATATCCTACTGATTGTTCAGACAGCACCTCTGAAGTGCGTTTCATTATATTCTGTACTGTCAGGCTTCCACCATCTCCTGACTCGCTGCTGTACATGATATATAACTACTCTCTTCATCAACGGTAATATATTAATGCTATATTATACAGAGATTTTCCAAAATAACAAGTACTCATTCATAAATATTTGGAGAAGTATCGGAAGAACTCAAACAATTGTTGGTTACTTGAAAACAGTTTATATGGAGTTTGAAAAAGTCTGCAAAGAAGTAATATTATAATGAGCGGACTTTCGAATGTCAAAATTGCATAAACCTTGTCAATCATAGTTTTTAATGAAGTACATTAAGTAAGAGACTTCTCCTCTACGTTTTTTGTACGGATTATGCTAAAATGTATATCAGTTAGCTTTGTTGAAGAGAGGAGCTTCAAAATGGTATCAACCGTCTGTACAAAGGATTTACTAGATCGGTTTAATTTACAGTTAGTAGCAGGAGAAGAAGGAGTTCACCGTGAAATTATAACAAGTGATATTTCACGCCCAGGATTGGAAATGACGGGCTTTTTTGACTATTATCCAAGGGAGCGTCTACAATTAATTGGTAAGACAGAATTAGCTTACTTTTTGGGACTGAATGCTGCAGAAAGAAAGCAGCGTGCTGAAAATCTATGTACGGATGTAACTCCGGGAATTATCATTTCCCGTGGCATGGATGTACCAGAAGAATTTTTTGAAGCATCGAAGCATTCTGGCGTACCAATCATACAATCACCGCGGACAACGACGCGGGTATTGAGTCGTTTAACCAATTACTTAGAATCTAAATTTGCACCATTTACGGCGGTGCATGGTGTGTTAATAGATATTTACGGCGTCGGTGTCTTAATTATCGGACAAAGTGGTGTTGGTAAAAGTGAAACAGCACTGGAATTAGTTAAAAGAGGGCATCGTCTTGTAGCAGATGATAATGTGGAAATCCGGCAAGAGGATTATGAGAGTCTGATTGGCAATGCACCTGCACTTATTGAACATTTACTGGAAATAAGGGGCCTGGGTATTATTAATGTAATGACATTATTTGGCGCAAGCTCGATCCGCAGCCAAAAACGGATTTCGATGGTTATTCAATTGGAAAATTGGGATAATAAAAAACAGTATGACCGTTTAGGATTAGATGAAGATACGATGAAGATTATGGATGTCCATCTGCCAAAAGCAACAATACCTGTCAGACCGGGAAGAAACCTGGCTGTTATTATTGAAGTAGCTGCTATGAATTTCCGGTTGAAACGGATGGGTGTGAATACGGCAGAAGAGTTTTCAGATCGTTTAACAAAAATGATTGAACAAGGTGATTTAGAATCACAATAGGAGGTAGGATATAGATGATTGGGACAAGTGCTCCTATTGATCGTGTATTTTTAGAAATTGGTCCATTAACAATTTATTGGTATGGAATCATTATTGCTGTTGGAGCTGTATTAGCAGTTTATTTAGCTACGAGAGAAGCGGAAAGAGTTGGATTGGGCAAAGAGACCATTATGGATTTCATTATTTTTGCTGTACCAATTGCGATTATCTCCGCAAGAATTTATTACGTAATCTTTGAATTTGACCAATATGCCAATGGTCCTTTATGGAAAATGTTTGCCACCTGGGAGGGCGGAATCGCTATTCATGGGGCTGTAATTGGCGGTGTGATTACAGCTATTGTTTTTGCAAAAGTAAAGAAAATATCATTTTGGCGTCTGGCTGATGTCGTTGCACCCAGTTTAATATTGGGACAGGCAATTGGGCGCTGGGGGAATTTCGTGAATCAGGAAGCGCATGGCGGTCCAATTTCTGAGGCTGCGTATGAAAGCTTTCATCAGTATTTGCCGGACTTTATTATGAACCAGATGGTCATTGATGGTGTGATGTATCATCCGACATTTTTATATGAATCTGCCTGGAATTTCCTGATATTTTTTGGCCTGTTACTTTTCCGTAGAATAAATCCAAAACGCGGAATGGTATTCTTAATGTATGCTGTCACGTATTCCATCGGCCGTTTTTTCATAGAAGGGCTTCGGACAGACAGTTTATATATTATTGGTGATCTGAGGACGGCACAGGTTGTATCTATCTTAACAATCACAGCCGGAATTATTCTCATGCTATACAGGCTCATGACAACAGACGAGCGTTATCTTGACACACCAATGACAAAAAAGTATCCGAATAAAAGAAAAAAGAAAAAGAAGAAAAGGAAATAAAGTGAAACTTGATTTATCGGGTGGTTTTTCCCGCTAAGAATAAGGAATACAAGCTAACACTGCGATTACTCGCCCCATCAAAAACATTTGGGGAAACGCTTGTGTGACCAACATCGTGTTGGCCTGAACCAATCAGGAGATGAAGAGCCCGTTTTCATCCAACGAAAAAACTGATTTTACCATATAAATCAGGATGAATTACGGGCACTCATGCCGTGATGAAGCAAACGTGTTAAGCTGAAATGAGGTAAGAAAATGAAAGGAACGCTTTACAGGGGGTTAATTCAGGGATTAAAGACTACATTAAAGCTTGGGAAAGTTATTTTTCCGATTACATTAATTATAACGATATTGCAGTTTACACCTGTTTTCCCTTGGTTTATGAATATCATCTCCCCACTTATGGGGTTATTTGGTTTATCAGGGGAAGCTGCTGTTCCGCTTGTTTTAGGGAATGGATTAAATTTATACGCAGGGATTGCAGCGATTATTTCTTTTGATTTTACCGTCAAGGAAGTATTTATTATGGCAGTTATGCTGTCTTTTTCCCATAATCTATTTATTGAATCTGCTGTGGCAACAAGTGTAGGAGTAAGGTGGTGGATTATCGTTGGAATCCGGGTTGGACTTGCTGTGATATCCGGACTTTTGATTAATTTATTCTGGTCTGGCGGCTCAGAGCTTGCTCAATACGGTTTTATTTCCAGCAATGAAGTGGTCCTGAATAATTGGTGGGAAATTGGGCTTCATGGTGCTCAAGCGGCTGCTATAGCTATTGTTCAATTAGCCTGTATCGTTATCCCGTTAATGATTATCATGCAAATTATGCGGGAGCTTGGCTGGATGACTGCCATGTCAAATAAATTAGCTCCATTTATGAAGCTGCTGGGAATAGATAAGCGTGCTTCCATGACAATGGTTGCCGGTCTTACTATCGGACTTGCCTTTGGTGCCGGGCTCATGATGCAGGCTGTAAAAGAAGATAATGTGCCGAAGAAGGATATGTATTTAGCATTAATATTTCTTGTATCCTGCCATGCTGTTGTGGAGGACACGCTTGTCTTTATTCCGCTTGGAATTCCAGTTTGGCCATTATTAATTATCCGATTATCTGTAGCGATTATTTTGACGATGGTTATTGCTTATTTTTGGAAGAAGGAAGAAAGGAAAGTGCAACATGAGCATTCGTACCATTCTGTTTGATTTAGACGGAACGTTATTAAATACAAATGAGCTTATACGTGCTTCATTTGAACATACATTTGAAAAATTTAATATGCAGTTTACCCCGGAAGAAATAAAACATCTTAATGGCCCGCCATTAAATGAAACCTTTTATGAAATAAACCCGGAGCTGTCTGAACGAATGACAGCCGCATACCGGGAGTATAATATGAGAGAGCATGACCGTTATGTAGAAGCTTTTCCATATGTTTATGAAACAATCAAGCAGCTGTATGATAAAGGTATTACATTGGGAATTGTAAGTACGAAAATTAAAAAAACAGTTATGATGGGATTGGATTTAACCAGACTGACAGATTTCTTCTCTGTTATTATTACTTATGATGATGTGACACTTAAAAAACCTGATCCAGAACCGGTAGAAAAAGCAATGAAGCTGGTGAATGCGGATCCTGAAACAACCTTAATGGTAGGAGATAATTTTCATGATATTGTTTCAGGACAGCGTGCTGGTACACAAACGGCGGCGGTAAGCTGGTCTGAGAAAACAGAAGACTTTTTAAAAAGCTATCATCCAACATATTATTTGGATACAATGAGGGATTTATTAACAGTGGCAGGTGAATAGTCATGCGGAGAACTGAAAGGTATAAAGTCCATCATAAAGCAAATTCTTTATGGCAGATGTACAGTACGGTGTCTTTTTTTAAAATAGTAAAAAATTTTATTGTGATTCAGATTGCTCGTTATACTCCTTTTTTAAGAATGAAAAATTGGATGTATCGGCATTTTTTGCGCATGAAGGTAGGCGACCGTACATCATTTGCTTTAATGGCAATGCCTGATTCCATGTTCCCGGAAAAAATTAAAGTTGGAAATAACAGTATTATTGGTTATAATACAACGATTTTAGCGCATGAATATTTAATAACAGAATATCGTTTGGGTGAGGTGCATATCGGTAATGAGGTGATGATAGGCGCCAACTCGACGATATTACCGGGAGTGCATATCGGCGATGGAGCGATTATTTCTGCTGCGACACTGGTACATAAAGATGTTCCCGCTGGAGCTTTTGCCGGGGGAAATCCGATGCGGATTATTTATACGAAGGAAGAAATGGAATCGCGTAAGCTGCCGGATAATGATTGAAAGGAGGGAGCTCTGATGCAATTACCTGCTGGTATACTGCCTGCTGTAAGGCGCATGAAGGATTTTGAGAAGGTGTTGGAAAGTAATCATGAATACATTATTATTTTAGAATCAAGATTAGTCCAGCTGAAAAGTATGATTGATTACAGTCACCGTGCAAATAAAAAGGTATTTATCCATTTTGACTTAATTCAGGGGCTGAAAGCAGATGAATACGGGATGGAATTCCTGCATCGGGAAATAAAACCTGATGGTATATTAACGACACGCGGAAATGTGGTTGCAGCTGCAAAAAAGCATAAATTGCTGGCCATTCAACGTGTCTTTATATTAGACAGTGCTGCATTAGAGCAGAGTATAAAGCTTATCCATCGATTTGAGCCGGATTACGTGGAAATTTTGCCGGGTCTGGTGCCGGAAGTAATTGAAGAGATTACCGGAGAAACCGATATTCCTGTTATTGCCGGTGGGTTAATTAAAGAGGAAAATCATGTTACTCAGGCACTGAATGCTGGAGCGGTAGCCGTATCTACATCAAGCCGCAAGCTTTGGAATCTTTCATAATAGAAAAAACAGCACCTGTATCGGTGCTGTTTTTTCTATGTTGAGGTATGAAATTAGAATAAAGAAAAAATGGAACAACTTTGATTATATATAAAAGTGTTAATCGGCTTTGTTCGATTTTTGTGTCCAGCCTTATTCATATAATTTCAGATCGGAATTTTCTTTTCTTTCCACCACTGTTATTGATTCAAAAACAAGAAATCCTGCTGATTCAATGAATTGACAACGCTTGCAATTTGTTTTATTCTATACTTAAACTAATCGTGATGGAGAGAAGGAGCCCGCGCAAATGTGTACCAGGATAAGAATGGTGCTATTTGTTTGCGGGCTTTTTCTACTTATCATTTTCCTCCTTGGTGTAAAAGTCACAGGTTTTATCTTTTTCTAAACTTATTCTGACATGGTATGATTATTTGGTTGTAGAAATAAAGGATAAGCCTTGTGGAATATCCTTATATGTTTAAAAAAGCACAATGGAGGAATAGGGTATGAAAGAACAATATATATTGTCAATTGACCAGGGGACAACAAGCTCCCGGGCTATTTTATTTAATAAAGGAGGGGAGATTGTTGCCACAGCTCAAAAAGAATTTGAACAGCATTTCCCTAAACCGGGCTGGGTAGAGCATGACCCGAATGAAATTTGGACCTCTGTACTTGGCTGCATTGCAGAAGTATTAAATAACACAAATATAGAAGCAAATCAGGTTGCGGGGATTGGGATTACAAATCAGCGTGAAACAGCAGTTGTATGGGATAAGCAAACGGGAAGACCAATCTATAAAGCAATCGTTTGGCAATCTCGTCAAACAGAAGATATTTGCCGTAATTTAAAACAACAGGGCTATGAAGAAACAATTCGCAGCAAAACGGGTCTTTTAATTGATCCATACTTCTCAGGAACAAAGGTAAAATGGATTTTAGAGAATGTAGAAGGCGCGAGGGAGAAGGCGGAAGCAGGAGACCTTTTATTTGGAACAATTGATACATGGTTAATCTATAAATTTTCAGGCGGGACGACTCATGTAACCGACTATTCGAATGCTTCCCGTACCTTAATGTTCAATATTTATGATCTAAAGTGGGATGAGGAGCTTTTAGAAATTCTTGGTGTACCACAGTCGATGCTTCCAGAGGTACGGCCATCATCTGAAATCTATACAAAAACAGTATCGTATCATTTCTTTGGTGAAGAAATACCGATTGCCGGAATTGCTGGAGACCAGCAGGCTGCTTTATTTGGTCAGGCATGCTTTGAAAAAGGAATGGCAAAAAACACATATGGGACAGGCTGCTTCTTATTAATGAACACGGGAGAAGAGCCAGTAGCATCTAAACAAGGATTGTTAACAACCATTGCGTGGGGCCTGGATGGAAAAGTAAATTATGCACTGGAAGGAAGTATATTTGTTGCGGGTTCTGCTGTCCAATGGCTGCGTGATGGATTACAGATGATTGAATCCAGCCAGGAGAGCGAAGTATTTGCATCTGAAGTGGATACAACAGAAGGTGTATATATGGTTCCTGCCTTTGTCGGGTTAGGTACTCCCTATTGGGATAGCGACGCCCGTGGTGCGGTCTTTGGTTTGACAAGAGGAACGAAGAAAGAGCATTTTATTCGCGCTACGTTAGAATCTCTGGCTTATCAGACAAAGGATGTGATGCAGGCAATGTCTGTTGATGCAGGTATTGATTTAAAAACGCTCCGTGTTGACGGGGGCGCAGTAAAAAATGATTTATTAATGCAATTCCAGAGTGATATTTTAGAAGTGCCTGTAGAACGCCCGGAGATCCAGGAGATAACAGCATTAGGATCAGCTTATTTAGCAGGGATAGCTGTCGGGTACTGGAAGGATCAGGAAGAGGTAGCAGCACAGTGGTTAAATGAAAAAACATTTGAACCGAAAATGGATAAAACAGAGAGTGACCGCCTATACAAAGGCTGGGAAAAAGCTGTCAAAGCAACACGTGCCTTTAAAACAGAATAGTACCTGGTTATTTATAGAAGTAATATAGATTAAGATGTTTTGGAAAGCTGTATATTGGTAAGAGGCTGAAGATAATTTAGGAATCAATTTGAATTTTTAACATAGATACTGGGATTGATTCATTTCATTAAAAATCTGGAGGGGTAGAAATGAAAAAAATAATCAATAATCCAAGTAATGTAATTCAAGACATGGTAAAAGGAATGACTCTTGCAAACGATGGACAGTGGGTACAGGTAGAAAACACAAACGTTATTCGTCGCAAGGAGCTGTCTCAAGGGAAGGTCGGCCTGGTCAGCGGCGGTGGAAGCGGACATGAACCAGCCCATGCAGGCTATGTCGGCAAAGGGATGTTAGATGCAGCTGTTGTTGGAGAAGTATTTACCTCTCCGACACCAGATCAGATTTTTGAAGCTATTAAAGCAGTTGATCAAGGTAAGGGTGTCCTGCTCATTGTAAAAAACTATACAGGAGACGTTCTAAACTTTGAAATGGCTGGCGAATTAGCTGAGGCAGAAGGAATTCGCGTTGAGCAGGTAATTGTAAATGATGATATTGCTGTGAAGGACAGTGATTTTACCATTGGCCGCCGCGGGATTGCCGGCACTGTATTTGTCCATAAAGCAGCTGGAGCAAAAGCGGAGCAGGGAGCTTCGTTAGACGAAGTGAAAGCTGCTGCAGAAAAGACAATCGAGCAGGTGCGTTCTATGGGAATGGCTCTAACATCATGCACAGTTCCTGATGCTGGAAAGCCAAGCTTTCATTTAGATGAAGATGAAATGGAGATAGGGATTGGCATTCATGGAGAAGCAGGAACGGAACGGAAAAAGATTGCTTCTGCAAAAGAAATAGCGGATGAACTAACAAGCAATATTATTGAAGATGCTGGTCTGGCAGCTGGTGACGAAGTAGCTGTTATGATTAATGGCATGGGTTCTACACCAGAAATGGAGCTATTTATTGTAAATGGTCATGTCAATGACATGCTGAAGGAAAAACAAATTTCTGTTCATCAGACATATGTTGGCGAATATATGACATCTCTTGAAATGGCGGGATTTTCTATCACACTATTAAAGGTTGATGAAGAATTAAAGCAGCTGTTAGCAGAGCCGAGTGAAGCTATCGCTTTTAAAGAGGATATTTAAAAAGTCCAATAAAGATGACGCAGCGAAAAGAGGGTCTTCTACTAAAAACGCCCACGTCGTGTGGGCAACGTAGAAGCCACCGCATCCTGTGGAAGTCTGTTCGTAAAAAGCTCGTCGCCTTGAACTTCTTGGTCCTATTTATCGGACTTTTTGAACGCGCACTTAAAGCATAATGTCAGGAGGAGGTTTTTAACGTGTTAACAATACAATCAGCTCAAGACTGGATGGTAAAAGCAAATGAATATATGCAGGAGAATAAAGCGTATTTAACAGAGCTTGATCAGGCAATTGGAGACAGTGATCATGGTATTAATATGTCAAGAGGCTTTCAGGAGGTTGTAAAAAAACTTGAGCAATCCTCATATGATGATGTTGCCACGGTTTTTAAGGATGTTGCAATGACATTAATGTCGAAAGTAGGAGGAGCTTCAGGTCCATTATATGGTACTGCTTTTCTGAAATTGTCGATGGCAGTGAAAGGGAAGGATACTGTAGACAAGGGTGATATTGCAGCAGGACTGGATGCCGCAGCACAAGGTATTCAGCAACGGGGGAAATCAACCACTGGAGAAAAAACGATGGTAGATGTTTGGGTGCCAGTTGTTTCCTGGTGGAATGAACAGAGTGAAATCGATGCAGCAGATTTAGAAAAGACAGTAGAAGAAGCTATGGAATCTACAAAGCCGATGAAAGCAACAAAAGGAAGAGCGTCATATTTGAAGGAAAAGTCTGTCGGTCATATTGATCCAGGATCTGCTTCCAGCTACTATATATTCAAATCGCTGGCAGAAGTTTTAGCATAACGCACAGAACTTTTAAGCCATATTTCCAGTTATTTTTATACCAGCATATCAGATTCCTGAAAGTGAAAAAGTCCGGATAAAAGCAAAAGGCTATACAGTATGTATAATATATGTTAGTATGAATTTAAGTTAATAAAACGGACGGAGAAGCTATGGAGAGACCGCGGGAAGGCTGGTATTATTATATCAGTATTCTTGTGGTCTTTTTTAATTTATCTGAAGTATTCAGATTGTGATTGGCAATAAAAAGAAAAGCTGTACAAGAATGAATTGGTTTTTCTTATACTTTTGGATGAATAGCCGTCTTTAAATAGGGAAAAAGAAACTATAGATAATTTTAGGGGTGGAGTTTATGAGTGAATTTTCAGGAAAAAGACGTAAAGAAGTATTAGAATCACTGGAAAAAGAGCAACTGGATTTATTAGTTATTGGGGGAGGTATTACCGGTTCCGGAATTTCATTAGATGCTGCTACAAGAGGACTGCGAACAGGACTTATTGAAATGCAGGATTTTGCAGCGGGTACCTCAAGCCGTTCAACAAAATTAGTGCATGGCGGCCTGCGCTACTTGCAGCAATTTGAAGTAAAAATGGTTGCAGAGGTAGGGAAAGAACGTGCTGTCGTTTATGAAAATGGTCCACATGTTACCACACCAGAGTGGATGCTTTTACCATTTCATAAAGGAAGTAATTTAGGACCGTTTACATCTAATATCGGTTTGCGTGTATATGACTTTTTGGCAGGCGTTAAAAAATCAGAACGCCGTGAAATGTTAAAACCAGCTGAGGTATTAGACCGTGAACCGCTTGTAAAAAAAGACGAGCTTCGCGGCGGCGGATATTATGTAGAATATAAAACAGATGATGCACGATTAACTATTGAAGTGCTTAAAAAAGCTGTTGAAAATGGTGTCAAAGCAGTCAACTATACAAAAGCAGTGGAATTCATCTATGAAGATGGAAAAGTAGTAGGCGTTGTGGCAGAAAATCAAATCAGCAAAGAAAAGCATAAAATCTATGCGAAAAAAATTATTAATGCCGGTGGTCCATGGGTAGATGATGTCCGTGAATTAGATGGATCCAAAAAAGGAAAAACACTTCATTTAACAAAAGGTGTCCATCTAGTATTTGACGAATCTGTATTCCCACTTAAACAGGCAGTGTACTTCGATACACCGGACGGACGTATGGTTTTTGCTATTCCTCGTGATGGTAAAACTTATGTAGGTACAACAGACACTGACTATAAAGGGAATATTGCTCATCCAACAATGACAGAGGCAGACCGCGATTATATCTTAGACGCGATTAACTATATGTTCCCTTCTGTCGGAATTGATGCAGACAAAGTAGAATCCAGCTGGGCTGGAATACGTCCTTTAATTGCTGAAGAAGGTGCAAGCAGCCCAAGCGAAATCTCCCGTAAGGATGAAATTTTCCAATCTGATTCTGGGTTACTTTCCATGGCAGGAGGAAAATTAACAGGCTACCGTAAAATGGGGGAACACGTTGTTAATATGGTAGCGAAACAATTAAAAGAAGAAGAAGGCATTTTATATACAGACAGCCAAACAAAGCATTTGCCAATTTCCGGAGGAGAAGTTGGCGGATCAAAAGGCTTCAAGAACTTCAAAGCAGAAAAGGTTAAAGAAGGTGTGAGCCTTGGTTTAACAGAGAAAGAAGCAGCAGAACTGACACAGCGGTATGGTGCAAATGTAGAAAAAGTCTTCACACTTTATACAGAAAATAAAGAAGCTGCTAAAAATGAAAATATTGAACCGGCAGTATTTGCTCAGGTACTATATGCAATCAATGAAGAAATGGCTTATAAAGCAGTTGACTTCTTTATCCGCCGTTCAGGTGCATTATTCTTTAACCGTCCATGGGTAGAAACACATATGGATACGGTACTTCCGTTCATGGAAAAAGAACTCGGCTGGACAAAAGAGGAAGCAGCAGCATATAGAAAAGAATTGGAACAATTATTGTACGAAACAACACATCCAGATAAATAAGAACGTAATAATAAAAATAAGATGCATGCTCTGCCATGGGTCTTATTTTTTCGGCTTTAGACGGAATTATATAATATGAAATAAGTCGGTTCTGCCCGCTAAAATTATGAGTATTGTTCATGTTATATTAAACATTAAAAATAACTTTGGACAACACAGAGCCTGCTGCTCAGGCTATCAAATACAGACCTTTGAAAAGAGCGGTAAACGGAAGTAAAAGTTTCGCTATTTAACATGACAAATATGGGAATCTGCTATATTCTATGGTATACTTTTCTCGACTTGTCTTTAAGAACGGGGGAGATCCATGTTAAAAGGAAAAAGAAATAAAACAAAAGGAAAAACAAATAACGTAACCCCATTCATCCCTGAAGGCGACTTTTACTATACAAAGGGCGTAGAGGCATTTAAAAAAAGGAAATTTGATATTGCGATTAAATGGATACAGAAAGCAATAGAAGACAAACCCTATTTCCCTCTATATAAATGCCAGTTATCCATCATTTATACTGAAACAGGTGCTTATCATAAAGCAAATCAGCTGCTGACAGAGGTTTTGAAGACTGGAGAATATGTTGATTGCTACTATTTAGCTGCAAATAACTATGCGCATCTTGGATTGCTGCAAGATGCTAAAAAATATGCACAAATGTATTTAGATAAAAAGCCAGAGGGAGATTTTAGTGATGATGCTGCCCAGCTTCTTGATTATATAGAAATTGGCGATGAAGACGAGGAAGAAATCTTTTCTCTGGAGGATGAGGACGAACTGATTATTTTACAGGAGACAGCCTTTTACCATATAGAAAATAATGACTGGGAAAAAGCGATTCCTTTTATTGAAGAGATAATGGAAAATTTTCCAGAACAGAAGTTAGCTGTTCATGACTATGCGCAGGCACTATTCTATACTGGAAAAAAAGAAGAGGCTATGCATATTGAAGAGGATATGCTGGAGGATTACCCGAATAATTTGCAAAGTCATTTAAATTTAGCGTTGTTTTATTATGAGACAGGAGATTCTGATTACCTTGAGCATATCCAGATCATAGATAATATCTATCCAATTCATGAGGAGCAAAAGCTGCGGATTGCAGAAGTCTTTGCAAAAACAGAAAATTATTCTTTAGCATATGAACGGTATCAAAATGTTTCTGGAGAGCAAGCTAAAAGAAGAGCATCTTATTATAAGTGGTATAGTGTTACAGCTTATCATTCAGGATATCCCAGTAAAGCATTGCGATTATGGGAAGAGGGTTTGAGGCGGCACCCTAAGCTGTCAAAGGAGGAAGGGCCCTGGGCTTTTAAAGATTAAAAAAGGGTTCGATATCCTGTCGCTGTACAGGAATTACTAATATGAGCAAAAAGATAGACGTTATATCTTAATTTCATTACACTATACGTTGGAATAAGAATATTATAAAGATAAAGGGGCGGTATTGAATGTCCGAAGAAAAAATATATGATGTGATTATTGCCGGAGCTGGACCAGCAGGTATGACTGCTGCAGTGTATGCTTCCCGGGCAAATTTAGATACATTGATGCTGGAACGTGGAATTCCGGGCGGTCAAATGGCAAATACAGAAGATGTGGAAAACTATCCTGGATTTGATCATATTTTAGGGCCGGATTTATCGAATAAAATGTTCGATCATGCTAAAAAATTTGGTGCGGAATATGCATACGGTGATATTAAATCCATTGAAGATCATGGCAATTATAAAACTATTCATGCAGGAAAGAAAGAGTATCATACCAAAGCTTTAATTATTGCAACAGGAGCGCAATATAAAAAGCTTGGCATCCCGGGAGAAGAAGAGCTTGGAGGACGCGGTGTATCTTATTGTGCGGTTTGTGATGGTGCTTTCTTTAAAGAAAAAGAACTTGTTGTTGTCGGCGGCGGGGACTCTGCTGTGGAAGAAGGCGTATATTTAACAAGATTTGCAAGTAAAGTAACCATTGTTCACCGCCGTGATGAATTGCGCGCACAGCGTATTCTTCAGGATCGTGCTTTTGATAATAATAAAATTGAATTTATTTGGGATACAGTGCCTGAAAAAATTAATGGTACAGAGGGAAAAGTCAGCAGTATCACATTAAAAAATAATAAAACGAATGAAGTGTATGATTTTGAGACAAACGGTGTATTTGTTTATATCGGTATGCTGCCTTTAAACGATCCATTTACAGAGTTAGGAATTACAGATGAAGAAGGATATATTCCTACATCTGAAAACATGGAAACAAAAATTCCAGGAATTTTTGCAGCTGGAGATATCCGTGCAAAAGATCTTAGACAAATTGTTACCGCTACTGGTGATGGAAGTATCGCAGCTGAAACAGCCATTAAATATGTAGAGACATTAGAAGATTAATCAAGATAATTGTCGGATTTTAGGTGATAAGTAATTCTAAAGTTATTGGAAATTGTCGAATCTATAGGGGTTATCAATCTTAAGGTATAATTTGTATAAAAAAATTAATCTCCGGTAACTGGTTCTTAACCTTGTTGTAACACGCATGAAACAATGAAAGGTTAAGATAGGGTTAACTAATTGACCCCCTTTTAATAGATAGATTAGTTTTGGGACAGGTGACTCACCTGTCCATTTTTTTGGATTAAAATAAAGGCAGCTTTTTTTAAGAATAAGAAAGTATATAAGAATGTTGAAGAATAGCCGCTCCAACGGCTTTCATGGGATGAGTAACCGCAACCTCAGAAATACACTACGCTTTCCGTGGGCCCCGAGCTCATCTCCTCGATAAAGAAGACTTAGTGATTGGCAAGCCGACAGGCGCAGACAGAGCTAAAGCCGCACTTATGCCCTTGGATGAAAAAAGAAGAGCACTTTTTTCCTGTGGGGCATACAGGACGTATGTCAGTTCGGTGCCTGAGACAGGGCGTCGCTAACTTAACCGAATTCTTGGCGAATGTCAGGTTTTCTAATATAATGAAGTAAGATACAATAAGTATAGCGCAAGAACTGGCCGGTTAAGATCTTAGGGCCCGGAAACCGGGGTTGGGGATTCGACTGCCCGCCAGAAATATAAGTGGCGTCGGAAGAGGTTTGAAAGGGGAGAGTTCAATGAATCAAGAAAAAGAAACAAAGCTCGTTATTATTACTGGAATGTCAGGAGCTGGAAAAACAGTTGCGGTACAAAGCTTTGAGGACTTAGGGTATTATTGTGTAGATAATTTACCTCCTGCACTTCTTCCAAAATTTTTAGAATTAATGAAGGATGCTTCTAATACAATTCAGAAAGTGGCCCTTGTCATGGATTTACGGGGGAGAGAATTTTTTGATTCCTTATACAAGGCACTGGATGCAATTAGCCATACACCGTGGATTCAAAGCCATATTCTATTTTTAGATGCAGCTGATGAAACTTTGGTTACGAGATATAAAGAGACAAGACGCTCTCATCCATTAGCTGTTGGCGGGCTTCCTTTAAACGGGATTCATCAGGAGAGAATCATTATTGATGAATTGCGCGGACGTTCTCAAAGAATTATCGATACATCAAATCTTAAGCCAAGAGATTTACGCGAAAAGATTCTTCAATTATATAAGGAAGAAAAGCAGGAAGTGTTTTCGGTTCATTTCGTATCTTTTGGATTTAAATATGGAATTCCAATTGATGCGGATTTAGTTTTTGATGTACGCTTTTTGCCGAATCCACATTATGTGTCTGCGCTTCAGCCTTTAACAGGATTAAATCAGGAAGTCTCTTCATATGTATTTAAATGGACAGATACACAGCTGTTTACAGATAAATTAAATGATTTATTCCGTTTTATGTTTCCGCAATATAAAAAAGAAGGCAAATCACAATTAGTCATTGCCATTGGCTGCACTGGCGGACAGCATCGTTCCGTAGCTTTAGCTGAGTATTTCTCCAAACAATTCAATGATGATTATATTACACATGTCAGTCATCGGGATATTGAGAAGAGAAAGGCTAAATCATCATGAGCAATGTTCCCAAAATAACGGCTATTGGCGGAGGAACAGGAATGCCGGTTTTACTGCGTGGATTGAAGGATTTACCGGTGGAGCTTACCGCAGTTGTGACTGTAGCGGATGATGGAGGAAGTACAGGAAGAATCCGTTCAGAAATGGAAATACCTGCACCGGGAGATATCCGAAACGTTATTGCTGCTTTATCTGATGCAGAACCTATGCTTTTAGAGCTCTTTCAGCATCGGTTTCAACAAGGGAATGGATTGACTGGCCATTCATTAGGGAACTTATTATTAGCTGCCATGACATCGATGACCGGTAATTTTAATCAGGGGATAAAAGAAATTTCCCGGGTTCTAAATGTAAAAGGAAAGATATATCCGATTTCAAATGATAATATGTCTTTGCATGCAATTATGGAAGACGGAGAAGTTATTCATGGTGAATCAAATATCCCTCTGTCGGGAAAACGGATTAAACGTATTTTTTTAGAGCCGCAGCCGCTGCATCCATTACCTAATGCCGTTGAATCCATTGAAAAAGCAGATCTGATTGTTATATCTCCAGGGAGCCTGTATACTTCCATCATGCCGAATCTAATTGTTCCAGAAGTGAAGGAAGCATTACACAACGCGAAAGCAAAGAAAGTCTATGTTTGTAATATCATGACGCAATATGGAGAAACAACAGGTTATTCTGCGGCAGATCATGTTCAGGCTATTCACGACCATGTTGGTGATGCTTGTGTTGATTATGTTATTGTTCATAACCAGCCAATAGATGCAGAAACACAGGAAATTTATAAAGAAGAGAGAGCATTTCCGGTAGAAGCGGATATTGACCGCTTAAAAGCCATGAATGTTCAGGTAGTTGCAGGAAATATTGTTGTAAAGCATAAAGATGGAACACTTCGCCATAATAATGATAAAATTGCTGAGATGCTTTATAAATTTTTATAATTTTATCATGGAATGAAGTTTTGCTTTATATGCGTTTGAAAAGGGAAGGAGTGTGATACTATGTCCTTCGCATCAGATATTAAGAAAGAACTAACCGCGATTCAATCGGATTCCTGCTGCCAGTTTGCTGAGTTAGCTGCATTAGTTCGAATGAATGGCGTTATTTCTATATCAAAGCAAGGTTATGCACTAGATGTGCAGACGGAGAATGCAGCAATTGCAAGGCGTATTTACACATTAATTAAGCAAAATTATACATTACCGGTAGAACTGCTTGTCCGTAAAAAAATGAAGCTGAAAAAAAATAATGTTTATATTGTCCGTATGAAAAACGGTGTCCAGTCTTTATTAAAGGATTTGGATTTAATCGAAAATCAATATCAAATTATCCGGACTATTTCAGAGAAATACTTAGATAAAGAGTGCTGCCGCAAATCATATTTACGTGGAGCATTTCTGGCCGGCGGTTCGATGAATAATCCGGAAACATCTTCTTATCATTTAGAGATTTTCAATTATTATGAAGAACATGCAGAAGCGTTAAAAACATTATTGAATGGATACGATTTGCACGCAAGAACACTGGAACGTAAAAATGGACATATCGTATATATGAAGGAAGCAGAAAGGATTACTGCTTTTTTAAGTATTATTGGAGCACATCAGGCATTATTAAAATTTGAAGATGTCCGTATTGTCCGTGATATGCGGAACTCTGTGAACAGGTTAGTAAATTGTGAAACTGCGAACTTAAATAAGACCATTGGTGCAGCATTCCGTCAAATTGAAAATATTAAATTGATTGAACGAACAGTCGGACTGGAACAATTACCTGAGAAATTGCAAGAGATGGCTAAGCTGCGGGTTCAGTATGAAGAAGTTTCATTAAAGGAATTGGGAGAACTCGTTTCCAGCGGGACAATTTCTAAATCAGGCGTGAATCATCGATTGAAGAAGATTGATGAATTCGCAGAAAAAATTAAACGTGGAGAGCTGCAGCTTGGTAATTAATGCTAGCATCCGGAGAATATGATATAATGCAATAAATATCATGGAACATCGCCAAAAAATAAATGCAGAGCTTTCTCTGCATTGCAAAAAATGGAGGCGTTTACTTAAGACAGGAGAGTGGGTTTGTTGATTGAGAAAACGGTGAAGATTGAATTAGATTCAGGATTGCAGGCAAGACCAGCTGCCTATTTTGTACAAGAGGCCAATCGATTTGATTCACACATATTTTTAGAGAATGATGATAAAAAAGTGAATGCGAAAAGCATTATGGGACTGATGAGCTTAGCTTTGACAAAAGGGGAAGAAATTAAGCTTATTATCGAAGGTGAAGACGAAGAAGAGGCAATGGAATATTTAACAAGCCTTGTTCGCGAGAAAGTATGATTGAGCTAATGTTAAGTTTATAATAAATAGCAAATCTATGCCTATTTAAAAACTCCCTCTTAAGGGCGGGTAATCTTTACTCAAACTTAAGAGGGAGTTATCATGCATTTCATTTTTCTAGTAGCGCGCCCAGAGGGATTCGAACCCCCGGCAAACCTGGTACCGGAAACCAACAAAATCAATTTCACTTATATTCAACATGTGTTAGTCGGTATTTCACATCATATAAACATGTTAGTTTATCTCAGTAAGTTCACCTTTTGTTAGCTGATGCGTTTGCAATTGAGTTTGCGGATTTCCCTTTATCAGCATTTCCATATAACGACTTTTGTATACTTGTTGCAGCGATTTTTTGAATACCGGGGATAACATGTGAATAAGTATCTAAAGTCGTTTGGATGGACCGATGCCCTAAACGTTCTTGTACAACTTTAGGATGCACGCCAGACTTCAAAAGTAAGGTGGCGTGTGTGTGCCGTAAACCATGAAAACTAATCTTTTTCACATCGCTTTTTTCTAATGTTCGTTTAAATACAGTTCTCAAATACGTCGGCCGGATATAACCTCCGGTTGACGTAGCGCACACTAAATCAAGATTTTGGTAATCCTCACCACAAATCATTCTATCCTTTAATTGTTGTCGTTTATGTTCTTTCAATATTTCTATAGTATCATCATCAATTTCAATGGTTCGATAGCTGGTAGAAGTTTTTAGTTGAGATGATAATTCCCATTTCCCTTCATCATCTTTTTTTAATTGATGCGTAACGGAAATAGTATTGTTGGCAAAGTCAACTTTATTCCATTTTAATCCTAAAACTTCACCTCTACGCATTCCGGTGGCAAGCGATAATAATATTGGCATCGCATGATTCTTGCTTTTTAGGTTGCTCATAAAGTCTATCACTTCATCTTCTGACCAATACTCTATTTCTTGCTTGTCCACTTTAGGAGCTTCTATATCTTCCATTATACCCTCTTTTATTCCGTATTTCTTCCCTTTTAAAAGAGCACTGGATAATATCCGATAAATATGTTTTTTACTCCGTTGAGACAGTTCTTTATCATTTACTTCATCTATAAATGATTCAATGTGGTAACTCTCCAATTTACTTATTTTCCATCGTCCTAATCCTGGAATAATATGCTTGCGCATATATGATTCATAATGTTCATAAGTTCCTGGAGCAACAGTGCTCTTTTTTCTATCTAACCACTGGTTAAAATATTCTTCCATCGTCATATTCGCCGGGTCAGTATACCCTTTTTTTAGTTTGCTAATAACATTAGGTAAATCATCCTCAGCATCTTTTTTTCGCTCATATCCAGAAAACCATTTCTGTTTTCTTTTATTGTTATGATCTCTGCCTATATCAACCACGATAGAATACTTATTGCCTCGTTTAATGATATGACCTCTCATTTTATCCCTCCTGAAGGAATGTATGTTCTATTTTTAGTTGAAAGAGAAGGCGTACTTTGTACACCTTATTTGTTCTCGAATCTAAACAATAAATTAGATAAATCATTTTTAATCCCTTTAAAAGATTTTATGGTTTGGATAGCTTGGATATCATTTTCAGTTAAGGTATAATCAATTTCACCTTTATCTCCTTCAAACCGCATTTTTACTTCTTCAGCATCAATTATCTTTTCTATTAATTCTTCATCGATATTCGTTATAGTATCTTCTTCTCTAATTAAACTTCCATTAAGAATATCTGTATCGAAATTAAAAGTTCCTATCGACTCTTTTTCGCCATCAATATTAAAAACAACATTGTCTGCAAATAACCAGTCTTCTTTTTCAAAACCAACCAGAAAAGTCATTGTATTATCCTCAGTAGTGATGAAAGGAACAATATGTTTATCGTTACTTACATCATTCAATCCCTGATAATATATAGTGGATACGTCGTCAAAATCATCATAATGAACCTCAACTTTATCCATTAAATCTTTAACAGGATCAATAATATTTTTAATTTCGTAAGCTGAGTCATTGTCATTAACGTCATTTTCTTCTATATAAGAATTTACTCTTTCATATATTTCTTTATACTCAGCCTTTTTAGAAGCTTGTTTATAAAAATCAACATTTTCTTCATCTAAAAAGAAGTCTGATTGAACTATTTGTGATATCTCTACTGGGGGATTATCAATATCTACCTCATTATTAAAAATTACCCCTACGAGATAATAATCGTTTTTCGCACTTTTAAATTGTCTTGAATTATCTGTAATATTCTCAGGTAGGTTATTATAGAAAAAATCAAAGGTTTCTTTCTCTAAATCTCTGTTATTTCCGTTGTTTCGTAAAACTATACCAGAAGCGTATTCTGCATCATTAAGATAGTAAATAAACATTCTAAATGTGGAATAATCACTATCTATAATATCAATTTTCATATCTTCATATTCAAAGCTTTGCAAAGTAGCCTCTTTTCCTTCAAATAATTCAGTTTTAAAAATATCCTCTGTTTTCAAACCTAACTTTTTATTTGTATCAATAGTTGACTTCTCGCTTTTTGATTCAGATTTAACTACTTCTGAATCGGAATCACTGTTTTCTTCTTCAGGTAGATTGTTATTCTTCTCTTCAGAAGCAGAACTATCATTACAAGCAACAAGAAACAGCATCATACCAACAAACAGTATCAAAAATTTCTTCAAATAATCGACCCCTCAATTATGTTTTTATCTATATAAAACAGCATTGCTGTACACTACCATAAATTACCGGTACAAAAAATATTTGCTACTACATACCATTATATGTATGGACAACTTAGATAAACTTATAGAAATTGCAAATTGTTATTTTCGAACAGTACGAACGAATTGCGAATTTGACAAAATAGTAGATTATAAAAGTAGAAACGGGTATTACATATTTTATGCTTATTTTAGATGCAAAAAGAGAATAACAATCAAAAAGGTGTGTATTTGCCCTAATGGTACTATACTTTGTTGACTTGTTTTGTCGAATTTTGTCGTAACTTTACACGAATTTTAAAAACGCCCCCAAAAACTATTTCTATTGTGATACAATAAAAATTAATATAACAAGAACAGGAGTTCGTCTTTTTGTTCTGAATAAAAGGGGTTGGGGAAGGTGGATGAGTGTAAAATTGATCTATTAATAGAATTCCTTAAAAATGCATCAGAAAAAGAAATACAAAATTTTGTGAAAGAGGTAAAGCAGCTGAAAAGCTGTTAATCCTCTTTCTTATCAGCAGTAGACATACCTTCAACAAACGCTTCTAATTTAATCCATAGGATTTCTTGTTTTTCCTCTGGAATATCTTCTATCATTTTTATAATTTTTTCTAATCTTGTATCTCCTCTAGAATCTTCTAATTTAGTGAAAAGAGGATCGTTACTTCTTCCTAATATATAATCAGTGGTAACTTCGAAAAAATCAGCAAATTTTAATAACGTCTCATAATCTGGTTGTCTAAATTCTCTTTCGTAATTAGAAACATTTTGATTTGGCATGTTTAATTTTTTTGCCAATTCCAATTGAGACAAACCCGCCCTTTGTCTTAGAGTACGCAACCTTTTTCCAATCATCTATAAACCCTCCATCCATACGGCAATTTTAGCTTACTATTCAGTTCGAATAAATAATTTCTTCAAAAAGTTTAAAAAAACTATTGATTTCTTCAATTCGTATATGTATAATAAAGTCAAGTTCTTCGAATCGTATATTTAGTTAGGGAGGTGTTAATATGCAAATTCATAAAAATGTAAGAGCAATAAGAGAATCAAAAGGTATTACTCAAACGCACGTAGCAAAAGAGTTGGGTGTTACAATTCAGACTTATAATTCCTATGAAAAAGGAAGAACGAAATTATCTGCAGAAACATTACAAAAGATAGCAATCACTTTACAAGAACCAATAGAAAATTTTTTTAACTATAAAATATACGAATCGAAGAATAAACAAATCGTATAGGAGGTGCATTGATTGATTGGGATTAAATATTTAATTACTGCACTCATTAGTTTAATTGGCGGTTTTACAATGATATACGTTAGTGACCGCCTAGAGAAAAAGCGTTTGTTCAGTAAAGGTTTTTTAAAAGTTGTTGTGCTAGGTTCGGTACTTCTAGCGTTTCTGATAGTTCTGATGCTTCTATTAGCACTTGTCGAATTATTTTCTTAAAAAGAGCATCTACTTCATCCACTAGTTCAAGTTCATTGTTAATGAATAATCGACCTGCTAATGGCTGGTATTTTGTGTAAAGTAAAGCAACTTCGGGAGATATATATTCAAAATTACTTCGTATATGTTTTTCTAAATAATTTAGATCACCAGTTAGGTTACCTAGTGTTGTGACATTAAACTTTAAATGTTCTGAGTCAAATGAATACAAATGTTTAATGATTGGCAGGTAAAAATTATTGTATCTATCTTTTTCTAAATTCAGTTTGTACTCTGAGAAGTTTGCTTTTCTACCTAAATAATTAGAGTAATAAATCGAGAAAATAGAAACGATAGTAGCTATAAGAAATACCCAATGTTCGATAAAGAAAGATTTCAATTAAATTCACTCCTTTTTCATTATTATATCAAGCTTAGTAATGAAATTGGAATATATAGGAGGAACCAAAATGAATCAATTAGTTTTTAAATCAAATGACCAAGTAGTAACAAGCTCAAGAAATATTGCAAGAGATTTTGACAAACAGCACAGGCACGTTTTGGAAGCAATTGATGCAATAAAGGGGGTTGCCGAAAATTGGGCAGACCTATTTTTCCAGACAACCTATACTCATGAACAAAATAAACAACAATATCGACAATACCTTATGAACCGTGACGGATTCACTTTGCTGGTTATGGGATTCACCGGAAAAAAAGCAATGCAATTCAAAATGAATTATATGAAAGCTTTTAACCAAATGGAGCAGCAGTTGAAAGAATTGAATAAACCATCTTACATGATTGATGATCCGATTAAACGAGCTGAAATTTGGATTACAGAACAAAAAGAGAAAAAAGAACTCGAAACAAAGAATCTCGTGTTAGAGCAAAGGGTTTCAGAATATGAACCCAAAATCACTTATCTGGATGAAATTTTAAAATCAACTGATTCCGTTACTGTATCCCAAATAGCAGAAGATTACGGGATGACAGGTCAAGAAATGAACAAATTATTAAATCAAATAGGTATTCAGTACAAAATGGGCGGTCAGTGGCTTCTTTACTCAAAACACAAAGGTAATGGTTACACCAAATCAAACACCGTTGACATTACTCACACTGACGGTAGAAGGTCAGTCAAAATGCATACTAAATGGACTCAAAAAGGCAGATTGTTTATCTATGAATCTCTGAAAGAACAAGGTGTTCTGCCATTAATGGAAATTAGATTGAATAGCAAAAACAAATTAGATGGCGTTAAGTCATAAAGGAGGTTATCTAAATGTCCATGGAAGAATCCATTCGTCAAATCATCCGTGAAGAGAACGAAAAGCATTTACAAGACATTGAAAAAATGCTCCAGTCTCATGGTTATAAAGCGCAACCTAAATTTCTAACCGTTGAAGAAACAGCAGAAATTTTAAGGATTGGAAGGACTGCCACTTATGAATTGTGCAGACAGTCCGAACACAATGGCCTTCCTGTCGTTAAAGATGGATATAAGATTCGTATCCCTTATAACGGTCTTATGACATGGATAGACCAACAAGCTAATGCAAAACAAGCAAACTAGAAACCAACTGAGGGTTGTCGGTAATTACATTATAACTCTATAAAACTACCAAGTCAGACCGCCTTCAGAAACGTAAGTTGCACATTCTGCAACACGAAAGGAGGTGACATCATTGGACGTAGCTGGAGCATTAAAAACAATGCGTGAAAGAGCCGGTTTTTCACAGGAGAAGATGGGGGAGCACATGCTTGCTTCCAAAAGCACTATCTCCCGTATGGAATCTGGAAAAATCGCACTCAAATTTCATGATGTATTGCGCTGGTGCAAGATAACAGATAATCCAGAGGCTTGGATGGCATTGTATGCAGCATTTGATATCGCTGCACAAGTAACACCACTAACACAAATGATTACAGGATTTATCAGATTAGGAGGATTTATATGATTGGCGTTAACGAAAAATTCAAACATGAACTCGATTGTTTAACTGAATGCCACAAGCTGGGCGTTAAAGCAATCAAAAACGGAGACTGGGAAGCTTTTGCAAGACATGAAGAAGGTGCTCAGAGATCAATTGATGCGCTAAGAAGACTTGATCAGGAGAGAAAAGCAATCAAAAAACATGCCCCATTTTTTAAAGAAATTATTTATAGAATTGAGCGTTCTCATGCCGAATTTAAGAGGTCCCGGATATGAGAAGTGAAAAATTCGTCAGATGGTTTTATGTATTAGCTTATATCGGAGCAATGACGTTTTTGTATTACATGATGGTTAACGTATAGGAGGTGTTTTGGATGTTGGTTAAAGTAATTGGATTAGACACAAATAAAGAATATATCAGAGGAACTAGAGATTACTGTTTGAGAATTTTAAATGAGGAATATCCGTCACAACCTTTGGAATCAACAAAAGGTCATGTAACTTATCCAGAGCCATTGATAATTAAAAAATTAGGGGTGAAATAATATGGACCATCCAGCTATCGAAAGAACTCTACGCACTGGATATCCAATTCCAGAAAAGCAATTGAAGGACAAGCCCGGCGAGTACTGGGACCCGATTAAGTGGATGAAGGAAATTGAAGAGAGATATAAAAATGCAAAATAAAAAAGCACCTCGGCAAAGGCGCTTTAAAAGTTCTTAAGAAAACTATTTATGTGCCTATTATACGGCATTTAGGAGGGAAAAGCAATGAAACAACTAACTGACTTATTCCACAAGTGTTTTTATAACGGCTTAACTTTTGATTGTAACGGTTCTAAAGGAACTATCTGTATTTATTCAATCAATGATTATGGTGATGTAAAAATAATCACTTATGGTTCTTTAAAAAAATGGAGTTTAGGTAAACCAGAAGATGAATTAAACAGAATGCATCAAGAAGTAGACACTTTTATTGAATCTCATTATGTGAAGGAGAGTGCCATATGAACGAACTA
The DNA here is from genome assembly GCF_007991515.1 of Oceanobacillus sojae. GTDB lineage: Bacteria > Bacillota > Bacilli > Bacillales > Amphibacillaceae > Oceanobacillus > Oceanobacillus sojae. Next base: position 72,779 of record NZ_BJYM01000007.1, read on the forward strand.
CAGTCTAGTTTAAACCAGTATTTAGAGGAACAAGAACAAACAGAACGTGAAACGTTTGTTGTAGATACAGATGAAAAAGCCAACTGGGCGTTAAGGAAAATCAAACAAGCTCAGCAGAAGCAAGAAGAAGCTAGTGCATTAGCAGCAGATGAACAAGAAAAAATAGAAGCTTGGTATCAATCTGAAAAAGAGAAAGCACAACGAGATATTGATTATTTCCAAGGATTGCTTGCTTACTACGCTATTAAAAAACGAGAAGAAGATCCAAAGTTTAAATCTCAAAAACTACCAAATGGCCGCATTAAGTTTGTGAAAAAGCAGCCAAAACTTAATTACGATGATAAGGCTATTGTCGAATACCTCAAAAACAATGAACGTACGGACTTAATCAGAGTAAAAGAAGAGCCAAGTATATCAGATATAAAAAAAGAATTTGTCATCAATGAGGACAAGCTTATTGATCCAGACACCGGCGAAGTGATAGACGGCGTAACAGTAGAACACCTTGAAGATGAATTTAAGGTGGAGGTGAATAAAAAATGAGCGAGGAAAGTCTTGTACAAAAATTAATTCATGTACAAAAAGAGTTAAAAGCTCCAAAAGGGCAATTCAATAAATTCGGGAACTACAATTACAGGTCAGCAGAGGACATTCTGGAAGCTGTAAAGCCATTTAATGCTGAAAAAGGGTTATTGCTCACATTGACAGATGAGCCGTTACTAGTTGGTGAATGGCACTATATTAAAGCTACTGCAACTATCACGGACGGAAAAGACAATCATGTAGTTACCGCCTATGCCAGAGAATCAGAAACAAAAAAAGGGATGGACCATTCGCAAATAACAGGCACAGCATCCTCATACGCAAGGAAATATGCACTTAATGGTTTATATCTTATTGATGATACGAAAGATGCTGATACAGACGAATATCAACAACAAAACGATCGTAATAACCAACATCAATACCAAAACCAAGGAAATAAAACCCAATCTAATAAAGCTATATCGGACAAACAAGTGAAACGACTATATGCGATTGCTAATCAAGCCGGAGTAACAGCTGATGACGTTAAACAAGTAATAGCAAAAAAATATCAAAAACAGGATATTGCTCAATTAACTAAACAAGAGTATGACGAGATTTGCGGAAGATTAGAAAGCAAAAAAGGGGCTTAGTCTCCCTTTTGAAAGGAGAATTAGATGCCGGCTGTTCCGAAACCTAAGCATAAAAGAAGAGTACCTAAGCAAAAGGACGTCACAAGGATTACAAATAAAGCACGTGACGAGGTTTTAAGAAGAAGCGAAGGCAAATGTGAGCGATGTGGCAGAACGAGAGCATATGCCTTTGAAATCAGTCATTTAGTACAAGCTTCGCAGGGTGGTTCCGGCAGTGATCCTGCCAATCTAGTTTTACTTTGCGGACCATCTGTAAACACGGGTACTTGCCATAATTTCGCTGACTACACCAGAGCAGGCAGAGAGTGGCGGATGCAAAAGAAATTAGAGTTGGAAACTTATTATGCACAATAAATCAAACGTCCTGCTGCCTGCTTGGATATTCGAGCAGGGGCAGGACAAAAATCAACAAAGACAACTAATTAAGCAATACATGAAACGTTACCCGGGATATACCGTTTTAGAAGTAAAAGGCAGATTTGCTATATGTGAGATACCAAGATAGGAGTGATTGGATGGAAAAGATTAAATTGACGCAGGAGCAGGCTAATGCAATTGAATATGCATTAAACAAAACTGGTGATTACAAAGATGATAAAGATAGATTAATCAGAGATATATCAAGAGATTATGTAAATTTTCACAACGATTTATTCTCACTTAACAAAATTGATATAGCGGTAGCAGCAAAAGCTCTATATGCAGGCTACGAGGTTATCCCTCAATATAAGGTTGGGGATTGGATTACGGTATTCTATGAAAATGGAAATTTCAAATACACTGCAAAAATTACTTCAGTAGAGAGTGAATTTGTAAGAGTTGATGTAAATACGAGCCGTAACTTCCCTCAATATCTTAATGGTTACGGTATCGTCAGGCACGCCACACCAGAAGAAATCCAGCAAGAAAAGAAACGTCGGTTTTGGAACGGAATTGGCAGAATAGAAGATGAATACAAACAGAACGATTTAGTAGAGGTCGATTATCAAGATTATGGAATTATTAACGGAAAAACCAATAGTGGAACATGGATGATTTATCATATCAACGATGATGCGACAGTTTTTTGTTCCTCTGATGAAATACGTTTAATAGTCAAAGCAGAAGATAGATTAGATAAGTAATTTAAATGGAGGGGAGATTGTCTTGCATCTCAAAACAATCCAGATACCTAACGGAGATATATACGTGAATTACAAGATATACAAATGCGATAGATGCGGCGAGGAAATAGAAGAAGCCTGGCCAAGAACTTGGATAGATGAAGAAGATTATTGTTGGAACTGCAGCTTTATAGTCGGAAATATAGATGGCAAGGAATTTCTTAGTTGTTCAGGTTTCGGTGCAGCTAATGCTCAAGCAGCAGTGAGAGATGGAGAAATTATTGTCTGGACAAGCAAGAAACCACCCTGGGAGTTAACTAACAGTGATTTAAGAAAAACTAAAGAGTATAGACAATGGAGGGTCAATGTTTTCGAAAGAGACGAATACACTTGCCAGCATTGTCACCAAGTGGGCGGCGATTTGAACGCTCATCATATAAAGCCATTCGCTGAATATGAGGATTTAAGGTACACAGTATCAAACGGCCTTACTTTATGCACTGATTGCCACAAGAAAGTACACAGCAAGAAAAAATGAGTAAAAAACAAGGAGAGGGTGATTAGATGAACAAACCGAAAATACCGGGAGGTTACATCTTATTGTCTAGGAAGGTCATTGAAAGTGAAATATGGGATAAGCCACCTTTGTATTTAAAAGTTTGGATCTACATCCTTTCCAAAACACAGCACAGCGCATATAAGAATTTGAAACGCGGACAAGTTTTTATAAGTATCCCAGAAATCATAGAAGCTTGCAGTTACAAGGTTGGTTTTAGGATTGAGAAACCTACTAAAAAGCAGATTTTTGGAATTATAGACTGGCTACGAAATCCCTATGAAGGGAACCACGAAGGTAACAATGAAGGTCCTATGATAGTAACTACGAAGGTAACACATGGAATGGTCGTTGAAGTCTGTAATTACAACGTTTATCAAGACCCAAAAAATTATGAAGGTAACAGTGAAAGTCATACGAAGGTAACAACGAAAGAACTACGAAGGGAACGAGAAGGGAACAATAATAACAAGAATGTAAAGAATGATAAGAATGTAAAGAAGAATAAAGAGTTACGTTCCAAATTAAAATTTGAAACCCATCATTTGAAATTAGCTGAGTTGTTATTCAAGAAAATTAAAGAAAACAATCCGAATGCAAACAAACCTAATTTGGAATCATGGGCTGATACTTTCAGAAAAATGATGGAGATAGATAAAAAGAGCGGGAAGGAAATACAGGATTTAATTCTATGGAGTCAACAGAATCATTTCTGGCATATGAATATCCTTTCTGCTGGTAAATTAAGAAAACAATTCAATAGGTTGTCGCTGGAAATGAAAGAAGATCAAAAACCTAAGTCGAATGTTGTTCAATTTAACAAAAAAGAAGCCGAGGACGATGGTTACAATTACGGATTTTAGGAGGCCGCTATGGAATCTATTAAACTCAAAAAACCGATATCTGAGGTTATTGCTGAATTTAAGTGTGAGGGCTGCGGTGAGGATGTTAAACAAACCAGGTTACAGATTCCTCAAGGTCCAAGGGCTGGCGAGGAAATCATAGCTAACTATGGATGCAAATGCGAAGATATCAAGCTTGCTAAACAAGCAATAAAGCAAAGGAATCAACTACGTAAGGATAAAATGAAAAAGTTTTTTGATTACTACTCATTGATTAACGAAAACCTACAGACAGCAACCATTGAGAACTATGAGCCTACCAATGAGGACTTAAAACAAGCTAAGCAACAAGTGATTGATTATATAGCTGACTACGACGGTAAAAAGAATCTATTGCTTACTGGTAGCTACGGGACAGGAAAGAGTCATATCTCCGTTGCTATTACTAAAAAGCTCATGGAGCAAGGAAAAGAGTGTTTGTTCCTGTCATTACCAAAACTACTAACCAAAATAAAAGAGACTTACAGCGGTAACGGAGTCACTGAGGATGAATTGCTGCAGATGATTAAGCGAGTGGATTTATTGGTGCTAGATGATATCGGAGCAGAGCATCATACCGAATGGGCGAATACAAAGCTATTTGAGGTACTGGATGATCGTTCTGGTAAATCGACGATATATACAACCAATTTAGGTAGCAAGGAGCTGCGGGCACAGATTAACGAGCGTAACTTTTCGAGGATGATGGAAAACACGGACGTTATCAAAATGAACGGCAGAGATTACAGAAGAAAAGACTTTTAGGAGGAATGAGCATGTTTATTGAATTGACTTTAGGCGGCGAAACAGGCACAAAGGTTTTGGTTAATACTACGCAAGTTTCAGATATCACAAACGGAAAGAATGGAGTTGTTATCTCTTTTGGTTCAGAAGAATACTTCCGAGTAAAAGAACCCTATGAAGATATCAAAAGAAAATTAGCAATGATAGGTGAATTACTATGAACATGAAATCAGTAATGATATTTGACCCAAACGATACGGACGAGCAGACGGTAACAAAATGGGCGGACTGGCTGCGTGACAATCATAGTGCAGTTGGGGATAAGGCAGTGCCAGGAGTACAGGAGACGCAAGAATATCTTAGGAGGTATGCGTGATGCTGAAAATGTATGTGTTTGGTGAAGGTGATGACGTGAAAACTTGGGTTGCTGCTGAAAGCAAAAAGCAAGCAATCGGGATTTTCGAAAGTGTAACAGGACTGGATATCGCTTTTGAATTTTGCAACCCAAGTGATTATGCAAGGGAAATGGATCCAGATGAAACAATGACCTATTACCATGATGGGAAAACTTCAGAAAGGGATACAATTCAGAACTTAATCAATAAATATTGTGATTCACCGGATATATTTGCAACTAGTGAATTTTAGGAGGTGCAACCAATGGGAGTAGTTAAGTTCAAAACTTCCGGCAAAGCGATTCCATTGATTCCGCTATCCGAGCATAACGACTTCATTTTTGAAAATGATGAATTGGCTTTTTTGCCAGGTCAACTAAGAGAAATTGCTGATTTACACAATTACGGAATGACAGTCCCTGAAATTGCAGAACTAGAACGGCGGACGAAAAAAGAAATCTTACTTGCATTGATCGAATTAGCATACCAAGAGAAGATTACAAGACCTTTAGCTTTTCTGCCGGATGGATATAGCGAAATTAGCAACGAGAGATACCTTATTTAAAAAGATTAATAGAGTTGAGACTAAATATATACAAAGATGTTAAAACGTCTCAGAAATGGCTTATTTTGATTGGAGGGATAGCGTGAAACAAAGTATATGGAATACTGGGTTAGCAATTTTAACGATTACAGCAATTACAGCGGTAATTCATTTCGCGAATGTGAACAAGGTTATACGAGAAGAAAACACCGAATTGCAGCAGATAAACGCTGAATTACAGCTAGAGTATTACAAGATGCAGATACAGAGGGATGAGGCTGTGGATGCTGTTTGGATCGAGAACAACCAAAAGATGAAAGAAAGTACTGATTAGAATAAATAATCTAACTTCATAAATGTTTGAGGGATTATTCAAAGGAGTGAATCATGATGGAATTCAGAAAAGAGCTTGACGATTCCTGTTATTTAGATGAGGAAGTTGTTCTTTATGAGGAATTAAGAAATAACGGCGTTGCTGAATCCGGAGCAAAAGAAGCTTTAAGTAGTTTCAGCTTTAAGGAATTACAAACAGTCGTGAAATTCGTTAAATATTACAAGCATTATTTGATGAGGTGAATCGTGATGATAACAATCGAAGGAGACAAAAAATCATTAATTGTGACTGTATTAGAAGAAACGGAAAACGGTAATTTTGCAGGTATTAGTTCTGAAATTACCAAACAGGAACTAATTAATAGATTGATTGAAGAAGGTGCTTTGGAAGACGGTGAAACAGTTTATTTAGAGGAGGTGCAGTGATGGATGAACGGTTGAAGAAGAATATTGAAGACTATGTAAAATTGAATAAATTTTTAAACGGAAGAACAAATCGATTTGGTGAAAATGTCGTTGATATAGTGATGGACTATGTGGAGGAGTTGGAAGAGAAAAATAAATTCTTAGCAGATAATCATTTCCAACAAAAAGAATTAACACAAAGTCGGGTTGAAAAATTGGTGAAGGAAAACCAGCACTACAAAGAGGCTTTGGAGTTTTATGCGGATGAAAAGAATTACGTACGTCCCTATGATAATGAGAATTTCTTCGATTATCTTCCTTCTGAAATGGACTTTGACAAAGGAGAAAGAGCAAGGAAGGAATTGAAAGGAGAATCCTAATGCACATCTACAAAGAACTGAGGCAATGGTTGTTAAATGCGGATTATCCAGTACACATGGTAGCGATGATGACGGATGAAGATGTAGTGGCGGAATATGAGGCTGTTACAGGGAATAACTCGGTGCCGCAGCCGATTAATTAGGAGGGAATCTACATGGAAAAATGCATTGATTGCAAAGTGAATGAAGTACGGAATAATCGCAGTAGCTTATGTGAGAAGTGCTTTGATAAGGCATTAGAAAGAAAAGTTGTACAGGCTCCAGAACAATCATGGTGGTGATAACGATGGACGCAGTGGACATGTACCAAGAAATAGAAATGCTGCAGCAAGAACCTAATTTATCAGGAAAACAGCTGGAACGAATGAAAGAGTTGCAATCAAAGTTGAATTACAAACGCATGAACCAAGATAAAGTCAATCGGCTATTAGCTAAAGGGCAAGATATGAGGCAGTCAGAGATACTAATGCTGTTAGAAGCGAATGTTCGTAAAAACCAAATCAGTGAAGCATTAGGCATGGATTATTATGAGTTTCGTGAGTATTTGAGGAATATCGGTGTGAAAATCACTCCAAGAAAGAGGCGATAATCATGCAGAAAATCTATGTCAAAGAAACCACCAAGATAAATCATGATGGGGATAGGATACAGGTTGTTAAAACGTATCACAGCAAAGTAAGGGATTATGATTATGTGATTTTTAGATAAGGAGGAAGATTGATGACATTAATATATGCGAACGAAAAAGATAAAAACAACGGATGGACTCTATCTTTTGGATATCTGCAGCAAGTGCAGAAGAAGGTTGAGGAAATGGATGAATTTGAAGAAACTCCATCTTTAGAACAGATTGAGAGTGTGTTGCTGGCATATGTAAAAAATAAAGGGGCAGGCCGGAAATTGAAAGTCAAAAAGATGCATCCAGATGCAGTAATACCTAAATACGCACAGCAAGGTGATTCCGGATTTGATTTAGTTGCTGTGGAAGATGTGATTATCGAACCGGGAGAAACTAAATTAATCAAAACAGGATTAGCTTTTGATATTCCAGAAGGCTTTGAAATACAGGTCAGACCACGTTCTGGCATTACATTAAAAACTAAATTGAGAGTACAACTTGGCACAATTGATTCGAATTATCGTGGTGAGGTTGGGGTGATAGTGGATAACATAACTCCGAGTACAATTCGAGAAAACTTAGAAATGCACAGTTTTGCAAATCCTGTATATCACGATATATCAGGAAATAACGTCAGTAATCATGCTTGGAACTGCATAAAAGGAATGCATTACAAGATTCAAAAGGGAGATAGGATAGCACAAGGAATACTTGCTCCAGTAGCCACAACGGAATTTGAAGAGGTGGACGAGTTGTCTGAATCAGATCGTGGAGTGAATGGATATGGTTCGACAGGAGTTAATTAGTGAGGAGGTATAGCATGAGCGAAACCGATGTACAGAAAAGAAAACACTACCTTATCAAAGAGCTACACCGCATGGAAATCTATCAAACTAGCGATGGAAGACAATTAAATAGTCTTACTCTGTCAGACCTTGAATGGGAGCATATTACGGCAAGATGCGAGGCGGCGAGACATGCGAGCTATTAGCATAGTGAAGCATGAGGACAAAGTTAAGTTCCTACAGATATGCCGAAATAAAGAACAAGAAGGATTTATATGCGTTAAGCCTATGCAGCATATTCACAGCTGGTATGAGGCTGTTTATGTAAAGAAGGTGGTTAAGTGAGGAGAAACAAATACAATGCCAGGAAAGTCATGTTCCAAGGCATAGAATTCGACAGCAAAGCTGAATTTGAATACTATTTGATGCTCAAAAATGACAAGCTGGTTAAAGATATCGAATTGCAGCCTAAATACACCATTATCGAGCCGTATGAGGTGCTTTGCAGACGTTGCGAGGGTAAAGGCCAGGTACTCAATCCAAAGACGCTCAACTTTAATAAATGCAGGCAATGTAAGGGTACTGGAAATAAGACAAAGCAAGGTGCTGTTTATACTGCTGATTTTAAAGTTACCTACGTGGACGGGCAAGAAAAAATAATTGATATCAAAGGTGGGCCTGTCTCAAAGGATTTCACGCTACGGAGGAAGTTGTTTGAGATTCAGACAGGTAAGGAACTCACAGTGATTAAAAAGACGAAGCAAGGGTGGGTGACAAAGTGACTGAAAAGTATTTATGGGAAGTTACTTACAAAATGACGTACAACAACGATACATTTAAGGTAATTACATCTGTAAAAGATATTAGTCAAGTAGCAAAGGTATGTGATCAGTGGTTCAGTGGTACAAGTAATTACCCCGAAGATATACAAAATATACAGTATATTGGAGAAGTTTTTGAATAAGTGAGGGATTATATGGAAACAAGCAAAGTAGAAATCAATTTATCTGAGGACAAAGTGTTAGTGGTTAAAGGCGGTAAATTAAAGGAATATCCTAAGCCGGACAGTGGGTTCGGGAAACAGATTATCAACTGGAATGACGGGAAGATTTGTAACGAGGAAATACGTTATACGGTGAAATAGGAGGAATGAAAATAAAACGTTTAAAGAAACTATTTTATGAGGATATGTATGAATTTAAATTAAACGGCGTGGCACTTGTTGGATGGTTATCAGCAAGCATTTATGGAGTAATAGCTTTAATCAAAAATGTTATAGATATCTTTAATTGAATAACAAGCAGTCTATCAGAAAAACTGAGGGCAGATTTGGATTTGAGGGAATCCAGTCTGTCCTTTTTTATTTATTTGAGGGGAGTCGGTAATGATGATGACAAGCGAACAGATTGAGAATTGGGCGGATGAATTACTGGGTGAATACAAAGACGGCCGTAGAGAATTAAAACATTTTGAACCCGAATTATCAGAGGACAAAAAGCAGATTAACAGCATGATTGGCAGTATGACATATTCTATTGACTGGATGGAGACCGGGAGACAGCCTGATTTATATCGTGGAGTTGATAGAAAAAATGCTTATCGGACGATGCAGTACGATGAAATGGAAATCATTCCGGATATTACTGAGCAATTGGAGCGAGAAGCGTTGTATATGGATCAAGAGCAAAGACGGTCATTGTTAAAATTGTTTCGTAATTTCTCTGATCGTGAAATGCAATGTTACCTCATGTATGAAGCCGAACAACTATCTATGCAAAAAATCGCCGATAGGTTAGGCATTAAAAAAAGCTCTGTTCAAATGTATATCAAACGAGCGAAAGAAAAAGTGCTGGCAGTAGCTTCATAAGCGCTTGTCATACGATTTGTCATACGAAGTCCGCATTGGTAGAAGATGTTTTTTAGATAGAGCACTAATAAAGATTTGTAATTATATATAAAGACCGTAAGGTCGATATTGATTAAGCACTATAAATATTATGTAGTGGGAGGCGGAGTTGATGCGATAATGGCTAAATTGACGGAAAAACAAAAAAGGTTTGCTGATTATTACATCGAATCAGGAAATGCAACTGAATCAGCAAAAAGAGCAGGGTATAAAGGGAAAAACCTTAATAGGGTAGCTAGTGAAAACTTGACGAAACTAGACATCAAGCAATATATAGACGAACAATTGGAGAAACTAGCCGACACACGCATAATGAAGGCGCAGGAAGCGTTGGAACTCCTTACTAGTATTGCGAGAGGTGAATTGAAGGAAGAGCTCTATATCCCTACCGATGCAGGCGTAAAGCATGTATGGAAAATACCAGATATCAAAGACAGGCAAAGGGCTGTTGATTCATTGCTGAAACGTTACCCGATGAATAAACATGACGAGCTGCAGGATGCATTGCTGCAGGCTCAAATAAATAAACTTGAAGCTGAGACAGAGAAATTGAAAAAAGATGACGGTGATGGTACACCTATCAGTATTCAAATAGTCGATAGTTGGACAGAGAAAAATGAGTAAAGTTGTCGATATTCAAAAAGAGGTTAATCCTCACTTTAAGCCTGTTTGGACAACGGACAAGCCGTATAACATATTACGTGGTGGTCGTAACTCCTTTAAGTCATCTGTCATTGCTCTGAAGCTTGTCTTTATGATGCTGCTATATATTACAGCTGGTAAAAAGGCTAATGTGGTTGTCATCCGTAAAGTAGCCAGCACCATACGTGATTCAGTGTTCCTAAAGATTCAATGGGCGCTTGAGAAATTTGGTATATTAGGTGAATTCAAATCGACCGTAGCACCATTTAAGCTAGTTCATAAGGCTACTGGTTCAACATTCTATTTCTATGGTTCTGATGACTTCCAAAAGCTAAAATCCAATGATATTGGTGATTTGATAGCAGTGTGGTATGAAGAGGCAGCAGAGTTTGGGAGTAATGAAGAATTCGACCAAACCAATACAACATTCATGAGGCAGAAGCATGATGATGCTAACATGGTTCACTTTTTCTGGTCATATAACCCTCCACGTAATCCTTATGCTTGGATTAATGAATGGTCCGACAGCATGAAGGGTGAGAATGGATGGTTGGTCCATGATTCGAGTTACAAGGATGATGAATTGGGTTTTGTAACTGCTCAGATGTTGCAGGACATAGAACGAATTAAAAAGAATGATTTTGACTATTACAGATACCTATATCTTGGTGAACCAGTTGGCCTTGGAACAAACGTATATAATATGAACCTATTTAAGCCTATGAGCGTGCTTCCTAGTGATGATAGAGTTATATATCTATTTTACTCAATGGACACAGGACACAGCGTTTCTGCTACATCCTGTGGGTGTTACGGATTGACTGCTAAGGGTAAAGTGATTCGGTTGAATGGTTATTACTATAGTCCGGCTGGTCAAGCCAACAAAAAGGCTCCTAGTGATCTTTCCAAGGATATATATGATTTTATTAAGGCCACTGCAACCCAAGCGCCATATAAAGGTGCAAGGATTAAGAAACGTACGATTGATAGTGCTGAGGGGGCTTTAAGGAATCAATACTATAAAGACCATGGGCAACACTGGAAACCTGTTAATAAGCTTAAAAAAGTAGATATGGTGGATTACGTACACGACCTTCTTGCACAAGGTCGTTTTTATTATCTTGAAAATCCATTGCCTACTGGATTAAAACATTGTGATAGCAACGATATATTCATTGAAGAGCACAAAAAGTACATGTGGATTGAAGGTACTCAAAACAGCGATAATCCGCAGGTGGTCAAAGAGGATGACCATACATGTGATGATTTTCAGTATTTCTGCGTTAGCAACGCCAGAGACTTACGTTTGAAGCTTTAGGAGGTGATAGCTTGAATGTTATTGACCGTATTAAAAACTTGTTCAAGAGAGGAGGTTATGCATTGAGTGGACAGACATTACAGACAATAAACGATCATGAAAAGATTAATATTGATCCGGCTGAATTAGAGCGTATTGAACGTGATTTCAGAGAGTATAAAGGCAGTTATCCGAAAGTCGAGTATTATAACTCATATGGACAAAAACAGAAACGTGATTACATGACATTGAATATGGTCAAATTGACGTCTGAATTACTATCCGGGCTCGTATTCAATGAGCAATGTGATATATCCATATCAGATGAATCAGAAGATAAAAAGGACAATACATTTAAATCAGCTGATGATTTTATAAAACACGCCTTTGAACATAACGACTTCAAAAAGAACTTTATGAGATACCTTGACCCTATGTTTGCTACTGGCGGATTGACTGTAAGGCCATATGCAAATGCTGAGGCAGGAGAAATTGAATATTCTTGGGCTTTGGCAAATGCCTTCTATCCATTACGAACCAGTTCAAACGGCATCGCAGAAGGTGTGATGAAATCAGTAACCACTGAAATAGTAGGTGGTAAAGAGGTATTTTACACTCTTTTAGAGTTTCATGAGTGGGATAAGGATATTTATGTCATTACCAATGAACTGTATAAATCCAATAACAAAGGTGAAGTTGGCAAACGAATCCCTCTTACTGATTTGTATCCTGATTTGCAGGAAGAAACGAGAATTGCAGGGCTGACACGTCCTCTCTTTAATTATTTAAAGCCAGCAGGGTTTAACAATATTAACCCTCACAGTCCATTAGGTTTAGGTCTTACAGACAACTGCAAATCTACGCTTAAGCAAATTAATGATACATGGGATCAGTTCAACTGGGAGGTGCAGATGGGGCAACGTACTGTGTTTGTTAGTGATCATATGCTAAGTACGAGAGAAACAGAGGACGGCAAGCCCCCAGTACAAATATTTGATACAAATACCAATGTTTATAAATCCTTACAAATGGACGGTGAAACCGACTTTATTAAAGATGTTACGAATGATATTCGAACAGAACAATACACCGAAGCTATTAATAAATCTCTTGAAACACTTGAAATGCAACTGCAATTATCCGTTGGAACATTTTCTTTTAACGGTCGGTCGGTCAAAACAGCAACGGAAATCGTAAGTGAGAATAGTTTGACATATCGTACTCGAAACAGTCATGTGAATGAAATTGAGAAGTTCATCAAAGGCTTGATTGTCTCCACATTGGAGTTAGCAAAAGCAACAGGCTTGTTTGATGGTGAAATACCTACATTCGACAACATAGGAGTTGATTTTGATGATGGTATCTTCCAAGACAAGACACAACAGCTTAATTACATTGGTAAAGCCAAGGCATTGGGTTTTATACCCTCCGTAAAAGCTATTGAACGAGTATTCGAGTTGCCGGAGGATGTTGCGAAAAAATGGTATAAACAAATTCAGAATGAACAGGTTGAGTTAGAACCACACAATATATCTGATAGGGCATCAAGAGAAATATTCGGTGATAAGGAGTGATTGAATGAAGGTGTATATCTTATTTGAGCATGATTTGTTAGTTTCCTCTTGGACTCCTACAGTGCATAGTATTTTTCTGAATGAGCAAACAGCCATTAAAGAAAAAGATAGACTGAATGCAAAGGGTGAATATAGATATTCGGTTTCAGAGGAATCGGTGATTGAATGGTAAAGCCCAAAATCACACCATATCAACTTGATTTGTGGAGTTCCAACATGTCTCAACTCTATAACAGCCTTGAGGGCGAAATCATACGAATCATCATCAAACGCCTTAAAAACGGTTCTGATGACATAACCATGTGGCAAGCACAAAAGCTTCAAGAATTACGTTTATTCAACAATGAGGTCACTAAACAGCTGGCAAGGGTCACAGGAGTTGCTGAAACTCAAATTCGCAGCATGTTCGAAACTGCTGGCAAAGACATTGTTCAAGACATTGACAAAGCAATGCCCTATGAAACTAAACCAATGCCAAACAACCTTGATGACACCATGAGAGCTTATTACAACCAGTCGTGGAGTGAGATTGACAACTATGTTAATCAAACGCTTATCACTACTGCATATGGTGTTGGTACGGCACAACGAGCATTTACCGATACGCTTAATAAAACATCTGCTATGTTTAACTCTGGCTTATATACTTTTGAGGATTCATTGGAACGTGCTGTCACTGAATTAGCACAAAAAGGCATAGGTTCAGGTATGGTTGACAGAGGAGGTCACAGATGGAGCCTTGAAGGCTATACACGAACCGTTTTAAAGTCTACTCTTGGTAATACCTATGACACACTTAGAAAAGATCGTATGGCTGATTATGACGTGCATACTGTGGTTGTGACAAGCCATCCAGGAGCGAGAAAGAAATGCTCTGTAATTCAAGGAAATGTAGTGGATTTGAGGTTTCCTAACCAAATACCGCCAGATAGCGAATATAAGTCAATATATGACCCATATTGGGGCGCTGATTACGGAACAGCTGGAGGCCATCGAGGTGTTAACTGCAATCATTTACATGTACCGTTCATTCCGGGTGTAAATACCAATAATCAGCCCGAATATGACCAGGAACTTAATGAACAAGTTGCCAAGGCAAAAGACACTCAACGTCGCATAGAACGTGAAATTGTAAAATATAAGAAAAACCTTATGGTTGCTGAGGAACTTGGCAGTGATAAGGCTGGGCATTGGCGTAAGATGGTATCGAAGCGTCAAAAGGCTATGCGTGACCATCTATCAGCGAATGATGTTAATAGTAACTATTTAAGCCGTAATTACAAGCGTGAGAAGGTTTATACGCCTTTAGATACGTTGGTTAAGGGTTTTGATTATAAAGCTGGTTAGGAGTGTTTTTTCGATGGATACAATAAAAGATGCAATGTTAGCAACATCTATTCCTGCGGCATTGTTTGCCGTTCCTATAATCAATTTTTGCATACGTTATTTCATAGAGAAGAAAATGCCTAGATTTCACCAATGGATGAAAAGAACGATAGGAATTCAAAGTCCATTAAATGTTAAACGAGAAGGAATTGACTTCAATTATGAGAGGAAGTGATCTATCTATCTCCTAGCTACAGGTAGTAGCCTTTGTATATTTGAGAGGGTGATATGAGGTGGTAAAGATGAAAGTGTTTACCTGCAATGATCATGAAGGATACTGGCCAGTCCCGACCGCATCGGTAATAATTGCGGAGAACGAAAAAGAAGCAAGAGAGATGTTGCGTGAACAATTATCGGAAAAAGGATTAAATAAAGTGGATTTTACATTAGTTGAAGTCAACACAAGTGTAAAACAAGTGATAACTCTAAGCGATGGTGAATATTAAGATACGTCCTAAGTACGACGTTATAAAAGGCTTATTTATTATGCCCTTTTTAAAGGCTTGGGGTAAAACTAAGCGATACCTTTCAGCGTGAGGTGTGACACGCTAAAAAACATCAAAAAGGGAGTAGTGAAATAGATGGATTTGAAAGAGTTATTAGGAGAAGAGCTATATCGACAAGTCATGGATAAAGCAGGTGACAATAAGCTTGCGGTTGTATCTGATGGGAATTGGTTTCCTAAAGATAAATTTGATGGAAAAAATCAAGAAGTGAAGGACTTGCAGGAGCAATTAAAAGACCGCGACAAGCAATTGAAGGACTTGGGTGATAAAGCCAAAGGTAATGATGACTTAACAGCTGAGATTGACCAATTGAAGGAAGCCAATAAAACAACTAAAGAAGAATATGAGGCTAAACTTCAACAACAAGCTTTTGACCATACGCTTGAAAATAGCTTGAATGGTGCAAAGGTTAAAAATACCAAGGCTGTAAAGGCTCTATTGGATATGGAAACTATCAAACTTGATGGCGATACCTTGAAAGGTCTTGATGACCAACTGAAAGGCCTGCAAGAAAGCGATCCATACCTATTCGAGCAAGAGCAACAAGGAACACCACCGCCTACCATTGTCAATCCGGGCAATCCAAACGGTGGAAGCAATGAGCCGACTGACCCATTCGCGGCAAAGTTGGCTAAATATAATTAAAAAGGAGAATGAACATGGCAGGAGAAAATAACAACCAAGCTGTACGCAGCTATCAAAAACAATTTAAAGAACTATTACAGGCTGTCTACCAAAAACAAGCATACTTTTCCGAGTTTTTCGGCGGAGGTCTTGAAGCATTAGACGGAGTAACGCATAACAAAACAGCGTTTTCTATCAAAACAAGCGATATCCCGGTTGTAATCGGCGAGGAATACAATAAGAGTGCAAACGTAGGATTCGGTACTGGAACTGGTAATTCAACACGATTCGGCGAACGTCAGGAAATTATCTATACAGACACTGATGTGCCATATACTTGGGAATGGGTATTCCATGAAGGAATTGACCGTCACACTGTAAATAATGATTTTGCTGCAACAATCGCTGACCGTTCTGAATTACAAGCACAGGCAAAAGTTCAAATGTTTGATAATAAAGGTGGATTATTCATTTCAGAGGTTGCTGACCGATCTATTGAGTTAGTTGAAATCACGAATGATGCCGTATTGAAACTTTTCAATGATTTATCCAATGCTTACGTGAATATGGAAGCTGTAGGAACAAAAATGGCATGGGTTATACCAGAACTATACAATGCCATCGTTGACCACCCTATCACGACTACTGCTAAACATTCAGGTGCAAACATCGATGAAAACGGAATTATCCGATTCAAAGGATTCCAAATCAAAGAAGTTCCGGAAACTAAATTCCAAGAAGGTGAGCTTGCTTACACATCTATTACTGGGGTTGGTAAACAGTTCACTGGTATCAATACGTCTCGTACGATTGAATCAGAGGACTTCGATGGTGTAGCTTTCCAAGGTGCTGGTAAAGCAGGCGAATTCATCCTACCTGCTAACAAAAAGGCTGTTATCAAGGTTGTTGAAGGTGATTCGGGGGAGTAACAACCCCGAATATTGACAATGTCACGCCAACGACTGACGGGGCAGTCATTAACTTATCTTAAGTAAAGGAGGATTTGCATGGCTTTTAAAATTTATAAGGGCGATGATGTGGTAACAGAGGGCGAAAGTCCTCTTAACATCACTGGCTTAAACCCAAATACAGACGTTGCTGCAGGAGAATATCAAGTTGTCAGAGCAGAAGATGACAATGAGTCCGATAGGGTTGATATTCCGGCGTTTAAGACATTACCTATTGATGTGACTGGCGTTTCGCTATCACCTAAGACATCTAATGCAGAGTCTGGGGCATCAGGGAATCGTCAATTAAACGCAACCGTATCACCGAGTAATGCAACGAATAAATCAGTATCATATGCGATTAGCCCAGATGCTGACGGTTTATCCGTAAGTGGTAGTGGTAACATCACATGGACTGAAAACACGCCATCAGGCACATATACAACTACTGTGACTACAGATGACGGCGATTATACAGACACTCACGTATTGACTCTGACAGAGCCGGAACCAGAGCCAGAACCTGATCCAGAGGAACCGCCAGAAGAAGGTGAATAAGCATGGCTTATTTAACATTTGAGGAATTCGAGAAGTTGACTAGCAAAGATATAGGGGAAGAGGCATTTAAAGCCCTGTTACCTAAAGCTAGTGCGATATTGGACAATATCACCAATCACTTTTATATTCATGTAGATATTGAGAAAGATAACACATGGCGTGTAGACAAGTTTAAAGAGGCTCTTGTGGCTCAAATAGAGTACTTTCATGTGCTTGGAGCGACTTCATACGAGGAAATCAACAACAGCCCTCAATCATTTACTGCTGGACGTACAAGTGTGACTAATCCGAGTCGCTATAGCTCAACTGGTCAAAACGAGACAAAACCTCTGACAGCCGAGGATGTATACATTTATCTTGAAGGTACAGGGCTATTAAACAGGGCGGTGATGGTATGGTGATGCCTAAGCCGCCTAAAGATTTTTGTATTGACTCGTTTGTTTATCAAGAATTCGTTAGCGAAGATTGGAGTACAGGTCCTATTTATAAAGACCCTGAACCAATCGTATACTGCAGGATTGATCGAGGCGCCGAATATAGCCAATCATCCAATGGAAAACAATTGCTATATAATGCGGTTGTTTTTTGTTATGCAGGCATAACTACACCTTTGCCAACATTTAAGACTCAGTCTAAAATCCGTTTTGATGACCAAGATCATATTATCACCAAAGTCATCCCTATCTACGAGGCGTATGACAAGGTTATCTACTCATATGAGTTGGAAGTGATTTAATGCGTATTGATATCAACTTAGATGGGGCAAAGCGCAAAATGAGCCAGCAAAGTGTTAATCAAGGTCAGTATGCTTTGGCTAATCAAGGTTTGGCTGATATGAATCCATTTGTACCATTTAAAGACGGCATTGCGAGAGGTACAGGTCATGTTGATAGTAATGGTGAATCAGTAACATGGAATACGCCGTATATAGCTAGATTATTTTATATGCCAATGCGTAATTATACAACGCCTGGTACTGGGCCAAGATGGGATAATAAAGCAAGCGCCATCCATATGAAAGACTGGATAAACGCATTTATAAAGGGGGCTAATTGGTAAATGGATTTTCTAGAAAGATTAGTAGATGAAGTGAATAGCATTGACAGGCTCCCTATTAGATGCGAGCCAGGATACTTGGGAGAGGCTGAATCATTTGTTGTTTACCCTATACCGGGGTCGAGAGTAGTTAACGAGTATTACAATGGCGTCAAAGACCAGCAACTAAATTACGAATTTGCGATGAAGTCAAAGATACCAGGCAACATCCATAACACTTTATGGGTTGTGCAAAATGCACTTGAACAAATTGAAAGTATCAACAGTAATGATGGAAGCTTTGAATTTGATGAATTAATTATTACCAACAAACCATTTATTAATCAGGCTGATAGCCAAGGATGGTTTGTTTTTCTATTGGATATACAAGCAAAAATTACAACATTTAATAAGGAGAGTGTAAAGAATGGCTAGACTTAAGAACGCCCTAAGAGGGCACTTTATTCAAAAATATGAGCAAGGACAAAACCAACCAACATCAGATGATTGGTTAGAACTAGCTGATTATATTTCAGATATATCAGATGATACAAACGAAGAAACAGAAGATATTGCATATTACAGTGGCGATGGTACTCCAGAAACAGAAGTGACATCAGTTGCATGGGGTTATAGCGTAGAAGGTACGTATGATTCTTCTAATCCAGCAATGAAACTTGTAGAAAGCATGCGATTGAAAACAGGGAACGATAGGAAGGTATGGCATCGGGTTGTCGCTGCTGATGGATCAAAGGAATATGTAGGCAGAGCAACTGTGTATGGGATTGTAGCTGGTTCAGGGGCTGCTGGTGAACATGAAGCATTCAACTGCATTATTCGATATGATCGTATTCCAGAAGAAAATATCCTAGATGACGATAACGGTAACGGCGGTGAGCCGGGGGAGTAACTAGCCCCGAGGTTGTATCAGTCAACCCAACGACAAGCGGGGCGACAGTAGAATTAGAGTAAGAGGGGCGAATGCTCCTCTTTTTTTATTATAAGGAGTGATTATATGTCAGAGGTACAGATAGACATTCAGCGGACTGGATTTCCAGTAAAAATCGGTGAGATTGAATTATGGTTCGATTCATCTTATGAAAATCTTGTAAATTTTTCTAAAGTAGCTGATAAAGCTCAAAAAGAAGCAGAGAAGAACATTGAAGAAATAAAAAATATAGACATACCTGATGATTATTTAGAAGCAGCTAAGGATTTGCCAGGTATGCATGAACAAGGTCTAAAAATCGTTGAATTCAAGAAAAAGCAGACTGCTATCGAGTATGATTTTATGTTCGGGAAGGGCACTTTTACAAAATTATACAAAAAGTATCCAGATTATGTTGCTTTGCAGAATGGACTTAAAGCACTACGTATAGCAATAATAGAAAAAATAGCGGAACAAGCAGAAGAACAAGATAAAGAAGACGATGCTGTAACAGAAGAATTTATAAGGAACAAAGCAAAACAAATAGCTAAAAAGAAGTAGGTGATTAAATGCGGTTAAACGACCCTCTAGTCACCTATTTTACGTATAAAGGCACTGAATACGAGTTAAACATGGCATTTGACAATATTTTAGATGTATTTGATCGCTTAGAAGATAAGGAGTTAACAAATCGAAGGAAAGCGAGAAGATGTTTGAAACTTTTGCTGCCGAACCAAGAAATACCCCAGTCAATAGATGAAATTGTAGAGCTGTGGAATTACATCTATGAAAATTTCATCTTATTCAAAGAAAAAGAACCTATTACCTATGACAGGAAAGGCAATCCAATGCCGGTTCCTAAAGACGAAGAAGACGACAAACGACATATTGATTTAGAACAAGACGCAGAGTACATATATGCGTCTTTTTTGCAGGCTTATAATATCAATCTTTATGAACAACAAGGGTCTATGCATTGGTATGAATTTAAAGCGTTATTGAACGGTTTGCCATCCAATACCATCATGCAGAGAATCATCCAAATTAGAGCATGGAAGCCGTCTAAACATGATACAGCAAAGCACAAGGAAGAAATGCGAGAACTCCAAAGAAAGCATGCAATACATGACATAGAAAGGGAGGAGGTGGAATAATTGGCAGACGGAAGTATAAAAATATCCATTGAAGTCGATGGGAAACAGGTTGATGTAGCAGCAAAGCAATTAGATAATCTGGAAGCATCCGGTAATAAATCAGGAAAAGGTATCAAGGCAGCCGAGGATAGTCTTGATAGTTTAAGCGATAAGAGTGCCAAGGCTGGTACTAGTGTAAAAGGGGCAGGAGACTCCATTGAAGGCCTTGGCGAGAGTGGTTCGAAGGCTGGACAAGGTTTAAAAGGCGCCGAGGGAGCTATTGACGGAGTGGCTGATAGTAGTGCTCAAGCGGCATCATCTGTTAAAGGCGCTGGTGATACCATCGAGGGGTTAGGCTCCAGCGGTGATAGCGCAAGCAAAGGACTACAAGGTGTTGACGGTGCTCTGGATGGTGTGGCTGATAGCAGCGCGCAGGCCAGTGATTCCGTTCGTAATGCATCCGATGCAATGGCTGATGTAGATGGAAAAACTAACCAAGCTTCCGGATCTATTATGTCGTTTGCGGCATCAATCGGATTGGTAGCAATCGCAGCAAAAGCATTTGATTTAATGACGGCTTCAGTTGACCAAGCTGTCGGCCGATTTGACACACTCAACGCCTTCCCTAAAGTCTTGCAGGCTCTTGGTGTATCTGCTGAGGACTCTGAGGCAGCGATGGCTAAATTATCCGACGGAATCGACGGATTACCTACCAAGCTAAATGACATTGCAGCTAATGCGCAACGCATGTATACATCCTTCGGAGATATGGACAAGGCGGCTGACTCGGCAATTGGATTAAATAATGCGTTGTTAGGGTCTGGTGCAAGTGCAGATCAAGCAAAACGAGGTACGGAGCAATATATCAAGGCATTGCAAAGAGGCAGCATTGATTTAAATACCTGGACCACCCTATCTGAGACAATGGATGTTGGATTAGTTAAAATCGCCGAAGGGTTTGGGTTTGCTGGTAAGACCGCAAAAGATGACCTGTATAAGGCCTTACAAGACGGAACCATAACCATGGATGAATTTAACGATAAACTTATCGAGGTGGGTACTGGTACCGGGATTATGGCTAAATTGGCCAAGGAAAACAGTTTAGGGGTGGCAACGTCTATTGGTAACTTACGAAATGCCATCGCTAATGGTGTTGCTAAAATGATTGAGGCGTTTAACAACCTTTCAAGAGCAGCAACTGGCAAGGAAATAGCTGAACACATCGATGGTTTAAAAGGAATTGTGAATACTGCCTTTAACGTGATGAAAACCGCAGTTGAAGCTTCAACACCAGTGTTTAAGTTTTTTGCAACAGTAGTGAAATCGGTTATAGATGTTGTAAAACCTTTCACTCCTGTTGTTATGGGGCTAGTGGCTGCATTTACTGCAATGATGGTTCTCAATAAAGTCATAGGCTTAATAAATGCATCGAATGCAACTCTTTCAGCTGCATTGTTGTCAACAAAAGCATTGACTCTAGCCACAAAAGGGCAAATGGCAGCAAAAATCGCAGATACGACAGCAACTAAAGCTAACACTGTTGCTCAAGCAGCTAACTTAGGTATGGTCAAAGTAAGCACCTTAGCAATCGGTCTTTTAACTGGAAAAATCAAATTATTACAAGCTGCAAAAATCGCTTGGGCTGCAATTACAAGAGGATTGAGTACAGTTATGACAGCTTTATCTGGCCCTGTTGGTATAGCGAGCCTTGCTATTGGTGGATTGGTTGCTGCCACAATTGGTATTGTCAAATGGTTCAAGAGTTCATCAGAAGAAAGCGAACGGTTAAAAGAAGAAGTAGAGCAGATGAAGAATGAGACTGATGAACTCACCCAATCTGTGGATAGTAATACCGCTGCATATAAAGATCAAGTTAGCGAAATTAGCGCCAATAAAGACGCTCAAAATGAGTTACTGCAAACAGTTACCGACTTATCCGAAAAAGAGAAAAAATCCGCAGAAGATAAACAAGAACTTAAGGCAGCTGTCGATCAATTAAACGGGTCTGTTGAAGGGCTAAACCTTATGTATAACGAAGAGGCCGACCGACTTAGTGAATCCTCTGATCAAATTAAAGCACGTATTGATTTAATGAGTGACCTAGAGTCAGGACAAGCAGCTCAAGAGCGGTATACAGAAATTTTACAAGATCAATCAAAAGTAGAAGAACAACTCAATGATGTATTGAAAAAGAAAGAAGAATTAATGATAGGCGGTAAATTCGCCACTGCTGAAGCTAAGATAGAATCGGAAAATTTAACTGAACAAGAAGAGCTGTTAAGAGCTAAGTTAGAAGAGTTGGGCGATGAAAAGCAAGATACGACAGAAAAAATGACTGCTGCACAAGATGCTGTTAAGAAAGCTGTAGAAGATGGTAACGCAGCAATGATTTTATCTTATGACGTTCTGTCAGAAGCTCAACAAGACGCTTTCGAAAGAATGAAAGACAAATACACGGATTTAAAAGATGCAGCAACTGACGCTTTCCAAAAGATTAACGACGAATCAGAAGTATCTGCAAGTGAAATGATCGAAAACCTTCAGCACAATCAAAAAATGGTTGAAAATTGGGGAGAGAATCATGGCAAACTGATGGAATATGCATCTAAAAATGGTCATGACGGATTCATGATGTGGCTAGACTCATTAGGCATTGACTCCGCAGCAGAACTCCAAACCGTTGCTAATATGAGTGAGGAACAGTTAGAAAAATTCGCTGGATTAATGGACGAAGGCGGAAATAAAGCAGCGACAGCGATGAAAGATAGTTTAGGTGAAGGTCTCGGAGAAGTTGGAGACATACTTGTCAGTATGGTTGAAGATGGGGCTTTGACAACCCAAGAAGCCATTGAAGCAGCCAATTTCTATGAGCTATTTGGGGTGTTACCGGAAGAAGCGAAAGCAGCTGTAGAAGATGGGACTCCGGAAGTTGAAACTGCTACAAGTAATATGGTTGATAAAGCGTGGACAGGTTTAAATATAGCTATGGGAAATTATGATTTCTCTGAAAAAGGCGAAGAAATCCCTATCGACATGAGAACTGGAATGGAATCAGGTTCGCCATATGTGGAGGCAGCATCACAAACTTTAGGGAGAGATGCTGTTGACCCGATGACTAATGAAATTGCGAATTCTGACATAGAAGGATCCGGTGACGAAATATCTGTGAGATTGTCCGGCAGCATTAACAATGGCAAAGAGTCAGTTGCATGGTCATCTGGTGAAATCGGTAAAACTCCTGGGAAAGAAATATCCAATGAAATTGATGCCACTCCTTTTGAAACTATTGGAGGAAGTGCACCAACAAGAACCGGAGAAGGAATAATTGCAAACAAAGGAATCGCAACTGCCGCAGCGAACGAGCTAACAGATGGTGTTAAATCAGAATTTGAAAGTGGATTCGAACCATCTATCTACGTCAACTATGGTAGCCGTACTGGTGATAATATAGGTGGCGGAATTGACAATAGCTCAGGTATCGCAACTGGAGCAGCAAAGAACTTAGCTGACAATGTGGACAGCGAAGTTGCCGGAGGAATGACTCAATCGAAATACGAAGGCTACGGAAACAACGTAGGAGTCGGACTCGGCAACGGAATACTAGCAATGTCCGATTTTGTAGCAAGGTCTGTAAGAAGCGTAACTTCTGATGCAACTGCAGCAGCAACTGGAGCACTCGGGATTCACAGTCCGTCACGGGTGTTTTTTGGCTATGGGCAATTCGTATCTCAAGGTCTTGGTAATGGTATCTCTGACGGGAAGTCTGGGGTAATTAACTCTATTTTAGCAATGACCTCATCAATGATTAGTAACACCCGGACAGGCATGAACGATATGCAAAACACTACTCAAACTGGTATTAGCGGCATGAATAGACGTATGGGAAGGCTATCAGTCATCGCAAACAGTAATATGCGAAATATGCAGGCTAAGCTATCATCTGGAGCTTCCCATAGTGTAGCCATTATGACTGGATTAGCGGTCAACATGATACGTCCATTCGGTAGTATTCAAGGCAGAATGGCATCAATCGGAAGCTTTGCTATGAGCGGTCTGAACGCTGGTCTTAATGGTGGAGCAGGAAGAGTAATGTCTACAGCTCGGAGTATTGCTACAAGAGTGGCAAGTACTATGCAAAGGGCGCTTAAAATACATTCACCATCACGAGTAATGGAGGATGATGTAGGGCGTTGGGTGCCAGCTGGTATCGCTGTTGGTATTGAGGATAATGCCAAATTAGTATACAGAGCGATGGATGATTTAGCAGCGGGTATGATTAAGCCTGTATCACCAGAGGTTGCTCTAGGCACGTCAGCAATGGCTTATAACGGGTCCGATTCGATATCTCAAGCAGTCAGAAATATTCGCATACCTGAAAATAAACCGGATGGTAGTGTAGCTGGCTTGTTAAGAGAAAGTAACGATATTCTAAGAAGTCTATTAAATAAGGATTCTAACACGTATTTAGACTCAGAAAAAATCACTCAAGCAGTCAATGAAAATAATGCGATTTTAGCGTCACTTAGCAAGTTTTAAGGAGGGGATGAAATTGACTATAATCCAGCGCCATAATGGTGAAACAATAGATTTAGACAACGCAGGAATAAGGACAAGGGATTTTATCATTTCAGCCCCTAATTATATTAATCAATTCGGAGAAATAGAAGGTGGATTAGGGGTAGTAGATTACGGCACTTCAATCGGTCCAAGAGATATAAATGTTTATTTTCGAGCTACATCTGTAGATATACCAGACTTCTCATTATTGAGAGATGAGATATTTCATATCTTTCGGGCAGAGAAGTCTTTTTATTTGATCGAACATAGAGAGCCGGGTAAACGATGGCTGGTTAAGGTGCAGGATACGTATAGTATTCCTCAACGCAATGTATTTGGTAATTTCGAAATTAGATTCATTGGATTAAAAGGAGTAGCCGAATCCATCGGTACAACTCAAGACATTCATCGTGATGGAATAGATGCATATAAAGAATTATGGGGATTCGGAATGGGACTTGAAGCAGTAGATGAATCGCTTATCTACACTCATAAAGCTGTTACAGGAAAAACTTTTCGAATTTTTAATGCTGGCAATGTGCCAATTAATCCGTTTGAACAAGATTTAAAAATTACGATTTCGGATGTTGTTGGAAGTTCTGAAATGTTCCAAATTACAAACCACACAAATGGAAGTAGATCAAGGGTCGAAGTGCCTTTATCATCCAACGACGTTGTTGTGTATGACGGAGCAAACGTAACGAGAAATGATACTGTTTTTTTAAGAGATACCAGAAGAGATTTTATCGAGTTAAACCCTGGTTGGAACGTCTTTCAGATTTATTATTGCGATAGCGCAACAATAGATTTTGATTTCCCATTCTATTATAAGTGAGGTGATAATATGCCAAGACAAGATATAAATCCCCAATGGACTAGAAAAACAAGAAACGATATAAATCATAATTTTACTGAATTGTATGGCGAGGTTGATAATTTTATTGAAATCATTACAGATGAAGTTGTTGGCAATATAATTAATAGCGCTAAAATACTCTGGGAATCACCTGTAGAGACTTATGCCGACTTACCGTTAAATGAACAAGAAGGAGTCGCAAGAATGGTCAGAGACACCGGAAAAGTGTATAGATTTAATGGTGTTGGTTGGGTAGAGATACAAGAAATAGACCCAACAGCAATAAACGAAGTGGATAGCCGTTTAAGCAAACGAATTAAAGACACTTTTTACTACAGTGAAATAAAAGTAAACTCCTTATACGATGAAATTTCTCATACAAAGTATTTACTTACTGCTGTTCCTCATGCAGATGCAAGTGGGAATGTTATCAAAATCCAAAAAGGATTTGCGAATGATTATTTTGATAATGGGACAGAAATCCCTAGAGAATTCGCAAGTCGGCATGGCGCTAGTCTAGTTACTAATGCAAGTATTTTCACAAGCAGCAAACTTGCAGGGATCCATATAAAGGAAGGAGTGATTTTACAAAGTACTCCGTATAGCACTAATTGGACACTCGGGTTTACTGAAGATAATGAAATGAAAATGTATCCTCCAGATGTTTCTGCAGAAGATATTTTAAACGATGGAGTAATAAACGCATGGACGGCCTTCTTTCCAATGATAACGGATGGCGAACCGGTAGGCGATGAAGTTTGGGGAGTAATTGGAAACCCTAAAATACCTAATCCAAGGCAAGTAATTGCACAAATGCCAAACAAAGATTTATTGTTTTTAACGTGTGAAGGAAGGATAAATACTTCAATCGGGATGACTTATGAAGACTGCATCCGTATTTTAAGCAACCTTGGTGTACAAAATGCATATTGTTTAGATGGAGGGGGAAGTGCTCAAACCATCCATAATAATATATTATTAGGCAACCTAATAGATGATGGCTTAACTAAGGAACGCCCTGTGTATGATTTTATCTATTTTAAAAAGCCAATTGATAAAGCTAATGAAGTAAGCAATAAAGATTTAGGCGACATATCAGCAATTGTAAAAAAATTAGATAACCATTTTATTAATAAGTACAGTGGTGATACTTTCGAGGGTAGAATGTCATTTAATGATTTTATGTATTTAGCTAAAGATAAAGCAATATACGGGAGAACAGATGGTGGAGATGTGGAACGTCTGCTGGGTTGGGTTAACGATAGGTTGTATTTTGGTAATTCCAGGACTCCTTTATCGTTTCAGACAGACAGGGTTATTACGGCTGTAGTAAATGGTCAATCTCATTATGTTGGAGTTGTGCCTAATAATCCTGAATGGATAGATGTCACTACATGGCTGAACGGATGGCAATCACGTGAGGATAGAAAAGTATCATATATAAAAGTGCAAGACAAAGTTACTATCCGAGGGTGGGCGGTAGCAGGAACAAACGCAGGGACCGGAACGAGTAATCCTATGTTTCAACTTCCGGCTGGTTATAGGCCTACTCAGCAATTAGGGTTTTCAACGCCAGTTATATCTGGAAGCAGAGAAGCACAAAATGTCTTTATTTATCCCAACGGTAACGTCGCAGTTCAATACGCTTTTACAAATCCTGGAGTCAACACAGGTGTCGAAATTGACATAACTTTTACAACACTCTAAAAAGAATATATTATTGCATTTTTGTTGCATTTGTATTACTATATAATTAGCAAATATTACTAAGGATGGGGATTGTTTGTTGGAATGGTTAAAAAGATTGTTTGGCAAGAAACCCAGTGAAAAACATCCTAAGATTAAAGAAATTGAACTAAAATACAACGAAGACGATATGTGGGAATTATAAGGACGTTTTTTTAACGTTCTTTTTTTTATGCTCTTTTTAGGAAGGGGGGTGCTTCACCGGATGTATGTTGTAGATTTATCTAATAATGAATACATGATACAAGCAACTCATACAATCACAGGTGAGCTAAACGCAAATCAGTCCATATCAATGAAAATATTGCCAACAAAAACAAATCGGTTGTTTATAGATGATATCAGCGAAATGTGGTCGGTCGTGGATAACAACGATATTGAATATAAAATAGTATATTGCAAGAAAAAAGGTGAAGGTAATCAAATGACAGTGGATATCAAAGGGATTCCACTGTTTTTTGATGTTTTTGACAACGATCGAATCTACGAACGCTACGATGAGCATATGACTGCGAATGTAGCATTTACCCACATTTTCAAAGATACCGAGTTTACATTTGTGCTTGTTGACTCATTTCCAGCTGTTGAATGGGAAGGTTTTGGTGAAGGAGAGTCAAAACTTGAAACCTTTAAACGGGCATTAGATCGATATGGTGCAGAATTTCGCATATCTGGAAGCACTGTATTTTTAGAAAAACAAACCGGAAGAGATTTATCTGTTATGTATCGTCATCGCTTTAATGCATCCAATATTGTGCAGGAAAATGATGCCGAGGAAAATTGGACTTATATTCGTGGATATGGCGACTATGAAGATGGAGAAGATGCAGGGTGGGAAACCGCTAAACTAAAAGGTGAATATAAATCTCCTTTAGCAAAAATAATAGGAAAACGCCATGCGCCACCCCTTAAGGATGGTCGGCTGAAAATAGCCGCAGAAATGGATAGGAAACTGCGAGATATTGTAAACAACTCGCTTAAAATAACTATAACAGCGGATATACACGACTTGAGAAACCAAGGATATCCTATAGCCCAAACACAATTGGGAGATAGGGTATTTATAATTGATGAACGAATTGGATTAAATGATGAAGTGAGGATTGTGGAACAATCTGTTACGAAAAATTGGAAAGGTGAGGTTGTTGATATCTCACTTACCTTTGGTACGGAATCTTTGACTAAACGTTATCAATCAAATATGAGAACTGCCACAAAAAACATAAATGATATTCTATCTGGGAGAAAACAAATTCCTTTGTCTTCTCTCGATAGACGTGTGCAAGACATCTCAGCCATCATAAACGGCAATAACGATAGTGTGTTTAAGTACATGCCTAATGGAGTTATCGGATGGAATGGCGACGATCCAAACTACATGACACGTTATGTCGGTGATGCGATCGGTTTTAGCATTGATGGTGGCAAAACTTACGGTACTGCAATGTCGGCCAAGTTAGGTATTGTAGCTGATTATATAACAACAGGAACTTTGAGAAGTATCATTATTGAAGCTGTAGAGATATACGGAAGCAAATTCTATTCAGAAAATGCTAATAGTTGGCTGGAAATTGTAGGTGGCAATGTACATTTAGAACTTTCCACTGGAAGTTATGTTAATTTAAGCCCGACTGGAATATATGCATACAACACAAGTGGAGATTTAAGGTTTCAAGCTGACCTATCTTTTGTATCTTCTGCAGCATTTGGTACTGTCAATACTAACGTATATTTAGGTAGTTATACCGAAACAAGAAGTGTGACCTACGATTCCTTGGGTGGAGACGGTGCCATTGACAGCTACGATTATACAGATGTTAGAGCGAAACATTTTTATGGAAATAAACTCGAAGTTAATTGGGGAGTTGGAAACGTTGATCATCTGTACTTAAGCCCGAGAGCTGCCGGAGAAGTAAGGATAACTGCTGGTCAGACAACTGACACATGGTTAGATTTGAGGAGCAGAGGATTATATGCCACTTATTTAGATAAAAATACTAACCACGGTACCGGAAGCGATATTTATGTTAGGCCAACAAGCAGTGGAGAATTAAAAATAACAGCGTTGAATACAACCACTACTTATAGACCGATACGAGCGCAAAGGTATTTATTACCTGATGGGAGTAGTGTATTTTCAGCTGGAGCCTTATCTCTTTTGTCATTACATCCCTCGGATAATGAAGGTATTGACTTAATAAAAGGTATCGATCTTTTAAGATACACTAATAATGGGAGACCATTATATAAAATTAACGGCAATAATATTGCTATAGACGATGTCGTGTCAATTTTAGTTAAATCCGTTCAGGAATTGGACACAAAATTAAATCAAAAAGGAGCATGATATTATGGATCAACCTAATAAAGATTACATTATACAATCTTTGGTAAATCAAATTGCAGAATCAACGATGAAAATAGCCGATAGGGATGCAGTAATAAATGAGTTGCATCAAGAACTCGAAGAAACCAAGAGACAACAAATTGAAGAAATGGATAAAGAACATGTGGCCAATAAAAAATGATTGATGATCTCATAAACCTCACGCAGATGCAGTTTTTCATTAAATATTGGTGGATATATGCAGTTATTATAACAGTACTTGCTATTTTAATCATTGTAGATAAAGGAGCGAGTGAAATGTTCATTTCTAAGAAAAAGTTAAATCAATTGTTAAGCAACGCTAAAAACGAAGGATATGAATCTGGTTATAAAGACGGTTACTCTAAAGGAAATAAAAAAGGATATTCAAAAGGATTGCATGAGGGGCTGACAAGAGATAAAAAAGGTGTCTTATATACCCATAACGGGTTATACGCATTTGAAGATGAAGAAAAATATAAAGAAATGAACAAACAAAACATTACTCTTTTAAAAAAAATAAAATATGAAGGGTAATTACACTAAAATCAAGCGCTGAATAAGCGTTATTTTTTATGCAGGATTTTCCTTCTTTTTGTCGAAACTTAGTAGATGAAGGGAGGGGAAATTATGAAAAACAAATTTAAACTCGATGGAGTAGTTAAAATTATTTATTTTAGCAATGAGGAAGTAGATCATCATGAAACCATCTTTGATGGTGATGTTGTTGGATGGAGAAATGAGGTTGGTACCGACTGGAATGGTTTCGGTATTGGTGACAGATTTTTCTTAAATGATGATAAAGTGAGAGTTTTCAAACAAGACATTACCACGAGCGAAGATGGACTTATATCAAAAGCAATCTATTGTATTGGTCCAGAAAATTTAAATCCAAACAATATAGCATTTAAAAAGCTATCTTATTAAAGCATCCTAACGGGTGCTTTTCTATTACAGAGGAGGAATAATTATGATTGTACACTCTAGTTACACCCCGGAGACGAAGGAAACGACAGTTGTTCAAATTCTAACTAAAGAAGATGAACCATGCGGAGTAAAGACTGATTATAAATATGATTACAAACCACAAGCCGAGTAAGGCTTATTTTTTATGTCTAAAAGCAATAGGGGGTCGAGTATGACAAAACAAGAGGAGATGGGAGATATGGATGCTTGGAAAGAGAGAATGCAGCAAGATGTCAGCGAACTAAAAAGCAACTACCATCTGATGCGAAAAGATGTTGAGGAGCTGCAGCGAAATGATATACGTCAAGATGGACAGATAGAAACGATGCAGCAGACGTTGAGCGCTATCCAAGATGATACGAACTGGATACGTCGTAAGATAACTGGCGCATTTATCACAGCTTTAGTGACAGCTATTGTTGCAGGTGTTGTTGGTGTGGCAGTAGCTAATATTTTTTAAGGAGGATGATTTATATGCAACAAGCAATTACAAGATTAGCAGTATTGGCAGTTTTATTATTAAATCAGGTGCTGGTGACATTCGGATGGAATCCACTACCATTTAGTGAGGAACAGATTTATGAGGGTGTATCTGCTGTTATTTTGGCTGTTGTAGCAATTTGGACATGGTGGAAAAACAATTCTGTCACCAAAGAAGCACAGGAAGCCGATCGTATTTTAAAAGCATCTAAAGATGATAAAGCAAGATGGAAATAAGAGTAGCTGCGGCTGCTCTTTTTAATTTATAAGGAGGTTTTATATATGGCGAAGGTAGCTATGTGTGCGGGACATGGAGGCAGTGGTTCAACACCAGGTAAACGTTCTCCAGCCGGGGAATATGAATGGAATTTCAATGATGCGGTAGTAAGAGCTGCAATTGCAAAATTAAAAGCTAATGGCGTAGAGGTTTTACGTACAGATGATGCATCTGGTAAAACTGACGTTGGGTTAACTGCCCGCACAAACAAAGCAAACGCATGGGGCGCAGATGTGTATGTATCATGCCATCACAACGCACTTGGAACAAATTGGCTCAATTACGAAATAGGCATCGAAACATTTACTCAAAACGGATCGCAACCACAGTCTGAAATATTAGCGAGATGCATTCATCCGAAATATGTTAAAGCAATGGGTTTGAAGGATAGAGGTATGAAAAAATCTAATCTTGCTATCACTCGTCAAACTAAAATGCCTGCTGTTCTTACCGAAGGCGGATTTATGGATTCAAGGATTGATATTAAATCAATGCGTGATAACGCCAAGCTTAAAGCTCAGGGTGAGGCCATTGCTGATGGAATTATGGAATTTCTTAACGTAAAGAATACTAATAGTGCTCCAAAGGTGTCTAAGCCCTCACCTGGTAAAACAGGTTCCAAACAGATTACAAAACCGTCTAGCCCTACTAAAACTAAATGGAAAAAGCTAACCGGAAACTGGACTGGCCAAACACTTGGCAATGGTGAGTACGGAAACCCTGTTAATCAGTTGCAAACAAAACTTGCTAATAATAACCCGCCATTTTATCCAAATAAAGGCGCTAAAAATAATGGAATCGATAGTTACTATGGGGATGATACAGAGGATGCTGTACGGCGATTTCAGTCTTACTATGGTTTGGATGTAGATGGTCTTGCTGGCAAGCAGGTTTATAACAAGCTGTCCGGCACATCCACTAAATCGAATCCTAAAAAATCTATCAGCCAAATGGCTACAGAAGTAATTGCAGGTAAGCATGGTTCAGGCCATGAAAACCGCAGAAATTCACTTGGAATCAGCAAGTCAGAGTATGAAAAAGTTAGAAAAGAAGTCAACAAAAGGTTATAAAAATAAGCCCTTCACTCTTGTGAAGGGCTATACATATTATTTAAAAATCTTCCTTATCGTTTTTCCTGCGGCACGACCTGTTATTCTTCTTCCAATTCGCTTTCCAACTTTTCCTTTTCTAACTGCATCCACATCATTCCAGATGCGAAGAAATTTATATATACTTGATTTTAGGCTCATTGTTTTCACCTCTATTGTATATTTAACGTTCATTATGGTATAATCAAAGTGTATTTCGCTCCCGGTGAGGGGAGCGTGGATTTAAATATTTTTGTGAAAAGGCACTCAATAATGGGTGTCTTTTTTTATATACTAATTGTGTTCCCCATTCCATCTTCCCAGCCATTTACGTCGTCTCCGTTGTCTAAATCTTTGATGATTAACTCCATGTCCTCCAGTGTTTCCGGTGTGATTGTTGCTACGACTTCATCACCTTGGACTACTTCAAAATCGTGTAAGTCTCCGTTAAGTTCAACCTCTACCACTTTGTAACCTTCTCTTTGCCATTCTCTCATTTGTAACATCTCCTTTTAGTTTTTTTGAGGATGTATCTTAACCTCTTAATTATATTATAACCGTTATCGGTTATTCAGTCAACCACCTTTTTTTATTTTTTTAGGATTTTCTTGATTTTTATCTAAAATCCACGTCTTGCCAATCTTTACAGCTTTAACTTTACCGTCCCGACAAAGTTTTTTAACGTGATCGGGAGAAAATCCCCACAATTCACCTGCTGTTTCTACGCCCATTATTTGTTCTAATACATTTTGATTTTTCATGTTGCTACTCCTTCCGTATCGTTATAGATAAATGGTAACCGATAACGGTCTAGTAGTCAACGATAAATAAGTTAACTAATGAATATCATTTCCTCTTATCATACCAATCCAACGGATCCATCATTTCCACATTTCTAATTTCCTCTATGCTACAGCTGGTTGTCCTCTCATCTTTTAAATGCAGATGTATTTTATTGCCACCATACCCAGCTACTTTGCATATCACATCTCTGTAAAAGCTGCCGTTACGAATTATATTAGCTTGTATGGATACAGGTGAGTTTGTTACATATGCTCTATGCAACACTTGAGATATTTCTACCTCAGACATTTCTTCCTTTCCTTCAATCACAGAGATTTCATTATCGATCTTTTTCAGCGCATCCTTCTGGTCAGCTAATATCATTCCTTGCCACTTTAAAATACCTCTGTCTGTATATCCAAACATTTCAGGTGTAAATCGAGTGATAGCGAATTCATCCATTTTAATCATCCTCTCAAATAAGAATATACGTTCGTAATTATTGTATGTATTTTATTATAGGAATATATGTTCGTAAGGTCAAATAATTTGTGATGTAATAAATGGAAGAAGAAGTGTATACAATAGAAGAAAAAGTGCAGAAAAAATTATTTCGAAACACGAAGGTTTGCAATTCGTTTGCAAATGGAATTTTTACAATAAAAAAGACAAGGGGAGAAAACGACTCTATCCCTTGTCATTATTGAAGTTATCTAGCGCGCCCAGAGGGATTCGAACCCCCGGCAAACCTGGTACCGGAAACCAGTGCTCTATCCAGCTGAGCTATGGGCGCGTATTGTTTTATTAAAAACACAACCTTAATTATACATACGAATTCCTTCTGAGACAAGTCCTTTTTCTTTATTTGATAAAATTTCTTAGGTTTAACAAACATAAAATCGGGAAAACTGGTTAAAGTAGAAATTTGGAGAATCTTTTTGTTTGACCTTTATTGACCAATGAGCTATCATATTAACTATAGTAATTAAATCATCAGCCATGTTAACTGGCTATTCAAGGAGGATTTATAATGAATTTAGTACCTACAGTTATTGAACAAACAAACCGTGGTGAACGCGCATACGATATTTATTCCCGTTTATTGAAAGACCGGATTATTTTACTTGGCAGCGGTATTGATGACAATGTCGCCAACTCTATTGTAGCACAGCTATTATTCTTAGAAGCAGAAGATCCAGGAAAAGATATCTCTTTATACATTAATTCTCCTGGCGGATCTATTACAGCCGGAATGGCAATTTTTGATACAATGAATTTTATTAAATCAGATGTATCTACAATCTGCATTGGTATGGCAGCTTCTATGGGAGCATTCCTGCTTAACGCTGGTGAAAAGGGTAAACGTTTTGCTTTGCCGAACAGTGAGATCATGATTCACCAGCCATTAGGTGGTACGCAAGGTCAGGCAACAGATATTGAGATTCATGCAAGAAGAATTATTGAAATTAAAAAACGCATGAACCGTATCATGTCTGAAAACACCGGACAGCCATTAGAAGTTATTGAACATGATACAGAGCGTGATAACTTTATGACTGCAGAACAGTCCAAAGAATACGGCTTAATTGATGATATCTTTGAACGCAAACAATAATCGAAGTGTAAAAAGTAAAAAAAGACCGGAGTTTTACACCGGTCTTTTTTTTTTTGCTATTTTCTATTTCTATGTGAAATGTTTTAAATAGTTCTTATAAATATGATTTATTTATAAAACATTTTACCGGAAATTATTTTTTTATGAAATGATAAAATTATGTTTATCATAAATCCGAAATATCTCGTAAATACTGTGAAATTAACTGTTTAGTCATTCCTACAGGGTATAGTTTATGGTAAAATAAACTCAAGGTAGAATTTCGAAAATAATAAAAAATTTTAAGTTAAGTTATTTTGTATATGTTATCCCACATTTCACTAGTCTTAGGCATCTTTGACGGGATGAGAAGTTTTCCTTTTTATAATCCCCTACAAGCGAGCTTTTTGCAGGATATAACCTAATTCTATCTGCGGAAAGAATCGTTCCTCAAGGCTGAAGTATCACTTTACAGTTGTTTCTCCATGAAATGTTATCTTTTGCACACTCTGTTATATAAACTTTCACTACCCAAAAGCTGTCAAGACATAAGAGCTTTAAAAACTATCTTTTAGATAGATTAATTAAGATTCTATTATTGGAAAATATTTCAAGGAGGATATTGATGGAAAAAATAGTTAATATTGTAGAGTCACAAGTTATTGCTTCTGTGAAATCACCGGAACATTTAGAATTGGCTGCTGCTTCAAATTCAAATGTTGTGTTTTTATTAACGGGAGATTTACTTACGACTTCTGATTATCTAGATGTACTTAAAAAGGCTGGGAAGCAAACTTTTTTACATATAGATTTTATTGAGGGGCTTTCTAATTCAAAAAATGCACTAAAGTATATTGCAAAAGTGTGGCAGCCCAAAGGAATTATTACTACAAGAAACAGCCTGATTAAATATGCAAAAGAAGAAGGGTTAATGACAGTTCAAAGAATCTTTTTAATTGATAAAAATGCTATGAAAAAAGGAATTGAGATGGCAGATCAATACCAGCCTGATGCTATTGAAATATTACCTGGACTTATGCCAAGCGTCATAGACGAATTAACAAGGACAACGAAACTCCCGATTATAGCTGGAGGATTGATCAGCAAAGAAAAGGAGATCCTGGAAGGATTAGAGGCAGGAGCTTTAGCTATTTCTTCAAGTGATCCTAAATTGTGGAATATTGATATTTGATATAAACTAACCAAAAGACTCTGCAGATAGATAAACCATAGAGTCTTTTGGTTGAAAAAGAGAATAAAACTGCTGATTTTCGCGGTCTTAGACTAGTTTTGTAAATATTTGTTCACAAAATTGTGATTTTTTCTTTACAATATTGAAAGCGTTTGCTATACTTGTGTCAATAATTAAATAACTCTATATAGAAATAGGAGAAGATAGAGTTGGATAATTACCTTTCGGAGGAGAGGTGTGTCCAATTTCTTATCATCTCCTATTTTTTTGGGTTATTTCAAACAAAAAGGAGGAGAAAGGTATGAGAGGTAAAAAAGGGCAATTAGTTATAGGGGGATTATTTATTGTTTTAATTAGTTTACTTGCAGCTTGTGCTGGTGATGATACTGGAGGAGACGGTGATTCCGGCAGCGGAGGAGCAATTACACTTTATTCCCCTGAAACACCTGATTTAACGAATGAATTAGCTGCTAAATTTGAAGAAGTACATGGGACCCCGGTAAACGTTAATTATGCAGGAACAAATGTACTTGTGAATCAAATGATAGCCGAGCAAGGTAATCCACAGGCTGATGTCTGGTATGGCGGAGGAGGGATTCTGCCTTTTGAAACAGCTGTAGATAAGGATATTATTACGCAATATATTCCGGAAGCAGCAGAGGATTGGGAAGTTACTGAAAACGGTATCAAAATGAAACACCAGGATGATTATTATGTAGGTACAGAGATTTTTGTACTTGGTTTTGCTTACAATACAGAATTGGTTTCTGAAGAGGAAGCACCAAAAACATGGGAAGATTTATTAGATCCTAAATGGGAAGGCAAAATTCAATTTCCAAACCCTGCCGCTTCTGGTACATCAACATTGATGGTACTAAGCTACATGATGCAGCATGGAGAAGAAGAAGGCTGGGAATATTTCCAAAAGCTGACGGATTACGCGAATTCTATTCCGGATTCAGGCTCCAGCCCGACAAAAGGGGTCGCTATGGGAGAAGCTGAAATAGCAATCGGTTTTGATTTTATGGCATATGAGCTAAAAGAAAACGGAGAAGACGTTGATTTTATTGTCCCTGAAGAAACGCCAGTATTAGTAAACCCGGTTACATTGGTTAAAGATGGTCCTAACCCGGATGGCGGCAAGCAATTTATGGACTTTATGCTGAGTGATGAAGCACAGGAGATTTTAGCTTCATGGAATCATATACCAATTAATCCGGATGTTGAATCACAAACACCGATTTCTTTAGAAACTGTGCAGGAGCATGCAATTGACCTGGACATTGATTGGGTAAATGAGAACTATGACCGAATCAGAAGCGAATGGAATACGAATATACAGTAAAGGGATGGTTTTATGGGCTCTGTTGTTGTAAAGCAGCTTACAAAGAATTTTTCTGGAACAGACGTGCTTAAGAATATTGAATTAGATATCCAAGAGGGCGAATTTTTTGCCCTTCTTGGCCCCTCTGGATGCGGGAAAACAACAACCATGCGTTGTATTGCCGGATTTGAAACACCTACAAGCGGAGAGATAAAAATTGGCGAAAAGATAGTAAATAAAATTTCTCCCCATCAAAGAAACTGCGGAATGGTATTCCAAAGTTATGCGCTGTTTCCGCATATGAATGTTTTTGATAATATTGCGTACAGCTTGAATATCAAGCGTTTAAGAGATAGTAATATGTTTAAAAAAATCGGAGTATATATCCGAATGCTCAATAGTAAAATAGTCAAATATCCAAAAGATATTGAGGAAAAAGTAAATAGTATTATAGAGTATGTTGAGCTGCAGGATCATGCTAAAAAGCTGACAGGTGAGCTCTCGGGCGGGCAGCAGCAGCGGGTTGCATTAGCCAGGGCGCTTGTGATGGAGCCTCAGGTTCTATTGATGGATGAACCTCTGTCCAACCTGGATCAAAAGTTGAGACATACTATGAGAAATACAATTAGAAGAATTCAACAGGAATTGAAGATTACAACGATTTTTGTAACGCATGATCAGGAAGAAGCAATGAGTATGGCGGATCGCGTTGCTGTAATGAGCGGCGGAGAAATTCTCCAAATTGGAACACCTACAGATTTGTATAGTAATCCGAAAACACCTTTTATTGCAGATTTTGTCGGTACTTCTAATATACTTCCTGGAAAAGTAATAAAAAAGGAAAAAAATCTGACCTATGTAAGAGTCGGTGATTATGAAATTCAGTCTTCAATGGATACAGAGCTTGAAGATGTACAGCTTGTAATCAGACCTGAGAATTTAATTGTAAAGGATAAAAACGAAAGTACGAGGGACAATTATTTTGAAGGTACAGTAGAAGTAGCAACCTATTTGGGGTCGACTGTAAGGTATGATATTAAAGTTGGGGAGCATAACCTGCTGGTGGATACTGTATTTGAATCAGGAGATAAGATTTTTGCAAAAGGATCAGAAATCAAAGTTATTGTAGATCCTGAAAGGGTTTTGCTGTTATGAAGAAATTAAAAGATAATTTTAACGGTCTTGGGATATTAAAAATACTTGTCTATGCTTTCTTTCTATTATTCTTAATTATTCCTTTACTATCTATCTTCCTGGTGAGTTTTACGAATGAGCCTATCAATATATTTGGTTCATTAATAAGCGTGGACACGCTGCAAACGACCATCAATCAGTTTAAAAATGCTACTTTAGATAACTTTACTGCTATTTTTCAAAATACAACTTATTTTACTTCCTTGAAGAATAGTTTGTATTTGGCAATAACGGTATCACTCGTGGTTATGTTAATTTGTATTCCGATTGCTTATGGGATTGCAAGAACGAAGATGCCTTTTAAGAAAACAATCAGCGCATTATGCACCATCCCATTAGTTGTACCGACTTTTATTTCTGGATATTCTTTTATCATTATGTTCGGAAGATCCGGATGGGTTACACAAATCTATCAGTATTTGGGCGGAGAAGGGCTTTTTATTGATCCATATTCGATGACAGGTATAGCAATTGTACAAATATTTTTCTTTTTCCCTTATGCATTATGGCCAATGGTTGCCGCATTTAAAGTAAGTGATATATCTCTTGAGGAAGCATCCAGAAATATGGGAGCAAAGAGCTGGCTTACTTTTTCAACGGTAACTATGCCTCTGGTAATACCAGGAATGCTTTCTACAGCACTGGTTATCTTTGCGGTCAGCTTTTCTGATTTTGGAACACCGATTATTCTGGCGCCAAGTGATTTAAACCTGATTGTTGTAGAAGCATACAGAGAAATTTCCGGATTCTTTAACTGGGGAGGTGCCGCAATCTTGACTGTTGTCATGATTGCTATTGCGGGACTTGCTTACTGGCTGCAAAACTATTTCACTAAAAATATGAATTACGGTTCTGTATCTGGAAAACCAAAACAAGTCAAACTCAGCGATAATAAAATGCTGACTGTTCCTTTGTTCGTATTTTCAGCTTTCGTTATTATCGTTCCACTATTATCCGTACTTACTGTATTTTTACAGTCGATTGCAACTACTTGGGGAAAGGATCTTCTGCCAAGCGGTTACACGTTATCTCATTACCAGACTATTTTCACATCCTCCCTTGGGAACATTCAAAACAGTATTGTGCTGGCGCTGGGGGCTCTGGTAATAAGTGTTGTCGTATCAGCGGCAGTAGCTTACTTTGTTGTAAGACATAAATCAACAGCGCTTGATTTTGTAACGACAGTACCGTTGATTGTTCCAGGAATTGCTGTTGGTATTGCGTTGATTCAGACATTTAATACAGCACCTTTACAGCTTACAGGAACAGCATTTATTTTAATTGTCGCGTATGCAATGCGAAGATTGCCATATATGGTCCGGTCTACGATGAGTACGATGAAATCCATTAAAGCTGATATTGAGGAAGCAGCCATAAATCTAGGTGCCTCTACCTTCACCGCTTTATTGACAGTTGTTGGACCATTGATGCTTCCTGGTATCGCGGCAGGATCGATATTAGTTTTTGTAACTGTTATTAAAGAGACAAGTATATCAATTCTGATGGCGCCGGCAAGCTGGGCCCCAATGAGTCTGGCAATCTTTCAAAATGTAATGCGGGCAGAATACTATTCCGCGGCAGCGATGTCAATTGTTCTTGTTGTCATAGTAGTTATATTCCAGCTGATTGCAGAAAAACTTACAAATAGAAGTGAGAAAAAGAGTTAAGTTTTAAATGCTTTGTCCGGGGTTTTAATCTTTAGAAATAAACCCCGGATAAAAAATATAGCAGACTCTTAAAAGCTATTTATAGCTTGCCAAGTGTCAATTTTTATAAAGAAAAGGCATTATACAATTTTTATTTTACTGAATATTCAGTTATATAGTTGTTTATGAGTCAGAGAGAA
Organism: Oceanobacillus sojae; assembly: GCF_007991515.1. Lineage (GTDB taxonomy): Bacteria > Bacillota > Bacilli > Bacillales > Amphibacillaceae > Oceanobacillus > Oceanobacillus sojae. The sequence continues at coordinate 113,506 of NZ_BJYM01000007.1, forward strand.
TAATAGACATATACAGGTTGTGAAAGCCCTCTCTCTTCATAAAAAGATAATAAGAGCTTGTTCCTGAAGTTCTTATTGCCTGAAACTTTACAGATTGGCGATGGTAATAAATACACCAAGCAATTATAAAACAACAAGGAGGACAACAGGGTGAAACGGGGATACATTTTTGATTTAGACGGTACGATTTATTTAGAAGAGAAAATTATTGAAGGGGCAAGCGAGACGATTAAGGCTTTACGTGAAAGAGGAGATGAAGTTGTTTTTCTGACAAATAAGTCGATTGAAACAACAGAGACCTATGTAAACAAATTAAATAAACTTGGAGTTGAAGTAACAAATGAAAATGTCATTAATTCTAATATACTGACAGCCAGATATTTAAAATCTCAATTACAGCAAACAGAAAAGGTCATGGTTATCGGAGAACAGCCACTAATTAATGAAATAAAAAAACAGGGTATTGAGGTATCTGATAAACCGGAAGAAGTAAAATATGTTGTGCTGGGCTGGGATAGAAAATTCAGTTATGATAAATTAAATCGTGCTTTTCAGGCATGGAGGAATGGGGCAGTCGTGGTAGCTACTAATCCGGATCGCACTTGTCCAATGCGCGGAGGCCAGATACCAGATTGCGGGGCAATGATTGGAGCAATGGAAGGAGCAACCGGAGAAAAAATAGAAATTATACTTGGCAAGCCTTCTTTATTAGCAGCTAAATTTATTGTAGAAGATATTTTAAAACTTCCGTCAGAAAGATGTTTTATGGTAGGGGATAGATTGGAAACAGATGTGAAAATGGGAAATGATTATGGTATGAATTCTATTTTGGTTTTGACAGGTATAACAGATAAATGCATGGTGGAAACGACACCTTATAAGCCTCATTACACATTAAACAGTGTGAAGGATATCTTAAACATGAAAACAGATGCAGTTGTCTGATTAAAGCAAAAAAAAGCATATCTACTAAGGTTAACTACTTACCTGTAAATAGATATGCTTTTTCTTGATTTTCCAATCAAGCATAAAGCTCCCAGGCTAATTTTAAAGAATCTACGATATAATCAGCTACTTCTTCTACTTCCTGGTCATCTGTTAATACACGTGAATGATGCTGCTCATAAATTGGCTGCCGATCATCAAAAAGCTGTTTAATTTCATCCATATTTTTTCCTTGCAAAACAGGGCGGCTGTCTATCAGTAACCCAATCCGGTCCTTCCATTTGTCCCAGGTTAAGTCGAGGAAGAAAATAGTAGTGGTTGCAAGACAGATATCCTGAATTTCTTTTTGTAGAAATGCCCCGCCGCCTAAGGAAATTACCTTTAATTTTTTATGGCACATTTCAGAAATGATCTCTTTTTCATGCTGGCGAAAGACAGCTTCCCCATACTTAGCAAAAATATCTTTTGGAGGCATCTGGAATCTGCGTTCAATTACTTCATCAATATCGATAAAGTCACGATATAACTTTTGAGCAACCGCCTGACCAATCGTTGTTTTTCCAACCCCCATAAAACCGATTAATACAATACTTTGTTCTTTTAACGGTATTTTATTCATTTTTATTTCCTCCCGTACCCTGTGTATATATAAGCATTATTGCTGATAGATTGCTGCTCTTGCTAATTGATCTGCTTTGCTGTTTTCTTTTTCAGGTATCCATTTAATAAATAAAAAAGGAAATTCTGCTGCTTCAGACTGGATAACTTCAAGTAAAGGAAGAAATTGTTTGTTCTTTGTTCGGCCTTTATCAATTACTTCTGCTGCTACTTTAGAGTCTGTCCGGAAAGATAGGATTTCTCCAGGAAAATTTGCTTTGCAGATTTTTAATGCTTCTATAATGGCATGAAATTCAGCTTCATGATTTGGCATATAAGGTAAAGGAACTGCATATTCCAGTTTCTTTTCTCCTGACTTTATATAAATACCGGCGCCGCTTTTTTCAGTGTTCACGTTTGTGGCTCCATCGGTATACACTTGAATCAAAGCATATCACCTCATTTAAGCTTCCATTTCTACGTACATAGTATAACGAATTTTAGATCAGAAAGGAATACATGTCAGCTCTGTCTGTTTATAAAACTGTTTTACTCATCTTCATCATCGTCATGTCCTTGGTGCTCACCATGCTCATCTCCATCATCGCCATGTTCATGATGCTCGTGGTCCATTTCGTCATGGGCATCTTCTTCAGATGGTTCTGCATCGCCGGCAATAACCGTTTCTAAAGGCATGATATGCATTTCTCTTGCTGTTGTATGTGCATACATTTCATAGACAGCTTCCTCTTCAAAGGTAAAGCTTGCAGTATATGTACCGTTCTCCTGATGGACTCCCTCTAATTTAACACTGTCATCAGCATGGCCTTGTGTCCATACCTCAAATAAAACCTCATGTGCATCTTCAACAGGCTCATCCTCAAAGCTGACATGCGCTGTTAAATCAATTGTTTCCCCAACTTCAACATGCTCTGGAACATCAAAATCTACTTCCAGGACAGATAATTCCTGTGAATCCGTATCATTGTCCTTTTCTGCTGTATCCGCTTCATTATTGGAGCAGGCAACTAATACAGTTATAAGAGCAATCAGGATAAAGAATATTTTTTTCTTCATTTATATAGCTCCTTTCTTCAACTTTTTTTAGTATAATCAACACCTAGTATAGCATGACTAATGAGTCGTTTGATTGAATAAATTATGACATATTTTATTTTCCTTCCTACAGTAACTCTACTATAATAAGGGAAAGGGAGGAATACATATGAAATTAGTAGCTTATCGGAAAGAACAAGGTGAAAAATATCGTACAGGTGTTTTAACAGATTCGGAATCAATTGCAGACGTGGAAACGTTGTCCAAGCAAGCTGGTAAAGAAAAGCTTCCGGCTGACCCGGTTGATTTTTATGCGCGTGCGGCAGAGCATGTGGAAGAGCTGCAGAAAATTTTAAATGAAGAAGCAGAGCATGAAACTATTTCACTTCAGGATGTTCATCTGGGAATGCCGCTTGGAAAAGCAAAAAAAGTGATTTGTGTCGGTAAGAATTATCAGGAGCATGTTCATGAAATGAAATCGGATATTCCTGATTTCCCGGTTCTATTTGCTAAATTTGATAATGCTATTATTGGCCCGGAGGATGATATTCATTATCCATCAATTACTGAAAAATTAGATTATGAAGTTGAATTAACACTGGTTATTGGAAAAACAGCTTCAAAGGTTAAAAAAGAAGATGCTTTTGATTATATTGCCGGATACACACTTGCAAATGATACATCTGCGCGTGATTTACAAAAAAGGACACCACAATGGCTGCAAGGAAAAACACTTGATCATACTACACCTGTAGGTCCGTGGGTTGTGACGAAGGACGAGATAGACAATCCTCACGCATTAAATGTCCGTTCCTTTGTTAATGGGGAGGAACGTCAATCATCAAATACAGAGCACCTTATATTTGATATCCCCTTTTTAATAAACTTTATTTCAGAAATTATGACACTTGAACCGGGAGATATTATTTTAACAGGAACTCCACACGGTGTCGGTTTAGCTATGGAGCCGTCCGGACTGCTTCAGGGAGGGGACCATGTGAAATTAGAGATAGAAGGAATAGGTGTTATGGAAAATCAGGTGAAAAAAGTATAATATCATTTTATTAAAAGTCTGGTATTAGAGGTATTTCCTAAATACAATATTTCCTAAGAATCGCACGGAGGTCAAAGCATGCAGCAGAGTTTAGTGTTAAAGCAGGCATTATCCTGGAAAATGAATCAATCACTTCATCAATCCATTGAGATTCTGCAGCTTTCCGGTATTGAATTATATGATTATGTACAGAAGATTGCTGAAGAAAATCCTTTGATTGAGGATATCCGTCCAATTGATCAACAGGTGCTCTCGCAGTTTCACGGTGATTCGAATGCCTTTGAAAATATGAATGCCTCGAAAAAAAATATGTACGAGCAATTAAAAGAAAATGTGTACATGCTGTCCATTTCAGAGGAAATAATAAAAGAAGCTGTTTTATTTGGCATTGATTCTTTAAATGAGAACGGGTACCTGGATATAACACTGGAGGATTGGGCAGAGCAGTGCCAATTATCTATGGAAGAAATACAGCAGGCACTTTCTTATCTGCAATCGCTTGATCCGCCTGGAATAGGAGCAAGAAATTTACAAGAGTGTATCCATTTGCAGCTGAAAGAAATGGACAGTGATTATTGCTTTTTAGAGGATCTTTTTGAAAATAATCTTGTTCTGATTGCAGAGGAAGATATTCAAGGCTTAGCTGAAATATATGCTATCACGGAAGATGAGGCAGATAGATTAATTACTAATATGAAGCTTTGCCATCCGAATCCGGGTAAATTATTAGAAGATGAAGAGGTAGAGTATATTATTCCAGAAGCGGTGGTTTTTAAGGAAGATGATGAATGGCGGTTGTCTTTCTTCCACTGGTCAAGCCCGCAAATTCAAATTCGTGAGGATATATTACTGGCTGATATGCCAAAAGATGGAGCAGATTTTTTAAAAGAAAAGAAAAAGGAGTTAGAGATGCTGGATCAGGCCATTCAATACCGCGGGAAAACCTTAGAACAGGTTTTGCGTATTATTGTAAATAAACAATTATCTTTTTTTGAAGAAGGTATAACAGCATTGAAACCTTTGACTCTCCAGGAAATTGCAGATATTTTGGATCTCCATGTCTCGACCATCAGCCGCACCATCAGTCATAAATATTTACAAACTGATTTCGGTATTCTTCGGGTAAAGTATTTATTGCAGCGTGAAGCCCGAAAAGGAGAAGGAGTTGCCCGCGTGGTCGTGAAGCAGTATGTACAGGAGATTATAGCTGATGAAGACCAGGCCCGGCCGCTCTCTGACGAAAAAATTCGCAGGAAACTGGAAGAGCTGTATCAAGTATATGTAGCAAGAAGAACAGTGATGAAATACAGAGAAGAATTGGGTATTCAATCTTCCTCAAAGCGGAAAAGGAGAACGGACTGAGAAAATGATTCAATTCTATACTAAGAATAATTGCCCTTTATGTGACGAAGCAAAAGCATTATTAGATATGCTGAATACGAATAATATTCTAATAGAAGAAATAGATATTTATCAATCGGAGGTTTTATTAGAAAAGTATCAATTAATGATTCCTGTGATAGTATACAAAGAAAAAGAAGTATACGGAAATGAAATAAATATAGAAAATATCAGCAGACTGCTGTCTGAATAAGAAAGAGATTCTCCAAAAGTTGATTTTTGGAGAATCTCTTTCTATATTGCATAAAAAAACAGTTTTAAATAAGTTTCTGTGTTTAACTTCACATGCAATGGGAATAGATAAAGTGTATGCATTTTAATGAAGAAATTAGGGGGTATAAAATGCTTCTTACTTTTGTATAAAATAGCAGCTGTTTTAAGACTTTTTCTTTGCTTTTGATAGGATGTATGTTATAATACAATTGATTCGGGACGTAGAACTACCACCTGGGACGCTTTTAATCCCGAACAGAGGAGAATGGTTAAAATGGATTCCATCATGGCCCTACAGAGAAAAATCGTACCTGAATTGGTTAGTTTGATGCAGGAAAGGTATACGTTATTACAGCATGTACATTTGCATCAGCCAATTGGCAGACGAGCATTAGCGGAAAGTACAAATTTAACAGAGCGGCATGTTCGCGGGGAGATTGATTTTCTTCATGGACAAGGGTTAGTCGAGGTTACTTCGAAGGGTATGTTTATTACCAATGAGGGAAAAGTAGTCCTGGATCAGTTAGCCGCTTTAATTGGAGATTTGTCCCGGTTAGATAATCTGGAGGATCAGTTAAAACGTACTTTATCCGTTGATAATGTGATTGTAGTTCCTGGTGATAGTGATCATAATCCTCAAATAAAAGCGGAGATGGGGAAAGCAAGTGTTGCCTATCTGCAATCTGTCTTACAAAAAAACAATACAGTTGCTGTGACAGGCGGAAGCACTATCGCTGCAGTAGCCGATGCAATGAAACCATTGCCTGAAGGAACAGATGTATTATTTGTCCCTGCAAGAGGCGGTATTGGTGAAAAGGTTGAGAATCAGGCATCGCGTATTGTTTCAGAAATGGCCAGAAGATCAAATAGTCAATATAGAATGCTTTATGTACCAGATCCGATTAGTGATTCCACATACGAACTGATTATTCAGGAACCCCATGTGATTGATGCATTAGCTGTTATTAAAGCTTCTAACATTGTTTTACATGGAATTGGAGATGCATTGCGTATGGCGGAACGAAGGAAGTCTTCCCAGAAAGTATTGGATTTATTAAAGTCGGAAAATGCAGTTTCAGAAGCCTTTGGTTATTACTTTAATGTCGATGGCGATATTGTTTATAAAGTAAAAACAGTAGGATTGCAGCTGGAGGATATGGATAAGTCAAAGCATATTATTACAGTTGCTGGAGGGGCATCGAAGGGAAATGCAATTAACTCTTACTTTAAACAGGGGAAGAGCAATATGTTAATCACCGATCAAGGTGCTGCAGAAAAGATATTAAGAGGATAACCTCTTTATATAAATAAAAATTTCAAGATATTCTTAGGAGGAATTTAATATGGCTGTAAAAGTTGGTATTAATGGCTTTGGAAGAATTGGACGTAACGTATTTCGTCAATCTTTAAAAAATGATGAAGTGGAGATTGTAGCAATCAACGATTTAACAGATGCTAACATGCTTGCACACTTATTGAAATATGACTCAGTTCATGGAAAACTGGAAGAAGAAATCAGTGTAAATGGTTCTAACCTTGTTGTTGACGGGAAAGAAATCACAGTACTATCTGAACGTGATCCTGCTAACCTTGGATGGGGAGACCTTGGTGTAGAAATCGTTATCGAATCTACTGGTATCTTCACTAAAAAAGCAGATGCTGAAAAACACATTCAAGCAGGAGCTAAAAAAGTAATTATCTCTGCACCAGCTAATGGCGAAGATTTAACAATCGTTATGGGTGTTAATGATGATAAATACGATCCAGCTCAGCACAATGTAGTATCTAATGCTTCTTGTACAACAAACTGCTTAGCACCATTTGCTAAAGTATTAAACGATAACTTTGGCATTAAACGTGGATTAATGACTACAATCCACTCTTATACAAATGATCAGCAAATCCTTGATTTACCGCATAAAGACTATCGTCGTGCGCGTGCAGCTGCTCAAAACATCATCCCTACTTCAACTGGGGCTGCTAAAGCAGTTGGTCTGGTACTACCGGAACTTAACGGTAAATTAAACGGTAATGCAGTACGCGTTCCAACTCCAGATGGTTCATTAACTGACTTAGTTGCTGAACTTGATAAAGAAGTAACTGTTGAAGATGTTAACAATGCAATGAAAGAAGCTGCGCAAGGACCATTAAAAGGAATCCTTGAGTACACTGAAGATCCAATCGTTTCTTCTGATATCGTAGGAAACAATCACTCTTCTATTTTCGATTCTTTATCTACAATCGTAATGGAAGGCAACCTTGTAAAAGTTGTTTCTTGGTATGATAACGAAATGGGTTACTCTTCTCGTTGTGTAGACTTAGCTGTATTCATGGCTAAAAAAGGACTATAAGATAATAAACGACGTTCGTTGTAAGGTAAGCCTCTCCGAACGGTATAAGTAGAGGAGGGAGCAGTTTTCCTCCTCTATTTTCTTTTTATAGGATGTTCAAAAAGCCCGTTAAAAATGACGCATCGGGAAAAGGATCTTCTACTAAAAGCGCCCACGTCGTGTGGGCAACGTAGAAGTCACCGCATCCTGCGGAAGTTCGTTAGCTTGTTTCTGCGTTGGGGCTGCGATTACTCGCCCCATTAAAAGAGTTGCTCATGTATTTAAAAACATATATTCCACTACTCGAAGCTGCGCCCACAGGACGTGTTAGTGCCGGCGTTGCAACAAATGTCTTCGATGGGGTGAGTAATCGCAACCCCAGGACGTTGCGATTTTAGCCGACCCGGCCTTTTAACGGACTTTTTGAACACTTATTTTCACTAGAATTAGTAGTAAAGCAAGATAAAATGGTATAATAACGAGAGTTACATATACCTAATTAGGAGGGATTCCGTTGAACAAAAAAACCATTGCTGATTTACAAGTAGAAGGTAAACGTGTATTTTGCCGGGTAGATTTTAACGTGCCTTTAAAAGACGGCGAAATTACGGACGATACACGTATTCGTGCTGCATTGCCGACAATCCGTGAGTTGACGGATAAAGGAGCAAAACTTATCTTAGCGAGTCACCTTGGACGTCCTAAAGGGACAGTTGTAGAGGAACTTCGCTTAGATCCGGTAGCAAAACGTTTGAGCGATTTAATAAACAAAGAAGTAATTAAGACGGATGAAGTCTACGGTGAAGAAGTTAATAAAGCTATCGACCAATTACAAAATGGCGATATTTTATTAATTGAGAACGTTCGTTTTGAGGCTGGTGAGGAAAAGAATGATCCAGCGTTAGTTGATGCATTTGCACAAATGGCTGATGTATATGTAAATGATGCCTTTGGAGCAGCACACCGTGCCCATGCTTCTACAACAGGTATTGCTACAAAGCTTCCAGCTGCAGCAGGACTTTTAATGGAAAAAGAAATCGAAGTTCTCGGGAAAGCATTGGAAGATCCGGCGCGTCCATTTACAGCAATTATCGGCGGAGCAAAGGTAAAAGATAAAATCAATGTTATTGATAATCTGCTCGACAAAGTTGATAACTTGATTATTGGCGGCGGATTAGCTTATACATTTATTAAAGCGCAAGGGTATGAAATTGGTAAATCTCTATTAGAGGAAGACAAAATTGATTTAGCGAAAGAGTTTATGCAAAAAGCAGAAGACAAAGGCGTTAATTTTGTTTTACCAGTTGATGCAGTTGTAGCAGATGATTTTTCAGAAGATGCGAATACGAAAATTGTTGATATCGATCAAATTCCTGCTGATTGGGAAGCGTTGGATATCGGAACAAAAACTCGTGAAGCATTTGCTTCTATCATAAAAGATTCTAAATTAGTTATTTGGAATGGACCAATGGGTGTATTTGAATTAAATACATTTGCCGGCGGTACAAAAGCAGTTGCTGACGCTGTAGCTGAAACAGAAGGATTCTCTGTTATTGGCGGTGGAGACTCTGCAGCGGCAGTAGAAAAATTCGGTCTGGCAAGTGAAATGAACCATGTATCTACAGGCGGGGGAGCTTCGTTAGAATTTATGGAAGGTAAAGTTCTGCCGGGAGTAGATGCGTTAAACGATAAATAATTAAGAATGGATGAGGTGAGCGCATGCGAAAAGTAGTTATTGCGGGAAACTGGAAAATGAATAAAACACTGGCGGAAGCATCTGATTTTATGGATGCCGTTATTCCAAAAGCTTCAGGTGGGAATACAGAAGCAATTGTTTGTGCACCTTTCGTACATTTACCTGCTCTTGTTGAAAAAGCAAAGGGTTCAAATGTGAAAGTTGCTGCTCAAAACATGCACTTTAAAGAATCTGGAGCTTACACTGGGGAAGTCAGCCCGGTTATGTTAACAGATATAGGCGTAACACATGTTGTTATCGGACACTCTGAACGCCGTGAGTATTTTGCGGAAACAGATGAAACTGTTAATCAAAAAACAAAAGCAGCCTTTGCACATGGCTTAACTCCAATTGTTTGTGTAGGTGAAACACTGGAACAGCGTGAAGCAAACGAAACCATGGATGTTGTTGGCAATCAGGTAAAAAAAGCATTGGCAGGGTTATCTGATGAGCAAGTAACACAAACAATTGTTGCATATGAGCCAATTTGGGCAATTGGAACAGGAAAAACAGCTTCCAGCGAGGATGCAAATGAAGTTTGTGCAAAAACACGTAAAGTAATTGCAGAAATTACTTCTCAAGGCATAGCTGACCAAGTAATTATCCAATATGGCGGCAGCGTTAAGCCTGCTAATATTGATGAACTTCTTGCTCAATCTGATATTGATGGAGCACTTGTCGGCGGTGCAAGCTTAGAACCGGAATCCTTTGTTCAATTAGTGGAGGCAGGTACAAAATGAGTCAAGATAAATTAGCTGCATTAATTATTCTGGATGGCTTTGCTATCCGTGATGAAGTAAAAGGAAATGCAGTCAAGCAGGCAAACACACCAAACTTTGACCGTTATTGGAATGCTTATGCACATAATCAGCTGACTGCTTCCGGTAACGCAGTTGGACTGCCTGAGGGCCAAATGGGTAACTCTGAGGTTGGTCATTTAAATATTGGCGCAGGCCGTGTTGTTTATCAAAGTTTGACACGTGTTAATCTATCTATTGAGGAAGGCGACTTTTTCGAGGTAGATGCACTTGTTGATGCTGTAAAACATGCAAAAGAGAAAGATAAAGCATTACATCTTTTCGGGCTTTTATCTGATGGCGGTGTGCATAGTCATATCAATCACCTATTCGCCTTATTGGAACTGGCAAAGCAGCATGGTTTAGAGAAAGTATATGTTCATGCTTTCCTTGATGGCCGTGATGTAGGTCCACAAACAGCGGGTGAATATCTGAAGCAGACTGAAGAAAAAATGAAGGAATTAGGAGTAGGTCAAATTGCGACCGTTTCTGGACGCTACTATTCCATGGACCGCGATAAGCGCTGGGATCGTGTAAAAAAAGCATATGATGCCATGGTTTATGGAGAAGGCCCTTCTTATCACAGTGCTGCTGAAGTAGTAGAAGACAGCTATAAAAACGAAATCTACGATGAATTTGTGATTCCTTCTGTTATTACAGATGAGAATGATAAACCTGTTGCAACTATTGAAGACGAAGATGCTATTATCTTCTATAACTTCCGTCCTGACCGCGCTATTCAGGTTTCAAGAACATTTGCAAACGACGATTTCAGAGATTTTGACCGCGGAGAGAAAGCTCCAAAGAATCTTGAGTTTGTTATGATGACGAACTTCAGTGAAACTGTGGATGGATATGTTGCATATAAACCAATTAACTTGGATAATACGATTGGCGAAGTTTTAGCTCAGAATAACCTGAACCAATTACGTATTGCAGAAACAGAAAAATATCCACATGTCACCTTCTTTATGAGCGGTGGCCGTGAAAAAGAATTTGGTGGTGAAAAACGTATTCTTATTGATTCACCAAAAGTAGCAACCTACGATCTGCAACCGGAAATGAGTGCTTATGAAGTAACGGACGCGTTATTAAAAGAACTTGACGGCGGAGAGCAGAATGCGATTATATTAAACTTTGCCAATCCGGATATGGTAGGTCATTCAGGAATGCTGCAGCCGACTATCGATGCGATTGAAGCAGTCGATGAATGTCTTGGTAAAATTGTTGATAAGATTACGGAGTTAGGTGGACATGCTATTATTACAGCTGACCACGGAAACTCTGATGAGGTTATTACATTGGAAGATAAACCAATGACTGCCCATACAACAAACCCTGTTCCCGTTATCGTAACGAAAGATGATATAACATTGCGGGACGGCGGCATTCTTGCTGACTTGGCACCAACATTATTAGATTTACTTGATGTAGAGAAACCGGAAGAAATGACTGGTTCATCCTTGATTAAAAAATAAAAATTTAAAATAAATAGTCAAAAAGATTGGTGAAAATGACCAAGAAGTTCGAGGCGGCGCAGTATTGAGTAGCGGAACGTATGCTTTTAAATACGTGAGCAGCTCTTTTAATGGGGCGAGTAATCGCAGTCCCAGCCCCAACGGAAATGCAAGCTAACGAGCTTTCACAGGATGTGATGACTTCTACGTTGTCCACAGGACGTGGACGTACTTAGTAGAAGTACCTTTTCCTGAAGTGTCATTTTTGACGAACTTTTTGAATTACATTAAAGGAGAGAAAATAATGCCATATATTACTGACGTATACGCAAGAGAAGTATTAGACTCAAGAGGTAACCCGACTGTTGAGGTAGAAATTTTCACTGAATCCGGAGCTTTTGGCTCTGCAATCGTACCAAGCGGTGCTTCTACAGGTGAATATGAAGCTGTAGAATTACGTGATGGCGATAAAAACCGTTACCTTGGTAAAGGTGTTGAAAAAGCGGTAGAAAACGTAAATGAAATCATTGCTCCTGAACTAATCGGTTTAGATGCAACCCGTCAAAATATTATTGATGCTTTAATGATTGATTTAGATGGTACAGAAAACAAAGGAAAATTAGGCGCTAATGCTATCTTAGGCGTATCTATGGCAGCAGCCCGTGCAGCAGCTAACCACTTAGAGGTTCCTTTATACAACTATCTTGGCGGATTCAATGCAAAAACTCTTCCAACACCAATGATGAATATCTTAAATGGTGGAGAGCATGCAGATAACAACGTAGATATTCAAGAATTCATGATTATGCCTGTAGGCGCAGATTCTTTCAAAGAAGCACTACGCACAGGCGCTGAAATCTTCCACTCGCTGAAAAAAGTATTAGGCTCAAAAGGTTATAATACTGCTGTTGGAGACGAAGGCGGATTTGCTCCAAACCTTGGTTCCAATGAAGAAGCTCTTCAAACAATTGTTGAAGCAATTGAAGCTGCCGGTTACAAGCCTGGCGAAGAAGTAAAACTTGCTATGGATGTAGCTGCTTCTGAAATCTACAGCGATGGTAAATACAACCTTAAAGGGGAAGGCGTTGTACGTACTTCTGAAGAAATGGTTGACTGGTACGAAGAAATGATTTCTAAATACCCAATCATCTCTATTGAAGATGGTTTAGATGAAAACGACTGGGACGGCTTCAAATTATTAACAGATCGTCTTGGCGATAAAGTACAGCTTGTAGGTGACGATTTATTTGTTACAAACACTGCAAAACTTTCTAAAGGTATCGAACAGGGTATTGGTAACTCTATCCTTATCAAAGTTAACCAAATCGGTACACTTACAGAAACTTTTGAAGCAATTGAAATGGCGAAACGTGCTGGCTATACAGCTGTTATCTCTCACCGTTCTGGTGAAACAGAAGATACAACAATTGCTGATATTGCAGTTGCCACAAATGCTGGTCAAATCAAAACAGGTGCTCCATCCCGTACAGACCGTGTTGCGAAATACAACCAGTTACTTCGCATTGAAGATGAATTAGCTGGCATGGGCGAGTATGGCGGATTAACTTCTTTCTACAACTTAGCCGATAAATAATATGTAATAAAAATGGAGAAACCTCTGTCTACGATGAATGATTCATCATAGACAGAGGTTTTTTTAATCAGATACTTTTCTTGTTTTTATCGTAAAAGTATTTCAGTGCAGTGAAAATTCGAAGTGCGGGTAAGGTGATGATTTCAAAAAAATGTATATTGTAAGGGCAAAAGTATATCGAAAGAGCGTAAAATTTGAGCCTACCAAAAGATGGATAAGTATGATATGTTTGTTATACAGAGAGGGTAAGTTGTAATTTTCATTATTTGATAAATAAGAAGATTCGGATGTATCGAACAATTTATGAATGAGAGGCCGATAACATTAAATGGGAGGGGAAATATGTCAGCACTAAGCGGTTTTATTAAGGTTTTTTACGATTTTGGAAATTGGTTATCTAAAATGATTTATTTACAGATACTCTGGCTTATGTTTACTATATTAGGACTTGGTCTTTTTGGAGTTATTCCAGCAACTGTTTCGGTGACTACAGTTATAAGTAAATGGTTCCAGGAAGGATACGATGCGCCTATTTTTCAGGTTTTTCTTCATACATATAAGAAACAATTTTTAAGATCGAATGGGCTGGGAATTGTTCTTCTGGGTATAGGCGTCTTTCTATATATGGATTTGAATATATCTAAACAAGTAATCCAATCTGCGTTTATCCATTCTTTATTATTACTTATCGTTTTACTATATATCGTGGTTCTTTTATATTTCTTTCCTGTATTTTCACGTTATAAATTAAAATACTTTCAATATTTCAAGCAATCCTTCTTCGTTGCATTTGCCCGGCCTTTTGAAACAATTGCTATGCTGTTATGCATTTTATTGCTGTATTATTTATTTATATATCTTCCGGTGCTGACTTTTTTTTTGGGAGCGTCATTGACTATTTTTCCTATTACATGGTTTGCTCATAGAGCTTTTATTCAACTGGAAGAAAAAAAGATGAATTAAAAATAAAAGGAGGCCAGGGAGTTGTCTAAATTTAAATGGTTAAAATCCCGCTTATTATACAAATATATTGTCTCCTATTTATTAATATTTCTAGTTCCATTTTCTGTTTTAAGTTTTATCGTATACAAGAATTCGGTTTCCAGTTTACGTGAAGAAATTGAACAGGCCAATATCAGTAAACTTGAACAAGTAAAACAATTGACAGATGAAAGAATGAATGAATTGGAAACGCTTGCTGCAAGAATATCCTATGATCCCCGTTTAACTCCCTACATGGTGAGTGATGATTATTACGGTGGTGAGGCCATCGATGAGTTGAAAAAATATAAAGCAAATAGTTCCATTATAGAAGAATTATTTGTTTATTATCATTCAAAAGATATTTTGTATTCCACCAATGGCTCTTACCCGCTTAATGTACTCTTAGAAAGAAAATACCAGTTTGAGGATTGGGAAAAAGAACAGTTTATAGAAGAATTACATACGAATTTGCCAATGATTAAATCTGCTGAAAATATCATTACAAATGAAGGAAATAAGGAACGTGTTGTCGCTTATTTGTTCCCAATTGCACCAAATAATCCGACGCCTTATGGAACGGTGATGTTTTTTATTAAGGAATCTATGATGAATGACCAGATGGAAACCATTCTTGGCGATTTTGAAGGAAATGCATATATTTTGAATGAAAATAATGAAGAGGTTGCAGCTGCAATACATGATGAAGATATTGCACAGTCAGATTTGGATAAGATTATTGGAAACAAGCAGGGGATCGATAATTTAAAAATTAATGGGAATGAATATTCACGTTCAACTGTTAAATCGGATGACAGTGGTTGGACATTTGTAACGATCCTGGATACGGAACAGTTTTTTGAAAGATTGCAGCATACAAAGCAATTAATTCTCTTGATTATAACAGGGATTTTTGTGTTGGGTATTGTGCTTGCAGTTTATTTGGGCAGAAATCAGTACAAGCCGATAAAAAAATTATTTGAACTGACAAATGGCGGCCTTAATAATGAAAATAAAAATGAGTTGGAGACTATTCAACACCGTATTTCGCATATTTATCACGATTATCAGATGATTAATGAAACCGTCGATTTACAACAGCCTTTTGCAAGAGAACAACTGTTGGTCCGTTTGCTAAGAGGAGATATAAATGATGAGAAAGAAATAGAGAAGATGCTGGATACATTGCATATTCCAATAAAAGCTGAAGCCTACTTTGTTGCCATAATCTTTTTTGAGGAAAAAAATGTTAAAGCAAATGAGGTAGAAATAAGGGAGAAAGTATTAAAGGATTTTTCGGAACTTGCACTGACGAATGCCGTTGGGCAGGCTGTCAATTTACTTTATAATGACACATTCGCGTTGATTATCGGCTTAGAGAAAAGACATGGGAATGCTGGGCAAGAAAGGGGACAGGTAATTAGAGAAGTACAGTATTATATGAGAGAGAGGCTTTCCTCGGAGCCTACAATTAGTGCGGGAGGAATTTGTAATGAAAAAAAATCAATAAATCGTTCCTACATTGAAGCACTGGCAGCTATGGATTATAAATTTATGTATCCAGCGGGAAGCATTATTAACTTTGAAGATATAAGTTTGGAACAGGAGCAGGTCTTCGGTTACCCTAGAGAAGAACAAATAAAACTGGTGCAGAGTTTAAAACAGGGTGATGTGGCAGTAGCAAAGGAAACGTTAACTGACATTTTTTCGCTGCATACAAAGAGAGGGCTTCCACTGCATGCTGTGAAGTTGATATACTACGATATTATTAATACGGTTATTAAAACAATATCGGATCTTGGGCTCAGGAACCATATACAAAATATTGATAAACTTGCAGAATTTAGTTCGTCTGAACAGCTGCATAGAGATTTGCTGACAATGATTCAGGAGGTCTGCAAGGAAGTTGCAAAAGATAAAGAAAGCCATAATGATCAGTTACGAAAAGATATTCTAAACTATATACAGCTCAATTTTGATCAGTACGACCTGTCACTGGGGAAAATTGCAGTTGAATTCCAACTATCGGCATCTTATGTCAGCCGCTTTATTAAAGACCAAACCGGTGTAAATTTCTCTGAATATGTACAAGAGCTAAGAATGAATTATGTTAAACAGCAATTGGTAAAAAGCAATGATTCAATCAAACAGATTGTTTTGAATGTCGGATATAAGGATGTTGCTAATTTTACCAGGAAATTCAAAAAGAATGTTGGTATCACACCAGGACAATATCGCAGGTTTAATCGATAATAAAAATGAGGGGAACCAAGAGGTTCTCCTCATTTTTGTAATAATCAGCATAGTTGGACAAGTTTTACATATCACATAAAGTATAAAACCTTTGTAAACAAATGTTGCCTAGTAACAGTGACAATTCATACGCAAATACACATATTGAAAACGGTTTCAAAAAGCACTAATATGTAAGCATTACAAAAAAGGAGGTACTGTAAATTCTGCAGAAATCTATCAACTCACTATAAAAGAGTAAGAAAGGAGATTATGGATGGGGAATAGAGTGATGATGTCAGTTGTTACAATCGTTGCAGCGTGTTTTATATCAGCTTGTTCATCGGGGGCTGAGGAGGATAAACAACATGCCGTTGATGTAGAAGTAAGAAAAGAAGGTTTTCCAATTGTTGATGAAGAAATTACGATGACGATGATGGGGCCGAATGCACAAGGTACAGAATGGAAGGATATGCCCTTTTTTCAAGATTATGCAGAAGAAACCAATATACATTTTGAATTTAATACTCCTCCGGCCAGTGATTTTGGCACAAACTTAAATCTTGCTCTATCCAGCGGTGATTTAGACGATATTATTTATGGACCAATTGATTTGACTTCAGGTATGGAAGGAGAATACGGAGAGCAGGGTCTATTTTTACCTTTAGAGGATTTAATCGAGGAGTATGGACCGAACATGAAAAAAGTGCTGGAAGAAAGACCGGATATCAAAAAATCGATTACTTCAGCAGACGGTCATATTTATGCTTTGCCGCATATTAATACGGATCATAGAGGAAAATGGGTGAACCCAGTGTGGTATAACGGAAAATGGCTGGATTCTTTAGGAGTAGAGGAGCTGCCTGAATCAACAGATGAACTTTATGATTTATTAATTCAATTCCGGGATGAAGATCCAAATGAAAATGGGGAAGCGGATGAAATTCCAATCAGCAGTGAAGGAATGGACCCCATCAGAATGTTATTTCTGAACGCTTTCGGTTTGAAAAGCCAAGGTATAGAAGAAATAGATGGCGAAGTTCGCTATGCGCCAATAACCGAAAATTATAAAGAATATTTAATATATATGAACAGGTTATATGAGGAGAACTTGCTGGATCCCGAGACATTTTCTCAATCTGAAGATCAAGTAAACGCAAAAGGACAGGAAAATAAAATTGGTCTGCTGGGAGGTTACTATTCTTACTTTTTAACTGGTGAGGCAAATGATGAAGCAGTAAATAATCCAATGACTGTTCCATTAACAAGTCCGGTGTCTGATGAATTAATTGTTACTGCATCGCAAGGTTTTAACCGTGGCGCTTTTATTTTAACGGAAGAAAATCCTTATCCGGAGGCATCTATCAGATGGGCAGATTATTTTTATACGGAGGATGGAGGAGTATACCTTGACCAAGGGCCTGAAGGATATAGATGGGAATGGGCTGACGAAGAAAAAAATAAAAGAAATCAGCTTCCCCTGCCTGAAGGATATGACAATACAGAAGAATACCGCAAGACGTTAACACCATCATATGGAATTGCAGCACCATTTTTAAATCCTCCTCTTGAGGTAAAAGAAGAGCCTGATGCTTTTGCTCTTTTTACAATTGATGAAACAGAAGAAAAAAGAGAACCATATTACCAGGTTGCTATTCCTGAAGTAAGTATAAAAAGAGAAGAACAAAAAGAAATAAATACGATTGAAGTAGATTTGGAGTCATATGTGGAACAGATGGAAGCAAAATTTATCACCGGTGTAGAGCCGATATCAAATTGGGATAAATATGTAGAAACAATTAAGGGGATGGGCATTGACAGATATGTTGAAATTCATCAGGAGGCCTATGACAACTGGAGGAGTAACTAGATTTCCTACTTGCTTTCGTTAATATGTAAACCCTAAAAGTCCGTCGACCCGGGCAATGTTCTTAAAAAATAAGTTTTGTCCGGCTATCTTTCTATATAGAGAAATAGTGAAAAATTCTATTGTAGTACTATCTCAATGATTGCTGGACTTATGGAGCGATTTTAAATAAAAAAGTTAATAAATTACTATATTGGGGGATTAAAATGAGGAAGATTTGGAAATTATTTATAGCTGTTACCTTATTGATGTCTATATTGACAGCATGTGCTTCCACGGAGAAGGTAGATGATGTAGAAAATAAAAAAATGGAACATGCTGCAAGTGTAGATGTAAATAAAGAAGGTTTTCCTATCGTAGATGAAGAGATAGAGTTGACCCTGATGGCGCCAGGTGCCGGTATGGAGGAGTGGAGCAATATGGAAACTTTAATTGCCTATTCAGATATGACAAATGTTAAATTTAAATACACCACCCCTCCAATGAATGATTTTCAAACGAAGCTTAATTTAGCCTTTGCAAGTGAAGATATGGGAGACATTATCTACGCTGCCGGGTCTGATGATTTAACTCCCGCGATGGAAGTAGATTACGGGGAACAAGGATTATTAATTCCTTTAGAAGAATTAATTAAAGAATATGCTCCACATATCCAAAAAATGTTAGAAGAAAATCCGGATGTAAAAAGATCTATCACTACTGTGGACGGACATATTTATTCCTTGCCGAGAGTGTCTGTCGGTTCAACCTCAATCTGGTACAAAGGACCAATCTGGTATAACGGAAAATGGCTGGAAGCGCTTGATGTAAAAGAATTACCTGAAACAACAGATGAATTTTATGAACTACTGGTTCGTTTTAGAGATGAAGATCCTAATGGAAATGGGGAAGCCGATGAGATCCCGATGATTGATGTGAACATGGATAGCACACGTCATTGGATGTTAGGAGCTTTTGGTATGAAGGAGTGGGGGATTGAAGAACAGAATGGAAAAGTCCGATATACCCCAATTACAGAGGAGTATAAATCATATTTAACGTATATGAATAAACTTTATAGCGAAAAATTATTGGACTCGGAGACATTTTCACAAGCAGATGAACAAAAGAAGGCAAAAGGACAGAATAACAGAGTAGGAGCTTTTCCAGATTACTTTTCATTTTTTACCACTGGAGAAGCTGAAGACGAATCGATGAACAATCCGATGTTCCAGCCTTTGACAAGCCCTGTTTCAGAGGAGCCCATTATACCGAGAAATCCTGCAATTGAGCGAGGAACCTTCTCTATTACAAATAAAAATCCTAATCCGGAAGCATCGATTAGATGGATTGATTATTTTTATTCGCAAGAAGGCTATGAATTTTTAAACATGGGACCGGAAGGAGAGCTTTGGGAGTGGGAAGGGGAAAAAAGAAAATTACTCGATGTCCCTCAAGGCTATGATTCCAGGGAAGATTTCCGAGCCACTATTTCTCCGGATTACGGGATTCCGACACCAACAAAGAGTGGTCCAATCCGTGGATTAGAAGAATCAGATTTCGATAAATTTATTGCTGCGGAAACAAAAGAAAAAATCGAACCCTATGCTGAAGTACCTTTTCCTTTAGTCTATTTAACAACAGACGAGCAAAAGAAAGTTAATACGATTGAAGTGGATTTGAAATCCTATGTCCAGCAAATGGAAGCAAAGTTTATTACAGGCGTAGAACCATTATCCAATTGGGATAATTATGTAGAAACAGTTCAGAAAATGAATACAGAAGAATATGTGGAAATCTATCAGCAAGCCTATGATCGATGGAAAGAAAGTGATCAATAGAAGTTGAGTCTAACTATAAAACTAAGAAATATATATAATTAAATTAATTCATTCGCTAAATAGAAATGTAAATAGGGAAAAGAAGCCTGATAACTTGTTTTTTAAAACGAGCTTATATCAGGCTTTTTTATAGACTTCTCATATGTCTTGGAAATGTGGATGTCACTTATTTCTACTGTGATGATACTATCCAGTTGATAAGAAAATTACGGGATCGGCCATACTTGGTTAATCAAGTATATCCAATATGTCTCGAATTCTTTTATTAGCTTTTTTATTAGCTTTTGGCGGAGGACTGATTTTCCTTTTGCGTTATACGCAGAAGAGAGAAAATCAGTAGATGGTTTGATTACTACATAATTTGTAAACGGTGCTATTACAGCGTTTATCATGGTTTCAACGTATTTGACATAGATGAACAAATTTAACATATCTTAAATATTTAAGTTTATTGGTGGGCGGGCGGTAAAGCGATTCTTGCAGGGAATGGCGACAAGTTTTAACCAAATATACATATTGAATCTCTATTCAGAAAAATCTAGAATGAAAGCAGTTACATGAGAGGAGGAAAGGATATGGATTCAAATACGGCAACGGTGTTAACCGAGGAAGAAAAGCAGCAAACACCAAAAAGCAGGAAAGTTCCGACAAAACTGCCGAAGCCAAAAAAGAAGAATAAAAAAATATTACAGAATTGGCAGCTGTACATATTTATTTTACCTGCCTTTTTATATTTTTTTATTTTTCATTATATTCCAATGTACGGCATTCAAATTGCTTTTAAAGATTTTATTCCTTCGAGCGGAATTTGGGGAAGCGAATGGGTAGGGCTGGAACATTTTAAACGATTTTTTGATTCATATTATTTCTGGGATCTTATAAAGAATACGTTGGGACTCAGCGTGTATGAATTAATCATCGGATTTCCACTGCCTATTATTTTGGCGCTGGCTTTAAACGAAGCAAAGGATGGGCTATATAAAAGAACGGTACAAACAGTCACTTATGCACCCCATTTTATATCAGTTGTAGTAATGGCTGGTATGATTATTGCTTTTCTTTCTCCTGCAACGGGGATTATAAACCACGGGCTTACATTATTGGGATTCGATCCAATTCCTTTTATGAGTGATCCGAAATGGTTTAAGACAGTATATGTTTTTTCCGGCGTATGGCAAAGCACTGGCTGGGGAACGATTATTTATTTGGCGGCGCTTTCCGGAGTGGATCCACAGCATCATGAAGCAGCAATTGTAGATGGAGCAACCAGACTGCAGCGGATTTGGCATATCAACATTCCCGCTCTCGTACCGACGATGATTATACTGTTAATTATGAACCTGGGAAATATCATGGCAATGGGGTTCGAGAAAATCTTGCTTTTACAAAATCCGCTTAACTTGGAATCGTCTAATGTTATCGCAACATTTGTTTATCAGGCTGGATTGTTGGACGCACAGTACAGTTTTGCAGCTGCCGTCGGTCTATTTAACTCAGTAATTAACGCAATTCTGCTTATAACTGTTAACCAAATTGCAAAAAAACGATCAGAAACAAGTTTATGGTAAAAAGGGAGGGTTTTGATGAATTCAGCTATCAGTGAAACAATGACCGATAAGATTATAAAAATTCTGATTTACGTTTTCCTGGGTTTTGCTACGTTAATTGTATTGTATCCTCTGGTATATATAATCAGTGCATCTATTAGTGACCCTGCCGATGTGAATTCAGGAAAAATGTGGCTTTTTCCTAAAGGAATTACGTTTGAAGGATATCGCATTATTTTTGAAAATGGTGCAATCTGGAAAGGGTATTTAAATACCCTATTCTATACAGTATTGGGGACAACAATTAATCTTGCCGTAACTATACCTGCAGCATATGCCTTGTCGAGGAAGGATTTTGCGGGCAGAAATTTATTCATGGCAATGTTCGTAATTACTATGTTTTTCAGTGGCGGGTTGATTCCTACTTATCTGGTTGTAAAAAGTCTTGGGTTAATCGACACCATTTGGGCAATGGTTCTGCCAAATGCAGCGGCTGTCTGGAATATTGTTATTGCCAGGGTGTTTTTCCAGTCAACGATCCCGAAAGAACTGGAGGAAGCGGCAATTATTGACGGAGCATCTAACTTTAAAATGTTTTTCAAAATCATATTGCCTTTGTCTATGCCTATTATCGCAGTAATGGGACTATTCTATGGTGTAGGACATTGGAATGGCTACTTTAATGCATTGATTTATTTATCAGACAAAGAACTGTTTCCGCTTCAGCTGGTTTTGAGGGAAATACTTGTTTTACAAGAAATGGCTTCACAGAACACGGATGTAACAGGAAGTATGGCAGAAGCAATGCACAGTAAGCAACAACTTGCAGCAGTTATCAAATATGGTGTAATGATTGTTTCCACCTTGCCGATTATTATTATATATCCATTTTTACAACGCTTCTTCGTAAAGGGTGTTATGATCGGCTCGCTAAAAGGTTAGAGATGAATAATATGAAATTTATGGATTATTTGTAAAATGGAAAGGAGAATAACAATGAAACAAACTTGGAGGCTGCTAGTAACTTTAATGCTATTCATCACCATAATGGCAGCATGCGGTTCAGATGAAGAAACGCAAAAAAGAGATGCAAATGCACAAAAAGCAGCAGAAGCGGAGGTCAACAAAGAGGGATTTCCTATTGTGGATGAAGAAATACAATTAACAATGATGGCTCCAGGAAACGGAATCGAAGAGTGGGAAAATATGGAGCTGCTGAAGGACTATACAGAGAAGACCAACATTCAATTCAAATACGTTACGCCGCCGGCCAGTGATTTTCAGACAAAGCTGAACCTTGCCTTTACCAGCGGGGACATAGGGGATATCATTTACGGTGCAGGCACAGATAATTTGACACCTGGGATGGAGGTTGATTATGGAGAGCAGGGTGTACTTATACCGCTGGAAGAATTGATTGAAGAATATGCACCGAATTTGAAAAAACTGCTGGAAGAAAAACCGGATATTAAAAAGTCAATTACAACCGTTGACGGCCACATCTACTCCTTACCGATGGTCAGTGATGAAACAACTGCACAATGGTATACAGGGCCATTATGGTATAACGGGAAATGGCTGGAAGCACTAGGAGTTGAGGAATTACCCAAAACTACAGATGAATTCTATGAATTATTGAAACGGTTTAAAGAAGAAGATCCAAACGGAAATGGACAAGCTGATGAAATTCCGTTATTGGATGTAAAAATGGAAAGCTCCCGTCCATGGCTGCTTGCTGCATTTGGTATCAAGGAATGGGGAATTGAAGAAAATAACGGAAAAGTGCGTTATGCCCCAATGGAAGAAGCATATAAAGAGTATTTGACGTATATGCATAAACTTTATGAAGAAGGGTTATTGGATTCGGAAACATTTTCTCAGTCTGATGAACAGAAAAAGGCCAAAGGTCAAGACAGCCGCATTGGTGTTTTCCCGGATTGGTACTCTTTCTTTACTACTGGAGAACCGGAAGAAGAAGCTGTCGGGAATCCAATGTTCTATCCTTTGACGAATGACGATTCCAGAGAGCCTGTAATTCCTCTTGGTCACGGGATGTCCAGAGGAGCCTTCTCTATTTCAGAAAGTAATCCGAATCCAGAAGCATCGATTCGCTGGATTGATTATTTCTACTCCAAAGAAGGATTTGAATATTTGAATATGGGACCAGAAGGGCATCTATGGGAGTGGGAAGATGAAGAAGAAGGAACGAAGCAGAAGCTTGATACACCGGAAGGATATGAGTCTTCAGAGGATTATCGGGGTTCGCTTACTCCCGACTATGGTATTACAACACCGTCATTAAGAAATGATCTGGATAGTTTGGGAGAAGATACTCAATTTGAACAATTTATTAAGGAAGAAACAGCGGAAAAGATTGAACCGTTTGGCGAAATCGGATATCCTCTTGTTTATTTGACAAAAGAGGAGCAAAAAGAAGTAAACAATATTGAAGTGGACTTGAATTCTTATGTAGAACAAATGGAGGCGAAATTTATTACAGGTGTGGAGCCATTATCCAACTGGGATAATTATGTTGATACCATTGAAAAGATGAATATCAAACGTTACGTGGAGATTTATCAGGATGCTTATAATCGCTGGAAAGAAAATGATTAACAACGAAAGGACGATGTGAAAAAACATGTCGATAGGTTAAAATAGTTGAGTAGTAAATGCATATAGAATGATGTAATCGCTTTCGACTTACCGCCAGAAAAAAGTATGTTTGAATACTTTGAAATGAATTTGCGGCAAATAGCAGAAAGAAGGTCGTCAAACTTATGAAAGAGCCAGGATATAACAGCCATTTAATATTGGAATGTGAAGAAATAGAGGATTGTGTAGAGACATACAGGGCAAGCGCGGATCATACCATCGTTTTCTTGGGAAGGCACAGTCCCTTCAGACATGAAAATTTTAAACACACTAGATATATGAAAAGGAAACAAATAACTGCTGGAGGTGTTCGAAAATGAAGCTTGGGATAAGTTCTTATAGTTTAGTGAAGGCGCTGAATGTCGGAGAAATGACCATTTTGGATGTTATTGATTTGACAGCAGCTCAGGGAGGAAAGCATATTGAATTGGTGCCAATGGGATATACATTGACCGATAATCCGGGTTTAATTAAAAAAATTAAAGAAAGAGTAAAAGAGGTTGGAATTGAAATTTCTAATTATGCTATTGGTGCAGATTTTCTGCCGGCTACAGCAGAAGCATATGAACAGGAGGTGGAGCGTGTCAAAAAAGAAGTAGATGTCGCTGACGCATTAGGAGTTAAGCGGATGCGGCATGATGTTTCATTTAAACCGATCCAGGAAACGTCGATTCAACAGTTTGAAAAAGACCTGCCGCGGCTGGTGGAAGCCTGTCAACGGATAGCTGACTACGCAAAGAAATACGATATTGTGACCAGCATTGAAAATCATGGTTTTTATGTTTAGGCAAGCGACCGAATTCAGCGTTTACTTAGCAGTGTGGATCGGGAAAATTTTAAAACGACTTTGGATGTCGGAAATTTCCTCTGTGTGGATGAAGACCCTGTTGCTGCCGTGAAGAAAAATATAAAAGATGCATCTATGATTCATATCAAGGATTTCTATTATCGTCTAGAATCTGCGCATTATCTTGGTGAAGGCTGGTTTCAAACAGCTTCAGGTAATTATTTACGCGGAGCAATCAGTGGACATGGAGATATCAACTTGTACGATATCATCCATGTCATCAAGCAATCCGGCTATGATGGATACATTTCAATTGAATTCGAATGAATGGAAGAATGCAGACAAGCTACTAAAATTAGTTTGAACAATGTTCAGAATATCTGGAATGAAATCTGAAATAAGAAAAGGGGCCGGCAGTGGAGGGAATTAAAGCTGGTATTATTGGCGCCTGCTCCATTTTTGAAATGCATTTTGAATCTTTAATTGATGAACAAGGTAAAAACTTTTTTGAAAAAATAGGAGGAATTTGAATATGACGAAAAAATTAAATGTGGCTATTATCGGGTGCGGAGGAATTGCTAATGGAAAACACCTTCCAAGCCTATCAAAAATAAAGGAAGTAGCATTAACAGCATTCTGTGATATTGAGAAAGAAAAAGCAGTAAAAGCGGCTCAAGCATATGGAACAGAAGACGCGACAGTATATGAAGATTACCAAAAATTATTGGAGGATCAGACGATTGATGTGGTGCATGTTCTGACTCCGAACATCTCTCATGCAGAAATCTCGATTGCTGCACTGGAAGCCGGGAAGCATGTAATGTGCGAGAAACCAATGGCCAAAACCTCAGAGGAAGCAAAACAAATGGTAGAAGCAGCACACCGGACTGGGAAGAAATTGACGGTTGGCTACAACAACCGCTTTAGACCAGACAGCCAGCATCTGCATCAGGTAACTGAACGTGGAGATTTAGGGGAGGTGTATTTCGCGAAGGCACACGCGATTCGACGTCGGGCTGTACCAACATGGGGTGTATTTTTGGATGAAGAAAAACAGGGCGGTGGACCATTAATTGATATTGGAACACATGCGCTTGATCTTACCTTATGGATGATGGACAATTATAAACCAAAGTCTGTCATGGGAAACACGTATCATAAATTAGGCAAAAAGAAAGATGCCGCGAATGCATGGGGGCCTTGGGATCCGGAAAAATTTACGGTAGAAGATTCCGCATTCGGTTTTATTACAATGGAGAATGGGGCAACGATTACTCTGGAAGCGAGCTGGGCATTGAATTCATTAGATGTGGATGAAGCAAAGTGTACGCTCAGTGGTACCGAGGGCGGCGCAGATATGAAAAACGGCTTGCGAATTAATGGGGAGGACTTTGGAAAACTATATACCAATGAGATTGATCTCTCAACCAGCGGTGTGGCCTTTTATGAAGGAAAAGCGGAAAATGATGCCGATTTGGAAGCGAGATTGTGGATAGAAAGTATTATCAACGATACAGAACCAACGGTAAAACCAGAAGAAACACTTGTTGTTACGCAAATTTTGGAGGCGATCTATGAATCTGCGAAAACAGGGAAAGCAGTTTATTTTTAATTGGAGTATTTTCTAAAAAAATATTTAACAAATAATATGTTGCCTTAACTGAGGAGGAAAAAAATGATAAATGTAGCATTACTTAGCAGATGGCATGTACATGCAGATGATTATGCAAGAGAAGTGAAAGAAAACGAACACCTTTCTGTCCAGCTTGTCTGGGATGAGGAGGAAGAGCGGGGAAAGAAATGGGCAGACGAACTGGGAGTTCCTTTTGAAGTGAACTTCCAAACCGTCCTGGACAATCCGGAAATAGATGCTGTTGTTGTTACGACACCGACAAGTTTGCATAAAGATATCATTATCGCCGCAGCAGAACATAAAAAGCATATATTTACGGAAAAGATATTGGCATTTACGGTTGAAGAATGTGAAGAAATCTATAAAACTGTGAAAGCAAATCAGGTAAAACTGATGGTTTCCATGCCGAGACTAACAGCGAATTATTATGTGTACGCACAAAAGGCAGTAGACAAAGGATGGCTTGGAGATTTAACCACAATTCGCTGCCGGTTTGCGCATAATGGTGCAGTTGCTGCTGGAGATGGAAAATACGGTTGGCTCCCGGAACGTTTTTTTAATGCAGCACAGAGTGGGGGAGGGGCGCTCATTGATCTTGGGGCGCATCCGTTCTATTTGACTAATCGGCTCGCTGGTCCTGCGAAAGCATTGCAAGCATCACTCCATTCCATAAGAAATCTTGGTGCAGATGATAATGCTGTTGTTATTGTGGAATATGAATCAGGCAGCTTGGGCATTATTGAAACAAGCTTTTTATCAAATGGAAGCCCTTTTCAATTAGAACTTTATGGAACAGAAGGGACACTGCTTATTGAAGATGAACAGATTCGTTTAAGAAGCAGTCAATTCGAGGGGAGTGGATGGATACAGCCAGAAGATGCACAGGAGCCTCTCCCAATTCCAATGGAACAGTGGGCTGCAGCAATACAGGGCAAATCGAAACCAACTATCACAGAAGAAGACGTTATTCAATTAACCCGTCTTAACGAAGCGGCAGCTTTATCACAAGAAGAAAATCGCCGGATTGAACTAATTGAATTGCTGGGGGAATAGTAATGGAAAAGGCGTTACGTGTCGGTATTATAGGAGCAGGAGGCATTGCGGCAACGGTGCATATCCCAAATTATCTAAAGCAAAAGAACAAGGTGGAAATTGTTGCTATCACAGATGTGGCCAAAGAGAATGCGAAAGCTGTTGCCAAAACATTTAATATTAATCAAGTTTTTACAGATCACCAGGAAATGTTGAAGGAAGTAGAGCTTGATGCCGTAAGCGTCTGTACACCTAATAAGTTTCATGCTGAAGTGACAATTGCAGCGCTTCAGGCAGGCTGTCATGTTATTTGTGAGAAACCTCCCGCGATGACGGTGGAGGAGGCTCAAAAAATGGCTGAAACAGCAAAGCAGTATGGGAAAATATTAACTTATGGGCTGAGTTTTCGACATACACAGGAAGTAGATACTTTAAAGCGGTTTATTGATGAAAATGAACTTGGTGAAATTTATGCTGCGAGGGTACATGCAATCCGACGTCGTGGAATCCCAGGCTGGGGTGTCTTTACGAACAAGGAACTCCAGGGGGGAGGCCCGCTTATTGATATTGGTGTGCACATGCTGGATGCTGCCCTTTACTTGATGGGATACCCGGAACCGGATACTGTTTTTGGTGTTACTTATCAGAAGCTCGGCAATAAACCGGGTGTCGGCTTGGCAGGACATTGGGACTGGGAGAACTTCTCGATAGAAGATATGGCACGGGGAATGGTGACGTTTAAAAATGGAGCATCGATTATTTTGGAATCGGCGTTTGCCGCAAATACAGAGAAACATGATGAAATGTCTGTTTCTTTGATGGGTGAAAGCGGAGGTGCAGATGTTTTTCCTTTAAAAATTTACCAGGAAAAACATCAAACATTAATAGATACTACACCATCTTTTCTACCGGCGAAAGATAATTACGAATTGCAAATGGAAAGATTCATAGATTGCTGTTTGAATGAGGACCAGCCAATCAGTACGGCAGAACAGGGGGTGATTCTTCAAAAAATTATTAATGGACTTTATGAATCTGCCGATAAAGGAGAACCGGTTAAATTTTTCGCTGAATAAGCTGATTTATAAATGGCATTTCTATCAAATCAATCGGATGAAAGTGATTATATAAAGAAATTACAAACAGATGGGAGATGGAATTATGGGTGAATTTGGGTTGCAGCTTTATTCTGTTCGTGATACAGCAGAAGATAATTTATTAGAGACTATCAGCCTTGTAGCAGATATGGGCTATCAGGGAGTTCAGTTTGCAGGATTCTTTCAGACGCCTGCAATGAATTTGAAAAGATTAATGGACAATAAACAGATTGGTGCAGCTGGCAGTCATACAGGCCTTGATGAATTGACCGGGGACAAGCTGAAAGAGACGATTGCTTATAATCAGGAAATCGGGAACAGCCTGCTGATTTGTCCCTGGCTGCCTGAAACAGACCGAAAAACTAGAGCAGATTATCAACGGACAGCTCAAAAATTAAATGAAATTGGACAAATATGCAAGGACAACGGGATGATATTTGCTTATCATAATCATCACTTTGAATTTGAGACGTTTGATGGCGAAACAGGTTTTGAGCTTTTATTCGGTCAGACAGAACAGGAACTTGTACAGATTGAATTGGACTGTTACTGGGCAACGCACGCAGGTTATGACCCGACTGATATTATCAGAAAATATGGGAGGCGGATTATATCTCTCCATATAAAAGATATGAAAGAAGAGAACGGTAAAAGACGAAGTATAGAGATAGGAGCGGGCATGCTTGATATAAAAACATTGCTCCGTGTTGGAAAAGAGAATGGGGTTAACTGGTTTATAGTGGAACAGGAAGATTTTGTCGGTGATCCGCTGGAAAGTGCTAGAACCAATATTAATAATTTAAATAAGATTTTTTTATAGGAAGAATCCCGTTAACAAGAATTTAAAGGAAAGAGCTCTCGATTTAAATAAGAGAGGCTCTTTCTAATATACATAAGCGAGATCTGATTATTTTAGATATGGTTCTAACTAGTATAGGATTAGTATCAGGAAGAATTTATCAGATAAATAAAATTTTTAGTCGCCTTACGGGTGGCTTTTTTATTATTTTAAAAATCAGGGTATACACATTGATAAGAAGTATATAATGATTGAACATAACTGTGAGTTATTTAAACAGCCTGAAAATGTTGAAAGAAGAGGGGGTATTATTTGCACGAGCCTAAATCAAAGTTAAGTAAGTTATTTAATTTTATATTATTATTGATTATTGCCGTTTCATTGATTATGTGGATATTTAACTTAACTTTTTCTTTACCCGTTAACTTTGCTGAGATGGTTGAGGACAATGCGGAAACTTCGGTGAATGCGATTGAAAGAATAGAGGCTGAAATGTCAGGGCAATTTCCGGATAAGTTTACTGATTTTTCGGATTATATATACCTGAAGATAATCAGAATTTTATTATTGCAGGAGATGAAGTAAAGCAATATATAAATGATGGGTATAGATTATATCGGATTAATAATGTAGACAGAATAAGAGACGAAGCAAATGAGTATGAATTGACGTTGAGATTTATAAATGGTTACAGTTTATTTTATACGGCTGGCGTCGGCTATATAATCGATGATAAAGGAGTACTTATAAAGTTTTAGATGATTAGAATGCACTTTACAGAAAAGTAATATCATTATTCGATTAATAAAAGAACGGAAATTAGTAAAGATATCTTTACTTTTTTCAAGGGGAAGAATTTCCATATGAAGTATTATTGGGGGGATTAACCGGGGCAATTATTTTAGCAGTATTTGCATTTATTAAGTACAAACGTAAAAAAGATAATACTCCAGAAGCAGATGAAAGAGTAAAGCATAATATATTTCGTTTTTCCGCATACGTATCTTATGTTTCCTTAGCTGTATTATTTATGGGAATATTTATATTCAGTCTTCTGGGAGCTGAATCAGTATCTATTGCTTATTTGTGGATTTTCTTTGTTGCTTATATCTGGATTACAGGGATAGGAACTGTAATAGCGAGAAAAAGATAGTGATATTCATGTTTTTAAATACTGGATAGCAGCGCGGGCTTGAAAAAAAGTTGTAGCACAAGCCCGCTCATAAAAATTTATCCCTTCACAGCTTTAAACAACGTCCATCTGTCTTTTTCCACAAGCTCTTCTATATCACCGATAGATTGATCGATATAGTTAATTAAAGATGCCAATTCAGCATCAGATAACTCATGCATGATGCTGCGTCCGGCTCTGGATTGAATATCATCCAGGAGTGCTTGTTTGTTTTTATATGTCTTCCTTATTTCCCATAGACGATGCTCTTCAATCTTTCGAAAACCTGCTTGCTGAAGACTTAATTTTATATTATCGCTGGAGCGTCTTCGTTTCTTTTCAAATTCCTTTAATTTCGGGAAAGCTTCAAAAAAGTAGCCGCGAATATGCTCGTTACTTCCTTCCAGCAAGCAATCGTCCAATGTGCGATCCTGAATAAGATAACAGCCATCACTTTTCAATACCCTGTATGCTTCAACAAATACAGAACCTAGGTCTTTTATATGATGGATTAATGCTCTGGATAAAATGAAATCTGCACTGCCCGACTCTAAACCGGTATTATTAGCATAACCGAGCTGAAAGGAAATATTGGAGTAATTGCTGCAGTGTTTCACGGCTCCTTCTAAAATCGGCTTGGAATAGTCGATACCTGATACAGAGGGAATTCCGATATCAGCCAAAGCTTTAGAATAAATACCGCCTCCGCATCCTATATCTGCAGCCTGGTGAATAGAAGCAATATCAATCAGCTCTTTTATTTTCTCCTTCCATGTCATATCGACTTCACGATTTGTATAGCTGTACATATTATCTTTACTATGAAAATCCAACGCATCTCCTCCTCAGTAATTTTTATCGTTATAATTAATTATAGCTTTGTAGACTATTTAAGTATAATATTGGTTTTTAATAGGGTTAGATAAGAAAATATTATATGGAAGCTTATTTGGATATATATTTAAATGTTAAAATAGAATAAACTGTCGAAAAGGATGACAAGGAAATGAATGAACATTATCAAATCAAGTATCAGACACCAGGTGTTGAAGTATTTAATGAATTAAGAATAGAAGCCGGGCTCAGCAGCAAGGAAAGAAAGGCAATTGAAATTGGGCTTCCTAATACTCTGTTTGCTATATCTATTTATGATGGAGATACGTTAATAGGTATGGGGAGAGTTGTTGGTGATGGAGGAGTTGTTTTTCATGTAGTTGATATTGTAGTTAAACCAAGCTATCAGGGACAAGGGCTTGGAAAACGTGTGATGAAGGAAATTATGAATTATTTAGATAGCCATACATACAAAGGTTCATATGTCAGTCTGATTGCAGATATTCCGGCTGATAAATTATATGAACAATTTGGATTTCAATACACAGCTCCCAATTCTGTAGGAATGTACCGAATGTACTAAAATAACCTGTGATTATTGTTTGGACAAAACAATAATCACAGGTTTTCATCATCTTATTTATTTATTGTTTTTTCAGCTAATGCAACAACTTCATCTGCTGTGCTTAGAGAAAGGAATTCATTTTTAAGTGCTGCAAGTTCCTTTTTATTAAGTCCAAGAATTTGCGTTCTTGCCGGTAAGATAGAAGTAGCGCTCATGCTGAATTCATCCAGACCGAGTGCAAGAAGTAATGGAATAGCAGTAGAATCTCCCGCCATTTCACCACACATACCAGCCCATTTACCTTCTGCGTGAGCTGCTTCAATAACATTGTTTACTAAGTTCAGAATTGCTGGATGGTACGGCTGATACAGATAGGATACCTGCTCATTCATACGGTCAGCAGCCATAGTGTATTGAATCAAGTCATTTGTTCCAATACTGAAGAAGTCAACTTCTTTTGCAAATTGTTTTGCAATAACTGCAGTAGATGGAATTTCTACCATAATACCAACTTCGATATCCTCAGAAACTTCTACACCGTCTTTTTGAAGATTTTCTTTTTCTTCCAGCAGTAATGCTTTTGCCTGACGGAATTCTTCCAATGTAGCAATCATCGGGAACATGATTTTTAAATTGCCGTATGCACTTGCACGTAATAAAGCACGAAGCTGTGGACGGAATACATGTTCATTTTCTAAACAGAAACGGATTGCACGGAATCCTAAAAACGGATTCATTTCATGCGGCATATCTAAATAGCTGATTTCCTTATCGCCGCCGACATCAAGTGTTCTTACAACGACAGGCTTGTCTCCCATTTTTTCTAACACTGTTTTATATGCTTCAAATTGAACATCCTCTGAAGGTAATTCAGAGTTACCCATGTATAAGAATTCTGTACGATAAAGGCCGACGCCCTCACCGCCATTATTAAGAACACCTTCAACGTCATCAGGTGTACCAATATTTGCAGCCAGCTCTACCTGTTCACCATCAGCAGAGAAAGTAGGCTCGTCTTTTAATTTTGCCCATTCTGCCTGCTGCTTAGCAAAGGCAGCCTGCTTCTCTTCATATACTTTAATTTCTTCTTCTGTCGGGTTAATAATAACCTTTCCTTCAATTCCGTCAACAATAATTTGATCGTCTTTTTTCACTGCGCCGGTAATTTCTTTTGTGCCGACAACAGCTGGAATCTCTAATGAACGGGCCATAATTGCTGAATGGGAAGTTCTGCCGCCGATATCTGTTGCAAACCCTTTTACAAATTCACGATTTAATTGTGCTGTATCAGAAGGGGTTAAATCTCTGGCAATGACAATTACCTGCTCATCAATTAAGGCTGGATTAGGGAAGGTAACCTGCAGTAAATGAGACATCACACGTTTTGTTACATCGTGGATATCAGCTGCACGTTCACGCATATACTCATTATCCATTCCTTTAAACATCCCGATAAACATTGTAGCAACCTCATCTAAAGCTGCTTCTGCATTTACTTTATCATCATTGATTTTATCTTTTATCGGGTTAATAAGCTCTGGATCTCCTAATACAAGCAAATGTGCAGAGAAGATTTCTGCATGTTCTTCTCCGAGCTCTTTTAATGTATGTTCTTTGATTTTCTCCAGTTCTTTTCTGGAAACTTCCAGTGCGCTGTCAAGACGTTCAATCTCTTTTCCTGGATCATCAATTGAAGATTTTTCGAAATTTAATTCTGGTTCCTTAAGTTCATATACTTTAGCAATGGCAATTCCACTAGATGCAGCAATTCCATTCATTTTTTTCATCATGAGAGCATCCTTTCTTTAGTAAAGCTTTAAACATCATTATAACATATATATACTAAATTAGCGCAGGTCATTGTGCAAGTAATAAATGCCAGCTGCAAGTGTTTTTCTGTATTTGAAAGAAGTGTTAATTATTGGTATTGCAGAGCGTTTTCAGCCAGTTTCCTATAAACGCAAATACTTCTTCCCGGCATGTATCATTTAGCAGCTCATGCCTTCCTCCTTCATAAACCAGAACGGTAATATTTGTCATACCGCTTTTTTGAAAAAGAACAGCTGTTTTCCATATACCTTTTCCATATTGGCCAATCGGATCCTGATCTCCGTTGATAAGGAGAAGAGGGAGGCCTTTACGAATGCTTTGATTGAGTTTTTGATTTCTTGTTTGATAGATACCTTCTAATAGATCGTAGAAAAAACGGGCTGTTGGAATAAAGCCGGTATAGGCATCCTCTTCGTAGGAAGCTGCAAATGTTTTATCTCTGGTCAGCCATGCATGCTTATAGTGTTTATTCCGCTTTTTACTGCTCCCTAATACAAGCTTATTCATCAATGGAGAGGGACTCAGAGGCGGTAAAAAGGAAGCAACCCTTTTGCCTGCTGCTGTGACAATTCTGGAGTAGTGTCCCGTACCGGTTAATATTAATCCATCTATTTCAGCGCTGTAATGCTGAATAAAATTCCGCATTAAGAAGGAGCCCATACTATGCCCAAGAAAGTAGTACGGGAGGTGTGGAAAGGCTTTTTTTCCAAATTGCATAATTTCATAAAGGTCTGTAACAACACGCTGGAATCCATTTTCTTCTGTAAAGTATCCTTGTATTCCTTTATCCCCGGTTTTACCATGGCCGCGATGATCACTGCCAATAACAATAAATCCGAGGGAAGTACAATAAGAAGCAAGGTCGTGATAGCGTTCAATATGCTCAACCATTCCATGTGCAATCTGAAGGATTCCGATTGCTTGTTTATCAGGAAGCCACTGTTTAATATAGATACTGGTGCCATCAGAGGACTCCAGCCAATCTTCTTTCAACTGCATTTAGTCTCCCCCTTTATTATCCCTGTCATTCTTCATATAATTTTGTATATAACGCTGTTATTTTTATTATACTTTGAAGACAGGTTGACAACAAATGCTATCTGTTTGGACAAAAAGTGAAGGCGCAGTCCCCTTCAAATTGAAAAGCAATTAGTGGGGGTCAGCCTTCACGGTCTTGGTTTTCGATATAGTTTTTGATTACTTTTAAAGAAGCTCCTTCTGTCGAAAGGATAAGATAGCTCCTACTCCAAAAATAAGGTTTCCAATAATATGGCGCTAAGAATACAGCGAATTCCTTTCGTATATATCTTGGGGATACCGTTTTACAACGGTTTGTTTTACAATGTGATTATAACACATATATAAGGGAGGGTTGGTTGATGCAACAGACGAAAACGATTAAAAATAAAATAACCTCTCACAGTTCGAAAACCTTCGAACCTACACTTGCTATCTATCGGCAGGCACTATCTTTTCTAGTAGATGTTATAAATACGGAATGGTCTGTTTTAGAAAATTTAAGCACGAAAGAGTTGGTAAACGCTGTAGAAAAATTAACGCATCACACCAAAACGAACCCCTGCCCAAAATGTGATTTTGACGCAACATTTTATAAGTTCCCTTCTTAATCTGCCATTTCTAAAGGTTATGGAATTGTAAAAAGTTATCGTTCTAACTATCAAAACTGGTTGGATGAAAAAAGCGAATCAATTGTAAATGGTAAGCGTTTTAAGAAACAGCCCCTGTTTTATCTGTTAGGCATGAAGCGTTTCCGGTGTTTTATAAAGGGAATATGTTTAAACAATTATCTAGCAATCAAACAAAAATCAAAGTTTTCCTAAATAATGATTGGGTTTGGGTAACGATTGCTTTCCATCATAAAAATTTAAAGAATCGTGGAATTGCCGGTTGGAAAGAAAATAACCCTACCTTAGTAAAAACAGGCAAAAAGTATTTCATTCATTTTTCTTATGAGAAAAAGATTACATTAAATAAAACAAAATTAAAAGAACAAGTCATCGTTTCTGTAGACTTAGGTATAACGTATTCTGCGGTTTGTTGCGCAATGCGTTCAGCTGGAACTGTCATCGGCAGGAAATTTATTAATCAACCGGTAGAAAAAGACCGTATGTACACAAAAATCAACAAACTAAAGAAAGCTCAACGTCATTCTGGGTATGTAAATGCACCAAACTATTGGAGACGAATTAATGGTCTAAAGAAACATATCGTGCATCATACATCTTCAGAAATTATCAAATTCGCTGTCGATCATCAAGCAGATATCATCGTATTTGAGTACCTTGGTAAAATGAAACACCCAGAGGGAATGTATGGTGCAAAAAAGTTACGTCATAAAGTACATCATTGGAGCAAGCTGGGCATTCAAAGTAAAGCCGAAGAGATGGCCCATTACAAGGGCATACGTATTCGACGAGTAAGTGCTAAGTATACTTCCGCACTTGCTTTTGACGGTTCTGGAGAAGTGAAACGGAATCATAAAAAAGACCTTGCCGCCTATCAAAATGATAAAGTCTATCACGCAGATTTAAGTGCTTCTTATAATATAGGAGCACGGTATTTTATTAGAGAATTCCTTAAGTCCTTTTCTGAAAAGAAAAGGTTACTACTGGAGGCAAAAGTTCCTTCCTTAGTAACTAGAACTCGGCTGACATTGGCTTCATTAATTAGCTTACATCAGGCGTTACGTACTAATGGTGCGTGATTATGCGTGCTGTTTGCTGTATTTAAGTCAATAGAAGCCCCTTTCAAATCTTAGATTTGGTGAGGGAGGTTCACATGCTGATTAATTCGTCCACTTTTACAATTTGATAAAATATTGATTTTCCCCTGGTAATTCACAAATCTGCCTTGCACAACAAATTCAAAGTATGATAAAGTAAAGACTAGGGATTGTCGGAACATAGGAGGAGTATGGAAACATGTTGTTAACTGTGGTTAATGTTTTATTAGTAATTGACGTTATCGTTATGATTGCACTTGTGTTACTGCAGTCTGGAAAAAGCGCTGGTCTTTCTGGAGCTATTTCTGGTGGTGCAGAGCAGTTATTTGGAAAACAGAAAGCACGCGGAATTGATTTAGTGCTTCATCGTTTAACAATTGTTACAGGTGTGCTGTTCTTTTTATTAGCTTTCCTGGCAGCGTACGTATTACAATAAATATTATTCCTTATCACAGTTTTGTGGTAAGGTTTTTTTATTTCCGCTTAAAGGGGAAGTTTAAAAAGTACGCTTTACCAGCCTTTTTGAACACACTTCTATAACGATACAGGGTATACTAGAAATGAATTTGGAAAAAATGATTTAGAGAAGATGAAGGGAATGGATGATTGTGAAAATAAAGCTGCCGCAGCCATTTACATTTGAAGCTGGAGAGCGTGCTGTCTTATTATTACACGGATTTACAGGTCATTCTGCAGATGTCCGTATGCTTGGACGGTTTTTAGAAAAGAAAGGCTATACGAGCCATGCGCCAATTTATCGCGGGCACGGGCTCCCTCCGGAGGAATTAATTAAAAGTAATCCGGAACAGTGGTGGGCAGATGTAAAAGCCGCATATAACTATTTGAAGGATTTAGGTTATAAGGAAATTGCTGTAGCGGGTCTTTCTCTTGGAGGGGTATTAGGTTTAAAACT
Organism: Oceanobacillus sojae; assembly: GCF_007991515.1. GTDB lineage: Bacteria > Bacillota > Bacilli > Bacillales > Amphibacillaceae > Oceanobacillus > Oceanobacillus sojae. Next base: position 151,191 of record NZ_BJYM01000007.1, read on the forward strand.
TGCTTATTCTGAGCAAATTAAAGGTATGGTATCTATGTGTGCACCGATGTTTTTTGATAATGAGGAGCAGCTAACGAAGGGTTTTCGGGAGTTTTCCAGAGAGTTTAAACAGCTCGAACAAAAGGATGAAGCTGTTATTGAAGAAGAATTGGATACATTAATGGAAAATTCCAAGGAGCTGTTTAAGGGTGTAGGAGCTACCATTAAAGAAGTAAAATCAAATATTGATATGATCTATACACCAACTTTTGTTGTCCAGGCAGAAAAGGATGAAATGATCAACAAGGACAGTGCTAATTATATTTATAATAATGTAGAATCTACACAAAAAGAGATTAAGTGGTACCCCAATTCAGGTCATGTTATTACAATGGATAAAGAAAAGGAACAGCTTCACGAAGATATCTATATGTTTTTAGAAAACTTAAATTGGGAAGTATAAACTATAAAGCAGGAAAGATAAATAGAAAGAAGGTGAGACAATGAAAGAACGAATTTTAGATTATATTAAAGAAAATAGTACCAAACCCTTGTCTGTACAAGAATTAGAAGAGTCCCTGGGATTAGAGGAAGCATCAGAATTTAAAGAGCTGGTCATTGCTCTGAATGAACTGGAATTAGAGGGAGAGCTTGTCCGGACAAGGAAAAACAGATTTGGACTTCCTGACAAAATGAATCTCATTAAGGGAACCATTCAAATGCATGCAAAAGGTTTTGCCTTTCTTATTCCGGAAGATGAAAATGAAACGGATGTTTATATCCATGCAAATGATATGGAATCTGCAATGAATAAGGATAAAGTACTTGTACGTCTGGAAAAGAAAGATACAGAAGGCTCCCGCCCGGAAGGAAAGGTTATACGTATTTTAGAGCGTGCAGTAGTTACTGTTGTCGGTACATTTGAGGATAACCGTTCCTTTGGTTTTGTTATTGCTGATGATAAGCGGATTCCAAATGATATTTTTATTTCTAAGGGACATACACATGGAGCTATCGACGGTCATAAAGTACTTGCACGCATTACTAAATATCCGGAAGGAAGAAAAAGTGCAGAAGGAGAAATTATTCAGATTCTGGGTCATAAAAATGATCCGGGAATTGATATTCTTTCCATTATTTATAAGCACGGTATCCCGATAGATTTTCCGGAAGAGGTAATAGAGCAAGCAAATGAGGTTCCGGAAGAAATTGATCCAAATGATATACGGGGGAGAAAGGATCTGCGGGATGAAGTTGTCGTTACGATTGATGGAGCAGATGCCAAGGACCTTGATGATGCTGTAAGTGTCAAACGTCTTGATAATGGAAATTATGAGCTCGGAGTTTATATCGCAGACGTCAGTCATTATGCGAAGGAAGGTACACCGCTGGATAATGAAGCATTTGAGCGGGGAACAAGTGTTTATTTAGTCGATCGAGTGATTCCGATGATTCCTCATCGCCTATCCAATGGTATCTGTTCCCTTAACCCCCAGGTTGATCGTTTAACACTGGGATGTAAAATGGAGATTAATACAAGTGGACAAGTTGTTCATCATGAAATTTTCCAAAGTGTTATTAATTCGAATGAACGAATGACTTACTCTGATGTGAATAAGATTTTAGTAGATAAGGATGAAGAATTACGCAAGAAATATGAACCGCTTGTTCCGATGTTTGAGAATATGGAAAAGCTTGCAGCTATTTTGCGCGGGAAACGCTTTGGACGAGGCGCTATTGACTTTGATTTTAAAGAAGCAAAAGTGCTTGTCGATAAAAAAGGCCATCCGACTGATGTGGTCATTCGCGAACGCTCCGTCGGGGAGAAATTAATTGAAGAATTTATGCTGGCAGCGAATGAAACAATTGCTGAGCATTTCCATTGGATGGATGTACCATTTATCCATCGTATTCATGAGGATCCGGATGAAGGGAAGCTTGAGAAATTCTATGAATTCTTAGCTGGACTTGGCATCTCAGTAAAAGGAACAGCTAACGAAATCCATCCGCAGCAGCTTCAAAAAGTGCTGGACTCCATTAAAGATGAGCCAGAGGAAATGATTGTATCCAAGTTAATGCTACGTTCCATGCAGCAGGCAAAATATTCGCCACATAGTGTTGGCCATTTTGGCCTGGCAACGGATTTTTATACACATTTCACATCGCCGATCCGCCGTTATCCGGATTTAATTGTACATCGCTTAATCCGCACTTATTTAATTGAAAACAAGATGGATAAGAAAACGATGAAGCATTGGAAGGATCGGATGCCGGAAATTGCCCGCCATACTTCAGAAATGGAACGTCGGGCAGTAGATGCCGAGCGTGATACCGATAATATGAAGAAAGCAGAATTTATGAAAGATAAGATTGGTGAAGAATTTACCGGCATTATCAGCTCTGTAACGAATTTCGGTATGTTTGTCGAATTGGAAAATACGGTAGAAGGGCTGGTTCATGTCAGCTATTTGACAGATGATTACTATCATTTCGATGAGCGCAGTCAGGCGATGATTGGCGAACGGACAGCTAAAGTATTCCGTGTTGGAGACGAAGTGGATATTAAGGTGGCTGATGTAAACCTGGAGGAATACACAGTTGATTTTGAACTGACATCCTTAGGTTCACCGCGCAGGAAGGAAAGAAAGGACAAGTCTTCCAGACGGGTTATCCAATCTTCACCAAAAACGAAAGAAAAATCAAAAGCAAAGCCAAAAGTGAAGGGTAAAGCAAACCCAAAAGGCAAAGCAAATCTTAAAAATAAGAAAAAGAATAAACCAAAACGATAAAATCTCTGCCTAGGAGATTTTATCGTTTTTTCACACAGGGAGCAGAGGTTCATCAAATGAATGAAACTTTTGAGATAAGACAGGTTTTTTGGTAAAATATACAGAGGATTCATACGGGGAGAGAGCGAGATTTCTTTCCATGTGAACAAGAACTTTTAAAAGTTCGATGGAAGAGGATGATTTTAGATGCCAAAAGGAAATGGAAAAACCATTGCACAAAATAAAAAAGCTTCCCACGATTATTTTATTGAAGAAACGTATGAGGCGGGTATTGTTCTACAGGGCACGGAAATTAAGTCCATTCGTAACGGCAGAGTGAACATTAAAGATGCTCATGCGCGGATTGACAGAAAAGGGGAAGTGCAATTAATTAACTTGCATATCGCTGAATACGAGCAGGGAAATCGTTATAATCACGACCCGACCCGTTCAAGAAAACTGTTGCTTCATCGCAAGGAAATTGATAAATTAATTGGTCTGACTCAGCAGCAGGGGTATGCATTAGTCCCATTAAAAATTTATATTAAAAATGGTTATGCAAAAGTGTTAATTGGACTTGGAAAAGGGAAGAAAAAATACGATAAGCGTGAAGACCTAAAACGTAAGCAAATGAAGCGCGATGTGGACCGTGCTATTAAAGACCATATGCGTTAATCTGAAGCATATTTGACAATTTAGCATGATTTGTTATAATGGAAGGTACCCTGTTCATAGTATGCTGTTTATTGAACAGCTATTACTATAGAAACAAGGGATAACTGAATAATTAAAATGTGTTTAATTATTCCCTGTGATTTTTTTATACGGGGACGTTACGGATTCGACAGGGGTAGATTGAGCTCAAGTTGCACGTCGAGGTTACGGCTCGTAAAACGTTACGCCTAAATATAATTGGCAAAGAAAACAATCAACCTGTTTTAGCAGCTGCGTAAGTAGCCTAAAACGATCCTTCCTGCCATCGCCCGTGTGGCAGATTGAAGGGTCTCAAATGAAGCGGGCTATACTGCTATCCACCGTCTGAGGATGGGCAGAAGAACTTAATCAGACTAGTTCCATGAAAGCCTGTCAGTAGGCTGACATGAGAGCGAATGATAATATACTGACTAAGCGTGTAGATACTTGAGTGCCGATACTCTTGGACGAGGGTTCGACTCCCTCCGTCTCCATTTGGAGAATATGAAAAAGGGTTGTAAATGTTGATATATCAATGTTTTCAACTCTTTTTATTATTTTAGAACTGCTATTTTGTTACTGAGCTCAGAAATCAGGTTAAAAATATTATCTTAAACTATGTATATAAAAGGGGAGAGATATGTTGAAAGTCAGATTAAGCCCTTATAACCCTGATTGGGTAAATGAATATAAAAAGGAATGTAAGCGGTTAAGCGAACTGTTTGGTGATCTTGTCATTCAATTTGAGCACTTTGGCAGTACCTCTATTGTTAATATGAAAGCCAAGCCAGTCATTGATATGCTGATTATTGTTAAAAATATTGATAAAGTTGATCAACTTAACCCGTACATAAGAGAACTAGGCTATGATATAGCTGGTGAATGGGGCATTGAAGGCAGAAGATTATTGCGCAAAGGAGGCGAGGATAGAACACATCATATACATATCTATCAAGAAGGAAATGGGGAGATAGACAGACATTTAATATTCAGAGATTATTTAAGGATACATACAAAGGAAGCCGTTAAATATAGCCAGTTTAAAGAGCAGTTAGCAATGAAGTATCAGGATACAAACGAATACAGTAAAGCAAAAAGAAGCTATGTGAGTGAACTGGAGCAGAGAGCTTTGGAATGGTATAAAAAAGAGAAAGGGCACCTTTGATAAAAATTGAATGAGATAAAGGAACTTATGAAGGGGGCTGTATGGTTAACATAAGAGAGATCATCACTTCTAATCATTTACACGCAGAAAGCTATAAAGAATTAAAAGCAGGGTATTCATCTGCAAAAAAATATAAACTCTATTCTTCTGAAAATAATCCGGCATATTTATTGAAAATATATGATTTTGAAAAAAGAGATAGAATCAAACATGAATTTGAGCTGCTAAATCATCATTATCAAAATAAAGTTTTATGCCAAAAAGCAAAGCTGTTTGGATACAGTGAAAAAGAGTGGATATGCTATCTGATTCTGCCTTATATTAAAGGAATAAGCGGTGATATTGCTTTACCTGAGCTAGGGGAGCATTCACAGTATAAAATTGGCTTGCAAGCAGGGAGAGAATTAAGGAAAATTCATTTATTAACACCGGATATCACATTTAACTGGTATCAAAAAAGGTTCCAAAAATATCAAGATAAATTACAAATCTGCAAAAAATTCGGCCTGGCCTTTTATAAACAAAAATTTATAGAGGGTTATATTAATGAGAATATTGATATGTTAAAGAATAGCCCGGTGAGTTTCCAGCACGATGATTTTCATCCTCAAAATATTATTATAAAAAATGAGAAGTTAAACGGAATTATCGATTTTGATTCATTTGACTGGGGCGATCCATGGGAAGAATTTTTTAAGCTGCCGAAATACACAATTCAAACAAGCATTTATTTTGCTAAAGGACAGGTGATGGGATATTTTGATAATAAAATTCCGGATATATTCTGGCGAAAGTACAATTTATTTGTTGCTTTAAACCAGCATGCGAATCAAATCAGCGGTTACTTGAGAGGAAATTTGAAAGATGTGCAGGAGAGAACGCGTTATATCATTGAAACACATGATTTTAATAATAATAATCCACCTGAATGGTTTGTGAGATGCAGTATTTGACGATCTGCAATGTACAGAGTTTTACAATATTGATTAGTAAAAGGGGGATCACATCTTAGAAGCAGATAAAAATGTGCGGCCCTTTTAAGGTTCAAAATTATTCTTTGCTAAAAAAAAGCATCCCCATGTTATCTGTATTGTTCTCTTTCAAATTCAGAATAAAATTCACCAGTTTCAGCATTAAATAAGACATATTTCATGCTTTTTAATGCTTTGTCCCATCCAACTACTTTTATCACCACTGTCCCATTTTTAGGATCATTTGTAACTCCGAAGTTATATCCTTTTGCAAATAGGTCGCCTGGATATAAGTCTGTTAATTTTTTTGCTTTTTCTAAGAGTTCAGGGCTGTCATGTTTGATTTTTGATAAGTCATCAATAAAATGATTTTCTGGATGAATGATGCCTTCATCAGGTAATTCTACGTGTTCATTAATTTTTGCGTCATGTATGTTTACCAAATAAAGGCGGCTTGTATTAGGTACTCCAAAAGTTATGTTCCAATATCTCCGTTTTCCATCAGCTCCGGTTGGTTCTTTATCATATCATTATCAACACTGGTCCCTTCAATTAATTTAGCTTTTTCATCCCATTTTATAGCATCTGAATAAGCTAAATCGATCGCTTGTTTTATCGTTATGGAAGGAGGTAATTCTTTTGAAGAACTCGTTTGACTACTACAACTACTAAGAATTAAACAAAGACTAATAAATAAAAATAGGCGGATTTTTTTCATGAACTAACCTCCATGTATGTTAAAATAACTTAACAAGTATTGTATTTAAAGGAAATTTCAGAGAACATTTGAACAATAAAAAGAATATTTATTAAGTTAAAAAGGAAGGTAGTTCTATGGATAAAAAAGTATATGAAGAATTCGCTGAATCGCTCGTGAATGCCTATAAAACTCCGGGAGCAATCGTTGCATTGAACAATCAAATTTACGAAAAAGGGTTCGGGTACCGGGATAAGGAAAATGAATTACCTGTAACGGCTGACACGATTTTTGGAATTGGAAGTACCACAAAATCAATGACTAGTATCGCAATTCTCCAGCTGCAAGAAAAGGGAAATCTATCCGTCGATGATTATATTAAGGCATATATACCTGAGATTACATTTAAAGGAAGTGATGAAATAACGCTTCATCACTTGATGACTCATACGTCCGGCATTCCGCCATTAAACACACTTTTTTACGCAAATAAGCGGTCAATGGAAAGAGATGGCTCATTCGATGTGCAGATCAAATTGGGCTTACCTCTTGAACGGGAGCAGGACAGTATTGATACGTATGACGAATTTATAGGTTATTTAAATAGCCTGTCATTTGACCTGCTTGACGAGCCCGGAAAATCATTCAGCTATTCAAACGACGGCTATGCCTTGCTTGGTATCATTATTGAACGTGTTAGCGGGCTGCCATATGAACATTATATAGAGAAAAATATCTTTACTCCTCTCGGGATGAAAAGCAGCTTTTTGGATCCGAATCAATTGGACGAGCAGGCAGCACGGCAGTATGATATTGACCCGACAGCTGAGACACCGGCTATTAAATACTCACCTGAATGGTGGGATGCCCCAGTAATGTGGGCAGCCGGTTATGTTAAATCAACTGCGAATGATATGCTTCGTTATAGTGATGTCTTTTTAAACAAAAGCAATGGTATTTTAACGGAAGAAAGTCTTACTGCAATGACCGCTCAATATATTGAAATAGAGCCTGGCCGGTATTATGGTTATGGAGTTATGATTACACCTGACTTTTTTGGTACAACGCTTATTGAACATGGTGGAGGGATTAAAGGCGTGACGGCACATTTCGCAGTGCTGTCTGAGAAAAATATTGCCGCTATCTGTCTGACGAATATTGCAGGTGCCCCTGCGGAATCTCTTCTGAGAGGAGCTCTGCAAAGCGAAATGGATATAGCACCAGATAAAAAAGCTGCTAAATATGATGATTATACACTTAGCGAAGCAGATTGCAAGGCTATTACTGGAGTCTACAAATCTAATGAGGGACAAACAATTAAGGTTTATGAAAAAGATAAAGCAATTTTTGTAGAGATCCAGGGAGCTCAAATACCAACGCAAGCCGTCAGCAGCAGAGCGGTGACAATTACCATGCAGGGCACTGATTTCCTGTTGCAGTTTAAAGACGGACGCCTTCACTTTGGATTTAGACAACTTCTAAAAAGTGAATAGTTTTACAAATATATAAAGCTAAAAGATACAGAATGAACATTAATTTGGCAGGGTTGCCTGGAGGTTAAGGCGACCCTGCTTTGTCATAATAAATGATGGCATATATTTCACCGATTTAATTTTTTCCTAAAGCACGCCCTTTCAATTAAACAACTTTTCATCAAGTCACTCAAAACCAGACACAAACTGTTCAAAAAATCAATGCAATTCAAAAAAAGAATATGCTACACTAACTGTAGAGGGATTTACTTCTTAACTAAATATAGGCTAAAAAAGCAAAAAATTTTAATTACCATTGTGAAACAATTCACAATTTATTTTTGGGATGTCATGTGAATTACTTCACAAAAATTGGAGGATTATGCCATGAAGAGAAAGCTCGTAATGATTGGAAATGGGATGGCTGGAGTCAGGTGTATCGAGGAAATTTTAAAAAGAAATAAAGAGACTTTTGAAATCACTATTATCGGAGATGAACCTTATCCAAACTACAATCGGATTATGCTTTCACATGTTTTACAAGGAAAAACAGAGGTCTCTGAAATTAATATGAATGATTGGGAATGGTATCAGGAAAATGAAATTACACTGTTTACCGGTGAAAAAGTAACGGAAATAAAAACGGAAGATAAAAAAATGAAGACAGATAAAGATAGAGTTATTCCTTATGATGAGTTAATTATTGCAACTGGATCCAGCGCATTTATTTTACCTGTACCTGGAAGCGAGCTGGAAGGTGTTATCGGCTTTAGAAACATTCAGGATACAGAATTTATGATTGACACGTCAAAGCGCTATAAAAAAGCAGCTGTGATTGGCGGCGGACTCCTTGGATTGGAAGCAGCCAGAGGATTAATGGATCGGGGTATGCAGGTTCAGGTTGTACACCTGATGCCAAGACTGATGGAGCAGCAATTAGATAACCCTGCAGCTAAAATGCTTAAGAAGGATTTAGAAGCACAGGGAATGGAATTTTTAATGGAAAAGCAGACAGCTGAAATTTATGGAGGGGAACGGGTGGAAGGAATCACATTTTCAGATGGTTCGTCTATCGAATGTGACCTTGTAGTGATGGCAGTTGGGATCCGGCCTAATGTTGTTTTGGCAAAACAGGCCGGGCTGAATGTCAATCGGGGTGTCGTCGTGAATGATCAGATGCAGACTTCAGTTCCTTCTATTTATGCAATAGGGGAGTGTGCTGAGCATAACGGTATCACCTATGGACTGGTCGCACCACTTTATGAGCAGGGGATAGAGCTTGCGAAGTATTTAACGGGAGAGAATACAGCCGGGTATCACGGCAGTATTTTATCTACACAACTAAAAGTTGCGGGCTGTGATTTATTCTCAGGTGGAAAAATTGAAGAAGATGAAAATACAGATGCAATTATCGTTCAGGATCAGTTTTCGGGTGTGTATAAGAAGGTTCTTGTTTCAGATAACAAAGTAGTCGGTGTCGTGCTTTATGGTGATGCTTCAGACGGAACCCGGCTGTTCAGCATGCTGAAGAAAGAAACAGATATCAGTGATTTTACAAGTGCTGCAGTCCTGCAAAAAGCTGGTGAAGATGCATCAGAAGAGATGATAGCTGAGATGAGCCCGGATGAAACAGTCTGCGGCTGTAATGGTGTCACAAAAGGAACGATTGTTCAGGCTATCCTGGAACAGAATTTAAAATCATTTGAGGAAGTAAAAACCTGTACCAAGGCTGGCGCTTCCTGCGGGAAATGTAAGGGTGTTGTGGAAGGTATCCTCTCAAATACGCTGGGAGACAGCTTTGATCCGGCTGCGGTAAAAACTGGAATGTGTGGATGTACAATGCTGACGCGGGATGAAGTCGTTGCAGAAATCAAAGAGAAAGGTCTGCAATCTCCAAAAGAAGTCCGTAATGTACTTGGATTTGCAAATGAAGAAGGCTGTCATGTCTGCCGTCCTGCGCTCAATTATTATATGAGAATGATTAGACCGGGAGAATATGAAGATGACAAAGCTTCCCGTTTAGTAAATGAGCGGATGAACGGTAATATCCAAAATAACGGTACATTCTCTGTTGTTCCACGAATGTACGGCGGAACAACAACTGGCGATGACTTAATCCGGCTGGGGGAAGTTGCGAATAAATATAATGTACCTTTAGTAAAAATTACCGGTGCAAGCAGAGTTGGATTATACGGAGTGAAAAAAGAAGATGTACCACAAGTATGGGAAGACCTTGGCATGCGATCAGGATATGCTTATTCCAAATCATTGCGAAATGTAAAATCCTGTGTCGGCGCTCAGTTTTGCCGTTTCGGAACGCAGGATTCTCTGGGATTGGGAATTCGTTTAGAGAAAGAGTTGGAGATGGTAGACACTCCTCATAAAATGAAAATAGGTGTGTCAGGCTGTCCACGTAACTGTGCAGAAGCATTAACCAAAGATTTTGGCGTTGTCTGTGTCGAAAACGGATTTCAGCTTTACTTTGGAGGAAATGGCGGAACAGAGGTCCGCGAATGTGACTCCTTTACAACCGTAAAGACGGAAGAAGAAGTAATCACCATGGCGACGGCTTTTATGCAGTATTATCGGGAAACTGGTATTTATAATGAAAGAACTGCTCCTTGGGTCGATCGGATAGGAGCGGAAAATATTAAACTTGTTCTTTTAAATGAAAAACAAAATACTGCACTGATAGAAAGATTCCATCATGCAAAAGGTACGTATGAAGAAGCTTGGAGCAGCACACTTAAAAATAGAAAAGAAAAAGAGCTGTATGAAATTGTGAAAAAATGAACAATGAGCTGTAGGAGAGTATAGTACTTTTGACAAAGGGAGGTTCTTATTATGGAAGCCAGTAAAGAGAAGATAAAAATCATTAAATTGGAGGATTTGCCAAAACAAATTGGAAAGGAAATCCATGTGGACGGAGAGGCTATAGCTCTTTTTCATCTGACTAATGGAGAGGTTCAGGCAATCGGAAGCAGATGTCCGCATGCCGGCGGCCCTTTAGCCGAAGGAATTGTCTCTGGAGGATTTGTCTTTTGTCCACTGCATAACCGGAAAATTTCATTGCTCACTGGAAAAGTGCAAGCACCGGATGACGGCTGCGTAACTGTCTATGAGACAGAGATTATTGACGGTTATGTACACATAACGGTGTAGATTATGGAAAAGCCAAAAGGATTTGTTTCATTCGTCGGTGCCGGCCCTGGGGATACAGGGCTGATGACTGAAAAAGGAATTCAATGTTTAAATAAAGCGGATATCATTTTGTATGATCGTCTGGCAAACCCGAGACTGCTGCGCAATGCGAAGGATTCCTGTGAATTTATTTATTGCGGGAAGCTCCCAGAGAGACATACGATGCGGCAGGAGAAGATAAATAAACTGCTCGTTCAATACGCGAGCAAAGGGTGTTATGTTGTCCGCTTGAAAGGTGGCGATCCTTCCGTTTTCGGAAGAGTCGGCGAGGAGGCGGAAGAGCTTGCCGCTAATCATATTGCATTTGAAATAGTTCCTGGTATTACTTCCAGTATTGCGGCAGCAGCCTATGCAGGAATCCCTGTTACTCATCGGGATTACAGCACCAGCTTGACGCTCAGAACGGGGCATACCTGTAAAAGTAATGCGGCTTTGCATGGTGACGGACAGCTGTTGGGAGATACGATTGCCTACTATATGGGCATGAAAAAAATGCTGGTTAATTGCAGAGAATTGATTAATCAGGGAAAGCCGGCTGACACCAAAGTAGCTATTATCCAGTGGGGGACATTAGGAAAACAAAAAGTGGCCGAGGGAACATTGGAAACCATTCAAGCCATCATTGAAAAAGGACATATTGAAAGTCCGGCGATGATGATTGTCGGCGATGTTGTTGAGCTTAGAAAGAAGCTTATCTGGTTTGATAAGAAAATGTTCAGTGGAAGAAGAATTCTTATTGCCAAAGCATCCGGAAGTCCATTTTCTATGGAGGATTATTTTACAGAGCTCGGAGCAGAAGCTTATTCCTTTCCAATATGGAAGCAAAAGATTCATTCATTTACAAAGGAAGAATTAAAAGTGATTATGCATGCGAATCGGCTCACTTTTACAAATGCATCAAGTGTAGATATTCTGTTTCGTCAATATACTCAGGCCCATTATGATATTCGTGATCTGCCTCGTAATATAGAATACCGGACGGAGCAAACCAAAAAAGCGTTGGAAGCAAGAGGAATTATGGCGAACAAAGCGGAGATCAGCGATGCATCTTCGATAGTGATTGGTTCACAATCGGATATATGTCCTGAAAAGGAACCTTATTCTACTCATGAGTGGCTGGCTGATAAACGTTTTGATGAGATTAACAAACGAATGTTAATGGAAGAAGATTGGGAAACGGTTATTTTTCCAAATAAAGCAGCGGTAACCAGCTTTATAAAAGAGTTAAAGAAGCTTGACGTGCATCATCTATTGGATATTCAGTTTGCATATATAGGAGAGTCTGTAAAGGAATACGCCATGGAGCATGGGTTTAGTGTTATTGATGAAGCGGTTCAGTCGGAATTAAAACGAATGAATTGGAGGGATTAACATGTTTGATGCAGTGGTTTATATTGGTCATGGAAGCCGGCGTGAAGCAGCGAATGCTCAATTTAAGAAGTTTATAGAATCAGTGATGCAGGAAGTAGATTATCGGAACCAGGAAATTGCTTTTTTAGAATTAACAGATCCACCAATTTCTGAGACACTTGAAAAATTAATAGCTGGAGGAGCAAAACGCTTTTTAGTTGTTCCTATCCTTCTTTTTTCAGCACTCCATCATAAATTGGATATTCCAGAAGAACTACGTGCTGTTCAAAAGAAATATCCTTTTATATCATTTAAAATGACAGAACCATTTGGCACGCATCCATATATGGTTGATCTTGTAGTGAAACGTATTAATGCTGAAAAGAACGAGCAGGATACAGCAATTTTACTTGTTGGCAGAGGAAGCAGTCATCTTGGGCCTGTTCAAGGATTGCAGCAGATTGGAAGAAAAGTTGAGCAGAAATTGGGTATTCCTGTGTATGCAGCTTTTCTAAAGCTTGGCAAACCTAGTATGGAGGAGGCAATGGCCTTCCTTCCCTATAGATATAAAAAAGTCTATGTAATGCCTTATCTATTATTTACAGGTCTGCTGCTTGAAAAAATAAAACAGACTGTCTTCAACTCAAAAGATACCTTTGATATCTGCCGAAATTTAGAATTTGATGAGCTGATGAAAAAAACATTAATCAAACGGATGGAGGAAGCCTGTGATGGAGAAGCTGTATCCGGTAATGATGAATCTGAGCGGAAAGAAGGCAGTAATTATCGGAGGAGGAAAAATAGCTCTGCGTAAAGCAAAGGGGCTGGCAGAGACTGGTGTTAAAATAGTAGTTGTCAGCCCAGGTATACGGAAGGAGTTATTTAAACTTCATGATGTGGTGTGGAAGCAGAAAGAATTTGAAGCAAAAGATTTAAAGGGAGCACATCTTATTTTTGCAGCGACAGATAACAAAGCAGTGAATGAGTATGTTTGCCAGTGTGCTGCAGCGAATCAGTGGGTTAATGATACGAGTAAGAGTGAACGGTCTGATTTTATTACTCCGGCAGTGGTCAAACGGGATAAGTTCATCCTGGCAATTTCCACATCCGGTGCAAGTCCGGAGCTCGCCAAAGAATTGAAAGCTGAACTGGAAGTCCGCTATAATAACACCCTGGGTTATACTGTAGACATGTATGCAAAGAGGAGGAATAAAAAATGATGGAGACAATAACCACTTTCGGTAACACCGCTGTTTCCAAGGTGAAACAATTGAATCATAGTAAAAGTAAGTATCTCATTATGACCATGCTGGCAGGCTTTTTCGTGGGACTCGGTATCATTTTGATTTTTACTATCGGCGGTATGCTTGCTCCGACAGGTTTTGCTGGAACATCTATTGTAATGGGAGTATCCTTTGGAATAGCATTGAGCCTGGTCATTATGGCTGGATCTGATTTATTTACGGGAAACAATATGATTATGACGATTGGTTTTTTAACAAAAAAAACAAAGATTTTAGATGTGCTGCGTATTTGGGTGTTCAGTTATTTTGGTAATTTTGCCGGAGCGATTATTGTGGCCGGATTATTCTTTTATTCTGGACTTGCAACGGGAGGAACGGCTGATTTCATTATTTCCTCAGCAGGAGCAAAGATGAATGGCGCGTTTATGGAGCTGTTTGTCCGTGGTATCTTGTGTAATATTCTTGTCTGTCTTGCAGTATGGTGTTCTGTGAAGCTGAAGGATGAAACAGCAAAGCTTATTATGATTTTCTGGTGTCTATTCGCTTTTATCACATCTGGATTTGAGCATAGTGTGGCAAATATGACTGTATTGACAACGGCCTTAATGATTCCGCATCCGGAAACAATTTCCCTGGCCGGACTTGCTGCAAATTTAATTCCTGTATCCTTAGGTAATATTGTCGGCGGAGCTGTTTTTATTGGAGCTGCTTATTGGTATGGAATCACACAGAAAAATTCGCATGTGCAGTCTGAGTCTGCTGTTGACCAGAAATTTAAGAAAGAAGCATAAGTATTTAAGCAAAGGTATGTTGCTCATTGGAAAATGAGTATCATATCTTTTTTTGTTGCAGGGCACAATAGATTATTACATATACGTGTACTGTTCAGGCAGGAGTTATATCAATTATGTAGAAATGATTAAAGAGGGGACAAACAGGTTGGAATACCTGTAGAAGGGAGGAGACAACATTGACTAATGAACAGGAAGTATTGTTTAATCAGCTTTCTGCATATCGGGCCGATGTTTTGACAGCTGTGGAAGGAATATCAAGTGAGCAGGCAGAGGTAATACCTGGGAATTTTAATAATAATATCCGCTGGAATCTGGGGCATATTTACCTGGATCAATTTCTGTGGATCGAGGCATTAACGAAAGAGACCTCTGAAGCAACAAGGTATTTTAATAAGTGGTTCGGTTTTGGAACTTCTCCAGAGGATTTCACCTCAGAAACACCAGCGTTTGAACAGCTGGTGAGTTTATTAAGAGAGCAGCCTGATGTTATTAAGAAACAATATAAAGATCGGCTGACCGAAGAATTTGCACCGATTGATATGGGGATGTATACAGTTGAGCAGGTATTAATTCGTACTATTTTCCATGAAGGGATGCATTTGCAGGCAATTATGGATATTAAAAAGTGTATCAGACAGCATGATTAGAGCACAATAAAGGTATTTCATCTATAAATACATCAGTTAAATAAAAAGGATATAGTATATTTTGAAGAGTTAATATGCTATATCCTTTTAGTCAGCTTAATGGATTAAGCTGATTATTTATTATTTCTTATATAAGAAATAAATGTCTCAGTAAGCTGTTTTTTTTCATTATTTTTATTAGCTAATCCTGCAAATTGAATTTCATCATTAAATGGATACCCTATCGGAACAGCGGTAATTGTTTTCGTCTGTATATAAGGATCATCCTGCAGCATTAAGTCAGAAGCAATGCTGATCCCGAGCCCGGCTGATACAGAGCGGAAAAGAACACTGGGATTCTTTGTCGTAAACAAAATATTTAACGGCCCTTGGCTTGCTTCAAACCTTTCAATATTTACATTATAAAATTCCCGGTCGAATAAAATAAAAGGTGAATCCTGAATGTCTTCCAAGGTTAATGACTCTCGGAAAGCCAGTTTGGAATCAATCGGAACAATTACTTTAAAGCTGCTGGAGAGGAATAAAGAATAGACCTCCATGCTGGAATCAATTTTATGATAATCCATTAAAGAAAACAGACCGATATCTATCTCCTTTTTTTGTACGAGATGAAAAATCTCATCATTCTCTGCCTCGATAATACTTACTTCGATTTGCGGATAGTCCTTTCTGAAGCTTGAGAGGGCACGTGGAACAACTGTCATAAATAAGGATGGAGTTGTTGCAATCTTTAACGTTCCTCGCAGCGTCGCTGATAAGGAGTTGGCAGTTTGCCTTAGCTTTGATTCGGATTCCAGGATTTCTAAGATAATCGGGATAAGTTTTTTTCCATTTTCTGTTGGTATCGTACCGCTTCTGGAACGGATAAAAAGTTTATGCTCTATTTCTTTTTCAAAACTTGCAATCGATTGACTTAAAGCCGATTGACTGATATGCAGCGCTTCAGAGGCATGTGTGATCGACTCATATTCTAATACAGCTTTGATATACTGTAATTGTTCAAAATTCAATCTAATCACTCCTTTACATAAGTTTTATTAATGTAAACATCACTAATTTTAATTATACAACAATATTTCTGATGGATATAATAAATATATACTGTTTTTTAAGAAAGTGGTGTTTTTCATGTCGGAAAAGCTTTGGACAAAGGATTTTATGTTGATTACACTAGTGAATTTTCTTATGTATATTATTCACTATTCTCTTATTGTAACTGTGACTGTATTCACAATGGAAGAGTACAAGGCAAGTGAAGGAATGGGAGGCTTAGCAGCTGGAATATTCATTATAGGTATGTTAGTTGGACGTCTGTATTCCGGTAAATATATTGACCAATGGCAGCCCAAATATATTTTAATGATTGGTCTGGTTGCTTCTATTGCCACTATTTCTCTTTATTTCACAATTCATAGCTTGGTAATTCTAATGATTGTCCGTTTTTTACACGGAATCGCTTTTGGTATTTCATCTACCTCTACGGGGGCTATTGCTTCCAAAATTGTTCCTGAATCTCGTAAGGGAGAAGGAATTGGGTACTATGCATTAAGTACAACCGTAGCATCTGCAATCGGACCATTTGTTGGTATTTTAATTAACCAGCGCCTTGGATTTGAAATGAACTTTACATTCTGTCTGGCAATTATTACAGCAGCATTCTTAATTGGCCTGACAATAAAAAAAATTAACATGGCTCCTCTGCCAAAATTGGAGGATCAAAAATTGCCTGCTCCGGCAAAAGGGCTGGATAAATATGTGCAGAAAGAAGCATTGCCAATTGCTTTTGTTGCAGTATTCGTAGGGGTTGCATATGCAAGTGTACTTTCCTTCTTAACTGCATATGCACAGGAAGTTAACCTTGTTTCTGTTGCAAGCTTCTTCTTTATGGCTTATGCCGTAAGCACATTGGTTTCACGTCCGTTTACTGGAAAAATATTTGACCGTTTTGGAGAAAATAAAGTAATGTACCCATCCTTTTTAAGCTTTGTTATTGGATTAGGCTTATTAGCAACAGCAACAAACGGGTTTTTACTATTATTATCCGCTGTTTTTATTGGTCTGGGGTATGGAACAATCATACCAAGTTCTCAAGCAATTGCTGTAAAAGCTGCTCCAAAAGAAAAGATTGGTTTGGCAACATCAACCTTTTATATGCTTGCAGATTTAGGAGCAGGCTTTGCTCCATTTCTTTTAGGCATGCTGATTCCATTCTTAGGCTACCGTAATCTATATTTAGCCATGGGTCTGTTAGTGGTCGGCATTACCGTTTTATACTATTTTCTGCATGGGAAAAAAGCAAAGCAGACGAAAATGGTAAAACAAGAAACGGCAGTAAGCGAAGAAAGCTGGGCAAATTAAAATAAATTAATTATTTTATCCCTCTTCATCATTCAATTCAAAATGGTGAAGAGGGTTTTTAATTTTATTCTTTATCGGATTGTTTTACATAATGCGTCAAACAAGATTTTTCCAAACTGGGATTTCCTGTCTTCGAAAATCGCAATGTTTTTTTTGCACCTTTTCCCCAGGATTTATAGACAGTTACAGAAGGCTTTAAATGATGTTCTTTAGCATATTTTTTGAAGCCCTGTAGAAAGTGTTTTAATTTTGCCAGATTAAGATTAATTGCTCCTTCTAAATAATTAATTCTTTTGAAACGCCAGCCTTCCACCTGCTTAACTGTTAGCCGGTCCATTTGCACCAAAACATTAATTGGACTGATATAACCTTTGTCTCTAAGCTCTGCGGAGGCATTTATATATATTTTTCCTCTAACTGTTCTTGATTCATTTGAAATCAATCTCCATCTATCTATTTAATTATGATTGTTATTTTACCAAAGAAGAATCAGCATATGCGTGCTTATATTTTTTATAGATTATAATTTCCCGGACTTAAAGAGAATATCGCTTTAAACTTTAAAAGCTGGGTCCTTAGATACAAGATTACCCCTGAACGTCTCTGTCTTTTAACACCTTTATCCTAATTGTGGCAATTCTTAGGCAATGAACACCATTATTATTACCATCCCGAAATAAATTTGAAATAAGAATGTAAGTTTATAAATGGTCATAAGAAGGAATACTTAATCTAAGAGTTATATTCACAGAGAAGTTTTTTATAATAAAAATCTATTTTAACGGAGGGTGTGTACCATGAAAGGGATTATTCTCGCCGGAGGAAGCGGAACACGTCTATCTCCAAGTACGGATAGTATTAATAAGCACCTGCTGCCAGTATTTGATAAGCCGATGATTTATTATCCATTATCTGTCTTAATGCTTGGCGGTATTAAAGAAGTGATGATAATTAGTACACCGGAAGATACTGAACGCTTTGAAAGGTTATTAGGAGACGGATCTTCCTTAGGTATTCAAATTGTCTATAAAGAACAGTCTGAGCCAAAAGGAATCCCGGAATCTTTTCTTATTGCAGAAGATTTTATTGGAAAAGATGATGTCACTTTAATTCTTGCAGATAATATTTTCTTTGGTCAGGGCTTTACAACATTACTGCGGAATGCAATCAAAAAACATAAGCATGCAACCGTGTTTGGTTATCGTGTGAAGGATCCAGAGCGCTTTGGAGTGGTTGAATTTGACCATCATCAAAATGCGATTTCCATTGAGGAAAAGCCGGAGGACCCTAAATCAGATTTTGCGGTGACAGGTCTGTATATCTATGATTCCAGAGCTGTTCAAATTGCGAAAAAGCTCAAACCCTCTGAGCGCGGTGAATTAGAAATTACAGATTTAAATAAAGAATATTTAAAATGGAACCAGCTTCATGTAGAGCTGTTAGGAAGAGGATTTGCCTGGATGGATGCAGGAACGCAGGAATCCTTATTTGATGCAGCTGAATTTATTAAAACAACACAGCAGCGTCAAGGTTTCAAGATTGCCTGCCTGGAGGAAATTGCTTTCTATCTGAATTATATCTCCCGGGATATGCTTTATGAAAAAGGAAAATCTATGGAGAAAACAGACTATGGACAATATTTAATGGAAATTGCAAATCGAAAGCATAACCAGCAATACTGGGATGCTATTGACCATCATCCAATGTTAGGGCTGGTAGGAAATGAGTAAGGCTATCTTAATTACAGGCGGAGCCGGATTTATCGGCTCTAATTTCATCCAATATTATCAGAGGAAATATCCTGACCAGCAGTTAATTAATATTGATAAGCTGACCTATGCCGGTTCATTAAATAACTTAACAGAAGTAGAAAATAAAGAGAACTATCATTTTATTCAAGGAGATATTGCGGATATAAATACAGTGGCAGCAATTTTCAAAGAATACGATATTGAGGGTGTGATTCATTTTGCTGCTGAGTCTCATGTAGACCGCTCCATTGATGACGCCAGTCCATTTATTAATACGAATGTGGTGGGGACTTTGAATCTTTTACAGGCGGCCAGAGCCGACTGGGAGACAAAGGGAGTGCTTCAGGAGCGCCGGTTTCATCAAATATCGACCGATGAAGTCTATGGATCATTAGGAGAATCTGGCAAGTTTACAGAAGAGACTCCTTACGATCCAAGAAATCCGTATAGTGCATCAAAAGCTGGTGCGAACTTTTTAGTGAAAAGCTTTGGTCACACGTATGGTATGAATGTTATTATCTCCTCCTGTTCGAATAATTATGGTCCGAGACAGCATGAAGAAAAGCTGCTTCCGACGATTATCCGGCATGCTTTGGCAAATGAACCGATACCGATTTACGGTGACGGGAAGAATATACGTGACTGGTTATTTGTAGAGGATCACTGCAGAGCCATTGACATGGTTTATCATCAGGGCAAAACCATGGAGATATATAATGTTGGCGGGAATAATGAACAGGAAAATATGAAAATTACAAATTTAATTTGTCATTTACTAGATGAACAAAGATCGGATTTACTTCAAACTTACCGTTTGGAGCATTTTTCTGACTTGATTACCTTTGTTGAGGATCGTAAAGGTCATGATAAAAGATATGCTATTGATGCAAGCAAGATACAAAGAGAACTAGGCTGGCAGCCCGAAGTAGGTTTAGAGGATGGACTGAGAAAAACTGTGGGATGGTATTTACAAAAATGGAAAACGAACGTACCGATTTAATTTCTGTAGTGATTCCAGTCTATGGCTGTGAACGCTGCCTGATCGAGCTTGCAAACCGAATTATTCAAACAATCCAGTCCATTCCAGCAGATTATGAAATTATTATGGTAAACGATGCGAGCCCGGATCATGCCTGGGAAACAATTCTTAAACTTCACCAAAAAGATAAAAAAATAAAGGGAATTAACCTGTCCCGTAATTTTGGACAGCATCATGCAATAACCGCAGGTCTTGATTTTACATCCGGAGATTGGGTGGTTGTGATGGATTGTGATCTGCAAGACCGCCCGGAGGAAATTGTGTCTCTGTATGAAAGGGCAATGGATGGTTATGATGTTGTGTTTGCACAGCGTGTGCAAAGGCAGGATAAAAATTTGAAAAAATTCACGTCCAAGTCCTTTTATAAAGTCTATGATTATTTTACAGGGAAAAAGACAGACGCTTCGATAGCGAACTTCAGCATTTCCCATAAAAAAGTAGTAGAGAGCTTTCGAAAGCTGCGTGAGCAGAACCGTTATTTCCCTTTTTTTATTCAATGGATGGGATATCAGCAGACAAAAATAGAAGTGCAGCATGATGCCCGAAAAGAAGGAAAGTCATCCTACCAATTGAAAAAATTATTTGCTCTGGCAACGGATGCGATTGTTTCTCAATCAAATAAACCGTTGAGGCTCTCAATTGGTGTGGGATTTCTGATGGCTTTTGCTTCTTTTATCTATGCGTTATATCTGTTTTTTCGCTATTTCTTTTTAGATGAGCTTGTTCAAGGCTGGACCAGTGTGATGGTATCTATCTTTTTTATTGGCGGCTTAATATTTTTCCAGCTTGGAATTATCGGCCTCTATCTTGGAAAAATTTTCAATGAAGCGAAAAACCGGCCAATCTATTTAATTAAAGATATAAAAGGTGCAGTTCAAAAAGTTCAACAAAAATAACATATTGAAAGAAGAAGTCTGGTAGAGAGGAAGAGGAGAATGAGTAAATATTTAGAACCCACGCCCTGGGACAGCCGTAATTTCCCGCTCGCAACCTATCAATTGACCGAATATAATGAAGATGCATTAAGGGAATCGGCAGATGTTGAGGGGCATTTTACCGTTAAGGTAGACCCGCTCGCAGATAAGGCATTACTTCATAAATATGGTTTTTACTATGCAGATACGTTAATGGAGCCCTACTGCTACCGCGATAAATTTTTAAAAGAGCGGGCTGGTGATGTATCCTTTCATGAAAATTATAATGCAGATGATATATTAGCTATTGCCGAAGAAGCATTTCAAGGCGGCAGATACCACCGTGATTTTCAAGTACCAAATGAGATGGCTGATCTACGTTATCGAAATTGGGTAAAGGACTTAATTGAGCAAAAGCTGATTCTTGCTTATAAGCAGGAGGGGCGTGTGGAAGGCTTCTTTGCTTATCAGGAAGAGAATATTCTGCTTTTGGCAATGCATAAAGATATCCGTGGGCAAGGATTTGCCAGTCCTTTTGCAGCCGCATGCGTTAAGGAGCAGTTTGAACGGACAGGTAAGGAGCAGCTGATTACATCGATCTCTCCCAGTAATCCGGCATCATTAAATGTCTTTATCGGATTAGGTTTTCGGTTACGGGCGGGTAAGGATATTTATCATAAAGTGAATGGTTCCTTCTATTAAAAAGGGTAATGAAATGAAGTGTTAGGGGGAGAGGAACTTGGGTTATTTTTATATTGCCGGAACTATTCTATTTACTGTCTATGGACAATTGATTATAAAATGGACAATGGATAGACAGGGAGAACTGCCGGACGGCTTATTTGATAAGTTTTTGTTTTTATTTCAGCTTGTCTGGAACCCCTGGATACTATCCGGTTTTATTGCAGCATTTTTAGCGGCATTAAGCTGGATGGCAGCTATGACGAAATTTGATATCAGTTACGCTTATCCGTTTATGAGCCTTTCTTTTGTTCTTGTGTTTATTTTATCTGTTCTTTTATTTGGAGAACCGGTCAGTACACAGAAAATTATTGGCTTTGCTTTTGTCGTAATAGGTATTCTGATAATGAGGTGATACCATGATACCATTCAATAAACCATGCTATATAGGAAAAGAAGATGCAGCAATTAGTGATGCAATATTAAAACAGAAATTATCAGGAAACGGTACCTATGGGGAAAAATGTATACGCTGGCTCGAAGAAAATATGGGTGTCAAAAAAGCTATGCTTACCCCATCTTGTACAGCAGCATTGGAAATGACAGCATTACTGACAGAGATTGGAGAAGGAGATGAAGTTATTATGCCTTCTTATACCTTTGTTTCGACAGCAAATGCGTTTGCTCTTAGAGGGGCGAAAATTGTCTTTGTTGATGTCGAACCAGGGACAATGAATGTCGACCCGGAGCAAATTGCAGCAGCAATCACAGATAAGACAAAAGTAATTGCAGTTGTGCATTATGCTGGTGTTTCCTGTGATATGGACAGCGTCATGGAGCTTGCCGAAAAGTATAAGCTGTGGGTTGTCGAGGATGCAGCGCAAGGCTTAATGAGCTTTTATAAAGGGAAAGCTTTAGGAACCATTGGACACTTGGGAACCATCAGCTTCCATGAAACTAAAAATTATGTTTGTGGTGAAGGAGGAGCGTTATATATTAATGATCCTTCCTTAATGGAGCGCGCAGAGGTTATTCAAGAGAAGGGGACGGACCGCTCTCAATTTATCCGTGGAGAAGTGGATAAATACACATGGAGAGATATTGGCTCCTCCTATCTGCTCAGTGAGCTCAATGCTGCTTATCTTTCTGTACAGCTGGAGCATGCAGAAGAAATAAATGAAAATCGTCTGAGGACGTGGGAAATGTATCAAGAAAGATTGACACCTCTCGCTGAAACAGGAGAAATAGAACTTCCTTCTATCCCGGGAGGCAGGAAGCATAATGCACATCTTTTCTTTATTAAAACAAGGGATTCAAATGTTCGCCGACAACTGATCCATTATTTAAAGAAACGTGATATATTAACCGCAACACATTATGTTCCGCTTCATTCTTCTGTCGCAGGGAAAGAATGCGGCATCTTCTCTGGAGAGGACCAATATACAACGATAGAAAGTGAACGTTTATTACGGCTGCCACTTTACTATGGAATAAGTAAAGGGGATGTAGAGTATGTCATTCATAGCATTCAGCAATTTTATGCACAATAAGTGGATATGGCTGGGCTGTCTTATTTTACTTGCTTACTTATCTCCTTATGTGATTTATGGTGAAGATGTACATATTAGAGTCCATGATAATATGGACTCTAATATTGTCTGGTATAAAGTGCTTGCTGAGAGCGGCTCTATTTTCACTTTAACAGATGTGCAGCTTCCTTATGCAATTGACGGACTTCCACGCAGTGCTTTGCCTTCTGCATTTGATGCAGCACTTTGGCTGTATGTCCTGTTCGAACCAATCACAGCTTATACTATCAGCCAGACTATTATGCGCTTTGCAGCGTTTTTTGGCATGTACTTATTATTAACACGCTTCGTTGTAAAAAAAGAGACAACACCCTGGATAACGGTTGGCGTTTCGCTTGCTTTTGCTATGCTTCCCTACTGGCCGTCAGGAGTTCTTTCTATAGCTGGCATGCCGCTTGCTTTATATGTCTTTTTAATGATTCGGAAATATCGGACAAATGCTCCGAAGCATACTTGGGTATTGCTTCTGCTAATACCGTTTTTTGCGAATTTTGTCCTCAGCTTTGTTTTCTTTCTGGCGGTAATCGGTGCATTATGGCTGATTGACCGAATCCGTTATAAAGAATGGAATTGGACTTTTTTTACCGCACTGGCAATGATGGCGGGTATTTTTCTGATGAAGGATTATTTGCTAATTACATCTATGTTTTTTGATGATAGCTTTACCTCACATCGAGAAGAACTGGAGTTGAGCGGTAATACGTTTGAACGGAGTTATGAATTGGCATGGGAGAACTTTTTATACGGTCATACGCATGATGAAGCAGTTCAGGCCTATATTATTGTCCCCGTTATTTTATTGGCCGTCTTGATCGCTTTATTTAAAAATCGGCATCCAAAGTGGCTTTTTGCACTGTTTTTAGCGAATTTGGTATTGTCATTCTGGTATGCATTCTGGTACTGGGAGGGCTGGCAGCCGCTGAAAGAAAGTATTTCTGTTTTAAATACATTTAATTTTGCACGGATTCATTTCATGGATCCGCCAATTTGGTATATTGCCTTTGCACTCGCTTTAGGTATCCTCTGGAGGTTTAAAAAAATTGGGAAGCTGATTGTGGTTGCACTTATTATAATGCAATGTGTAATGCTGTTCGGTCTGACAGAAGAGTTTAAATATAGGGAAGCAAATACCCCGACTTTTAAGGAATTTTACTCAGAGGACTTGTTTACATCCATTAAGGACTATATTGGAGAGGATCCAAGTGATTATCGTGTTGTCAGCATCGGCTTACACCCGACAATAGCTCAGTATAATGGATTTTACACCCTGGATACGTATAATAATAGCTTTCCACTCGAATATAAGCATGCCTTCCGGAAGGTGATTGCCGGCGAACTGGACAAAAGCCCGACCTTAGAAAACTATTTTGATACCTGGGGCGGAAGACTATACATGTATTCAGCAGAGCAGGGCAAAGATTATATGTTTACGAAGAACAGAAATGAATCTATTCAGGATTTAGCTATTGATACAGAAGCTTTAAAGAAATTAGGAGGAGAATATATATTATCCGCTGTTCCGATTGAAAATGCAGAAGATATCGGATTGTCATTGGAGGAAACTTTTGAAGAAAAAGATTCTGTATGGGAAATTTATTTATATCACGTAATGTAACTGGATTGTAATATTACGCTTGAAAGCATTCGTATGACAGGCTTGGGCAGCTTTTTTCTCTTGATGTGATACAAAACTGTAATATTTCGATAACCTTTCTGCAATCTCCAGATGTTACACTGCACTAGGAATTTATATTGTGTTAAATTTATCCTATGATTCACAAAACTGCATAATAAAAAAGGGTTTTAATGCTTTTTTAAGAGAGAGAGACCTATGTAGTAGTGATGCAGGAACAGGGGGAAAAGAATTGAAGAAATCATTTTTGCTAGCGATAGTAATGGTAGTTGGTTTCATGAGTTCCAGTATTGTACCAGTTCAAGCAGAAACTGCTGATGATCTCGAGGGAGTTCGTGATCAGCGTTCGGAAGTCAAGACGGAGTTGTCTGATTCTGAGCAACAAATTGCTTCAGTGTTAGAAGAATTGGAGCAGTTAAAGAGTGAAATTGCAAGTACAGAAGCAGAATTAGAAGAAAAGCAGCAGGCGATTGATGAAACAGATCAACAGATTGATGCTTTATTAGAAGATATTTTTGTATTAGAAGATGAAATGTCAGAGCTTGAAGACAAGATCGAGGAACGTTTTGAAATATTAAAAGACCGTATGAAATCTGTTCAGCATTCCGGTGGAGACATTAATTACTTAGAGGTGCTCTTTGGTGCGCAGAGCTTTGAAGATTTTATTTCACGGGCAAATGCAGTCAATAAAATTGCAGATTCAGATGCATCATTAATTGAACAGCAGGAGGAAGATATAGCTTCCTTAGAGGATAAGCGTTCCGAAGAAGTAGACAAGATGGCTGATTTGAATGATTTAAAAGATGAACAGGCAACTGCAAAAGAGAGTGTTGAACTGGCATTGGCAGATAGTAATGCACAAAAAGATGAATTAGAAACGAAGCAGGCTGATTTAGAATCACTTGTTGCTGAGCTGGAAATTACTGATTCACAATTGGCATCTTTAGAAGCTGATATACAAGCAGATATTACTGCTGAAGAGGAAAAAGTAAAGGAAGAAGAAGCAGCTAAGCTTGCAGAAGCTGAAGAAAAAGCAGCGGAAGAAGAAGTAAAAGTTCATCAGGAAAAAGAAACAAGTGTAGCAGCAAAAACAATTACAAATGATTCAGAAAAAGAAAATGAAGAAGCTCCTGTTGAAAAGGAAGAACCGAAAGAAGAGCCTTCTGAACCAAAAGAAGAGAAGAGCTCAAATAATGAAGATAAAGTTGGAAAAGAAGAATCAGTAGCAGTTAAAGATGAGCAGAGCTCTGGAAAATCATTTACAGTGTCATCAACCGCATATACGGCGAACTGCTCTGGATGCAGTGGAATTACTTCAACTGGATTTGATTTAAAACAAAATCCTGGTGCAAAAGTAATCGCTGTTGATCCAAGTGTTATTCCACTCGGCAGTATTGTAGAAGTGGAAGGTTACGGAGTAGCTGTAGCACGAGATACAGGCGGAGCAATTAAAGGTAATAAAATTGATGTTTTCTTTCCAGATACATCTCAAGCGCACAGCTGGGGAAGAAAAGATGTTAAAGTAACGATATTAGAAAGATAAATAAAAGCATGTATCCTGAAAATAAAGGATACATGCTTTTTGTCTATTACGCATACTTTTTATCAGCTGATTACAATACTTTGTATAAAAGCAAAGTATCCCATTATGACAAAGAGAAGCGATGTAAGATAAGAAAGTGCAGGATGTCTCTTCGTTTTAAAAATATAAATGTTGGCTGCAAGACACACAGCTGCTAAGCTGATAAAGAAGAAAACAGATCCGTCTAATACTAAATTTATTCCTGCGCCATCCATAGATCCATCATAAAACATATTCAATATCGGAGCATATCCGCTGTGCGCAATAAGATTTTCAATATGAAGCGGCGGTGATTGCTCGTTCATAATACCTGTCAGTAATAAGATAAATAGAATAATAAAGAATTCCACTCGTATCCAGGGCTGTGCCTGGAAGGCTGTATCAGCTTGTAAACGCCGTTTCATCCATACGCCGTTAAATATGGCATATAGCAATAGCGGGATGATAAATAATTGTTTTAAAAATAAGCTTTGTCCATAAGAAACTAGAAGAGCGTCGCCATATTGTCTCAAGTCAACAGTGAATTGTGCTAATAGAATACCACTGAGAACGACAATAGCGAAACAGATCAATGCAAATGGATGATATCCTTTTATAAAACGCAGCCAGTCGATAGATTTTGGCGCAAACCAGCTTACCATGATCAAGGTTCCAACCCAGGCACTTACCGCAAACATATGGATTGAATGCGTTACTGCTCCCGAAACTCCTTCGAATGACCCTGCATGACTTGCCCAGCCAATTCCAATTGCCGTCAGAGCTGTGAAAATAATTCCTGTCCATGCCGCTTGTTTACTGTTTGTATCTTTGACAAAAGCAATATAAACGCTGAAAAGAACGCAAATAATAAATAAGAATAACCAGGCATTTCCAATGCGAAAGGATAATAAGACAGTTTCAAAGCCTGAGCCTAATGAAGTTCGCTTGGCAATATGGCTGATTAGCTGAATAAGCGGAATAAATGCAAATAAGGCAATTCCCCAAATCGCCGCAAGCTGTAGGTTAGAGGATACTTTGATCTTAATAGAAGAAGTGGCAGGAAGCAATCTGACCAGAAAGCTTCCTGCTAAAAAGGCAAGGCAAAGGTATAAGAATGTTTCTGTGAAAATGGTTAGATAGAACATACATTATTTCTTCCTTTTTAGTAATACAATAGCTACAACAGCGATAATTGCAACAAGCAGAATAGTAATCAGCAGGGTATTTGAATTACTATCCTCTGCTGCTGTATCTTGAACATCACTTTCAGAAGCGGCCTCATTTTCATCAGCCTGTTCTTCCGTTGCATCTTCATCTTCCTGTCCTTCTGTATCTTCCTCTGTATTTTCATCAGCTGCTGCTTCCTCAATGTCCACTTCAAACGAAAGGGAATCCTCCATCGGATGACCATCCACACCAATAATATCCCAACTAAGGGTATATGCTCCATTTTCTAAAGGCTCTGTAACATCAGCAGATAATTCATCATCATTCACAGTAATATTATCAAGTGTAATCTCTGTTCCATCCTCTGCTTGTAATTCCAATACAGCACTTTCTTCAATCACTGTTTCAAAATAAAGGGTAACACTGTCTAAAGCTTCTGTTACTGTTGAGCCTTCCTCTGGATCAGATGTATCAAGATGTGTATGTGCAAAGGCAGGGCTTGCACTGAATACGAATAATAAGGTAACTAGAGCTAAAGCTCCTGTAAGTTTTTTCATAATGTTTTTCTCCTTTTTATTGAATTAAATATAATTTCTTCAAACCTAAGCTTACAAAAGAATAAGACGAGTAACAAGTCTAATCAAAGTAAAATAATCACATTTTTATAAACTATGAACAATTGATGACAATGCTTTTTCTGATAAACTATAGTAGACTAATGAATATAACTTAATTTTACAAGGGGGATAATAATGAGTAGTTTTCCCAATATAGAAGAAACAATGATATTAATTAAAGAGTTGGTATCGATACCAAGTCCGTCCGGCTACACAAAGGATGCGATTCAATTTATTGAACAGCGGTTGGAGAAGAGCAATGTAGAGATGAAAAGAAATCGTAAAGGCGGTCTGATTGCGACGTTACGAGGGAAAAATACGTCTAAGCACCGCTTCTTGACAGCTCATATAGACACATTAGGGGCAATCGTCAAAGAAATAAAAACAGATGGCCGTTTGAAAATACAAGTTATCGGCGGCTTTCCACTTAACTTTGTAGAAGGGGAATACTGTACTATTCACACAGTAAGCGGGAAAAAATATACAGGTACGATTTTAATGCATCAAACTGCTGTTCATGTATATCGGAAAGCCGGTGAGCTGAAAAGAGATACAGAAAATATGGAAGTGCGGATTGATGAAGTGGTAAAGAGTGAGGAAGATACTCGTAAATTGGGCATTGAAATTGGTGATTTCATCTCCTTTGACCCGCGGGTGGAAAAAACGGAATCTGGCTTTATCAAATCCCGTCATTTGGATGATAAAGCAAGTGCTGCTATCCTGATCAAAGTGATTGAAAAGCTTGCGGCAGATCAAAAGGAACTGCCATATACAACGCATTTCCTTTTTTCCAATAATGAAGAAATCGGCTATGGCGGCAATTCTAATATTTCGCCGGAAACAGTAGAATATTTAGCAGTTGATATGGGAGCTATTGGGGATGGCCAAAGAACGGATGAATACACGGTATCCATTTGTGTGAAGGATGCTTCAGGTCCATACCATTACGGTCTCCGCAATCATCTCACTGAAATTGCGAAAGCCAACGAGATTGAGTATAAATTAGATATTTATCCTTATTACCAATCTGATGCCTCAGCAGCCATTCATGCCGGCCATGATGTCATTCATGGACTTATTGGTCCGGGGATTGATGCATCACATGCATTTGAACGTACACATGAATTGTCTCTCAAGCACACAGAGAATTTAGTTTATCATTATGTTCAGTCAGAAATGGTAGAGGGATAATAGAACGAAACAATAAGATCGGGGTACTCAACCTGGTCTTATTTTTTGTGCATAAAACCTCAACTGACGTTTATTAACTAACTTATTTCTCTAGAATAGTGCTGTTTAATAATAAAAATTTCAATAGATGAAACTCTTTGTACATAAGGGTTTCTTTACAAAAATAGATGATTAATTACAAAAAGCAAGTTGACTTTTTAAAGTTTATGTTATATGGTTAGTTACATAAGTAATTAACCAATTAAGGGATGAGGCTAATGAAAAAAGAATTGGATGAAAACAAACCGATTTTTCTGCAGATAAAAGAACAAATTGAAGATTCTATTATTGACGGTTCATTGAACAGTGGAGAACGTGCACCTTCCACAAATGAGTTTGCTAAATTTTATCAGATTAATCCGGCAACTGCTGGAAAAGGAATCAATGAGCTTGTCTCAGAGGGTATTTTGATAAAGAAACGGGGTGTTGGCATGTTTGTGACAGATGAAGCAAAAGGGATTGTCATTGAAAAAAGAAAACAGACTTTTTATGAAAATTATTTACTTCCAATGAAAAAGGAAGCACAGAAGCTGGAGATGGATAGGCAAGAATTGATCAATATGCTTAACCGGGAGGATGAAGCAAATGGAAATTAAAGTAGATCAGTTAAGTAAAAACTATGGAGAAAATAATGCTTTGGATCAGGTTTCTCTTACTTTAGAGGGGAATAAAATTTATGGTTTGTTAGGGAGAAATGGAGCGGGTAAGACGACATTTATGGATATTCTAAGCGGACAGATTTTAGCATCTGCAGGCAGTATTTCTATCGATGGAGAGAACCCTTTTGATAATCAACGTTTAACAGAATCCATTTGTTTGATTAAAGAAGCGAATAATTTCAGTCCAGAGCTAAAGATAAAACAAGTATTGAAAATCTATTCTTACTTTTATCCAAATTGGAATCAAGAAATGGCAGAAGAATTATTAGAGATTTTTAATTTAAAGCAATCAGCCAAAATAAAGACATTATCCAAAGGAATGGAGTCTGCATTAGGTATTACAGCAGGATTAGCGAGCAGAGCGCCAATTACTGTATTTGATGAACCTTATATCGGCATGGATGCTCCATCTCGTAAAAAGTTCTATGAAATATTATTGGAGGACTATCAGGAAAATCCGCGGACGATTATCTTTTCGACACATTTAATTGATGAGGTCAGCTTAATGTTTGAGGAAGTCATTATCTTAAGGGAAGGCTCCGTTATTTTACAGGAAAGCGCAGAAGACCTACGGGCGAAAACAATCGCAATTTCTGGACCAAAGGATCAGGTAGATGCCTTTTTAGCAGATAAAGAAATTATTCAGCGTAATGACTTAGCCGGCAGCTCTATGGCTTATGCTTTTGGCAGCAGGAAAGAGGCGTTAGATGCAGGTCTGGAAGTAGAAGGCGTACCAGTTCAAGAGTTAATGATTCATTTGACGGAGAAAAAGAAAGGAGCATAATCCATGAACAATCAAATAAAAGGTATGTTTTACGCTTATTCAACGGAAGTAATTCGTACAGCCAAAATCTTTTTTGCTATTTTTATAGGGTGTATTATCGCATCAGCTATTATCTGTTATTTATTACTTGGAGCTGTCGACGATTTTAAAATGTATTTCGCTATCCCGTTCGGAACTTACTTTAATGTAGGTGTTGTTGGGGTTCTGTTAGTAAAAGGCAGCGTTCCATTCGGATTAAAGATGGGGGCGACCCGTAAGAATATGTATCTTATGCATTTATATTTTATGGCAGTTTACTCTTTTATTATGGCATTTTTAGGAAGCACCCTTCAACAGATAACAGAGTGGATATTTAACATTGTCGGGGTTACAAACTATATTTATGTTCATCCAGCGATGCTTTTAACAGATAACTGGGTGATGAGGATCGTAGTAGATACATTTGTGATGTTTTTTATTATGGCACTATTATATTTAATTGGATTAATTTTTTATCGTACCGGTCTGGCAGGGGCAGGAAGCTTATTAGGAGTCCTGCTGGTTGTTATACTATATGGTGTTTTTGAGGGCTGGATGATTCAAGCGGCTGTTGATCTATTCTCCAATGTAACGCTTATGACCTTTGTAATGCTATTTTTAATCGGTATTGTGCTTTATCTGATAGGTTTCCCATTTATAAGGAAAATCACTATAGTGAATAGGCGTTAAGGAAGCTGGAGCTGTCATCAAATGCACATTAAACATTTGATGACAGCTCCTTTTTAAAAGTTTTATATTATACTGTTAAAGAGAAAAATATTTATTGTTTTAAATTAGGGTTCTCAGATTTTGCTTCATTAACCCTAGGTCTCCGGAAGCCGCCGGCAATATCTGCCTGCTTAAATTCTTTAGAGTAATGGACCTCTTGAGCATCAGCAACGTCCCTCTTTTTTGCTGGCTGATATTGTGTATTTCTCATGAGTAATCATCCCTTCCAATAATGTTTTTCTACTAAATATTTTCCCTGTTTAAACGAATTAAAACATAAAACATAACCATTATCCGGTTGAAATTTTATCAGCTTTTTATTATCTTCCCAAATACCGTTTGTTTCACCTTTACTGGAATAAATTAATTGATTGTGTTAAAATTTGATTAAACAATCAAAAATTACTTATAATAAATACGCAGAGGAGATTCTAAAATATGCAAAATGAAACCGTACTTGGTTTATCAAAGCTTGATAAAGCAATCATTATTATTGGTGGTCCGCTTCTAGGAGCAATTATTGGCTGGTTTATTCAAATTATCTCAAGCTGGCTGATTAAGATTCCTTTTGTTCCTTTTGGTCTGTTCTTTGAATGGATTGTATCCTGGAATAGTTTCTGGGTATCTATTATTGGGGTAATTGCCGGTTTGATTGCGGGAATTCTTTTTGCGCTGTATGCCTTTAGTGAATCATTAAAAATGACGATTACGGATCAAGAAGTTACAATGAAAAGGTATGATAAAGAAGTACAATTGCAAAAAAGTGAAATTTCGGCAATTTATATGGATAGAAAAGATATTGTCGTTTTAGGTCAAAAAGGTGAAGAACTGTATCGTGCACAAACGGATGTAAAGCTGCTGAAAATAGAAGCTGCTTTGCTTGAACACCGGTTTCCTTGGAAGACTCAGGATCCTTATCAATCTGATTATCAGCGCTGGGTACCGGAGCATCCTGATTTTCCGGCTTCTGTAAACAGTTTGCTTGCAGCAAGAGAAAAGGCGCTGAAGGAAGACGATGAAAAAGAAGCAGCTATATTGCGGAACGATTTAGCAGATAAAGGAGCAGCTATTCGCGATGAGGACAAACGGCAGTATGTCCGGATGATAAGAGGGTGATATAAAATGGCGAAAGAAAAAACATTTATCTCGGAAGCAAGGAGAGAACAGATTTTAAAAGCAACTATTGATGTGTTGAATGATATTGGCTATGTAAAATTGAGTCTTGCTAAAATAGCAAAACACGCAAAAATTAGCACGGGATTAATTTCTTATCATTTTGCAGATAAAGAAGAGCTGATTCAGCATACATTAAGCTACTTAATCGGTGCACAGCTTGAATTTATTGAGGACCGTGTAAAGAGAGAGGCAGATATTTATCAACAGCTGCTGGCTTATATAAAAGCAACACTCACCTATCAATATGAACATGTTGAAAATAATGTTGCACTGATTGAAATCATTTTTAATGCCCGGACAGAGGATAATATTCCCTACTATAAATTAAACGAAGAAGAAGAGGATCCGCTTTACCTGCGTTTAGAAAATATTTTGGCAGAGGGGCAGCGGAAAAAAATATTCTCTTCTGATTTTCAGCCAAAAGCAACAGCTATACTTATCAATGGTGCTGCGAGTGAGAGCATGCTCCTGCAAAGTGAAAGTTTTGATTTAGAAAATTATCAGCAGGAGTTAATTAAAATGGTTACGAAAATAGTTAAATAAATGTTGTGTGATAAAGGGAAATTCCTCAAATGATATGTAATCTTTTTTATATTATCATTTTAAAATAAGGCCCGTCATCAAAATTGAAAGAACCTATGTCTGCTGAAGTGGAATAATTAACAAAGATAGGTTCTTTTACAGTTATTTTAATTAATTTTCGAGTGATTTTCGAAGTTCAGTCACTTCCTTAACCCCGAGACTTGTTAATTCAGATATCTCTTTATCCGAATACTTTCTTCCTTTTCTTGAATTGATAACAAACTGAAAAAGCTCAACGTACTAGTTATCTGCCTCTTTAGCAAAATCAATTTCTGGGTACAGGTCCGGTGTGAAAAATTGTATGAATTCTTGAAATAGTTCTTCGATTAAGTTTTTCCACAGCCTATCATAATCTGTGTTGCTCGTATGGTAACTGTTTATATTTTCTTTTACTGTTGTTAGCATTATTTTACTACATCCCCAAGTAATAATAAATTTGATTCTAATCATATAGACTTAGGGTGGAGAAGCAAAATGGTAAAATAGGGTTTCTTTCGTGAAAAATGGCTGTATAAATTGATTTTCCGCTGGTAAATTTCCTTTTTCTAAATACAAAATAGCATTCATATTAGGTTTTTAAACATTTTTTAGATAGTAAAAAAGAGCATTCTCTTTTATGCCAAAGGTAGTATCATGGAGTAAACTATTTTAAATTTTTTCCTGAGATAGAAAGCAAAAACCTCAAATTCGTTCATTTTTAGTGAATTCGAGGTTTTTTTAGATATACTTAGATTTAAATAACATACAGATAAACACATAAGAAGTGAAAAATACTTCCGAGCAGAATGAAAATATGAAATATCTCATGGAAGCCAAAATAACGGGAACGCAGGAATTCTGGTTTTAACCAGTAAATAATTGCCCCCACGGTATAGAATATTCCCCCAACAATCAGGTAGGTTAATCCGCCATTCCCAATTATTGGTGCGAGCGAGCCGCTATAAAATATGGCAACCCATCCCATTAAGACGTATAGGAGGGTAGATAGCCACCGTGGCGAATGGAACCAGATTAATTTAAATAAGACGCCCAGCAGAGCTAAACCGCTAATCACCCAAAATAATACCCAGCCGATTGTTCCATGTAAGGCGATAAGACAGAGCGGGACATATGTACCAGCAATGAGCACATATATCATGGAGTGATCCAATCTTCTAAAAAAGGCAATTGTTTTTGGCCCGGCAATAACAGAATGATAAACAGTTGAAGCAGTATATAACAAAATTAAACTAATACCAAATGCAGCGACAGCACCGACATCTAAAGGTGTACCTACCCGTGCTGCTTTTACAACAAGTAGTATTAGTCCAATGATTGATAAGATAATCCCGATAAAATGGGTAAAGGCATTCATCGGTTCCCTAATAAATTTATTCAAATAAAACATCTCCAATCACATATGTAGTTTCAAATACTATGTAATAAATATATACCTATTTCATCAAGTAGTCAACATTTGATTTTTGAATAGAGTTCCCTATAATAAAATGTAGAAACACTAAAATAAATACATGAATTGATTAATATACAGTAAAAAAAGACAGGAAAACCGAAGAAGGAAGGACAGCTTATGAATATAAAAAAGGAATTAGAAGGACTTCATTTGGAAAACCAGTTAAATTCAAAGGAAATACCTGATTTAGATTTATATATGGATCAGGTCATTCAGCTTTTTGAAAGCAAATTTTCTTCTGCAAAGCGCTACGAGGAGGATAAAGTATTAACAAAAACGATGATTAATAATTATGCAAAGGCTAAATTATTCTTTCCCATAAAAAATAAAAAGTATTCGAAAGAGCATCTGCTGCTGATCAGTATGATTTATCAAATGAAAAGTGTTTTATCTATTAAAGATATCGGGAAAACATTTGAAGAGGTAAATCAAAGAATGCAGCATGACGATTTTGATCTGGAGGGCTTTTATAATAATTATGTTTATTTAATGGATAGAAATGTTGCTCATTTTAAAGAGTATATAGCAGAACAGGAAGAAATATTTGAAACAGAATTAGATAAAGATATAGTGAACGATGATTACTTACAGCAGCTTTTGCTGATCACAAGTTTGACCGGAATGAGTAATTTTTACCGCCGTGCAGCTGAGAAGCTGGTAGATCAATTAGAGCAGAAAGGTGAGGAAGAACAATGAAACTGAGTATTTTAGATCAATCTCCTCTATTTGCAGATGCTGATGGAAAGCAGGCTTTGGAAGAAAGTATTGAATTGGCTGTCCTGGCCGACAATTTGGGATATGAACGGTATTGGATTGCGGAGCATCACGATACACCTGTGTTAGCAAGCCCTGCTCCGGATATTTTATTAGGAATTATCGGAAGCAGAACAGAGCGGATTCGAATCGGTTCAGGAGCTGTACTCTTACCGAATTATCGTCCATATAATATTGCAGAACGCTACCGGATGCTGGCTGCACTGTATCCAAGCAGGGTAGATTTAGGATTGGGACGGGCTCCAGGCGGGTCAGCAGAAGCATCTATTGCCCTGGCAGGCAACTTTTTAGAGAAGGTTAAAGCAATGCCTGATTATATTGATGAGCTGCTTCATTTCCTGCAAGAGGATTTTGCGCCAGAGCATCTTTATTCAAGGGTGACAGCTACACCTGTACCAGAAGTTCAGCCGCAGCCCTGGCTCTTAGGTACCAGCCAGAGAAGTGCTCAGCTTGCTGTCACTAAAAAACTCCCATACGTATTTGGCCATTTTATGGGAGCGGATAATGGCCCGGAAATTGTTGCCGGCTATCTGAGACAAGCAGAGAAACCATCTGCTATTGTTGCTGTATCCGTTCTTTGTGCAGAAACGGAAAAGGAGGCAATAGAGTTAGCAGAAGAAACAAGACGCAGAAGAGAAGAGCAAGCTTCGTCCCCGCAGATAGACCAGGATGAGCAGGCAAAATTTGCTGATAAACAGATTATCGGCGATATAACACTTGTTCAGGAAAAACTGGCTGCGCTGCAGAAGGATTATCAATGCGATGAAATAATGGTGCTTACAATGGCGCCGAGCTATGAAGCGAGAAAAAACTCTTATAAGAAACTGGCATCTATCATGAATTAAACCATTTCTTAACAAGGATGTTTACAAGCTATCCCTAAAAAACTTAACACTTGTATTTAAAATGAAATAAAAATCATAGCCAGCCACATGATAGAATATATTTTAATGAAGAAGACAAGCTTATATGGAGGATATTATGGGACAGTGGGTTACATCCATTATGGAGCAATTTGGCTATTTAGGAATTTTCCTGATGATGACTTTAGAGAATTTATTTCCGCCGATACCATCTGAAATTATCCTTCCTTTTGGAGGGTTCATGACAACCTCCAGCACATTAACCTATATAGGTGTACTATCTGCAGCTACTTTGGGGGCTCTTATTGGTGCAATGCTCCTATATTGTATAGGTATGATATTAGATGTTGGGCGGCTGGAGAAAATAGTTGACCGGTATGGACATATATTGCGCTTAAAAAGGTCAGATATTTATAAAGCAGATGAATGGTTTGATAAATATGGCTATTGGACAGTATTTTTTTGTCGGATGGTCCCGCTTTTAAGGAGTTTGATATCCATTCCAGCTGGTATGGGAAGAATGAATTTCGGGATTTTTATTCTTTTAACAGCCATCGGTTCTATTATTTGGAATAGTATTTTAATCGGTATTGGAGCAGTTCTGGGAGAAAATTGGCATCATGTTGCTGGATTTATGGATGTCTATTCTAATGTTGTATATGCTTTAATCATTGCAGGATTAATACTTTGCATTATTTGGTATATTAGGAAGAGAAAGAAAGAAAAACTGTAGGAGCCCCTGTTCCTGCAGTTTTTTGATGAAAAAAATTCATTGACAAAAGAACGTACGTTTGGTTAACTGTATTTAGATTATCTTCTTGGTAAGTCCTCTACTAAAACATAAGGATGTGTTTCCATGATTTATCCTCGGAAAGCAACAACATTATTTCCTCAAATATGCGAAAACGGAGAAGTGTATAAGAATGCTGTTTCTAAAGAAGAGTCCTGCCATCTGCTGGACTTAAAGGCCGGTTATACCTTTCGAAGGCTTTTTGGTGATGAACGTAATAAAAAAATTATGATTGCCTTTTTAAATGCTTTTTTTATCAAACTCGAAAGAGCAAAGATTTATGATTTTAAATTTCCATGGTGGGAAGCAGCTGGAGGTGAAAAATCACATTTTACAATGCTGGTTGAAACAGAAGATAAAGAATCGATTTATGTAGAGATTCTTTTTCCGAATAAGGACGCCGTGGAGGAGCAATCCCTATATTTTTTGTCAAAAATATATTGCCGTCAATTTGAAACAGATTCAGAATTGAATGAACAACATCCTGTTATTACCATAAGCATTATGAATTTTGAATTATTCCATGAAAGTGAAGAATTTTACAGCGTATTCAGGCTGTCGGAAAAAGAAGAAAAAATTGCCTTAACCAATATGCAGGAAACATAATTTGTAGAGATCCCAAAACTGATTCGCAGCTGGAAGGAAGGACAGTTAGATCCTGAAGAGAATAATTTGGCCAGATGGTTATTACTACTTGCGGCGGTTGACGATAATAAAAATTATTTTTACCTTGATATTTATAGAGAGTTAGAGAAAATTGCAAAGACTGATAAGGATATAGAGGCGGCTATGCAAGCATGGAGAGATATCAGCAGCGCAGAGGATGAGCGATTAGCATACAAAGACAGAAATCAGCAATCAAGAAAGCAGCAATTATTACAAGAGATAGAAATTTTAAGACAAAAAAGAAAAGCAGCCGAAGAAAGGGCTGAGCTTGCAGAGAAAAAGTACAATAAATTGAAAAGGCAGTATGAACAGTATAAATTAAAGGCAACAGAAGAAAAAATAAAGAAACTGGAAGCAGAGGAAAAATCTTTGCTTGCGAATCGTGAGGCGGCCAAAATAATTATCCGTTACGGGAATGTCGTTGCACGTAATTTATTTGCACAGGGGATGGATAGTTTGTTTGTCCAAAATGTAACAGGACTGTCTGATAAAGAAGTGGCAGCACTGAAAATGCAAATAGAAGAAGAGAATATGAAAGATTTATTTTAATTTTAAATACAGCATAAAGAGAATGTTCAGAAGGGATTTAAAAGATAAGTGGAGAGGAAATGACCCGCTATTAAAACTGTCCACGTCTCCTGAATCTATAATAACAGTTTCGCCCTCCTGTTTAATTACGGATATTTAATAGTTTGATAGAAAAAGAAGCAAAGTTTTTAAACCAGGCTTGCTTCTTTTTCAAAGATGTTAAATATTATTCCATCGTAAAATAGTCCTCTATAATTTCTACAATAGAAATCAATTCATATATAGCAACTAATTCTATCGGTAATTTTTCTGGGCTGTCTAATTGAGCTGATCTTAAGGTGTCTTGAAATATTTTGTGAAGCTGTGCCCGCTTTTTCTTCCATCCTTCTTCCTCAAAGGTTATCTTTCCTGAAAGCACATTAGCAAAATAGCATACATTTTCAAACACATATTTTTGTTTTTGTGTACTCCATTCAAATTCTTTTGATGGTTGCTCCGCAATATTTGTTACATGGTATTGAATTGTTCGCAGATAATGAATCTGTCTTCTTAAGCGGGTCAATTCACTCTCACGTTTTTCCAGAATATGGTGGTATTTTAAATCATTCTTTTGGTAGAGTGAAAGTAATACTGCATTTTCAAGCTCTTTATACACAGCGCCTACCTTTTTATTCATACCCATATCTAATGGCATTTTTGTAAAAATCAATTCATAATAACATCGTTTCATATGATTACTTAATTTTTCACGGATAGATTCTGTTTGTTTATGGATTGAATGATGGTAATTTGGCGGAAAAACAAACATATTTACCAGCGTAGAAACAGATAACCCAATGGTTGTTGTTGCTAATCGAATAAGAAAGCTTAAAAAATAGCTGTCTTCTACTATTTCAATCATGGCAATAGCCGTCAAGGTTGCAACTAACAATCCAGCATGAAGGTTTAACCGGAAACAAGTAAATATAGTCAGAACTGCGGCTAACATGTAAGTAAAAGGTGAATTGCCGAATAAAGACAGAAATATTACGGCATAAGCAGCACCGATTGCCGAAGCGGGGAAACGGACAAGCCCTTTTTTTATAGAATCTGTAACAGTTGGTTCAATGGTAACAATTGCGGTGATAACGGCAAATGTTGGTGGGAAATCAAACCAATTACAAATAAGTGCTGTGAAAAATACAGCGATACCGGTTTTAATTACTCTATTTCCAATAATTGTTTGTACTTTCACTTAAATCCCTACTTTTTATCAAGTAATAATCTGTAAAAAAAGAACTAGTATAATCTTTCATTCATTGTATTGTATCATTTTTATGTGAATTAAATGACGAAAGAATATGCATATAGTATATTTTTCGGGAAAATAAAATAAATCCAATACAAATTTACTAGAATATGAATGCTGACAGATGGGGAACGACGTACAATCTATGCCGATTTTTAAATGGATTTGTCGTTATTGAAATATAAATGTAATATTTCTATAATATGCATGACATTTTCTTATGATAAGATTTACAAAGTTATTAAATAAATGAAGAAAATAATATGAATATAAAAATAAAAGAATCGCAGATAATCGGCACAAAATACATAGATAATAGATTTGCGGTGTAAAATTTGAAAGCGGGGAATATGAGTTGAAAAAGACAGTAATGACATTGACTGCGGCTTCCGTAGTAGGATTAAGTAGTGTATTTTTTTCAGGTCCAGTAAAGGCAGAATCAGTAGAGGATTTAGAAAATCGGCAATCTCAAGTACAGGAAGATCGTGATTCTGTACAAGCTAATCTATCAGATGCAGAAAACGAAGTAGCTGATGTTCTAGTTGACCTACAAAATTTACAGCAGGAAATTGATGATTTAAATTCAGCTCTTGAAAAAAATCAGCAAAAGCTGGATGAAACAGAAGACGGGATTTCTACAACTGAAGCTGAAATCAGTGAGTTGGAAGCTGAAATTGGTGAATTAGAAGAAGCAATTGAAAAACGTACGGAGATTTTGAAAGAACGTGCAGTATCTCTACAGCAAAACGGTGGAGATATCAGCTATCTTGAAGTATTGTTTGGAGCACAGGATTTCAGTGATTTTGTAGGACGTGTTTCTGCAGTAAATAAAATTACTGATTCTGATTTAGCTTTACTTGAACAGCAGGAAGAAGACAAACAAGCAGTAGCTGATAAACAGGAAACTGTTGAGTCGAAGCTTGATGAATTAAATCAATTAAAAACAGATTTAACAGGTATTAATAATACTATTACAGAACAAAAAGATGCTGCTGAGGATAAAGAGTCTTCTTTAAAGGATAAAGAAAATGAGTTGACAGCACTTATTGATGATTTACAAATTGAAGATTCCCGCTTAGCTGCAATTGAGCAAGATGTAGCTGACCGTTTAGAAGTTGCAACTGCTCCAGCACCGGAAACATTAATAGCAAGTGCCAGTGTAGGTTCAAACGAAGATAGCAGTGAAGAAGAAAGCAATACTGAAAATGAGTCTAGTGAGGAATCAGCTGAAGAACCGGCTGAACAAGAAGAAGCTCCTGTCAGTCAGGAAGAAGCAGCTTCAAATAATGAAGATACTAATAACAATGATAATAATAACTCTGGAAATAGTGATAATTCTTCCAGCACAACTGAATCAGGTTCTAATGGCGGATCAAGTGAGTCTAACCAAGCTCAAACTCAAGCACCAAAAAAACCTGAGAAGAAAGAAGAGCCAAAAGAAGAATCTGCTCCATCTACAGGTTCTGGAATCAGTGCAGTACTTAGCGCTGCGCAAGGCCAAACTTATCAAAACCAATATGTTTGGGGAGGAAAAAGCCCGAGCACAGGATTTGATTGCTCTGGATTTGTATCTTGGGCATTCGCTCAAGCTGGATACTCCATCCCATCTTACACTGGTGCATTAGTTGGCACTGGAAAAGCTGTTGATTCAGGTAGTAAACAGCCTGGAGATTTAGTATTCTTTAATACAAATGGAACAAATGGTCATGTTGGTATCTATCTAGGAAACAACAAGTTTATTGGTTCTCAAAGCAGCACAGGTGTTGCGGTTGCTGATATGTCACCAGGAAGCTATTGGGGCGGCCAATTCAGCGGAACAGTACGTCGCGTACAATAATAATCAGTCATATTACCAAGAGTCCTTACATGAAGAAATGCTTCGTGTGAGGGCTTTTTTATTTTGTGAGTACTGCTATAATCATGTCAATTCTTGTCTGATACTCTGGTATTATAGTAATCATTTTTCTGGAAATGAATTGATATTTATATATACCCGATTAATATAGAATAAAACGTTTTAAATCAGAAGTATTTTAGTACAATAAATTCTGCATATAAAGTGAAATAAGACTGTTTTGATGTTATTAGGACAGATAAAGATGCTTACTTAAAAATATCCTTTACTTTATTTATGTAATTATTTGTTTGACAGAGTAGCCAATTATATTCCTCGACCCTATCTAATGAAAGAACTTCTATTATCAGTCTCATCAAAATGATTGCATTGTAAAAATAATATAGTTTACCTTCTTAGTTATTGGGAATAGTAACATATATCCTTCCCCGTAAATAAACATAGAAAGGATCGATGTATGAGAAAAAATAGAAAAAGCTTTTTAAATCCTGTATTTTTTATATCTGCATCTGTGATTTTAGCCTTGGTTATTATCGGCGCGGTTAATCCAACAGGTTTTCAAAGTGTAGCAACAAGATTATTTGATTTTACAACACAGAATTTTGGATGGTTTTACCTTTTATCTGTCTTTGTATTTGTCATTTTTCTAATAGGTGTATCTATTAGTAAGTATGGCAAGATGAGATTAGGTCCAAAAAATTCAAAGCCTGAATTTGGTTTCTTTCCCTGGATAGGGATGCTGTTTTCTACAGGTTTTGGTTCAGGACTGGTATTTTGGGGTGTAGCAGAACCGATGAGCCACTTTTTTGACACTCCGTTTCCAGGCTTAGAACCCCAGACGGAAGAAGCTGCAAGAGTGGCTATGGGATATGCTTTTTTTAACTGGGGAATTAGCCAATGGTCTGTTTTTGCATTAGTCGGACTTGTTATTGCCTATCTGCAATTTCGTAAAGGTAAAGATGGATTAATTTCAACAGCCGTAAAACCTGTCGTAGGAAATAATCCACTTGCAGCCACCTCTATTAATTCACTTGCGGTAATTGCTACTGTTATGGGAGTAGCGACTTCTCTAGGATTAGGAATTATGCAAATGAGTGGCGGTTTATCATCTGTTTTTGGGCTGCCTGACGGTGTATGGATGCAAATTATAATAGCGTTCGCTATGCTGCTGGTGTATTTGGGATCATCTATCAGTGGTGTGAATCGAGGAATGAAATGGCTAAGTACTATTAATCTATCATTTTGTTTAATTCTGCTTGTCTTTGTTTTTCTAGCAGGACCAACGGTATTTATTTTAGAAACATTTGTATTAGGGTTAGGAGATTATTTAACGAATTTTGTCGGATATAGCTTACGTTTAACTCCATATACTGGAGACAATTGGGTGACGGAATGGACTATTTTCTATTGGGCCTGGGCGATTTCATGGTCCCCATTTGTTGGTGCGTTTGTAGCACGCGTATCAAGAGGGCGTACAATCCGCCAGTATATCTTTGGTGTTCTTGTGACTTCTCCCGCCATTGCTTGTATATGGATTGCTGTATTTGGAGGAACAAGCTTATATAGTGATTTAAGAAATGGAACCATGATTGCTGAAGCAGTAGATAACGATTTAGCTGTGGCATTATTTGAGACATTTGGTACCTTACCGCTAAGTACAATCACTTCTCTTATGGCAATTATTCTGATTTTTACATTCCTTGTTACCTCAGCGGATTCCGCAACCTATATTTTAGGAAGCATGACATCTAGAGGGAGTTTGAACCCGTCACTAATTACAAAATTTATTTGGGGAGGGTTAATTACAGCTATTGCAGTTGTTCTTTTAGTTGCAGGAGGACTGGAAGCCCTGCAGACTGCATCTCTTACATCTGCATTGCCATTTGTGGTTATTATCATTATATTGATGATCTCCTTTATTAAAATTCTGCAGAGAGAGGAAAAGGATAAAACCAAGGGTTAATTTATAAGATAAAGTGAAAATAAGCCAGCTGTCGTTATAATGACAGCTGGCTTATTTTTCC
Source organism: Oceanobacillus sojae (assembly GCF_007991515.1). Lineage (GTDB taxonomy): Bacteria > Bacillota > Bacilli > Bacillales > Amphibacillaceae > Oceanobacillus > Oceanobacillus sojae. The sequence continues at coordinate 194,901 of NZ_BJYM01000007.1, forward strand.
GACTGCAAGTTTGTTTGGTATACTTCGATAGTCAAGTAGACATATTATGCCTTTATCTATTATAATAAAGATAGGAGAAAGGGTGATTCGATGGGAAGGTAATGCGGAATTGTATTTATAATAATCATATGGCAATATTTAAGCAGCCTGATCATTTGGATCATCGGCGTGCGAAGGAAAAAATGTTATAAGGGGAACCTTTATAACAAACTAAAAGAGGGGATTCAAAAAGTAAAACAAATGACATTCGTAGAAGAGTATCTTAGCGTTTTACATCTTACTTTTTGAACACAAATCTAATAAATAATCTTTAAATTTTCAGGAGGTGAAATCCTTGTGCATCCTTGCACAAGGATCTTAATTGGACATATCGACCATCATAAATTTATTTGCGGTTGCTATTTTAATCGCATTAACTGCTTTTTTTGTTATGTCAGAGTTTGCTATTGTAAAAATTCGAAGTACTCAGCTGGAGCCGCATATTGCGGCTGGAAAAGGATCGGCTGCTGCAGCTAAAAAGGTCGTTACACATCTTGATGAGTATCTATCTGCTTGTCAACTGGGGATTACAATTACAGCACTCGGAATTGGGCGTTTAGCAGAGCCGACATTTGAAAGAATGCTACATCCACTTTTGGAGGAATTTAATATTGGAACAGGTCTGGTTACGACGCTTTCCATTTTAATTTCATTCCTGATTGCAACATTCTTGCACGTAGTTGTCGGGGAGCTTGCTCCAAAGACATTAGCAATTCAAAAAGCAGAGCAGGTAACGTTAGCTGTCGCATGGCCACTGACTTGGTTCTATCGCCTGTTATTTCCATTTATATGGTTATTAAATGGATCAGCACGATTATTAACCAGGGCAGTCGGATTAAAACCGATGAGTGGACATGAGGAGACGCATACCGAAGAAGAATTACGTTTAATTTTAGCTGACAGCTATAAAAGTGGTGAAATTAATCAATCAGAGATGATGTATGTAAATAACATATTTGAATTTGATGAACGAGTAGCCAGAGAAATTATGACACCAAGAACAGAAATGGTCTATTTTTCGACGGAAGATAGTTTTGAAGAAAATATTGAGATCATTCACAAAGGTCAATTCACCCGTTATCCGGTTGCCGATGAAGATAAGGATAATATTATCGGTCTGGTAAACTTAAAAGAAGTATTTACTGGAAAGCTGAGCAATAATGAACCTGCGACAATTGAAGATTATATCCGTCCGATTATTCATGTATCCGAAGCAACACCAATTCGCCAGCTCCTTTTAAAAATGCAAAAGGAACGAATTCATATGGCTATTGTAAATGATGAATATGGCGGCACAGCAGGGTTAGTTACTGTTGAGGATATTCTGGAGGAAATCGTTGGAGATATCCGGGATGAATTTGATGAAGATGAAGTACCCGACTTTGAAACAATTGACGAAACAACTTATTTAGTTGCTGGCCGGGTCAGCCTGGATGATATTAATCAGAAGCTGGGTATTACTTTGGAAGATGATGAAGTAGATACTATCGGCGGCTGGTTTTTTACCCACAACCTCGAAGCGGAGGTAGGGACTGTAATGGAGTTCGAAGGGTATGAATTTGTTCTTGTTGAAAAGGATGGGTATCAGATTAAGAGAGTGAAAATAACAAAGATTTCTGAGGAAGAATCTGAGATAGAATAAAAGCTTATTTTAAAGTAATTAAAAAATAGAAAACATAAAAAAACCGAACAAACCTGAGTCTAGTAAAGCAAAATGGATTCAGAAGAGGTTCGGTTTTTTTGTATAAAAATCTTTTATTATCAAGCTTGTATGTTATTGAAGTTTAAATTCTTAATATTTAGGTTACATACTAAATATATACTGATTTTGGAGGAGGGCTTATATATAATGAAAGACATTCAAAATATTGTAAAAGATTTAGAGAATGTAAGAGGATCTGGAGCAAATAAGATATTTACAATGTACCTCAATACAGATTTAAGCGACCCAGATCAGCAAGGCGGAGAATGGAAAATCCACCTTAAAAATGGATTGAATAACTTTGAACATTATTTAAAAGAAGGAAATAATGAAGAAGAGCTTGCAAACTACAAAAAAATAAAGAAAAAAGTAAAGAAATTTATGGATGAAATTGAAAGAAATGTAATGAAGGGAGTTATTATCGTAGCATCAGCAGACGAGGAGGTCTGGTTTGCTGAGCGTGTTCAGATGCGCTTGGAAAATGAATTTGAATGGCAGGAAAGTCCTGTGTTGGATCAATTAAACACACTGTCAGAGAAATACCCGAGAACAGGTATTATTCTTGTTCAGCAAGATCAAGTTAAGCTGATTGATACAAATTTAAATCAGGTTGAAGATACAGCAGAATACGAATTAGATGTGGAAGAGGACACATGGAAGGTAAAACAGGGACCGCGTCATGGCAGAGCGAAACAAGGTATGGGATCGAGTAACATACAAAGAGACCTGTTCAGCGATCGTTATGAAGCAAATCAATATCGGTGGTATAAAAGTATCGCTCCTAAGCTGGACAAGCAGGCCAAAGACCGGGAATGGAAACGAATTTTCATTGTTGGTGAAGCGCCGGCGTCCAAAACACTGGAAACAGAAATGAATAAGGACGTGGAAGATGTTATCTTAAAAAATATGCTGGATCATGGAGAAAGTAAAATTTTAGAAAAAGTGCTGGATTAAACAGGAGAAGCCGGCTTATCACGTGGCATTCTCCATGAGCCATAGCTTCACTCTGTTTTATGAAAGGCAGCAGTGAATTCCATTAATAAAAAACCGAACTTTAACTTCCTATTCATCAATCAGATGAAGAAGGAAAAAAGTTCGGTTTTTCTATGAGGATGTCATTTTGCTGATAAAAAGCTTTACTCTTATCACTCAGCCGGTTCTAAGTATCCAGCATTGGCGTAGCCGGTGACATCTTGATAAGTGACCTCAACCCATTCATACTCATCTTCTTCACCGATAACTTGAACAATATCTCCTGTAACCAGTGTTGCTACTACTTCACTATCTGCACTGGGCCCACTGCGGATATTTAATAAATCTGCTGTAACCTGAAAATCCTCTCCAGTGGAATTGTCAGTATCTTCATCAGCTTCTTCTGCCTCTTCCTTAGATTCATCATCTGTATCTGCTTCCTCATCAGCTTTGTCAGTATCCTCTGTTTTTTCATCCTGTTCGGACTGACTTACTCCTGCGACTTCATTTTGGTAGTCGAACTCAGGATTGTTGAATTGTCTTTGCATAATGAAAACAAATACAACAAAAACAATTCCTGCGATAAATAATAAAAATAATCGAAATTTGCTACTTTTGCGCATATTACTCTGCTCCTATTTTAAACGTTCTAAAGGTAGTATACATAACTTTTCGATATAAAGAAACACAATTCCCAAAATTTTTTAGGGTATACAAAATAGATAAGTTTAGAGACTTAAATTAAAAATCCCGTTTCAAATTTTTTAAGAATTTGAAACGGGATAGCATTAGAAACGAATCCTGCAGATGAAAGGTCATGATTCAGTTGGAAACAAATTCCTTAAGCATTCAGGCAAGCGGGGCATCTTCCATAAATCTCAAATTTATGGTCATCAATTTCATAATTTGTCAGTTCTGCAGTAGCTGTATCCATTGGACAGATATCAATTTCTTTTGTTTTTCCGCAGTCTGTACAAATAAAATGATGATGGTGGTGATGGCTGCAGCTTAACCGAAAATGTTTTTCACCTTCTAAATCTGTTTTTTCTAATATGCCTAAATCATGGTACAAATGCAGATTACGATAGATTGTATCGAAGCTGATTGTACCATACTTGTTTTCCAGATGAACAATCAAATCCTTTGCAGGCCGGTATCCATCCTCGGAAGCAAAGAATTCCAGGATATCCTTACGTTTCCCTGTTGTTTTATATCCTTTTTCCTTTAATACATTGATTGCATCTTGAAGATTCATCGAAAAACCTCCATTTATTTTCGTATTTTTTTAATTCCTATAGCGATTAATAATATGAATAACGATGTCATAACAATCGTTCCGCCTGGTGGAATGTCTAAATAGTAACCTGAAATAATTCCAAATATAACAGCAACTTCACCAAAGAGGATTGACAGGAAAATCATTTGTTTAAATCCTTTAGCAATACGCATACTAGCTGCTACCGGCAAGGTCATTAAAGCTGAAACAAGTAATACACCTACAATACGGATAGAAGCAGCTATAACCAGTGCTGTTAATATAATAAACAGCATATTGATCCATTTCACATGCAGTCCGGCGATAGTTGCCTGTTCTTCGTCAAAGGACATGGCAAATAATTCTTTAAAAAAGAGCCAGATAATAACAAGAACAAAGGCGGCAACTCCGGAAATGACATAAAAATCATTTATAGTTACTGCCGATACCGATCCAAACAAATAATTGAATAAATCTGTGTTAAATCCGTCAGCAATAGAGATGAAAATGACACTGAGACCTACACCGGCAGATAAAATAATAGGAATTGATATTTCCTGGTAGGCTTTATATACCGTACGCAGCTTTTCAATGAAAATCGAGCCAATCACAGAAAACACCATTCCGCTATATATTGGGGAAATAACCCAGCCATATTTTTTTTCAGCCATCAAACCGAAAGAAATTCCGGCTAAAGTGACGTGTGAAAGGGCATCAGCTATTAATGACTGCCGTCTCACTACGATAAAAGTTCCTAATAAAGGAGCAATTATACCAATTAAGATACCTGTAAGAAAAGTATATCTTAAAAAGGGGTAAGTTAAAAAATCCAAAAGCATTGTCTATCCTCCAACTATGAATTAATGTGTAACCAGACTTACCGGATGACCGTAAATTTGCGAGAAGTCTGCTTCCGTAAGTGACGCATATTCATCAGGGTTTCCATGAAAATGCATTGTTTTATTTAAACAAACAATGTCTGTCGCATACTGGGTCATGGTGCCTGTATCATGCGTTACCAGCAGTAATGTTTTTTTGTATTCTGTGTTCAGTTTGTAAAGAAGCTCATAAAATCTTTTTACATTTTCATAGTCAATTCCTACCGTCGGCTCATCCAAAATGATCAGCTCAGGATCACTGACTAAGGCTCTTGCGATAAAGATTCGCTGCTGCTGACCGCCAGACAGGTTTCCAATATTTTGTTTCGTATATTCTGTCATACCAACCTGTGCAATAGCCTCATGAATTTTTTGCTTATCTTTTTTGGTCAAAAATCTGAAATAGCCAAGCTGTGCAGTGAGCCCGGAAGCAACTACTTCATATACTGTTGCAGGAAACCCTTTATTAAATGAATTTGCTTTTTGTGAGACAAAGCCGATTCGATCTTTATTCTTTAGTTTTTGAATAGGCTGTCCAAAAACCATTATTTCTCCCGTTTCCGGTTTTTCTAAGCCAAGGATCAGCCGGATTAAGGTGGTTTTTCCCCCACCATTTGGACCAACCAGTCCCATAAAAGCTCCATTGGGAATTTCAAAGTTTATATTATCTAAGACTTTACGAGATCCATAATGGAAGTTAATATTAGACATGGATACAACAGGTGTCGTCATCTTATTCCTCCATTCTTATGGTAACAAATTATAATAAAAAGTACTTTATCTATGATATCGCAAGGGGCGCTTTTTGTAAATAGGAATGATTACGATTTTGTGAATGCCTTAAATAAAACATTTATTAATATAGAAGAAACTAGTTTTTTCGTGAGAATGTGTCCAGTACGCAAATCAATAAAGTTCGAGGGATTAACAATCAATGAACTGCAGTTGGATTAGAATATAATATCGCAGTGGCGAGTGTCAGCCAGTGCAGATAATATATTTATACAAGTAAAGAAAAAGCTGTTTGAAACCCTTTACAAAAATACTGTGAAAAATATTGCCAAAAAATAAATATTCCGTTATAGTATAAGTAATGTGAGATATTTGATATGCCAATATCTTTTATTTTTTGGCTCAAAAATGAATGAACATTCATTCAAGAAAGGCTGGAGGATTGTGAAATGACATATTCCATTAAAAGTGCAGCAGTAATAGGTTCAGGAGTGATGGGTTCTGGTATTGCCGCTCATTTAGCAAATGCAGGTTTATCTGTAACAATGTTTGATAGAGTACCAGATTCCTTGACAGACAAAGAAAAGAAGCATGGACTTACATTAGAAGACAAAAAGGTCAGGTACCGGATTGTTGAAGAGAGCAAGAAAAAGCTGTTAAAACAAAAGCCGTCGCCAATAACGTCTAAAAAAAGCTTAGAGCTGATTCAGGTTGCTAATTTGGAGGATGACTTAACGCTTCTATCAGAAGCAGATTGGATTGTTGAGGTTATTGTAGAGAACCTGGATGCGAAAAAAGAGTTATTCGAAAAGGTGGATGCGCATCGCAGAGCAGGGACTATTATCAGCTCTAATACATCAGGAATTTCTGTTGAAGCAATGATTGCGGATTCCTCAGAAGATATGCAGGAGCATTTTTTAGGTACACACTTTTTTAATCCGCCTCGTTATCTGAAATTATTAGAGGTTATTCCGACGGAAAAGACAAGAACGGAAGTACTTTCTTTTATGAAAACATTTGGGGAAGATGTGTTAGGTAAAGGTGTTGTAGAGGCGAAGGACACCCCTAATTTTATTGCAAACCGGATTGGAACCTACGGACTTTTGGTGACTGTTCAGGAAATGGAGAAACAGGGACTAAGCGTCGGAGAGATAGATTCAATTACCGGCCCATTGATTGGTAGACCGAAAAGTGCGACATTCCGGACGTTGGATGTAGTGGGAATCGATACATTTTATCATGTGGCAAATAATGTTTACCATCATGTATCTAATCCAAAAGAGAAAGAAATTTTCACTGTTCCCGACTTTTTAAAGCAGATGATTGAGAAAGGCTGGATTGGTGCGAAAAGTGGTAAAGGATTTTATGAAAAGAAAAAAGACCGTACAATTGTAGAAATTAACCCTGGAACTTTAGAGTACCAGGAAAGAAAGAAATTAAAAACAGCAGCGGTAGAATTAGCAAAGCAGGAAAAAGGCGTTAAAAGAAAAATGAAAGCGCTTATAAATCAAAAAGGAGATAAAGCTTCTGATTTTATTTGGTCTATTATTAAGCCGGTATTACTATATTCCGCTGATTTAGTCGGAGAAATTGCAGATGATGTTGTTTCCATTGATGATGCAATGAAATGGGGCTTTGGCTGGGAATTAGGACCATTTGAAATTTGGGATGCTATTGGTGTAAGTGCTGCTGTGGAACGTATCCAGGCTGAAGATACGACGGTGCCAAGCTGGGTGCTAGATATGCTGGAAGAAGGGAATGAAACCTTCTATAAACAGGAAAAAGGGGATAGTTATTTTTACCATGAAGATGGCTATAAACAAAAGGAAGTAAACAAGAAAGAAATATCCTTGGCAGCAATAAAAGAACAAAAGGGAGTTATCAAAAAAAATACCGGTGCCAGCCTGATTGATATTGGAGATGGCGTTGCACTTCTGGAGTTTCATTCAAGAAGTAATGCTATCGGACTGGATATTATCCAGATGATCAATGAATCGATTGAAGAAGTAAATAAAAATTACAAAGGTCTTGTAATTGGAAATCAGGGCAAAAATTTCTGTGTCGGTGCCAATTTAGCGATGATGCTGATGGAAGCGCAGGATGATAATATTTTCGAATTAGATCTTGTAATCCGCCAATTTCAAAATATGACGATGAATATTAAGTATTCCGACAAACCGGTAGTTGCTGCACCATTTAATATGACATTAGGCGGCGGTGCGGAAGTATCTCTGCCGGCTGCAGCGATTCAGGCTTCACCAGAAACCTATATGGGGCTTGTCGAATTTGGAGTCGGGCTTATCCCTGGAGGAGGAGGCACAAAGGAGCTTTATTTAAAAGAGCTTAGAAATCTTCCCGAAGGTGTAGATTTTGACTTAACGAAGGTTGCAAATGATGTTTTTGAAAAAGTAGCAACAGCTAAGGTGTCCACCTCTGCTAGAGAAGCTATGGAAAATGGATATCTGAATAAAAATGACCGCATCAGCAGAAATCCGGATCACGTTCTCTACGATGCCAAAAAACGTGTATTATCTTTATTCAACGAAGGTTATGAGAAGCCTGTGAGGGAGAAATTTCCGGTTGTCGGAGAAGCGGGCTATGCAGCAATGGTTATGGGAGCAAAATCGCTGCACTATGGCGGATATGCTTCGAAGCATGATTTGAAAATTGCTGAAAGATTAGCCTATGTCTTATCTGGCGGAAGGATAAAGGAAGGTACAGAGATTGATGAACAGGTGATGCTTGATCTGGAAAGAGAAGCATTCTTAAGCCTTATTGCAGAACCGCTGACTCAGCAGAGAATGCAGCATATGCTGGTAAAAGGAAAGCCGTTGCGAAATTAATCTCAAAAGAGATTATTCAAAAAGCCCAATTTATCGAACTTTTTGAACACGTACTTAAAGGGAGCATGCATTTAAAGGAGGGCATATCCGTGAAAGAAGCAGTAATTGTGGCTGGTGCAAGAACACCAGTAGGAAAAGCAAATAAAGGATCATTACGGGATGTAAGGCCAGACGACCTGGCAGCTTTAACTGTAAAAGAAACCTTAAAAAGAGCCGGTAATTATCAAGGGTCAATAGATGATGTGATTATTGGCTGTGCAATGCCGGAAGCAGAACAGGGAATGAATATGGCGCGTAATATTGCCGGTCTGGCTGGGCTAGGTCATGATGTACCGGGAATTACCGTAAACCGCTACTGTGCTTCAGGATTACAAACGATTGCCTACGGTGCCGAACGAATTATGGTCGGTGCTGCTGAGACAATTATTGCTGGCGGTGCAGAATCGATGTCTATGATTCCGATGGGCGGGCATGTCATTAAACCCAACCCGGCCCTGGTTGCAAATGCGCCAGAATACTATATGAACATGGGACATACGGCAGAGGAAGTAGCAAATCGTTTTGACATTTCAAGAGCAGATCAGGATGCTTTTGCAGTAAAGAGTCATGAACGCGCTGCTGCAGCAATGGAGAAAGGTCTGTTTAAGGATGAAATTGTTCCTGTAGAAGTGAAAGAACGTTTTGTAGGAAAGAACAATAAGATTGAAGAAAAATCCTTCTCCTTTGAAATGGATGAGGGAGTCCGTGCAGGAACAAATATAGAGGTTTTAAGCTCACTGCGCCCGGTCTTTCATATAAAAGGCAGTGTTACTGCCGGGAATGCTTCACAAATGAGTGATGGGGCAGCTTCTGTTTTATTAATGGATAGAGAAAAGGCAGAGGCAGAAGGATTAACACCAATTCTAAAATTCCGTTCCTTTGCTGTAGCTGGAGTAGCACCGGAAATTATGGGCGTCGGACCGGTAGAAGCAATTCCAAAGGCAGTAAAAATGGCCGGGTTAGAGTTATCTGATATAGGGTTGTTTGAATTAAATGAAGCTTTTGCATCACAGGCACTGCGGGTTATCAGAGCGTTAGATTTAGATACAGATAAGGTGAATGTAAATGGTGGTGCCATTGCGTTAGGTCACCCGCTGGGCTGTACTGGCACAAAGCTGACAGTCAGCTTAATGAATGAGATGAAGCGGAGAAACGAGCAATTCGGGATAGTAACCATGTGTATCGGCGGCGGTATGGGTGCTGCAGGCGTATTTGAGCTTTTATAAACTACTAGAAAAGGGGTAATAATAATGAGTGAGACAAAAGAAAGATTATTTAAAGGCGGCGGTTTTCTAGTTGAGGATATTTCCGGAGAGGATATCATTACACCAGAGGATTTTACAGATGAACATAGGATGATTGCGAAAACAACAGAAGATTTTGTATTGGGAGAAGTTGTTCCTAAGATTGATCATCTGGAAAATCATGAATTTGACCATTCTGTTAAGCTGCTCAAAAAAGCAGGAGAATTAGGCCTGCTAGGTGCAGATGTCCCAGAAGCATATGGCGGTCTGGCTCTGGATAAAATCAGTTCTTCCTTAATTACAGAGAAGTTTTCCCGTGCAGGAGGATTCTCAATTACCCATGGAGCACATGTTGGAATTGGATCACTGCCAATTGTCTTCTTTGGTAATGAGGAGCAAAAGGAAAAATATTTACCTAAATTAGCTACTGGTGAGTTAATTGCTGCTTACGCATTAACAGAGCCGAGCTCAGGTTCTGATGCACTTGGAGCAAAAGCAACAGCGAAATTGAACGATGCAGGCACACATTATATATTAAATGGAGAGAAGCAATGGATTACCAACTCAGCTTTTGCGGATGTCTTTGTCGTATACGCAAAAATTGACGGTGAGCATTTCAGTGCTTTTATTGTTGAAAGAGAGTACCCTGGTGTATCTACAGGACCGGAAGAAAAGAAAATGGGAATTAAAAGTTCTTCCACAAGAACGCTTGTATTAGAGGATGCGGAAGTTCCTGTAGAAAATCTGTTAGGTGAAAAAGGCCGCGGACATGTGATTGCCTTTAATATTCTGAACGTGGGCCGCTATAAATTGGCTGTCGGCGGAGTAGGAGGATCGAAGCGTGCTTTAGAATTAGCAGCAAAGTATGCGAATGAACGTAAACAATTCCAAACGCCTATTTCAAGCTTCACTTTGACACAGGAAAAATTAGCAACAATAGCATCAAAAATCTATGCAAATGAAAGTGCAGTTTATCGAACCGTGGGGTTATTTGAACAGCGGATGGGTGCATTATCCGACGAACAGCTGCAGGATGGCCGTGAAGTCGCCCGGGCAATCGCTGAGTATCAAATTGAGTGCTCGATGACAAAATATATGGCTACAGAATTACTGGATTACGCAGCAGATGAAGCTGTTCAGCTGCATGGCGGGTATGGTTTTATGCAGGAGTATGAAGTGGAGCGTATTTACCGTGATTCACGTATTAATCGTATTTTTGAGGGAACCAATGAAATTAACAGACTTATTGTACCGGGAACGCTTCTGAAAAAAGCTTTAAAAGGTGAACTGCCACTGTTGGAAAAGGCACAGGGGCTGCAGGAAGAATTAATGATGATGATGCCGGAGGAAGTGGGAACAGAAGCTTTAGAACAAGAAAAGTATTTATTAAGAAATGCGAAAAAAATGATTCTGCTGGGTGCTGGTTTAGCAGCACAGAAATATGGCAAAAAATTAGACCGCGAACAAGAAATTCTAATTAAATTAGCTGATATGACAGCGGAAGTATTTAATATGGAGTCTGCTATTCTTCGTACAGAAAAAGCCATTGCTAAGGCTGGACTGGAAAAAGCACATCAAAAGTTAATGTATACAGAAGTCTATGTCCAGGAAGCATTTAACCGGATAGAAGCAGCGGCAAAGGAAATTCTAATTACAGCAGAAGAAGGAGATACATTGCGTATCATGCTGTCCTCTCTGCGTAAGCTTACCAGACATACACCAATCAATACGGTTAAAAAGAAACGTGAAATTGCCGCAAAAATTATTGAGGAAGAAAAATATATTGTTTGATACATCAGAAAGAGGCTGGATATCCAGCCTCTTTTCAACGATTTATTCCTTCGTTGCTTCTTTTTGAACATCCTCTTTTAGTAAAGCTTTAATTTCTTTGAGTTCTTTATCCATCGCTTCCAGCTTTAAATCAGTCGGCGTGGGCTGATTTTCACGATTTGCTTCTTCTACATTATTTACGATTACCCCAACGAATAAATTAATAATGACAAATGCGCCAATAAGGATAAAAGAAATAAAATAGATTAAAGCTATGCTGGTTTCTTCTAAAATAGGATACATCACGCCTGTTGCCCAGGAATCAAGCGTGATAAGCTGAAATAAGGTCAACAAGGTCCGGTGAAGCGATCCAAAATGATCAGGAGCAATGGATTGAAACAACATGGTACCGATAACAGCATAGATGTAAAAGAAAATGGCAAGCAAGATCATAATATTTCCCATTGAAGGAATTGTTAACAGAAGTGCATTCACCATTTTTCTTAATGATGGAATAATGGAAATGGCACGGAGTACCCGGAGTATTCTGAAAATACGCAAGACAATTACATAATTAGAACCGACAAATAGAATGCTGGCTGCTACAATAACAAAATCAAATACATTCCAGGGATTTTTAAAAAAATGAGCAAGTGAATAGCTGCCAATAATCCGGATCATAATTTCTACCATAAAAATAATAAGGAGCACAGCATCTATCCAATACAAAGACGCTGCATAGCGCTGATTAATTGCCGGATATGTTTCTAATCCAACAATAATAGCATTCAGTAAAATAAGACCGATAATGATATCTGTAAATATTTTATTTTCTGCGATGGCAGCACATCTATTTTGAAAAGCTTTCCATGTCATTAACGTGTGTCCTTTCTTTAGTACGTATCATTTTTTAAAGAATATTCACGTAAATTGAAGTGTCTCAAATAATAGATTCTATTAATCAATGCAAAGACATACCCGTTGTTTATTGTACTAATTTTTAATTGGTTTGTCATTTTGAACTATGTGATTTCATATGAGAAAATAACCCTCTTAAAAACAATTCAATATATTGGATTAAAGCTGAAGTTTCATGGTACGCTAATAAAAAAGAAATCAAAATATAGGAGGGGCTATCATGTATCGAAGATTAAATGATTTTTTAACAGAATGGTCACAGTCTGCTGATGGAACCAAAGCGGTATTGAAAGCTTTAGAAGATGAAAAACTGGATCAATCTATTGAAGAAGGACATAACAGTCTCGGCTGGCTAGGCTGGCATTTAGTGAACAGTCCTGTATTTTTCATGAGCTTAGTAGGCGTTAATCTCGAGTCTCCTTACGACCCTGATCAAAATCCGGCAAAAGCAAATGAAATTCTGGCAGCATATGAGGATATTTCAAAACGTGTTGTAGAGAAAGCAAAAGAACAACTGTCAAATGAGGCTTTAGTAAATGAAACCGGTGATTTTGGCGGACCTGCTCCGAAAGGAAGTATTCTGCGGATGCTGGTCAGTCATCAGATTCATCACCGCGGTCAAATGACAGTTTTACTTAGACAAGCTGGCTTGAAGGTACCGGGAGTCATGGGGCCGACAAAAGAGGAACAGGAGTAAAGAACGGAGGAATATAAATGACATTATCTTTTTACTGGTATCCCAAGTGCGGTACCTGCCGAAATGCGAAAAAATGGCTGGATGAAAATCAAATCGATTATAAAGCAATTCATATAGTAGAGGAGCCTCCAAGTGAAACCCAAATTCTGGAATTGATGGAGACAAGCGATTTGCCTGCAAAGAAGTTTTTTAATACTAGTGGTAAAAAGTATCGTGAGCTTCACTTAAAGGAAAAAATAAATGATTTATCATCTCAGGAAATGGCAGAGATTTTAGCTTCTGATGGTATGTTAATAAAAAGGCCAATCCTGACAGATGGAAAGAAAGTGACTGCCGGTTTTAATGAAGAAACCTATGAATCTGTTTGGAAGTAAGGTAGGGCTAGAATTTAAACCCGCTTCAATGTATAGTTAAAGAGAAATAATGATGATTTTGGAGGGATACGAAATGAGCTTGCCAGAGAATTATTTATATTCAAAAGAACATGAATGGGTAAAGAAAGAGGATGGAAAAGTTCGTATTGGGATTACAGACTTCGCACAAGATGAGCTTGGAGATATTGTCTTTGTGGAGTTACCGGAAATCGGTGATTCTTTAGAGCTTGATGAGCCATTTGGAAGTGTAGAATCAGTTAAAACCGTATCCGAGCTATATGCTCCTGTAAGCGGAAAAGTTGTAGAAGTAAATGAAGAGCTGGAAGACAGTCCTGAGCTTGTAAATGAATCACCATACGAAAAAGCATGGATGATCGTTATTGAGGTTGAGGATGATAATGATCTAAGTGAATTATTAGATGCAGAAGCATACCAGGAATTTATAGAAGAATAATGTAATTACCTTACGCGCCTATTTTAGAGAATATTCATCTGAAGTTTTCAAAAGGGCTCTAAAAAAGGGTGAAAAGAGCTGACTTTTCCACATTCGTGTATAGTTAGCTCTTTTCTTTTCATATAATATAGAAAAAGCATATTAGTTGCGATAAGGAGTGCAAGACGATGATGGAAGATGATTACAGTAAAGTTATAATCGTTGAAGGGTTATCTGATAAAAAACATATTGAAAAAATTCTTGACGATAATACCATCACCATTGTTTGTACAAATGGAACCATAGGCGTAGAAAGATTTGAGGAACTGTTGGAATATTATCATTTGGATGATACTGATGTATTTATTCTTGTGGACGAGGATGAATCCGGAATGAAACTTCGAAAGCAGCTGGCAAGAGAATTGCCGCATGCAGAGCATATTTATGTAAGCAGTGAATTCAGAGAAGTTGCAGCTACTCCAATGAAGACATTGGCAAGTATTCTGGCTGGCAAGCGAATCGGAATAGACCTCAATTATCTTGCAAAATAATAAGTTTACACGTTAAAATAAAAATAGATTTTATTCATCAAGGAATTTGTTGCAAAGGCTAATATTTCTTCTGATATTCATGAAGAGGAGAAAGATTGAGGGGAATCAACTTGAAACAGTTTAATGAAGCAGAAGTAAGTCATCATCGGCTCATATTATATATTTATACACCATTTTGCGGGACGTGTACGGTAGCACGGGCAATGCTTGAGAATGTGGAAAAAATGCACAAGGAGGATATTTTTTCAGAAATGAATGCTTCCATGCATCCGGAGTTTATGCAGCAGCACAAAATAGAAAGTGTCCCCTGTCTCGTTTTTATGGAAGACGGAGAAGCTGTGGAGAAAGTGTACACATTTAAATCTACAGCAAATATTTATCAGTATTTAATGAGGTATAAACCAGAGCTGTTCACAGCATTAAATAACTAAGCTTTGGAATTTAATGAATAATCACCTTGAACCTTAGTGAGACTGTAGAAAATATGAATGGCAATCTTTGAATCGCATGATAATATGCTGACACTTCATTAATAAAATATGAAAACTCTTATCTGGAGCGGGGAAGAGGTTTGCCTTTTAAAATCGAAGCAGCCTTCAATAATTTAAAAGGTAATTTCTTTAAATAAAATGATGTTATTACAACGTGCCCAGAAGATAAAAAAATGTTGAATAAATTAGTTGGGTACTGTAAACCCAAGAAATTCAAGATTTTATTATCAATAACTATGAAGGTATCACTGTTCTGGCGCCAATCAGCGCATAATAACGAGCATTTTAGAAGAATATTAAGGATATAAGACTTTAGCTATTCGTGAGGAACGATTATCATAAATTATCCGAAAATATAAGTTTAAATCAATTTTGTGCGGGAATCATACCTGTGTTAGCATATTTATTGTGTTAAACAAACCGAAAGGATGATTTATTATTACCACTGAGAATGGTTTAAGCTACACTTCGGAAATGGAAAAAGCTATTGGACAATCGAGAGGCGTCAATTACCAAGAATATGACAGAAGTCTGGAAAAGAAATTAAAAGTAGAAGAACAAAGAGAAAAAGAATATCAAAATGCGAAAATGATCTCATCAGGAGTAGAACTCAGACGTTTGAAATAAAGATAATAAAGAAGTTGGTGTCAAAGGGCATCAGCTTTTTTATATGAAACAAACTTTTGGAAACAGAAGGAAGCCGAGTGGAATATAATAGGTATTTTTTACTGTGTTTTTACAGAAGAAAGTAATCTATTTTTCGGTTTTTTTAGATGAAAAATAAAGAGAACAGAAATTTCCGCAAGCAGGCTGAAAAAGGGTTTTTAAATACTCCTTTAACGGTATATTTTGACGCGTCTTATAGACGGATAATAACAGTTGCGAATTAATTTGAAATGCTTTAAGATTGTAATGAGAATAAATTGAGAATGAATATATTATTCATTTCATTTAAAATAAAGTTTTGGAGGTATGATTTATGTCAGGCTCAGTATTAGAAATTAAGAATCTTCATGTATCTATTGAAGACAAAGAGATATTAAAAGGGGTAGACCTAACGGTTAAAGGTGGAGAATTCCATGCAATCATGGGACCAAACGGTACAGGTAAATCCACATTGGCATCTGCAATCATGGGACATCCTAAATACGAAGTAACAGAGGGAACTATCACACTTGATGGGGAAGATGTATTAGAAATGGAAGTAGATGAACGTGCCCGCGCTGGTCTATTTTTAGCAATGCAATACCCAAGTGAAATTAGTGGTGTAACAACTTCTGACTTCCTTCGTTCTGCAATCAATGCAAAACGTGAAGAAGGCGATGAAATTCCATTGATGAAGTTTATCAAAGAACTTGACAAAGATTTAGACTATCTTGATATAGATCAAAATATGGCAACACGTTACCTTAATGAAGGCTTCTCCGGCGGAGAGAAAAAACGTAACGAAATTCTGCAATTAATGCAATTAAAGCCAGATATCGCTATCCTTGATGAAATTGATTCAGGACTTGATATCGACGCACTGAAAGTAGTATCAAAAGGAATCAACAAAATGCGTTCTGATAACTTTGGATGCTTAATTATTACTCACTACCAACGTCTATTAAACTACATTACACCCGACTTTGTTCACGTAATGATGCAGGGCCGTGTTGTAAAATCAGGCGGACCTGAGCTTGCAAAACGCCTTGAAGCAGAAGGCTATGAGTGGATTAAAGAAGAATTAGGAATTGAAGACGAAGAAACTGCAGAACAAAACGCGTAATGTAAGGAGGGGTAATCATGACTGTAGAAACAAAGCTTCCATTCAATCAAGAATATATTCAAGCATTTTCCAAAGATCGCAATGAACCGGGCTGGATGGCTACGATTCGTTCAAAAGCATTGGAAATGGCTGATTCATTAGACATGCCAAAACCGGATAAAACAAAAATTTCGAACTGGAATTTTACAGACTTCCAGCATTCTTATAAAGAAGCAGCTACAATTGCTTCTCTTGATGAACTGCCTGAAGAGCTGAAAGCATACTTTGATAAAGATGCCAGCATGGAGAACTTATATATTCAACGTAATCAAACTGCGGCATATAACAGTCTTGCACAGGATCTTCAGGATAAAGGCGTTATTTTCACAGATATTTTCACAGCAATTAATGAGCATAGTGAGCTGGTAGAAAAATATTATATGAATGATGCTGTTGCAGTAGATCAGAACCGTTTGACAGCACTTCATGCTGCACTTATGAACGGTGGGGTATTTGTATACGTTCCTAAGAATGTACAAATAGAAGATCCGCTTCAAGCAATCTTCTGGCAGGAGGACACAGACAGTGCACTGTTAAATCATGTGCTTGTTGTAGCAGAAGAAGGAAGCTCTGTGACTTATGTAGAGAACTATATTTCTCATAATGATACAGAAGAGACTGTTGCCAACCTTGTAACAGAAGTATTTGCACATGATAACGCACAGGTTGCTTATGGTGCAGTAGATAACTTTGCGGCAGGTACGACAACATATGTTAATCGTCGCGGAGTAGCTCAACGTGATGCACAAATCAACTGGGCGCTTGGTCAAATGAATGACGGAAATACAATTTCTGAAAATATCACTTACCTGTTAGGGGATAATTCAAATTCAGAAGCAAAAGCTGTTTCGGTTGGACGAGGGAAACAAACACAGAACTTCACATCAAGTATCCGCCAGTTTGGAAAACAAACAGACGCTTATATTTTACAGCGTGGTGTTATGAAGGGTGCAGCGACCACTATTTTTAACGCTATCGGTAAAATTGAGCATGGCGGTACTAAATCGAACTCTGAGCAAGAATCTCGCGTATTAATGCTAAGTGAAAAATCTCGCGGAGATGCCAACCCGATCCTTCTAATTGATGAAGATGACGTAACAGCAGGTCACGCTGCTTCTGTAGGCCGTGTTGACCCATTGCAGATGTATTACCTTATGAGCAGAGGGCTGGAGCAGGAAGAAGCAGAACGATTAGTTATTCATGGTTTCTTAGCACCTGTAGTATCTCAAATTCCAATTGAGTCTGTGCGTAAACAATTAACACAAGTGATTGAAAGGAAAGTTTATTAATGGATGTAAAAGCCATTAAAGAACAATTTCCAATTCTTCAACAGGAAGTGAACGGGCATCCCTTAGTATATTTGGATTCTTCCGCAACCTCACAAAAGCCGGTTCAGGTTATCGAAGCGGTGAGTGATTATTATAGATATAATAATTCCAATGTTCACCGTGGGGTGCATACCCTTGGGTCAAGAGCGACTGATCAGTATGAGGGAGCACGTGAAAAGGTTCGGGAATTTATTAATGCGAAGAGCACAAAAGAAATTATCTTTAACCGGGGCACAACAGCAGGGCTGAACCTGGTAGCATCAAGCTACGCAAGAGCCAATGTCGGCCCGGATGATGAGATAGTGATCACTCCAATGGAGCATCACAGTAATTTGATTCCCTGGCAGCAGGCTGCTAAAGTAACTGGAGCTCGCTTAGTGTATCTGCCGTTACAAGAAGACGGTACAATTTCACTTGATGATGTTAAGAATACAGTAAATGAAAAGACAAAAATCGTTGCAACAACGCATGTTTCCAATGTTCTTGGAACGATTAATCCAATAAAAGAGATCACGGAAATTGCCCATCAGCACCAAGCTGTAATGGTTGTAGATGGAGCACAGGGAGCTCCGCACATCAAGGTGGATGTGCAGGATATAGATTGTGATTTTTATGCTTTTTCAGGTCATAAAATGTGTGCACCGACTGGTATTGGTGCTCTTTATGGCAAGCAGGAGCTTTTAGAAAGTATGGAGCCGATTGAATTTGGCGGAGAGATGATTGATTTTGTGAATCTATATGATTCTACATGGAAGGAGCTGCCTTGGAAATTCGAAGGCGGTACACCTATCATTGCTGGAGCAATTGGGCTTGCAGCAGCAATCGATTTTCTAAATGAAGTCGGTCAGGATGAAATACTGGCTCATGAGACAGAGCTGGCAGCCTATGCGCTGGAGCAAATGCAAACAATCGATGGTATTCAAATTTATGGACCTCGGAAACGGGCAGGGCTGGTGACCTTTAATCTGGATGACGTACATCCGCATGATACTGCGACAGTTCTTGATGCGGAAGGAATCGCTGTCCGGGCCGGTCATCATTGTGCACAGCCTTTAATGAAATGGCTGGATGTGGTTGCAACCGCCAGAGCCAGTTTCTATCTCTATAACACGAAAGAGGATATTGATCTTTTAGTTGCAGGGCTGTTAAAGACAAAGGAGTATTTTGGGAATGGCTTTGAATAACCTCGATACACTTTATAGACAAGTTATTATGGATCATTATAAAAATCCGCGCAACAAAGGAACACTTGAAAAGGATTCTGTGACAGTGGATATGAATAATCCGACCTGCGGTGACCGTATTCAATTGCAGTTAGATATCCAGAATGGGATTGTAAAGGATGCGAAATTCCAGGGAGAAGGATGTTCCATCAGTATGGCATCCGCATCCATGATGACACAGGCGATTAAGGGACTGGAAGTAGAAACGGCACTAAAAATGTCAGAAATGTTCTCTAAAATGATGTTAGGTGAAGATATCGATTCAGAGGATATGGGCGACATCGAGGCACTTCAGGGAGTTTCCCAATTTCCTGCAAGGATTAAATGTGCAACACTTGCATGGAAAGCGATGGAAAAGGGAGTGCACGACGAATAAGACAGAAGTTTTTATTCTGTCAGAGGGAGGTTATTAACAATGGCAAAAAATATGCCGGAAATTGAAGAGTATAAATATGGATTTCATGATAAAGACGTATCTATTTTCCGTACAGAAAAAGGATTAACGCCAAATATTGTTAAAGAAATTTCGAAAATGAAGGAAGAACCACAGTGGATGCTTGACTACCGTCTAAAGGCATTAGAT
>NZ_BJYM01000008.1 GCF_007991515.1 Oceanobacillus sojae
CAATTACGAAGCTGCGAAATAATAAATAATTACAAAAAGCTTGCAGAAATTTAAACTTCTGCAAGCTTTTTGTATAGATACGATTCCTTCGCTAAAAATAAAAGGAGAAGGAGTCGTTTTCTTATGCAATTACATCAGCAATATAGAAGATACAAAAACCAAAAAGATGAATACAGGGACTTGTGGATGCTACTGTTGATTGGAGTTTTATATGCAGCCGGGATCTTTTTATCAAATACTTTTGTAAATGTGTACTTATGGAAGCAATCCGGCGACTTTTTTGTGATTGCTAACTATCATTTAGCGAGCTATGTATTTCAAGCATTGTCGTTTATTTATGCAGGGAAATTATCGAAAAAAATAGATCGTATCATTATATTAAGAATCGGGATACTTTTCTTATGTTTCTTTTTCTTATTTGTTCTTTGGATTGGTGAGCTTGCAGCATATTATAATTTTATTCTCGGCTGTTTATTGGGAATAGGTTATGGTTTTTTCTGGCTGGCTTATTACCTGCTGACTTTTGAAATTACAGAACCAGATACGAGAGATTGGTTTAATGGTATTTCAGGCACACTAACGTCATTTGCAGGGATGATTGGGCCATTACTTGCTGGGTGGATGATTTCAAAAATGGCTGGTGATGTTGGTTATACTGCTATTTTTATTATTTCCTTAAGCTTATTCATTGCGGCAATTGTAGCCAGCTTTTTCATCATACGTAAGGGGAGCAGAGGGAGCTTTGCTTTAGCTGCTGTTATAAATGAAAGAAAGAGAAATAAAAATTGGAAGCGTATTTTACATGCTCATTTTTTCCAGGGGCTAAGGGAAGGGATATATGGTTTTTATATTACCATTTGGATTTTCCTTGTTACAAACAGTGAGCTTGTGTTAGGAGTTTTTAATTTATTTCTTTCAGGCTTATCGATCGTCTTTTATTTTGTCGCCTTAAAATGGATTAAGCCGTCTTTAAGAAAAAAAGCAATTTTGTTTGGCGGCATTCTGCTGTTCACCTCTATCTTTATTATTATTTTTGAAATGAGCCTTTTCTGGTTAATTATATATGCAGTAATTATTGGAATTGCATTTCCCATTTTAACTGTACCGTATGAATCACTTACCTATGATGTGATTGGCAGAGCCCGTATGGTAGAAGAAAGACGGGTGGAGTACATTGTTGTCCGGGAAATTTATTTAAACTTAGGCAGAATCGTTTCGATTATGGTATTTATATTCGGGATGTTTCTATTTCCGCATGATATGATTATTCCAATATTACTGATTATTTTTGGTGCAGGGCATGCGATTATTTATTTTTGTATCCGAAATATTTTTATCGGGCCAACAAAAAAACAAAAAATAGCATTAAAAGAAGATTTCACGGACGAAAAAAGTCGTTAAGTGTGGTAGAATCAAACAGTAGTATTGATAACTGAAATGTTTAAAAAGATACGTCTATAATTTAAATTTTTTTTGCTTTTTAAACAAATCATAGAATTAATGCCATATAAGGCCAAAATATATGTAAAGGGGGAGCAAAGTGGTAGACAAGAAGAAAAAGAAAAAACGGGCCCAGCTTCCGGTTCGTATGAATATCCTTTTCTTTGCCATCTTCTTATTATTTTCTGCACTCATACTTCAGTTAGGTGTTGTTCAAATTTTAAACGGGGAATCTTATCAGGAAGAAATTGAAAGAACGAATTTAGACACGACAAGTGTACCGGTGCCCCGTGGAAAAATATATGACAGGAATGGGAATATCATAGTAGATAATGAAGCCATGTATTCCATTACTTATACGCCCCCCAAAGGTGTTCAGGCAAAGGATCGCTTGAAGGTGGCTGAAACCTTAGTTAATTTCATCGATATGAGTGATAAGAAAAAAATCGATCGAATAACTGACAGAGATAAAAGAGAGTATTATTTATTACTTCATCAAGAGGAAATAGAAGAACGATTAGAAGAAGTTGATACAGAGGAGATGGATGCTTCCGAGGAATACGCTGCCACATTGGATTTAATTACCGATGAAGAAATTGCAGATTTTTCCGATGAAGAATTAGAAATTATCGCTACAAAAAAAGAACTGGATAAAGCATATGCACTGACCCCGCAGGTAGTGAAAAATGAGGGCGTAACAGCAGAGGAATATGCTGCTGTAGCTGAGCATCTGGATGAGCTTCCCGGAATCAATGCCACAACAGATTGGAATCGTGTTTATCCGAATGGAGATACGTTATCGACTATTTTAGGGAGAATTTCCACTCAGGAGCAGGGAATTCCCGCAGAGGACTTGAGCGCTTATTTGACAAAGGGTTACAGCCGAAATGACCGGGTCGGCAGAAGTGGACTGGAAGAGCAATATGAAGACTTTCTGCGCGGCCGTAAAGAGCAGATTCAGTATACGACACGTCAGAATGGGACAATTATCGGCTCCGAGACCATTGTTGAAGGAGAACGGGGCAAAGATTTAGTTTTAACAACAGACTTAGAATTCCAGCAGGAAGTTGACAAAATTGTCTTAGAGGAGCTGAAAGCAGTAAAAGCAAAGAATCCTTATGACAACCGGTATCTAACAAACGCTTATGCCGTTGTTATGAATCCGAAAACCGGGGAACTTCTTGCTGTTTCCGGTGTGAATTATGATAAGGAAAAAAACGAATATAATAATGCTTCCTTTATGGCTTTATCCAATGCAACAGAACCTGGTTCAAGTATTAAAGGGGCAACTATTCTTGCCGGATATGATGCGGATGTTATTTCACCTGGAACAACTTTCTATGATGCCCCAATAACATTGGCAGGAGGCTTAACAAAAAAATCTGTTTCACCTATGGGAAGTGTAGATGACCTGAATGCATTAAAACGGTCTTCCAACGTTTATATGTTCTATGTTGCCTTGCGATTGGGCGGTGATTACCGGCATCCATTACCTAGTCATGCCAGTCTAAATATAAATAAGGCTGAGACCTTGCAGACCTTACAAAATTACTTCAATCAATTCGGCTTAGGGGCATCGACAGGAATAGATTTTCCAGATGAAAGTACCGGAGTAAGAGGGCAGACACCGGAAAATCCAGGTAATATTCTTGACTTCGCAATCGGTCAGTATGATACGTATACCACCCTGCAGCTCGCACAATATGTATCCACCATTGCCAACGACGGTTACCGTGTCCAGCCGCACTTTTTAAAAGAAGCCCGTGATCCCATTGCCTCTTTAGATGAGCTTGGACCATTGTATTATACAAAAAATACAACGGTAATGAACCGGATTAATATGACAAATGATGAAATCAGCCGTGTACAAGAGGGCTTCCGCCGTGTATTTCAAGAAAGCGGAGGAACAGGAGAGCGTTATTTTGGTAAAAAATCGTATAATCCAGCTGGGAAAACAGGTACAGCTCAGACTTCTGTTTATGAAGATGGGCAGAAACTGGCTGATCTCAATAACCTGACAATGGTCGGCTATGCGCCCTTTGATGACCCGGAAGTTGCCTTTGCAGTTGTTGTACCAAGTGTAGGAATAAATGCAGGGGACGGAATCAACGGTAAAATTGCTTCGAGGATTTTAGATGCTTACTTTGATATTAAAGAAGAGCATGATGAAAAGGCGGATGAAGAATAAATATTTTTAAATAATTAAAAGTAACTTTCTATATTTAGTAGGGTGGTTCCCTCTGAAAGTTAGAATTTTACTATACAGCTGTTTGGCTGGATTGAGTTCGATATTTGACTGGGCTTAATCCAGCCAATTTTTCTTTTGTTCGTTCACGATTATACCAATAGAAATATTCTTCAAATCTATTTTTATTCTTCTTTATAATACATTTTATGCTTTTAAATACTAAAGAAATTGTCCATTAAAGCGTTAGATGAACAGATTGGTTTATACGTGATACGCTATGAAACTTTTTAAACAGGAATGAATGCGTCTTTTAATACTGTACCCAAATATTCTCTGCAAAAATGCTTCATGAGACAGTAGTAGATGGCTTCAGGAATACCTACTATACAGAGAATATCTAATAATAAGAAGCCTTCTTCTTTAATTTCGAATACCGCTTTTGTTTGTTCTTTTTGTGGAAGGCATTCGGATTTTCTGAAAAACTTTCAATTTTTTTAGGTAGGCATTTCCTAGTAGCAATAATTCATTCTTGCATTTTAATTATTCTTCGCGTGTCAACTTCTTTGCTTTTTCTTTTGTTTATTGATTTTCTTGGACAAGGAAGTTTGGTCCTTTGACGTTGGTTTCAGGCCTTCTATTCCTTGTTTACAAAATGCTCTCAGCTAGTATCCAACTAAGGAATGGTTGTTCAAATAAAATTGAACAGAATACTTCTCTTTCGTCTTCCTTCGTTTTAATCAATCCCTTGTGTTTTATAGAATCACATCCAGTTTTTTGGGGCAGGACTAAGCATATTATATTTTCTTATCAATGATGAACATCCAAGATTCCCGGATAAATTATTATATACCTACACACTGTAAATTTTTAAGTGGATAGATCTTTTCTTTAGCTATTAAATACCTTTATTAAAAATATTTTGATATATTTGACAAATTAACTAAAATATAGTAAAATTTTCATTAATAAATTATGAGGAGGGTTACTATGAAAAAAAAGTATTTCTTTTTAATTTTTTCTTTTTTAATTTTTTTCTTTTTAGGGTTTAATGTGGATAAGGCAGAAGCTGCTATGCATTCATGGCAAAAATTTCCGAAAGCAGGTAGTACATGTGAAGTAAGGGCATGGACTGATTATTTAACGTATACTAAAAGTGCTAATACTATAGACTTTTACCTTGAATCAAAAGGGAATTGTGGGAAATTAGATTATTCGGCATACGGAGTTGTTTACTATGAAGGTGCTAATGATGTAACTCCATTGGTAACAGGCTATTTTTCTTATAAAACGCCGGTAAAAAAGGCGAAATTACGGACTATTAATGTAAGACCGATTCCAGGAGGATTATTAGCTACCTTAACAAAAAACGGTAAATTTGTAGGGTTGTACGAAACAAAAAATCTAAATTTTCCAAATAGATGAATGCATAACTTGAACTTGTAATAGATTATTGTTCCTTTATCGCAACCTTTCGATTCAAAATGAAAAAAGGAAAACTTTCAAGAATCAAGTGATTGAATAAAAAAATGAGCTGTTCCGGATAGAACAGCTCATTTTTTAATCAAATCATATTTATTCTGAATAGGTAGTAATAATGTCACCAATTTCATCGAAAGACATTTCGCTGTCCACTTCATAAGTTCCAGGCTTTACGCTGCCGCTTAAATCATTGTCTTCCAAGAAATCATTAAAATCTCTTGCATCATCAATAATCCCGGCATCTTCTAAAGCATCACTGATGTTAGAAGGGGGCGCACCATTTTCTAATGTGATTTCAACGTCAATTACATCTGAGTCTTCGGAGGATTCTTCATCTTCATTACCTTCATCATTATTGTCTTCCTCGTCTGCATTTTCGTTGCCTTCTTCGTCATTACTATTTTCATCATTGTTGTCTTCATTTTCATCAGAATCATTGTTTGAATCTGATTCATTATCGGCTTCAGAGTCATCTTCTGCATTTCCATCAGAATCAACCTCGTCAGCTGCTTCTCTATTCACGCTATATGCAATATATTCGTCTTGTGTTAATACAGCATACCCTTGATTTTCCAGTGCAGAAATCAATTCATCCGGTTCCATATCCTCGAGGCTGCCCGAGGATTGATTACCAAATATATATATAGCGAGAAGCAGGACACCGCTTGTCAACAAACCGACAGCAAACGCTCTAACATGTTGTTTCATGATAATACTCCTCTAATTATTATTTTTAAGATCAGACGGTGCTGCTTCATCAGATATGTTTTGAGGCAATAATTCTTCTTCTAAAACAGAAACCTTCTTCTTTAACTGGTATGTATCTTGCATCGTAGTAATGGACAATTGTTCTAGCTGGCTTTCGACTTCTTCCAGACGGTCGTTAATAAAGAATGATAGAATAAATAGAACAATCCCAATGACAACAACTGCCAAAATGGCAAATAGCATTTTTATTTCCCTCCCTTTATGAGGATGTTCAAAAAGTCCCCAAATGATAAGCTGCGAATCTCTGCGTTGACGCGTTTTTTACGATACTCACGTATTAAAAAATATAGAAGAACTTCTGTTAAAATCGTCCACGTCCTGTGGACAACACAGAAGTCACCACATCCTGTGGAAGTCCGTTCGTAAAAACCACGTCGCCTTGATCTTCTTGCTTCTAATTTAGAAACTTTTTGAACACGCACTTTATGTATCATTTATAGTTATACCATAAATTAAAAGAAGTGACTATGCTAAAAGCACGATAAATCATGACAGGGAGTTGCTTTAACCCTGATAAAACATGGGGCGAAAAGTTTTATCATGTTTTTGGTATAATCCTTCTTGATAAATAGATGAAACTTTGATAATATAATTAAAGTCTGTACAGTTATGTAAAAAGGCAAGTTGAAAAGTTTGGAGGGATAGATATGCGCGTAAATATAACGTTAGCTTGCACGGAAACAGGAGATCGTAATTATATTTCTACAAAAAACAAACGTACAAATCCTGAGCGTATTGAGCTTATGAAATACTCACCACGTCTTAAAAAACATACCCTACACCGTGAAACAAAATAAGCAATCATGAAAACTCTTATCTGATGTTAGTTGGATAAGAGTTTTTTTGCAGACAGAGGTGAAATATGATATGTCAGAAAAAAAGATATTACGGCAAAAAATGCTGAAAGAACTGAGTCTTTTGTCGAAGCTGGATCGGAAAAAAGTGGAAACAGGACAGCAGAAGCAATTATTTACAACTCCAGCATTTAAAAATGCCAGAACGATAGGAATTACTATTTCCACAGAAATAGAATGGGATACATATACAATCATTGAAAAGGCCTGGAGAGAAGGAAAGATAATAGCCTCACCGAAATGTGTGGTAAAAACGAGAGAAATGTACTACTATGCTTGGAATCATCAAAATCAAATCCAGACAGGTTACGCAGGTATAAAAGAACCGATCCCCGAAAAAACAAAACGGATTCTACATTCAGATATCGATTTATTGATTGTGCCAGGAGTGGTTTTTGACACGGATGGTTATCGTATTGGCTATGGCGGCGGATATTATGACAGAATGCTTGCTGATTATTCAGGAGCGACAATCTCGCTTTGCAGTGAACGGCAATTAATCCAGCAAATTCCCCGGGAAAGCTATGATCTGTCTGTAGAACAGATTATTACAGAAGAACGTACCATAGATACGGCCAGACAGAATAACTAATCTTTAATGTATAAGATTTCTCCCTTCGTTGAAAATAATTGATGTAGAAGAGTCTCTAATCACATCAATTATTAAAAGGGAGGTAAGAAAGATGATGCGCATGTTCTTTACAGCAGCGATGGTTATATCCATTATTTTTATACTTATGAAATGGAAGTACCGGATTTTAAACGGTTTTTTAAACTGGAAGCAGGGAAGAAAATATTTAGTTCCAATTATCGCAAACGTTATTTTATGGAAAAAGAAAAAGGAAATGGTTTAAATGCACTATAAATATTAGAAAACTCTGCTTATAATAAAATATTCCCTCTTTGCCGGCAAATATAAAAAGAAAACATAAAGCGACGAACTTAATAGGGCGAGTAATCGCAGCCCAGTACCAGCTTCATCAATTTTTATGAGATGGCCAGTTGCAATTATGGACAATGGGCAAATAAAAACATCCTGCTGGCGGCTGTTCTGTTTGATCATAGTTGCGCATAATTAGAAACATTTGGTATGCTTCAAAGAGGGGAGGTTGATTTATGGACGTACATATGCAATATAGAGCGTATGAGCTGGTGAGGAAATTGACAGAGCAAGGGTTCCAGATTATTGCAGGAGACTATAAAACGGATGAAGTCTGGATGGAACGGAAAGCAGGCGGAAAATCCGATATTATTCGTGTAAAACCGCAAACTTTTGATTGGTCTAACCAATTACGGCAGGATTCGCAGACTGCTTATCAGCAAATGCAGCGGATAAGGCAAGCTATCGCAAGTGTTAATGCTGAACTATATTTAATATACATAGCTGAAGAACATCCGGTTGATGAATGGGAAGAATTGAAAAAACCGTTTGGGGAAGGAAATAAAAAATCGCCAAGAATGCACATATATTATCTGGATAGAGAAGATGAAGAAAGTGAAATCAATCTCTTAAGTCAGGATTTAAATATTTCATTGAGCGGTGAAGACAAAAGAAATTTAGATGATACGGAAAAAGAGGCAGCAGCAAATCATATGAAAAATACGCTGTTCCAAAAAATCCAAGAAGAGCAAGAGAACCGTAAGAAAATATTTTCATTTTCCACTCCGCTGTTTACTTACATATTAATCGCTTTAAATATAGTTATTTTTATTCTTCAAATCACAAGAGGGAATATAGAAAATACACAGCACTTAATTGATATGGGAGCAAACTTTAACCTTCTTGTCATGGAGGGAGAGTGGTGGAGATTTTTCAGCTCGATGTTTTTACATCTTAACTTTCTCCATCTGATTATGAATATGCTTGCTCTGTATTATCTGGGAACTGCGATTGAACGGATATTCGGGAGAACCCGTTTTCTTTTTATCTATTTTCTTGGCGGGCTGGCAGGTTCCATAGCAAGCTTTGCTACCTCCATTAATGTATCAGTAGGGGCATCAGGTGCTATATTTGCATTGTTTGGTGCGCTTCTTTTATTCGGGCTTATCTATAAGCAAATATTCTTTCAAACAATGGGTATGAATATTATTCTTATTTTAGGAGTAAATCTTCTGCTCGGATTCACTGTTCCAGAAATCGATATGGGAGCACATCTTGGCGGATTAGCCGGCGGATTTTTAATTGCTGCAGCTGTTTATGTGCCAAATAAAAAAAATCAAAAGAATCAGTTGCTGGGACTTATCGGTTTTATCATTCTCAGTATCGGATTATTCATTTATGGATGGTCATTTAATTCATCATCTCCAGAAATGAAATTAATTGAAGCAGAAACACTCATAGAGGATGAGAATTTTAGTGAGATTATTTCAGTAACAACGGAAGCACTTGATGAAACAGCGGATTCAGAGCTGATACCGTATCTTCTTTTCCACCGTTCTTACGCTTATATTCAAGAGTTAGAATTTGCAAAAGCGATAGAGGATTTAGAAGCGGCTATTCAATATGACGAAAGAATACCGGAAATGTATCATAATCTGGCAATTTTATACTCACAGCAAGGAGCAAGCACTCAAGAAATTGAAGACATTATTAATGAAGGATTAGAGCAATTCCCGGGTAATGAAGAATTATCGAATATAAAAAATAAATTACAATCTTATTAAGATGAAAACCAGGCTGAGGAAAACAGAAATGCGGCCTGGTTTTTGTATACCTTAAAGAATGGAATGTATAGTTTTTATCTGGTGATATAAACTATCTACATCCTACTGTATTAAGGTGATAAAAGTGACTGATAAAATGAAAAAAGTAGATACAAGCCTCAAAACAAACGTTTCTTATCTAAAGTCTTATTTAGCAGTTGATAAAAGCTTTGACCTGATTTACCTGGATTTGAATTATGCTGGTAAAGATATGGCTATGTTTATGGTTGATGGATTTGTCAAAGATGATATGATGCTGTTTATCATGCAGTCCCTGCAAAGGCTGCGTCCAGATGAGCTGGATACAGATACATTACAGAAATTAATGAAAAGAGATATTCCTTTTATAGAAATAGAAGCATTAGAAGATATGAATAAACTGGTTGATTTTATTCTTTCGGGAGCAACGGTTTTATTCGTAGAAGACTTAGATAAAGCAATTGTAATTGATGCAAGGACATATCCGGCACGGTCACCTGAAGAGCCTGATTTAGAAAGAGTGGTCCGGGGACCGCGTGATGGGTTTGTGGAAACGCTTGTATTTAATACTGCGCTGACAAGACGCCGGGTTAGGGATCGTTCTCTCAGGATGGAGTTCACGCAGGTTGGCAGGCGCTCTAAAACGGATGTTGTTATCAGTTATATAGAAGATATAGCAGATTCTAAACAAGTGGAGAAGCTGAAAGAATTGATTGATGGTATAGATACAGACGGGCTTCCTATGGCAGAAAAGACGATTGAAGAATTTTTCAGTCACCGTTATTGGAACCCGTATCCGGCAGTCCGGTATACTGAAAGGCCAGATACGGTTGCATCTCATCTTTTTGAGGGGCATGTAGTCTTGATTATTGATGGATCGCCAAGTGCGATGATTACACAAACAACTTTCTGGCAGCATTTGCAGCATGCAGAAGAATATCGGCAAAAACCAAGTGTTGGAGCATATTTACGAATTGTTCGATTTATTGCCATATTTCTTTCTCTTGTGCTTTTACCGCTCTATTATTTATTTTCTGTACAGCCTGAACTTCTGCCGCCAGCGTATTCGTTTATAGGACCGGAGGATTCAGGGGTCATCCCGTTATTGGTTCAATTTCTAATTGCTGAATTAGGGCTCGATGTTTTAAGAATGGCATCTATCCACACACCATCTGCACTTGGAACAGCCCTTGGCCTGGTTGCAGCAATTATGATTGGTGAAGTTTCTGTAGAGGTCGGCTGGTTTTCGCATGAGGTTGTTTTATACATTGCTACTGCAGCGATCGGTTCTTATGCAACACCAAGCTATGAATTAAGTATGGCAAATCGTCTTGTCCGCTTATTTTTATTATTTTCGACAGCTTTATTTGGCGTGAGCGGTTATGTTATTGGTGTAACTGTCTGGCTGTTATTTTTAATAAAGATGAGAACGCTGGATACACCTTATTTTTGGCCGTTAGTGCCATTTTCAGCTAAGAATATGCGTGATACATTTATCCGCTTTCCATTACCGGAAAGGCATCTGAGACCATCTATATTACGACCAAAAGATCCAGATCGTTAATTTGATCTGGATCTTATTCTCATTTCCCATTTGATTGCCCATTTGATATAATACTCTTGGTGATAACATGCAGAATATACATGATGTAAGGAAACTGCTGATGAAGTTTGGAACTTTCATCTATACGACAGACCGGTTAGGCGATTTAGAATTGATGATGATGGAAATAAATGAATTATATGAGTGGAAATTTATCAGCAGTCAGCAATTCCAGCAAGCAGTATTGCTCATAAAAAAAGAAAGCAGAGAATATAAAAAGGGGACGAAAATAAATGAATGAATTATTAACAGGAGTAGATATTGGGGGAACTTCAGTAAAAATAGGATTCATTACAAAAGAGGGAAAAATTCTAGAAAAGTGGGAAATACCAACAGATTTAACAAACGAAGGTGCGAATATTATCTCTGATATTTGGGAAAGTATTGAATCGAAATTACAGGTATCATCATTAGATGCTTCTTCCATTAAAGGAATAGGTGTCGGGGCACCGGGATTTGTAGATGCCCATGCAGGTATTATTACAGAAGCGGTCAATATTGGATGGAAAGATATCCATTTAGCGGAAGAACTTGAAAAATTGGCGGGGGTGCCTGTATATGCTGAAAATGATGCTAATATTGCTGTATTAGGAGAAAATTGGGTTGGTGCAGGAAATCAATCCAGGAATTTAATAGCAATTACATTAGGAACAGGTGTCGGCGGCGGGATTATCGCAAACGGCTCTATTTTAAATGGTGTTAATGGCATGGCCGGCGAAGTAGGCCACATTGAAGTGATGGAAAATGGTTATCCATGTAACTGCGGTAAAAAAGGCTGTTTAGAAACCATTGCTTCTGCAACAGGAATTGTCAGACAGGCAATGGAGAAGATACACACTAATCCAGAATCACTTCTGACGAAATTATTTCAGACAGAAGGGCGTATTTCTGCCCAGAATGTTTTTGAATTAGCCAAGCAGGGAGATCAGGCCTCTACAGAAATTATTGAATATACAACGGACGTTTTAGGAAAAGCAATGGCAAATATGTCAATGATTATAAATCCTTCCAATATTTTAATAGGCGGTGGCGTTTCTAATGCAGGAGATTATTTGATTGATGCTTTGACAAAAGCTTTCAGAAAGCATGCGCTGCCTAGAGTAAGTGAAGTTTGTACTATTAAAACTTGCCAGCTTGGTAATGATGCGGGTATTATTGGAGGAGCATATTTAGTATATGAGAATTACAGTTAATTGATTTTCAGACTTGATTTTTTTTGAATATCTACTAAAATAGTAATTTATGAACGGGTAATTAAATAAAATGATTAAATGTGAAACCTTTTTTCTTGTAAAACAGTTATACAAGATGTACAATTTTTTAATTGCAGGTTTACATTAGTTAATAAAATGGGAAGTAGTATGTTAAAAGGTAAATCAGCATTCCTGTTTTTATTATTTAGGAGAGGATATAAATGAAACGATTTAAAAAGCCAAGGATACCGCTCTATATTATTGCAGCATTCCTTCTTGGACTAAAAACCTATATTGTCTACCGATTTGTATTTAATATTGAACTTGATAATTCCATGCAGGAATTAATTTTGTTTATTAATCCTTTTGTGTCAGCGTTTTTAATTCTGGCATTAGGAGTCTGGTTTAATAAGTCTTCCAGACAAATGAAGTATATTCGGTACGCTACATTGGCAGCATCCTTGCTTATCTGGGCGAATCTTGTATTCTACCGCCAATTTACGGACTTTATAACAATCCCGCAATTATTTATGGGAAGTAATATGACAGATTTAGGATCCAGTATTCTTACTTTAATTAAGCCATGGGATCTATTTATATTTGCAGATGCCGCGATTATCTGGTATCTAAGTAAGAAATATGAAGGAAGTCTTGCTGTACAGTATCCTAGAAGCGGTAAGGTCGGCGCTCTGGCATTTTCATTAGTATTACTTGCGGGTAACTTTTTCTTAGCTGAAATGGAAAGACCGCAGCTTTTTACCCGCGGATTTGACCGTGAATATTTAGTGAAAAATATTGGTCTGTTTAACTATCACGTCTACGATGTTGTCATTCACTCCAAGAACGAATCACAACGTGTTTTTGCGGACGGAAACGAAATTCCTGAAATTCAGGAGTATATTAAAGAAAATGTGGATCATGAGACCAGTGAAGAAATGAAGGGTATTGCGAAAGATAAAAATATCATTTTTCTTAACGCAGAATCCTTGCAGCACTTTGTAATGAACAGTGAAGTAAATGGAGAAGAGGTTACACCGTTTCTTAATGAGTTAGCCCAGGATGAAGATACGTATTACTTTGATAATTTCTATGAACAGACAGGTCAGGGAAACACATCTGATTCAGAGTTCTTAGTAGAAAATTCCTTATATCCATTATCCCGTGGTGCGGTATTCTTTACACACGGTAATAATGAATACCATTCTTTTGATGAAATGATTAAAGAAGCTGGTTATACTTCTAACGTATTGCATGCGAACAATAAAAGCTTTTGGAACCGGGATGCAATGTATAACAGCTTGAATATTGATAACTTCTTTGGAGAAGAATCATATGATGTAACACCGGAAGACTCTGTAGGGTGGGGTCTAAAGGATAAACCGTTCTTTGAACAGTCCATCCCTATATTAGAAGATTTGGATGAGCCGTTCTATTCAAAAATGATTTTATTAACAAACCATTTCCCGTTTGAATTGGATGAGGAAGATGCAACAATTGATAAATTTGATTCAAATTCCAATACGCTGAACAGTTATATTCCGACTGTCCGCTACATGGATGAAGCTATCGAAGAATTCTTTGATGAGCTAAAAGAGTCTGGTCTTTATGAAGACTCCATTATTGTCATTATGGGTGACCATATTGGAATAAGTGCCAACCATAATAAAGCGATGGCTCAGTATTTAGATCAGGACGAAATCACAGCTTACGATCAGGTGCAATTACAACGTGTACCATTATTTATTCACATTCCTGGAGATGGAAATGGAAAAGTAATGGAAGAGGTTGCCGGTCAAATCGATTTGAAACCAACAATGCTAA
The DNA here is from genome assembly GCF_007991515.1 of Oceanobacillus sojae. Lineage (GTDB taxonomy): Bacteria > Bacillota > Bacilli > Bacillales > Amphibacillaceae > Oceanobacillus > Oceanobacillus sojae. The sequence continues at coordinate 14,029 of NZ_BJYM01000008.1, forward strand.
ACATGCTGGGAATTGATCCTGGTGAGGATATTTATTTTGGTAATGACTTATTCAGTGATGATAGAAAAGGCTATATCGCATTACGAAATGGCGACTTTGTCAGTGATGATTTTGTTAAAACCGCCGGTTCCTGCTACGATCGTGAAACTGGAGAATTAATGGATCAGGCTGTAGAAGAAGAAACAGACTCAGAAGAAGAAGCAAGTGAAGAATTAGAAAAAGTAGAAAGTGCTTGTGATTCCATTCAAGAAAAAGTAGATACAGAGCTTTCTTACTCTGATTCCATCATTTACGGAGATTTATTCCGATTTGTTGACTTTGGAGACGAAGAAGAATAAAAAAACGGTACAGGTGAAAAAGCCTGTGCCGTTTTTTTGCACTGGCAGAAAAGCATAAAATCCTTGGCGGTTGAATATTGAGTAATGTGAATGTTTTCGGCAGGGGGAGGAACCACAGCTCAGTCCCGGTCATTTTTTCTTTTATAGTACCAGGATTGAATTGAAAAAGGTATTATGCCAAGCCATTTATTGCTATAAAGTTGATTAGAAGATTTCTTTTTTTGCTTCCGTTCTTTTTTTTCTTCTGTAGGTAAATTTATATATTTCATCATTTCTTCTGTTAAAAAACGAATATAGTCGTTACTTTTCATGGATTTAATTTAATGCTCCTTTTCAAGTTAGTTTTACTTATAGCTTTAACAATAAAATAAATTCTATTCTTTTGAATAAAAAAGAAGGAGAATCAGAATAAATGTAGAATTTATAGATTATGTCAGAAATATTTGTAAGGGGGGTGAGCTAATGAATCATGTCACAAAATTATCTGACGACCTCTTTCAGGCTGCAGTCAGTCAACAAGCTTCTGATATTCACTTCTATCCATACGAGCAGCAAACTGAAATTTACTTTCGTATCCACGGAAAACGCACCTTTACCCGAAACATTCTAACGAAACAATACCAGCTTTTAAGAACATTTTTTAAGTTCAGTGCCAATATGGATATTGGCGAACACAGAAAACCCCAAGCGGGAACATTGCTTTGGAGTTTTGAATCAAAGGACTATGCACTTCGTATTTCGACTCTCCCTCATTATCAGCAAGAGAGTATTGCTATCCGTATTCTTCCTCAAAACGACACCTTGCCGCTTGACCATTTATTTCTTTTTCCAAATCAAGTACAGCAAATGCGAAGATGGATGGATCATGATTCCGGACTTATCCTGATAACTGGGGCAACCGGGAGCGGGAAATCATCTACTTTATATTCTTTATTAGAAATGGAAATGAAGGAAAAGCCCTGTCAAATTATTTCCTTGGAAGATCCAATCGAGAGAAAAATAAATCAAATATTGCAAGTGCAAATTAACGAACATGCCGGCATCTCCTATCACACAGGGTTAAAGGCTGCTCTACGCCATGACCCCGACATTCTGATGGTTGGAGAGATACGGGATAAAGAAACCGCAAAGTTTGCAGTGGAAGCTGCTCTAACTGGTCACCTTGTATTAAGTACTCTGCATGCTAAAAATGCTGTCGGCACCATTTTTCGTTTGAAGGAAATGGGAATAAAAACTGCCGATCTGCATCAAATCCTTATTGGCGTCGGAGCTCTTCGGCTAATTCCAATTATGAGAAAGAATAAGCAGCAGCGGAGTGCTATTGGAGAATTAATGGAGGGAGATTACCTGACAGAAGCTATCGAAGGTACATTGCTGGCTTTACCTGAAGAACACCAGTTTAAAAAATTACAAAGAAAGGCATTTGCTTATGGCTTTACACAAACGATTTTCCCTCAATAATCAAAAAATAACCATTGCCACGCAGCTGCAATTTCTTCATGTCTTACAGCGTATGCTTTCAAAAGGTCTCACACTCATTCAATCCTTAGACGCAATGAAATATTATGCTGAGTTAGAATATACCTCCAGTCAGATTTTAAAGTGTCTTGAAGCGGGCCAGCATTTGGATGAAGCAATGGACGAGGCTGGTTTTCATCATTCTATTATTTCCTATCTCTTTGTTGTACGGGAAAAATCGAATATATCCGAACGGATTGAGCAGTGTCATCAATTATTTCAGCAGCATGTCCACTACATGCGTAAATTTCAGCAGACTGTCCGTTATCCGCTTATTTTGCTATTTATTTTTAGCGGTTTATTATTTTTTATTTATGCGCGTGTTATACCTTCCTTTCAGCAGCTCATGTTTGGCGAGCTCCCTATGCTGCTGCAAGCCGTTATTTTTCTATCTTCCTGGCTTGGTTATTCCATAATTGTTCTCATTATCGCTTTCAGCTTTGGTGCAGTTATCTGGATATTTTTAAGAAATAATATCTCTTTAGAAACTAAAATGACTTTATACAGCAGAATTCCTCTATATCGTTCTTATATAAAGAGACAAACATCTTTTCATTTTGCTGCGTTATACAGTTCTCTCTTACAGACAGGGATGCCAATGAAGGAGTTATTGCATTATATGTCCAGACAGACAAAGCTGCCCATTATTTCTTATTATGCGAAGCAAATGCAATTAGAGTATTTTAGGGGGAGATCCGTCCAAGGGCTCTTGACCACGATGGATTTTTTAGACAAACATTTGACAGATATATTATCTTCTAATATGGATGCAGCAAACCTGGCAAAGGACTTAGCTATTTATGCTGAAATCTCAATTGATACAATGTATCAACGGCTTCAAAAAAGAATTGTTTATATTCAGCCTGTTTTTTTCTCGATTATCGGCGCATTTATTATATTTATTTATATTAGTCTGATGTCGCCTATGTTTGAACTAATGAATACAATGTGAAGGAGCTTTTTTATGTTAAAAAGTGAAAAGGGTTTCACACTGATAGAAATGTTAATTGTCTTGATGGTAATCTCTATAATCATGATTTTAATTATACCGAATCTGGGGAAGAAGACAGGGGATGTCCATTCAAAAGGTTGTGCTGCATTAATTTCTGTGGTGCAGGCCCAGGTAGATGCTTATCAAATTGATACTGGTAATATGCCATCAAGTCTTGATCAGCTGGAGAGTGCTGATTATATAACTGAGGACCAGAGGACCTGCTCAAATGGAAATAAGCTTTCCATTTCTAATGGTGTGGTAAATGCTTCAAACTGAGCGTGGTTTTACGCTTATTGAAACATTATTTGCATTATCCATCTTGTCAGTCATCCTTTTACTCATTCCTAAACACCAGATAGAACAGATTGACAAATTGGAGAGCCGGCATTTTCTCGATACATTAGAAATGGACGTGCTTTATATTCAGAATAAGAGGAGTACACAGGAAAGCGGCAAATCATATATTTTAAGGTTTTACCCTGATAACTATAGCATATTGTTTAACTATTCTACTGAAATCAGACGGGAGTATCCACCACTGTTTTCTTTGGACACACCTTTCCCGAAGGATATTGAATTCTCCGTCGGCGGTGTTATTAAGAACCCGCAATCCATTCTAATCAGCTTTGGGGAAGAACGCTACCGGATTGTATTTCCGTTTGGGAAAGGCAGATTTTATGTTGAAGAAAGATAAAGGATTTACATTATTTGAAACCTTGATAGCATCATTACTTTTATTTTCTATGCTCACTATTCTATTGCCGCTGCTCTCCTTACTCGCTAAAGAACAGTACAATAATATAGAAAGGTTAAAAATTACAAGTAAATTACATGATGAATTGCAAGGAGCCCTGGTTGGAATGGGAACTTATCCGGGTAAATATACAATCATTCCTTACCGTACACCTGCAGAGTTCTCTTTTGCGTTGGAGGGGGAATACTTGAAAGGATGTGCAGAATGGACTAATGCAAAACAACAGACAGAGGAAAAATGCCTTTATGCAATTTTGGAGTAGCGCCCATGGCTTCACTCTTATTTCGATGTTAATTGCAATGACTATCTTAGTATTAACACTTCCTTTTGTATACTATGCTTTATCTACACTTCAAATAAAGCAAACCTATACAGAGTCCTTATCGATACAGCAGTTGTTTACGCAATTACGCAATGATATTATCTCTTCTACCTCCGCTCATATAGCTGACAATCAATTGTATATCCGGTTTATTGATCAAAGTGATAACATCGAGAAAACAGCCCGTTTCAGCCAGTATAACAACTCCATTCGCAGACAGATAAACGGGCAAGGTCATGAAATATATCTTCACCAGGTTTCTAATGTTGTTTTTGAAGAACAATCAAACGCTATTTTTTTAACAATTACTATGGAATCAGGGGAATTTTATGAAAAGATACTATACACTTATCCATAATCAGCAAGGATTTTTATTATTCCATGCCGTCTGGGTTATTCTTATTGTATTTCTTTGTTTACATTTTCTTCTTTACCAATATCAGACAGCAAAAGTAGTAGCTGACAATCAGTTATCTGATATAGAAGTGGAGACACTTTTTCAAATGGCTTACAAAAAAGTCAGTGGGGAAATAGATATACAGGAGATTTCTTTACCATATGAAACGAGTTATAAATTCCCGCATGGAGAAGTTAAAGTAACTTTTCAGGCTGAAACGAATGAAAGTATATATATCATCTATGCAATAAAACAAACTGGAAGCGAGCATATTTATCAATTTGCCCAATATGCTCCTTAACAGTAATTGAGAGGATTTATCATTACTTTTAAATAAAATACCTTATACAGAGGCAAACTATATAAGAATCGTTTACAATCCTATCCGGCTCGTATATAATAACTATGAGAACGTTACCTATAAAGGAGGGGGAAGACATGGACCGCATGTTTCGTGTTCTTGCCTTTTGGACAGGTATTTTTACAGTTATGTTTTATGTAGGTGACATGCTGAATACTGCACTATTATTCCTTGTTCAAACGGCGTTTTTCCTTACACTGAGTTATTTAAAGCTGTCTGAACGTATGTACATGTACTTATTTGGTGCATATTGTACGGTATTTATTGTTGGATATACTTGGTATTCTGAGTTTATCCTTGTACCTGGATTTGGACATTAAAAACAGCGAAAAAGACCTTCTGTATTTTATGCAGATGGTCTTTTTCGCTGTTTTATCTATTTCGAACCAATTATGATTTTCTAAGCTGGGAAAAAAGGATTGTTCTTCTTTTCATAGCCTATTGTTGTTGCCGGCCCGTGGCCTGGAAGAATGGTTAAATCATCCGGCAAAAGATACAACTTCTCTTTTATCGAGTTTTCCAGGGTGTTTATATTTCCGTCTACTAAATCAGTTCTGCCGATTCCCTGCTGGAATAATACATCACCACAAACAGCAAAATTCTCGTTAGAAAAAACAAAACTGATGCTTCCAGGCGAATGGCCCGGTGTATGTAATGTTTTAATAGTGAAACCGCCGACTTCTAAGGTTCCCTCCGTCAGTTCTTTATCAGCCACTTGAGCAGTAATAGGCTGTCCCATTAATTTAGCTGACCCATTCAATCTTGGTTCACCAAGCCAGGACCACTCTGCTTTATGAAGATACACTGGTGCATTGGTATACTTTTGGACACTGTTCAAACCGCCAATATGATCGAAATGAGCATGAGTCAGTAAGATTGCTTTCACATTCAGCTTATTCTTTTCAAAAGCTTCAATTATTTTCTCCGGTTCTCCACCAGGATCAATAATTAAAGCATCTTTTTCTTCTTTTTTGTAAACGATATAGCAATTTGCCTGGACTAAACCTACCGGCATTGCGATAATTTCCATATCCATCTCTCCATTCTTTTATCATGGTGTAACCGTCTGTGAAACTTCCGCCTTCAAAAAGAGAAAAATAAATCTATTTGGGCAGGAGATAACGGCCGCTAACTTCCTGAATTGTTCAGGTCAATACAATGCTGGTCGCACAAATATTCTCGCAAAAGCTCTTCGATGGGGGCGAGTAACCGCAGTCTCAGGATACGAAGACGTCAGCTTATGTTCCTTATTTATCAGTAGGAGAAGAGTGAAAACTCACACTGAAAGAAGTTTCGCTTTATAATAACTCGACAAACACTTGGAAATACTATAAAATATAAATAGTTTAACGATAATTACATAGTATAAAATACTGGCTTTTTACACAAGTATAGTTACGCTGAAAAGGAGGAAAATTTCGGATGGGTCATATTGTTTTAGGAATTTTATTTTTACTAGTTGCACTATTAGCAGTCGTATCCGTGATTCGTCAGTTAAAATTTAAAAATATACTGGCGCTGTTATTCTCTGCTCTAACTGCCGTTGTTTTTGGGTTCTTCTCCATTGCAACCATTATTTCAGAAATCGTAGGTTAAGACAAAAAGATTCTTTCTATTTTCAGTAAATATAGAAAGAATCTTTTTTAATTTTCTCTTTCGACTAGAATGGTATGCACTTATCTTAGTCCATCATTGCTTTCGTTAAATAAAAAATCCCTCCATTAATAACTTGAAAAATAACTTTTGGTTTAAATCGCTTTTCCAGTGCCTCTAATTCTTCTAAATACTTTGGATGATCAAGTTCGTTCTCGTAGAAATGCTTTAATGTCGCTTTATCTGTTTCCAGTTGTTTTATAGACTCAGCAGCCCAGGAATTATCCTGGTTTTGTACGTGCTGCAGCAGGAGATTCTGAATACGGATAAAGCCGCTTTTGGGATTTATCATTGGAGACAGCGTATAGCAATAATCTGATATTGATCTTTCAAGCGCTATTTCCTCCAGAGAATCCATCATATTTAAAGCCATATGACCATGAAGCAGCTGCAGACCGACAGAAAACACCTCATCCTTGTGACGGGCCCCCTGATAGCTGATTTTTATATTAATCACAAGCCAAGGATATAGCGGTGTGTTTTCTGATACCTGAATCTTTTCGAATAATCTTGTATAGCGTTCCTTTTCTATTAGTTTATTCATAATTTGATGAAGTCTGGGACTGCCAAAGTGAATCCATTCCCCAGGCTCATTTGATTTTTCTTTGTCTGTAATCAGACGAAGCTTTTGAGGTTCTCCTTCCCGTCCCATTTTTTTTATATAATGCCAGTAGAAGGGACGGTTCATTAATTCTCTGTCCATCTCTTCGTTCAGCTGGATGTGGATTTGCCCCTCATTCTTAGAAAGTATGGTACACTGCTTTGTTTCAAAGTAATTGACGAGAAAATCTGATAAATCAATTTGCTGTTCCATCTTTATATTGCTCCTCATTATTCTGAATTTCGAAGTTTGCCTGCTCAATCACGGATGTAAGGTTATCGAGCTTAATACGTACCTCTCCGGCTGAAGTGGATTCCTGATAGATGGATTCTATTTCCTTTTCCATACTATCTACTTTTAACTCTGCTAAAATGGCATCTAAATTACCAATAACATTCTCAAACAAATGAATTTTTTCGTAAAGCATGGACAGGATATGCTCTTCAATGGTCTGTTTCGTAACAATATTATAAATATGCACATCCGATTCTTGGCCAAAACGGTGAATACGGCCAATCCGCTGCTCCAGCCGCATCGGATTCCAGGGTAAATCATAGTTAATCAAATGATGGCAAAATTGCAGGTTAATTCCTTCACCGCCAGCTTCTGTAGCAATAAGAACCTGCGCATGGTCTTTAAATAATTGCTTCATCCAATCTTTTTTTCCTCTTTTAAAGCCTCCACGGAAAGGAACGGATGAGATACCATGCTGCTGGAGATACCATTGCAGATAATATTGAGTAGCACGATATTCTGTAAAAACAATAACTTTTTCACCATTCAGTGATTTAATCTGTTCAACCAGCTTCTCTGCTTTTGGATGCTGATCGAGCTGTTCAATATTTTCTATCACATCTTGAATAGCTGTATGATTTTCATGAGCTCCTAATTTCATCAGGGAAGTAAAACAAGCTTCTCTCGAGGAACAGAATTCACGTAAGTAAGTGATTTTAGCAAATGATGCCATTCCAAAGGACAATTCCATAAGTTGTTGATAAACCTTCTCATAGTTCTCTGGAAGAGACGTCCAAATAGTGTGTATTTTTCTCTTTGAATTATTTAAGGTTGTATCTTTTCTTGTATTACGTACCATCACCTGCTGAACAAGTTTCTTCAGATAAGGATCCTGTTCCATTTTTTTTCGGTCTTTCCCGTATTTCTCAGTGAAGGTTTTATAATTTCCTAAATGTCCCGGCTTTAAGAGACTGACAAGGTTAAATAATTCTAATAGTTTATTCTGCACTGGAGTGGCAGTTAATAAGAGACAATATTTTTTCTTTAATTCATGTACAAATTGATAGTTTTTCGTCTGTTCATTTTTTAATTTATGCGCTTCGTCTACCAGAATAAAATCATAATCCAGGTTTAAGATAGCTTCCCGATGAGGGGACCGCTTTGCTGAATCAATAGAGGATATGACAATTGGATTGTCCTCCCAGCTGTAATTTTTCCGGTAGGCAATGGCCGGAATTAGAAATTTATCGTTTAATTCTTTTTCCCATTGATTAACGAGAGAAGCAGGAACAAGAATTAATGCTTTTTTTACTAGACCTCTCACCATATACTCTTTTAGAATCAGACCTGCTTCAATGGTTTTTCCGAGTCCTACTTCGTCTGCTAAAATAGCACGCCCATGCATGGATTCCAGAACCTGCTCAGCTGTTTGCAGCTGGTGATCCAGAATATCCAGATGAGGTAAATATTCCAGTGCTTGTAACCCTTTGAATGACGGTCTTTTCGTTACATTTACAGCCTGGTACGCCATACGAAAAAGCTCCCAATTTGTTAAATCGTTTTCATCACGAAAAGCTGATTCTAAGTCATTTATAAATTGATTATCTTGCCGAATTTGAATAGAATCCATATATTTGATTCACTCCCTCTCAATAAAATATGGTTTTTTCAATTACTTTTTCGAAGAGATATGATATACTTTGGTCAAATAGATTTTCCTGCTAACATATACATAGTATAACCAACATCAATATATTAAATCAGCGGATGAACACAAGGGGAGAGCTTACAATTAATGTAACGCCGAAGGAGCAAGTTAAGAGCGAATCTCTCAGGCAAAAAGACTCTTGTAGGACGCAACTCTGGAGAGTGTTTATAAGTAACAGGGAGAGATGTTTTTTCTCTAAAAGCTTATCAGCCACCCACGAAGCAAGTATTCACATTTTACCAGTCTGTAAAAGCATTTTGTTATCCTGTGCCAATAAGCATGGTTGAGGAGAGTAAGGTGGTGCTGACAGTCTAATTCATTCATTGCAAAAATGAATTTTATGTTAAGTGTGAATATGCAACTTTCTGGTTTGAGGACAGAGACTTCTTTTAGGAGGAGTCTCTATTTTTATGCAAAAATGTATTTTTTTATTTCATCAGCACTTTAACCAATCTTAAAAAAGGAGAGAATTAGATGAGTGAATTAAAGCGTACTCCAATCTTCCCGGCTTATGAGAAAGTTGCCAAGACGATTGATTTCGGGGGATGGGATCTCCCGGTTCAATTTTCAAGTATAAAAGAGGAGCATGAAGCTGTCCGGACAAAAGCCGGTCTGTTTGATGTATCCCATATGGGAGAAATTTTAGTAAGCGGCCCGGAAAGTGCTCACTTTTTACAGGCTGCGCTGTCAAACGATATTACAAAGCTTGTCCCAAATAAAGCGCAATATACGATTATGTGCTATGAGGATGGTGGGACGGTAGATGATTTAATTGTTTATATGCTTGATGAAAATGAATACCTGCTTGTTGTGAATGCCGCCAATACAGAGAAAGATTTTGAGTGGTTACTGAAACAAAATAATTCTAACCCTGATGTTACTTTGGATAATATTTCGGAAAATTATGCACAATTAGCTTTGCAGGGACCAAAAGCAGAGCAAGTTTTACAGAAGGTTGTAAAAGAACCGCTGAGCGACATATCCTTTTTCCGATTTAAAAAAGGTGTTGCTATTGAAGGGATAGCTGGAGAAGCTTTAATCTCCAGAACGGGCTATACAGGCGAGGATGGCTTTGAAATATATCTTGATTCACGAAATGGAAAAGATCTGTGGAAACTCCTCCTTGAAATAGGAAAAGAGGAAGGAATCAAACCCATCGGATTAGGGGCACGGGACACGTTGCGATTTGAAGCAGGCCTTGCTTTATATGGTCAGGAGCTGTCAGCTGATATTTCGCCGTTGGAAGCGGGATTAGGATTTGCTGTTAAGCTGAACAAAGAGGCTGATTTCACTGGTAAAGAAGCTCTGAAAAAACAAGCAGAGGCGGGTTTGGAGAGAAAGCTTATGGGAATCGAAATGGTTGATAAAGGTATTCCGCGACATGGCTATTCTGTATATCAGGACGATACAGAAATTGGTTTTGTTACATCAGGTACACAATCACCGACCTTAAATAAAAATCTCGGCTTAGCATTGATCAAAACTGAATTTGCGGAAATTGGGACGGGGCTGGAGGTTCAGGTGAGGAAGCGCCGTTTAAAAGCAAAGGTGGTCAAAACACCATTTTACCGTAGATAATCGTTTACCAGCGTAATAAATAAGGGGGAGAAAAGATGGAGTTCCGTTACTTACCGATGACAAGTGAAGATAAACAAGAAATGATGAAGGCAATAGGGATAGAGGATACAGATGAGCTGTTTGCTGATATTCCAGCAGGTGTCCGTTTACAAAAAGAACTGGATTTAAAGCAGCCCATTAATGAATATGCATTAACGAAAGAACTGACAGCATTGGCAAATAAAAATATATGTACCAAGGAAGTTGTATCATTTCTTGGAGCCGGTGTATACGATCATTATATTCCGTCCATAGTCGATCATGTGATTTCTAAATCTGAATTCTACACAGCATATACGCCTTATCAGCCAGAAATCTCTCAAGGAGAATTGCAGGCTATCTTTGAATTTCAGACAATGATATCTGAGCTGACAGGCTTACCAGTTGCGAATTCCTCTATGTATGACGGGGGAACAGCTTTAGCAGAGGCAGTTAATTTAAGTGCAGCCCAGACGAAGAGAAAGAAAGTATTGGTTTCAGATGCTGTACATCCTGAATATCAGCAGGTTATTCAAACATATGCCAAAGGACAGGAAATTGAAATTATCCCGATAAAATTAAATAACGGAAAAACAGATCTCATTCATTTAGAGGAAAAGCTTGATGATGAGATAGCAGGTGTTGTTGTTCAATATCCCAACTTTTTTGGACAGATTGAGCCGATGGATGCTATTCAAAAGCTGTTAGAAAACCAAAAGAAAACAATGCTTATTGTTTCCAGTAACCCGCTTGCTTTAGGGTACCTGACTCCTCCTGGAGAATTTGGAGCAGATATTGTAACCGGTGATACGCAAGTGTTTGGAATTCCAGCGCAATTCGGCGGACCGCATTGCGGCTACTTTGCAACAACAAAGAAATTAATGCGAAAAGTTCCCGGGCGTTTAGTAGGCCAGACAAATGATGAAAATGATGTAAGAGGCTATGTGTTGACACTGCAGGCACGTGAGCAGCATATCCGCCGTGATAAAGCGACATCAAATATATGCTCCAATCAAGCACTGAATGCTTTAGCGAGTTCTGTTGCAATGAGTTCTATCGGTAAGCACGGTATACGGAAAATGGCTGAAATGAATATGCAGAAGGCCCGTTATGCGAAAAAGAAATTTATAAAAAACGGTATACCAGTTGTTTATGAAGGTTCTTTCTTCAATGAATTTGTTATTCAGCTGGACCAGGATATTACAAAAGTGAATGCTGCTTTGCTTGAAAAAGGTATTCTTGGCGGCTTCGACTTAGGGAAGATTGACCCGGTATATCAAGGTCTGATGCTCGTGGCTGTGACAGAAATTCGTACAAAACAAGAAATTGATCAACTTGTGAAAGAATTGGGGGATATGCATGTCTGATAAAAATTTTCCATTATTATTTGAACGCAGTAAAGAAGGTAGAACAAGCTACAGCTTGCCGGAGTTAGAAATTGAATCCTTTGATCTGGAAGCGGAGTTAGGAGATGTTTATATTCGTAAAGAGCCGCCAAAGCTTCCAGAAGTAAGTGAATTAGATATTATCCGTCATTATACTGGACTTGCATCCCGCAATTATGGTGTGGATTCCGGATTTTATCCGCTTGGATCGTGTACGATGAAGTATAACCCGAAAATCAATGAAGATATTGCTCGTCTAGAAGGGTTCAGTCATATTCATCCATATCAGGACCCGGGGACAGTACAGGGTGCTTTAGAAATGCTTTACGATTTACAGGAATCTTTAAAAGAAATTACAGGCATGCATGAGGTCTCTCTGCAGTCAGCTGCCGGCGCACAGGGAGAATGGACAGCATTAATGATGATCCGGGCATTTCATGAAGCAAATGGAGACCATCACCGGACAAAAGTAATTGTGCCGGACTCGGCCCATGGAACAAATCCGGCATCCGCAGCAGTGGCTGGATTTGAAGCTGTGACAGTTAAATCAAATGAAGAGGGTCTCGTGGATCTCGATGATTTGCGGCGTGTTGTCGGGGAAGATACAGCTGCATTAATGCTTACCAATCCTAATACATTAGGTTTATTTGAAAAAGATATCTTAGAGATGGCGTCCATTGTTCATGAAGCCGGTGGAAAGCTCTATTATGACGGGGCCAATTTAAATGCGATTATGGGCTATGTAAGACCTGGAGATATGGGATTTGATGCGGTTCATTTAAACCTTCATAAAACATTTACAGGACCACATGGCGGCGGAGGACCGGGTTCAGGACCTGTTGGGGTCAGTGAGGAGCTTGCCGCTTATCTGCCAAAACCATTGATTATTAAAGACAACGGTACTTTCAGCTTGGATTATGACATACCAAAATCCATTGGCCGTGTCAAACCGTTCTATGGGAATTTCGGTATTAATTTACGTGCGTATACGTATATTCGGACGATGGGTGCAGAAGGCCTGAAAAAAGTCAGTGAATATGCTGTGTTAAATGCGAATTATATGATGCGCAAACTGGAAAAAGCATTTCAAATGCCGTATCCGCAGCATTGTAAGCATGAATTTGTACTATCAGGGAGTATTCAGAAAAAACTGGGTGTCCGGACATTAGATATGGCAAAAAGACTGTTAGATTTTGATTTTCATCCGCCGACAATTTATTTCCCGCTAAATGTGGAAGAGGGAATGATGATCGAACCGACTGAAACAGAGTCTAAAGAAACATTGGATTCCTTTATTGATACCATGATTCATATTGCAAAGGAAGTAGAAGAAAATCCGGAAATTGTTCAGGAAGCTCCGCACAATACAATTGTAAAACGGATGGATGAAGCTACAGCTGCTCGTAAGCCGATACTTCGATATGAAGAAGGGGAAATATCATAAATAACAGATAATAAAAGCTGATTCAGAGTAATTTTTGCTCTGAATCAGCTTTTAACGTTAAATATGCATTTCAATGGCGATAACCAGAAAAGATTATTTTTTTGTTTTAATCTTACCAGTCCATTTTTTAAATCCGCCTTTCAGCTGATAAATATCCTTAAATCCTTTTTTGTGCAACAGCTGCGCAGCTCTTGCGGAACGACTGCTATTTTGACAATACAGGTACACAGGCTTGTCCTTTCGCATTTCAACAAGTCTTTGCTTCATCTGTGTTACCGGAATATTACGCGCCCCAAGGATATGACCTCTTTCAAATTCCTGCGGTTCACGAACATCAATTAACTGTGCTTTACGATATCCTTCTCGAAATTGTTCTTCTGTCAATCCATTTAGATAAGTGCGTTGTCTATAAAAGCGAAAAATAGAAACCGCAAGCAGAACAACTAAAGCAATAAGTAAAAATGTCATTTTGTTTCCCCCGTCTATCTTTATATTCTACATATTCATTATATGGGCAGGGATTTTATTTTTCAAAGTTTTTATTTGTGAAACCCCTATTTATTATAAAAAAATAGTCTTCTTTCAAATTTCAGATGTTATTTTTAATAAAGGAGAGGTTTCCCCATCCATTTTAAGGGAATAAAAAAATAGCCAATATTTTAATGGGAATTACTTGCTATTCTGATAATTAACTATATATTGTGTCGAAATAATGAAATGGATACTATATATTGTATTTTGGGCAGTGGATATGATAAACTAATAATTAATTAATCGTAAGATGACAAGGAGCGATAACATTGACTATCCATTTGGAATCATTAAGACAGATTAATATAGATGCGCTTAATGAAGATATAAAAAAATTCGAAGCAGTACACTCAATTACAGAGGAAATGCATATTACACATCAAGGTGTGTCCAGGCTGGTAATGCTGGATCGATATGCTTTTAAAGATACGGAGAAAAAAACGTTAAAAAACGGCGATTTTGTCGTTCTGACTGTAAAAGCAGATCCTAAATTCCCGGCACGGGGCCTAGGGTTTATTATAGATATTAATTGGAAAGAAAACAAGGCGAAAGTGGCTGTCGAATCAGATTATATTGGTGTATTAGATAAGGAAGAAGAGCGGGAAAGCGGTATTATTACGCGTTCTCTTGATGTTATCGAGAAGCCTTTGGAAATTTATTATGAACAAATTGCCAAAAGAAATGCAACTGGGCTTTCAGAGGTTGAAGAAACGGAAGAAAGAAAGGCTGCATCCTTTGAAGCATTTTACAAGCAATTAGCTTCCATGAACTTTATTCCTGCAGGGCGCGTGCTTTATGGCGCAGGAGCTGAAACAGATGTAACATATTTTAATTGCTACGTTATGCCTTTTGTAAAAGATTCCCGCGAAGGAATTTCGGATCATCGTAAGCAGGTGATGGAGATAATGTCACGCGGCGGCGGTGTCGGTACAAATGGCTCCACGTTAAGACCGCGTAACACATTGGCTAGAGGCGTTAACGGAAAATCATCCGGCAGTGTTTCCTGGCTGGATGATATTGCTAAATTGACAAATCTGGTGGAACAAGGCGGCTCCAGACGAGGTGCGCAAATGATTATGCTTGTTGATTCTCACCCGGATATTATTGAATTTATTATTTCTAAGATGCAAAATCCGCGTATATTACGTTATTTAATAGAAAATACGGACGACGAACAAATTAAGCAGCTGGCAAAAGAAAAATTAAAATTTACGCCGCTGACTGAAACCGAATTTGATTTATATCAAGGGATTGTCAATTATAAAGCAATACCTGGTCAAGGAGGATTTACGGATGCAGCAATGAAAAAGGCCAATGACCAGCTGCGTGATGGAGGAACTTATTCGGTTCATAACCCAGATTTCCTGACAGGTGCTAATATTTCTGTTTGCATTACCAAAGAATTTATGGAAGCTGTTGAAGAGGACGATTATTATGAACTGCGATTTCCGGATGTAGAGAATTATACAACAGAAGAAATGAAAGCTTATAACGAACAGTGGCACGAGGTTGGAGATGTCCGTAAATGGGAAGAAATGGGCTATGGCGTTCGTGTGTATCGAAAAGTGAAAGCAAAAGAGCTGTGGAACCTAATCAATATTTGTGCAACGTACTCAGCAGAGCCGGGCATTTTCTTTATTGATAATGCTAATGATATGACAAATGCAAAAGCGTACGGTCAACAGGTCGTCGCAACCAACCCTTGTGGTGAGCAGCCGCTGGCACCGTTTTCTGTCTGTAATTTAGCTGCTGTCAATTTAGCAGAAATGGCAGATAAGAGAACAAAAACGGTAAATGTAGAAAAATTAAAGGATACAGTTGAGACTGGGGTTCGAATGCAGGACAATGTTATTGATGCAACACCATATTTTCTGGCCGAAAATAAAAAACAAGCATTAGGGGAAAGACGTGTCGGTTTAGGGGTTATGGGACTGCATGATTTATTAATTTACTGTGAGACAGCTTACGGTTCGGAAGAAGGAAATAAGCTTGCCGGCCAGGTATTTGAAATCATTGCAACAACAGCGTACCGGACTTCTATTGAGCTGGCAAAAGAAAAAGGAAGCTTCCCCTTCTTAGTCGGAGAAACGGAGGAAGAAACAAAAGCTTTACGTGAACGTTTTATCCAAACGGGTTATATGCAAAAAATGCCAGAGGATATTCAGGAGGGCATTCTGGAACATGGTATCCGAAACTCGCACCTGCTGACTGTAGCTCCAACAGGAAGTACAGGTACAATGGTCGGAGTAAGTACAGGGCTGGAGCCATACTTCTCATTCTCTTACTTTAGAAGCGGCAGATTAGGGAAGTTTATTGAAGTAAAAGCAGATATTGTAGAGGAATATTTACAAGCGCATCCGGAAGCAGCGGACAAGCCTTTGCCGGATTGGTTTGTAACTGCAATGGATTTAAGCCCTGAAGCACATGCTGATGCACAATGTGTGATACAGCGCTGGGTGGACAGCTCTATATCCAAAACGGTAAATGCGCCGAAGGGCTATACCGTTGATCAGGTAGAGAGTGTTTATCGACGTCTTTATAATGGCGGCGCTAAAGGCGGTACAGTCTATGTTGACGGAAGCAGAGATTCACAGGTGCTGACCCTGAAAGCGGAAGATAATCAGGTTGGAGAACAAACAGAATTATTCCCGGATGAAGAAAAAGATAAGAAAATTGTTCTTATGGACACGATTCAGGAATTAGATAAAACAAATGTAACTATCGGTTCAGAAGTAGGCGATACATGCCCGGTCTGCCGGGAGGGAAGCGTGGAAGACATTGGCGGCTGTAATACTTGTACCAGCTGCGGTGCACAATTGAAATGTGGATTGTAAAGTGAGAAGGAGAGCGGTTCTGATTGAACTGCTCTCCTTTTTTTGTGCTAATATTGACCAAGCAATCCTTTTTTCATAGCCATGCGTTCACAGTAATTAAAGAACAACAGACCGGCGACAAAATAGACAAAAGCATTTATAAATAAAATTGTTAGAGGGAGCCATCCGATATTTATTAATGTCTGTCCGTCAATCATAATGTCTCTGACTAAATCAACACCAATGACAAATGGCAGGAAATACATAAGTGGAGATGCTGCAAGCGGAATAAAAGTAAGTCCTGCCAGCAGGAATTGCAGAATCTGCAGGAATGCCTGGATCTGTTTGTAAACAATTGCCAATCCACCAACCATTAAACCGACACCATACATCCCGAAAACAGTTAAAACAAAGATAGGAAAAATAGATAAAATATCAATATTAAGCCATTGTCCTGCAGTCAGCATCGTAATAATTAATAAAACAAATATAATAATTCCGTAAATAATGGTACTGGCAATCAGTCTGGTGCTTAAAATTCGCCAGATTCCCATCGGGGACATAGATAATTGTTCAAGCGTTCCACGTATGGCTTCATTGACAATTTCAAAACCAAACATTTGAATGACACTAAGCGCCAAAAACCAAAAAATATAATTAACAATAACAAATTGGATATTAGCATCCTGTGTCGATGGATCTCCAAAAAAATGAATGACCCCGAATAATCCTAAAAAGATAAAGTAAAACGTTAAGACAAGGGCAATTGTATTTGGCAGATAACGCTTCATTTCCAGGTATTCCTTTCGCAGATTGGCACGAAATAAGTTAATCCATTGCATATTGGTGGTCTCCTTGTATAATTTTTAGAAATACTTCATCAAATCGAATTGCTTTCCGGTCAATCGAATCAATTGGTGTGCGATTTAATTGTAATACCTGAAAAATCTGATAAATATCCTCGCTTTTCTCTAGCTGTACAGTGAGATAGCTGTATACTTGATCCTCCACATATTCATTTGTCGGAAAACGTGTCGAAATTGCTTTTTGCTGGTCAAGGGAAAGCGGTTCATTTAAGGTTAAACGGTAGGAAAGGACTTCAAATAATTTTATCAGCTCATCAACCCGCTGATCGATAACGACTGTCCCCTGATTAATAATCACGGTACGATCACAAATATCGTGGATAACATCCATGTCATGAGAGCTGATTATGATCGTACGCTGATAATTTTTAACAATCGATTTCAGTATCTCCCTGACCTCCAGCCCTGTTTGCACATCCAGGCCAAGTGTCGGTTCGTCTAAAAGTAATACTTCCGTATTAGCAAGCATAGCTACGGCAATGGCTAATTTTTGCTGCATACCGCGTGAGAGTCTGTTTACTAATTCATTTTCTTTGTCTTTTAATTGGAACATATGGAGTAATTCATCAATTTCCTCTTTAACTTCCTTTCTTGATCTGCCTCTGTTTCCTGCAAAATATTCCAGATTTTCTCTGACTGTTAGCCGCCAATATAAATTACGATTTCCTTCCAGAACTGCACTGATATGCTGTAACGATTCTAAACGGTTGTCAGTATTAGGTATCCCTTTTATCTTTATCTCTCCACTGTCCGGGTACAGCAGACCACATATTAATTTAATAGTGGTTGTTTTGCCTGCTCCGTTTGGTCCTAACAATCCAAGTATCTCTCCTTTATAAACATTAAAATCAACATCCTTTACAGCTTGAATAATTTCTCTTGATTTCCTTTTACGGTAGGACTTGGCTAAATTACTAATCTCAATAATTTTCTCCACTTTATTCCTCCTCCTTATGACATAATCTTAGCAATTGTCAAAAATAACAACAACAATCTGACGAAGGAAATATGCTCCGTCTTAAGATGTAGATAATGATTTGACATTCTCCTATTCCATACTGTAAAAATGGAAAAGAGAGGGGACAATTACAGGAAAAAGATTATAACTTGAGTTTTATGGGAAAATCAGCTATGATTAAGTTAGAAAAAAAGTTTCCTTTGATAAAAAAAATTAACTTTCTTATTAAAGGCACCATAGTTATCTGCATAAACACAACGGTTTTAATAGACCGGTTAACCGTAAAAGCTATTCTACAGAATAGGTAAGCCCAGTCCCTGGGCTTAAAGAAGATATTTATTTAAGAAGAACTTTATCGGATTTGAAGAAAGAGAAATATGCTTTCAATACTTCCTTTAACGAATACCAGATTTTCTGGGGATAATGCAAAGAGAGGAGCTTTTTATGCCTACACCAAGTATGGAAGACTATATTGAAATTATTTATAATTTAATTGAAGCAAAAGGATACGCCAGAGTTTCATCTATTGCGGAAGCTTTAGAGGTGCATCCTTCCTCTGTTACAAAAATGGTACAAAAATTGGACAAGGACAAATATTTAGACTATGAAAAGTACCGGGGATTCGTGTTAACGGCGAAGGGGAAGAAAATCGGAGAACGGCTGGTTTTCAGACACGAACTGTTAGAGGAGTTCCTCGAGTTAATAGGAGTAGAAAAAGAGCGCATATATGATGATGTGGAAGGAATTGAGCATCATCTAAGCTGGAATTCTATTGACAGGATAGCAGATGTTGTTGCTTATTTTAAAGAAGATGAGCAGCGGCGTAACGATTTGCAGAAAATAAGTGAAACAAATAAAGCATAGCCAGTTGTTCTAAGAAATGACTGGTTTTTTTGATGCATTTAAATTTCTAATTAAATCCATCCCTGAAGTGGAAGAAGCATAATAAACAAGCCAATAAACGTATAAATCAATAAGCACCTATAAGGGATGGAGCGATGTCATGAAAATTGATGCTGTATTTTCTGGCGGGGGAGTGAAGGGGTTTGCATATGTTGGCGTGTTAGAATCCTGGGAAGAGAAAAATCTGCAGGTAGAACGTGCAGCAGGGACTTCTGCAGGTGCTATTATAGCAGGGTTCCTGGCTGCAGGGTATCACTATAAAGATATTAAAGAGTTAATGAAAACATTGGATGTTGAGAAATTAGCTGATCCGCCATGGTTATCAAAGGTATTGCCAGTGACAAAGTGGTTGTTTCTTTATTATCAATTAGGGCTATACAAAGGGGAGAAGCTGGAAGCGTGGCTGGGAGAAGCGTTAGCCAGACAGAATATATATCAATTCGGTGATTTAAAGCCAGGTGTGTTAAAAGTGGTTGTCAGTGATTTATCTCTGGGGAAGCTGATAGTTATTCCAGATGATTTAGAAAGAGTTTACGGACTACAGCCAGAAACTTTTTCTGTAGCTGCTGCTATTCGTATGAGTGCAGGATTTCCTTATTTTTTTATGCCAAAAAGAATCCAAGGTAAAAATAAAGAAAAAAGCGTTATAGTCGATGGTGGTTTACTTAGTAATTTTCCATTATGGATTTTTGCTGAAGATGAGAAAAAGAAAGCTCGTCCTGTAATTGGCGTGAAACTGACAGACACATCTACATCCATGGAACCCCGCGAAATTCGAAATGCTCTCAATATGTTTCCCCGCCTTTTCGCAACAATGAAGCAGGCACATGATAATCGCTATATATCAAAATCACAGGCGGACCATATTATTTTTGTACCTACTCCTGAAGTGAGCTCTATGAATTTTAATATTACAGAAGAAAGCAGAGAGAAGCTGCGGCAAATCGGGAAAGAATCCAGTGAAAGCTTTTTACGCACCTGGAGTGGTTAGGTTATCTTTAATATTCAAACGAGTCTAATGGATAAATTGCAAAAAACGCATTAAATACGTTTTTGGAAAGATATGATATTGACAGTCTTCTTCACTTAGAGAGGAAACCATGTATATGTAAAAAGGAGCTTAGTATCTAAGCTCCTGCAAAAGTTTGTAATTTAACAAGTCTGTTTAAGAAGAAACACGATTCTTTTTCTTTGATTTATTACCTTCAATAACCCGTAAATGGCTCGTTCTCCTGGTACTCTTTTTCTTTTGTCCTGGTTTCTGATTGCTGGCAGTTGTCACGGCGTTTTGACGACCATACTTTGATT
Organism: Oceanobacillus sojae; assembly: GCF_007991515.1. Lineage (GTDB taxonomy): Bacteria > Bacillota > Bacilli > Bacillales > Amphibacillaceae > Oceanobacillus > Oceanobacillus sojae. The sequence continues at coordinate 34,713 of NZ_BJYM01000008.1, forward strand.
TGGATTGTTTAACAGCCTGCTTGTATTTTTTCATATTATCCTGCTGCCGTCCGGAAGGCTGCTGCCTGCGTATGAGAAAGAAATAAACCAATCCAAAAATAGCTGCTCCTATTCCAATCGAAATTAATAGCCTTGATAAAAACGCAGCTGTATTTCCAAATAACTGGGAAATTAAACCAAATGCTGCAAAAGCAATTATCAAGTAAACAAAAATAGATACTGCTTTATTTCTCAATTGAAATCCTCCTTTCTCACACATTGTATTCTACTTATATTTTACCATATCTTGATAGAGTATGCCTGTTAAGGACCTTTTTCAAAGTTCACTCAGGTTCTTAGAGCAATATAGAAATTGCTGCAACACGCGAAATTTATTTGCCTATTAATTATTTATTCCCTGTTTCATGAAAAATATTCCCACAGATGTTCAAAAGATTATCCAATCATACTAGTTTTATTATTTGGCCATAATAGAGAATGGAGGTGTTTGATGATGAGACGTATGTCAAAGAAACAACAACTAAAGGACAATGAGGAATCAGTATTAAAAAAATCAATGTACACAGGGTTTATTGGAGGAGTTTTATTCAGTTTACTTGCAAGTGCTATGTATTATTTCAATTTTCTGGAGGTTACTCCGAAATATTATCTGTTAACTTCCTGGGTATCTGCAGAGTGGACAGATACATGGCTCGGTATTTTATTTACAACCATTCTGGCGGGAGCGGTCTCTTTGCTGATTGCTTGTCTTTATTATTTGATTCTCAAAAAAATAAAATATATGTGGGTTGGGATAATTTACGGTTTTATTTTATGGGTGATTCTGTTTATTTTATTTCATCCGATATTTAATGATATTCCTGCTGTGATGGAGTGGTCGATGAATACCTGGGTTACCACAATATGTTTATTTATTCTATACGGAACATTTATCGGTTATTCTATTTCTTATGATTATATGGATTCTAAGCAGACTGAAGATATAATTGAAAAAAGCTAGAATTTTCCTATCAGAGGTTATTCAAAGTAATATATATATGATAAAATTACTTATGAAACTTGAGATTTTGGAGAGGATGAAGTTTTTTGACGAAAATTGATCGCTTACGTGAAAAATTAGAAGAGAATAAAGTTGATGCAATAATTGTTGACAGTCCTTATAACAGACGTTACATTACTAATTTTACTGGAACAGCCGGAACGGCATTGGTTACAGCAGATAAAGCAATATTTATTACGGATTTTCGTTATACAGAGCAAGCTGCTGAACAGGCAGAAGCATTTGAAATTGTGGAACATAAACATGGTATGAATCAAGAAATCGCGAATCAAATAGACAAGCTGGGCGTAAAGAAATTGGCTTTTGAGAAAAATTATACGACTTATAGTCAATTTGAAACATATCAACATCAATTTTCTCAAGAATTAGTTCCCGTAGAAGGAATTATTGAAGCATTGCGTATGATTAAAACAGATGATGAATTAGCGGTTATGAAAAAAGCTGCAAAAATTGCAGATGATGCATTTGCGCATATTCAATCATTTATCCAGCCTGGTGTGCCGGAAATTGAAATTTCGAATGAACTGGAATTTTTTATGCGCAGACAGGGAGCAACCTCCTCAAGCTTCGATACAATTGTTGCTTCAGGCTTGCGTTCTGCTCTGCCGCATGGTGTTGCATCAACAAAAAAAATCCAGGAAGGTGAGCTTGTGACACTGGATTATGGTGCATTATATGATGGGTATTGCTCTGATATTACAAGAACGGTAGCTGTAGGAGAAATTTCTGTAGAGTTACGCGAAATTTATGATATAGTATTAGAGGCGAACCTTCGTGGAGTAAAAGGAACTAAACCAGGTATGACCGGGAAAGAGGCAGATGCTTTAACCCGGGATTATATTACGGAAAAAGGATTTGGCGAACGTTTCGGTCATTCAACAGGTCACGCTTTAGGAATGGAAGTACATGAGGGCCCTGGATTATCATCCCGGTCTGAAGCAGTTTTAAAAACGGGTATGGTAGTTACGGTAGAACCGGGAATTTACGTTCCGGGATTAGGCGGCTGTCGTATCGAGGATGATATTGTTATTACAGATAGTGGTAATGAGCGGCTGACGTTTGCTCCCAAAGAATTTATACAGCTATAAGGTATAGGAGGAAAAAACATGATTTCAGTAAATGATTTTAAAACAGGCTTAACAATTGAAGTGGACAATGATATTTGGCAGGTTCTTGAATTCCAGCATGTAAAGCCTGGTAAAGGTGCGGCTTTTGTCCGTTCTAAGCTTCGTAATCTGCGTAATGGAAATATTCAGGAAAAAACATTCCGTGGCGGTGAAAAAGTAGGCAAAGCACATATTGAGAATAACAAAATGCAGTATTTATATGCTTCCGGTGATTCTCATGCATTTATGGATACAGCTACTTATGAACAAATTGAAATTCCTGAGAATCAAATTAAAGATCAATTGAAATTTATTAAAGAGAATATGGAAGTTTCTGTTGTGACCTACCAAGGCGAAATTATCGGTGTTGATCTTCCAAACAACGTTGAGCTTCAAGTAACAGAAACAGAGCCGGGGATTAAAGGTGATACAGCAAGCGGCGGTTCAAAACCGGCTACATTAGAAACTGGACATACTGTACAAGTCCCGTTCTTTATTAATGAAGGTGACGTTCTCGTTATTAATACAGCAGATGGAAAATATGTTTCCAGAGCATAAATTTTAAATAGTACAAGCAGTTTGCTTATATAAAGCAAGCTGCTTTTTTTTTGCGAAAAAAATAGCAGTTGTATTCTCCTTCAACATTTCTCCGTAACATAAAGCTTTCTTTACAAAGAGCATCATTTGGTTCCAGCCCCGGGGGGCATAATTTCATTTTAAAATCATATATCTCTAAGTAAAACAAGCTGATTATGTATTTTTCAAAAAAGCGGGGTTTTATGATGCATGAGATTTTGCGGCTTTTTCCACCAAATTTGCAAACAGCGATAGAAGACTTAGCAGGTGATCAATGGCTACAGCTCCAAGAAATCCGGGTGCGTGTTCATCAAAAAATAGAGTTTATTTTTGATTCGTCTGTTCGCTGGCTGGACAAGCCATTACCTACAAAGAAAGAGGCTGTATATATTTTAAATCAGCTGAGTGAATATTCATTATATCGGATGGAGGAAGAGCTGCGTAATGGCTTCATTACGATAGAGGGCGGGCATCGTGTTGGTATTGCAGGAGGAATTATAACTTCGGATCAAAAAGTAAAAGCGATTCAACCGGTATCTTTTTTTAATATCCGTATTGCCAAGCAAAAAAAAGGATGTGCAGATGCTCTGATGCCTTATATTTATGACGGCGCTTATCATCATACAATGATTCTCGGTGCACCGCAGTCTGGAAAAACAACGATAATACGAGATATCTGCAGGCAGATAGCCAGCGGTTCTCATTCGAACCGCTCAAAAAAAGTAACGATTATTGATGAACGTTCGGAAATAGCAGCATCTATCCGCGGGGTTCCACAACATGATATAGGAATGCGTACAGATGTTTTAGATGCTTGTCCGAAAGCAGAAGGAATGATGATGGCTATTCGCACCTTATCCCCCGATATTCTTGTAGTTGATGAAATAGGTGCGGAAAAGGATGTTGAAGCGATTATAGAGGCATCACAGGCAGGAGTGAAGGTTATTTGTACGATACATGCGAATGATATAGCTGACTTATTCCGCCGTCCAACCATGAAAAAAATATTACAGGAATCTATTTTTGAACGATTTTTACTTCTGGGACAAGGAAAAAGGATTGGTAGGCTTATTCATGCTTTTGACAGAGATGGTAAGCAGATCAGCACCAGGCAAAGAGGTGGTGAAATTGAAATGGATTGGCGTACTACTTTTAATTAGTATGTCTACGGCTCTTGGATGGGAATGGGGAAGAGCGTTAAAACAGCGTCCAAAGCATATTCAATTATTTTTACAGTCGCTTCAGATATTAGAGGCAGAAATGGTATACAGCCAGGTTCCATTACAGGAAGCATTTCAAATTATTGCGAAGAAATTACCAAATCCAATAGCTATGTTTTATCAAGAGCTGGCTGACGCATTGAAAAATAAAGAAAAGGATTTCGATGAGATATGGGAAGAATGTATCCAAAAATTAATCGGACAATCCTCGCTGCAAAAAAGTGAGATGGAGATATTGATTCAATTTGGCAGAACACTTGGCCAGCATGATATTGAGCAGCAGCAAAAGCATTTAAAATTAACGAATCTCTATTTGGAAGAGCAATGGAAAAATGCCACAGAACGTTTTAATACCTATGGAAGGCTGTCAAATGTATTAGGCCTTTTATGTGGTATCTTTCTGGCACTTTTGTTTATTTAAGAAGATGTTAAGAAAAACAAGAAAATCACTTGGACTATAAAATACTGGTGTTCTTGCCGAGGAGGTGTCCGCTACGACGGTTTTTGATGGGGCGAGTAATCGCAAAAGCTCTTCGGTGGGACGAGTAATCGTAGTCCCACCGAAGAAGAAATACACGGAGACTCGTGGGGGAATATGCAGAGTAAGTTCAGTTAAGTTCGCGACGTCCTGTCTCAGGCACCGAACTGACATACATCGTGTATGCCCCCTTGGGTGAAAAAAGTGCACTTCTTTTTTCACCCAAGGGCATAAGTGCAGCTTTAGCTATGTCTGCGCCTGTCGGCTTGCCAATCACTAAGTCTTCTTTATCAAGGAGATGAGCTCGGGGCCCACGGAAAGCGTAGTGTATTTCTGGGGGGCTAAGATTACTTGTCCCATGAAAACCGTTGGAACGGCTATTCTTCAGCATTTTTATATACTTTCTTATTTTTTCAAAAAGTTCTATTTACCGGGCTTTTTGAACACGTACTTTAAAGAAAATTTGTGGCATGAAGGAAGGGGCAAGGACATGTTTGTAGATGCATTAATTCTATTTCAGATTGCTGGTATAGGCATTATTGTTGCGCTTATCCATACGATTTTAAAACAAATGGGGAAAGAAGAAATTGCACAGTTTGCCACGCTAATTGGTTTTATACTCGTTCTGCTCATTGTAGTTAACGGGCTGTCAGATTTATTTCAGCAGATCAGGTCTGTATTTCTATTTTAAGGAGATTGGACATGGATATTCTCCAAATTACAATTCTAGGCGTTTTAGCAAGTTTACTATATATCCTTCTAAAAGAAGTACACGGTTCCATTGCTTTTTTAATTATTCTTATTACGGGTATTGTTATTTTTTTCTCCATAATCCAGCAAATTCAGTTAATATTTGAAACAATTCGGAAGCTGGGAGATCAGGCAAACGTTCAGGGACTTTATTTAACAACTATTTTAAAAATCATCGGTATATCCTATATTGCAGAAATCGGGGCACATTTGACGAAGGACGCCGGTCTGAATTCTGTATCAAAGTATATTGAATTAGCAGGGAAAATATTTATTTTATTACTTGCCGTCCCGATTATTACTGCTGTCATTGAAGCGATTATCGGTTTCATCCCTAATGTTTGACCGGCGAAAGAAAACGAGGCCAGGAAAGGGAGTATCCATATTGTGTATAAGACCTGCCAAATTACTCCAGACGATATGTATGTTATTCATTTTTTTTATAGCTGTTCAAGGCATTCCAATTGTTGCTGCAGCAGAGGATAACCCGGTTGAAGATCCCATTACCGCAGAAGAAGAGGAAACGCTTCAAAATACATTATTAGATGAGATTTCATTAGATGAAATTCAATCCTATTGGGATGAGCTGATAACGGAATACGGTGATAACTTACCTGATTTACAAAAAATCAGCATCTATGAATGGATAAAAAATGGAGATAGCATATCAATACAGGACATCCTGTTATATTTTTTACGGTATCTCCTGCATGAACTGATTATTAACGGAAAACTCCTTGGCACTCTTTTAATGCTGACATTATTTGCGGTTGTACTGCAATCTATTCAGTCAGCATTTGAACAGACAACTGTCAGCAAGGTTGCCTATTTTGTTGTATTTTTAGTCCTGTTATTTATTGTATTGAACAGTTTTTATTTGGCGACCTCCTATACCAAAGAAGCTATTGATACCATGCAAAGCTTTATGATTGCGCTCCTCCCTCTGGTGCTGGGGATGATGGCGAGCTTTGGAAGCGTAATTTCTGTCTCTTTTTTTCATCCGGTTATTATTTTTTTTATTCACTTTAGCGGTGTATTTATCTCAACCTTTATTTTACCTTTATTGTTTCTTTCAGCGATGCTGGTTATTATAAGCAGTTTAAATAGCCACTATAAAGTTACTCATTTGGCAAATCTTTTTAGAAATGTTGCGGTTGGCAGTCTGGGGATTTTTTTAACGATCTTCCTGGGCGTTATTTCTGTCCAAGGTACTGCAACAGCAATTCAGGACGGGGTAGCAATAAAGACAGCAAAATTTGTAACAGGAAATTTTATACCTGTGTTAGGACGAACCTTTACAGATGCAGCTGATACTATCCTCAGCGCTTCACTTATTTTAAAAAATGCTGTCGGCATGATCGGTCTTTTTATTATTTTATTTATTGTGGCTTTTCCAGCTTTGAAGGTGGGAGTAATCGCAATTATTTATAAACTGGCAGCTGCTATTTTGCAGCCCCTCGGCGGCGGACCTATTGTCCAATGCCTGAATACTGTTAGCACGTATATTTTGTTTATCTTAGCCTGTTTATTGGCTGTATCACTTATGTTCCTGCTGGGTATTGTCATTATTGTGGCAGCAAGTAATTTAACCGTTTTACTACGATAGGGGTGATAAGAATCGGAATATTTACAGATTGGGTAACACAAATTATTTTATTTATTATTCTGGCTTCTGTGATTGATTTGCTTATCCCTGCCAACCATTTGCAAAAATATGTCCGGCTGGCTATTAGTTTAATATTAATTTTGATTCTTCTTCAGCCTGTTTTTTATTTATTTAATACGGACATAAATGCGGCCATATCAAGCTCTATGAACCGAATTGAGAGTCAGTTTAATAATCAGTCATCGATAGAAAATCAAATAGATTTTGAAAAAAATGAAATAGAAAATGGACAAGATGCATATATTTTAAAACAAATGGCTATTGAATTGGAAAAAATAGCAGAGGAATCGTTAAAAGAGGAATTTGCCGTAGAGATTACATCTATTGATTTCCAATTTGCTGTAACGGATTCCTTAACTTATGAGGATCTGACAGAGGTCATTGTCTATATAACAGAATCAGAACCAGGGGAAGGAGCGATGAATACGGTTGAGGATGTTGTTATTGAATGGGACCACGAGGAGGAAGAGCATGCAGAAGAATCGTTTCAGGAGATTGAGAACAGTTTAAGAGAGCTTTGGGAGATTGAAGATAAAGAAATAACGGTCTATTGGGAAGGAGAGGGATTTTGAAAAATAAACTAACTTCTTTTTTAAAACAGGCCAATAGTAATGAGGAAGTTTCCGGGAAAGAACAAAAACAGCCCTCTAAAAAAATCGGGTTTATTGTCATCTTAGGTTTAGTGGGAATTCTGATTATGGTTATCAGTAACCTGCTGAAGCCAGAACAAGAGGCGCAGCCGGTTCCTTATGATGATACGCAGATAGAGATTTCTGAAGAAGCAGCAACTCAGTCGATGAATGGAGAAGTAAAAGAATTGGAAAATGAGCTGGGTGAGCAGCTGGCCAGTATGCTGAATCAAATGGATGGTATTTCAGAAACGGAAGTAATGATTAATTTAGAGGCAACCAGTGAGCAGGTTTATGAAAAAAATCGGACAACGGGTCAGCAGACAACAGATGAAACGGATCGCAATGGAGGTTCCAGAGTAGTGCAGGATCAGACAGATGATCATCAGGTGGTGCTCTACCGGCAGGGAGATCAGGAAACCCCTTTACTTGTACAAACAAAACAGCCAGAAGTGCGGGGCGTATTTATTATTGGACAAGGGATGGAAAGTCAATCTATTAAAAGTCAAGTAATTGAAGCAGTATCAAGAGTGTTAGATGTCCCTTCACATAAAATTTCAGTAATGGCTAAAAATTAAGGAGGTAGAATGTATGTTAAAAAAACAAACAGTATGGTTACTGACAATGTTAAGCTTGATGGTTGTTTTAAGTGTGTATTATATTTTTTCGTCAAATGGGAATGATTTAGCTTTTGTAAATGATGGACAAGAAACAGCCACAGAAGATGCGGTACCGGCAACGCAATCTGAAGAAGACATCGAAGTGGAGAATATAGAAAATGTAGATAGTGATGAATTATTTACAACCATCCGAATGGAAATCCAGGATGAACGCAGCAGGAAAAAAAGTCAGTTAACAGATGTAGTGGCTTCAGCAAATGCATCACCAACTGAAAAGGATGAAGCACTGCAGGAAATTGACAGTTTAGAGGAATTATCGGTTAAAGAAAACCTTATTCAGCAACAACTTCTGGCTGCTACAGAATATGAAGATATTCTTGTCCGCTCCGATGGTGAGAAAGTACATGTACATGTGAAAACAGAAGAATTATCTAATACAGAAGCAGCAAATATTATGCAGATGGTTCGTGATGAATTTGGAAGAGATATTGTAACAGAAGTTAATTTCCAGCCGACAGGTAAATAAAATCTGAAGCCAGCAGCCCCTGAACTGCTGGTTTTTCTTATTTTTAACTCAACTTTCGTACCTGAGAATAAGCATCTATACCTTCCTATTCCAGGATGAACATGTTCTTTATTATCCTGCTTGCATTTTGTTAAATCATCCTTCTATTGAAATGGAGATTGTGTATAGCGCCTTCAACCAACCACTACGCTTTCCGACGTACAAATGTTTCCGATGGGGCGAGTAATCGCAGTCCCAGGACGTACTAGTGCAGACGTTGCAACAACTCTTTTCGATGGGGTGAGTAATCTTAGGCCCCAGGAGTCACGGGTTTAGCCTGCGAACCACTTAGGAGTCTTCGCGGCTGGTCTGCGCTCAGTTAGGTTTCTACAGCGCATGGCAGAAATCATATTCTGATGGAGTTGGATGAAATAATCGCTTTTTGCTTGGTAAAAAGATCATTTATGTGTTTCAAATGGTTGATTTGGCAATTGAAGTGATGCTACAGCCATGGATAGTAAATATCAGGAATAACTTTTATACACAGAAAATAATCGTGACAGGACATTTTATATGGACCATGAAAAATATGTTCTTTACCGGTCTAATTTCTATTGACTCAGTTGTACTAAACAGTATAGAGCCCCCTTCCAGCGGAGGCGGACCGTTTTGACTCCTGAGGGATTAGCACCATCTGAAGATCCACTTTTGCCAAGTGCTCTTCTTGGCAAAAGTTAGCTGAAGAGCGTGCCCCTAGGAAAGCAAAACGGTCCGCCGCAGCGGTAGCCTTACATGTTACCTTCTTTCTAGATAGAGTTTATGCTATGTCAAGAGATAGATGGAAGGAATGATCAACACCTGTCTCTATGATAAGCAAGTTATTTTTTTAGGTGCGAAAGTTGAGTTTTAAAAATATAGTTCAAACCAACATTATCGGGCTATAACTGTTATAATAACAAGATAGTATTTGCGGTAGACTTGAAGTTTTTATTCATTTTATCGTAATATATTAGAAGGTAATGAAACAGCCAATATGAAATACTAAAAAAAGATTTTAATCGAAGCGAGGAGTGCCAATATGTTACAAGTAGATGAGATTAGAGAAATTATTGAAATGGTCGATAAATCATCGTTAACAGAATTTTCCTATGAGGCAAACGGTGCAGTAATAGCTATGAAAAAAAATACAGGTTCTGTAACTACTACCGTTCAAACACAGCCTCAAATTACAGCTGAACCTCAAGCTCCGTCGGTTCAAAAACCGCAGCCTGAAGCAAGTGCTCAAACAGAAACGAAAGCAGAAGAAACACCTCAGGCTTCGGCTGATTATGATTATGAAATTGTTTCCCCGATGGTTGGGACATTTTATGCTTCTTCTTCGCCGGACAGCGATCCTTTTGTGACAAAAGGCAGCGCGGTGAATACAAACACGGTTGTATGTATTGTGGAAGCGATGAAATTATTTAATGAAATTGAAGCTGAAACTAATGGAGAAATCGTGGAAGTTTTAGTTGAAAATGGTGAGCTTGTAGAATATGGCCAGCCGTTATTTAGAGTAAAGAAGAAGTAAGGGGATGGAATAATTGATTAAAAAGCTATTAGTTGCCAATCGTGGAGAAATAGCTGTCCGAATTATCCGCGCCTGTAAGGAGATGGGCATTGAGACGGTTGCAATCTATTCTGAAGCAGACCAGGAATCGTTACATGTTGAGTTAGCGGATGAAGCATATTGTGTCGGCCCGAAGTTAAGTAAGGACAGCTATTTAAACATAACTAATATTATGAGTGTTGCATTGTCAACGGAGGCGGATGCAATACATCCGGGATATGGATTCCTGGCAGAAAATGCTGACTTTGCAGAGATTTGCAGAGAATGCAATGTTACGTTTGTCGGTCCTACACCTGAAGCTATTCAAAAAATGGGTATCAAGGATGTTGCCAAAGAAACGATGAAATCTGCTGATGTTCCTGTTGTTCCTGGATCAGAGGGAATTGTAGACGGCATTGACCATGCAAAACAAATTGCCGATGAAATAGGTTATCCTGTTATTATTAAAGCAACTGCCGGCGGTGGCGGTAAAGGAATTCGTGTAGCCCGTTCAGAGGAAGAATTAATAAAGGGAATGGAGCTGACACAAAAAGAAGCTGAAACAGCCTTTGGTAATCCAGGTGTCTATATTGAAAAATATATAGAAGATTTCAGACATGTGGAAATTCAGGTATTGGCTGATACACATGGGAACATCGTACATCTCGGAGAAAGAGATTGTTCTATTCAGCGCCGCCTGCAAAAGCTTGTGGAAGAATCTCCGTCACCTGCAATTAATGAAACACTTCGCAGCCGTATGGGAGAGGCTTCTGTAAAAGCGGCTCAGGCTGTGGATTACGTTGGGGCCGGAACCATTGAGTATATTTTTGACAGACAATCAGAAGAATTTTACTTTATGGAAATGAATACTCGTATTCAGGTAGAGCACCCTGTAACGGAAATGGTTACTGGAGTGGATTTAATTAAAGAACAAATTCGTATTGCAGAGGGTCAGGAACTGGCATTTACCCAGGAAGAGGTTACTCTTGAAGGGCACTCTATTGAATGCCGTATCAATGCAGAAGATCCTTATAAGAATTTCATGCCCTCTGCAGGAGAAATCGAAATGTATCTCCCGCCGGGCGGACTGGGAGTTCGGGTTGATTCCGGCGCATATAGCGGCTATAGAATTCCGCCATACTATGACTCCATGATTGCTAAGCTTATCGTTTATGCTCCTACCAGAGCAGAAGCTGTAGAACGTATGAAGCGTGCGTTAGAAGAATTTGTTGTTGAGGGAGTACACACGACAATTCCGTTCCAATATCAAATTATGAGCCACCCTGTGTTTAAAGAGGGAGACTTCAATACGAATTTCTTAACTGAATATCCGATCATCCAGGAAAGGGAAGATGAGGATAGCAAATAAGGAGTGAAGGCAATGAGCGATCAATTATTATTAGATATTCTTGAGGATGACAGCTTAGGCAGCGTACAAATTGTACCGCAAGTGCTTGAAGTTATTGCAGGAATAGCTGCAACGGAAGTAGATGGCGTAAAATCGATGCATGGTAACTTTGCAACGGGTGTTGCTGAAAAATTTGGGAAGAAGTCACATGGCAAAGGTGTACGTGTTGAGCTAACAGATAATGGAGCTATTATTGATATTTATGTAATCCTTAAGTTTGGAAAATCGATTCCGGAAGTAGCAACAAAGCTGCAGACTAATATTAAGCAAAATGTCTATACCATGACATCTATCCAGGTTGAAGAAGTAAATGTTCATGTAGCAGGTATTCAAATGGAAAATCAGGAGATTGTATAGTTTAAAACAATTATCCTTAGACTCTTGCCTCATCATACGATTCTAAGTATGAAATAAAGAAGATGTATAAATATACATTTGGTCAACAAAGGGGAACACAGGTTAGTATTCTGTGTTTCCTTTTTGTTGGGGGAAGTATACACGTTTTATTTTATTTTCTGATCAGATTTAAATTATTATCAAAAAAAGCGGGTATACTGTATCCTAGCCAAAAATAAGGGAAACGTGTTATGATTTTAACAGTAAATGAAAGAATGTAGAGGAGCTGCGTGATGAACCGACATAAAGCTAGAGAAAAGGCATTTCAGACGCTTTTTCAATTAGATATGAATCAAGATGAAATAAGCTTGGCAATGGAAGCACTGAAGGAAGAAGAACGGAAAGATGTATTCCTGACTATGCTGATTGAAGGAGTAATTACTTATAAAGAAACGATTGATTCAAAAATAGCAGGAAACCTGGAAAATTGGTCGCTCGAACGTATAGCAGCAGTAGAGCGTACTATTTTAAGGCTGGCAGTTTATGAATTATTATACATGGAGGATATTCCGCCTAATGTATCGATTAATGAAGCAATTGAGCTGGCACATACATTTGGAGATGAACAATCCGGTAAATTTATCAATGGAGTATTATCAAAGGTTATTTCTTAAGGGGGAGCAAATATGACTGCAGAAATATTAAATGGAAAAGAGCTATCCGACCAGCTGAAAGAAGAGATGAAACAAGAAGTAGAAGCTTTGAAGCAAGAGAGTATCCATCCTCATTTGACTGTTATTTTAGTAGGAGATAACCCTGCGTCAAAGTCTTACGTAAAAGGGAAAGAAAAAGCCTGTGAAGTGACGGGGATATCGTCCAGCTTGATTGAGCTTCCAGGATCAGTATCAGAGCAGGAGCTGTTACAGGTTATTGAAAAACAGAATAATGATAAAGAAGTTCACGGAATTCTTGTCCAGTTACCATTGCCTGACCATATTGATGAACAAAAGGTTATTCATGCTATCTCGCCTTTAAAAGATGTGGACGGTTTTCACCCGATTAATATTGGAAAGCTTGTAAATGGAGAAGAAACCTTTTTACCCTGCACACCTTTTGGAATTCTGACGATGCTTGAATCTAAAAATATTGAAATAGAAGGAAGGCGTGCAGTAATTATTGGACGCAGTAATATTGTCGGGAAGCCGATGGGATTATTGTTGTTAGAAAGAAATGCTACAGTTACATATTGCCACTCCCGTACGAAGAACCTCCGTGAAATTGCGTCTGAAGCAGACATTCTGGTCGTTGCAATGGGCAGAGAGCATGCTGTTGATGGAAGTTATGTGAAAGAAGGAGCAGTTGTTATTGATGTTGGAATTAACCGCATGGATAATGGAAAACTGACAGGCGATGTAGAATTTGAAAGTGCCAAGGAAAAAGCATCATATATTACTCCTGTTCCCCGCGGTGTCGGTCCGATGACCATTACGATGCTTTTAAAAAATACTATTAAAGCAGCAAAAGGATTGTCTGAAAAGTGAAAGACAACTATTTAACGGTTACTGCCCTGACCAGATATGTGAAACGTAAAATAGATACGGATCCACATTTACGTCAGGTATGGCTGCGTGGGGAAATATCAAACTTTAAACACCATAGCCGCGGGCATATGTATATGACCATTAAAGATGATAATGCCCGTATTCAGGCAGTTATGTTTTCTTCAAATAACAGCAAGCTATTATTTCGTCCAGAAAATGGCATGAGTGTGCTTATTCGTGGAGAGGTAAGCGTATATGAGGCAAGCGGTCAATATCAGCTCTATATCCGTGAAATGGAACCAGACGGCATCGGTGCTCTATACCAGGCCTTTGAGCAATTGAAAGAAAAATTGCAAATAGAAGGCTTATTTCTTGATGATCAGAAAAAGAAGATTCCTGCCTATCCGAATCATGTCGGTGTTATTACCTCGCCGACAGGAGCGGCTGTTCGTGATATTGTGACAACGATTGAAAGAAGATCACCCTCCGTGAAGATTACAGTTCTGCCTGTATCTGTACAAGGGCCGCAGGCTGTCAGTTCAATTGTAAGAGCTATTCAGTATGCAAACGCATTTCCAGATGAGTATGATGTCTTGATTGTCGGCCGCGGCGGTGGATCTATTGAAGAATTATGGAGTTTTAATGAAGAAGCAGTTGCAAGAGCGATTTACGATTCGAGCATCCCGGTTATATCTGCTGTAGGGCATGAAACGGATACAACAATTGCAGATTTTGTAGCCGATTTACGAGCTCCTACACCAACAGGAGCAGCTGAATTGGCTGTTCCATCGCAAACAGAACAGCTTGATAAAGTATCGTATTTTGTACAGCGTCTGACTCAGGTAATGCGAACAGATATACAAATGTATTCAAAGCGTTTAGAACGTTTAAGCCAAACCTATGCATTTAAATATCCTAAACAGCTGATTGCACAGAAGGAACAAGAGCTTGATAGTATGCTGGATACTCTTAACAGGTCATTTAAAAACCGGGTGGAAGAGAAACAGCTCCGTTACACACACTTGAAAAAAAGATTGGGTATGCAGCATCCGGAGCAAGAAATAAAAATCGAAGCTGATAATAATAATAAATTAACAGCACAGCTGAACAGATCCATGAAACAGCTGTTTACAAGCTCAGAACGTGAGCTGCAGACTGCAATAAATAAATTAGCACTGGTAAACCCGCTTGCAATTATGGCACGAGGCTACGGGATCAGTTATAACCAGGAAGGTAATGTAATCAAATCCATCAAGGAAGTGAATCAGGGCGACCAAATTGATGTAAGGCTGAAAGATGGATATGTTCAAGCGGAAGTACAAAAGATAAAGGAGGCCGATGACAGTGGCGGAAGAAAAGAAATATGATGAATTAACCTTTGAGCAGGCTATGGAGAAACTGGAAAACATTGTAACCATGCTGGAAGAAGGTGATGTTCCCCTTGAAAAGGCAATCGAATATTATCATGACGGAATGAAGCTTTCTAAGCTGTGTAATGAGAAATTAACAAATGTACAGGAAAAAATGGTTCATATTTTAAACGAACAAGGAGAACTGGAACCGTTTGATGTAGAGGAGGAAAAATAAGATTATGCATAAACGATTGCAAGCTTATCTGGAATATTACCGTGAAGAACTTCAAAAAGCATATACAAGCCGCTTTGATAAGCTTGAGATACCTGCTAATTTAAAACAGTCCATGCTTTATTCCTTAGATGCCGGTGGGAAAAGATTACGTCCAATTTTATTATTGGCAAGTTATGAGGTATACGGCCAGGATGTTCAAAAAGTGATGTCATCAGCTATTGCCCTGGAGATGATACATACCTATTCACTTATTCATGATGACCTGCCGGCAATGGATAATGATGATTACCGGCGCGGTATGTTAACGAATCATAAAAAGTTTGATGAAGCCACAGCTATTCTCGCCGGCGACGCGTTGTTAACCTACAGCTTTGAGCTGATTTTAGATGATCCATTACTTACTTCAGAAGAGAAAATTGTCCTGGCCAAAGAATTAGCTGTCTGCAGCGGACCTAAAGGAATGGTTGGCGGACAAATTCTTGATATGGAGGCGGAAAAGCAATCTGTTTCTTTAGAAGCAATGGAAGAAATCCATGCTTTAAAAACGGGCGAACTCATTCGTTTTGCTATTTTTGCAGGAGCATACTTAGCAAATGCTACTGATGAACAGCTACATTATTTGAAGCAATATGCGTATTATCTGGGACTGATTTTTCAGGTTCAGGATGATATTCTTGATGTTTCCGGCGAGGAAGAAAAACTTGGTAAGCCGGTAGGCAGTGATGAATTAAATGAAAAAAGCACGTATCCTAAATTATTAGGGCTGGGTGGCGCTATAGAACAAAAAGAAAAATATGTTCAAAAAGCTTATGAAAGCTTAAAGTTAGCTGATGCAGAAGATTCACTTTTAAAAGCATTAACGGATTACTTTAGTCAAAGAGATCATTAAAATAGAAAATTCGAAAAATCCCAATAAAAATGATACACCTGGAAAAGGACTTTCTGCTTCAGTGGAACCTTTGAACATGGATAAAAAAACGAAAAGGAAAAGGTCTATGAAGAAAAAGAAAAGAATTGATGAGCTATTGGTGGAAAGGGAACTTGCAGAAGATATTGAGAAAGCAAAACGTGCTGTTATGGCAGGACTGGTCTATTCTGGAGAGGAACGTATCGATAAGCCTGGCAGCCTGCTTCCAGTTGAGACGCCATTGCGGATTAAGGACAAGCGTTTAAAGTATGTTGGCCGTGGCGGATATAAACTTGAAAAAGCTCTTCAATCATTTTCTGTGGATGTTTCAGATAAAATATTTATGGATATTGGCTCCTCAACAGGCGGTTTTACGGATTGTGCATTGAAAAATGGTGCAAAAAAATGTTATGCCATTGATGTCGGTTATAATCAATTAGACTGGAAGCTTCGCAATGACCCTCGTGTTATCGAGATGGAACGAACAAATTTCAGGCATGTTACACCAGATATATTAACATCCGGTTTTCCTGAGGTAGCTTCTATTGATGTATCTTTTATTTCTTTAAAGCATATTTTCCCGGTCCTGGCCACATTGCTAAATGAAAAAAATGACATTATTGCCTTGATAAAACCCCAATTTGAAGCTTTTAAAGACCAGGTTGGTGCGAAAGGAATTGTCAGAGAACCTTCTATTCATTTGGAGGTTCTAGAAAAAACAGTAAATTATGCGGCTGATGTTTCATTTACTTTAGTGGATTTGACTTATTCACCTATTAAAGGGACTGAGGGGAATATTGAATTTTTAGCACATTTTAGATGGATGAATAAAGAAATGCCAAAAGACATTAATTTAGAACAAGTTGTTAAAGATGCACAACAGGCACTGGTTTAATAAATCTCAGGTAAGCTTTATTAAAAGGAGGGATTTATACTTGAGTAAAATACAACGTCACATTAAAATTCGTGAATTGATTACTGAAAATATTATTGAAACACAGGATGAGCTTGTTGATGCTTTGAAAAATCTCGGCTATAACGTAACGCAGGCAACGATATCACGTGATATTAAAGAGCTGCAATTGGTAAAGGTTCCGACAAATACAGGACAGTATAAGTACAGCCTGCCGGCAGATCAGCGTTTTAATCCACTGCAAAAGCTGCAGCGGTTAATTGTAGATACATTTGTCAAAATAGAGAATGCAAGTCATTTTATTATTCTAAAAACACTTCCCGGCAATGCACATGCAGTCGGTGTTTTAATTGATAACCTGGATTGGGAAGAGATTATGGGGACGATTTGCGGTGACGATACTTGCTTAATTATTTGCCGGACTCCGGAACATGCGGAAGAAATTAAAAATCGGTTAATCGGGATGCTTTAAGAGGATGTTTAAAAAGCCCAACAAAAATGACACATTGGGAAAAGGAGCTTCTACTAAGAGCGCCCACGTCCTGTGGGCAACGTAGAAGTCATCACATCCTGCGAAAGTACATTGGCTTACTTTTCCGGTGGGACTGGGACTGCAATTACTCGCCCCATCGAAGGGCTTTTGCGATTACTCGTCCCATCAAAAGCGCTACTCGCGTATCTTAAAGCATACGCTGCGTTCCTCAAAGATGCACCGCCTTGAACTTCTTGGTCCTTTTTATCGTACTTTTTGAACGCACACTTTAAAATTGTTTAGTTGGGGTGAGGAGCTTGTTAACAGAATTATCTATAAAAAACTTTGCGATTATTGAAGAATTATCCTTAAGCTTTCAGGAAGGACTTACTGTATTGACTGGGGAAACGGGAGCTGGGAAATCAATTATTATTGATGCTATCCAATTATTAGCTGGAGCACGGGGATCAGTGGACTTTGTCAGACATGAATCGAATAAAGCGGAGATTGAAGGATTATTTTTTATCGATCATAAAAAGCATCCTATTTATCAAGTTGGTAAAGCATACGGGATTGAAATTAGTGATGAACAAATTGTGCTCCAACGGACGATTACGGCCTCAGGAAAAAGCATCTGCCGTGTAAACAGTAAATTAGTGACATTAGCCATTCTCAGAGAATTTGGAAAGACATTGATTGATATCCATAGCCAGCATGAGACACAATCGTTGATGGATAATGAGCAGCACATTGACTTTTTAGATCTTTATCTGGGAGATGCAATGAAAGAAGCGAAAAAGGATTATCAGGATATTTATTACCGTCTGGAAAATCTGAAGAAGAAGTACCGCAGTTTGAATGACAATGAGCAGGAGATGGCTCAGCGTCTGGATCTGCTTCAATTTCAGCAGCAGGAATTAACAGAAGCACAGCTTGTCCCTCAAGAAGATACGGATCTGGAGGAAGAACGTAACCAGCTTGCTAATTATGAAAAAATACATAAATCACTTTCCGATGCTTATTTTTCATTATATGGTGAGCAGCACGGATTAGATTTAATCAGCCAGGCGCAAATATCGCTACAGGATAGTGCGGATTTAGACCCTTTTATTGCTGAAAAATTAGATAGTATGTCTAACCATTATTATATGCTGGAAGAGATTACTTATGATATCCGTAATTACCTCGATCAGCTGCAATACAATCCAGAACGGCTTAATGAGATTGAACAGCGCATGGATGAACTGAACAGACTAAAAAGGAAATACGGTCCGACTGTGGAAGAAATGTTAGACTATCTAGGCCGTGTAGAAGAAGAAATCGAGCAGATTACAAACAGGGAATCACATTTAAATACACTGGTGACAGAAATTGACGAGCTTGAAAAAGATGCATTATTAGAAGCAGACCAGCTGCATCATTTACGAAAGCAGGCTGCTGAACAGTTAACGCATGATATTCACATGGAGTTAAAGGATCTTTATTTAGAAAAAACAACCTTCTCCATTGATTTTGAAGATTCTGCGCAGCGGAAACTGAAATTGAACGGATATGATAAAATATTGTTCCGAATTTCAACGAATGTCGGAGAACCATTAAAGGATCTAACAAAAATTGCTTCAGGTGGAGAGTTATCCAGGATTATGCTTGCTTTAAAGAAAATCTTCTCAAAGCATCAGGGAATTACGAGTGTTATTTTTGATGAAGTGGATACAGGTGTCAGCGGAAGAGTTGCGCAGGCGATTGCTGAAAAAATTCATGAAATATCTCTTGAATCACAGGTTTTATGTATTACTCATCTTCCGCAGGTTGCTGCGATGGCAGATACACATAAATTTATCCAGAAAAAAGAAAAGTCGAATCGTACCTTTACTTCTGTTATTGAATTAAATGATAAAGAGCTTATTGAGGAATTAAGCCGCATGATTACAGGAACAAAATTAACAGATACTGCAAAAGAACATGCGAAGGAAATGTTAGTATTGGCAGGCCGTTTTAAAAAATCAAATTAAAGGGATAAAAACGAAAAAAAACCGGACAATAAACGTACCGGTTTTTTCTTTTTCCTGTACTTACAAATTTCGTTAATAACATGTCCTTTTGCATCTTTAGAACAACAACACTATACGTTAGTTTATCTATATTTTTATAGGAAAAGATACACATATCACATAGGTTGTTCCAGTTTAAACTGCCCTCCAATTGCAAAAAGTATATGTACAGAAAGATAATATTTTTTGTATGAGGAGGAGACGATTTATGAGTAAACCAAGCAAGAGCAATTTAAAATATAAAATATGCTCGCTGTTATCACTTTTTTTTATGTTGTTTTTTCTTTTTCCTTCCTTTATCCACGCAGATACATCCCTACAAGGATATAAAGAAGTTTTCCAAGACTCCCCGATCATTCCCTTTTTAAATAAGAAGGAGAGCTCAAAAGAGAACAATAAGGAGCAATATCAGCGTCTGGAGGATGTGAAAGTAGTGCCGGGGGGACAATCGATTGGAGTTCAACTGGAGACAAAAGGAGTTCTGGTTGTAGGCCATCATCAGGTAAAAGTGTCAGAAGGAGCAAAATCTCCGGGAGAAGCTGCTAAAATAAATGTTGGTGACACAATTGTTGAAATAAACGGCCAAAAGATTAACCATATGACAGATATTAAACCGATTGTTGATAATAGCGGTAAAGAGAATAAAAAGCTGCAGATCAAACTGAAACGCGGAGATAAAATGATCGAAACCAGTTTACAGCCGATTTTTGATAAAAAAGAAAAAGCTTATAAAATCGGGTTATATATTAGAGATACTGCTGCAGGGATTGGCACAATGACGTTTTATGATCCGAAATCAGGCCGGTATGGTGCTTTAGGGCATGTTATCTCAGATATGGATACAAAGAAGCCGATTGATATTAAACAAGGATCCATTATTCATTCTTCTGTAACAGCTATTGAAAAGGGCGATAATGGTTTACCGGGAGAAAAACAAGCCTCCTTTCAAACACAGGAAAAAAGAATTGGTAATATAACAAAAAATACGGATTACGGCATATTTGGGATATTAGAGAAGGAAGTAAATCATGAAAAATATGAAGAAGCATTTCCTGTTGCGTTATCTCATGAAGTCAAAGAAGGTCCTGCAAAAATTCTTACAGTAGTTGATGGGGAAAAAATTGAAGAATTTGATATTGAAATTATCAGCAGTGTTCCTCAAAAATCAGCATCAACAAAAGGAATGGTTATTCAGATCACTGATCCTCGATTGTTAGAGTTAACAGGCGGGATTGTACAGGGGATGAGCGGCAGTCCAATTATTCAAAATGGCAAAATTATTGGCGCAGTAACACATGTGTTTGTTAATGACCCGACCTCGGGTTATGGTGTTCATATCGAATGGATGCTTGAGGACGCCGGCATTATCAAACCTGAGTCTAATCAGAATGCAGCTTAAAAAATACTTGTAATGGTGATTGCCATTACAAGTATTTTTTGATTAGTATCTCAATTTTTGCGGCTTAAAAAATAAACTGCTCATCATAGAATAGGAAGGTATAAATGCTTATTCTCAGGTGCGAAAGTTGAGTTAGTATTATAAAGATTAAAGTTGCGTACAGTGTATGGATACAGGTGTTTTATATCCAATTACTATCTGATATAATGAAAACGTATACAAAAAAGATTAAAAATCGTGTCGAAAGTTGGTGAAAAACAAAGAAAAACAGAGAATACTTAAGAAAATCGAAATAAATCAAAAGTTTTTTGATTTTAAAGAGGATATTTATATTTTTTGTAGAATATGTAATAGGTGCATAAAAAGCAAAAGGAGGATTTTTTAGTGAGTAAAATATCTGTATGTTTTGTTGATGATAATCGTGAGTTAATTCAATTAATGGAGGATTTTTTTGGGGAACAGGAAGAAATTGAAATAGTTGGAACAGCCTTAAACGGTAGGGATTGCATCCCGCTAATTGAAGAGAAGAATCCAGATGTATTGGTATTAGATATAATCATGCCCCATATGGACGGTATTGCCGTATTAAATGAAATTAAAAAAATGGATTTAAATAAAAAACCCCATATTATTATGCTGACTGCTTTTGGCCAAGAAGAAGTAATGAAGAAAGCTGTAGATTTAGGAGCTTCTTATTTTATTCTGAAGCCATTTGACATACAGAATCTGGCTGACCAAATCTTGCAGGTTCAGGGCAGCAGCATTCCAAGAGTGTCAAATGTAAATAAAACGAATACAGAAAACAGGAAAAAACAAGATTTGGAAGCGAATATAACAAATATTATTCATGAAATTGGTGTACCTGCACATATTAAAGGATATATGTACTTAAGAGAGGCAATTACGATGGTTTATAATGACATTGAGCTTTTAGGGTCTATTACAAAAGTACTTTACCCTGATATTGCGAAAAAGTTCAATACAACTGCTTCACGGGTGGAAAGAGCTATACGCCATGCGATAGAAGTTGCCTGGAGCAGAGGAAATATAGATTCCATTTCGGCTCTATTTGGCTACACCATCAATATTTCAAAAGCTAAGCCGACAAATAGTGAATTCATTGCAATGGTGGCTGACAGATTACGTTTGGAACATAAGGTGTCATAACAATACGGTGGCAGGTGTTAAACAGTCGGCATCATTTTTTTACCCGATGTAAAGAGTCGTACTGTTTTATATACTAAATGTAAATATTTAAAACAGCTCTATTTTTTATATTCGAAAAAGTTGGTATATTACTTATTTTTGATTAACATAAGGAATGGTAAGCATCAGATTTTTGAAATGTAAAAAAAGACCGTATTAAACGTTTTGTTGATTTGATTTAGCCGAGAATAAAAACAGTAATCTGATACCATAAAGCAAGTGCTACAAGCAAAAGAGCAGAAATAATTTTTATTAGATTAGTTTTGGAAAAATAGTTCTTGCCTGGATAGACTTCTAAAAAAGTCACAATAAGTAAAAGAGTTGATAAAAATGGCAGTGTTAAGTAGTCAGCAACCTTCGTTAAATAGATAATTCCCAGAACAAAGCTGATTATAATAATCGGAAAATAAAGCCAACGTTTCTTTTTCATCGTTTCAGTCAATTTTATACACTCCTTGAACTTGTACTTTATTTAAAGCATATTAGGATCAGACTAATTTTATGTTAGAAAAAAAGGTTAACGGGCACATTTTAAAATGTGTCCGTTAACCTTTTTTAGGAATTATACGACTTCGAGACAAAATGTTCTCAGCTTGTATGAATACACTTTTTTTAGTGAATATTACGGTATAATCCGATAACCTTACCCAAGATAGAAACATTTTCATAATAAAGTGGTTCCATTGTTGCATTTTCCGGCTGCAGGCGAAAACGATTCTTTTCTTTAAAAAAACGTTTAACAGTAGCTTCGTTATCCTCGGTCATTGCTACAACGATATCGCCATTATCTGCGGAACTTTGCTGTTTGACAATAACCATATCATTGTCTAAAATACCTGCCTCAATCATACTTTCTCCATCAATTACAAGTATAAACAGATTATCCTCCGGCCCGGCTGAGGAGCTTGGAACAGGAATGAATTCTTCAATGTTTTCAATTGCTGTAATAGGGATTCCTGCAGTAACTTTTCCGATTACAGGTACATAAATAGCTTTGTCTCTGGGTGCTTCGTTTTCATTCTCATACATAATCTCAATGGCGCGGGGCTTTGTTGGATCTCTTCGTATATATCCTTTGTTCTCCAGCCTTTCTAAGTGGCCATGAACGGTAGAGCTTGAAGCTAATCCTACAGCAACAGCGATTTCACGAACAGAAGGCGGATACCCTTTTTGCTCTACTTGTTCTTTAATAAAGTCAAAAATCATCTGTTGTCTTTTTGATAGTTTTGTCATGACTTTCTCCCCTCTAGCATAGGTATTTGTTATTCACAGTATAGCACTTAAATAATAATTTTACAAACAAATGTTCTGAAAAAGTATTGACAAGAACAACTGTTCTAAATATACTAGTATCAGAACAACTGTTCCGGGACCTTATAAAATACTGAAGGGAGTTTTTTATATGTTTGAAAAACTAATGAAATCAGATGCATTTTATATTGTGGCTTTTATTATTGCATTATTATTTTTATATACGATGATGGTTACTACTGCTTAAATATTTTAGCCCGTATGGCCAATTTCCTTGCATATTTTTTAGAGAGTAAATAAAATTTGCAGTGTTGGTAAAATAAATTGTTTAAAGTGCTTGTTCTAAAAGTATGAATAAATTTTCTGTTTTATTTTTATTAGACTTATGAACGTATTCTTAAAGATGCATTTTACTTAAGAGATGAGAAAAAGAGGGCTTTGCTATTGGAGGATAAAATATTGAGAACAATAATTTATTGTCGGGTAAGTACTGAGAAAGAAACACAGGAAACATCACTTCAAAGACAATATGAAGAGTTAACAGTACTGGCTGGAAAATTAAATTTTACTATTGTGGATTGCATTGAGGAAAAGGCCAGCGGCTATGACATAGATAGAGATGGTATTTTTCAGCTTCTTGATTATTTTTCACATCAAGAAGCTGATTGTCTTTGTATTCAAGACGAGACAAGATTAGGTAGAGGAAATACTAAAATTGCTTTATTTCATCAGCTGCGGAAAATGGATATCCCTATTTATACAATTACACATGAGGGGAGACTGGAGATAAATGAAGCTGACTCAATGGTGCTAAATATTGTCGGTATAGTGGAAGAATATCAGCGTAAACTACATAATATGAAAATAAAACGGGGGATGCGCCGCGCTGTATCAAATGGATATAAACCTCAAAAAAATTTAAATCATATCAATCAGTCTCCGGGAAGAGAGCGTACTGAAATTCCAATAGAAGAGATTGTCCGGCTTCGTCAGAATAAATTAACGTTTCACGAAATCACTACGGTTTTAAACGGTCTTGGCTTTAATGCATCAAAAGCTACAATCCACCGGCGTTATCAGGAGTATATCAATTCCTTGAATGAAAATTAATCGTAGCGTAAGATAGAAGAACAGGAAGTTTATCTCCTGTTTTTTTAGTAGAAGGAGGGACAAGTTATATGTTGTCTAAAGATAAATTAGATAGAATTAATATTTTAGCCAATAAAGCAAAAAATGAAGGATTAACAGAGGAAGAAAAAAATGAGCAGCAAACATTACGTAAAGAGTATTTAGCAAATGTACGAGGCTCTTTTAAAAATCATCTGAAAGGGATGACAGTAGTTGATCCGGAAGGTAATGATGTTACCCCGCAAAAGCTTCGTGATTATCAGGAACGCAGTAAAAAACACTAATTCTTCACATTCTTCATATTGACTTAGCTTGTATAGTAAAGGATTTCATTATAAAATAGAGATAGAAATAGAATATGTTTTGAAGTGGAAGGAGAAAAATAATGACACAACAAATTGAAGAACTATCCATTAATACGATTCGTACGTTATCCATTGATGCGATTGAAAAAGCAAACTCCGGACATCCTGGTTTACCAATGGGGGCGGCGCCTATGGCTTACACCCTCTGGACAGATTTTATGAATCATAACCCAAAAAATTCGAAATGGTTCAATCGTGACCGTTTTGTTTTATCTGCTGGTCATGGATCTATGCTGCTTTACAGTCTATTGCATTTATCCGGCTATAAAGTGTCTATCGATGATTTAAAAGAGTTCCGTCAGTGGGATTCTAAAACTCCGGGGCATCCGGAAGTACATCATACGGACGGTGTGGAAGCAACTACAGGGCCATTAGGTCAGGGGATTGCTATGTCTGTTGGAATGGCAATGGCTGAAGCACATCTTAGTGCTACTTATAATAAAGAAGCGTATAATGTGGTAGACCATTATACATATGCTATTGTCAGTGACGGGGATTTAATGGAAGGGATTTCTCATGAGGCGGCATCTTTAGCCGGTCATCTCGGCTTAGGCAAACTGATCGCCCTTTATGATTCAAATGATATTTCCTTAGATGGTGATTTGGATCGCGCATTCTCTGAAAACACGGAACAACGCTTTAAAGCATACGGCTGGCAAGTGCTTCGGGTAGAAGACGGAAATGATGTAGATGCTATCCGCCAGGCAATTAAAGAAGCACAGCAAAATCAAGACCAGCCGACATTAATTGAAGTGAAAACAATTATCGGCTATGGCTCTCCGAATAAGTCTGCTTCCAGTGCTTCACATGGATCTCCGCTTGGAGCAGATGAAGTGAAGTTAACAAAAGAAGCCTATAAATGGAATCATGAAGATTTTTATGTATCTGATGAAGTATATGCCGACTTCAAAGAAAAGATTGTTACTGACGGTTCAAAAAAAGAATCTGCATGGAATGAACTTGTTGCGGCTTATAAAGAAGCATATCCAGAATTAGGTGAGCAGTTTGAACTTGCGTTGAAAGGCGAGCTTCCTGAAAACTGGCATGAAAGTCTTCCGGTGTATGAGGAAGGATCAAAACTTGCTACACGTGCCTCTTCAGGTGAAGTGTTAAATGCAGTAGCAAAAGCTGTTCCAAACTTCTTTGGCGGAAGTGCGGACCTTGCAGGATCCAATAAAACGACAATTAATGATGAAAATGATTTTACAAAAGAAGATTATGCCGGACGTAATGTTTGGTTTGGCGTTCGTGAACATGCAATGGGCGCAGCGTTAAACGGAATGGCTCTTCATGGCGGACTTCATGTTTTTGGCGGAACATTCTTTGTGTTCAGTGACTATTTACGCCCATCTATTCGTCTTGCATCTATTATGAATATGCCTGTAACATATGTGTTTACACATGATTCTATCGCGGTTGGTGAAGATGGTCCAACGCATGAACCTGTAGAGCATTTAGCTGCTCTACGTGCTATGCCTCATCTATCTTTAATCCGTCCAGCTGATGGAAACGAGGTACAGGCAGCATGGAGACTAGCTCTGGAATCAACAGATCAGCCTACAGCTCTTGTGTTGACCCGCCAAAATCTTCCTACATTAGCTAATACAGCAGAATTAGCTTATGAAGGAGTTAAAAAAGGTGCTTATATTGTAAGTAAATCTGAAAAAGAAACTCCAGATGCCCTTCTATTAGCTACAGGTTCTGAAGTTCAATTAGCAGTTGCTGCTCAAGAGGCTTTGAAAGAAAAAGGTGTCGATGTTCAGGTTGTAAGTATGCCTTCATGGGATCGTTTCGAAGCGCAGGATGAAGCATATAAAAACGAAGTACTTCCTAAAGAAGTAACAGCTAGAGTTGGTCTTGAAATGGCAGCGTCATTTGGATGGGATCGTTATGTCGGCTTTGAAGGAAAGACTCTTACCATTGACCGTTTCGGCGCTTCTGCGAATGGCGATCTATTAATTGAGAAATTTGGTTTTACAGTGGATAATGTTGTTAAATTGGTTGAAGAAGTTACAAAATAAGGAAAGTTTATATACTTTATATCAATGAAGAGAGAGGTAAAAGTACCTCTCTCTTTTATTATTCTAGTTTCGACAAAAGAAGTTGTTCTTTGCACACTATTTTGACAACTTTCGGAAATAGATTCCTCTATAATAATAGTCAAAGGAGGAATGCGTGATGAATGAATATGCAATTTATTGGATAGAAGAGAGTGTAGCAAAAAATTATTTTCATAAAAGTGATTTATTACATCGATTCTTTTTAGAATGTGCTGAAAATCAAGATGAGATAATAATTAGAAAGCAATTTCGATTCATAACCAGAAAAATCCATTTTTATAAGTTTGCTATGCATTTAAAGACGTTTTCTTCACCTGATATCATGATAAAACGAATCGGGAATAGAGTGATTGTAAAAAAAGGGGAAGAAACACTTTGTCTATATATAGAGAATGGACAGTTAATTTTAAAATGTAATCATTTAGTTTCGGCAGTATCTGTACTTTTTCCTATATTAGAAGATATTCATCCTTATTTCTTTGTACAGGGGAAGGATACACCTCAGTATGGATGGATTTCTCCAAAGCCGGTAAAAGCACAGGATGATGAAAGTCAAGTGTTGTATAATTTCCTCTAATCTAATATACTGTATTAGAGACAACACGAAGGAGGAAATTTTGTAACATGAGTACGATATGGGTAGTATTAATTGCAATTGCAGCTTTAGTTGCTGGTGTTGCTCTTGGATTTTTCATTGCCAGAAAATATATGATGAATTATTTGAAAAAGAATCCGCCGATTAATGAGCAGATGCTTCGTACATTGATGATGCAAATGGGCCAAAAGCCATCGCAGAAGAAAATTAATCAGATGATGCGGGCGATGAATAACCAAAATCAGTCTGGGAAATAATTTATAATTATTTTATGGACAAGCACTAAAACCACTTTTTTTAGAAGGTGGTTTTTCTTATTGGTAAAAAAAATTATGCAGGGAAGGATACAATATTATCCCTTTAGGCATCTTTTTTTCATATCATTCG
This sequence comes from Oceanobacillus sojae, assembly GCF_007991515.1. GTDB lineage: Bacteria > Bacillota > Bacilli > Bacillales > Amphibacillaceae > Oceanobacillus > Oceanobacillus sojae. The sequence goes on from NZ_BJYM01000008.1 coordinate 62,517, forward strand.
TAAAATGTATGGAGATTGTCATAAAATAATCTTTTATTTTTGTATTTCTCTGTTAGAATAGAAATGATTGATAGGGGGATTATCATGGAGGAAATTAATATTTTCTTAGCCTTTGCAGCTGGATTTCTTTCATTTATTTCGCCTTGTGTTCTACCGTTGTATCCAGTATTTCTTTCTTATATTACGGGAATGAGCATGGATGAAATAAATCAAGATAATAAGGCGCTTGATCGAAAAGCAATTTTACATACGGTATGCTTTCTAATTGGTTTTTCAAGTATTTTTATAATGATTGGTTTTACGACAACTTATATCTCCGAGTTTTTAGTAACATATCAAAATGAAATAAGACAAATTGGTGCTATTTTAATTATCTTTTTTGGTTTAGTTATTGTCGGAGTATTAAATTTTCAGTTTCTCATGAAAGATCGTAAAATTCATTTTAAAAATCGTCCTGCAGGTTATTTTGGTTCTGTTATCATTGGTATGGCTTTTTCCTTAGGGTGGACACCATGCACCGGGCCAATTCTAGCTATTGTATTTTCACTGGCTGCAACAAGTCCTAATATAGGAATGATTATGATGGTCAGCTATATTTTAGGGTTCTCTATTCCTTTTTTAGTACTGGGCTTTTTTATCGGCAAGTTAAAATGGTTTAGAAAGCACAGCCAAAAAATGGTGAAAATCGGCGGCTGGATAATGATTTTAGTGGGAATTGCATTGTTTTTTGATTGGATGACAAAATTAACTGGATTTTTAGCAAATTTATTCGGCTTTACCGGGTTTTAAATGCTTTCAAATAAGAGTATTTAGAGGTATGCTTGAAATAAAGATTTTAAACTAGAAGATGAAAAGCATCAGATTAAACTATTTAAAAGCTGATGTTTGCCAGAATTTAGAGAAAAGAGTTGTTAGGTATGTATTTAGCAATTGCGACAACGGCTGTTTTTGCATTTATGGCAATTGTGATGATATTTGTGCGGATGCGTGCTTCCAGAAGGCCGGCATCTGTAAAAAGCATTATCCTGCCGCCATTTTTTATGAGTACCGGGGCGCTTATGTTCTTATTTCCGATGTTTCAGATAAGCTGGCTTCAAGTTGCGGAAGCGCTGATTGTAGGAATAATATTTTCTATTTTTTTAATTAAAACATCAAAATTAGAGCATGAAGGGGATCATATCTATGTTAAGCCATCAAAGATGTTTCCCGTCATTTTAGTTAGTTTGCTGGTAATCCGTATTATTATAAAGCTTATTATTGGTACAAGCATCTCTGTCGGAGAAACCTCCGGCATGTTCTTTTTACTTGCTTTAGGAATGATTGGGACTTGGAGATTAGCTATGCTTTATCAGTATTTACAATTAACAAAAAAGCAAAGTGCAGAAATTTAAGCACTTTGCTTTTTTATTTACGAAAACCATTCTTTTATTGGAATATAACTTGTTTAGCCCCGGGATATGAAAACTATGATTTCTTCTGCTTATATTTCTCTTCCCAATTCTCCTGATAATTGTCTCTTGACTGCCGGAAAAAATCTTCATAGGGCGCAATATCAATATTTTTTTCCTTCAGTTTTTTACGGAGAAATTTATGATCTCTTTTTGGTGTTGCTAAAATATATCCTTCAATTAATGTTGGACGTGTAATGGATTCCTCATTTTTTTGAATGGATAATTCGCCAATTTTACTGGCAATTCTTTGTCTGGCAACATCTCTAAACAATTCAGGAACTGGTGAAACCAGTTCTTCTAAGAAGTCTTTTTCTGACTGAGACCATTTATGTAACGTCTGTTCAAAATAATATTCTTCCCAATCCATAATTGAGCGTCCGTCCTCTTTTGGCAGCCGTTTTAAGAACTTTCGAAACATAAAATACCCACCGATTGCCATCAAACCTATTAATAAACAGCCCCACATTATAACAATAAGTGATATCATCGTACACCTCACCTTAATCTTACAAGAAAAATTACGAATATTGCTAATTATTATAAACTATCAATTTATTTTTTTAGAAAATTGTAGTAACATTAACTTAACCATTGTCATCATTCCTTACTTTTATATTATAAAGTTATTAAGAAATATACACAAGTATTCATAATTGTTTCGTCATAATCATACATATTATTTATAATAATTTCTGGAAGGAGCATGGGTATGGATAAAAAACAAAAAAATGAACTGCCTAATGGCTTACAAAGTTCTGAAAGTCGTCATAATTTACACCCCGATGCAGCGCTTTCAGCAGCCATTGTTTCATGGCTGAGTAAGAATATTGAAGGAATTGTGGTAGTATTCAAATTAAGCGGCGAAATAGAATATATCAGTGATTCTGTCTATAGGATACTTGGTTATGGACCAAAAGAAGTAATTGGAAAGACGTGGAAGGATGCTCCACTCAGAATAGAGCCTGAGGTTACATCACAGTTTTTGATTGATGACAAAGTGAAACAAAAAAATCTGTTAATCGATATTCCGACTAAAAAAGGTGAGGTGTTCTCTTTTTCCTGTGAGTTAAATTACGATTTAGAAGATATAGATACAGAAAAAAGAATTTTGGCTTATCTGGAAAGAAAAACAGAAGATTCAATGCTGGATGATTTGATGATCCGTTCAGAGAAGATGAATGTGGCAGGTCAGCTGGCTGCAAGCCTGGTTCATGAAATACGCAATCCGCTTACATCCTTAAAGGGTTTCCTGCAATTACTCCAGGCTGGTGCACAGCATAAGGAGGAATACTTTAATGTGATGATTGAGGAAGTTGAAAAAATCGAGTCAATTACATCAGAATTATTATTTATTTCGAAGCCTTTGACAGATAATCGTTCTAAAGAAGAAGTAACAAGTATGATGCAGGACGTAGCAATGTTATTACAATCGCAGGCGAATCAAAAGAATATTCAAATTCAGCTGCAGAGCAGTACAAATGCACCGGTTCTTTGTGATCGTTCTCAAATTAAACAAGTTCTAATTAACCTGGTGAAAAATGCAATTGAAGCAATGGATCAGCCTGGACAAATCATTGTTAAAGCAAAAGAAAATGATGATAAAATAAAAATTTCTGTTATTGATGAAGGCTGCGGGCTGCCAGAAGAGGTTCTGCACCGGCTCGGGGAACCTTTTTTTACAACAAAATCATCCGGGACAGGACTGGGGCTGTTAATTACTAAAAAAATCCTCAGTAATCATGATGCAGATTTTCATATGTATAATAATGAAGATAAAGGGAGCACGTTTGAAATTATTTTTCCAAAGGCTGATGGTGATCCTGACATATAATTTTTTTGATGTAATGTTTTCATTTTACAAACCTAATCAGGTTTAAAGCATTCATATTATTTTCACTATCAATAATTTAGGGTTTATATAAGTTAGGCTTATCTCTTGGCATAACTTTTTACTATCTACTATTTAACAATAATTATTTGTTTTATTTGCTAGATTCCTATATTATATACTATGAACAGTCTATTTATTTGAATAGCAGTATTGATTAAAAAAAGTAATACCTCCTTGCGAAAAGTCGAGGAGGAGAGGAAATGAAAGGGGTAACACAATATGTCGAACACAAATGCGTACAATGCAAAAAAGCAGTTCGAGCTGAACGGTAAAACGTATAATTATTACCGTTTGAAGGATTTGGAAGAAGCAGGATTAGGTAAGGTGGATCGTTTGCCATTTTCTATCCGTGTTCTTTTAGAATCTTTACTAAGACAGCATGATGGACATCAAATTAAAAATGAACATGTTGAATCACTGGCAAACTGGGGAACAGATAAGGCTACAGGAGCAGATGTGCCTTTTAAACCTTCCCGCGTTATTTTGCAGGACTTTACAGGGGTGCCTGCGGTTGTTGACCTTGCTTCTCTTCGTAAGGCAATGGTAGATCTTGGTGGGGAGCCGGACAAAATCAATCCGGAAGTTCCTGTAGATTTAGTCATTGACCACTCTGTACAGGTTGACCAATATGGAACACCAGATGCATTACGTGCAAATATGGAATTAGAATTTGAACGTAATGCGGAGCGTTATCAGTTCTTAAACTGGGCTCAGAAAGCATTTAACAACTATCGTGCAGTACCGCCGGCAACAGGTATTGTTCACCAGGTTAACCTGGAGTATCTTGCTGATGTTGTACATGCGCTTGAAAATGAAGACGGCACTTATGACACGTTCCCTGATACGCTTGTAGGAACCGACTCCCATACAACAATGATCAATGGTCTAGGTATTCTGGGCTGGGGCGTTGGTGGAATTGAAGCGGAAGCAGGTATGCTTGGACAGCCTTCTTATTTCCCTGCACCTGAAGTAATTGGTGTGAAATTCACAGGTTCATTCCCGAATGGTACCACAGCGACTGACCTTGCATTGAAAGTAACACAGGTATTGCGTGAACAAAATGTAGTTGGTAAATTTGTAGAGTACTTCGGACCAGGTCTAAAGGATATGCCATTAGCTGACCGTGCGACTATTTCTAATATGGCGCCAGAATACGGCGCAACTTGTGGTTTCTTCCCAATTGATCAGGAATCGCTTGATTATTTAAAATTAACTGGTCGTGACGATGAGCTGATTGCAACTGTTGAAAAATACTGTAAAGAAAATAATTTATGGTACGATGCAAATGATGCTGATCCTGAATATACACAAGTAATTGAAATTAATCTTTCAGAGTTAGAACCGAATCTTTCCGGCCCAAAACGTCCTCAGGATTTAATTGCACTGTCTAACATGAAAAAAGAATTTAATAAAGCAATTACTGCAAAAGAAGGAAATCAGGGATTTGGATTAGATAAAGCTGAATTTGATAAAGAAGTTGAAATCAAGCATCCAAATGGTAAAACTTCTGTTATGAAAACCGGCAGCCTTGCTATTGCTGCAATTACATCCTGTACAAACACATCAAACCCGTATGTTATGTTAGGGGCAGGTCTTGTTGCAAAGAAAGCTGTTGAAAAAGGTCTTGAAGTTCCTGAATATGTAAAAACTTCACTGGCACCAGGTTCCAAAGTTGTAACACGTTACTTAGAAGATGCCGGCTTACAAACGTATTTAGATAAACTTGGTTTTAATCTTGTAGGTTACGGATGTACAACATGTATCGGTAACTCCGGACCTTTACGTGAAGAAATTGAAGAAGCTATTGCTGAAAGTGATTTAATTGCGTCTTCTGTATTATCAGGTAACCGTAACTTTGAAGGACGTATCCATCCGCTTGTAAAAGCGAACTACTTAGCATCACCGCCGCTTGTAGTTGCTTATGCACTGGCAGGAACAGTGGATGTTGATTTAACAAAAGATGCTCTTGGTAAAGATGCAGAGGGCAATGACGTTTATATGTCTGATATCTGGCCAACACTTACTGAAATCAAAGAAGAGGTTCAGAAAGTAGTTACTCCGGAAATCTTCCGCAAAGAATATGAAAATGTATTTAATTCCAATGAAAAATGGAATGAAATTGATACAACAGATGAGCCATTATTTGAATGGGATGAGGACTCTACTTATATCCAAAATCCTCCATTCTTTGAAGGGCTGACTCCTGAAGCAGGAACAGTTGAACCACTCAGCGGATTACGTGCTATCGGATTATTTGGCGATTCTGTAACAACAGATCACATTTCTCCGGCAGGTGCAATTGCAAAAGATATGCCAGCAGGTAAGTACTTGCAGGAAAAAGGAGTTTCACCAAGAAACTTTAACTCTTACGGGTCTCGCCGTGGTAACCATGAAATCATGATGCGTGGTACGTTTGCTAACATCCGTATCCGTAACCTATTAGCTCCTGGCACAGAAGGTGGTTACACTACCTACTGGCCAACTGGTGATGTAATGCCAATCTATGATGCTGCAATGAAATATCAACAAGACGGAACAGGTCTTATTGTTATGGGCGGAAAAGATTATGGTATGGGATCATCCCGTGACTGGGCTGCAAAAGGTACAAATCTATTAGGAATCAAAACAGTTATTGCTGAAAGCTTTGAGCGTATTCACCGCTCTAACCTTGTAATGATGGGTGTATTACCGTTGCAATTTGAAAAAGGTCAAAACGCTGAAAGCTTAGGTTTAACAGGGAAAGAAACATTTGCTGTAGATGTTGATGAATCTGTAAAACCGGGTGATTTAGTCAATGTAACTGCAACAGATGAAGCTGGTAAGGTAACTTCATTTAAAGCAGTTGCCCGTTTTGATAGTGACGTAGAAATTGATTACTATCGTCATGGTGGTATCTTACGTATGGTACTGCGTGAAAAAGTAAAAGCATAAACAGTCAGCTGTTTTGTATGGAAAAAGAGTCTTTGTTTTTAATCAGACAAGGCTCTTTTTCTATGCTATTTTTAAGGGCTCTATCCTTTACAAATTTCAAGTTCCTCTTTACGATAGAGGAAGGAAACCAATTAATTTGGATGGTAGGAGATAAGAAGTGTATAAACGGATATTTGCGCTCACCTTATTATTAGTACTTGTTGGGATTGTTATTGCAAATATTGTTCAAGACAGATTCATGGATAACACTGCAAATGGAGAAGAAGATCCAGTTCTTATAGACGATGGTACTTCTGGCCAGGGTGCTGCCATTGCCCCTGCTGAAAGTGCCGGAGTGGAACCTGGTGAACAAGCTCCTGATTTTGAACTTGAGACATTAGAAGGAGAAAGCTTTCAGCTTTCAGATTTACAGGGAAAGAAAGTAATTTTAAACTTCTGGTATTCCTGGTGTCCCCCTTGTATAGAAGAAATGCCCGAACTGCAGAAATTCTATGAGGACTATCAAGAAGAAGTGGAGGTAGTTACTGTAAATCTGACTACAGTTGAAAACAGCATATCAGATGCGCAGGAATTTATTCAGGAGCATGGATATACGTTTCCTGTACCTTTAGATAAAGATAACGCCGTGTCTGATCAGTATGTTGTCTATGCGGCACCAACCACATATTTTATCGGAACAGATGGGAAAATACAGCATCCGAGAAAAATGGGGCCGATGGATTATGAATTTATGGAGGAAATGGTTCAAGAAATGGATTGATTGCGGGAAGTAAGAGGAGGAAGAACGCTTGTTAATTACAGAAACACCAATAGAAGTTAGATATCAGGAAACCGATCAGATGGGCGTCGTCTACCATGCGAATTATTTAGTTTGGTTTGAAATCGGGCGTACAAAATTTGTGGAAGCTTTAGGGCTTAACTATCATCAAGGCATGGAGAAGCATAATGTTGTTTCTCCTGTAATTGATGCGCAAATTTCATATAAAAATGCCGTTCGCTATGGTGAAAAACCAGTTGTAAAAACATGGCTGGAGACTTACGACGGTTTACGTACGGTTTATCGTTATGAAATTCTAAATGGAGCTGGAGATTTAGCTGTCACTGGTACAACAACTCACACAATTGTTGATAAAGACACCTTTCGACCGCTATCTATTCGAAGGAAATTTCCTGATTGGCACGCTGCATATCAAGATCAGCTTAAGAAAGAGGATTAGAAATGGCTTTTGGATTAAAAAGAGAAGAGTTAAACCAGTGGAAGCGAAATGTGCGAGCTGGAAAGATTGATTTTATAACACATTATTGGCTGGATGATCGTTTCCCTGGCTGTAATACAGTAACAAAAGTCGGCTGCAGTGACTTGGAGAAGCTAAAAGAGTGGGGGAGGAAATATAATTTAGATGAATCCTGGATTGATTTAAAACCTAAATACCCCCATTTTGATTTATTCGGCGACTATCAATGGCAGATTTTAAAAACTGAAAACAGGCTGGATCAATTAGAGCGATTTAAATAGCAAAAAGCGTAGGAAAATCAATCTCCTACGCTTTTTGTCTGCTCTACAGTAATTTCATTAATCTGTTTCAGGATATTCAATTTTTGGTTCTTTTTTAGATTCATCATAAGAGACAGATAAATTTGCTCCTTCAAAATACCAGTCATCGGATTCTTCAACAAAAAAATGGATACCTTCTACCGTGGTTGAAGCAGTTTCGTTTTTTGGTGCTTCAGCTTTAATTCCGAGAGAAAAACCGGCAATTCTGCCGCCGACTCCGCCATATCTTGGAAAGAATCGTACATTCTTTTCATTCTCTAAAGCTAACTCTTCTTTATACCATTTTGCAACTTGTTCTGATACTTTAATGTCCATTGTCTCTCTCCCTTGTATTAATGCTTTTTCTCAGATTTCTCTGGAACGTAATCAACTCCGCCTGGATGGAATGGATGACATTTACTAATTCTCTTTATAGTCAATATTCCACCTTTAAAAATTCCAAAACGTCGAAATGCTTCTATAGCATAGGCTGAGCAGGTAGGATAGAAGCGGCAGGTTGCCGGTGTAAAAGGACTGATGGCAAGCTGGTAAAAGCGAATAAGTCCAATAAATATATATTTCATATTAAAATTAACCTTGTCCGTTGCGCTTATCATACGTAACTGAAGCAATAGCATCATGCATATGAATAGATTCCTCGTTACGGCATGATACATGAAACTTAAGAACAGAAGGCAATTCATAGAGGTCTGCTGCAATTAAGCGAACCATATCCTCGACAAATCTCGGATTTTCGTAAGCCTGCTCTGTTACCATTTTTTCATCCGGTCTTTTTAAAATAGGGTGAAGTCTGGCACTTGCATTACTTTCAGCAGCCTCTAATAAAAGTACCTTCCAATCATCATCTGCATTCGAAAAATTAGACTCCAGCTCTGTTTCAATCGTCACATTACCCCGCTGGTTATGAGCGCTGTATTCACTAATTTCTTTTGAGCAGGGGCATAGTGTCGTTATTTGTACTTTTAAAGAAACGTTGATTTGATAATCCTCATGTTTTGAATAGCGTACAGAAACAGATGCTTCAGCATGGTTCAGTCCTGAGGCAAGAGTCTGTGGAGCTTCACGTTCATAGAACCAGGGGAAGCTCACAGAAACAGATGCATCATCCTGCTCCAGTTTATTTGCCAGATCCTTGGTAAACTGTTTCAGCTCATCAATAGAGATGGTGAAGCCGCCTTGATAATATTGCTCTAACAGCTCCATAAAACGGCTCATATTTGTGCCTTTACTATTGGCAGGGATGCTGGATGAAAATGTGAATGTCCCAATGGTTGTTTGTTCATAAGGTGTTTGTCCGCTCAAGACACGGACAGGGTACTTTACATTTGCTACTCCAACTGCATCCAAATCAAAAAGAAAATCACGTTTTACATTTTGTAAATCAGCCATTTTGCTTTTTTCAGTAGGCTTTTTTTTCTCTCCAGGCGGAACAGAACCAAATAATCTATGTCTTTCTTCCTTAGATGGAAGCTTTTTTAATGAAATCGTGTCTATTTGCTGCATAAAAAAACGCCCTTTCTTGTAAACATCTGTGGTACCTTAGATGCTTAAACAATCAAAATTATAACTAGCCACTAGTATACTGAATTCGGCTTAAATATTCAATTTATCGGCTTTCTACATCCACGTTATTTTAGGCTCTGTACCATTTTTTATTCGTTTAATATTTGCCCAATGACGGTAGGTTACAAAAGCAGTTAATAAAAAGATAACAATGGTCAGTCCGATGTCATTGAAAAACAAGGAAGCAAAAAAGGCAACAATTCCAGCAATCATGGATGAAAGTGAAACATATTTTGATAAATATAATGATAATAAGAACGTTGCAATCATGATAATAAACAGAAACGGATTAATTCCGAGAATCATCCCGCCTGATGTTGCAACAGCTTTCCCGCCTTTAAACTTAGCGAAAATTGGATAAGTATGACCTAAGACAGCTATAATACCAATGATTAAAGGATAGACGTTTGCATCAAATAATTGAGGTAATAAAACAGCTGCAGTTCCTTTTAAAATATCACCGATAATAACGATGCTTCCAGCTTTTATTCCAAGTACTCGAAAGGCATTGGTTGCGCCCAGGTTACCACTTCCATGCTCACGAACATCTATTTTATATCCTATTTTGCCGATAATTAAGGCAAATGGAATAGATCCTAAGAGATATGCGATAATCCCAAAAATAATATAATCCATACGTTCCCAACTCTCTTTTACAAATTCTTATTTCAATACTCCTATGGTTATTTTAGCATGAACCAATCTGTTTAAGTACAAATTTTTTTAGAAAAGCTTATCTGAGCTGTTCTTTTAGCAAATTTATTTTTTGCCTATACGTATCTTTATAAATTACTCAACTTTCGCACTTTAAAAAGAAACTTCCTATCCATAGGAACAGGGGTTGATCATTTCTTCCATATATCTGTTGACAAAGATAGAAGGTAAAGTGTAAAGCGACCGCTACGGCGGACCGTTTTGCTTTCGACGTACAGGACGTACTAATGCAGGCGTTGCAACAGGACGTTGCGACCTTAGCCTGCCTAGGGGCACGCTCTTCATCTAACTTTTGCCAAGTACTCTTCTTGGCAAAAGTGGATCTTCAGATGATGCTAATCCCTGTCCAGCTACAAGCGTCAAAAACTAGACAACTTCCCGAAAGCGCCCTACGATAAAGAAGACTTAGCGACTGGCAAGCCGTCAGGCGCAGACAGAGCTAAAGTCGCGCTTATGCCCCGCGGGTGAAAGTCATCATCCGTTAAAGTAAAGGAAGGTCGACTAAAAGCAGGCTGAAGCCTAACGTCGGCATACCCCTAAAGGGGCATGATTCCTTTATCTCAGTTGCTTCGGTCCAGTTATTACGTTTTTAACCGACGCTTTCCGCTATTCTCTCAGGAGTCAAAACGGTCCGCCTCCGCTAGCGGGATGTTCTATACAGGTTGAAACAGCTGACTAAATAGAAGTTAAATCAGATAAAACATTTTTTCTGATTAACGATAAAATATTCTGTCATGATTACTCTTTATTCATGAAAGCAATTCCGATATTTATTATCCATGCTGGGTCATCATTTAAATTGCCAAATCAACCATTTGAAACACTAAAATAATCTTTTTATCAAGCAAAAGGCAATGATTTCATCCAACTCCCCCTCCTATATGAGCGCAGACCAACCACGCAGACTCCTATGGGAACAGGGCGAGCTGAAGATCCACTTGAAAAGCGGGTTTCTTTTCAAGTTAGCTGAAGCCGTCCCCATGGAAAGCGTAGTGGTTGGTCGGGGCGGCGCTATACACAATCTCCATTCCAGTAGCAGGATAATGTAGACCATATTCATCCTGGAATAGGAAGGTATAGATGCTTATTCTCAAGTGCGAAAGTTGAGTTATATATAAACTGAAAAATAAAACGATGCCAGGTTTTTAAACACATACAATCGGGAATCATTTTATGAAGGGGGAATCTACTATGATTACATTTGATGATATTACAAAAACATATCCAGATGGGACAACTGCTGTAGACCGATTTAATCTGACAGTAGAAAAAGGAGAATTTATGACGTTGATTGGTCCCAGCGGATGCGGAAAGACAACCACGATGAAAATGATTAACCGTCTGATTGATCCATCTGCAGGAACAATATACATAGATGATAAACCGGTAAGCGAATATTCCATTCACGAGTTACGGTGGAATATCGGTTATGTTCTGCAGCAAATTGCTTTGTTTCCTCATTTGACAGTGCAGGAAAATATTCAGGTGGTTCCAGATTTGCTGAAGTGGAAAAAAGGTAAAATGCAGAAACGGACAGATGAATTATTGGATATGGTAGGACTCGATCCATCCATTTTTAAAAAGCGATATCCAGGAGAACTGTCAGGAGGGCAGCAGCAGCGAATCGGCGTTATCCGGGCTTTAGCTGCGGATCCTGATATCGTATTAATGGATGAGCCGTTTAGCGCACTCGATCCAATCAGCAGGGAGCAATTACAAATAGATATAAATAAATTACAAACGGAGATCAAAAAGACGATTGTTTTTGTTACCCATGATATGGACGAGGCATTAAAAATGAGTGATCGTATTTGCCTGATGAAAGAAGGCAGTGTTGTTCAATGCGGATCTCCTGAAGAATTGATGAGACATCCTGAAAATGAGTTTGTAGAAGAATTTATTGGAAATCGGCAGTCGCCATGGCTAAAACCGATTAAAGAAGTTATGAAGAAGGACCCAGCATATTTTAAGGAGGATAATGCTGATGACGTGATGGAATACGGCAGTGCATTTTTCATGCTTGTGGACAAAAATCAGATTTTAAAAGGAATTTTTGAAAATCATAAGGAACAGAAAGAAGCTGTGACGATTCCTGTCGAAAGCACGGTTGAGGACGCATATGCAATTATTCGTTCAGTAAACCAGACTCATTTCCCGGTGGTGGAGAATGGTCAAAAAGCTGTCGGTGTTATTACAAGTAATGAATTGCTTCAATACTTCTATCAGCAGGAAAAGGAAGGAGCAGGCATCTTATGAGTTCATTTATTAACGTATTCCAGAATCGACAGGATATGCTCCTCCAGGCAATTTGGGAGCATTTACAGATTTCTTTAATTTCACTTGGTATTGCTATTTTAATTGCTGTTCCATTAGGGATAATGCTGACAAGGTATCCACGTGTTGCCGAGCCTATTATCGGCACATCTGCAGTCTTACAGACAATACCGAGTCTTGCTGTGCTTGCCTTTTTAATTCCATTTTTAGGAATCGGAATTCAACCGGCTATTGTTGCGCTTGTACTATATGGACTGCTGCCAATTCTCAGAAATACATACACAGGAATAGACGGGGTTGATCCGGCATTACGGGAAGCTGCCAGAGGGATGGGGATGAATACCAGGAAGCAGTTAATGAAGATAGAGCTGCCGATTGCGATGCCAGTAATCATGGCTGGTATTCGAACCTCCATGGTGCTTATTGTTGGTACTACAACGATTGCGGCTTTAATCGGTGCCGGCGGACTTGGAGATATTATTTTACTAGGTTTGGATCGGGGAGGGGATATCCCGCTCGTCTTATTAGGTGCAATACCGGCTGCTTTATTAGCTGTCATTCTTGATTTTATTCTCCGTTTATTTGAGAAGCTGTCTAAGAAATACGGAATGCAGGCTTTTGCAGCAATGTTGTTGATTGTTGTACTTGTGATTGCGATTCCTTTTATGATACCAAACAGCCAAAAAGGTGAAATTGTTATTGCTGGAAAATTAGGAGCAGAACCAGAAATCATTATGAATATCTATAAAATATTAATTGAGGAGGAAAGTGATATTACCGTTGAGTTAGAACCGAACCTTGGAAAAACAGATATGGTGTTTAATGCATTGCAGCAGGGAAGTATTGATATTTATCCGGAGTTTACAGGGACGGTTATCGTTTCACTGCTTGATGAACAAGCGGAGTCTAACGAAGCAGAAGAGGTATACGTACAAGCCAGAGACGGTATTAAAGAAGCATATAATTTGGAGCTATTAGAACCAATGTTGTTTAATAATACGTATACGGTAGCTGTAACAAAAGAATTTGCAGAAGAAAACAATCTTAACGATATTTCTGACTTGAAATCGATTGAAAATGAAATAACAGCTGGCTTCACATTAGAGTTTAATGACCGTTATGATGGTTATGTAGGAATGCAGGACGTATATAATTTAGATTTTAATGAGGTAAACACAATGGATCCCGGTCTGCGTCAAGGAGCTATTTCCAGTGGAGAAGTAGACGTGATTGATGCCTATGGAACGGACAGCTATATGGTAGAATTAGGGCTGGTAGCCCTGGAAGATTCTGAAAACTTATTTCCGCCATACCAGGGTGCACCGTTAATGCGGGCAGATACGTTAAAACAGTATCCAGAACTGGAAGATATATTGAATCAGTTAAGTGGACAAATTACAGATGAGGAAATGCAGGAAATGAATTATCAAGTGGATTATGAGGATGCATCTGCAGAGGATGTGGCCAGAGACTACTTGATAGAGAATAGTTTTATTGAATAATTATAAAGGAGGAATTATGATGTCCGTTCAAAATCCAAGTAATGAAAGGTTAAAAGAAATTCTAACGGAAGCAAAAACAATTGCAGTTGTAGGGTTATCCGCCAATCCAGAGAGAACATCACATCAAATCGCTAAAAGAATGCAGGAGGAAGGATATAAGATTATTCCTGTGAATCCGACTCTTGATGAGGTTCTTGGAGAAAAAGCCTATCGCTCTTTAGCAGAAGTAGATGAGCCTATTGATATTATTAATGTTTTCCGCCGGCCAGAGCATTTGATGGATGTAGCAAAAGATGCTGTACAGACAGATTGTAAAATGTTTTGGGCGCAGCAGGGAATTGTAAATGAAGAGGCTTATGATTATTTAAAAGAGCATGATTTTGAAGTAGTGATGGACCTTTGTATTAAAGTAGTTCATGCTGTATTATTGAAGTAGAAAATTTATGATTGGGTTATGTTCAGAATCTATTATAAATATACTAAAAGCTGAGTCAGGCATAATTCAGACTCAGCTTTTTAGTTTTAAATAAAATAACGGAAAGAAATTCAGCTGTTCAAGAACCTTAAATAAATGATTGCCTTGCTTTTCTTTGGTTTTTCCCATAAGATATTAATGATGTAAACATTGATATAGTGCGTTTAAGTCTAATCAGATAAAACTCTTTGGAACGACAATTTATAACAAGCATTTCAATTGAAATGTTTTCTAATTTATTGGAAGCGTGTATGTTCAGACTAGACGAAGAAACAAATTTTGCTCTATAGTGTATAAACAAGGTTAAAATTTCTTATATAGGTAGAACAAGGGTGGAAAAGAAACGTCATATAAGCACAGCTGCCTGAAGCTCCAAGCATTCAGCTGCTTACAGACTTCTAGTTTGTAACCAAATTGGTTTGCCGCTGAATTATTGCTTTGTGCTTTTTTTCTTTTATTAGAGTGTTATAGTTGCACAAGCACTTATACAAAAGTCTGTTTAATATTTACCTGTTTGCCAAGTGAGAACTAATGTTCTATGATGTATATAGAGGAAGTCTTGAAAGGAGAAGATGATTCGTGGAGAAAGAAAATCTATACTCTGATAGTTCTATCCAGGTACTGGAAGGGCTGGATGCAGTACGTAAACGGCCAGGAATGTATATTGGGAGTACCGACATTCGTGGATTACATCATCTTGTTTATGAAATTGTTGATAATGCTGTTGACGAAGCACTGGCTGGTCATGGCAATCAAATTATAGTAACCATACATAAAGATGACAGTATTTCTGTGGAGGATAAAGGCCGCGGGATGCCGATTGGGATGCATGCAACCGGAAAACCAACAACAGAGGTTATTTTCACTGTTCTACATGCAGGCGGAAAATTCGGTCAAGGCAGCTATAAAACAAGTGGAGGATTACATGGAGTAGGGGCTTCTGTTGTAAACGCCCTATCAGAATGGCTGACAGTAACAACTTATCGTGATGGCCGTAAATATGAACAGCGCTTTGAAGATGGCGGGAGGCCTGCAACCGGCTTAGAGGACAAAGGCCCTTCCAAAAAGAAAGGTTCTTGTATTCATTTTAAACCGGACCCGGCGATTTTTTCTACAACGGTATTTAATTTTGAAACCATTTCAGAGCGGTTAAGAGAATCTGCCTTTCTGCTTAAAGGGTTAAAAATTGAGCTGACAGATGAACATAATAATGAACACCAGGTTTATGAATATCCTGAAGGGCTGCGGTCTTTTGTAGAATGGCTAAATGAAGAAAAGGATGTTCTTCATCCAGTTGTTTCGTTTGAAGGAGAGCAATCGGAAATTGAAGTTGAATTTGCTTTTCAATTCAATGATGGATTTGCTGAAAACATGCTCTCATTTGTAAACCATGTGCGGACGCGTGATGGCGGTACACATGAATTTGGAGCAAGAGCGGCAATTACCCGGACTATGAATGATTATGCAAGAAGAGCTGGTTTATTAAAAGAAAAAGATAAGAATTTAGAAGGAACGGATATTCGGGAAGGATTGACAGCAATTATTTCCGTGCGTGTTCCAGAGAATAAATTACAATTTGAAGGACAGACAAAAGGAAAATTAGGAACCACAGAAGCTCGTTCTGCGGTTGATTCTGTCGTGTCTGAAAATCTGACTTACTTTTTGGAGGAAAATGTAGAAACTTCTACTGTGCTGATTAAGAAATCAATTCGCGCGAAAGAAGCAAGGGAAGCTGCGAGAAAAGCACGGGAAGAAGCCCGTACCGGTAAAAAGCGCAAAAGAAAAGATACCTTATTAAGCGGTAAATTAACACCGGCTCAATCGAAAAACCCTAAAAAGAATGAATTATACCTGGTAGAGGGAGATTCTGCCGGCGGGTCGGCAAAACAAGGCCGTGACCGTAAATTCCAGGCGGTACTTCCATTACGCGGTAAGGTTATTAATACGGAAAAGGCAAAGCTTGAGGATGTCTTTAAAAATGAAGAAATCTCAACGATTATTCATACAATCGGAGCGGGCGTCGGCGGAGATTTCAATATGGAAGATGTTCAATATGACAAAATTATTATTATGACCGATGCAGATACCGATGGAGCACATATCCAGGTGCTTCTGTTAACTTTCTTTTATCGATATATGCGTCCTTTAGTAGAGTCTGGAAAAGTGTTTATCGCACTTCCACCTCTGTTTAAGGTTTCTAAAGGTAAAGGAAAAAAAGAAAAAACGCTTTATGCATGGGATGAAAAAGAGCTGAAAAAAGCAGTCACTGAATTAAAAAATGGTTATGATATTCAACGGTATAAAGGTCTCGGTGAGATGAACGCTGATCAGTTATGGGAAACAACAATGAATCCAGAATCCCGTACACTTATTCGTGTGTCAATTGATGATATCGCCAGAGCGGAAAGAAGAGTAACCACCTTGATGGGAGATAAGGTAGAGCCGCGCCGTAAGTGGATTGAAGGTCATGTTAAATTTGGTTTGGAAGAAGACGGGACCATTTTAGAAAATGAAAATATTCATAAAGAAGATTAGTTCGGATTGTAAGGAGTGATTCCATTTGGATCAAACAGAGAAATATTTAGACCTTCCTTTAGAAGAAGTTATCGGAGATCGTTTTGGAAGATACAGTAAATATATCATTCAAGATCGTGCCCTTCCTGATGCAAGAGATGGATTGAAGCCTGTGCAGCGGCGTATACTTTATGCAATGCATGTTGAAAGAAATACACATGATAAGAATTTCAGAAAAGCTGCCAAAACTGTTGGAACAGTTATCGGTAACTATCATCCGCATGGAGATTCTTCTGTTTACGAAGCAATGGTACGCTTAAGCCAAAGCTGGAAAGTGCGTAATGGACTAATTGAAATGCATGGAAATAACGGCAGTATTGATGGGGATCCTCCTGCTGCAATGCGTTATACGGAAGCCAGGCTGTCTCCTATTGCTTCAGAGCTTCTTCGTGATATAGACAAAGAGACGGTTGAATACATTCCTAACTTTGATGAAACAACAAATGAACCAGTTGTTTTACCGGCAAAATTTCCAAACCTGTTAGTGAATGGATCAACTGGGATCTCTGCAGGGTATGCAACAGATATCCCTCCTCATAATTTGGGAGAAGTAATCGACGCAGTTATTATGCGGATTGATAAACCCGAAGCCGGTGTGGATAATTTGATGCAGGTACTGAAGGGTCCTGATTTCCCGACAGGTGGAATTATTCAAGGTATCGAAGGAATTAAGAAAGCATATGAGACTGGAAAAGGAAAAGTTATTGTCCGCGGTAAAGCAGTTATCGAGAGTTTAAAAGGGAATCGTGAACAAATTGTTATTACGGAAATCCCGTATGAAGTTAATAAAGCAACGATGGTCAAGAAAATGGATGAGCTTCGTATTGATAGGAAAGTAGAAGGAATTGCAGAAGTCCGTGATGATACAGACCGTACTGGATTACGTGTTGTTGTAGAGCTAAAAAAAGATGCAAACAGTGAAGGTATCTTAAACTTCTTATACAAAAATACGGATTTACAAATTGCCTACCATTTCAATATGGTTGCTATTAAAGATAAAACACCGAAGCTTTTATCATTACCGCAGCTTCTTGATGCATATATCAGTCATCAGCGTGAGGTTGTAACGAATCAAACACGATTTGATTTAAACAAGGCTAAAACCAGAGCACACATTGTTGAGGGATTGATTAAAGCTATTTCGATTTTAGATGAATTGATTGCAACCATTCGTGCGTCAAAAGACAAGACGGATGCCAAAAATCAAATCATGATAAAATACGGATTTACAGAACCGCAGGCCGAAGCTATTGTTACGCTTCAACTTTATAGATTGACAAATACGGATATTGTTCAATTAGAAGAAGAAGCACGCGAGCTAAATAAGCAAATGGAAATACTTTCTGAAATCCTGAATAGTGAGAAGAAATTACTCCAGACCATTAAGAGTGACTTAAGACAAATTAAGAAAAAATTTGCAGATGCACGGCGTACGCATATTGAAGACAAAGTAGAAGAATTAAAGATTAATATTGAGGTTACTGTCGCAAGTGAAGACGTGCTGGTTTCTGTCACCAGAGACGGGTATGTGAAGCGGACAAGTCTGCGTTCCTATGCAGCTTCTAATAATCAAGACTTACCGCTGAAAGATGATGATCATCCGATAAGTTTATTAGAGGTTAATACAACAGATGATTTATTAATCTTTACAAATAAGGGAAGATATATACTATGTGCTGTTCATGAACTGCCGGATATTCGCTGGAAGGATATGGGACAACACATTTCACATATTGTGCCATTAGAAAAAGAAGAGCATCTGATTAAAGTCATTCCTGTTCGTGATTTTAAAGAAGAGAAAGGATTTTTAGTGTTCTTTACTCGAAACGGTATGGTTAAACGAAGTGAATTTCAGCTTTACGAAGCACAGCGTCGGGGAAAAGCATTAATTGCATTAAATCTCAAGCAAAATGATGAACTTGTACAAGTAAGCCGTACAGATGGAAACAAAGACATCTTTATCACAACAAATAAAGGTTACGGTTTATGGTATGAAGAAGCTGAAGTATCCATTGTCGGTCAGAGAGCAGCAGGGGTGAAATCCATTGCTTTAAAAGATGATGATTATGTGGTGAATGGACAAGTATTTGATCAGGAAGTTCAAAAAGATTTATTTGTAATAACGCAGCGTGGAGCTTGTAAACGCATGAAACTAAAATCCTTTGAAAAAGCAAGTCGTGCCAAACGCGGGCTAATCATGCTTAAAGAATTAAAGCAAAAACCTCATCGGATTGTAGGATTTTTTATGGTGAGTAAACAAGAAACCATTTGTTATAGAACGAAAAATGGCGGAACACAGCAGGTATACCCACTTGAGCTGTCTATTGCCGACCGCTATAGTAACGGATCATTTATCGTCGATACGGATCAAGCCGGTGAAGTAATCGAGGTATACAAAGAGACAACCTATAAAAAGCCTTTTGAAGATATGGGCGATGAAATATAGAGAATCATATAAGCTCCTTAGCATGAAATAATAATGCTGAGGAGCTTTTTTATTATAAGAGTATGTTCAAAAAAGCACTCAAATGATAATCGGCGAATTTATTTTTCAAGCTTAAGAGAAGAATAAAAATATTTTACGTAGTCTATGATAAAAAACATTTTATCTTTTTGTTTGCCTAACTCTCACCTTTTGATAAAATAGAAATGGAAGCGCATTCAATTTGGGTCTATATCTTTTTAGAACTGCCTGTAAAACAAATTCAATTTCTCGAAGAAAAAGAAGAATATGAATGCGATATTTAAGTCAAGGGGGCGTGGGGATGAATTTTGATTTAACAAAAGAACAAAAGATGATTCAACGAATGGTTTCTGATTTTGCGGAAAAAACCATCCGGCCAAGAGCAATAGAAATCGATGTAAATGCAGCTTTTCCAGAAGACATCTTTCAAGAAATGGGAAAGCTTGGCTTATTAGGCATTCCTTTTCCTGAAAACTATGGAGGTTCTTCCGGTGATATGATTTCATATGCGATAGCCGTAGAGGAAATTGGGCGGCGTTGTGGCAGCACAGGACTAAGTTATGCAGCGGCAGTGTCTTTAGGAGCCAGTCCGATTTATTATTTTGGAACGGAAGAACAAAAACAAACGTTTTTAAAGCCGATTGCTGAAGGACATTCGCTTGGAGCGTTTGGATTAACAGAACCAAATGCCGGATCAGATTCTGGAGGCACAAGAACGATTGCTAAATTGGATGGCGATGCATATATTATTCAAGGAGAAAAATGTTTTATCACAAATGCCAGCTTCGCAGATTTCATTATCGTTACGGCAGTTACTAAAAAAGATGAAAACAATAAGAATCGAATTTCAGCCATTATTGTTCCAACAGATGCTGAGGGACTAACAATCCGCAGTAATTATGAAAAAATGGGAGTCCGCGGATCAGATACAGCAGAGGTCATTCTAGATAATGTCCGTGTCCCCAAAGAAAATTTACTTGGTACAGCGCATGAGGGGCATAAACAATTCTTAAAAACATTAGATGGCGGGAGAATTTCTATTGCTGCGTTAGCGGTTGGTATTTCACAGGCTGCTTTAGATCGTTCCTTACAATATGCCAAAGACCGGAAGCAGTTTGGAAAGTCCATTTCCAGTTTTCAGGCGATTCAATTTAAATTAGCTGACATGGCTATGGAGATTGAGCTTGCCCGTAATATGGTTTATAAAGCAGCATGGTTAAAGGATCAGGGCAGAAATTTTTCCAAAGAAGCGGCATATGCCAAATTATATGCATCAGAAATGGCCTTTCGTGCTGCAAACCAGGCGATTCAAATTCACGGGGGCTATGGTTATATGCGTGAATATGAGGTAGAGAGGTTATTAAGAGATGCTAAATTACTGGAAATTGGAGAAGGAACCTCAGAGATTCAGCGACTGGTTATTGCGAGGCTTCTAGGCTGCTAGAGAAGGAGGGAAGTCAATGATAAAAAAAGTATTAATTGCTAATCGAGGTGAAATAGCGAGGAGAATTATCCGTACTTGTAAACAATTGGGTATTCAAACAGTAGCTGTATATTCAGACGCTGATCAGAATGCACTATTTAAAAAAGATGCTGATGAAGCTTATCATATCGGTCCATCACAAGTACAACAAAGCTATCTTCAATTAGATTCCATCATTGAAGTTGCTAAACAGACAAATGCTGATGCGATCCACCCCGGTTATGGCTTCTTAAGTGAAAGCCCGGCATTTGCTGAACGCTGTCGAGAAGAAAATATCATTTTTATTGGTCCTGAAGCAGATATATTAAGGCTGATGGGGAGCAAGATTGAAGCCAGAAAAGCGATGATAGAAGCTGGTGTACCAGTAATTCCTGGTACAGATCGTGCTGTAGGATCTGCAGAAGAAGCTCTTCGGTTTGCTGAGAAAATCGGCTATCCGGTTATGTTGAAAGCATCAGCTGGCGGTGGCGGCATCGGAATGGAGATAGCGCATTCAGCCGATGGGCTGAAAAAAGCTTTTGAAAACAACTCCAAGCGGGCTGCGTCTTTCTTTGGAGATGGCGCGATGTTTTTAGAAAAGCACATACAAAATAGCAGACATATTGAAGTGCAGATATTAGCAGATCAACATAATCATACAATTTATTTATTTGAACGGGAATGCTCGATACAGCGCCGGAACCAAAAGGTATTAGAGGAGGCTCCTTCTCCATCCATTTCTGAACAGCTTCGCGAACAGTTAGGAAGAACAGCAGTTATCGCAGCTGAAGCAATTCATTATTCCAATGCAGGAACAATTGAATTCCTAGTTGATGAATCAGGTAAATTTTACTTTTTAGAAATGAATACACGTATTCAGGTGGAGCATCCAGTTACAGAGGAAATTACTGGTGTTGATATTGTGAAGGAACAAATCAATATTGCTAATAATCAAGTACTCTCTTTTAAACAAGAAGAGATAGCAATAAAAGGGCATGCAATTGAAGTCAGGATTTACGCAGAGGACCCCATTCGTTTCTTTCCATCACCGGGTAAAATTACAGCGCTTGAACTGCCTGAAGGAAAAGATGTCCGCAATGAATGTGCAGTTACTTCTGGAGATACGGTAACACCTTTTTATGACCCGATGATTGCGAAATTGATTGTCTATGGAGAAAATCGGTCAGAGGCAATAGATAAGCTGGAAGAGGCACTGCGTCAATTTAATATTGAAGGGATTAAAACGAACATACTAATGCTTCAGGAAATTATAACATATGAAGCATTTCTGAAAGGAAATACACAAACATCCTTTTTAAGCAAATATTATCAACCAAACTCAGGGGGTAAATAACATGGAAATTAAAGCATCGATGGCAGGAAATGTGTGGAAAATTACAGTTCAGCAGGGTGAAGCAGTAGAAGAAGGACAGGATGTTGTTATTCTGGAATCTATGAAAATGGAAATTCCGATTGCTTCTGAGGAAAAGGGAGTTCTGAAGGAATGGAAGGTGCAGGAAGGAGATTTCGTTAATGAGGGAGATACAATAGCGATTGTTGAATAATTTAGTCTGGAGTGTATGCCTATGCAATTTGTAAACTATGAGACGGTTGATGAGAATATAGTTGTTGTCACATTAAATCGGCCAGAAGCTGCAAATGCTTTATCTTTAGCTTTATTAACAGAGTTAGAGAAATGTATTCAAAAAATCAAAGCCTCAGGAAAAATTCGTTGTGTAATTATAACTGGAAGCGGGGAGAAGGCTTTCTGTGCCGGAGCTGACTTGAAAGAACGAAAGATAATGAATGAGGAAGAGGTTGTTGCTGCAGTACAAAAAATTGGAAGTGTCTGCGATTCCATAGAAAAGATAGATGTACCAGTTATTGCTGCAATCAATGGTGTCTCCTTTGGAGGCGGGCTGGAACTTGCTTTGGCCTGTGATTTGAGAATCGCTGCCAACCATGTAAAGCTGGGATTAACGGAGACATCTTTAGCAATTATACCGGGAGCTGGAGGAACACAGCGGCTGCCTAGATTAATAGGAATAGGGCAGGCAAAGCTGCTTATCTATACTGCCAAAATTATCTCAGCGGATGATGCTTTAGCAATCGGACTGATTGAGCGGTCAGTCGCTGCTTCCTTTTTACAGGATGAAGCAATCAGTATCGCCCGGAAAATAACAAATAATGGTCCAATCGCTGTGAAACAGGCTAAAAAAGCTATTAACCAGGGAGTTAATCTTCCGCTGGATAAAGCAATTCAACTGGAGCATGAATCTTACTTAAAGGTTATACCAACGAAAGATAGAAAAGAGGGGCTGCTGGCGTTTCAAGAAAAAAGAAAGCCCGATTATCACGGAAACTAAAGCTGGAAGGAGTATGCTTATATGAGTATGGAGAAGGAACTGGAGCAGCGTATTGAAAAAATACAAAAAGGGGGGAAACAAAAATATCATGACAGTAATGCTGAAAAGGGCAAGCTTTTCGCAAGAGAAAGAATTAATCTTCTTTTTGATTCTCATGAGATACTTGAGGATGGCTTATTTGCAAATGCGTTGGCTGAAGATTTACCGGCGGATGGTGTGATTACTGTCACAGGAAAAATTAACGGACAGACAGTTTGTGCAATGGCGAATGATTCTACTGTCAAAGCTGGAAGCTGGGGTCAGCGGACTGTAGAGAAAATTTTGCGTATTCAGGAAACGGCAGAACGGCTGGAAGTGCCGATGATTTATCTGGTTGACTCTGCAGGTGCAAGGATTACCGATCAAATAGATATGTTCCCGGGAAGAAGGGGAGCTGGACGCATTTTTTATAATCAAATTAAGCTGTCTGGAAGGGTTCCTCAAGTTTGCATATTATTCGGTCCATCAGCAGCTGGCGGAGCATATATTCCTGCTTTTTGCGATATTGTTATCATGGTTGATGGAAACGCGTCCATGTATTTAGGTTCTCCAAGAATGGCTGAGAAGGTTATTGGTGAAAAGGTTTCCTTAGAGGAAATGGGCGGAGCAAAGATGCATTGCACAACCTCAGGAGTAGGCGATGTATTAGTAGATACAGAGGAGGAAGCTATTCAATTTACACAGAAGTACTTAACCTATTTTCCGGCTAATTTTCGGGAAAAACCAAAACAAATTGCCCCTGTAGAGCCAAAGACATTTGATAAGCCTATCAGTGAAATTATCCCGGAAAATCAAAATGCAGCTTTTAATATGTACGATCTGATTGACCGTACAATTGATGAAGGCAGTTTTTGTGAGATAAAAAAACGGTTTGCTCCGGAATTAATCACAGGGCTGGCACGTATTGATGGCCGTAGTATAGGGATTATTGCAAATCAGCCTCGTGTAAAAGGAGGCGTCCTTTTTACAGATTCAGCAGATAAAGCAGCAAAGTTTATCCAACTATGTGATGCGTTTGAGATTCCGCTGCTGTTCTTAACAGATGTACCAGGATTTATGATTGGAACAAGAGTGGAGAAGCAAGGGATTATCCGTCATGGAGCAAAAATGCTGTTTGCAATGAGTGAAGTAACAGTTCCTAAAATATCCGTTATTGTCCGAAAAGCATATGGGGCAGGTCTATATGCAATGTCAGGTCCTGCTTTTGATCCGGATTGCTGCTTGGCCTTCCCAAATGCACAGATTGCTGTCATGGGGCCGGAAGCGGCAGTGAACGCAGTAGAAGCAAATAAAATCGCCAAGCTTCCGGAGGAGGAGAGAGCAGCTTATATTCAGGAAAAGCAGGCTGCTTATAAAGAGAATATTGATATTTACCGGTTAGCCTCGGAGATGATTATTGATGATATAATTAACCCCGATCAGCTTCGCCAAGCATTGATAAGTCGTTTTTCCGTTTATCAGAATAAGAACAAACAATTTACGGAAAGAAAGCATGGAGTTTATCCAGTGTAAAGCTATTTTTGAAACGCTCAGGTTGATTGAATCCTGGGCGTTTTAACATAAATAGATAAATACAGTAAACCAGATATATAATTTTAGAAATTGAGAATGGTCTGCTTCGATTTAGCCAAATTTCATTGATCAGAATATTTGATAAATATAAAAGTATTCTTGTTTATCTAAATTATCTGATATACAATGGAGAGAAACGTTAAATGGAAAGGGGTGAGGTTGATGTCAGCTAATTCAATAAGTTTAGTTTGTCCATCCTTGCTCATGGCTTATGGTTGATAAATATTAATGGCCGGCCCTTTGGATGGATTAGATTAAGGGCTTCCATCATAAAAGATTTTTTCATAAACCATCTTTTAAAATAAAAAGGAGAGCTGAAGCATATAATTTTAGCTCTCCTTTTTGCCCTGCAGCTTATTGAATATTTTATCAATATTCAAAAGAGGGGAAGTTATATTTATGATGAAATTAAGTACGATGAAAAAAGTAATGAATACTGTTAACAGTGAATGGAGAAGCCCATTGGGAGAAGAAATTTTGGAACGGTGGGGCTATGATAAATGCTCTGCAACTATTTTACGAGCAAGCGCAAATTTTATTTTTGAATTTTATAAAGAAGGAAAACAATTGTTCTTGAGATTTAATGATTCATCAGAACGGGATTATTCGTCGATTGAAGCTGAACTGAACATTGTAAAGTATTTGGGGAATAGGGCACTAAACGTTGCTCAACCAATAACATCATTAAATGGAAATGATATAGAAGTCATAGAAACGAAGCTGGGAACTTTTTATGCAGTCGTATTTGAAGCTCTGGAAGGTAAGCATCTCAATATGGAAGAAATTTCAGATCAACAGGCTTATATCTGGGGGAAATCGTTAGGTAATCTACACGCAAACCTTAAGCAGCTGCCAGAAGAATATCGAGTTAATCGTCCAAGCTGGAAGGACCTTTTACTAGAAGCGAAAGAAGCACTTCCTAAAAAAGAATTGGCAGCTCATAAAGAATTTGAAAGACTATTAATCTGGGCGGATGAGTTAAGCCTATCGAAAGAAAACTTTGGAATCATTCACTATGACTTTGAACTGGATAATGTGATTTTTGATAATAACACAATTGGAATGCTTGATTTTGATGATTCTTCTCTCCATTGGTTTGCAGCTGATATTGTCTATGCATGGAGAGATGTGGGAGATTTTAATGTTAAAAATCCGATGATAACAACATTTATCGATGGATATAAAACCGAAACTAATTTAGATATGGAAATACTTCGTGCATTTTCAGGCTTTGAAAGGTTACACAAATTAATCTCCCTGGCAAAATTGATAAGAGCTGTAGATATTGATGCAGCTGAAGATCATCCTGAATGGCTGATAAACCTTCGATTAAAGTTGTCTGGTATAATAGAAAAATACCGTCTTTCCATTGAAAAGCTAAATAAATAGTAAAAAGGCGGTGCATGTTCCTGATGTATCGCCTTTATTTACGATGCAGGTATTGACTAAATGAAAGGAAACGGGAACATGTTTGTAGAAAAAAATAATAGTTTTGGTAGAGTCAATGTTATTTCATTCCATGCAGCAACGAATTTAATTAACCATAATTTTATTATGTAAACTAAAATATTTAAATCCCTAGAAATCGATACCAATATTCCGTATAATAAAGATATTATGTCAAAAGAAGGGGAAAACAATAAAGCAGCTAGCAGGTATGAATAAGTTGACAAAAAGGGGTAAAGGCTTGTGATCACGTATATGGAAAAAAGGGTAACAGAACAGCAAATTACATCTCTCTATCAGGAAATGAAAAATAGGGGAGATAAAATTAATGCAGATAAGATGCTTGATATACTGGAAAAATACTTTAATCAGGAATTTATTATTACATTGACAGGGCATTTTTCTGCTGGAAAGTCTTCATTAATAAATCATTTATTAGGGCAGGAGATTTTAGCGAACAGTCCCATCCCTACCAGTGCAAATATTGTTAAGATCTCATCTGGGGAAGGCACTGTCAATGTTTTTTTTCATAATGGTGAAGTGATTGAATACCATGAACCATATGATTTAGATCAGATTAAAAAGTTCTCAAAAAATAAAAATCAAATAAAAAAAATGCATATCAGTACCGGCGAGGATATTTTACCGCCTCATACAGCTATTTTAGACACGCCGGGAATTGATGCCGCAGACGATATTGACAGAATGCTTACAGAAGCATCTCTTCACTTATCAGATTATCTTATTTATGTAACCGATTATAATCATGTTCAATCTGAAGTGAATCTATTATTTCTTCAGGCAATGCAGGAAAATGGCCTTCCATTCATGTTTGTTATCAATCAGATAGATAAGCATAATGAAACGGAATTGCCCTTTGTCGAATTTGATAAAAAAATTAAACAAACGTTTGATCAATGGAATCTGCATCCTTCTTCCATTTTCTACACATCCCTTAAAAGTCCGGAAGCACCGCATAATGAGTGGCCAGAGCTGAAAGACACCGTATTTCAAATGCTCAGGTCTAAAGATGAATACACAACAATGGATGCAAGTATTCGACAAATTGTGAAAGATCATAAAGAAAAAGTTCATCGGGAAATGTCGAATCAAAAAGCTTTTTTAGATGAAGTCGAGGAAGTGGCATTGACAGAGCAGATAGACACATTAACGAAAAAGATTGAAGACCTGCAGCAGTATCCGGAAAATATAGCAGATGGGTTCTTAAATGAGGTAGATCAAACTGCGAAAAATGCGTATCTGATGCCCGCAGATTTAAGAGAGCTTGCAAAGGCTTATTTAGAATCTGTACAGCCTGACTTTAAGGTTGGCGGCTTACTTACAAGCAGTAAAAAAACGAAGGAAGCAAAAATAGAGCGGAAGCAAGCCTTTATGAATGCTTTAGAAAAGAATGTTGAGACCACATTAAAATGGAAGCTCCGTGATAAGTGGTATGAGCAAATTGAATTGAATCAACTGGATTCCTCTTATCAGGAAAAAGGCATCTCCTTCCTGGAATGGTCTTTAAGTGAAGAGCTGCTGGAAAGCAGTTTGCGTAAAGGCGCAAGTATAAATGGAGATTATGTTTTAAATTATACGAATGATATTGCTGCCAGTTTAAAGACGCATTTCAAAAAACAAATGAGACAGCTGGCAAAAGAAGTAAGAACGGAGCTTGAAGAAAAGAATAAGAAACAGCTGCAGGAAATGACGCAACAATTGGAGGAGCTGCAGGCTGCAGAGGTGGATCAGCAAGCTAATTATGCACTTGAAAGTGAGGAAGCAGCTTATTTCAACCATTTAGATGAGCAGCAGGAAAATCCTGATGTGTTACCGGAAGTCATTACAGAGATGAAGGAAGAGCTCCAAGCGCGAAAAGTAATTCCCAGACAGGGAACAGAGACTATGGAAATACTTGATGAGGAGGTATATGCTGATGCAGATGAAGTACAGGAAGAAATAAAGAACGAGTCACCTGCAGCAACAGACCAGCATGTTGTCTGTGATATAGATAATGTCTTACAAGCAATTCATTTACCCGGGTTTGAAAGCTACCAGCAGGATCTAAAGAAACGAAAAATATCCTTAACAGAACGCTCTTATACCATTGCTTTGTTTGGTGCATTTAGTGCCGGGAAATCATCCTTTGCTAATGCTATTCTTGGAGAACATGTCCTTCCGGTATCACCGAATCCGACAACAGCTGCAGTTAACCGGATTCGTCCAGTTACAAATGAAAATCGGCATCGGGATGTAATTGTCACCTTTAAATCAGAAAAAATGCTGGTAGATGATATAATGACACTGGCAAAGGTATGTGAACCGCCAAATGCTTCCCTGGAGGAGCTGATTACATGGCTGAAAACAAAGAATGTGTTAACGGATTCGCGTTTGCCAAAAATGTATCAGGCTTATTTAAATGCGATGCTTGAAGGCTATGAAGAGGTCCGATCTGTCATTGGCTCTGCCAAGAAAATCACCTTTGATAATTTTGGATCCTACGTGACAGATGAAGAAAAAGCGTGTTATATTGCATCGATGGATCTTTTTTATGATTGTGAAGTAACGAAGCAGGGAATTACACTTGTTGATACGCCGGGTGCAGATTCGATTAATGCCAGACATACGAATGTATCCTTTGAATATATTAAGCATGCAGATGCTATTTTATATGTTACCTACTATAATCATGCACTCTCCCGTGCAGATAAAGATTTTCTGATGCAGCTGGGACGTGTAAAGGATGTATTTGAGCTTGATAAAATGTTTTTTATTGTCAATGCTGCAGATCTTGCCAGTGATCAGCAAGAATTAGATATGGTAACTATGTACGTTAAAGAGCAATTAGCACAATTAGGAATTCGTTTTCCGCGTCTTTATCCTGTATCGAGTAAGATATCTTTAGCAGAAAAAATAGAACAAAAAACACTGAATGAACAGATGCGGTCATTTGAATCCCGTTTCTATGATTTTATTCATCATGATTTAACTGCGCTTGCAAAAAGAGCAGCAATCAGCGATATCGAACGGTCAGGTGAAGCATTAGAACAATTTATTCAATCGTTAAAATTGGACCAGTCTGCAAAAACAAAGCGGAAAAAAGTGCTGCAAAACGCTTATCAGCAAATCGCTCAAACAGTAGAAAATTTAGATCTAGACTCAACTAAAAATAGATGGCATCAAAAATTAGAAAAACAAGCCTTTTTTCTAAATCAGCGCTTTGCGATCCGCTTTCATGATCTATTTAAAGAAATTTATAATCCAACAACGATTACGGAGTCAGGCAGAGCTGGCCGGCAGCAGCTGATCAAGCAGTTTGAACAGCTGGTCACTTATATGGAATCGGAGCTGCATCAAGAGCTGTTAGCTGTCTCTTTACGGGTTGAGCAGCTCTTAAAAGGTTTGTTAAAAACCAATCAGCTTGAAATGATAGAAAAAGCTAAAAGATTCGACCCTGTTTTTTCAATATCAGAGTGGGATATCTCCGGCTTTGATACACCTGATTTAACGATTAAGCTATCGGTTCAAAAGCATAGCGAGCTTCAGAAATTATTTGGTAAATTTAAAGATACAAAAACGTTCTTTGTACAAAATCAAAAGGAAGAGATAAAGGAGCAGCTATACGCAATCATAGAGTCAGACGTCCAGGATTTTGTAGAAGAAGGTGCTAAATTAATCGAGTCGTCCTATCAGGAACAGTGGAATAATCGGATTCATCAAGAAAAGTCAGTCCTTCTACAAGAAGCGGATATACTTTATCAGCAATTTATTGACCGTTTATTTGTGGAAGTGGATATGGATGATCTGACAGATAGAAAAGAACAAATGGATCTAATTTTAGATCGATACTAAAGAGGGAGGAAATGAAGCATGACAGCAAATAAAGTTTTATTAGTAGACGGGATGGCACTCCTGTTCCGGGGATTTTTTGCAACATCTTTCCGGGGGAATTTTATGTATAATTCAAAAGGAGTTCCGACTAATGGTGTTTACCAATTTTTACGCTATTTAACAGATGCCATTCAAACTTTCGGACCATCCCATGTTGTCTGCTGCTGGGATATGGGAAGCAAAACATTTCGGACAGAGATGTATGATGGGTATAAAGCAAATCGGGATGCACCGCCTGTGGAATTAATTCCACAGTTTGATTTGGTAAAAGAAATTGTACAATCTTTTGATATTCCTAATATAGGGTTAGAAAATTTTGAAGCGGATGATTGCATGGGTACACTTGCAAATATATATAATCCGGAAAATGAAGTGTTTATTCTTTCTGGTGATCAAGACTTGCTTCAATTAGTAAAAGAAAATATCCGTGTTATTATTATGCGGAAAGGCCAGGGGAATTATGAGGTCTTTGATAAGGATAATTTCTATGAGAAAAAGGCTCTTTCTCCAGCACAAATCATTGATTTAAAAGGATTGATGGGAGACTCCTCGGATAATTATCCTGGAGTAAAAGGAATTGGAGAAAAAACAGCCTTAAAATTGCTGCAGGAATTTGAAACCATCGATGGTTTAGTAGAGAATATTGAAAGGCTCCCAAAAGGAATACAAAGTAAATTACAAGCCGATATGGATATGCTTTATTTATCACGGCAATTAGCGGAAATAAAATGTGATGTTCCAATTAGCTGTGATTTAGAAGGTTCCAGATGGGATTTTAAAGAAGATAAAGTGATAACCGAATTAGATAAACTTGAATGGAAGCATCTGGATCGTTTACTTGCTCCATTAAAAAATAAACCATCTGTATCATTTTAAATTAATTAATTCTTTGGTGAGGGGGGTATGCTTTATACCGGGCGTAGGTATAGAACATACCCCCCTCCTTTCATTTTATGTTGAAGGATATCAGACCTAGGTGGAGATTATTTATACTTATAGAAGTGAAAAAGGATGAAAACCTCTGTGTTCTTTATAGAGAATGAAAGGGTTCGGGTGATATAAGTTATTCTTATTGTATAAATTTAACATATGGAAATAATGTTGAAATTTGGTATATACACTTTCAGTGGCTATAATGGAAGATGAGATATTGTTAGGATGAATGGGGGAATATAATGTATTTTGAATCGAAAAAAGATACCTGGATGGTGGTTATTCTTTGGGCTGTTGTGCTTAGTGGTGTGTTTATTCCATTACTGAAAGGCCAGATAATTAATTTAATCATTATGCTAATACTATGCAGTATATTGCTTTGGTTTTGGTTCCGTACAGGGTATAAGATTGATAAAGACCGTTTAATTGTCTATTATGGGCCGATTCGTCAAACGATTTATATAGAAAATATGGAGTTAATTCTCCTGGCGAAGATGCCGATTATTGCCCCGGCGCTATCTCTAGATCGTATACAAATCCGAAGCGGAAAATATGATTTAATTGCAATCTCACCGAAGGATAAATTTACCTTTGTAGAAGAACTGATGAAGATAAATCCAGATATTTCAGTAGATAAGCGTTTATTAAAAGAATAGAAGGAGGCGGCAATTATGAGAGTTGTAGATAATATTACAGAATTAGTAGGAGAGACACCCATGGTTGAGCTAAATAAACTGCAGCCAGAAAATGCAGCAAAAATTTATGTGAAGCTGGAAATGTTTAATCCGAGCGGAAGTGTAAAAGACCGGGCTGCAACTCATATGATTCATATTGCAGAGCAGGAGGGACTTATAAAACCGGGAGATACAATTATTGAACCGACAAGCGGAAACACAGGAATAGGATTGGCAATGGCAGCTTCTGCAAAGGGTTATCAGGCAATTCTTGTGATGCCCGATAATAGTACAGAAGAGAGAAGAAATCTTTTGAAAGCATATGGTGCAAAGGTAGTTTTAACACCAAGTAATGAAAAAATGCCGGGCGCCATAAAAAAAGCACTGGAATTGCAGGTGGAAATACCAAACAGTTTTATTCCCCAGCAATTTAAAAATATTTCGAACCCTGATGCTCATCGTAAAACAACTGCACTGGAAATTTTAAAGGATATGAATAATCAATTAGATGCCTTTGTCTGTACTGCCGGTACAGGGGGAACAGTAACAGGTACGGGAGAATCGCTAAAAAAATTTATTCCGGATTTACATATTACTGTTGTTGAACCAAAAGGCTCTCCAGTCTTATCAGGGGGAGAACCTGGTCCGCATAAGTTAGTAGGAACAAGTCCAGGCTTCGTACCTGAGATTTTAAATACCTCCATTTATGATGAAATCATGCAAATCAATGATGATCAGGCATTGAATTTATTGCAGGAGCTTGCCCAAAAAGAAGGGTTATTTATCGGACCGTCCGGGGCTGCAGCCATTTACGCAGCCAGAGAGGTCGCCAAGCGTCTGAAGCCTTCACAAAAGATAGTTTGTATCGCGCCTGATACTGGAGAAAGATACTTGTCTATGGACTTTCTGCAAGAGAATTAATAATCAAGCAGGCGAATCACCTATTTTTTTATTTTGCATAGTTTACCAGTAAAGAAGTTGAACAATATTGGGCTTCTGCATCTTGGTGCGGTCGCTATAAAGCTTTTCTTACTCCATAAAAATCTCTATTTTTCATTTGTTTTTCTTGCGTATTCCTGCTATAATACAAACAAATTCATTATTCATAGATGAACGATAGAGGTGCAAAGACCATCAGTAAATATGCAGAGGCAGAATAGGCTGGCGATGAAGCATATGGAAAGGGGAATTTGCCGAAGTATAATAAGCCGTATTCTTATTGTACTGGTACTGGGATTGAATAAATCCGGTGCTGTCATATAGGAAACTATGTGGAGGGCTATCAGCTGAGAGGACATTCAAATGTTTGTGCAGCAGCGGTCTCCGTTGGTGCTTTTTATTTTGTGGAAATAATGGAAGTAATGAATAATGATAAGAGAATCAAATAAATTCAGAAGCAGAAGGACAGAAAATAAAACTTTTTCTGCTTGTCTTTATTATTTTCCATCCTCTAGTTTTTTTAGTACTTTACTTAGGCGCTGTCCGTCTATTTTCATCAAGTGATGTTGATATTATACAAAGGGTGTGTTGTTATGAATTTTGGAAAAGTGGTCACGGCGATGGTAACGCCATTTAACGAAGAAAAAGAAATTGATTATAATGCATTAGATAACCTGATTGAATACCTTATTGATAATGGTTCAGATGGATTGGTAGTAGCAGGAACAACGGGCGAATCACCAACCTTGTCAAATGAAGAAAAGCTGGCATTATTTTCTCATACGGTACAAAAAGTAAATGGAAGGGTTTCAGTGATTGCAGGCACAGGCTCCAATCAGACAAAAGGCTCTATTGAGCTGTCACAAGCTGCTGAAAAAACAGGTGTTGATGCAATTATGCTCGTAACGCCTTATTATAATAAACCTTCTCAGGATGGTCTGTATGAGCATTTTAAAACAGTGGCAAACGCGGTTCAATTGCCAGTAATGCTATACAATGTACCTGGCAGAACTTCTGTAGATTTGGCAGCTGAAACAGCTATTCGTTTATCTGCAGTTGATAATATTGTGGCAATTAAAGATGCGAGTGGTGATATGGATAAACTGACAGAGATGGTGGCACAGACGGATGCAAGTTTTTCTGTATACAGCGGAGAAGATGCGATAACATTACCATCCCTTGCAGTCGGAGCCATAGGCATTGTTTCCGTTTCTGGACATATTATCGGTAATGAGATGCAAGAGATGATTGCGGCATATGAACAGGGAGCTGTGAAAAAAGCTGCTGCTATTCACCAGCGAATCCTGCCGGTAATGCAGGAAATGTTTGCAGCACCCAGCCCTGCACCCGTCAAAGCAGCATTAAATCGAATTGGCGTACATGTAGGAGGCGTCCGTTTGCCCTTGCTCCCATTAAATGATGAACAGCTGCAATCCTTAAATCATAAACTGGATTTATTTGAGAAAGTAAAATAAATATTTTTGTTGAACCCTCTCTAAAACGTTTTAGAGAGGATATTTTCAATTTTTTTCCATTTAAGTAACAGCTGACTATTTACTATAATTCTAAAAAAATACTCCACAATACCTGCGAAATTATTAACTTTAAATGGTAAAATATGAAACAAACCATAAAAAGAAGGGAATGAGGAGTTAATGAAAGAAACATTCATTCAAGCAGATGATACAATCACCCTTTGGGGGATTATCATTATCTGGGCATCTGTCAGTATTTTTTTAGAACAGCGTTATAGCTGGGCTTCCAAGGTTACAGGAGCAATTATTGCATTAGTGGGAGCAATGGTTTTATCTAATTTTGGTATCATTCCAACGGAGTCGCCGGTATATGATGCTGTCTGGTCTATTATTGTTCCATTAGCAATACCGCTTCTGTTGTTTCATGTTAATATTAAAAAAATATGGAAGGAAAGCAGCAGGCTGTTGCTTATTTTTCTGCTGAGCTCTATTGGTACGATTGCAGGAACAATTGTTGCCTTTTTCACTTTAAGGAATTACATACCTCTATTAGACCAATTAAGCGGTATTTTCAGTGCTACATATATTGGGGGAGGCGTGAATTTTGCAGCAATGGCTGCTAAATTTGAAACTCCTGGCGAAATCATTTCGGCGGCAGTTGTTGCTGATAATTTAATGATGGCATTATTATTTATCATGCTGATGGCTATTCCCGCCATGAACTTTATTAGAAAACGCTATCCAACGCCTCATATTGACGAAGTGGAGCAGAATCAATCAGCTGATGGTGATAAAACATTAGCAGAAAGCTTTTGGAAGAGAAAATCAGTCTCATTAAAGGATATGGCACTTTCTGTTGGAACAGCTTTTCTTTTAGTAGTCGTTTCTTTAAAAATTGCCGATTTCTTTGCCAGTATTATTCCAAGTGGAGAAGATGCATCCTTCTTCAATAACCTGTTAAACGGTTTAATCGGTGATCAGTATCTGGTATTAACAACACTTACTTTTATTGCCTTAGGAGTTTTTCCAAATTATTTTTCTGAATTAAACGGCAGTCAGGAAATTGGTACATATCTGATTCACATATTTTTCGTCGTTATTGGAGTCCCGGCATCCATCACGTTAATTATTAATACGGCACCATTATTGCTTGTTTTTGCGTTTATTATTGTCGCAATCAATTTAATACTTTCTCTTGTTTTTGGAAAGCTATTTAGAATGAGCTTAGAGGAAATTTTGCTGGCAAGTAATGCAAATATTGGCGGACCAACTACTGCAGCAGCGTTTGCGATTGCAAAAGGCTGGCGGCAATTAGTAGGTCCAATATTAATCGTCGGTACCCTGGGCTATATTATTGGAAACTATATTGGCACCTTCCTCGCTGTGTGGTTTGGAACCATGATGTAGAGATAGTCAAATCTGCTTCTGTCATTAATACAGAAGCAGATTTTTTTATTGCATAAATCAGTACCTCGAATCTCTTTTGCGAATTGACTTCTTCTAAAACCTTGTTTCCATTAAAGTATCTCATTGACTATTTCCTCCTTGTCGGGTGGGTGATTGAGTAAACTTGGTTAAGTATTTCAATCGTAGCATAGTCAAAGGGACTTTTTGTGTTTGAAATCATTATTTCATACACCAGGAAATTATAGAATAATTGCCTTCTGGATAACTATTTATAGAAAAGCAGCCGTGTCCAGCTCCGAGCGCCAAACTTTAGAGACTTCACGTCGCACTTATGCCCTGTGGGCGAAAGTCAACATCGGTTCGTCAACTTCACCGCGTTTCCTTTATCTCAGTTGCGCCGCTCCAATCTCTACGTTTTTAAGCAGGCGCTCTGCGCTTTTGTTCTCAAGAGCATTACTATGAAAAATGTTCAGATTTGTTGAAAGCAATTTGAACATAGTATAATTTAATATACGTCAGCAGGCAGACTGCTAATTTCAAGGATTAATAAAGACTGATTCAGTAAATAATAAAATATCAGTTGTAATCCTTTTGTTGCATCAAAGAGATTAAAAAGGTTGGGATAGCTATTTTTAAGCGATTATTTTTTTTGCTGTTAATTATACTGTTAGCCATTTGGACAAAACCATTATGGGAAGATCCAGTCCGTAATATAATTCCTGATGCTGTAAGTGATACATTTTCCTCTGCAGGTGATTTTATTAATGATGCGGTAGATAATGATTTTTACTTTCGGCAGGTATCAGATCAAGCTGCTTCATTTTTTAATTCCATCACAGGTTCAGAAACAAATAGAGAGTATGAGCGAGTGGAAACACCGGAGCTCACTACACCCGAGGAGCAATCTTTTTCCGTGGGCAATGTAGAAATTGGAGATACAAGAGATCAGGTTGAAGAGACGTATGGAGAACCTGAACGGAAAAGTGAAAATGAATATGGGGTAGAGTGGTCCACTTATCATGAAAACTATCAAAACTTTATGATGGTTGCTTACGATGAACAGGATGTAGTCCGTGGACTCTTTACCAACCAGGATTTACTGTCATCTAAGCACGATATTGCGCTTGGTGATTCCAAGTCATCAGTAAACGAGATATTAGGTGAGCCGGAAGAAATGATCCGCAACGGCTGGTTTAATTATAAAATAGAGAGTGAAGGCGAATATGATGTTTATCATATGGATGGTACTTACGTAACCATGTTTTATGATCTGCATGAATTGGATGAAGTAACTGCCATTCAAATCATAGATGAAGATTTAGAAGCTGCGAAGAGCACGCTTTATACTCCCGGCAGTGAGGCACTGAAAGAAGGGCTGGAATACCAGTTATTTGATTTAACCAACGCTACACGCGTGAAACAGGATCTGTCTATTTTAGAATGGGATGAAGATGTAAGAGAAACAGCAAGAAAGCATAGTACTGATATGGCTGTCAATCAATTTTTCAGTCATACGAATTTAGAAGGACAATCTCCTTTTGACCGGATGAAGGCAGATGGCATTTCTTTCTTAAGCGCGGGTGAGAACCTCGCTTATGGCCAGTTCAGCAGTATTTTTGCCCATCAGGGTCTATTGAATTCTCTTGGACACCGGGAAAATATTTTACACGAAAGCTTTAGTCATTTAGGAATCGGCGTTGATTTTAATGAAAGTGACCAGCCGTTTTATACAGAGAACTTTCTTCAGTAACTAACGGAAGAAAGATTATCGGGTAATCTAATGAAAAGGAGTGATTTAATGAAAAAACAGGCAACACCTTACCTCACATTTAACGGAAATGCCAAAGAAGCTTTAAATTACTACCAGAAAGTTTTCGATGGGGAAATCCTGGCGATACAAACGTTTGGTGAAGCGGACTATCCAACTCCTCCTGAAGCGGAAAACAGAATTATTCATGCACAATTTAAAAAGGATGCATTATTCTTTATGCTCTCAGATACTTTTCCCGGTCAGCCTGTTGAAACGGGGAATCATATTTCGTTGGTGCTCGAATTTGAAAGTGAAGCAAGTATTCAGAAGGTATATGATAACCTGCATCAGGAAAGCAAAGTATTAATGAAGCTTCAGGATACATTTTGGGGAGCAAAATATGCAAAAGTCAAAGATAAATTCGGGATTGTTTGGGATTTGAATTTTACGAAAGAGTAATCAATTTTATATAAAGTTTTAAGGATAAACAATACATATATGTGTTGTTTATCCTTTTTTAGTAAATGATATGCCTGGGTGCATTGCTTTATATTTTTTGGATAATAATAAATCTTGATTAGAAATTTTAATGGATTGGGGTTATTTCAAGGAGCAGGTGATATACGTTCAGAAGGTATCAAAAGGAAACTTTTTAGAGGAGGAAATTATTTTGATTTATATATATAACGACTACGGAGGTACACATACCACTTCACTTGCAGCAGCCTATCATTTAAATAAACTTCCAACGAATCGAAAGCTGACAAAGGAAGAAATACATCATGTCAGATACTTCAATAAATTAACAAAGCATGATTTAGGTAAACTGATTTTCCATGGTATGGATGACGAGGGAAATGCAGTATACACCATAGGAAGAAGAAATAATAAATATGTTGTGCCAGCTATAAAAGACTTAGCAGCCTTGTTACATGAAAGAACTTCGATGAATGAAAAGATTATTATTTCCAATACTTCTCCTACTGTACCATTTGTGATGTCAGTGGGAGGCTTCTTATCCAGAGGATTGAATATCAATTTTTTAGGAGAACCTTTATTGGTTGCCGGTGCAAAGCAATGCTGTGTAAAGATTAACCGGTTAGTTGAGGAAACAAAGCAGGCGGGTCATTCTATGACTGCCAAAGTTATTGTATTGGAAAATAAAAAATTTCATTGATTTTATTTAGGAGAAAAAGTTTTCTATAGGTCACATCAGGCTATCAGAATAAAATACCTGATAGCCTGATGTGTTTTTCAAAAGATGAGGGTGACCTGTCTGCAAGCTTTAATTAGTAGAAGCTGTTACAACAAAAACAGAATTTCCTTCTGTTACTATTCCTTTGCCTATTATCACAACGATTCGATTCACGACATCTGTGATGGTGTTCGTTTCTGTGATTATTTCTGCTGTGACAACAGTCTTCATGTCTGTTTTCACATCTGTTGCGATTTTGGTGACTGTTATGACAGCAATCCTGTTTATGATTTTTACGACGATAGTCGGCGCCTGGACGACTTGTGTTGCAACAAGGGTCTTTACGTCTTCCTTCTGATGAGTGATGACCGCACATAGCTTATCCCCCCTTTCCCATTCAATATACGTTAGTAAGAAAAAAGGGATTAGACAAACTTAATAGGAGCTAACACATTTTTTAATGGAGACTGCAGATTCATAAACGAATTACTTAAAAAATACAAATGAATTTGAAACTTTTTTTCAATCATTTCGTATAACTTGATTAAGAAGAATAAGTTGAACGGGGAGGACTAGAATTGACTGAAATTGCATTGGAATTAAAAAATGTCAGCAAGCGTATCAAGAATAAAGAAATTATTAAAGATGTCAGCTTCCAAATAAAACAGGGCGAGGTCTTTGGCTTTGTCGGGCCGAACGGGGCTGGTAAAACCACCACCATACGGATGATGGTTGGTTTAATGAAAATTACAGAAGGCGACATCCGTATTGTTGGCAAAAGTATTCAAACAGATTATAGTGAAGCGATCAGAGAGGTTGGAGCGATTGTTGAGAACCCGGAGATGTATCCTTTTTTAACAGGAAGAAAAAATCTGGAGCAGTTTGCAAGAATGGTTCCAGGCACAACAAAAGAAAGGATAGAAGAGGTAGTCCAATTAGTCGGTTTGAAGAAGGTAATCAATGATAGAGTTGGCGGATATTCTCTTGGAATGCGGCAGCGGTTGGGAATTGCACAGGCTTTGTTACATAAACCATCGATTCTCATTTTGGATGAGCCCACAAATGGTCTTGATCCCTCTGGAATGAAGGAGATTCGCCAATATATCCGTACCTTGGCGGAAAAAGAAAATGTCAGTGTCATTGTTTCCAGTCATTTATTATCTGAAATTGAGCTGATGTGTGATCGCATTGGAGTTATTAAAAATGGATCATTAATCGCTGTAGAGGATGTAGAAAAGAACAGGAAGATTGAGGATAGTGATATATCAGAATATATTATCTCCGTTAGCAATGCGGAGACTGCGAAAGCGCATCTGGATAGTCTGGATGAATCTTTATTTGTAGAGACAGCAGATGAAACAATCTTAAAAACAGCGATGAAACGTGAACAAATACCAGCTGTACTCAAAGAATTATTAAATAATAATATCAATGTATATGAAGTTCAGGCTGCAAAAGGCACGTTAGAAGACAAATTTTTCGATTTGATTGGAGAGAATGTCATTGAGTAATCTGAGTCAGCTTATAAAAAACGAATTTATTAAACTGCATCATTATAAATCTACGTGGGCTATGTATATCATTATTGCGGTTCTTCTGGTTGGCGGGGCTATCATTACAAACTTTGTAGCTAACCAGAGTATGATTATTGACGCAACCTTTCAAAGTGAACTGGTTCAAGCTTATCAGTCTGTTGGGGTAGAGATTCCAGCTTATGATATGTGGGCTTTCGTGGCTGATAATATCTCGCTTATCAGTTTTATTACTATTTTTATCATTGTCGCAGCAGCTAAAATTATCTCGAATGAGTATAAATGGGGAACGATTAAATTGTTACTTATTCGCCCGGCAGGAAGGGGAACCGTATTAACATCCAAATATATTACTGTTTTACTCTTTGCAGTTGTATTAATTCTATACACCATTATTCTATCCATGATTATTGGGCTTATCTTTTTTGGTGTTGATGCTTGGAATCCAATCATTGTAGATAACATGGGGTCTGGTTATACCGAAGTTTCTATCATTACTTCTATCGGTAAAAATATACTATTTAGTCTTGTTCCGTTAATTATAGTGGCAACCTTGTCCTTCATGATTGCAATTTTATTCAAAGGCAGCGCCATGGCGATTGCAGCAAGTATTGTGATTTTCATTGCTGCACCTATTATTACCATGCTGGTAAGCCGCTATGAAATTGCAAAATATCTGTTAACGGCACATCTCGATCTCCAAAGTATTTTTGCGGGGGCGCCTTTAATTGAAGGAACAACTATTGGGTTTTCTATTGCTGTTCTTATCGTTTATTACATTATATTTATGATAGTAGGATGGCTCACTTTCAAAAAAAGAGATGTAGCTGGAAATTAATTGGAAAGGAAGAGGCATTGTGAAGAAATCTTCTACTTTATTGTTTGTATTTCTTTTGCTTCTCTTAGGAGCTTGCTCTAATGAGAATGAGGGAGAACAAGAAGATAATCAAAATGATACGGAGCAAGAAGAGGATCTGGAAGAAAAGGATAATAAAGAAAATCTGGATCCTGCAACAGGGCTTTTTATGGAATTTATAAAAGAAAATAAAGACTCTGACCGGATTGCTTTTTTAGCTACATGGAACGATGAACCAATAGCAGAAATGAATACCAATCTAGCCCTGCCGCTTGCCAGTGTTGTCAAAATAATTATTGCGATTGAATTCGCCAGTCAAGCGGAGGAAGGGAAAATCGACCCTTCGGAAAAGGTATCTATGGAAGAAGTAGATAAGTATTATTTTGCTAATACAGATGGCGGAGCACATGACGCCTGGAAAAATACCTTGGGCAACGAAGCAGGAGAGGTTTCCCTTGAACAAATTGCACAAGGAATGATGGATTTCAGCTCTAATGCAAATACTGATTATTTAATAGAACGATTGGGGCTGGAGGAAGTAAATAATCGGGTTGGGGAATTAGATTTAAATAACCATGATCCGATCTATCCGTTAACAGCAAGCATTGCAATTCCGGAAAGAGTATTGGAAGAGAACAATTTAGAAAAAGACGAATTAGAAGCAGCATTACGTGATTTAGATGATGATGCATACCGCCAGATAGCTGTCGATCTTTTTGAAGAATGGCAAGAGGAACCGTTAAGTGAAGAGGAAAAAGAAAAAGCTGTTGCACTATTGGATATGCCGATTCAAAAGGTCTGGTCTGATCGATTGACCCATGCAACAGCTGAAGATTACCATAAAATCATGACTATGCTGAATAAAAAAGAGCATTACTCCGATGCTTTTTATGAAGAATTGGATGCTATCTTTAGCCTGAAATTAGAAAATGAAGCAATTGAACGCGCGGCACAAAAAGGCGGGAGCACTGCTTTTGTATTAAATCAGGCTGTATATGCAGAAGACGAGGCAGGCAACCGTTTAGAGATGATTTTATTTACAAATGATCTTAACCTTTCTGAGCTGGAGGTCGCAGCTATGCAGGTGCAGGCTTTGACGGATAAATTAGTAAATGAGGAAGATTTTCGTGAGAAAGTTAGAGAATTATTAGCTGAATAATTATATAATCCCCCTGACGCCGGTACATTGCATCGTATTAAGGGGATTTTGATTTATAAGCTGTATTCTAAAAAGATCTGTTTCAAGAAAAGAGCAGGAGACAGTTGCTTGAGAGGATGAAAAAATGAAAGATGATAAAAATAAGGAAGAAAAGACTTCCTTGAAAATAGCAGCGTATTGGTTCTCTATCCCGAGAATTTTAAGTGCCGGTTTATTTTTACTGATAATATTAATCCTTTCTATTAGTGGCTGGGTAAAAATAATTCAACATTATTTTTAAATGTATCACTAAACTAAGAAAAGCGGTGGAAAGCAGTGTCAATTTATATAGAAGAAGTAAATAAGGGAAATTGGAGAGAAATTGCTGCATTAGAAGTAACTGAAAATCAAAAAGATTTTATGGAAAGCGTATCATTTTGTTTAGCAGAAAGCTTTATTGAACAGCTTACAACATCGCTTGGCTTGTATGATGACAATCAACCGGTTGGGTATGCCATGACTGGATTTTATTTTGATGAAAAAAGAAGCATTTGGTTTGATCGTTTTATGATTGATCGTCGTTTTCAGGGGCAAGGTTATGCAAATCAGTTTATCCCATTAATTGAAAAATACATTATAGAGAATTATGATGTGCAAATCATACGTTTAAGCTTTGTTCCGGGAAACAATCCAGCTGAACAATTATATAAAAGGCATGGCTTTGTCCGGACAGGGCAGCATGATTCGGAAGGAGAAATTATTATGGAGAAGCATTTATAGATGACCATAATTATATTATGTAAACTAAATAACTTTAATGTTATTCTCTAACATTAAAGTCTAGGAGGCTCTCTACTCAAAAATAAATTTAAATTTAGGGGGGATTCATACACAGTATTGTGCCGGCCTTAACGAAAGGATTAAAGGCAAAAAGAACTTTTATTACATTTAAAATCGAATAGCTAGAATAGAAATGGAATGGTATCTCTTGCTGAGATACCATTCCATTTTTGAATTTAGCAGATGTTTTTTCTCTATTGGAAAAGTATTGCTGCGGAGGTTTAGAGGCGCATAGACCCTAAGACTTAGATAAAGATATTTCTCAGGCTCATTACACAAAAAACAGTCACACGGTAAGATAAAGATACAATAACGAAAGGAGGAAAACGGAATGAAAAAATTCATGTTATTTATCGGAGGACTTGTCGCAGTGCTGATACTTCTGGCAAACCTTGGCCCGATGATATTGCTTGCATTAAGCATATGGTTACTGTATATATGCTTTAAAAAATTTATGGGCACAGATTCAACTGCTGCAAAAATTGGATGGGTGATTGCAGGATTGATCGTATTGAGCATCACGTTCTCTAACATCTATGCCGTTTTAGGTGTTGCAGCAGCATACGCACTTTACCTTATCTATAAGAATTGGAACACACCGGAAAGCTCCGTTGTCCACGAAATAAAAGAAGATGATGATCCATTTACAAATTTTGAAAAACAGTGGGCAGAGTTAAATAAATAATTACATT
Organism: Oceanobacillus sojae; assembly: GCF_007991515.1. GTDB lineage: Bacteria > Bacillota > Bacilli > Bacillales > Amphibacillaceae > Oceanobacillus > Oceanobacillus sojae. The sequence goes on from NZ_BJYM01000008.1 coordinate 106,118, forward strand.
AAAAGGAGAGATTGATAATGGCAACAAATATTTTCACTCGAATGAAGGATTCGATTTCAGCAGATTTACACACGATGATGGACAAAAAGGAACAAAACAATCCAATCGCTGCGCTTAACCATTATTTACGCCAAAGTGAACAGGAAAAAGAAAAGGTAAGAAAGCTGATTGACCGCCAATATAAATTAAAAGAAGAGTTTGCACGTGAGTATATGAAAGCACAGGACCTTGCTGATAAACGTCTGAAACAAGCGCAAATCGCAGAACGTGCTCAGGAAGAGGAAATGCATGAATTTGCTCTAAAAGAGCATGAAGAGTATCAAAACCGTGCAGGTCGCATGAAAGCATCCAGAGAAGAAGCTATTACCCAGCTTGAAAATTTGGAGCAGAAATACGAAGAGATGAAGCATCGCTTAAAGGATATGCATCTGCGCCGTATGGAATTAATGGGCCGTGAAAATATTGCGAAAGCAAATCATCAAATTAACCGGGTCGTGGATGAGTCACCGGAAAAACCTTTCTCCAAATTTGAAGAAATGGAACAATATATTGAAAATCTGGAATACCGAGTAAACAGCTCATACTATCAGAGCACATTTGATAATAAAATTGCAGCAATCGAAAAGAAATTAGAAGAAAAGGAAAATGAATAAACTCAGAATTTGTAGGGTGAATTAGAAAATCATGATATACTTATACTGGCGCAGGTTGTTCTTGCGCCTTGTATATTTTACATAATAATGAAAGGAGAATGGAAGGATGTATAAACAGCTCAGCACGAGAAATTTAAACTGGATATGGATTACCGTCGCCATTCTTCTTGTTTTTGAAATCGTCTTTTTCCATGGCGGTTCACTGATATCAGCGTTAATTTCCGGCTTCTTTGTTTACTTCAGCTGGAAAAGATTGCATTCACTGGGCTGGAAGATTGTGTTCGCAATTGCTGCAATATCCTTCATTCTGAACGTTTTCAATTTATTGGCGGTTCGATTTTTAATTATCGTTGCCATTGTTTTCTTTATTTTAAATTATATCAAATCAACGAAAGAACCCAGTAAAGAAAAACCGGAGCTTCCGAATAAAGCAAGTTTGAAAGATGAAGAACCTCTTGTTCAGGTTGATAATTTATTTAATGAACGCTTTTTTGATGACTTTCGGACGGAGGAAACAGCTTATCAATGGAAAGATGTCAATATGCATGGCATTTATGGTGATCGTGTTATTGATTTAAGTAATACAGTGCTGCCTTACGATACGGCGATTATCTCTATCCGGCATCTTGTAGGCAATATTGAGATTTACGTTCCTTATGAAGTAGAGGTCAGTATTCATCATAGTTCTATATTCGGCAGGGCATCTATTTTTGGAGAATACCACGGCCGGCTAATGAACAAGTCACTTCATTATGAAACAAAAAAATATAATACGGCTCATCAAAGAGTAAAGATTGTCACATCTTTATTTTCCGGAGACATTGAGGTGAAACGCATATGAATACGATTATCCGTTTTGTTCTCTTGTCTATTGCCTGCAGTTTTGTTCTGGCAATTGCTGCAGTTTTAACGACCTTTGTTACTTTCTCTGTAAATGAGTCAGCGGGTTGGAGCGCACTTTGGGAAGGGCAAATTGGAGGTGTTTCCTTCCTTTTGACGGTTCTGGCTTTTGTGATTATCTTCGGTTCCATAGTCGGTGCAATTATAGGCTGGTATTGGAAGGGGAATTTGAAAAAAATTGAAAAAATGCTTACAGGCATTATTAAAGGAGAAAGACCTCCTGATACAGAAGAAATACCAAAAGAACTGGAACCGATCTCTGCGCGAATGAATCAGGTTCAGGAGAAGTTGCGTGCACAAACGGAGCATGCGCAAAAGATTGCTACAGAAAGAGCAAACGAGAGGGAACAGAGTTTGCAGGAAGTAGTTGTACAAGAAAGAAACCGTTTAGCCCGGGAACTGCATGATTCCGTGAGTCAGCAGCTTTTTGCAGCTTCCATGCTGATGTCAGCAATTAATGAGGCAGGATCAGCTGAGGATGCAACATTAAATAAGCAGTTAAATATGGTGGAAAAAATGATTCATCAATCACAATTGGAAATGCGTGCACTTCTTCTGCACTTACGGCCGGTTGACTTAAAGGGGAAGACATTGCAGGAGGGCGTAGAGGGGCTTTTAAGAGAATTGACACAAAAAGTACCTTTAGAAATCGATGCAAAAATAGAAGCATTTCAAGTTGATAAAGGGGTAGAAGACCAGCTATTTCGTATCTTTCAGGAATCTATCTCCAACACGCTGCGTCATGCGAAGGCTGAAAATCTTCAGATATTATTACTGGAACGAGATGAAAATATTATTATGCGCGTGGTTGACGATGGAGTCGGGTTCGAGACAGAAGCTGTTAAAACAAGTTCTTATGGAATGCAGAATATGCGTGAACGTGCTTATGAGGTTGGCGGTACTTTGAAAATTATCAGTCTGCCGAATGAAGGCACGCGTTTGGAAGTAAAAGTCCCTATTTTAAGAAAGGAGCGTAACCCTGATGATTAAAGTTTTATTTGTTGATGATCATGAAATGGTACGAATCGGCGTATCCGCATATCTGTCATCACAGCCGGATATTGATGTAGTTGCAGAAGCAGATGATGGCTCACGTGCTATTGACCTGGCATTAGAGCTTCGCCCGGATATTATTTTAATGGATCTTGTGATGAAAGAAATGGATGGAATTGAAGCCACAAAGAAAATTATTGAATCCTGGCCGGAAGCAAAGATTATTATCGTTACCAGCTTTTTAGATGATGAGAAGGTATATCCGGCACTAGAAGCGGGAGCAACCAGCTATATGCTGAAAACATCAAAAGCCGGCGAAATTGCCAAAGCAATTCGTGCTACATACGAAGGACAATCAATACTGGAACCAGAAGTTACCGGGAAAATTATGAATCGTATGCGGACAAAGCAGGAGACAGTTTTACATGAGCAATTAACAGGGAGAGAAAGGGAAATATTATTATTAATGGCAAAAGGGAAATCGAATCAGGAAATTGCCGATGAGTTGTTTATCGCATTAAAAACAGTGAAGGTGCATGTCAGCAATATCCTAGGAAAATTGGAAGTGCACGATCGTACACAGGCGGTAATTTATGCTTTTCAAAATAAGCTGGTAGAATAGTATTTTTGGAGCGGGTATCTTCAGCTTCTTTAAATAAATGAAAAGTGAACTATAGTTTCAGGGAAAAGGTGATGTTATGACAAATAAAGAAATGATGTATTCTTCTAATAAAAAGAATGAAGCAGTCAAATTTCTAAAAAACGATGAAGACTTTCTCAAAGAAAAAAGTCTGGAAGAAATATTAGCTGAACGGTCGCAGTATCCTGTTGAATCAGATGAATGGGAGTATTTAAATAAGTTTAAATCGGAAATTTTACAAAAGAAAAAGCCAAGTACAGCGGAAAAAATATTATATTTTAAAGAAGCTGATTTAGACAGTATTCCATGGGGCTTCAGTAAAGTAAAGAACCTGCCGTTAATAGACTATGAAATAGAAGAACGCAGTTTATTGGAATACCACCCGAATCAAAGACATCCGATCCCATACGTCGCTGTAAGATATGAAGAGGAATACTTCTTTATTTTACGCGGTGCAGGTGTCGGAGAAAGCAGACTTGCCGGAAGAAAAGGACTTCTGGGAGGACACGTCGGGGAAATTGATGCAGTACCCGGTGATATTCAAAGTTCTATCGAAAATGGACTTTGGCGTGAGCTGGAAGAAGAAGCCGGAATAAAAGCAGAAAAGGTTAAAAAGCTGGAAATGAAAGGTATAATTAAATCGAATGATGGTGTCGATAGTGATCATCTGGGGATTATTTATGAAATAGAATTAAATAGTAAAGATATTCAATCAGAGGAAGAAGAGCTTACGGGGATATGGATGACAAAAGAGGAGTTGAAACAACATTTTGACGCGTTGGAGTCATGGTCAAAAATAGTTGTTTCTAATCTTATACTTTCCGATTAGAGCTGCTGTAGACTTAACTAAGGGGATATATGCTTATTATATAAGACGTATATCTCCTTTAGTTTCTATATAGATTATTTGTCTGAATATTTGTGTATTTAATTCTGACAATAGGCAATTACATTTCAAAATAACCTAAAAAGAAGGAGGTAACAATTTGGAGTTAAAAAATATTGACTTGGAAGAACGGATGAAGTTTTATCATGTTAATGGGTTGAGTATTACATTGTTTGAGAACGGTCAAATCAGCAGAACGATAAATAAAGGCTTATTGGAAGCTGAAAGCAATAGAAAAGTAAATGATAATTCTATTTTTAATGCTTGTTCCATCAGCAAGTTCTTAACGGGCATCCTTGCTATGAAACTGGCAGATGAAGGAATTCTTTATTTAGATGAAGACGTAAATAAAAGCCTTATCTCGTGGAAAGTACCGGAAAGTGAATTTACAGAAAATCAGAAAGTAACATTAAGAAATTTATTAAGTCATCAATCTGGAATTATAGATCCTGAGGGCAGCTTTTCTGAACTGGATTCGGAAGCAGGAACCCCTTCTATAGTTGCGTTATTAGAAGGAAAAACACCTTATTGTAGAGCTCCTATTAAAGTAAAGCGTGAACCTGAAAGTGAATTCCGTTATTCAGATGCAGGCTTCTGTATTATTCAGCAGTTGATAGAAGATGTTACTGCAAAAGCCTTTCATCAGGTTATGAATGAGCAAGTATTTGAACTGCTAGGAATGGAAAACAGTTATTTAGATACGACAAGTTTGAATTTGGATAGTGATAATTTTTCTTGCGGACATAACAGAAATGGTGGACTCACAGATGAAAAATACCCTATATATCCTTATCCGGCAGCTTCTGGATTATGGACAACATCTTTCGATTTAGCTAAAGTAGTACTGGAATTAATGAATGCTGTAAAAAGGAAAAGTAAGATTGGTCTATCGGAAAATGCAGCAAAAGAAATGATTACTCCGCAAAAAGGTAAAAACTGGGCTGGGTTAGGAGTGTTTTTGGAAGGTTCGGAAGAAAAACTGGAAATTGCATCTCTAGGCTGGGGTGTAGGTTTTCAATGTATGATCGTAGCATATCCGTATCCAGGAAAAGGTGCAGTGATCATGACAAATGCAGAATTAGGTGTTCATCAAATGGAAGGCATCATAGGAGAAATATATAAGACACTTTTTTCTTAGAAAGCATTATATGATGAGAGAAAACAGTCAGATTACTCTATTTGAAAAGAATAAAAATAGCAACAACATCATCCCATTGCTATTTTTATTCTTTAGAATTACTGTTTATAATCTCTTTTTGTAATAAATGCTTCAGATAAAATCGCTATTGCAGAAAATATGCCTATACCAACAGCAATATATTTAAATGATCCCCCGCATGATCATTAAACAAAATAAGCATCGTCGCAGCAATGGAAACTGCTGCCATTCCGATCTGAACAGGAATTTTTGGTTTTGAATCTCTATTCGTAAATCTTTTATTTACGAAAAAACTCAGCAAAATGATAATGATAAAAACAACAATCATTCGTACTGCCTCCATACATATTGTATATTCTTCATGCTAAGTTTCTTCCCATAGATGTCTAGTTTTAAACTTAGTGTATGTGCATCCGCTAAGAAGGAGCAACGATAAGAAAGATTGCTGCTGCCCCGGTAAAAGCATATAGACAATTGATTATCAGACAGATTTTCATCAAGGCTTCCTTATCTACTTTTAGATAGGTAAATATCGTGAATATGCCGCTGAAAACCATAAATGCAGCATAGGATAAAATTATAAATTCAGCTGTTGGTGATTCAAGTGCCCAATCATTTGTCCTGAGAATTAGAATTGTCCAGGGGATAAACAGCATGATTGTACAAATGCTTATAAAAATATTTTTCATTTATAATCCTACCTCCTTTCCGCTTTCCCAAAAAAGATACAGGAAATGGCTAAACAAACGATTGTAATTCCAACTGCAGCAGGTATCCATGGGAAGAGACTGACCTGAGCTGTCGAAATGTATTTGGCGGTTATTACGTAAAACGGGTAGCACATCGGATAAATAAACCAAAGTTTCGTATTAATTATTAGTACAGATGGAACGACAGAAGCCAGTCTGAGTCCTGTGGCAAAAATAGGTGTCTGAATGCAGATAGACAACATCCAAAATACAGAAAGCATTGGTTAGCCGCCAGGAAAAAGAAGGGCGCTTTATCTGAATTGGCGGCAAATATCAATCAAACTGCTGCTATTTTACAATCGCAACAGCGGATGCTGAAAAGGAAGGAAGAAGCACGATCGAATTGGATTGCCGGCGTTTCGCATGATATACGGGCTCCTTTGTCGATGGTAATGGGCTATGTCGGGCAACTGGAAGAGGAAGATACACTGAATCAAGAATCCAGGAAAAAAATATCAGTCATTAGAAAACAAAGTGAAAAAATGAAGCGGTTAATTGATGATTTGAACTTGGCTTCCAAATTGGAATATAATATGCAGCCGATTCATTTAAAGGACGAAAATGTGGTTGCTGTTGTGCGGGAAGTAGCAGTAGAATTTATGAATATCGATTTGGATGGAAAATATCCGGTAGAATGGATTGCTGATAAAGAGGTATCCGCTTGTATCATTGTGGCAGATAAATCCTTACTAAAACGGACGATCAGCAATCTGGTTCAAAATTGCATGAATCATAATGAGGATGGATGTACCATTTTTATATCTATTAAAATAGCGGAGAGTAAATGCGTTATTTCAGTAGAAGACAATGGAAAAGGTGCAACGAAGGAACAAATTCAACATTTAAATAATACCCCGCACTATATGCTTAGGACCAATCGTTCTGGAGAGTTTCGGCATGGTCTGAGAGTGCTGATTGTAAAACAGATTATTTCTTCGCATGGCGGTGAAGTCGTTATTGACCAGAGCCAGTATGGAGGTTTGGCTGTACAGATTGTATTGCCAACAGCTAAATGATAGAGCTAGGCTGTTTTTAGATGCACGCATCTGTTATAATCAATCTGTCATATTATATTTGGAGGTTATCGTAATGGGAATTGCATCTATCGCAGTAGTAGATAACAGTCTACTCTTCTAAAATTTAAAAGGAGGGTAGACATGGGGATTTGTAGCATTGCTGTTGTTAAAAAAGTTCATTATAAACCAAGAAAAATACGAAATGGTTATAATGAACGATAGGTAAAGTTTGTTATAACCAATAGGATAGAGGGTTATAATGAACAAAATAAATCTAAAAGATAGTCAAAATTTTATTACGTCGAAAAAGCATATTAATGACATATTATCCCAAACAAACATTGGGAAAAATGATACGGTTATTGAGATTGGTTCGGGGAAAGGTCACTTCACCAGAGAGCTCGTTAAGATCTGTCATTTTCTCACAGCTGTTGAAATAGATACGAAGCTTGTATCTATGATGCAGAGGTCTATCAAACGTTCTGAAAACATTCAAGTTGTGCATGCAGATATATTAAAATATAGATTTTCAAAAGGAAATCAACCGTATAAAATTTTCGGAAATATACCTTACAATATAAGTACAAAAATAATAAAAAAGATTGTATTTGAAAGTGCTGCTGCATACTGTTTTCTGATTGTAGAAGCAGGTTTTGCGAAGCGGCTGACAGATTATAGAAGGACTTTAGGATTATTCCTATTTCCTGAAGTTGATATAAAGGTTTTAAGAAGAATTCCTAGAGATTATTTTCATCCAAAACCGAAAGTTGATTCTGTTTTAATCAGACTTAGAAGAAAAGAATCTGGAATTCACTCTAGTGATAGAGATTTGTATCAATATTTTGTTTATAAATTGGTAAATAAGGAATATGATAAGCTGTTTACAAAAAATCAGTTTAAAAAGACATTGAAGCATACCGGGGTCACAAACATAAATTGTTTAACTGGTGAGCAGGCCTTATCAATGTTTCATAGCTATAAGTTATTCTTGAACTGAAGAAAAGATAATGATAAGGTAAAGCATTTAGAAGAAAATAAATTGAATGCTTTACCTTTTCTCTATTTTATATAGAACTAAAATTGCTGAATCAAATTATATACTTACAATCGGAAAAGTAATTTCAAAATATATCCGGCCATCTTTCACAGCTGCCGTTATTTTCCCATCCATCGCCTGGACCAGTGTATCTGTTATATAAAGCCCTAAACCCAGATGACCATCTGCATTGTGCAGTTCTTCCGTATAAAACCGTTCAAAAATCCTATGGATCTGTGTGTTATGAAGGCGGGCTCCATCATTTGCCATGTATATTTTAAAAGAAGCAGCGTCGAGACTTGTTTTAACCGATAAAAATTCTTTCGCATATCGGTAGGCATTGTTAAGAATATTTTGCAGCGCTCGATCCAGCTGATAGACATCGATGCAGAAATTGGAAGCATCCTTACTGTTAAGTTGATTTTCTAATTGGGCATGTATACCCATTGTCTGGCACTCCACAAGAATATTTTCCAGCCAGTCCACTGCCCATTCATAGCAATTGATTGATTGTGTTTCCAAATGAATGGTGTCCGGTGTTTCATAGCTTAGGCTTAATTGATTGGAAAGGTCATTTAATACATGTACCTTTTTTTGAATGACTTGTAAATAAAGCTGTTCTTCTTCCGGACCCTCTGCCATGCCATCCTGTAATGCTTCAATATAAGCAGAAATCGAAGCAATCGGTGTTTTTAAATCATGGGAAATGCTGTCGATAAAATGCTTACGTTCCTTTTCAAAGGATTGCTGCTGCTGCTCTTGCAGATGTAATGTATTTCTCATCTGATCAAAAGCAGAGATAAAACGGCCAAATTCATCCTCTTTTTTGTATGAGATTCGATGTGATAAGTTCCCTTGAGAAATTTTTTGAGCTTCCTCAGCTAAAATGGATAGAGGGGCAATCATTCTTTTTCTCACGTAGGTAATCATCCAAAAAGAGAATAGAAAAAAAGGCAAGGTTGTTATCAGGATAATAATAAAGATAATATCAGACTGTGCCATCATAAAAGCAATCAGCAGCGGTATACAAGCAGTGATGATACACATCCAAATAAGTTCTTTTACAATACTCTGCTTCATTGTATTTCACCGTCGAAACGATAGCCTATTCCGCGTAAAGTAGTGATGTAGCTGCTGTTCCCCAGCTTTTCTCTGATTTTTTGTATATGAATCATAACTGTATTGATGTCTCCATATTCATGTATTCCCCAAACGTTGTCATAGAGTTGTTCTTTGCGGAAAGCCTGATTAGGAGATTGTGCTAAGAATACGAGCAAATCAAATTCTTTCATAGTCAGGTTAACAAGCGCTCCGCCCTTTGTTACATTTCTCGAAGACAGGTCAATAATAATATCATCAAATGCAATGATTTCACTGGAAGCAGAGGGGAGAGAAGCATATTCAAAACGTCTGAATAATGCTTCCACCCTTGCAACGAGTTCTTTAATCGAGAATGGCTTCGTAATATAATCGTCAGATCCAATTTTTAACCCAAGTACTCGATCCACCTCTGTTTCTTTTGCACTGATAATAATGACAGGTACTACAGAGAATGCTCTTACTTGCTTTAATATCTCCAGCCCGTCCAATCCTGGTAACATTAAATCTAGTAAAACCATATGAGGTTGATACTGTTTGACAACATGCAGGGCTCGATCCCCTTGCTGGCAAATCAACACATCGTAGTTTTCTCTATTTAAATAATTTTCCATCATTTTAGCTAAATCTACATCATCTTCTATTACAAGTATTTTTTTCAGCTCCATTGGTACCTCCTAAGTAAATAAATCTTGTTTACTAAATATCTTTATCGTACCAATAAACAATAAGAAAGTGAAAATAAGATAACAGCTAATCGAAATAATACCTGTTAATAGATTCGCTGAAACAAGATCATGTAAAGTGCTGACGTACATGGTTGGAAAATGAGCTGAAACCACAGGATCAAGACCTTCCATCAACGCCTGCAAGAGTATAAGTCCTAATGCCACGCCAATAGTGACGGTTTCTTTTCTAGAAATAGCTATAACAAAAGCCAACATGGAGGAATAGAAAAGAAGAGAAAGGATAGCTCCACATAAAAAATAGGAGATGTTAAAATAATTTAATTCGATTCCTGCTGCAAGAGAACCAATTGTGAGCCAGCTCGTTACAACGTGTATTAATAAGATAACTATTCCTAATAATGTCGCAACGATTATTTTTGATAAATAATAATGATTACGGTTGGATAATTTAGGGATAATGTTTTTAATTGTCTGCGAGTGATAGTCTGTTGATAGCAAATCAGCAATTAAATAAGCACAGATTATCCAATACATTTGCCTGAAGCTTCCAAACACCTGAATGAGAATATCTTCTCCTGCATTCGCATTTACCGCTGTGTAAAGGCTTAAACCTGCTGTTAATAAAATAGTAAGTAATATCAATAACCGATATTTACGATTATAAAACAAATAAAATATGTCATGTTTTAATTGTTGAATCATATACACCCTCCTTTATACATATAAATCCTGTTTTTTAAATAGAAAGTAGCCTGCTGTTCCAAGTACGATAAGATAACCAACGAGTACACCAAAGCTTGTGACACTGTAGGAAATAGACTTTTCAAATAGATTAATATGGAAAAATAATAAATGTTCATAAATCACATATTGTTTTATTTGATCATAAATAACGATATATTGTCCGACCAGTGTAGACAATCCCATCAGCATAGCTAAAGTAGCAATTCGCTGAATAAACTGCGAAACCAATAAAGCGATTAAACCAAAAATAAAATAAGCAAAAGCAAAGGCTAACCCGGCTAAAACCGTAACTCTTATACCCTGCCAGCCACTCGTAGTTACAGAATAAAAGACAAACGTATCTCCCCAGTCAAAGAACAGGAGGCCAACGACATAACCTATTAAAATGATGATAGTTGTTAATAGAAGTGAAAATAAAAAGATAGATATAATTCTCGAAATATAATATTGAAATCTTGAAACAGAACGTAAAAGAACAAATTTGATTGTCCCGTTATTTCGTTCCTGTATTAATATCTCTCCAACATAAATGGCAATAAAAACAGCTGTAAATGTAATACCAGCTTGGAGCATTTCCACAGGAAATGATTGACCATAACCGGCAACTACTGTTTTTCCTGCACCGTAAACCTTAAAAATAACACCTGTTAAAACATACATCGCAGCATAAATAAGTGTATAGACAAGCAGCATTTTGGAAGTCAGTGTACGTTTAAACTCGAATGAGGTCAGTGCCCATATATTCTTCATTATGTTAAATTCTCCTTTATACATGCAAAAAATAAATCCTCTAAATTGGTAACTTGATAGACGTTTAATAATTCGGCAATATCTCCTTCTTCAACAATCTTGCCGCTCTGAATAAAGGCTGCTTTATGACATAAATCCTCCATTTCCCGAAGCATATGACTGGAGATAAGAAATGTAATCTTCTCTTTTTCTGCCAGTCGTTTAATTAATGCTTTCATTTCCCGAAGACCCATTGGATCAACACCATTCGTTGGCTCATCCAATATAATTAAGCTGGGATAGCACAATAGGGCATTAGCAATTCCAAGACGCTGCTTCATCCCTAAAGAAAATGTCTTCACCTTGTTATCTTTTGCTTCCTTCAGGTCTACAATGGATAGAACTTCATTGATCCTTGTTTTCGGCACTTTGACAGCAGCTAATTTAGCACTCAGAGTTAAATTTTGCCTTGCTGTAAGATGGAGGTAAAAAGCAGGGTTTTCTATAATACTTCCTACTCTGGAAAGGGCTAAAACGGAATTATTCCTGATGGAATGTCCATCAATTAATATGTCACCGGAATGAGGGAAAATCAAACGGGTAATCATTCTTAATGTTGTTGTTTTTCCTGCACCATTTGGTCCGAGAAAGCCATAGATATCACCTTTTTGAATTGAAAAATGAATATCATCAATTACGGTTTGCCCGTCAATTTTTTTGTTTAGATTTCTAATTTCTAAAATGGACTCTTTTTTATTTGCTTGCATTATTTGCTCATCTCCTTTTTGATACTGTAAATAGTAGCAAAGTAAAATAAGCTGAGAATATAGTTTACATAAAGTTTTGATAAAGTATGATTTTTGGAAAGAGGCAGGGAGTTTTCAAATTATAATGGTATAATGACAGCATTACTTGATAGGGTGTTCTATGTGCTATAACTATATTTAAATGATATAAACTGTTTAATAGAAACAGTAAAACAAAATATATTAGAAAGGAAACTCTTATATGAAATTAGAAAGACTGATGTATATTCTAATTGCTTTGTTGTCTCAAAAAAGAATCATAGCAAAAGAAACAGCTGAGAAGTTTCAAGTTTCTGTTCGTACTATTTACAGAGATATCGATACATTAACTTTAGCCGGTATTCCGATTTATTCGGAAAGGGGAAATAATGGCGGATTTTTTCTGGCGGAGAAATACAAAATGAATGCTTCTTTATTTACGGAAGAAGAGCAGAAATTTATTAAAAATATAAGCAGAAATATTAATCAAATGATTCATTATCCTAGTGTTGATATGCTTGAAAAAAAGATGGATTCTTATAAATCAGACAACCCGGTCAGCAGTGATTACTTTTTTGACTTTAATTCCTGGAATTTGGATACAAATAATTTGGACAGGATTGACGCAGCTTTACACCAACAACGAATCGTCGAATTTGACTATACTTCGAAAAAGAAGGAACAAGTCAAACGTACAGTGGTTCCATACCATTTGATCTTTAAAATGAATGCCTGGTACTTATTAGGTTTTTGTTTGGAAAAAGAAGCGCTGCGTTTTTTTAAACTATCCAGAATCCGGGATTTGGAAATGACAGCAGTGAATTTTGATGAGACATTACATAAAAAGCTGAACTATCAAGAGCTGGAGCAAATGATTAATCCGAAAAAATCAGTTGAAAAAGAAATTGTCCGGTTAATGTTTTCACTGGATGTTTCTGCAAAGGTATATGATTATTTTAAAGCAGAGGAAATCACAGAGCAGGAAAACAATTTGCTGGTAACAGCAGAAAGAATAATTGATCAGGAGCTGGTTGACCTTCTTCTCAGTTTTGGGAATCATTTAAAGATTCTCGGTCCATCTTCTTTAAAGACAAAAATAATAATGATTTTGCAAAAAAATCTCAGGCAATATGACAATATGTAGTCATATTGCCTTTGCTAAGATGATTGTGTAATGAACACAATCATCTTAGGAGGTAATTTTATGGTTACAGGGAATTTAGTCAAAGCGTATTTTCAATCGATTCATGACGGGGGATGGGAAAGCTATGTTTCTGACGACATAACCTATGTTGTGTTGGATACTGCCGATGCTATGAAGGGGAAGGGTTTCTATTTAAAAGGAGCAGGACAATTTTTCTCGTTAAGTACAGCATTGGAAACAAAGCAGTTGATTATTCAGGGAAATGAGGCTGCTGCTATAAACCGTTATACACTTCAGTCTCCATCTGGAGCGGAAAAGCAGTTAGATGTTGGAGAATTCCTGTCTTTTAATGAAGCTGGTAAACTGACAGCTTCCTCTATTTTCTTTGATGCGCAGTCTTTTAAGGAATTTATTGGGCAATCATAACTTAAAAGAAAATCAACATAAGAGAAGCTCAAATTAGTTTTGAGCTTTTCTTATGTTAGATAATTGATATAGTATTTTTTAAAGCTGGGAACTAAAGAGGTTTTATCTAGCGGATCCCACCGCCGCCGCCTCCACCAGCTCCGCCACCGCCGCTGACGCTTGTAATCCCGCCGTTTCCGCTGGACCCACTAATAGATGAAGTACTGGAATGAAAGCCGCCGCTGGCTAAGCCTGTAGTCATGATTGTACGGGCGTGGACAGTCCCATACCAGTAATTAAGGTATACCAAGTCCTCTTCATAGCTGTTTTCAGGTACTAAAGCCTCTAATTTTTTAGATGCTTTATCACTTTTACCGAGCAAAACGCTCCATAGCATCATATCTTTTAATGAAATTGGATTGGAAACGTTCGTAAATTGATTTATATCTGCTTCGCTTAAATAGTTATTAAATTGTATCAAACGATCCGCCAGTTTGTCTCCCTCATCACTTGGTACCATAATAGATTGTAAAAATCCAGCTGCTTTAATTTCTTTAAAAGAAAACAGCCCTTGCTGCTCTAAATAAGCTTCGGAATAGTCCTTGAGATAATCAGCAAACGTACTGACTTCCTTTGCATACTGTTTACTCCATTTTTGGATGGCTTTTTCTGTAACGACACCATTCCTGTCAGCAACATCTAAGAGCATCGTCCATAGACCAGTTTCATATGATTCGTCATATGTTTCGCCCTCAATTTGATCCGTTAGTTCTCCAAAGGTTGTTGGATGTTTATCACGTTCATTTTTAAAATCATTGATAGCAATGGTCGAGCGATATTTTTTCCCGAAAACCTTACTTTTTTCTTCTGCTTCAATAGAGATTTTCTTATTCACTGACCATTTTAATAGATAAGCCTGGAAAATATCTTCAAAATAACCCAGTCGCATCTGAGTTAGAAGGGCACTTAAACCTGCATAGTCTTCTCCATCGAAAGGTATGGCTGCATACGTTTTTCCTTTATTTTCTGCCATTCGTTTATGCAGTGGCTTCATTGCACCGGCTTCTCTTTTTGCTTTGTTGGTTTTAAGGATAATTAGAAGGGTTCCAATACCGATTAATAGTATAAAACCAACGACCACGCTAATGATGATAATAGCTGCCCTGGAATTGTCACTTGTATTATAGGCAGACCCGTCCATTGCTTCTTCTTGCTGTTCGGATAACGTCATGTCCTCTGTTTGCTGTGCTTGAAAGAAATCAGCTGGAAATTGTGTCAAAACAATCACATCTCCATCGACTTCATCATTTGACTTCCATACAATTCGACCATCTTCAAGCTGCATGTCATTGGCAAAACCGAAGCCCCAGAAATTTACCGTTTCAGATGTAAACGGCTGAAAACCTGAAATTTCAACTGTCAAATTTTGAGCAGGAACATCTGAAAAGGTGTCAAAGTTCCAAAGCATTCCCTGCCCATCCTCTAAATTACGAACAAGGTTAGAAAGCGTGTAGGTTATGGTATACGAATTTTCACCGTACTCTCCAGTCCCCCAAACTAATTCAACCCCATCATTGGTAGATATTGTTCCATATTTTCCAGTCTTTTCTTCCCGGGAAGCATCGGAATCCCAATCAGGCTCCTCTGTAAATCCTTCAACTGAAAAATCCAATACTTCTGATCCCTCAAGATTGGTCATATTAATGAAAAACTCCGTACCATTATCTATATTCATTTGACGATGTTCAGTAACAACTCCTGAACCATCTTCCAGCAGTTCTATTTCAATATGTAAATCGTTCATCTGATTTTCCGCAAATGCCGTGAGTGTAAGTCCCATGTTAATTGTGATTATCATCGTTAAGGCAACAAGTATTTTTGTCCACTTATTCATTTGTGTCTATCACTCGCTTTCGTCATTATAATGTTATTTTTCATAATGTATTATACATTATATACCCCTTTTTAAGAGCTGCTAATCGTAAATCTATCCTACAGGCGAGAGGACTCTTGACCTCAAGGAATGTGCAAAATGTTGGCTAATGAGCAGGTGGGAATTTATAGTGTAGTAGATATTCATTTAAGGCTGGAATATACCAGCCTTGATTTTATTTGGAGTATTTATTTGTAATAAATATAAAAAGTGGTAAAAAATAATTATAATCGTTCTTCCCCTTGTTCAGGCAGGGAATATATGAGTTAATAAGGGTGTCGGACCGATAATATTTCGGAAAGGAGGCTGATTTAAATTGATCACAAAATATGAGGTGATTTCCGCTTAGCGGAAATCATAAAACACGGGGCCGCATTAAAATTGCGGTCTCCTTTTCTTTTCTGCTTTAATGTATACTAATAATGAAAAGGCTTACGTAAAATAAATTAAAATGAGAGGAGTTTTAATGATGAATGAGAAAACAAAGCATGATCGACACATACATCTTCATAGAAAGGATGTTCTTGCTTGTCATACAAAAATGGAAAAGAGGTGCTTCCGCCTCATTTGTTGAAGGAGCTCCAGAAATATATTCAAGGAGAGCTTATCTATATTCCGAAACAAACCAGCCAGCGTGCAGGATGGGGAGAAGCTAACGGATCACGTATCGCCTTAGCCAAAAGAAACGAAGAAATCTATCGATTATATAATGAAGGCCAGTCTTTTGAGGAATTGGAACAAATCTATAATCTATCGATGGACAGTATCCGTAAAATTATCTATAAAACACGTGAGATGAATAGTGAAATAAAATAATGATAAGCGTTTTTAATCTGAAAGAGCAGTACTCACTAACATGTTAATGAGTACTGCTCTTTTTATGCAGGATATTTTTTGGCGACAGAAAGTAATTACTAAGCTGACACATATGTTACAGCTCACATCGAGTTTCAAAATTATTTATAAATTTCCTGAGCTCTTTTCCAGAATGAATATGGATGAATAGAAGCTGGTCTTGGAATCTGCCTCTTAATGCCTCTATACGGGAATCATTCTCTTTCTTATAATTCCAAACAAAACGAAGAAAAGAAAAGTATAATCTATCCGGATTACCGTGCGGATTTTTCTTTCCTTTATTTTTTACGTAGCGCTTGAGTATACGATATAGACAGACACTGCGGGGAAAATCAAACCAAATAACCATTTCTGCCCGCTTCATACGCAATTCCATCGTTCTGCCATAATTACCATCAATAACCCATTGGTCTTTCTGTATTTCTTCTTTCAATTTTGCATCAAAAACTGCCTGAGAAGTATTCGTTTCATTATCGATCCATTGAATGCTGTCTAAGTGTACCAAAGGAATGTTTCCAATTTGAGCAATTTGTGTAGCTAATGTTGACTTACCTGAACCGGGACATCCAATGATTACTATTCGATTGGCGGTTGATCTGGTTACTTCCATCAAAATCCCTCCAAATCTTTTAAAAAGCATGTAAACCTCTCTATTAAAATACACAATAGCTTATACCATGGTATCACAATTGGCTTAAAAAAGGACAAGCAATTTTTCTACTGAAAAAAATATTACTAAAAACTCAATATGAATGTCATTTCATGGTCGAAAACGTAAAATACTGTACTAAAAACCCATATATATAGTCAGTATGTACAGAAGAAATCCTGTTTTGCGCTTTTGCTTTCCTTGCACAAAGTCTATACGATTAAAACAAATTTATTATTACTTGGGGATGTGGTAAAATAATGCTGACAACCGTAAAAGAAAATAAAAAAACTTATCGTGAAAAAATACGGATTACGATGGGCTTTGGAAAAATTTAATTGAAGAATTATTTCAAGAATTTATGGAATATTTTGCACAGGATTTATATCCGGAAATTGATTTTGAAAAAGGAGCAGACTTCTTGAATCTGGAACTTTTTCAGTTTGTTATCGATTCAAGAAAAGGAAAAAATTATACGGATAAATTAGTCAAAGTGCTGCTGAAAAACGGGGAAGAAAAATATGTTCTTATCCATATCGAAGTGCAGACCATTGGGAAACAGGACTTTGCAGAACGCATGTTTAAATATTTTTACCGGATATACGATAAATACAATCACCTGATTTATTCTATTGCCCTTTTGACTGATGCCAGCCATCAGCACCATGAAGATAGGTTCCATTATTCTTTTTATGGAACAGAACTGACCTATGCCTATAACACCTATCGATTTTATGGGAAAGATGAGGGGGAGCTGAAAAAATCTGGTAATCCATTCGCTTTAGCTGTTCTCGCGGGAATCTATATCAGTAAAAACACTGGCAGGACAGATAAAGATAATGGAAAAAAGTTCCAATTTAAGCAGAAGCTCATCAGCTTGGCATTCGAAAAATATTCACATCGCGAAGCCTATCTTGCAGCCCTGTTGTACTTTATCGATTATACCCTGCAGATACCACCGGAATTTCAGGAAAAACTGTACGAATCATTACCAATCGCACAAAATGAAAAGGAGGAAGGAAAAATAATGGGAATGGAAAAGCTAAGAGACACCCCGACGTTTGGAAGATTGTTTAGAGAAATTGAGGAAGAAGCGACAAGAAGAGGCATGGAAAAGGGAATGGCAAGAGGTGTGGCTGAAGGTATAGAAAAAGGTATCGAACAAGGAATAGAACAAGGAATGAAAGAAGCAGAACGAAATTTTGTGAAAAAGCTTTTAGACAGGGATTATACGGATGAAGAAATATCTGAATTAACCAGCCTAGAGCTTGAGGAAATAATTATACTTCGAAAATCATTTGAAAATTAATATAATACAACTGCGAGGGAACCTATTTCTGTTAATTATTTCACACTAGCAATAATAGGTTCTTTACTGCTATTGAGTACAAGATCTTTAATTATAAATGATATTGAGGCATATTTTTATCTTTCAAATGGGGGATATCGAAAACGGTAAAGTAAATAATCTGCAACAAAGTTGGATAAACGTTTTGTGCATTTATATTCTGAATAATTGACATTCTTATATATTCATTATACAATACTCAACGTTAAGTAAAGGGTGTGACTTTTTTGACAAGATTACTTGTACTGGGTATGTTAGATACGAAACCGATGTCTGGTTATGATATTCAGCAGGCGCTGCGCATGACAGATGCAGAAAGATGGGGCGGCGTATTAATCGGTTCGATTTATCATGCGCTCAAAAAATTAGAAAAGGATGGATATATTGCAATTGACAAAGTGGAACAAACGGGTCATCGGCAAAAGTTTACCTATCGAATCACAGAAGAAGGAAAAAAACACCTGAAAGATTTGGTTCGAGAGGCATTAACCAGTTCATCCGTTCAATATCCTTCCTCTTTATATACCGGCATTTCTTTTTTTGATAAGCTGTCTGTAGAAGAAGCACGTCAAGCTTTAGAACAGCAGCAAATGACGTTGGGAAATGAATATCGCAGTGTCCAGGCAGGTTGGAAGGAAAAAGAAGCAGCGATAGAAGGCGATATTCCCCCCATGGTGCAGTTGGTTTTTGATAATATGTTTGCTACTATCAGACAGCAGCAGGATTTCGTTGAGAAAGCATTGATATACTTAGAAAAAAATGATCAGTAATTCTCCCTCTTTATTGAGAGGGAGAAAAAAAATATATTTATAGTCAACGTTGAGTAATCAATGGAGGGTAAGTTATATTTTATTCGGGATGGATAATAGCAGTGACATAAGTAAGATAATAAATTACTGCGGTTATCGGTGGAGGCGGCGAGCTAACGAGGCGGTAAAAACAATTATTCCTTTTCCTCTTAAGGAGTAAAAGAAGAAAGGAGGTCATTCAGCTTCTGACAAAGGGGAGTAGCTGTTGTTGATATTAACAACAAAATATCTGAAGAAAGAAGGAAAGAAAATGAATCAGGAACGAAATATTAAAAAAGCTCAAAAAAGCGTCTTGTTAGTTGTAACTTTAGCAATCTTCACTGATATGCTGCTTTATGGAATGATTGTTCCTATTTTACCGGACTATGCTGAAAACTTAGGTATATCACAAACTGCAATCGGTATTTTATTTGGCAGCTATGCAGCTGCTTTATTAATTGCCACACCAATATTTGGTGTTGTTTCAGACAAATTTGGAAGACGTAGTCCAATGCTGTGGGGAATTTTAGGACTCGGTGTCGCTACACTGTTATTTGCGTTTGCGAATACTTTTTGGCTACTACTACTTTGCCGCGTTTTACAAGGAATTGCTGCAGCTGCCACCTGGACATCCGGTCTTGCATTGCTTGCAGACTTTTATCCATCGAAAGAAAGGGGAAAAGTCATGGGAATTGCTCTATCGGGGCAAGCTTTGGGGACCTTGTTGGGCCCAGCTTTCGGAGGCTGGCTCTACCAATTAGGGGGCTATATGCTTCCGTTTTTTATAGCGGCAGGAATTGCCTTAATTGATGGGCTGTTACGAGTGTTTCTATTGAAAGAAGAGCCTCACAGAAAGGAAGAGGAACCATCAGGTGCGTTCCGTTTATTGAAAAATCGTTCTTTGTTCATGATTGGCGGGGCAGTTGTTATCGGTGCTGCTATTCCCAGTGTGCTGGAACCAACATTTCCAACCTATTTAAGAAATGTGTTTGATGCATCACCAGGAGCTATCGGTTTATTATTTGGTGTACCTTCACTTGCTTATGCGTTTACAGCTCCCATTATTGGAGGTCTTTCCACCAAAATCGGTCATCCTAAAACAATTACTATTGGTTTAGCCATTACTGCTGTTTCTCTGGTACTCGTTGTTTTACCGACCAATATATGGCTGCAAATTGCTGCATTAGCTTGTATCGGTATCAGTATGGGAACGGTACTCGCACCGACACTTCCTGAACTTGCTGATATTGCACAGGAAAGTCAAACCCAAGCGTATGGTGTTACCTTTGCCATTTATAATACGGCTTATTCTGCAGGGATGATGATCGGACCAATGATTAGTGGAGCTGCCTCTGATTTTTTCGGTTTACAGCTAAGTTATTTTGCAATAGGGCTTGTTGTTTTGGTATATATGCTCATTTTTACTGTGATGACACCTTCGAAGAGAAATACGGGATGATAAAATAAACGCTTCTCAAGTAGCAGACCAGATTTATACGTATGCGGTGAAATGGAAGGACAGGATTCATTTTACCGCATACTGGTTTTCAGAAGAATTTGATATTACTATAAGCATGATTTCATACAGTACTCATTAGATACCGGAAATAAAAAAATAATTCAGTGTATTAATGAATGAACCCAACTGTTTGCAATTTTTTCTGGACTTCGTGTTAAATAATTAAACGTTATTTAACACAATAAGAGCGGAACTTCATTTTATATACAGAAAATCAGACCAGAGTCCAATAGTTTATTTAAGACTTATTCATTATTATTGGAAAAACCGATGCCTTAAGATGCGCGAATAGTCATTAGATTCTAAAGTTATGATCGAGTATATTCACTGTCTTAAATCAGGTTAAATTTATTTTAAACTGGCAGTAAGTCTCCATCTCAATAATTCGAAGCTTATTAAACCGCAAGAAGAGGAGCCTGCCTGCCAGTATAATCCACAAACATAGCTGATACAATTCACTTCTTATTTCGCGCAGTTCTATTCCTTTGTAGACAGGAAAACTTAAGGGAGATGAAGTAATCATTTTCCTTTCAATAATTTCTGCCTAATGAAAGGATATATCCTCATAATTGATTTCATAAATAAAATTCCCTATAGCTTTAATGCGCTCATCTTCCAACTGCTGTATAAATTCAATATAATGTATCTCCCACTCATTCTCCGCTTCGATACCATCCTCAATAATATCTGAAAAATCGTGCGTAGCATCCCGTAATTTCTCATAAAATATGATTTTGGCTAAAATAGCTAGTTCAATATCTCCAAAAGTTCTAAAAAGAGCTTCATAATCCCCGTTAAACAGGCATCCTGCATGGAGTAGATCCAGATAATCATGCAGTGAAACAAAATGTCTCCGGATGAGCAGTGCTTTTTCTTCAGAATTGCTGATTTCTAAGATACGGTCTACTAAGCTGCGCATTTGTATATCACTCATTCGATCATTCTCATCTAACTTGAATACCATTGTTTTTTCATGTTCTTTTATTTCTCGGATAATAAGCGTTTCGAAGCTGCCGATTTTTGCAGCACTATTCACCCTTTGAACGAATTCACCGCGGTACAAATCGATGTAATCAATGAGAGCCTGATTTGTTTGCAGGATTTTCTGCAGCTGATCAAGAGCTTGATGAATCAACTTCGTCCTTTGATCAGCAGGGGCAGCTGTTAACATTCGATTCAGCTGCTCAAATTGAATTCCCGAAATCCGGACATTATCAGGTTTTCCTCCGGACAGCAGTGAAAAAACAGCATTATTTATCATTAGCTCAAACATATTAAACAGCTCGATTTGGTAATTAAAGCGACTTATTTTTCCGAAATTTATTAAGACAAACATTACATCCTGAAGACTAAAAAAGCGGCAGAATTCTGTCTCTATTCGTAATCGCTCTAAATACTGCCGTATATAAAAAACGCCCTGAAGCCGCATATCATCAACAGCTAAAGGATAATCAATGCTTGCCATAGTATTTTGGGCTTCGAAAATAATATCATAATGTTTTATAAATACAGGTAACGATTCATCAATAGTCAAATGATAAGCATCGACCGGCACATCTAATTTGATCTTTTTAACTTCTTGATACAGTTGTTTTGTTTCTTCAAAATAACAGCGGAGTAATTCAACCCCTTTAGAATGTATATCTTTTATACTTTCCAAATTTAAACGAGTAAGTGCTTCCTCAGGATTCTCATATTGAAGAGCATAAGCATCAATAGCATAAAGCAGGGATGTCATGATTCCTTCCGCTGTTTCCGTTGTCACTGAGGTACTTGCTCCTTGAGTATACCGCAGGATTAATCGCTGAAGAACCTGCACCACTTCTACTTGTATCTGATAAACTTTTTGACTTGGGATAACTCCTGACCGCTGACCTTCCTGCAGGAGAGAGAGGGTATATTGGTTTTGTTTTAACCGCGACCGATCAATTCTTATATTAGAAATCTGCCGGGAATGACCTGAGTGGTTATCGAATTCCATATATTATTCATCCCCTTTAAAAATAGAATCAGGAAGCGTTATATCTCTTCTGAAATTCTCCGTGAATTCTTCCATTTTACTTCTTAACAGTTCGATAGAGCCTGCACAGGATCTGTTATAATAATCATTCATCAGTTGAATAAGCTTTGCATCTGCAACCTTATCTTCCGTTTCATTTCTAAGATAATAAAAAATCTCCTGAAGTTCATTCAGTGTATCAACATAGTGCTCCTGGTTTATATAAGGGGAGGTGGAAAATACCTCAATTAACTCCTTTAACACACCGTTGCTCAATTCAATTCTCGCATGATCACGCAGCACTTTATTTCTGGATGCCACGAGTGACTTTGCATCATCTGGCGTTAGCGCTAAACCCCGCTCTTTTGTTTTATCGTTTAAACTAACCAGATCCATTATTGTATTGGAATGATGTGATTGTTGGATGGAATTCAACATAGCGGATAAATTCATAGGATATCACCTTTCCTGTAAGGATATTTAGAACGCAAAAAAAGGGTCCCCTGGCCAAGGGAACCCTATTATATAACTAAAAATAATAAATGTAAATTATAGCATAAAATAATTTTTTTGTCAACTTTTTAGATCGAGTTTAAATATTTATGAACTGTCAACGCGCAGCGCTTTTTAACCCCGGTAAATTATTTATTCCAGTTCCAATCCCATGGAAGAAAACCCTGCTCAATGAAGTTTCACTTTATGGCAATATCCTGCAAATTCTCTTTACAATAATTTGTTTATCATTTATATTTATTAAAGGTACTTAATAAAGTAGTTTAATGAATGTGGGAGGTGGTTTGATTGAGAGAAGAAAACAATCCTATTAGACAAAAAAACCTGAGGGAATTGAAAGCGTTGCTGTTTAAAAAGAGAAAAGCTATTAAAGCAGAGATGGTTAAAGACACCGGCCTTAGTGTAGTTACTATTAATTCATTAGTTAAAGAATTAGTGAAGGAAAACATATTTTTGGAGAATTCTTTCGTACAGCAAAAGACAGGGCGGCCGGCAGCCGATTATATTTTTAATTATGACAAATCATTTTATCTTCTCGTTTCAATTCAAGAAAAAAAGAGTGCTAAACGGAAAAGGAACTTGGAAACAATCATTAAAATTGTAAATTTGGATGGAGATGAGAAAGTTTCTGATATAGTCGATTTTCCGAATGATACAGATGACCTTTTGCAAATCATTGATAAATATATTCATAGAGAATATGAAATTGAAAGAATAGGGCTGACACTGCCCGGGAAAATTTTTGAAGGTGTTATTACATCCAGTTGGGAAAATATGTTTGATTCCTGGAATATTGAAAAAGAACTGAAAAAAATAACGGATATTCCTATAAAAATACAGAATGATGCACATATCATGACGATGGGATATTGTGTTGAAAATAATCTTACGAATGAAAGTGTTGTTGGAATCTATTATCCAGAAAAAAGTATGCCGGGAATAACCATACTATCTAAAGGTGTGCTTATAGAAGGACAGAAAGGGTTGGCCGGTGAAATAAAATATCTTCCGATGCTTATGGATAAAGCTGCTCCAGGTACGGATGAAGAATTAGTCCATAATCTTTCAGAAATTGTAGCTATTTATAATGCTGTTATAGCTCCAAGTATTTTTGTGATTTCCTCTGAAAATATAGACGAAGAAATGATGAAGCGACAAATTGGGGGTAATACGCATCTTTCCAGGCAGCCAAACAAACCTGTCATCTATTTTGACCGGAATTTCCAGCAAAGCATAACAGTTGGTTTAAGATGGTTAGTTACGAAAGACACGATTTATAAAATTAACTTTCAGGAGAGGTGACTGTAACTATAACTTTCATTTTAAATCTTCATGGAAAGATAAATATTAAAAGGAGATAAAACATGGCAGTATATCTTTTACTAATTATTTATTTAGCTTTTATCAGTTTAGGACTACCAGATTCATTATTAGGAGCAGCATGGCCGGTAATGCAATCAGATCTTAGCGCTCCGATTGAAACAGGCGGAATCCTTTTTATGATGATTGCATTTGGTACGATTATTTCCAGCTTAGTTAGCGGGAGGATACTTAAATTGTTCGGTACTGGCAAAGTAACCTTTGTCAGTGTCTTAATGACTGCCATTGCTTTATTAGGGTTTTATTTTGCTCCATCGGTAATTTGGTTAATCATTTGTGCCATTCCTCTTGGTTTGGGAGCTGGAGCTGTTGATGCGGGGTTAAACAATTATGTAGCTACCCACTACAAGGCGCATCATATGAGCTGGCTGCATTGTTTTTGGGGGATAGGAGCATCCCTCGGACCGATTATAATGGCGTATTTTATTTCTGGGGATAATTCTTGGAGAAACGGGTATCTCGTTATTGCTGGTATTCAATTTGTATTGATTTTGATTCTCTTTTTCTCTTTGCCTTTATGGAACAAAGTAATCCACAATAGTACGCATAGCATACCTGATCAGAATGAAGATGAAATCTATCTAATGAAGGATGAACCTATAAAAAAAATAAAGCCAACGCAAATAAAGGGAGTTAAACTGGCGCTTGTTTCTTTCTTATTATATTGTGGTGTTGAAGCAACGGTAAACCTTTGGGGAAGCAGTTTCTTAGTAAACATCAAAGGATTAAATGCAGCAACAGCAGCCAGTTGGGTTTCTATGTATTTTGTGGGGATAACAGCAGGAAGGTTAATAACTGGTTTTATTACCTTTAAAATAACGAATCGCACACTGATTAGATCTGGCCAAATCACAGCATTAACAGGTGCCGTTATTCTGTTGCTGCCACTGTCCGCCTTTTTTTCACTTGCTGGCTTTATCATTATTGGGCTTGGTCTAGCTCCAATATTTCCGTGTATGTTACATGAAACACCGTCGCGATTTGGAAGAAAACATTCTCAAACAATAATGGGTTATCAAATGGCTGCCGCTTATACAGGTACTACATTTATGCCACCTGTTATCGGTTTCATTGTATCTCACACAACGATGGGAGTCTTTACGATTTGTATTGTTATTTTTATTGCAGTAATGATTCTATGCTCAGAGAAATTAAACAGCTTACTGAAAACATCTCAATTATTAAAGCAGGAGAGGTAGAAATACAGATCGTCTTAAATAGAGTTCTTAAATGGATGAATTTATTTACAGAGCGGGAGGATATTATATGATTAAATTGATATTAACAGATATGGATGGTACATTTTTGAATAACAGTGGTGATTTTAATCGGGAATTGTATAAAGATGTTAAAAAGATAATGAAGGAAAAAGATGTTGTATTTGCACCTGTTACAGGGAAACAATGTGAACGTGTGGAGACATTATTTGGAGACGATGCAGATGATTTATGGATTCTGGGAGACAGCGCAACCCGAATCAAGCATCAAGGTAAATTTGTTTATGAATCATTGTTAAGCAATAAATTAGGACTGAAAATTATTCACTTACTTGAGGAAATAAGTTCGAAACATACGATTATCGCATGTACGAAAGAGGCAGCGATTGTTAAACAAAACCTTTCACCGGATGAAATGAATGTTGTCAAA
Source organism: Oceanobacillus sojae (assembly GCF_007991515.1). Classification (GTDB taxonomy): domain Bacteria; phylum Bacillota; class Bacilli; order Bacillales; family Amphibacillaceae; genus Oceanobacillus; species Oceanobacillus sojae. Next base: position 132,375 of record NZ_BJYM01000008.1, read on the forward strand.
GGATCATATACGCAGATAAGGCAGGTTGCTGATTTTAATGAAATAACGGATGATTTTATTAAGATAACAGTTCATGATCCATCCTTAAATTGTTTTGAGACAAAAGAGAAATTATCTCCATTTTTTGAGTCAGCTTACATTGTTGCCTCTGAAGCAGCCTGGATTGATATTGCAAATGCTAATGTTCATAAGGGGACTACTGTTGAACATTTACAGCATTTATTAAATACGACCCCGGAAGAAACGATGGCGTTTGGTGACGGTTATAATGATTTAGAGCTTATGGTCCGTGCGAAATATAGTTTTGCGGTCCGTAATGCAGTACAGGAATTAAAAGATGCCGCGAATTACATCGCTCGTTCCAATGAAGAGGATGCTGTAATGAAGACGATCATTCAAACGTTATCTTTACAAGGATAATGGTATGATTAGAAAATGAGCTATATAAACTTTTTACAATTGTTATAATGGTAAGAGGTACGTTGAAAAAGAAGAATTACCGTTTGTGTTTAACTGGTTTTATCACGCAGAGAAATCCCGATCCCGGCATTTTGGCAGTGCGGAACTCGGGTTAGCTATCTGCAAGAAAAGTTTGTAATTAATATTCAATGGTCTTCTTCCGTGCGGTTTTTAATACTGGCTGTCTGTGCAGTCAGTATTTATTTTGTATAAGAAACTATAAAAATATTGCTTTTAGATAGCTATAAATACATTCCGATTTTATTCTAACGTGTTGGGTGTTTTAGAAAACTTTTTATTATCAATTGAAAACACTGCCAATTATAAATTCTGTTTTTTCTTTCTGATATGATTAATCGTTTTCGGGGAGAATCAATTCTATGGATTTAAATTGTTCCATTGTTTTTTCTCTATCCTCTTTTGTTAAAGGTTCACATCGGTCCATCTCTTCAGAATCCAGGCATCTTGCCATCAAAGAAATTTGAATCTGTTGACCCGCTTCATTCCATACTATCGCTAAGATAGTGTGGTTATTCTCATCATATTGAAATTCTGCAACATCTAAATATTGATTTTCATAAGTTGTTTCTATTTTTTTGAAATTTAAATCCTTATCAGCACTTGCTGACATCATTCTCATACTATCTTCTGCAGTGCCCATAGAGCGATAATATTGCATAAAAAAATGGACATGAACATTTCTGTTCTTTTCTACATTCCTTATTTCAATTGTTTCCCTCTCGTTATCAGAACTTGCGAAATGACTCCGATACTCCACTTTCATCTCTTCAGGAAAGTCCATGGTAAAGCTTTCTGATTCCGATAAAAAAGGGTAATACCCTTCTCGTATTGGCTCTGCGGACTGTAAAAACCCTCTTGTAAAGTTATCTTTAAATGCTGGTGCTTCTGGTAATTCATCAAGCTTCATTTCTGAAGGCTTTCTATTTTCTTCTTGTATACGCATATCGCAGCCACCTGCGATGATTAGTATACATACAAACATGACGATATATTTTTTCAATATTCCTCTAAAAAATAATGGTTTTATAAAGAGATATGAAGCCTGTTTCCAAAGAACAGGTAAAATTTTAGGGATGGCTGATCTTTCTAATGCTGTAAAAACTAGAGTGAAAAGGTACTCTCCAAGGATGAAGCAGTGTCTCGATTTGGTTGCTGCATTACTTGGAAAATGTCGAATTCTTGTTCTGGATGTATTTCTTGGTATTACACTTACTCAAATTCTTGCAAACAATCTACTTGGAACGATGTATTGACTCCAATCAGTGTCGCTCGTAATTTTTTATTACAAGAATCCGAAAGAGCTATGGTACCGCCAGGACCGTCATATAGTTCGAATAACCTGACCGAGGGGCAATGCTGGCGCTATCGTTCATCAGGGTATTAACTATTTCAATCATTCTAATGAAGCGAAGGGGGGGAGAATGCGATTGATTTTTGCAGAAAAAATCTTCATATTACATGGTTGATTTCCGTGGATTTATAAACCTCAATACAGCTTGTGATTTTGCTATAACAGAAAGAGTAATAAATGATATAATTACTCTTCCGATATAATAATAAGTAAATGGTAATAAATCATATAAATGCTTATTAAATTGAAAATGATTTATTTAATAGACCTTTCAAATAATTAGGAGTATCAATTTTCTTTAATTATAATTACTTTGACACATAGAGTAATAAGTGTTAATATAACTCTATTAGATAGAGTTATATGATAAGGAAGGATTATTATGATTAGAAGTGATATTATCCGGGGACATCTGGAATCGATTATACTGCGGTTGATTTATGAAAATGATCAATATGGTTATGAAATATCAAAACAAATCAGCTTGCGGACAGAAAATCGTTTTCAGATTAAAGAAGCAACATTATATGCCGTTTTCCAACGCCTTGAAAAGAAAGAATTAATTGAGTCATATTATGGCAAAGTATCTCATGGCGGAAAGCGAAAATATTATAGGATCACGATGTTAGGAAAAGCATATTTAAAAGAGACAGCCAGAGAATGGAAAGTTACAAAGGAAATTATTGATTTGTTTATGGAGGGATTAGATTGAATAAGATAAAAAATCATGTAAATGAATTATTTAAAGATATTCCAAAGAGTGAAGAAAAGGAAATTATTAAACAAGAGATTTTTCAGAATCTGGAAGAAAAAGTGTATGATTTGGTGGCTCAAGGAAAAGAAGAAGAGGATGCTGTTAACAAAGCCATCGTGGAATTTGGGAATATTGATGAAATAAAAAGTGAACTAGGTGTTTATAACGTAAACAGAGATGGAGATGGAAAAAGAATTGAAAGAGCAAAAATCGATTTGAATTTCTCTATCTGGGGAAGTATTTTAATTATTGCCTTGATGGTTTTTATTAATCTATACTACTCGCCATCAACAATTTGGTTTGTCTATCCGACCTTTGCTATTTTATGGTGGCCGCTCAGTATGTTTTATCGATGGAGAAAATTAAAATAAAAGAGGTGTCAACATGAAGCAGGAAATTGTTTTTGCAACGATTGGAAGTATTATGACGATTGTATTTTTGATGATAGTTAACCTTCTCACCAGTCCTGAGCATCTTTGGTTTTTATATCCTTCTCATATACTTGTTCTGTGGCCTGTCAGCCTTTATTTTTTAAGTGAAAAGCAATATAAATTTGGTGTTCTTTTTGTAGGATTAATAATCATCCTTTTCTTATCGTTAAATAATTATTTCAATTCACCGGGGCATCCATGGGTTTTATACGCTGTTTATCCAATTATTTTATTGGTAGTCTTAACTTTCTTAGGTAAATCAAGTATAAAACTGTCTGTTGCAATAATCGGAAGCCTGGCTGCCATACTGTATTATTCTTTCTTGAATTATTATCTTTCGCCAGGGTACCCGTGGGCGGTTTATCCGGCATATGCAGTGTTATGGTGGCCAACACTTTTATATTTTATCAGTTCAAAAAGATATTTTGGACTATCTATTTTCGGAACCTTCTTAACAGTCGTTTTTTTGATTGTTGTCAGCGCGGTTTCCACACCAAATGTTATTTGGGAAGTGTATCCGATTTTTCTAATTCTGTGGTGGCCTTTGAGTATGTATTTTTATGGTTCTAATAAAAGAAATAGTCGCAATAAAATAATCCGGCAAATATAGGAACAATGCTGGAATACAAAGCAGCCTGGTACAGAAAGCAAATTGTTATCGTTGTTAAAAACTCCCCCTCCAGTTAGCTATGTTCGAATTGTGGACATCAAAACAAAGACGATAAAAATCTCGCTTTGCGTGAATAGAAGTTTGATAAGTGTAAAAATAATGAAACCATTATCAGTGAATTTTTCTTAAAAGGATTTGGTGAATGTGAAAAAGAAGGACCAAAACATGTTAGACTTTCTATTTTTTATACCGCCAGATGATACCTCTGCATCCAATAATAGAATATTGCCTTGGAGTTCCTTTCTTGTTATTTGTGGAGGGTGGCTTATACTCTGGTATTTGACGCCAGGGCTGCATGGCAATGGTATTGGGAACCTATTTACGAATAATGACGAATCCTCTATTTTTCTAGAAACAATCATTGCATTAATTATTGTAATCATACTGATTGTAACGCATAAACGCTGTAATCAATTATTATTTCATCAATCCAAATGGATTTATCTCTATATTTCTCCCGTTGTTCTGGCTTTGGTGCTTCCTTTTTATTACAATCTTCCGCTTCCAGCACATCTTTATATTTTTTGGATGACTGTTTCTGTATTCTGGCAGGATTACCTTACATTTGGATTATTGCAGAGTTACTTAGAGGAACACCTGCCAATGTGGACAGTTATTCTGGCAGTTGCAATCATTTTCTATATTGGCCATGTGGTATTTATTCCCGATAGTTTTGCACCCGCGCATGTTTCATCTGCATTTAGTATCCTAGGTCTCGGCATCGTAGTGGCATTTTTACGTGCGAAACTGAAAACACTTCATATTATTTTAGTTCTGCACTTATCGTTTTACTTTATTGTTGTTTTTTAGTACGTGTTTGTCTTGAATCAAAATACCGTAAATCTACGTCTGTTTCAAGCGGAGGCGCTGCTTCAGCTGGTTTTAACTGCAAGAATGTATATATTGTTATGGTTAATTATTGATAATTTCCACTATTTCTCTGGTCGCTTTTTTTGCTTCGGGTATAGGATAAAGTACAAAGATGTGATTCATCTTTGGATATTCAAAATAATTTATTTTCACTTCTCCCGCTTTCAGTCTGTCTCTGAACTTTCTGGCGTCAGGTAAAAAAACTTCATGTGTTCCGACAAATAAAGTAATTTCTCCCAATCCATTTATCTCTCCATTTATTGGGCTGAGTAAATAATCATTTGGGTTTGTGTCTCCTGCATATGCTTTCCCCATTTCGATTAAACCATAAATACCCAGCATTGGATCTTTGCGTTCCAGCGCAGAAGCATCTGGATTTTTCATCGTAATATCAAGCCAAGGTGAAATTAAGATGATATGCCGGGGCTGTGATAACTTTTTTTCCAGGAGCAATTGTGCTAACGCTAATGCAAATCCTCCGCCGGCTGAGTCGCCCATCAAGGTAATATTATCCTTACCAAATGTTCTTAAAATCCATTCGTATATCGGAAGAACTTTATCAAAAGATTCATTATATTGATGGTTGGGAGCTTTAGGGTAGATTGGAACGAAAATTGTAGCTTTCGTTTCTTTTGCTATTTTTCCAAGAAAAATCCAGTGGAATACAGATGGCTGTTCGATATATCCTCCTCCATGCAAATAGAGTATAGCTTTTTCAGAAGTATTTTTTTCTTGATTAAAGATATAATAGTCCATTCCATCAAACTTTTGTTTTTTTATGTCAAACTTTCTTTGAATAAATTTTGGCAAGACATAAGGCTTCTCATTTTTGATTTGTTTTTCTTTTAAAAATTTAGCGTATAAATTATGATTGGTAAAATTATTTTTGTTACTCAACCGTGTGAGTAAACGTTCTGCAAACCAGCTCTGAATACTTCTCATATTTGCTTCCCCCTGTATATCATTAATCGTTCGATTTTATCGCAGTTTAACTTGTGTGTAAGGCTTCCGCTTCAATAAGAAAGGAAAATTGAAAATTCTAAGTGGGAGCAGGGCAGTCCAGGATGCTCTGATTGGTTCAAGATTCTTTATGAAGACTGCTTTTTAGTCAAGTTTTGATTGAAGTTTCATTTTATGTATAATGTTTAACCCATTTTGAACATTACTTGTGACAATCTTATTGTTAAAGTATGTTTTGAGCATACGGAAGCCGTCGCATACGTATTGATTATTCCTATATATCCAGCAGATGACTTAGCATGGATCAAATAATATCTGATGTAATTTTATTTAAACAAACTAAAAAGCCATCCTTTCAGTATAAAACAAAAGAAGATGACTGCATTCCAAAACTTCTGTAATACCAATATTTATTCTGCAATCTTTACATAAATATTTGTGTTTATTGTATTAGTTAAGATGTAAAATCTAAATACCTTACAAGTATATACGCTTCTTCATTATTTATCATCTTTAAATAGAATTATGTTTACAGTAATTATAATCAATTTATCGGCTTAAAATCATCGGGATTAAAAATTTTTACAGTGAAAGCTCTATTCAATTGGCAGATATACAGTTAATTTTACCTTGTTGTTATTTGTGAAATAAATAAAAATATATTCTTTTCCTGATAGGGAGGGAATAGTATATATCAATCTTACGAGAATACAACACATAGAAGCTGTTATTAAAAGATATTTTTTCAGGTCTTTTGAATCATTCTATATAAGCAAATATATAGTTTTTTAAAGATAAAAGGAGTAGTATGAAAATTGAAAATAAAATTATTTAAAAAGGGAAAACTTATGTTCTATCTCATATTATTGGTCTTATGTTTAGCGTGTGTATTAGCAGCTTGTGGAGGAGATGACAATAATGAAAGCGCTGATAACGCAGGTGGTGAGGGAGAGACAGAGTCTGCAGGTGTGGAAGAAAATAAGGAAGATGAAGATTCTGAGTTTGCCAGCGTTGAAGCTGGAGAAGAAGTATTTCAAAACAATTGTGCCGGCTGCCATGGCCAAGATCTGACTGGAGGAGGTCCGGATTTAACAGAAATCGGCAGCAAATATTCTCAGAATGAAATTGCTGATATTGTTGAAAATGGAACAGATGGAGGAATGCCAGCCTTCGGGAATTTAGAGGGTGATGACCTGGATGAACTTACTAAGTGGCTGAGTGAACATAAGTAATAGGTAATAAAAAATAAGTATACATTATGATGCTCCCTTTAAGCAGACGGAGAAATAATAAAAACTCTCTAGTGGCATAAAGGGAGCACTTTGTTTGCTGATTAATAATTACATAAAAGAATGAAATTGAATAATGAAGCATCTGCCTTTTGATGGATGTTAAATGGAGAACCATTAAAAACTCCTCCCTAAAAACAGAGAGTGAGAATATCAAAATATTTAAAAGTTATTAGAATTTTTAAATAATATCTGTAAAAATATCTCTTTAATGGTATGATGAATACAGAAATTGTATATGAAAAGAAGAGAGAAGGGTAACAGAATGATAAAAAGAAGCTGTTTTTTTCTCCATATACTTTTATTAAGCTTATGTTTTCCGAATACTTTTTCAGCAGCAGAAAATACAACACCATCTGGTATCCCGATTGAAGAACTGGAAGAGTTTGTAGACGATTATGCAGAGGAATACATAGGAAATACTGTGGCAGGTGCAGTAATTATAGCTATTAAAGATAATCAGATTGTCCTGTCCAAAGGTTATGGTTTTTCAGATATAGAAAATCAAATCCCGATGGATCCAGAGATAACAGTTTTGGAGTGGGGATCTATTGCCAAATTATTTGTCTGGGTCTCAGCCATGCAGCTTGCTGAACAAGGAGAATTGGATTTGGAGGAGGACATCCGCAGCTATTTGCCGGAAGATTTTCTGACTAAATTAAATTTTGATGAGCAGCCCATTACCATGTTAAACTTAATGCATCATAATGCGGGCTTTGAAGAGTATATTTTTGATTTATTATTTGACTCTCCAGAACATCTGGTGTCTTTGGAGGAATCTTTGAAATTAGCAGAGCCGAAGCAGGTCTATAAGCCTGGGAAGGTTGTTGCTTATTCTAATTATTCTACTTCTTTAGCAGCTTATATTATCGAAGGAATTACCGGACAGCCTTTTTATGAATATGTAGATGAGCATATTTTTGAAGAATTGGGAATGAATCATTCCACTATGCATTTGCCTGTTGAGGATAATCAAGACATTGCGCTTCATAAAGGAAAGGGTTACTTAACTGGGGATAGTGCTAATTTTACAGAATCACAGCCTTTTTATATTTCCATGTATCCAAGCGGAGGGATTAATGGAACAGCGATAGATTTAGCGGAATTTGTACAGGCTTTGATGCCGCCTGAATCGGAAAATACTTCTTTATTTCAGGAAAAGGGGACACTTTTTGAACTATTTTCAACAAGCTATTCTCCAAAGGAGGGCGTCCCGGGACTTGCTCACGGTTTTTGGGAATATGACGGGGAGTATAGAGGGCTGATGCATGGTGGAAATACAGTTGCTTATTCCAGCAATATGCAGATAGTTCCGGAGGATCAGTTTGCTATTATTGTTTTAACTAATCAGGCTGATGAAACAGATCTTTCAATTGGGCTGATAGATGAATTAGTAGGGAGGGGAGATCAGGCAGTACAGGAAAACCTTCCTCCAGCCTCTGACGTAGAAGGGTCTTACCTTACTGCACGCCGAACTTATGATGGTTTCATGAATCTTTATGCATATCTTGCTCCATTACATGTTGAGCCAATAAATGATAATGAGATTGAATTGGATCTGGCGGGTTTTAAAGCAACTTATATGCAAACGAGTCCTTATGTATATAAGTTGAAAAGCGGAAATGATATCTTTATACAAAACAATGTTATGTATTTTCATGTGAATGATGGAGAAGCAGAGCAAATTTCAACGGTGTATGCTGATTATGTGTCTATGGATAAAAGTAAATCGTTTCTGCTTGTAAGCTTAGTATTATTTATTTGGTCTGTAGTGTACTTCCTGATTTCTCCTTTTGTTTTAATAGTGCTGGCATTTTTTCGAAGGAGAAGAAAGAATAAAACAACAGCTGCTGCGAAATGGAACTGGGCGGTGATGCTTTCAGGGACAGCCTTGACAGTTAATATAGCACTATTGATAGTACGGATGCTGGCTAATCCAATGCGGGCATATTCAGAGTTGTTTCTTCATTTTATAGGGACTTATTGTTTCACTATAACCAGTTTGATTTCTCTTGTTATGGTAATTATATATTGGAAAAAAGCTCCGTTATCGAAATGGCAGAAGGGCGGATATCTGTTGACCTGTATCAGCAGCATACTGTTTATTGCCTGGCTGTTTATTTGGCAGATGTATTCATAAACCCATTAAACGGTTTTCTGTAAATAAGAGAAGAGGCATTTATGTTCATGCTTATTCTCTTATTTTTATTTGTCTGGTAAGAAATTCCAATCTGCAAAAATAAAATTGATGCCCGTTATGAAAGAGATAGATACTATCAAATATTTGCATCTTGTCCAAAGAAAAATAATGTTAGAATTGAGTTTTGGATAATCAGGAGGATTTGGATAGAGAAGAATATGAATTAATAAAATGTCTCGGAAGAAAATACCGCGGAAAATATCAATGGCCTCCTTTTGTCAGCATGATACCGGATCAATTGCCGTGGATGATTAACCAGGAAGAAAGCCTTCTTTTAAAGGATATTCAATTAAAGTTGAATACTTTTCTTTCTGATACGGAAAACCTGTCTGAAAAGGTTCCGAGCTTTGGAGAGAACCTGCTTGTTATTCAGGAAAATGGGGAATTAACTCTTTTATCAATGGATGAGCTGATTGAAAAAGCTCTGCAGAACCCTGTTTTGAAGCTGGATATATCTGAACTGGAGTGACGGCGGACAAAGAAAAAAATATAGCCTGCAAATGGGAATGAAGTAGAGCTGGCCTTTATTCAAATGAACGAACCAGTTCAGAAAACTCCTGAATCAAGACCTTTTATCCCGTATATTCTTGTTCTTATTGATAGGGGAACGGAGGAAGTATTACATTATGATTTAATAGAATCTGTTTACGATACAGAAGGTGTTCAGCAGGCAATCTACCAACTTCTTGATAAAATAAAAGTTTTACCGAAAGCTGTTTATATGTTCGATGATTTTTTGCGGTAAATGGAGAACCACTCTTTGACAGACTATCTATTCCTTTAATAAAAATAGAGGAGCTGGAAGATGTGGAACAGTTTGTTGAGATGATGGTGTCTGAGGAAGGTCCATTTTAGATAAAGAATAACAGCTGTTAATTATAGAAATAAAGAAGCCTCCTTTTCATTGACGTGTAACATGAAAATAATGAAGGGATGTTTTTCTACAGCTTTTAATTTTTAGCTCATATAAAAAGATCCATAGAAATATCCTTAACGATTATCGGAGCTTTCTTTTGTATCACCGCAGGTATATTGGGGCTTGTACGTAAACCTCCAACCGGATGAATACTTTAATGCGTGCGCCGGGTATCTATAAAAAAACAGCTGGAACGATCGTTCAGCTGTTTTTATGAGTGCTAGTTCAACGGATTTAAATGTTTTTATTGATTAACTCTATTATCAACATCTACGATTTTAGCAGGATTTAGGATGTTATTTGGATCTAAAGCTTTTTTAATATTTACCATAACATCAAGTGCTGCACCGTGCTCCAGGCGTTGATAAGGTTTTTTTCCGATACCTACACCGTGTTCACCAGTACAGGTTCCGCCGCGCTCTAATGCGTAGCGTACAATTTTTTCATTAAATTGCTTTGCTTTTTTTACTTCTTCTTCATTTTCCATATCGATCATAATTAATGAATGGAAATTTCCGTCCCCGACATGTCCTAAAATGCCTCCAGGAATATTCAGCTTTTCTAATTCTTCACCCGCATAAATCACGGAATTTGCCAGTTCAGAAATTGGAACAGCAACATCTGTCAGCATCATTTTTTTACCAACATGACCATGAATATAAGCATATGCTAGATTGTGCCGGGCATCCCATAAATGGTTGCGGGCAGCGTTATCTGTTTCCGAGCTGAAATTATCACAGCCGTGATCCTGCATAATCTCCTGTGAAAATGCGAGATCTTCTTGCAACCCAGATGCATTTCCGTGAAATTCTAAGAAAAGTGTGGGCTTTATAGGATAATTTGTCTCATTGAATTTATTAATTTGTGTTACAGAAGCTTCATCAACAAACTCAACTCTCGCGATTGGAATTCCTGCATGTAAAATAGAGGTTACGGCTTCAATTGCGTTAGTAAGACTTGGAAAAGTAGCACGGGCAGCAACAATATGCTCCGGTATTCCATAAACCTGAAGTGTAAGTTCGGTAAAACAGCCAAGTGTGCCTTCAGAACCAATAAAAAGCCCGTTTAAATGATAGCCAGAAGAGGATTTTGCTGCCAGGTTTCCTGTATGAATAACACTTCCATCTGCAAGCACAACTTCCATATCACGAACCTGATCACGCATAACCCCATATTTCACAGTTGTGGTACCGCTTGCATTTGTTGCTGCCATTCCACCAAGAGTTGCATTTGCACCAGGGTCTACAGTGAAAAAAAGACCGTACTTTTTTAACTCTTTATTCAGCTGTTCTCTTGTCACTCCCGGCTGAACTTTTACAAGCAAATCACTTTCTTTTATTTCCAGAATCTGATTCATTAATGAAAAATCAATCGTAAGCCCGTTTTGGTAAGGGATAACATGTCCTTCTAAACTGGTACCAACTCCAAAAGGGGTTACCGGAGTTTGAAATTTCTGGGCGACCTCCATGATAAACGAAACTTCCTCTGTTGATTTTGGAAACACGACGACATCAGGCAGGCTTGTCTGATGATAGGTTTCATCTTTACTATGTAGTTCTTTCACTGTGTCATTTGAGGATATTTGATCACTTGATAATTTTGTGCTTAATGCTTGTATAACTTGTTCCATATTTTTGCTCCTTTCCTTCGTTAGAATGGAAAATTATTTTGAATATAAAGTAAATATATACTTTAATATATTATATTCATTATAATTGCTTTTCAAATTAATTCAATAATTGTAAAAGAATTTTAAGTTTTGACAAGATAATTTCTCGTAGAGGGGGAGTGAATAATTTAAAACAACAAAATACCACTTGCTTATTTTACTAAGCAGGTGGTATTTTTCGTATCTGTCTAATAATTAATAAAACTAATTATATATTAACTAAAAGGGTCCTATCATTTTACTTATCTTAATTCTTTACCGGATTTAACATTCTTTCGATTTTACCCATAATTAAATCTGCTGCAATTGCCATCAAGGCTGTAGGGACAGCACCAGCTAAAATAATAGCTGTTCCATCCGTTGCATTTGTACCTCGTACAATGATGGAGCCGAGACCTCCTGCGCCAACAAACGTTCCGATTGCTACAACACCGATGCCGACAACAAGTGCTGTACGGATTCCTGCCATCATAACGCTGACTGCTAGAGGTAATTCTACTTTGAACAACAGTTGGAATCGTGTCATTCCAGAAGCATAAGCAGCTTCCTTCACTGTTTGGTCGACCCCGGTTATTCCAACATAGGTATTTTGAATGATGGGCAATAGGGAATAGAAAAAAACGGTTGTAATGACGGTTGTTGTTCCAAGTCCCATCGCAACCATGGTAATAGCCATAAATCCTAATACAGGAATGGTTTGAATGATGCTTCCAAGTGTCAGCACCCATCCGCTCAGCTTACCATATCTGGCAATCAAAACACCAATTGGGATGGAAACAATGGAAGCGAAAAGAACACCGTAGGCAGCCATTAAAAAGTGACGGTAAAATTCTGTCCAAATGTAAAAACCATTTTGAGATACGTATGTTGTAAATTGTTCCCAGATGCTCATTATTTGCCCTCCTTATCTTCGAAGTAGTTGTTTTCTTCCAGGAAGTCGCGGGCAATGGCTGCCGGGCTGACTAATTCCACGTCACCTTGGTAGTTCATTTCCTGCATATTTTCTGTTGTTACTGTGTCGCTCAGCTTGTCCATTACTTCTTTAATCTCTGGATTTTTCTCCAGGATTTCATTTCTTGCTACAGGAGAAGCATCATAAGGAGGGAAGAAGTCATCGTCCAGTACTTTTAAATCGTAAGCGGCAATTCTTCCGTCTGAGGAATAGCCAAGTACCGCATCCATATTCCCAGATGCCGCAGCTTCATACACTAGACCAATTGCCATTGGATAAACATTACCAAAAGCAAAGTGTGTCTCTGTAAAAGCTTCATAGCCGTCACCTGAACGATTTACCCATGCGTTATCCACTCCAAAATTCATATCATCAGCGAAGGGCTTTAGATCATCTACGTGTGTAATTCCATTTTCATCTGCAAATTCCTGTGTAACGGAAATGGTATAACTGTTTTCAAAACCGTAGGAGTCGCCCCATGTCTGGTTAAATTTTTCGTCAAATTCCCGCTGGACAATTTCCATTGCTTCCTCAGGGTCTGTAATATCTTCATAATTTAAGACACCTGCAATATCTGTGCCGGTATATCTGGTAGCGGTAATATCTACTTCATCCTGCATCATTGCTTGGTGCAGGACCATAGTTGATCCTAAATTTGTTACTAACTCCGTATCTAAATCAGTATAGTGCTCGATCATCTGAGATAGAATATTGCCCCATATTTCGGATTCTACCGTATCTAAGGTTGCAATTCGAACGGTACTTTCTGAAGGACCGCTGAGACCAGGCAGTGCGCATCCTGAAAGGAGAAGTGCCGAAAGAAGGGGAACCAGCAATAATTTCTTCATATATTATCCTTCCTTTTTATACAGTTTTTCTCACAGTGTAGCTGGCTGTAAGACTCCCACTCCTAACATAGAGAAAACTCGAAATTTCTAGGTGGGAGATCAAACAGCCAGTAACGGCCCGATTGGTTCGGGGCTACAGGATGTAGGTCACAAAGGCGTTGCGACACGATGTCGCGAACTTAGCCTTTGTTCCTTACGTCAGTGGGAAATGCTAAGAAAAACCTCACTGAATAAAGTTTCACTTTATCAAGGCTTTAGGCGTTAATCCTTTTTCAAGGAGTGATAATAACCCATTAGCAATTAAAGCTAAAATCGTTGCCGGAACCGTACCGAGAACAATAAGTTCAGGTTTATACAGATTCAGACCATCGAAAATGAGATCACCTAAACCGCCGCCGCCGATAAATGCTGCCAGTGTGGCCCAACCAATCAGGTAAACTGTTGCAAATCGTATGCCGGACATAATGACAGGTAAAGCCAGCGGCAGTTCAACTTTTCGAATAATCTCAAAGGTACTCATTCCCATGCCTTTTCCTGCTTCTTTTAAACTTGTATTTACTTCCATAACACCGGTGTACGTATTTCTAAGTATGGGGAGTACAGAATAAATAAACAAAGCAATAATCGCAGGTACAACGCCTACGCCCAGAAAAGGCATTAAAAAAGCTAAAATAGCTAAACTCGGGACGGTTTGCAAAATTCCTACGAAAGATATAAACCGGTCTGCTGCTTTACTTGGTATCCGTGTCAGTAAAATCCCCAGCGGAACAGCAACCAGTACGCCTAAAACAATAGCGGCGATAGAGATGTATAAATGCTCTCCCGTTTTATCTAACAAATCCCATCCATATGATGAGAGTGTATCCATCATTGTCTGCATGCTCTGCTGCCTCCTTTATTATTCAATTGCACTGCCTTCTGCCGTTTCATCACCCCAGATGGTGTTGTATACCATATCTGCAAGTGTTGCTCTTGTTACAATTCCCGCCAGCTTATTATTATCTGTCACAACTGGTACGTAACTGCTGCCACTGCGAAGCATACGATACATCGTATCCCGGAGCAGGCTGTTTTTATCAACGGCATATTTTGCAGTATCCATTACTTCATAGACCTGGTTTTTCTTTTTATAATTTGAATCGATCATTTCGATATCGACGTAGCCTTTTAAAATTCCTGACTCATCAACTACAAGCAGAGAGTCCACACGCTTTGCATGCATTTTCTGAATCGCTTCTTTCAGACTGCTTTCTTCTTCTATCGTAATTGGATTCGGATTCATAATCTGTTCGACCCGTGTTACCTCCGGGCGACTTTCTAATAACCGGTCTTTTCCAATAAAGTCTTCTACAAATTCGTTAGCTGGATGACGCAGAATATCATCTGGGGTACCGGCTTGAACGATTTCCCCCTTATTCATAATAACGATCTTATCAGCGAGTTTTATTGCTTCATCCATATCATGCGTTACAAAAACGATTGTTTTATCCATTTCCCTTTGAAGCTTTTTAAACTCTTCCTGTAAACTGTCACGGGTAATTGGGTCTAGTGCCCCAAAAGGTTCGTCCATTAAAATTAATGGAGGATTCACAGCCAAAGCTCTCAGCACACCAATTCGCTGCTGCTGTCCACCGCTTAGTTCATGAGGATAACGATTTAAATATTCCTCTGGAAGGTCAACTAAAGAAATAAGTTCTTTTGCCCGTTTCTGTTGTTTTTCCTTATTCCATTTTAAAAGGGATCCTACAAGAGATATATTTTCTCCTACAGTCATATGGGGCATTAATCCGATTTGCTGAATAACATATCCAATGGATCGTCGCAGCTGGACAGCATTCTGCTTGAGAACATTTACTCCGTCCACAAGAATTTCTCCGCTGGAAGGCTCAATTAACCTATTAATCATTTTCATTGTTGTTGTTTTTCCACAGCCGCTTGGTCCAATAAAAACGACAAACTCTCCACGTTCTATTTTTAGGTTCAGTTTATGAACAGAAGGATAGTCGTTCCCTTCGAACTGTTTTGTTACTTCTTTAAACTCTAGCATCCAAAGCACCTCCATTGCTTATTCCGTTAAAAAACTAACTTTCAGACTTACTCAGTATAATAAACAGTCAGGTAAAAATGAAAATCCGAAAATAGCGATTTAAACCGTAAAATCTGTGCAATTTAAACTTTACAAAGTATACAGAAGGGTTTATCTTAGAATTTCTTTATTTTACGACTGTTTTCTACAGTATCTGCTTTTTTCATTTTTGTTTGATTCATGTTAAAGTGGCACATATACAGGAAAAAGGGGGCTTGACGATGGCATCATTTTCAAACGATCAATTGCTTCAAGAAATTAAATCCTGCGAGGATCTTCTCACAGATCGAATTGCGGATAATATGGAAACTTTCGGCGTATCTTCAACAGTCGGCCGTTTGCTTGGCATTATTTATATGAACCGAGAGGCGATGACATTAGATTCATTGGCTGATGAAACAGGTATGAGTAAAACAAGAATGAGCCAAGTCATGAGACAGATGATTTCACTTAATATCGCTGAGAAAGAATACGTTAAAGGCAGCCGTAAGGATCATTACAATGTGGAACGGGACTATGCCCAGACGTTTATTTCCTTATTTACAAGTAACTGGTCAGAGGTTGTAAAACGTAATACTAGTTTAGAACGCCGTCTCAGAGAACAAATTCGTCATTTAGAAACTTTCTTGACGGAGGATTCTTCTGAAGATGTAAAGGTTCGAATGGAGAGATTACAGCAGGAATTGGATGAATGGAATGCTTATTATAATTGGATTGATAATCTTGTTGCATTTTTTGAAAGTGGCGAGATTTTTAACCATGTACCCATCGTCTCCTCAGAACAAGAAGGAGGAAGCACAAAATGAAAAATAAACGAATCATCACTGCGGCACTGACTGGTGCAGGAGATACAACAAAAAAAAGCAGACATGTCCCGGTTACACCAAAAGAAATTGCGGAATCTGCTATTGAATCAGCAAAAGCAGGTGCTGCAATTGCACATATTCATGTTCGTGACCCAAAGACTGGTAAGCTCAGTCACGATGTAGAGCTTTTTAAAGAGACTGTAGAACGAATTCGTGAATCCGATACAGATGTGATTATTAATATTACTGCTGGCGGGGGCGGAGATTTTGTTCCTGACCTTCAAAATCCGACACAAGGAGGGCCAGGGACAGATATCCAGACCCCGAAGGAGCGGCATGAGCCTGTCGGTAAATTGCTTCCGGAGCTCACAACATTGGATTGCGGCAGCCTGAACTTTGGTAACCAGGTTTATTTAGGACCGGAAGACTGGCTTCGCGAGCATGCCGAGCTGATTAAAGAGAGTGGTGTAAAAGCCGAAATGGAAGTATTTGATACAGGTCATATCCGCCTTGCCAACCAACTAATTTCTGAAGGGCTGGTGGAAGGAACACCAATGTATCAGTTTTGTCTTGGGATTCCATGGGGCGCTGATGCTGATTCAGAAACAATCGAATATATGAAAAGACGTATTGTCGGGGGATCCCACTGGTCGGCGTTCGGTATTGGCCGCATGCAGCTGCCGATTGTTGCACAGGCTGCTTTGCTTGGCGGGAATGTCCGTGTTGGATTAGAAGACAATCTATATTTAGAAAAAGGTGTACTTGGTACAAATGAACAGCTGGTAGATCAAGCTGTCAATATTTTAAACAGTGTGAAACTTGAGCCGATGACAGCGGCAGAAGCGAGAGAGCATTTGAATCTGAAAACATTTAATTCTTAAGAGGTGAACTATGGCACAAAAAACAATGGCAGTTTTAGGAACTGGAGTTATCGGCAATGGCTGGATTGCCCGCTTTTTAGCAAGTGGTCATAAAGTCAATGCTTTTGATCCGGCTCCTGGCGCGAAAGAAAAAACAGAAAAAATGATAGATGAAATTTGGACAACATTAGAAGAATTTGGAATAAGTGATGAAGCAGCGAAGGAAAATCTCAGCTTTTATGACACCTTAGAAGAAGCTGTAAAAGAAGCTGATTTGATACAAGAAAACGTCCCAGAACAGGAAGCGTTGAAGAAAAAGGTATTGGCACAAGTCGATGCCGCAGCTAAACCAACAGCGATTATTGCATCCAGTACCTCCGGTTATATGCCTTCAGTACTGCAGGAGGACTGTGCTCACCATCCAGAACGCGTTATTGTTGCACATCCATTTAATCCAGTTTACTTAATACCGCTGGTAGAAATAGCTGGAGGCAAACAAACAGAAAGAAGTTACATGGAAAAAGCAGAAAAAATGTATGAAAGCATGAATATGAAGCCGCTTGTGATGAAAGGCGAAATTGATGGTCATATTGGTGACCGGCTTATGGAAGCAATTTGGCGTGAAGGTCTTCATATTGTCAACGATGGCGTTGCCACAACTGAAGAAGTGGATAAGGCGATTGTGTATGGACCTGGTCTGCGCTGGGCTTTGATGGGACCATTTTTGACACTTCATTTAGCTGGTGGTAAAGATGGTATGAAGCACATGCTTGAACAGTTTGGTCCTGCTTTGAAGCTTCCGTGGACTCGCTTGGTAGCCCCAGAATTGACCGAAGAATTAAGTGAAAAAGTTATTTCAGGAACTGCAGAGCAAAGCGGAGATGTACCAATTGAAGATCTGGAGCATCGTCGTGACCGCTTCTTGATTAAACTGATGGGGCTTTTAGAGGAAGAAGGTTTCTGGCCGGCAGAAAGGCTGCTTTCCTATGATAGAAAGTAAGCAAATATGGAATGGCCGTGTATTGCCCGAATGGGTAGATTATAATGGCCATTTGAATGATGCATATTATGCTTTGATTTTCAGCCGCAGCCTGGATGCCTTGATGGATGAAATTGGACTCGATGAAGAAGGAAGAAAAGCAAACGCTTATACTATATTTACCCTGGAAGCGCATATTAAATATTTAAAAGAAGCACATGAAAATGAAGAACTGCATACAAATGTTACTGTTTTGAACAAGGATGAAAAGCGTATGCATCTTTGGTTTGAAATGAAAAATGAAGAAAATACGACTGTGGCAACCAGTGAACAGATGGTAATGGGAATGGACCAGATATCAGGGCGCCCTGCGCCGTTTCCAGATACAGTTGATGTGCGGATTAATCAATTTCCTAGATTGCCAAAAGAGAATTGGCCTACTGGAGCGAATACACTTATGGGTATTCGTGAGAAAAAATAACATATACTTTTGATTGAAACAAAAATATTTGTATTGTCATAGGTAATATATACTCCCTTTATTGTGAACAGAGAAATAATTAAAATTCTCTCAGATGATAAAGGGAGCATTTGCTATACCCGAAAGAACAGATATCATTCGCTGTAAGACTGTATTAGCTGTTGAAAAATAATTCAACATTTGTAAAAATGGTAACATCATCAGGAAAAATATGTTATACTGCCATTTGTAATCAACATTAATAAAATCTACGAAACGAAGTAGAAGAGGTTCTAGCTAACACCCTCTATAAAAAACTAAGGATAACCATACCGAGCCTTAGGTATGGTTTTTTATATTTTCTGGGTGTATAGGATTCTCTTTTTCAGATTGGAAAGGGGATTTTTTTATGGGAAAAAATAATAAGCGCGCAGTAGTTGTATTTAGCGGTGGCCAGGATAGCACTACCTGCTTATTTTGGGCATTAGAAAAGTTTGAGCATGTGGAATTAGTGACCTTTGATTACAATCAACGTCATAGCCTGGAGATTGAAGTCGCCAGGGAAATTGCTGAAGAGCAAGGGTTGAGACATCATATCCTGGATATGTCATTACTGAATCAATTAGCTCCTAATGCTCTGACAAGGGCGGATATAGAAGTGGAAAATGCCGAAGAGGAAGGAAAATTACCAAATACATTTGTCCCGGGAAGAAATTTACTGTTTCTTTCATTTGCAGCAATTTTAGCTAAGCAAATCAATGCAAAGCATATTATTACCGGTGTATGTGAGACAGATTTTAGCGGATATCCGGATTGCCGTGATATCTTTACTAAGTCTTTAAATGTCACATTAAATTTGTCAATGGACGAAGATTTTGTTATTCACACTCCATTAATGTGGCTGGACAAAGCAGAAACATGGGAAATGGCGGACGGGCTGCAAGTCTTCGATTATATCAGAGAGAGAACACTAACCTGCTATAACGGAATAAGAGGGGCCGGGTGCGGAGAGTGTCCGGCATGCCAATTGCGCCAGCGAGGGTTAGATCAATATCTGGCAAGAAGGCAGGAGGTGAATCAATAATGTTCGGGTTTCGTATTGTTGAAGAACTGCAAAAACTGGATGAAGATATTCAAAGAGAGCATTTAGCCTACCATCAAAAACGAGTAATGGTAAGTAAAGAATTTACATTCGATGCGGCACACCATCTTCATTGTTATGAGGGAAAGTGTAAAAATCTTCACGGGCATACCTATAAAGTTATATTCGGTATCAGCGGTTTTGTTGATGAAAACGGCTTAGTTATTGATTTCTCCGATATAAAAAAGATTTGGAAGGACAAGATTGAAGTATTTTTAGATCATCGTTATTTAAATGAAACATTACCAAAAATGAATACAACTGCAGAAAATATGGTCGTCTGGATTTTTGAACAAATGGAAGAAGCAATCCGTGACCTGCCTAACGATTGTAAAGTAGAACTTGTCCGGCTGTTTGAAACGCCGACGAGTTATGCTGAGGCCAGACGGGAGTGGATTTATCATGCGTAAAATACCTGTTTTAGAGATATTCGGACCTACGATTCAAGGGGAAGGAATGGTAGTGGGACGTAAGACGATGTTTGTAAGGACAGCTGGATGTGATTATCGATGTGCATGGTGCGATTCCTCATTTACATGGGATGGAAGCGCCAAAGAAGATATTGTTCAGATGACGAGTGAAGAGATTTGGCAGCGGCTGAAAGAAATAGGCGGCAATCAATTTGATCATGTGACGATTTCAGGCGGGAATCCAGCTTTGTTATCTGCTATTGATAACCTGATCGATTTGCTACAGAAAAATAATATCGAGGTCGCCCTGGAAACACAGGGGAGTAGTTATCAGGATTGGTTTGTAAGAATTGATGATCTGACCATTTCTCCAAAACCGCCAAGCTCTAATATGAAAACAAACTGGGAGAAGCTTGATGATATCATCCATCAACTTAAAGCAAATGAACGATTAAAACATACCAGCTTAAAGGTTGTAATTTTTGATAAAGAAGATCTTCATTATGCTGAAAAAGTACATCAGCGCTATCCGGAGCTTGCTTTTTTCATGCAGGTAGGAAATGATGATTTAGAGGAAGCAGAGCCGCAGCAATTATCCCGGCATTTATTAAATAAGTATGAATGGCTAATTAATGAAGTAGTGGCATCTACAGTGTTGAATCGGGTTCGTGTTCTGCCGCAGGTGCATGCGTTAGTTTGGGGAAATAAACGTGGGGTGTAGTAAAAAAAGGGAATTTCACGGATAATAATATAATTTGTTACGGTAAAGCACCTTTATTGTTATGAGAGAAAGTATAAAAATCTTTACGGGCATATTTATAAAATCATGTTCATTATCATAAGTTAAATTTCTGTAGAGAATCTGTTATTTTTACTTTTAACAAAATAGAAAGTTGATCCAGGTCAATGGTAAGACTCTGATAATACTTGAGAAGTCAGTCTGACTTCTCAAGTATTCATTTTTAAAAAATCCTATAGGCAGAGAGAAATTAGAAACTTCTACATGAGTAACATAACTATTCCATTTCCAGTCCAAGTCCCTCTAAGTGTTTAATATAATTTTCCGTTTTTAAATCGTCTACCTAAGAAACGGCTGCGTCAATTTCAATGATGTCTTGCATATTGGCTTCTGATAAAACTAAATATGCTTCAGTAATAAAATAATCGTCCTCATGAATACTCCCGCCACTTCATTTCTATTGAAATTGGAAGTGGGGGTTTCTGGGGTGTCGACTTTCAAGATGACGATTAACCTCCAGTGGAGTGGACACATCGGTGTGCTGAAAACACCCAACCCCGCTATCCTATTGGTCTTTGCCTCCTAAGACTACTTTTATCTTACAACCAAAGTTACCGGGTTTCGTAAAGCCCCGATATTGGAAAAGCTGTGATGAGACGCATCTTTGAAAACTTTTCGCATAATATTTGCAGCGCCATTTACATCTGCATGGATGAAGTATTAAAACCTCCCACCTAAAATCCGACGAAATTTTTGAGGAAGGAGTCCGCTTAGCTGAAATGATAGAAATAAAGAAAGAAAAGCTGTTATTATGTAAAATGTGTTATTAAGGTTGCTTATACTATGAATTTTTATTCAATAGGGAAGATGTAGTTGCTTATCCATCAAGCATGGTGCATTGTGATAAAATGATATTAGCGGAGGATTGATTATATGAAACACTTTATATTTGGAAGTGCAGCAGCCGGCATTTTAAAGCACGCATTCCGTAAGAAAAATCATCAAATTATCAGCTTTCCAATTGATTTTTCAGTAGGGCCAATTACTAATATTCATCAGCCTTGTGGCATCAAGGATCATTTTGCCTGGAAAGCTTCTTGTTTTCAGGAGGTGCAGAACTTTCATGCAGATCAATCTGATTATCAAGAAGCGCTGGAGCAATTAGGAGAAATAAAAGATGGCGATAAACTGACCATTTGGATCTGTGAAAATACCTCGGAGCAAATTGGCCTTCGAATCAGCTGCTATTTATTAAATGGTAAAGATGTGGAGCTGAGGGTAGTAAATACCGCTGACGCAATGCAGGAATATATGAGGGGTAAAGAAATAGAAGTTGCTATTCTTTCCACGGGTGATTGTAATGCGAAACAGCTAATCCATTTTTATAATCATTCATATTCATACATAACAAAAGAAATGCGGCAAACTTTCGAGCAGGAGGGAGAAGAATTGCTTCAGCGTGGCAGTTTGGTACGTTCCTGGAAGCAAGGGGAAATCATAGATGAATTAGAAACAAGAGATGATACCTTGATTATAGAATATATAAAAAGTGTGGAGCAAGAAGGAGAGGAAGCGACCTTTATCAATGCAGCAAGAGTAGTTGGAGGCGTATTAACGAAGTCTGATCAATTCTTTTCAGATTTATGGATTGAGTACCGGATCCGTTCGCTTATCCAGGCTGGTTATCTGATATATGAAGGAAGTCTGCAAGCCATGTGGATGTACAGGGTAAAAACAAACGGCTTGAAATCAGTTTAGAATTACATAGCTATGCCCCTGTCAAAAGACGACGTATACCACTGCCTTTTGATAGGGGAATGGTATATCCTTTTTATTTTTCTGTATTGGCAGACTAAAGCAATAAAATAATCCCGCCGAGCATTGGTACAGCAACCATGGCGATTTTTAATGCCATCGGATGTAACCGAGTTGTAAATTTAGCGCCGATATAAGAACCAACAATCGTTCCTGCAACGACCTCTGCAAATAATTTTAAATCGAGAAATCCTACAGTATAATAACCGATACCGCCAACTAATGCGATTGGTATAATAACGAGCATCGTTGTACCTGCGGATAGTTGAAGCGATAAACCGAAGAAAACAAGCAAACCGATTTGAATAAATGGGGTAGACCCGATACCGAAGACACCAGATAATAAACCAGTCACAATCCCAATACCGCCAGCCGTCATCCAAAATCTGCTTCTTGAAGAGCGATTTTTCTCTGCAAATGCTTGCGTAGCAAAACTGCCGAAGCCGACTGTGACACGAATCCAAAGCAAAATTGCGGATAAAAAAAGCATTCCGGCTGTAAACCATTTTAAATCACTTTCAGGAATGAAAACTGCCAGCCTTGATCCAAAAAAGGCACCAATTCCGCCAAACAATCCCGTTGCCAGTCCTATTTTTAACATCGTATTTCTTTCTCTCAGATGGCTGATTGTGCCGGATAACGATGTGAAAACCATTGCTGCCAGGGATGTCCCGAGTGCTGTATGTATCGGAACATCAAAGACTTCACTCAGCATGGCAATAATAAAACCGGCGCCCCCGGCCCCGATAAACCCAAGTAGCATTCCGATAACAAGCATCGTTAATAAAACAATCAAAATTAAAATCCCTTTCTTTTCTAAAACTACATGAAGTATTATAGCATATTAGCGGAAAAATATTGGGCGGCAGGTCTTGTGAAGAGTTCGTATCAGACAGCATATTGATTGAGTGATGAGTTTATGCAGTTAATATAACTTGTGAAGAATATAAAAAAAGAAAAACACCGATAAAGGCATTTTTCTTTTTGTGAATGTAATAAGTAACTGACCATTAATTATTTAAATCATGTATGCCCGGCGCATGTTCATTTGGCATATCTGGCATAGTAGGTACTGGATATCCCTTAGGCGGCTCTGTAACATGTAATTCGCCGCCATTTCTGCTTGGGGTCGTTCCCTGGAATATTTCTCCTATTTGTGTATCATCCAGTCTAAAATTAAATTGAGCATTATGGAAGCCCATTTCAACATATTTACGGCATTCCGGGTACTTATTTAAATCATAATTTGGAACTGGGAATATCTTGCCCCAATCTACTCCTAATGTTTCCAATGCTTTTGCAAACGCATTTTGATGGGCGTTATCACGAACAATCAGAAAAGCAATGGTCTCTCTTAAAGCCTTGTTGCTGCTCATTTCGTAAATTCTTGATTTTTGCAGGACGCCAGTTGATTCTAATACAACATTATTTAATAAATTCGCAACCAGGTTCCCGTGATCGTAAACCCAGCTTCCGTTCCACGGATTACCAGCAGCATCTACAGGCAGGGATGCCTTTGCTCCCATAATATAGTGATGCGGATTCACCCCGGTCTGAATGACATCATCCAGTGGAGCACCATCAGATGCCTGATTACCTGGCATATTCTCTCCAGAATCATTTAATAACTGGTTAATGGTGGATTGGACAAGCTCCACATGACTTAATTCTTCTATAAATATCCCTCTGATAAGATCACGATAAGGCTTGGCTTTCCCTCTGAAGTTAGCACTTTGAAAAGAGAATTGCATCAGAGTTCTCATTTCTCCAAATTGTCCGCCTAACGCTTCTTGAAGTACTCTTGCTGCATGCGGGTCGGGTTTATCTGGAACAATCATGTTGATTAAATCTTCTTTATAGAAATACATAAATGGTTGGTCTCCTTTTATCTGTTGATATATTCTTACTTATCTTTCCTATGCAAATTTAAATTATTCAAATAAAAAATGAAAAAAGATGTAAAAGAGCAGTTTTAATCTCTTTTATATCGCTTTTACACTAATTATAACAATTCAACCCACTGCCAATAGGTTGCACTAAACAGGATAACAAGCAGGTAGCCGATCACAGTAAGCGGCACGCCGGATTTAATAAATTGTTTTAAAGTAAATGTTCCGGTACCATATGCCAGCATATTTTGCGGAGCGCTGACCGGTAACAAGAAGCCGAAGCTGATAACAAACTGCATAATCAGGACAAGCCCCGGACCATTAAAGGCTGCCGGCTCCATAGATCCGACTAAAGCAATAACAATCGGGATAAAGGCTGATGCTAGGCTGGTGGCACTGGCAAAGCCCAAGTGAATCAGAATATTAAATAAAGCAAGTACTGCGATCATACCAACCAGAGGCAGGGAAGACACACCAAGTATTTCAAATGAATTAGAAGAAAGCCAGGTAGCTCCCTCCGTTGCTAACAGAACAATCCCTAATGAAATTCCCGTTGCAAATACAATCAATGTACCCCAAGGAACCTTGGTCTGTACTTCTTTCCAGGCAAAGATGCCAATAACTGGTGTCAGCATAATTGCAACCGCAACAATGGTAACCGTAGTAGAATCTAAAGGATGCAAAATGCCTTCAGTAGACCAGAATAATAATAATAATCCGGCAATAATAACCAAACGCCATTCTTTACTGCTCATTTTTCCAAGCTCATTCAGTTGCTTGCCGATACTTATTCCTTTTGGCATTTCCGACATATTCGGCTTTATCAGGTTGACCATAACAACATAAAGCACAATAGACATAATAAAAGCCCAGGGAGCAGCATAGAGAAACCATTCTCCCCATGTCACATTAATTCCAAATGCAGATTCCATAAATCCCAGAGCAACCATATTTTGTGCGGCTGCTGTTTTTATACCAATATTCCAAATGGAAATAGATTGTACAGCAGTAATCATTAATAATGCTGCCAGTTTACTTTGCTTTGCTAATCCAAATGCAGCAACAATTCCTAACAAGATAGGTACAAGTGTACCTGCACGGGCGGTGGCACTTGGCACGAACAATGCAAGTACAAAACTGACAATAATCGTTCCTAAAACGAGCGCATCAGGCTTTGTTCCGACCTTCGACATAATATACAGCGCTATTCTTTTATGAAGCCCGGTAATTTCCATAGCCGTTGCCAAAACAAGTGCTCCCCCGACAAGCAATACGGCAGAAGAACTAAATCCTTCTACTGCCATCCCAAGCCCCTGACTCGTTCCATAAATTAATCCCGGGTCTTCGAGAGTGGGGGATATTCCGATCAGGACAGCCAATAAACTGACTATCATTACCGCACTGACAGGATAAGAAACCGCTTCTGTAACCCATAAAACAACAGCAAAAGCTAAGACAGCAAGCGCTCTGTGTCCCACCAAAGGCAATGAATCAGGATTAGGTAAGATTAAAATAATAATAAGAACTAAAAAAGCTGCAATGAGTGCAATAGCATCTTTCTTTTTCATGAAAACCCCTCCCTTTATTTACCTTTATTATAATATATAATACCTTGTTTGTGATTTGTTTCACATGTTACAGAATAATGAACTTGTGAAACAGTTCGCAAAATATTCAATAAATAGAAGGGAAAGAATTCCTTCAGTTAAATTTTGCTTTACATTATAATTAATATTATCAATATTACTTCATCACGATCCGGCTGGTTATAAGAACTTTTATAAGCGTTTCCATAATTTATTTAAAAGACATATTAGAAAAGAATATGTTTTAATTTTGTCTTACCAATAAGATGAAATTCATAAAGAAATAGTATAAGAAGCAATTTATTTCAAGGTTATTAGATCATTGTATTCAACAATGGTTTAATAACTTTTTTTGTTAAGCCATAATTAATTGATAAAATTAGAATTTTTTAAAAAATATATTTACTTTACTTTATTTAAGTGATACTATTTCATTTAAACAAATATAGATACAGTGGTTCTAAAATAGAACCGTAGTGAAGGCGGGATAAAATGACTTCAAAAACGTTAAATAAAGCTTTATCAGTACTTAACGCATTTACAATTGAAAAACCGACATGGGGGCTTAGAGAGCTTGCGAGACATTTGGGAATAAGTCATACAATTATTTATCGACTCTTAGTTACATTCGAACAAAATGGATATTTAATTTACGATGAGGAAACAAAAAAATATCAATTAGGAATTAAATTTATAGAGCTAAGCCAAGTGGTAGAAGAAAATTTAAACATTTCTAATGTATTAGAGCCAATTATGAAAAAGATTTCTGAAGAAACCGGGGAAAGTGTTGTTTTAACCATTCTCGATAATGAAGAGGGGGTGTATACCAAAATTATTGAGTCGAATCAGAATGTAAGGTTTTCTGAAACAGTCGGAAGAAGAAGCCCTTTATATATAGGCGCATCACATAAAATTATTTTAGCTTATTTACCTGTATCTGTACAAAAGAAGATATTTAATCAATGGAAAACAACCAAGAAGAAACAAAATGGTGCTATAGAGAAATTTATTAATAATATAGACAAAATCAAATTACAAGGCTGGTTATTTACTGCTAATGAAACATTTGATGAAGTATCGGCTGTGGCGATTCCATTATTTGATATGAAGAAGAATGTTATCGGTTCACTTTCTGTTGCTGGACCAAGCTATAGATTAACAAAAATTAAATCTGAAGAGATTGTAGAGATTCCAAAAAAGTATCAACAGGAAATAAACTTAATATTAGATAAAATCTATTTACCTTCAAAACGAAACGAATAAAGTGAGGAGGGGTAATTTGGACAAAATATTGGAGGTTAAGAATTTAGTAACAGGTTACCAAGGAAAAAATACATTTGTGAAAGCGGTTGATGGAGTTTCTTTTGATATTGACAGAGGAGAAACAGTCTGTATTGTTGGAGAATCAGGCAGTGGGAAGAGTGTTACATCGATGAGCATTATGAGATTAATAGAATATGAAAACGGCAAGATTATTGATGGAGATATTTTATTTAATGGTGAGAATATTGTAGAAAAAAATAATTATGAAATGAGAAAAATAAGGGGTTCAAAAATATCAATGATATTTCAAGAACCTTTAACAGCTTTAAATCCAGTATTTACAATAGGCAGACAAATTGTTGAAGCTATACGTTTTCATCAATCTGTAAAGAAAAAAGATGCATATAAGCAGGCAGAAGAATTGATTCAATTAGTAGGAATTTCAGATCCAAGGACAAGATTAAAGCAATATCCTTACGAATTATCGGGTGGTATGAGACAGAGGGTAATGATTGCTATAGCTTTAGCTTCAAATCCCCAACTATTAATTGCTGATGAGCCTACTACAGCACTCGATGTTACAATAGAAGCCCAAATTTTAGACTTACTGCGTAAGTTAAAAAAAGAGAAAAAAATGTCTATCATGCTTATTACACATGATATTGGAGTAGCTGCTGAAATGGCTGACAAAGTAATTATTATGTATGCAGGTAAAATAATGGAAGTTTCAAGTGCTGAAGATTTTTTTGAAAATCCGATTCATCCTTACTCAAGAGGTTTGTTAGAATCTGTCCCTAAAATGACAGGTGAAAGGGGAGTGAAACTTAATTCCATTTCAGGATCAATACCTAGTTTATCAAATGTTCCATCTGGATGTCGTTTTTCACCAAGATGCCCATTCGCTACGGAGCAGTGCATGAACCAGGAGCCAGTATTAGAGAATTTTAAAGATCGCCAGGTTGCTTGCTGGAATATAGATAATGTACTCCACGATCACGTAAAGAATCAAAAAGATACGGAGGTGTTTCAATGAATCCCCCTCTGCTAAAAATCGAAAATTTAAAAAAATACTTTGTCATTAAAAATGGCAACAGCTTCGTTGCTGCTAATAATAAAAAAGTTGTGAAAGCAATTGATGATGTTTCACTGGAAATCTTTCAAGGGGAAACATTAGGTTTAGTTGGAGAATCAGGCTGTGGGAAATCAACACTGGGAAAAAATATTCTGCGTTTACAAGAGCCAACTGAAGGACAAGTGTTTTTCAAAGATAAGGATATATTGAAATATAACAATCGTGAATTAAGAAGACTTCGTAAGGAAATGCAGATTATATACCAAGACCCTTTTGGTTCCTTGAACCCCAGATTTACTATCGGAGAGATTATTGGGGAGATGTATGAAATACACAAAACGGATAGGGAAATAGACAAATTGAGTGAAATAAAAAAAATGTTGGAGCTGGTAGGTCTTGACTCAGAAAAATATAACAGCTATCCACATGAATTGTCAGGCGGGCAAAGGCAGCGTGTAGGTATTGCAAGAGCCTTAGCTTTAAATCCGGATTTTGTTGTTGCAGATGAACCAGTATCTGCTTTGGATGTATCCGTTCAATCACAAATCATCAATTTACTAATGGATTTAAAAAAAGATCTCGGTCTGACTATGCTATTTATTGCGCATGGATTAAATGTTGTGCGGCATATCTCTGATCGTGTAGGTGTAATGTATTTAGGAAGAATTGTAGAAATTTCGGAAACAGATAATATATTTGATACACCTGCACATCCCTATACAGCTGCTTTATTATCAACAGTACCTGATGTTGATGTTAGCTTACGGAAAGAGAGA
Source organism: Oceanobacillus sojae (assembly GCF_007991515.1). Lineage (GTDB taxonomy): Bacteria > Bacillota > Bacilli > Bacillales > Amphibacillaceae > Oceanobacillus > Oceanobacillus sojae. Next base: position 161,647 of record NZ_BJYM01000008.1, read on the forward strand.
ATTGTTTTTAAAGGAGAGGTTCCATCTCCTGCAAATCCACCATCAGGCTGTCATTTTCGGACAAGATGTCCCTTAGCTACAGAAAAATGTCAATTAGAAGTTCCAAAAATGCAAGAAGTTCGAAATGGACATTATGTTTCATGCCATTTTCCGCTTGGGGCTGACCAGTTATTAAAAGATGTTGTGTCAAACTTATAAATAAAAAGGATAGTTATGTGTTCAAAAAGTGATAGACAGTACTGTCAAATGTTAAGCAGGGGAAAAAGCATTACAAGGTAAAAATATATAGGCTAAAAACAGCTTTATTTATCAGAAAATTCCCATCTTAATGACAATAAGTTCCATCAGGATTTGAACACTTCTATAAAAATATTTCAATAAGGAGAGGTTAAAATGTCAACAAAGTTAGGGCAAGGAAAAAAGAAGGTATATGATGGTTATACATCTTTTCAGTATTTAGAAGCCGGAGTCGATTATAAAGAGTACAAGCTTTCTAAACAAAATGATCGTGTTACTCCATATGTATATTCTTTGTCAGAAGATGAAGAGGAACAAGTACAACAAATATTAGAAGAAGATTATATTGTTTCTATGCATGAGCATACATTTATTATGCCGGAAAACTTATTAGATTTTTTTGAATTCAGACGACAAGGAAGAGATTGGACAGGTTATAAAGCTTTAAGTGAATCAGGGCTGGATGTCGTGTTTGAAAATTTTATGGATGGAACAGCAATGGTAACATCTATGGCAGGATGGAAGTGGTCAGATGTTATTCATGATATTGGAATTCGATATAGTGATATAGCTCATCAAGATTTGCTGATTAAAGCAGAGAGAATTTCTGACTTATATCGGGCGAAAAAAGAAGGTAAAATTGCATTTGTCGGTGCTTTAGAGTCTTCGACAATGATAGAAAATGAGTTGGATAGGCTAGACATACTTTATGGATTTGGAATTCGGACAATGGGGATAGTGTATTCTGAAGCCAACCAATTAGGAGCCGGACTGAGAGAACCAAATGATGCTGGCTTGACTGTTTTTGGTAAACAAGCGGTCCGAAGAATGAATAAGTTAGGTATTACCATTGATGTATCACATGCGGGAGATCAAACCTCTCTGGACACCATTGAGGAAAGTGAAAAGCCAGTTACCATTAACCATGCTGGAGCAAGAGCATTGTGGGATACGAAGCGTTTGAAGCCAGACAGTGTTATTAAAGCATGTGCCGAAAAAGGAGGCGTGATTGGTATTGAAGCAGCACCCCATTCTACAATCACTAAAGCCCACCCTGAACACAATATAGAATCATTCATGGAACACTTTGAGTATGTTGCTAATTTAGTTGGTATTGATCACGTAGCTTTTGGTCCAGATACATTATTCGGTGACCATGTAGGTACACATGACCTTTTAGCTGGACAATTATCAATCAAAAGTGCGCAAATGCCTGGTTTGAAGAAAGTAGAATATGTAAAAGGATTAGAAAACCCTGCCGAATGTATGCCAAATATTATAAGGTGGTTAGTTAAAAAAGGTTATAGTCGTGAAGACATCCGTAAAGTAGCAGGTGGAAATGTACTGAGAGTATTAGAGGCAACATGGGCTAAATAATTTTATAGTCAAGGGGAGAATAACAAAGTGAATAAAAAGATTATTGTTATTACAATTATTGGAATAATCGGAATGTTATTTATGAATGCCTGTTCTTACGGAGCTGATAATACTTCAACTGCTAACAACGATAAGGAAGAAGATGTACAAAAGGGCGGAAAAGTATCGATACCTATAGTTGCGGATCCAACTTTTAATCCTTGGCATCCTAATGCATACGCTGAGTCAAATGTAGTAAATAGAGTATTATTTTCAAGCTTGACTAAGCCTGGTAAAGATCTTGCTCCTTCTCCAGATTTAGCTGAAGAGTGGGAAGTCTCAGATGATGAATTAGAGTGGACTTTTTTCTTACGGGATGATGTATTGTGGCACGATGGAGAGAAGTTTACAGCAGATGATGTAGCATATACTTTTAATGAAATTGTTCTGAATGAAGAGTTAGGAGCGAATAACTCTTCTTATTTCGGACAACTGAATGAGGTAGAGATCGTAGATGAGTATACTGTGAAATTTGTATTAGAAAGTCCTGTCGCTGCTCTTCCTGCATATTTAGGTTTTAATACGGAAATCCTTCCAAAACATATATTTGAAGGAGAAGACCCTTGGGATTTGACCTCTTTTAATAAAGAAAATCCTATAGGAACGGGTGCTTTCAAATTAAAAAATTATAATTCCGGGCAAAGTGTCGTTTTGGAAAGAAATGAGGATTACTACGGAGAAACTGCACTGCTGGATGAAGTGGAATATAAAGTACTTGGAGATGCTAATACGCATGTTGCCCAGATTTTGACTGGAGAATTATCGATTTTTGCTTTAGATGATTTAGCGGCTATTGAAAAAATAGAAAATGCCGATGGAGTAGATGTTTATGCCCGGGATACGACAAGATTTTTTTGGCTAATTTTAAATCAGGAAATAGAGAAATATCAGAATAAGGAAGTTAGACAAGCAATACTCCATGCGATTGACCGGCAAACTATTATTGATACCGTTTTAAAAGGCTATGCAACAATAGCTGATTCCGGCATTGCGCCAGCATTGCAGCAATATTATACAGAAGATGTTACCAGAATCGAGTATGATCCAGATCTAGCTAAAGAACTATTAAAGGAAGCCGGATGGGAGGATTCTGATGGAGATGGAATCTTAGATAAAGATGGAGAACCATTTACAATTGATTTCGAAATAGGAATTCAGGGCGATTTGGAAGCAGTCTCTCAAATGGTACAGCAATATTTGGAGGAAATAGGAATAAAAGTGAATTTAAATGCAATGGAATGGAATACAATGATTCAGCAGGTTGTAGTTGAGAGAGATTATGAGATGACTTTAAACTGGTGGAGATACCCTGCTGATCCTGATTTATCTGCTTATATGCACTCCAAAAATGTAAACGGGAATAATATACCTGGATATAAAAATGAGGAGTTAGATAAACTGCTGGATGCAGGCGCACAAACCAGTGATATAGAAGAACGGCAAGATATATATATTGAAGCACAGCAATTAATGGCTGAAGAGTTACCGTATTTATTTTTATGGTATCCACAAGAGGCTCAGGTACGCATTGACAAATTAAAAGGAGTTCCAGACTTATCTTTTGGAGATGCTCTTCATTATATTAATGAATGGTATTTAGAAGAATAAAATTATATATAGAAGTGCGCTGTAGGGCGCACTTCTATATATTCATAACGTCCCAATGTCAGGAGGGAGTTTTATTGCTGAAATTTCTAATAAATAGATTCGGACAAAGTATTATTTTATTATTAATTGTTACTGTTATTACATTTTTTCTTATTAATCTAGCTCCTGGTGGCCCATCAAGTACGATGAGAATGGATGCTTCTCCAGAGGAAAGACAGGCTATGGTAGAGAAGTTAGGATTGGACCAGCCTGTTATTGTCAGGTATGCAAGTTGGTTGAAAGGAGCATTTTCTGGCGATTTAGGCACTTCATTCACTTCTAATGAACCTGTTGTTCAAAGAATCGCAGAAAGACTGCCATATACTATTGAGCTGACATTTTTTACTATTATTATATCTATTATTATTGGTATTCCAGTTGGTATACTATCTGCAATAAAAAGAGGAAGTGTACCAGACCATATTATTAACTTTTTTAGCGTAGTCGGTCTCTCTGTTCCAGCTTTCTGGTTAGGGTTAATGTTGATTCTATTATTTTCAATCAATTTGGGCTGGCTGCCCTCTTCAGGAGTAGGTGCAAGAGGAACAGACTTTGATTTATGGGGATGGATTTCACATTTAATTATGCCGGTTCTCATCCTGACAACTACCATTTTACCGAATATAGTCAGATTTACCCGCTCCTCTATGCTGGAGGTTATTTCCCAAAACTATATCCGGACAATTCGTGCTAAGGGAGCCAAGGAATCGATTGTAATCTATATTCACGCTCTAAGAAATGCTTTAATTCCAATTATTACGATTATCGGTGTGTTAATTCCAAGACTTTTAAGTGGTGCTGTAATTACAGAAGCTATATTTGGCTGGACGGGTATTGGTACACTGATTCTAGAAGCTGCCAGAGGAAGAGATTATCCGCTGGTCATGGGCATTACAATTGTAATTACTATTGTTGTTATCTTATGTAATCTAATAGTAGATATTGTTTATTCACGTGTTGATCCAAGGGTGAAAAATGTATAAACAGGCAGGAGGCAGCAAGATGAATGCATCTACTAATATAAATGTTAAGAAAAAAGATATTCTTAAAAAAAGAAGCAGGAAAAATATTCTGCTTCAAAGATTAAGTAGAAATAAAATAGCTTATGTATCTCTTTGTTTTTTGATTTTAGTTCATATTATTGTTTTTATTGGTCCTCTTGTATGGAAAGTAAGTCCAACAGGATTACAGGATGCAGGTGCTTTGGCAAATTGGTCACTACAGCACCCAATGGGAACCGATGATTTAGGACGAGATGTGTTCTCAAGGATGCTATATGGTGGCAGAATTACTTTAATAGTAGGATTAGCTGCTATGCTATTTGCTTTACTGATTGGTACTATAATAGGAGCCTGCGCGGGCTTTTTCAGAGGATACGTTGAAACAGTCCTGATGAGATTTACAGAGGCAATGATGGCTATTCCGAATTTCTTTTTTGTACTGGTAGCATTAACAGTACTAGGAACCAGCCCTGTTATGGTAGTTATTGTTATTGCATTATCAGGCTGGATGGAGATAGCGCGGGTAGTTTATGGAGAGACATTAAAATGGAAGGAATATGAATTTGTAGAAGCTGCAAATGCTTCAGGAGCTACTTCTATCAGGATTCTTACGAAGTACATTATTCCACAAATTATACCTTCTATTATCGTTTCAGGAACTTTAACCATTGCAGCGGCCATTTTAACTGAAAGTGCAATAAGTTATCTGGGAATGGGAATACAGCCACCTACACCAACCTGGGGAAATATGCTTCAGGATTCACAACAATATATTTGGACTGCACCTATTTTAGGTGTTTTACCCGGAGCAGCTATAACAATAGTAGTGTTAGCATATAACTTTTTAGGTGATGGGCTTAGGGATGCACTAGATCCAAGATTTGTGAAAAAATAAAAACGGAGTGAATAGATATGTATATAACCATTAATGATAATCAATTATATTATGAGGTTCATGGAAATGAAGAAGGGGAAACAATATTTTTTATACATGGGGCACCAGGGCTGAGTGACTGCCGGGGCGATATAAAATCTTTTTCTGCTTTGGGTGACAAGTATCGTTTAGTTTTTCTGGATATGAGAGGGTCTGGACGTTCTGAAAATAATCCGCCTTTTACGCATGAACAATGGACTGCTGATATAGAAGAATTAAGAAAGCATTTAGTTGGTGGACCAATAATTATATTAGGTGGTTCCTATGGCGGTTTTCTCACTCTTGAGTATGTATTAAGATACCCAGAAAATGTTACACATGTATTACTTAGAGACACCTCAGCAAATAATGAATTTGATCATTTATCAATTGATAAAGCCTTAGAGAGCAATTTACCGGGAATTACAGAAGACGGTATAAACAGGTTATTTAAGGGTGAAGTAGGATCAAACGAAGAATTAAAGGAGATGTTTGCTGCTATCCAGCCGTTATATACAGTAAAATATGATGAACAAGCAGTTCAACAAAGGCTAAATTCTATTTACTATCGTTATGAGACACATAATTTTGCTTTTAAATATAATAAACCAAAATTTAATCTTGTTCCCAGTCTTCAAAATATTAAAGTACCTACATTAGTAACTGTTGGCAGGCACGATTGGATTACTCCTGTTGAAAGCTCAGAATTAATTGCGAAGAATATCCCGAATGCGCAGCTGGTTATTTTTGAAAACAGCGGTCATTCTCCACAACAGGAAGAGAATAAAAAATTCATTCAGCTTATAAGAGATTTCCTTGTTTAGATATATAAATGTTAGATTATATAGAGACTCCCAAAAGTACATGCGCTATTAGTATGTACTTTTTACATGTTTGGAAAACACAAAACATTAAAGAAGCGTGTATAAGAATGCTATAGAGAATAGTATCTAACCGTATATCTGTTGACGATATGAAAACCTTATATTAATATATTCAATATACGAATATAAGGTGAGGGAGGTAATGATTTGGAAAGACATTTACTTATACCAGCTTTTCCTAAGACAGAGCTAAATGCAGTCAATTCCTTAGCAATAAATCTTTTTACAAATATTCAGCTGGTTGATTACTATTTAAATGGCTCTTCTAAGCAAAATGATTGGATAAGAAATTTTTCAGCTGATTTATCGGAAACTTCTAAAAAAGACTTGAAATTACTAAGAACGGTGTTTGCCCATAGCGTGATTTTAAGAGATTTTTATATTAAAAAGAATTCTGATTTAACCGGGAATTGGGATTTATTTATCCAGTGGTGGGAGCAGCTTGATGAGGCCGATATACTGGCGCTTGTTATCTATGGAATTAGAGAAACAATGGACTATTACCATAAATACATACCCCGTATGCTGGCTGTAGAAGAAGTGATGCAGGAGGTTCGTCTGGAAGAAGAGTCATTATTTCAAGACTCTGATATGCGCAGACAAGCTGTGAAAGCAGTATTACTTAGCTGGTCTGTTCCTATCGAAAAAATAAATAAAATAGCAGAGCATTACGATAATCTATCTTTTATTAAAGAAAGTATTATCAGATTGCTCAGAACATTTTGGAATTCAGGAGTAAACCAACAGTGGCAAAGTAACCAAAGAGCTCTGGTAACATGGGTTAGGCAGCACGAAACTTTGTTGAAAAAATCCTACCCTACAAACGGAGCAGCAATTTTTGAAATAACCGGCCTATATCCAGACACCCGTGAATTAGAGAAAATAAACAGAGCGGAATACCTAACCTTTATACCTTCCTCCAATCTGGAGAGATTACTGACTTTTACCCGGTTCGATAAGCATATTTATCTTATGTTTGATCCAAAAGTAGAAGCTGGTAGAAATAAAGAAAAGCTGTCAGGTTATTCTTCTGCTTTTGAAGGGTTAGGGGATATAACAAGGCTGCAAATCATTGATTTATTAGCTGAGAATAAAGAAATGTTCGCTCAACAGATTATCCAACAACTGAATTTGAAGCAAAGCACCGTTTCACGCCATTTAAACCAGCTGCAGCAAGCAAATCTAGTGACGGTACATCAGGAAGGAAATACAAAGTATTTTTCTATAAATGAAGATGAACTGAAAAAAGTAGCAGCGACCTTAAATTCATTTTTAAAGGTTTAGAAAGAGAGGGAGAAGGATGACAGCATTTCAAATCGAATAGTTAAATACAATTGTTGTACCAGTAAAGGATTTAAATAGATCGATCGACTTTTATAAGAATGTATTACATTTAGAGCAGACATTTACCGACGAAAGTATGGCTTTCTTTTTGGTTAGAGCGTCTGAAGAAAAAACGACTATACTATTACATTTAATTGATGAGCCTGAACCGGTGGAAAAAGGAGTTGTTATTGAATTTCTGGTCAATGATGTTACTTCAGCTATTTCATCGATGAAAAGGAAACATACAGAAGTCATTCAAGAACCTGTTAATAGACCTTGGGGTGTGAAAGAAGCAGTCATTTCTGATCCTGATGGATACAGAATTTGGATTGTAGAAAATTTAACCCATGTAAAATAGCGAGGAGTGATGATGGAAGTGAAAATTGAAAAAGCAGCTACAGAGCATGCAAAGGAAATTGCTGCAATTTGTTCCTCTGGATGGAGACAGACAGTAGCAGGGAAGTTCAGTCAGGATTATCAGGATAAGAATGTCACAAAATGGTATACTCCGGAACGCATTAAGCAGGATATAGAAATAGGCTCCTATACCCATACTGCCATTATTGATTCAAAGGTGGCAGGCGTCATTGGCGGTAAGGTCATGGACTCTGGTGTAAGCAGGCTTTTCGTATTATATGTTGATGAAAAATATCGGTATCAGGGAATAGGGAAACAATTATTAGAAATATTTACAAAGGAACACAAAGAGCAAGGCGCAACAGAGCAGTGGGTGTCTGTGCAGGACGATAATCAAAGGGGGATTCCATTCTATGAGGCAAGAGGATTTATGTTGCGTGAAAAAAGAAACGGGATGACGGATACTGGCGAAGCTTTTGTGAATTTGCAGTATTCAAGGAGCATTTAGTTTTATTCTTAACTTTCCGATCCAAGTAGTATTTTTCTTCCTTTATGCTTCGAAATTAATATGTAAAAATTGAATCTTTTGTAATATAGAAAAGCGAAATGATTGAATATTGGAAGTAGAATAAAGTGAGATGTAGTTATGATGCAATGTGGCTGTGATAAACTTGAATGGGTGAATACTTTATTATAAGAATTGAATAAAAAAAGTAGTTTTAGTTAATAGGAGGCTTAAATTATGACAAAAATAATTATAGACGATAGTATAATAAATGAAATACCTGTATTAAGTATATATCCAGAAAAAATAGTCAAAGCCCCATTAGTTTTTTATATTCATGGTTATGGTGCTGATAGAGAACAAGCATTAGACTATGGATATATGCTTGCTAAAAAAAGTTTTTATTATGTGAGTATAGATTGTAAAGACCATGGTAAGAGAAAAAAAGCCAATAAAAACAGTAAGTTTTCTTCCGTGTTCCCTCTGGATACTGGGTTGGATACATATGTCCATATGCATGAAATTATTGAGCAGGCAGGTATTGATATACAATATTTAATTGATTATTTTAAAAATAAGGAACAAATTGATGCTGATAGAATCGGAGTATCAGGGTTCTCCATGGGAGGATACGCTTCATTTTATGTAGCTGCAAATAATCCCGCTATTAAGGCTGCAGTGCCAGTGGCCGGTAAACCCGCTTTTGAGAAGGCATGGGAAGATAGCATTGCATCAACTGCTACTTATGAACAATGGAAGATACCGCTTCAAGACGTAAAAAGCGAAATAAAAGAACGTACGGAATTTTTCCGGAAGATAGATCCATTTGAAAAATTCAGTAATTTTTCCCCCAAGCCCTTATTAATTATTAATGGTGATCAAGACATGGATTCTATTTTTATCTACTCGTTGGAGCTCTATAAGAAGCTATTGCCACTTTACTCTGAACATCCAGATAAACTCCAGCTTAGTATGCCTTTTATTAACCACCAATTTGATTATAATATGAAACTAAAAGCAAGCAATTGGTTTAAAAAATATCTTGGTTAGTATTTGATTGAGGATACAAGCAAATTTAAATCTACAACACAATCGAGGAATTCATATGAACTTTAAATTGGACCGTTCAGCAAAATCTCCATTATATCAACAAATAGCAGCATATATCGAAAACGGAATTTCTACAGGTGAGTTTTCTCCGGACACTGCGTTGCCTTCAGAACGTCAGCTGGCGAAAGAACTACAGGTTAATCGTAGCACAGTAGTTGCCGCTTATGATGAGCTGCAATCGATAGGAATTGTTGAAAGAAGAAAAGGCAGCGGAACACATATCAGTACAGATATTTGGGGGATTTCCGATAAAAGAATCCCTAACTGGGGAAGGTATGTGGAGGATGGTTCGTTTCTTCCTAATTTGCCATTAGTTCAAAAAATACGGACAGAAACCCAAAATAATGACATGATAAATATGGCAAGCGGGGAATTAGCAGCTGACTTGTTCCCTGCAGAGCAGTTCCATTCTATTTTTAAAGAGAAGCCATTTACAGAGCATCTGGGCTATGATCACCCTCAAGGAAATATTAATTTGAGGGAAACCATTTCCAATCATCTCTATGCATATAAAAGAATCTCTAACGATGCAGAATCTATTCTGATCACATCCGGTGCGCAGCAGGCACTTCACTTAATCGTACAATGTTTACTGAAGCCGGGAGATGCAGTAGCGATAGAGGACCCGTCTTATGCTTATTCATTGCCTTTATTTAAATCAGCAGGTTTACGTACCTATTTATTAAAAAGCGATGAACACGGAATCAACCCGGAGGATATAATTGAATTGCATAAAAAGCACCGTATACGGATGGTATTTATCAATCCTGATTTTCAAAATCCGACTGGTGTGCAGATGCCGTTAAGCAGAAGAAAAAGAATATTAGAGATTTCATCTGATTATGGTATTCCTATTGTAGAGGATGACCCGTACAGTATTACGGCGTTTAATGGGAATGTAGCATCTTCTTTAAAGCGGATGGATAATAACGGAAATGTATTATATATCAGTTCCTTATCCAAAATTGTCGCCTCTGGATTACGGATCGGCTGGATTGTTGGTCCGGAAAAAGTAATCCAGCGTTTAGCTGATGCCAAACAGCAGATTGATTTCGGACACAGTATTTTTCCGCAGTGGGTGGCAAATGAATTTATTGGTTCTCCGCAATTTGATGAGCATATTCATAAGGTTAGACAGCAGCTGGAAGTACGCAGAAAACAATTATCAAAAGCGCTTATTCATTTTTTGGGAGATAAGGTGGAGTTTATCGAACCAAATGGCGGGATTCATTTATGGTGTAAACTGAAAGAACCTGTCGATGAATTTCAATTGCTGAATGAATCTATGAAAAGAGGACTTGCTTTTGTTCCCGGATCTATTTTTGGTGAGAGCAAAGGGTTCGTTCGTTTCACTTATGGCAGAAGTAATCCTTCAGATATTTGGAAGGGGATATCTAGACTTTCTGAAGCTCTTCAGCATTTGCATAAAAGTAACCCATCTATTAATAACTAAAGTGGATGGGTTATTTTTATGCGAATTGGATGGTATCATTATTCAAATATACGCTACAATGAAAGTTAGGATAAAATTGAAATTTATTAGCAAGTAACGCTGTCTTCTATTAAAGCAGGAAATGCAGCTTATTAGGGAGTTGGAATTTAGAAATGACATGGACCTTTGTATTAATCACGATAGCAGGAATTATAGTGAAATTTTTAACCAGCCCACCGAGTGCTTTGGTCGGATGGTTCTTAAATAAATTTGAGTTACATCCAAAAATTGATGTATCAAACAGTACTGTACTATTCGATGGAGAATACTTGGATGAAGACGAAAAAAGCAGATTTATAGATTCTTTTAATAAAGCTCAATTTTTAAACAAGAATCATATCTTTCCTGGCAAGGAAGAGTTATTTCTCCATCCTGAAACAAATATTACACCATATATTGTTCATTTTAAAAAGAAGAATAAAGAAATGACATTCCATGTTTTCAACTATGAAAATCATGTTGATGTAGTGAAACAATGGAAGAAAAAAATGGCTTCCTACACCCTTGATTCTGAGTATCTGCAAAGGAAGCTTTGACAGACAGCAAGCCGCGCAATGCCTGAGGCTGTGTGAATGAAGCTGTATGAACTATTTAATTTTTTGAAAGGTGGGGAAGGAAGCATGATGAACATCCTTATCATAGTGGTTATTGTTGTATGTATTCTTGCATTGATTGGAACGCTTCTTATCACAAGAATGCTTGATGACAATTACGAACGTAAGAAAAGCTTCTCAAGTCTCTCTTATATTTATTTTCTTGGTTTGCCTGCGATTATTTTAGCTTCGGTTCTTATATGGGTTTTTATCTAGTATCTTACTTAAAGTTTTAGATTGGATGTATACGCAGCAATAGAACTTCTATTATATAGGAAGTTCTATTGCTGTTTTTTGATTTTTAAATAAAATTATCCCGGTGCTGAAATAATAAAATCAATCTATCTAACAGTTGCTTATGTAAGTGATTATTCGCTATCATAAAGGAATAAACAGAATGAAAGTGAGAGGAATAAAAAATGCGTAAACTAAATATTGCTAACCTGGATACACCAATTAAAAAACTGGAAAAACTGAGCGATAAGCTGGGGAAAAATATCTTTATGAAGCGCGATGATTTTACGGGTATTGAAGTCTCAGGCAACAAAGTAAGAAAGCTGGAGTATATTATTGCCTATGCGCTGGATAATGGCTACGATACCATTATTACAACAGGTGCTATTCAATCAAATCATGCCCGGGCGACTGCTGCTGTCTGTGCGATGATGAATTTAGAGTGCCACCTGGTACTTAGAGGTGAAGTAAAAGAATATGAAGGAAATTTATTCCAGGATGATATGCTTGGAGCAAATGTAAATATTATTCCTCCCAGTGCATCAAGGGAAGATGCGATGGAGGAGCTGAAGCAAAAGCTGGAATCTCAAAAGAAAAAAGTATTGATTATTCCGGTTGGTGCATCAAATGCAATCGGGTCTTACGGTTATATTAATTGCTACAACGAAATTATAAAGCAGGAAGTAGAGATGGGTATTCATTTTGATTCTATCAACCTTGCAATCGGATCTGGCGGAACATATGCAGGACTCTGGTATGCAAATGAAGAAGCCGATACCAGAAAGAAAATCATTGGCTATTCTGTTGACCAGATAGCAGAAGTGTTCAAAGAAGATGTGATGAAAATTGTAATTGATCTGGAAGACACTGACCATCATTTTGATTCTATTTCCATTAATGACAGCTATATTGGACTTGGCTACGGTCAAGCAACAGATGAAGAACTGGCATTTTATATGGACGTTGCTAAAAGCGAGGGAATTATTCTTGACCCAGTTTATACAGGAAAAGCTTTTAAAGGATTAGTAACCGAAATAAAAAATGGGAATTATGATGATCAAGAAAATATTCTATTCATTCATACCGGAGGACAGCAAGGATATACAAAAGAGATGAGAGAGAGAATGAAGGATGTTTTAAGAAAGAATGACAGGGCGTAATTTTTATTTGCAGAAAGCTATGATAGTGCACGTATAAGCTTCCACTTAAAAAGACAAGGGGATATTGTGAAAACAGTATTTCTTTGTCTTTTTACATAAATGTGATGAAGACATTGTTACCTGGAAGATTCGGTGAATTACAGAGGTTATATCACTTGGTGTACAATAGAGAAAAGGATGTTGAAACGAACAGACAGAATATTTTGCAGGTCTTAAAGATGGGGGGAAATAAATTGAGAATTTGGAAAGAAAATAAACATTGCATTTTAATCAAAACACCTGAACTATTTGATTTTAAGACAAATTTAAATTATTTACGGAGAGACCCCAATGAATGCATGTATGAGATAGAAGAAGATAGAATTACACGTGTGATTGAAATAAATCATCTGCGTACGTTGGTACGTATAAGTGAAGCAGACAGTGAATATTTGGCTGTGGAGTTTTTAGCCGGGGGGAAGCTGGAATCAATGGAAGACAAGAAAGCAATAGTACGCTATGTTGAAGAGTGGTTTGATTTTGAAACCGATCTTATACCCTTTTATAAAATGGGAAGCAAGGATCCATTGCTTGAGCAGGCTATTGAAAGATTTTATGGCCTCAGAATTATAGGATTACACGATTTATTTGAAGCCCTGTGCTGGGGAATTTTGGGGCAACAGATTAATCTGACATTTGCGTATACGTTAAAACGTCAATTTGTTGAAAAATTTGGTGAGACCTTGGAATATGAAGGGAAAATTTATTGGATTTTCCCTTCATTTGATAAAATTTCTGGATTAAGTCCTGAAGATATGTCTGACATTAAAATGACAAAAAAGAAAAGGGAATATATTATCGGTATCGCTGAGCTGATGGCAAAGGGAGATTTGACAAAAGAAAAATTGCTGTATTTAGATGAGTTGAAGCAAGCCGAAAGAGAGTTGACCCAAATTAGGGGGATCGGTCCATGGACTGCTAATTATGTGTTAATGCGCTGTCTGCGCTATCCGGATGCTTTTCCTATTGATGATGCAGGGTTGATCAATGCTATTAAACTGGTCACGGAAATGGAGCGGAAACCAACAAAAGAAGAGATTAGAGAATTGACATCAGAATGGAAGAACTGGGAGTCCTATGCTACATTTTATTTATGGAGAATGTTGTATTAATTGTATTAAACAGTATAAGTTCATCGATCCGTAGAGCAGGAATAATTTAGATGCGTAAATTAAATCATGAAGGGGTAAATTTAGATGGGGAAAATAGTTCGACCTAAACCTTTCTTCTTAAAAGGCGGCGAAAGAGCTGTTTTGTTATTACATTCATTTACCAGCAGTACAGTCGATATGAAGAAACTGGGCAGATTTCTGAATCAGGAAAATTACACTTGCTTTGCACCATTATATAAAGGCCACGGATTATCTGCAGAACAATTAATTCTTACGGGTCCTGATGATTGGTGTGGAAGCGTCGAAGCAGGGTATCATTTTTTAAAGAATGAAGGCTATCAGAATATCGCTGTCATTGGAATATCGTTAGGCGGAATTTTAGCTTTAAATACAGGACAAAAATGGAACGTTAACGGTATTGTTACAATGTCAGCTCCATATCAAAGAGAGGTAAATGCATTAAAACGCCGTGTCCAAAGGTATGCGCGAACGTATAAACAACTGGAAGGAAAATCAGAACAGCAGATTTCTTATGAATTAAATAACTTAGAAGAGAATTCATTAAACAGTTTAATAAAATTTGAGAAACATATTGATTTAACCATGGAAGAGCTATCAAAAATTGATAAACCAATAAGTATTTATTATGGGGAACTGGATGAGCCTTTGTATAAAGAAAGTGCAGATTATATCTATCGAAATGTGTCTTCTAAAAATAAAATTTTGAAAAGATATTCCAATTCCAGACATATAATGCTGGCAGATAAGGATCAGGAACAAATTCAAGCTGATATTTTATCGTTTTTGAATAATTTACAATGGTGATTTATGATAGAAAACTATTAGTGGAATTCTCCTTTCTAAATAGAAAGTGGAAATAAATCTATCAAGAACAGATGAGCTAATTTTCCTGGTAAAGATTATATTATTTTTCCTTTTTTCTTAACATCTGCATCCAGACCTGCTCCAATCGCTACTCCAATACCTAAGCCAATCGGCAATCCTAATGAAAGATTATCGAATAATAGTCCAAAAATAAGACCTATGCTTAACCCCAAAGACATATAAATGCTCAAATAATAATCCTTTGAGACTAACTTATGCTCTTTCAGAAGATGAGAACTAATAGATTCAAGCTTCTGACTGTGCTGCTTAAAATCCGTTTTGGTAAGTTGATCAGTTTTATCTGCCAGTTCTGTTATATGTTTTTCTAAATCGATAAAATCCTGGTAACATTTTTCACATTCGGACGAAAGTATATTTAGTCTTTTTACCAGCCGGTTACATTTATCCAATTCAAGTTTTCTGGAAGTCTTCTCTCCTAGGCTGTTTCTTAAATCCTCAATCTTAGTGGTAAGCTTATCATCCCGTGGACTTACCATAATAGGTAACCTCCTTCTTATTTTGCATAAATTTTAAATAAGAAATCCTCAGATATTTTAAGCTGGCCTTTCGATTACAGAAGTACATTATTTTATATAATTATATTCAAAGGAAGTAAATGATGCAAATTTGTTTTAAAATTTTGATTATATATGAATTATAATTTTTTAATACAAGAAACAAGTGATAGAATAGATTTCATCTAGAGAAATTATTTTTTGAAAGAGAGATAAAATAAAGCATGTGGAAAGCTGGGGAAATGATTTAGAGCTTTTGATAAATATAAGTTAAAAAGGAGAGAAATCAATAATGTATGAAAAAATAGTAGAAGCAGCCAAACGGATAGAAGGTATTGCGCATAAAACGCCGGTTCTAACTTCCGCACTCCTGAATGAATTAACCGAAAATCAAATTTTTCTTAAATGTGAAAATTTCCAGCGGATGGGTGCATTTAAATTCCGTGGTGCTTATAATACGATCAGCTCCCTTTCTGAAGAAGAGAAGAGTAAGGGTGTCATTGCCTATTCTTCAGGGAATCATGCAATGGCCACTGCTTTGACCTGTAAAATACTTGATATACCTGCTACTGTCGTCATGCCAGAGGATGCTCCACAGGTAAAAACGGCAGCTGTCAGAGACTACGGTGCGACTATCGTAACATATAATCGCCGGACAGAATCACGGGAGGAAATAGCTCAAGGAATGATAGATGAATTTGGCTATACGTTAATCCGGCCATTTGATGCAGAATCCATTATAGCTGGACAGGGGACAGTTGCTAAAGAGCTCATAGAAGAGGTGGGCGAACTGGATTATCTGCTGGTTCCTTGCGGTGGCGGTGGACTGTTAAGCGGTTGCGCAATTACCACAAAATATCTGTTACCTGAAAGTAAGGTGATCGGGGTTGAACCTGTGGTATCAGATGATGCCACAAGGTCATTCAGGGCAGGAGAATTACGATCCATTGCGAATCCAAACTCCATAGCTGACGGATTAAACTCACCTTCATTAGGAAAAATAACCTTTCCTTTCATTAAGGAAAATGTTGATGATTTTATAACCGTTTCCGAAGAGGAGATAAAAGCTGCGATGTACTTTCTTTGGACCCGGTTAAAAATTGTTGTTGAACCATCTGGAGCTGTCGCTTTAGCAGCATATAAGAAGCTTCCTGTTAAAGGGAAAAGAGTGGGTGTTGTTTTAAGCGGAGGAAATGTTGATGTCATGAAGGCCGGAGATTTATTCAAAGATATTTGATTGCGAGGTGTGCTGGATGATTGATGCACATATTCATTTGGATTGGTATCAGACGGATGAGCAGCAGCTGTTAATGGATACGCTTAAAGTAGATGGAATGATAGCTGTTTCCAGTGATTTTGAGAGCTGTCAAAGGGTGTGGCAATTAGTACAAATATACCCGTTTGTTTATCCAGCTTTTGGATGGCATCCAGAACAGAATCTGCCATCTGTGCGGGAAATCGACAATATTATACAAACGATTGATCAAAGATTTCAAGATATTGCTGCTATTGGGGAAGTGGGACTTCCATATTATAAAAAGCGTAAAGAAGCATCACTGGATGTTACTCCTTATCACGCGATACTGGAACGATTCGTACAAGCTGCCAAAAAATATGATTTGCCAATCGTATTACATGCTGTGTATGAAGATGCAGCTGTTGTCTGTGATCTCCTTGAAAAATATGAGGTTAAAAAAGCTCATTTCCATTGGTTTAAAGGTGATAAAGCTACCATTGAACGTATGATAAACAATCAGTATATGATTTCTATAACACCTGATTGCTGGTATGAAGAAGAGACCCAGTCAATCATTAAACAATATCCGTTAGAGCTTGTCATGGCAGAAACAGACGGACCTTGGCGATTTGAAGGACCTTTTCAAAATCAGATGACACATCCAAATATGATTATGGAAGTTATAAAGAAAATAGCTGAAATAAAGCAGCTGTCTTTTGATAAAGTTCGACAACAGATTAGCGCTAATACGACTAATTTCTATCGCTTAAAACGATTTAATAATCTAAATATGCAAGGGTAAAATTGCATGCTGAAGAAAAGTGCGCTTTTCCTGCACTTTTCTTCAGCATGCTTTCATATTTAATTGAAATACGCTTCCAATCCTTCCACAATACCATTGGTCGCATTTTCCTGATAACTATCCGTTTGAACAAGCTTCTGTTCGTCTGGATTGCTGATGAAGCCAAGCTCAATTAATATAGCAGGGTGTTTATTTTCTTTCAACACTTGAAAACCTGCCTGTTTTGCCCCGCGGTCAATGAGATTAACATGATTCATTAGCGATGATTGAACGAAATTGGCAAGACTGCTAGCTTCGTTGTAAAAGGTTTCGATTCCACGTGCAGACTGATCTTTTGATGAATTATAGTGCAGGCTGATAAACGCGTCTGCATCTGTAGAATTACTAATCACAGCTCGTTGTCCTAAGGAAATATACGTATCATCTGTCCGGGTAAACGTTACAGAAGCCCCTTTATTATGCAATTTTTGTTCTAATCTTTTCGCTGAGATTAGTGTTAACGTTTTTTCATATATTTCTGATCCAATCGCACCTGGGTCTTTTCCACCGTGTCCCGGGTCAATAACAAAATGGTAACCGGCTAAAGGAGCTTCACTGCTTTGCTCTGCTTGAACCACTTGTTTTTCTTCCTGAGATTCGGCAGCATCAGTAGCTGTTTCCTCATCTTTTTGGTCAGATTCTGGTTCTGCCTCTTCTATTTCGCTTTCTTCTGGTTTTTGCTGTGAATCAGTCTTTTCCGTTTCCTCTGATACCTCAACATCTGTTGAGTCGTTCACTTCATCAAGTAAATATAATGCAATCCATACTTCTTCATCATTATAATAAGTCTGACCCCAGCCGTAAGATTCTTGAAAGATAGTAATCTGGCTGCCATTACTTAATGCAGTAATAATCGTTGCATTTTTATCAGGAGCACTGCGTAAATTTACAGCAGATGCGTTAATGCGGTACAATTTTCCATTTTCTATAGCTTTATTTGTTTCAGTGCTTGTTTCTGAAGCGGTTGCAGCTTCATTATTTTGTTCGTCTGTATCCTGCTGTTCTACTTCTTGATTTTCTTCCATATTATTTATGTCATTATTTACTTCTGTAAGCTGATTTAGAGCAACCCAAGCTGGTTCTCCGTTATAAAATGTTTTACCCCAGCCATATGAATCTTCAAAAATAGTGACCTTATAGTCTTTTTCTAATTCACCAAGAACAGCTGCGTCTTTAGCAGGCTCATTCATTAACTCTATTTTCTCAGAATCTACCTTATACGTTTTTCCATTGTCTGCATGAACTGTTGGTAAAAGAACAAATAGGCAGATAAGAAAAGCAATGCCTATCGTTATGTTGTACTTCATATTGGATATACCTCCAATTAATAGTTTGTTATATTGACAGGCTTGCCAATAAATTCTATTAATATACATTTCATGCAAATTTGTTAGAATTTTAGTTTTAGAGTTGGGAACTTTAATTGTACTGGCGAGGAGATTTCAAGAAAATAGTATATTGTTCATAATGAAGAACAGCAGGGGGTACGAAAAGAGAAGAATATATGAAGGAGGGTTAAATAAATATACTAATGAAGAGAATAGACTCTATTAATGATATAAAATTCGCATCTTGACAATGGGATATACAATACCATAACATATATTGTATTGTTTAAAAATTTTCCGTACCCTTTTCTATGATAAGGGATACGGTTAGTGGAAAAGAAGGTATTGGATGGAGGAAAATAGAGGTAAAGTAAAAAACATCGGGGGCAAGGAAGTAGTCTCCAATAAGAGAATGCTATATTTAATTGCTATTATTGTTATCGGATTTAATTTGAGACCGGCAATTACTTCCGTTGGACCGCTATTAGGAACGATCCGGGATCAGATTGGTCTGGAAAATTGGAGCGCAGGAACGATTACCAGTTTACCGCTGATAGCATTTGCCATTGTATCACCGCTTGCTCCGAAACTTGGCAGACGGCTGGAAAATGAAAAAGCTGTCTTGCTGGGTCTGATACTCCTGTTTGCCGGAATCGGGGTCAGGTCGATCCCGTATACGCCAACGTTATTTATTGGCACAGCCATTATTGGAGTTGGCATCGCAGTGATGAACGTCCTGCTGCCGGCAGTTATTAAGGAAAAATTCCCGAATAAAGTCGGCCGGATGACCAGTGTGTATTCTACATCTATGGCAATATTTGCAGCTACTGCTTCAGGGCTTTCTGTCCCGCTTGCAAAAGATGCAGGCCTGGGCTGGGAATTAGCCTTACTATCTTGGGCACTGCTGGCTGTAGTAGGAATAGTTATCTGGGTTTTTGTTGTCAGACAAAATCCTGTGCCTAAAGAGGAACAAGTACAGTTAAGCAGTAAACCCTTTGATGACAGCAGCCTATGGAAATCTCCATTAGCCTGGCAGGTCACCTTATTTATGGGTCTGCAATCATTTATATTCTATGTAATGGTGTCGTGGCTGCCGGAAATAATGCAAAGCTTTGGATTTTCTGTTTCAGCTGCCGGATGGATAATCGCTTATGTACAGTTTGTCGGATTGCCATCAACCTTCTTGGCACCGGTGTTGGCAGAAAAATTCTCCAATCAGCAGGGAATCGTGCTTGCAATTGGCGGTGGAGCAACAATTGGATTTATCGGTCTTTTAATCGGCGGGCCGCTGCCGTTAATTTTCGTCTGGGTAACACTGATTGGGGTTACTTTTGGTGGTGCCATCAGTCTGTCTCTGGCTATGCTTGGTATGCGTGCACGTAATGGACAGCAGGCAGGTGCTCTGTCTGGAATGGCACAATCTGTCGGATATATTTTTGCTGCCATCGGACCGTTATTTATCGGTTTGTTATTTGATATTACGCATGCCTGGAGCGCGCCGATTATGGCTATTATTGCAGTTTGTTTATTGATGACGATAGCAGGGCTGGGTGCTGGAAGGAATAAGTATGTGTGATTGACTTGTTACTTCTCGGGATATGCCGAAAGCTATTTTCAAATATAGAATGAGTTTGTTATTACTATAATGAATCAAAAATGATGAAAAATACTTAACTTATATAACACCTCCATTTGTTTTATTTCAAAACAAATGGAGGTGTTTTTACTTTATAGCTTATATATTAAATCCCTGAAAAATGGAATATGAAGACTGGATTTGAAGTATCTAATTAAAAAACATTGAATTTACAGATGAGAAAGAAAGAGTAGACCTTGAAATTTTAAAACAGATTTTTTTGCTTTTAGTTGTAATTCGTTCAGTGAGATGATGTAGTGCAACCGAAATGTTGTATGTCAAACAATAACGTGCTACCATTTGGTTGCACATATAAGTTTATAAGGAGGGACAGTATGAATAACGATCGAATCGAACGGGAAATTTTTATTAAAGCTTCAGTTCATACCGTTTGGGAATTGGTTAGCCGCCCAGCATGGTGGGTAGGTGATAAACCTGGTCCTGACAGCGTAAAGGTCGAAGGTACAAGAATAGTAGCGGAGACAAGATTTGGTACATTCCCTGTATTAATTAAAGAAATAGATCCACCAAACTACCTTACATGTCAATGGGCAAGTTCTTTTCCAGGTGAGGAACCGCAAGAAGGAAATTCTACGCTAGTTGCATTTACATTGACTGAAAAGGAAGAGGGAACTTTGCTCCGTGTAGTGGAAAGTGGTTTCTCCAGCCTTGAAGTATCGGAGGAAGAACAGTCGAAGTTCTTGGATGGAAACGTAAATGGATGGGAGCAACAGATGGAAGTATTACGAAAGCGTGCAGAGAATTAATATGGAGTCAACATCTCAGGACAATTACGAAAATATTTTGATTGCATTAGCAGACCCTACTCGGCGTTGATTGCTTCATCTCATTGCTGAAAAAGGACAAGCAAGTGCGACTGCATTATCAAAGATGGTGATTGTATCTCGTCAGGCGGTAGTGAAACATCTTAGTATTCTTAGTGAAGCTGAGCTTGTTACATCCAATCGTGTCGGGAGAGAGGCACGATATACCGTATGTCCCGATCAACTTTCATCAGCGGCAGAGTGGATAGCAGATCTGGCAGCTGATTGGAATAAACGATTACAATGGATTAAGGAGTCAGCGGAATCCACTGATAAATCTGGTTTAACTTAATTCAGTATTGTAATTTAAGGATATGGAAGACAATGAATGGTCTCTAGTTGAATGGTTTGCAGAAAATTTGATAATAAAGATGCAGATTTTAATAGGTTAAGGGATAATGTGTAACAGCAATATCCCTTTTTTTATTTTTATTATTCATCTCAGGAATATAGCTGATTCAACAACACATTATTTTAACATCAAAATAATGTGTTAAACTTTATGAAATACTTGTAAAAAATTTCTGTAATAAAATTAAATAGCAAACAGTCATGCATAGCTGGTAATCAGAGAAATTGCATAGGAGGATACACGTTATGAACAATAAAATCTTAATCGTAGAAGATGATCTATCCGTAAGCGAAATGATTAAAGATTACTTAGAAAAAGAGGGCTATGAGGTAACAGCTGCCTTTGAAGGGGAAGAGGGAATGCAAAAATTTCAAAACGATGCATTTGATTTAATCATTCTCGATATTATGATGCCTAAATTAAATGGTATCGAAGTAATGAAGCAAATTAGAAGAGACAGCTCTGTGCCAATACTTATTGTTTCTGCTAAGGACACTGATGTAGAGAAGGTTTTAGGCCTTGAGCTTGGTGCAGATGATTACATAGCAAAGCCATTTGCCATGATAGAACTTTCCGCCAGGGTGAAATCAGCGCTGCGGCGTGCAACCAGTTATTCGGAAGCGAAAAAAGAAGTGAATGTGATTCATTATAAAGCTTTAACAGTTGATATTAATAATTATTCTGTGCAAAAAAATGGAAAGGAAATTAAACTGACATCAAAGGAATTTGATATCTTAAAATTATTTCTCAAGTATCCCAATAACGTTTTTACAAAGGCCCAAATATATACAACAGTCTGGAATAACGATTACTTTGGTGATGAGAATGTGATCAATGTTCATATTAGAAGGTTGAGAGAGAAAATAGAGGACAACCCGGCAGAGCCTGATTATATTAGAACTATTTGGGGGATTGGCTATAAGCTGGGTGAATAATTGCCCCAGTTGAAAATAATTAAAGGGGACAGATAAGTATGATTTATTCCTTCATTGTGATCATCTTGATTTTAACAGGCATAATCATTTTTCAATATAGATTAAAGGCAGCAAGAGATAAACAAATAAAATATATGTATGAAAAATTAGATAGGATTATTACTGAAAGAACAAGTGAGAACCTTCTCGTTTTTACCGATGATAAGGAGCTTATTCATCTATTGATGGGTATTAATAATTTATTAAACCATAACCAGAAAATATTGGCTGATTATACGAAAAAAGAAGAATCTATCCGGAAAATGATTTCAAATATATCACATGATTTGAAAACCCCGCTGACGGTTATTGTAGGCTATTTAGAAATCATTCAATCGAATAAATCCATTCAAAATGAGCTGGAAAAAGAAGTTAATAAGGCGCATGAAAAGTCAGTAGAGTTGCTAACATTAATCAATACTTTTTTTGATCTGGCAAAATTGGAATCCGGTGATAAGGAGATGCCGCTTGAAAAGACAAATATTAACGAGGCATGCAGGAAGAGTATTTTAGAATTCTATGAAATATTAACTAATCAAGGCTTAGATGTTTCCATTGAAATTCCAGATGAAAATATCTATGCAGCAGGAAATCAAGAGGCTCTAGACAGGGTACTCAGGAACCTGATATCTAATGCCATCACATATGGAAATGACGGTGGTGTTGTCGGCTTAACCTTAAAGCAGGACGACTCATTCGTTTATATCGAGGTCTGGGATAAAGGGAAGGGCATTGACGAGATGAATAAAGAAAGCGTTTTTGAAAGGCTCTATACGCTTGAGGACTCGCGAAATAAACTGTATCAGGGAAGTGGACTGGGTCTTACTATCACGAAAAGATTAGTAGAAAGTATGGAAGGCGATATATCATTATCCAGCAAACCCTATGAGAAAACAGTCTTTACCGTGAAATTAAAGAAATTGGCTTCCTAAACGGGCTAAAAGCCGCTCCTGCCCTACGCTTTGCAAACTTAAGAAATTCGTAAGACTTCGTTAAGAAAAAAGATAATTTTAACGTTTACCATTAGTAGTATAGAAATTTTGCAAAGCAGAGGAGGACATATTGTGGAATATATTTTAAGAACACATGATTTAGGAAAATCTTTCAATGGAGACAATGTTGTTTCCGGTATCAATATGAACGTCGAGAAGGGAGAAATCTATGGGTTATTGGGCCCGAATGGTGCCGGAAAAAGCACAGTCATGAAGATGATTTTGAATCTATTAAAACCAAGCCAGGGCGCCATCGAAATTTTTAATGAAACGATGACAGATACTTCTTATGAATTATTTAAAAGAATGAATGCAATTATCGAATATCCCATTTTTTATGAGGAGCTTACTGCAGAGGATAATCTGGATATGCATTGTGAGTATATGGGTTATCACAATAAGCAGGATATCAAAGCAGCGTTAGAACTTGTAAATTTGAAGAACATTACGAACAAAGCAGTTAAAAATTTCTCACTGGGTATGAAACAGCGGCTTGGGATTGCCAGGGCAATTATTACGAAGCCAGAGCTGCTAATATTGGATGAGCCCGTTAATGGACTGGATCCAGTCGGAATAATAGAAATTAGAAATTTACTTGAAATGCTAAACAAAGAATATGGGATAACCATCCTGATTTCAAGTCATATTTTAGCGGAAATAGAGCAAATCGCTGACACAATAGGCGTCATGAATAATGGACACTTAGTAGAAGAGGTTTCCATGGATTCGATTAGAGAAAATAATGCGGAGTATATTGAAATAGAAACCGCTGATGCTCAGAAAGTAGTATATATTATTGACTCAGAGTTAAATATAAAAAATTTCAAAGTGCTTGATGCGAACAAAATAAGAATATACGAAACAGGAATGTCGCAAAACCAAATATATAAAAAGTTAATGGAAAATGATATTTCTATTACATCGATCAATACAAAATCGGCTTCATTGGAGGACTATTTCTTGTCCTTAATCGGAGGCGGGAAAAATGCTTAAATTAATCCATTTAGAAATTAGAAAAATAAATTTCTGACGTTATGTCCTTGGCGCTTTAGCAGCCTGTTTCGTCCTTGCCGGAATGTTATTCTATGCGGTCTATGCGGATAGAAATGAGATTGCCAACACCATTTCAGATTTTTTCTTCGTGGTTGACAGCCCAAGAATGATTTTTATTGTATTTGCAGGAGTATTAATTTCGAGGCTGGTTATTGAAGAATACAATGATAAAACAATCTCTTTGATGTTTACGTATCCAATCAGCAGAAAAAAGATTATTATCTCTAAATTATTGATTATTATATGCTCTACCTTTTTCTTCATACATGTATCAAGAATCATTGTAGCAGCTGTCCTATACATGTTAAATAACAGCTTGCATTTTATTGATGGAGGCGTAACAATTCATATGATAATGGAGTATTTTAGAAATACAATTATCTATGATTTGTCATTCAGCGGTATCAGCTTAGTTCCTTTATTTTTTGGGATGATCAAAAAATCTGTTAGAACGACTATCATCACGTCTATTATTATTGCAGTTTTTTTCGGAATAAGTAATGAGGAACTGTCGGACGTATCAATGAGTTCTTTCATCGTCAGATCGTTGATATTTGCTGTTATTGGCGTAGCTGCTTCGTATTTTCCGATAAGAAATATTGTGCAGAAAGATGTCCTTTAATTCTAATTAAAAAAACGGGAAAACCAAAATCCATAAGAATGAAGCAATATCATTTTTAATACCAATCAATATAAAGAGAGGTGAGAGAAATGCTTAAGTTAATGAGTTTGGAGATGAGAAAAGTTAATTTTGGCCGATATATAAATAGCTCTATGGCAGCTTGCTTTGCAGTCACCGGATTTCTATTTTTCATGTTATATGTCGACAGAGATTTGTATACTGCCAGCAGTACAGATTTCTTCTTCCTGGTTGATAGTATTACAAGAATGGTTTTTATTGTATTTTCAGGTGTGTTAATTTCAAGATTAGTTATTGAAGAATACAATGATAAAACAATCACTTTGATGTTTACGTATCCAATCAGTAGAAAAAAATTAATTAGCTCAAAGCTATTGATTATTATATGCTTTACCTTTTTCTCGATTCTCCTGTCACGAATTTTTGCAACAGTTGTTTTAACGATGCTAGATAACAGCTTGAATTTCATCGAGGGAGACATAACATTTCAAATGATTATAGAACATTTTAGAAATACAATTCTCTATGACTTTTCTGCCAGTGGTATCAGCTTATTCCCTCTATTTTTGGGGATGCTTAAAAAGTCGGTTAGAACGACGATTATTACATCGATTATAATTGCTGCTTTTTTCGGTGCAAGCAATGAAGACCTGTCGATAGGTTCCTTTATCGTAATACCATTGACACTTACCATCATTGGTGTGGTTGCTTCGTACTTCTCGATAAGAAATATCGAACACAAGGATGTATTTTAAAGATAAGATGAAAATTTGAAAGAAGATACTCGCTGAAAAAAACAGAAAAATCAAAAAATAGGAGTTTGTAGTGATGAGACAAGAACATATTTATCTTTTATTCACAAATACGGGTACATTGCTTACAAAAGCTATTAGATTATACACAAAAGCAGAATACAATCATGTTTCATTAGCTCTGGATTTGGAATTAAATGAAGTATACAGCTTTGGCAGGAAGCATTTTCGTAATCCATTTTGGGGCGGATTTGTGAAGGAAAGAACAGAAGAGGGACTTTTTCAGAATGCGGACTGCTTGATTTATGCTTATGCTATTGATCCAAAACAAAGTAAGAAATTGAAGAGAGCACTAGCATTTTTTAAGAGCAGACAAAACTCCTATCACTATAACTTCTTAGGGCTGTTTGGAGTGATTCTGAACAAGCCTATTCAAAGATCAAATGCCTACTTCTGCTCTCAATTTGTGGCTTCTCTTTTAATGGAAGCTGAGATTACTTCTTTTAATAAACCGCCAGAGCTAATAACACCCCAGGATATTCAGCAGATACCCGGATTAATTTCTGTTTACCGAGGAAAAATACAAGATGCTGTTTAACTGGATTACTAAACATATTATACAATAAAAATCTCAATTACAGATGTTTTATGTGCAAGGAGGAATATGTTTGAAAAGATTAGGTTTATTATTTTTAATGCTGATTGTCTCTATCGTAACATTATTTGTCACTGCTTATTATCAAAGAGACATGAATACACTTTCATTAAATGATCCACAAGTCATTCAGGCAAGTATCATCGTTATGGTTATTTTGTTTATTCCTCCAGTTTTATTATCTTTTTTTAATCATAAATTCTGGAGATTTCTGTCAGCCATATATCAATCCATGTTTTTCTTAGGGTTTATCATTCTTGTACCGACAGGCGTATTTAGTTTCAATGCTGTGTTTATAAGTATCGTTTCATTAGTCGGTGCAGTAATCAGTATTTGGAGTATTTTTATTACTTTGCCGGAAAGTTTTTTTAAGGAAAGTTAGCTGGATTAGATGTAAGTGATAAGAAGCTTCCATAAGTTAGGGGAATAAGAGATTGGAAAGCCGTTTGACTTTTAATGAAATACTGAATACAATGTGAGTGTATTGATAAATTAATTAAAGGAGGATTATTAAAAAATGCCACATTCGATCAGACTTCGTTTCCCAACTTTGAATCAGTAATTAAATACATTCAAAGGCTCTGCCTGTATATGCAGAGTAAACGGGATAAGTCTGTTCTTTTTTAATAATCTTCATTTCATATTAGAATCACATATAATTTGCTTTGAATGGCAAATTATATGTGGTTTCTTCCGTACTATCTTTGGACAATGGACAGGGTAGTAAATAATATGTAATGTCTGGAAAGGCGGATTGTTCTGCCTTTCTTTATTTATGTCTAAATTACCCTCTAATGTTATAAAAATGAAAGGTTATTTCTAATAGCTCATAATTACATGAGGATGGGTCTTCTCCCTTTACTTTAAATCACAGGCAGATTGTCCGTGATTTTTTATTTTAGAAAGGAAGAGAAGATATGGCTAAAAAATTTCATAAATATAATACGAAATCTCCCAATTTTTCCGGGCAGCATTTAATTCATAATAAAAAACTGCTTCATGAAATTGTTGACAGAGCAAATATAAGTAAGAAGGACACTGTTTTAGAATTAGGAGCTGGAAAGGGAGCTTTAACAACTGTATTAAATCAACAGGCGGGCAAAGTCCTAGCAGTAGAATATGATACCAATTTTATAGATATTTTAAAACGAAAAACAGCAGAAAATCCAGTTACTAAAATTATTCATCAGGATATTATGAAAATACATTTACCAAAAGAAAAATTTGTTGTCGTTTCAAATATTCCTTATGCTATTACAACACCCATTATGAAAATGCTTTTAAATAAGCCTGCAAACGGTTTTCAAAAAGGAGTTATTATTATGGAGATGGGAGCAGCTAAACGTTTTACTTCACAGTTTGTCAAAGATGATTATGTGCTGGCGTGGAGAATGTGGTTTGATATATGTTACATCAGGAAAATATCCAGAAATAACTTTTCACCGCCTCCAAAAGTTGATTCCGCAATGATTACAATAACCAGAAAAAAAGAGCCTATTATACCGAAGAAGGATTATTTCATTTTTCTTGGATTGGTACAGTATAGTCTAAAACAACCTGAAGCAGCTATTGGTAAGGCGTTTAAAAGGATTTTTACACCTGCACAATTAAAATATGTAAGAAGAAATCTGGGAGTTACGAATGACACTCCAATTGGATTATTGACAGAGGTTCAATGGGGGATGGTTTTCAATACGATGATTAAATATGTGCAGCGACCGTTATGGCCCAGAGTAAAGAAATAGTAAAGTCCAAAAGTATAAAAAATATATCTAACCAATATTTTTTTATCTTAAGGAAGGACGCAAGTATGGATAAATCTTGCGTCCTTTCTTATTTTTATATTGCAGCTTCGATAATTTAAGAAATAACTTCTGATATAGCTACTGAAAAAGCTCTTATTCATTATCTTCTGTATCCGGCACTGTATCCGCCAATTTACGAAATGCTTCATTTAAGGTAACCATACGTTTTTCTACCTTTTTAATCGCTGCATCTAATGTAAATCCCTCTTCAATCATTTCCTGAATAAGCAGCATTTTTTTCACATTTAAATAATTGTACCTTCGTGTTGACCCCTCTGTATTGGTTTCAGATTGTATGGCTCCTTTTTCTTCCCAATAGCGAATTTTACGAGTTGGAATACCTGTGATTTCGGATACTTCGCCAATTCCAACTACTAATTTTTTTAATAAATCAAAGTCCAATAGAGCATTCAACTTTTGTGCGTCCTCATTCATTTCTTATTCTCCTAACTCCACTTAGATTTTTGCTAGCGCTGCATATCCCGCTAATAAAACAACAGGCTTTTTTAATTAAAAGATATATTACTATGCAGCTATCTTTGCAGGGGGTAAATATACTATTTAAGGTTTCATTTTATATAATTTCATGCTTGTAACTATTTTACAATAAAAGTAGGTAGTCTACAAATTATCTCTTGACTTACCATTGTAACTAAATTACAATTTGTATAAATAAGTTACAAATAAAGAAAATAAGTTTCGTGAAGGGGATTAGTCATGGATTTTAGTAATGAAAATAGTAACTCACAGCCGAAGTATTCCTTATTAACAGCTATTTTGTTCTGGTGCGGGTTAGTGATAGTAGCAAGTAATTATTTAACCATTCCGTTAATGTCGATATTCAGTGAGGATTTTCACACTAGTATGGCAAATACAGCCTGGACGGGCAGCGCCTTTTCTCTATGCTATGCGATAGGGTGTTTATTTACCGGCCCCTTATCTGATCGTTATGGCAGAAAGCAGGTTATGTTAACAGGCTTAGTTATACTGACGATGGTGACTTTTATACTGCCGATTTTCAGTTCTTTAGCATGGGTCATTGCCTGGCGTTCTTTTCAAGGGTTTGCTGCAGCGAGTTTTGCGCCGGTGGCTATTGCTTATGTAGTAGATAAATTTCCTCTGGAAAAAAGAGTGACTGCCATTGGTTTTATCAGCTCCAGCTTTTTAATCTCTGCCATTGTTGGTCAAATATTCAGCAGTTATATTAGCGAGCAATTTAAATGGCAAAGTGTTTTTTATTACTTTGGAGGGATTTATTTCCTAACGGCTGTATTGGTTCTGATTTTGCTTCCAAAGACAGCTGCCAGGCAAGAAAATACTAACCTGAAGTTCATGTTTACCCAGTTTTTTCGATTATTAACGGATAAGCGTTTGGTTCAGGTATATAGTATCGCTGTGACTTTGTTACTTACTTTCGTGGCATTCTATACTATTCTCGGCGAGTACTTGACGAATGAATTTGGAATGAGTGCTGACGGTATTCTTTATATCAGGATAATCGGCATCATTGGCATGTTATTTGCTCCATTTGCAGGAAAGCTGACCAGCCAATTTGGATTAATGGCCGTTTTACGGGCAGCACTTATTATTGCAGTTCTAGGCTCATTAATCATTGGAATTAACTCCAACTCAGTATTTTTAGTATTCATGAGTATTATCTTTGTGGCTGGAATTGCATTGACTGTTCCAACGCTTATCTCTTTAATCGGCCAGCTTGGCGGGAAAAATCATGGAGCAGCGGTTTCACTTTACACGTTTATTTTATTTGTCGGCGCAAGTCTCGGTCCGATGATTGCAGTGCTATTATTACAGGTTGCAAATTACGGGATGGCTTTTGTATGCCTGGCGATACTGCTTGGAATCAGCTTGATCATATCGTTTTGTATAAAAAATGATTAATCTTAATTTGAAAAGGGTGAGTTAATTCTATTTATCATGTAATTTAAAGTGTTTTAAACCATAAAAATTCTATTGAGGAGTGAAGCGTTGATGACAAATGTACTTATTTTAGGTGCCACCGGACGTACAGGTGTCTCTGTCTTACAGCAATTATCAGAATATGAGCATATTCAGGTTATTGCAGCATTACGACAGGCTGAGGATATTTCAAGGCTTCCGAAAACAACATATCCTTTTCAAACTAAGGTTGTGGATATAAATGTTATCTCCAGTTTAAGCCGCGCTGCAAATGAAGCAGATGTAATTATTAATGCGATTCGTATGCGTGGAGATATTCAGGCAACTGCATTGGTTGACCTTGACAAACGAATTAGAAAAGCAGCTGCCGGCAGAAAGAATCCAATGATTGTTACGGTAGGAGGGGCAGGGAGTCTGAAAATGGGGAATGGAAAACGATTTTGGCAGGATATTGCTTTTCCGGGACGCACCTTACCCAGAGGAAGAGCTCATGCAAAGTTATATGATTATTTAACGGAACTGCCTTCATTTGAATCATGGGCTTACTTAATTCCGCCGCCTGCTTATCTTCCTGATGGATTGCGTACTGGAGCTTATAAAAGGTGGGAAGTTCAGAACAATAAGATGGATTTTTTAAAGAAAAGTATCAGCTATGAGGATTTTGCAACTGCTGTATGTGATGCGGTAAAAGAGAGGTGGGAAGGGATATACCTTATTGCCGATGACGAGTAAAAATTAAAAATCTGCAAAACACCAGGTTCAATATTGAGCCCGGTGCTTTGTTTTCGAAAGAGTAATGGCAATTACTAAAAGAATAACCATCAAGAAACTGACAACATAGATGCCGTTTATAATCCCAAAATAATTAATAGAAATTGTTGCTAAAATAATCCCGATCATACTGCCAAATTGCCTGAAGATGTTAAGAAAAGAAGATATTTCATTATGATATTCAGGATTTGTATCCTGATAGATAGCATTGGTAACCAAAGGAGCTACCATTCCGCTGAAGCCTAAAAAGACATAGCCGATACTTAATAAATAATAATAGTCACGATACAGCATGGATATACAAACTAAAATCAGGCCAATAATCATTGAAATTAAAGAATATCTTTGCCCCTTATACAATCCGAACTTCTCACTGATTTTAGGTGATAAAAAAGTGGTCAGTAACATGGCTGACAATGTAAAAGGCAAGAATAAAACTCCTGTAAGTGTTGAGTTATAGCCTAATTGATTTTGATATAAAATAGATAATGCCAGTATAAATCCATAACAGCACAGATTGTAGCTGAAAACACTTAAAAGAGACGAAATCGATTGGATATTAAATAAATCAGCAGGCAGAATATGCAGTTTATCTTTTCTGATTTGATGAATAAACCTAAAAACAATAGCAATAAATAATAGACTAATCAAAATTGTGTAGGCAACTGAAAAAATATCTATAAAACTTAAAAACAGAACAAAAGCCAGAAGACCAATTATAAAATAGATTTGTTCCTTGAAATGAAATTGAGTCTGTTCTTTAGCATTATTCGGTAAAGTGTAGATTCCAAATAAAATAATGATGATAACAAAAGGAATATTAATAAAAAAGACACTGCGGTAACCGAAAGTATAACTCAATAATCCCCCGATAATCGGAGAAAAAGCAAAGGCGATGCCGGATGTTCCTGACCATATAGCAAAAGCAGCTGCCTTTTTCTTCACGTCCGGAAAGAGCTGATTTAATAATAAAGTAGCAACAGGGGAAAAGAGTGCAGCCCCAACCCCTTGTACAATCCTTCCAGCAATTAGCCAGAAATAGTTGTTAGCAAACCCGGCAAAAATAGAGCCAGCTAAAAAGACAGAAATTCCTAATAAAAAGGCATTTTTACTGCCTATCCTTTTTGCGAATGTTGATAACAAGAGTAGCAATCCTGCAAATGTAAGGATATAGCTGTTAGAAACCCAAGCCATAGCTGTGTAATCGATATGTAGTTTATTTTTGATTACGGGCATAACAACGTTCAAAATATTTGTATCTAAAATGATTAGAAAACTTCCCAAACATATGCTGATTAAACTCACTGCTTCTCTTTTGGTAAACGAATAATATTTCATTACAATCCCTCATTTCAAATATTTTTGAAACAATATTGATTTTAATTCAAAAATATTTGAAATGTCAAGTTAAACTGTTATAATAAAAATATGAAAACATATCGAATCAATGACATTTTTAAAGTATTACAGGATGAGACAAGGATTAAAATAATTGAAATCATACAGAAGAGAAAGGAGGAAAGAATGTATCTGCCCGCTACAAATTTGGCGGAAAACAGCTTCTGTCCACAGGATATATTAAGAATATTAAATAATGAAGAAGCAGCTATTTCAAACACAAAGCTTTCTTATCATTTAAAAGAAATGCGAAATGCAAATATACTAAATTTGGAGAGAGAGGGGAAACGTTATTTTTATTCTGTTAACCATGATACGTTAAATGATATGATAGATTGGGTCCGTTCTATCCAGCAGAATTAAGCTTATTTAGAATAATTACCATAAGGCAGTAATAAAATATTAGTTTTATATGAAAAAGAAAGGAGTGCTTCCGTGAAAAAGCAGCACTCCTTATCCATCTAATCCACTAATTTTAATCGGAATTGACGTTGTATTCTTTACATGAAACCTTTAGATTATTTCTGTTTCACTCTGTGCTTTCTTCCGTACACTATTAAAATAATAGAAAAGATAACCCCTGCAGCTGTAATGACTGCACCTGTCAGATTAACAATAGGCATTCCAAAGCCTGTACGGATTGTTTCTCCGCCCAGATAAGCACCGACAGCATTAGCTAGATTAAAAGCAGAAATATTGGCCGCTGCTGCCAGGGTAGGGGCTTCTTTAGCAGTTTGGACAATTTTTGTCTGCAGTAATGGCACGGTCGCAAAAGCTGTAAATCCAAATAGAAAAACAGTAATTGAAGAAAGTATTTTATCATGAACTGTCCAAGTGAAAAGCGCTAGAATGACAGTTAACAGTACTAAGGTGATACTTAGTGTCGGCATTAACAATCGATTAGCAAATTTTCCTGCTACAACCGTTCCCAGAAATGACCCTATACCGAATAGAAACAGAAGTATTGTAATGGCTTCTGCGGAAAAACCTGCAAATGTTTCCAACTGTGGCGCAATATACGTGTAGGAAGCGAAGATACCGCCATATCCAAAGACAGTAATTAATAGAACAAGAATAATTTGCGGATTTTTAAAAGCTCCTAATTCATATTTCAAAGATTGATACTGAAATTTAATTCGGCTTGGAATATGTAGAATCAGCATTATTACTGCCGCAATACCAAGGAAAGTCACTATCCAAAAAGTTGTCTGCCATCCCCATGTATGACCCACAAACGTACCAAATGGCACACCTAGAACAGTGGAAAGGGTTAAGCCGGCAGCAACAGCTGCAATCGCAGAACCCTGTTTGTCCTGTGGTGCTGTCTTGCTGGCCACAACAGTTGCAACTGCAAAAAAGGTTCCGTGAATCAGAGAGGATAAAATTCTGGCAATCATCAACAATTCAAAATTGAAGGATACTGCAGCCAGTACATTACTTAGAATAAAAAATATCATTAAGCCGACCAGCAGCTTTTTTCTGGAGCTTTGGCTGGTCATTGCTGTTATTAATGGACTGCCAAGAGCTACTCCGAGGGCATAGCCAGTTACCAGCAGTCCTGCTGTTGGAATGGTAATACTTAAATCTGTTGCAATAACTGGCAGAATCCCCATAATTACATATTCTGATGTGCCAATTGTAAATACGCTGATAAACAGCGCTGTTAATATCCATATATTATTCGGTTTTGTCATGTGCTTTACTCCCATTCGTTGAAACTCTTAATTCCTCTACTTTTTCAATTCTGTTTTGCAAGCGTGATTTTACTTCTTTTAATGTGTTGATTTGACGCTCTACATCCAGTAATTTATTTTGATAGAGCTCCATTACCTCATCACATATTAATTGTTCGTAAGGAAAAACAAATGGATCACAGTCCACAATTTCTTTAATTTCAACCGTACTTAGACCCAAATTAAAATATAACTGAATTGTTTTTATCTGTTCTAACATAGATTCATCGTAATCACGGTAGCCATTCTCCAGCCGCTTTGGATGAATCAAGCCCTTTTCCTCGTAATAACGGAGAGAGCGCATGCTAACTCCGGTCTCCTGAGACAGCTCACTGATTTTCATTGGATAACCTCCTTTCGATAATAGCAGTATAAACCTTGACATTATGTGAAGGTCAATGAATAAAATTCTTCTTTGTTTTACATGAAAAATAAAGTAAATAAAATCCGTGAATTTGCACAGTATTTAATTTCCGTTTACCCTCTGTTTACTTTCGCTTTCTATAATTTAGTGGAAGCGTCGGATAAGCGCTCCATATTATGAAACAGAAGGGGAACAGGTATATGAATCAACAGCCAATTGTTCAATTTAAGCACACTACTAAAATAATTGGAAGAAAGACAATCGTTAATGATTTAAATTTTGATGTCTTAGCAGGAGAGGTATTTGGATTTCTGGGGCCAAATGGCGCGGGTAAAACGACAACAATCCGGATGATGGTCGGACTGATAAAAATAAGCCGGGGAGATATCCTGATTAATGGGCACAGTATTGCCAGCCAGTTTGAACAAGCAATCCGGCATGTAGGAGGAATTGTAGAAAACCCGGATTTATATAAATATTTAACGGGCTATCAGAATTTAAAGCATTATGCGCGGATGGATTCGGGTATTTCTAAGAAACGGATCAATGAGATCGTTGAGCATGTTGGATTGAAGGAGAGTATTCATAACAAAGTAAGCTCTTATTCGCTGGGGATGCGCCAGCGTCTGGGAATTGCCCAGGCACTGCTGCATCGACCGTCTCTGTTAATATTGGATGAACCTACAAACGGACTGGATCCTGCCGGAATACGGAAGCTCCGCAATAATTTAAAAGAACTTGCTCACCAGGAGGGAGTAGCCGTATTTGTTTCCAGTCATTTGCTTTCAGAAATGCAATTGATGTGCGATAAAATTGCTGTTTTGCAGAAGGGAAAGCTGGTCAGTATCGAAAATGTACAAGCATTTATATCTAAAGATAGTATTTCACGAGTTTATCTGGAGGTAGAAGCATCGCAAACAGAATTGACCAAAATGCTTATTGCGGATTTGAACAAGACTGCGATAGCCGGTAACGGACCAAACGAGTTGTGGATCCAGATGAATAAAGATGAGGTTCCGGAATTAAATAAGCTGTTGTTAGATAATGGAATTCGTGTCTTGAGTATTCATGTGCAGGAACGGACCCTGGAGGATAAATTTTTGGAAATGATGGGGGAAGAAAAATGATTGGATTGATCTCAAATGAAATGATGAAGATTGTTAATCGGAAGCTGACATGGATTATTTTATTCCTGTTGATTGCGATCACAGCAGGCAGCTTTGTGATGAACAAGCTAACTGAAGAGCCTGTGTCAGATTGGCGTGCTGAACAATCGGAGCTAATAGAGCGGTACCAGGGACAATTAGAAATTGATGAGCTTTCTCCTCAAATGTATGCAGATACAGAGAATAAACTTCAAATTGCCAACTACCGTCTGGAAAAGGATATTGCACCAGTCAGTGAAAATCCATGGTCTGCTTTACTGCGTTTTTCCGGATTAATTGAAATGGTGATTATATTTGCCATTGTCATTGCTGCTGATGTAGTATCAAGGGAATATACAAGCGGGACAATCAAACTGTTGCTGATCCGCCCTCATAGCCGTGCGAAAATCTTATTTTCCAAGTACATTTCTGTAGCCGTATTTGCTTTATGTATGCTGGCCATAGTATTTGTTACCGGATACGGGGTGAGTGCTATGTTCTATGGATTTGGAAATC
This sequence comes from Oceanobacillus sojae, assembly GCF_007991515.1. Classification (GTDB taxonomy): domain Bacteria; phylum Bacillota; class Bacilli; order Bacillales; family Amphibacillaceae; genus Oceanobacillus; species Oceanobacillus sojae. The sequence continues at coordinate 198,006 of NZ_BJYM01000008.1, forward strand.
TTGGCACAAAGGACTTGTTCTTAAATGCGGGAGGAGAGGTTACAGAGATGAATGTATTTCTGCAGACCGTTAAAATGTATGGCTTGAGTTTTCTTCCGATACTTAGTTATGTTACATTATCTTTCGCCATTTCAACGATTTTACGTAATAGTGCATTGGCAGTCGGGATTTCTTTGTTTATCATGATTGTAGGTAATTCCATCATAGAAGCAACTTCCCGTATATCCTGGTTAAAATATCTGCCTTTTGCCAATAGCGATATAAGCCTGTATATATTCCATTTGCCGGCAAGACCGGAAATGACTTTAAGCTTTTCTCTCACTGTATTAGCTGTTTATATAGCAGTTTTTGCAGGATTAAGCTGGATGGTATTCAAAAAACGGGATACAGCTTGATAATGAAATGTAAAAAGGGGTAAAAAAATGCGTTCACAAAAAATATTGCTGGTTGATGATGAACCGGGTATTATTCAAATGCTTGAAAAACTTTTGCGTAAGGAAGGCTATACGTTTATCCACAGTGCATACTCAGGAAAAGAAGTCAGGGAAAAAATAGCACAGTCAGCGTATGATTTAATTGTGTTGGATGTAATGCTGCCTGACACAGATGGATTTCAGCTGTGTCAGGAAATCCGTCAAAAGACGAATGCCCCCATCTTATTTCTTACTGCCCGTTCAAGTGATTTAGATATGCTGACTGGATTTGGAATTGGGGGAGATGATTATATTACAAAGCCTTTTAATCCGCTGGAGGTTGCCGCACGCATTCATGCACAATTCCGGCGGCAGGAGCAGTATCAGCAAATCACGGAACCCGAAGAAGTATATCATTTCGGAACAGTTTGCCTTGATAAAAAAGCAGCTCAATTACTGATTGACGGCAAAGCTGTAGCCTGTCCTGCCAAAGAGTTTGAACTATTGCTTTTCTTAGCAGAGCATCCAAAACAAGTATTTACGGCAGGACAGTTATATGAAATTGTGTGGGGTTACGATAGTCTTGGAGATGAGAAAACCGTCTCCATCCATATTATGCGGCTTCGTAAAAAAATCGAGAAGGACCCGAAAAATCCTTCACTGATTGTTACATTAAGAGGGATCGGCTATAAATTAGTGCCGCCAGATACAGAGGATTCGCCATGAGACAATGGCTGACTGGAAGTCTGGTTGTCCGTTTTACTTTAAGTTTTATTTTACATCAATTTTTACTGATGCTCGTCTTAGCGATTCCTGGAGTATTATATATTTATATCCTGCAGGAGCCCGATAACCTGACAATGATAAAGGTCCTGTCCTGGGTTGCCGTTGCATTTTATTTTTTATATTGTCTGTTTTATGGTTACTATTTCGCGAGACCTATGTATGGTGTGCTGAATCGGATAGAAGTTTTATCCAATGGGGAATATTTGGTTCCAAAACAGAAAAAACAATTTCTCTCTAGCCGTATATACAGGGAAGTCGATACCAACCTGGAATCTCTTTCCACTATACTTCAGGAGAATGAGAAAAAACGGAAAAAATTTAACAAACTGAGACAGGAATGGGCAGCCGGAGTGACACATGATTTGAAAACGCCATTGTCATATATCTCCGGTTACACAGATATGCTTTTATCAGAGGAGCATACATGGAGTGAAGCAGAAAGAATAGAATTTTTACAGCTGATTAAAGAGAAATCCAAGCATATGGAAGAATTGATTTCCGATCTTGGTATCGCTTTTCGGATGGATCAATCGCTGGATACCAAAAGGAATTCCGAAAAAATAGAATTAACAGAGCTGCTGCGAAGGGTGGTAGCTGAATCAGCTAATATGCCTGTCGATAAAGAGATTTCGTTTGAATTCACCGACAGTAATTATCCTGTTTATATAAAAGGGGACATCAAGCTGCTCAAAAGGGCATTTACCAATTTAATAGTGAATGCAGTGGAGCATAACCCGGCAGGAACTGTTGTTAAAGTTACGATTAAGAAAAAAGATCAGGTGGAAGTCGTGATAGAAGATAACGGCAAAGGGATGGACGAGGACGCAGTCAATCATTTATTTGACCGTTATTATCGAGGGACTCCTACAGATACTCCGACTGGAGGAACTGGACTGGGGATGGCAATTGTCCAGCAAATAATTGCAGCTTATGGAGGATCGATTGAAGTGAGTAGTGAGCTGGGGTGTGGGACTGCAATTACTGTAAGATTATCTTGTGATTAAAATGCATCCAAAAGCGGATCACTTAGGGATTGAAGTTCCTCTGTTTCAATTGATTCTTGGTAACCACATGAATAAAGCTTAAGAGAATGTTTCCAATTCAGCTGTAAGAAATCAAAGGCATATTGCAATCCCATTCTATTTGTTCCGTGGCTGGGAACCTTCTTTGCAGGAGTAGTAGGAGCGTTCCATTCGCCTCTTAATGGAAATTCAATAACTACTGGTTTCGGTTTATTATCCATTTCTTATCTCCTCAGATTGGTAAAAAACTTTTCGCAGTTCATCAAAGTACCCATCAAGTGTTGCAATAATTTCTTCATAATCTACGATTTCAGAATTTCCGATATTATCTAATATTTGACTGGTAAATCCAATGTTAGACCAGAGAATAAACTGTTTGCATATTTCAATATTCAATTTTGGTCGAAACATAGAGTTATCTATCTTATTGAAAATTTTATGCTCATATGATGAGCGATTATTATCATTTCTTTTGGAAAGGGCTTTATTGATTTCATCTGAACTTACTTCATTCGTCAATTTATCTACATTAATAATCCAGGGATATTGCTTAAGTAAATCGATTTGAAGCAAATATGATTGACGTAAACGATTGAAAATATCTTTATCAGAAAAGTCAAGTTTTGAATAATATTCTTTCTCAAGTAATTGTGTGAAGTAATCATATACATAGAGAAAGAGGTCTTGTTTATTATTTACATAATGAAACATTAACGCTTTTGAAATACCAGCTTCTTTAGCAATTACATTTGTTGAAGCATTATCATAACCTCTAATACAAAACTCCTTTAGTGCTGAATTTAGTATTGCGATTTTTCGTTCTTCGTCAAGTTTAGATATATTCATCTCAATTGTTCCATTCTGATTTAAATTATAATCATTTTTACCTAATAGGTTAATAAAATTATTATAGCTGTATTTACCAGGTAGGTTAACGAATGAATCATTTGATAAACTTCCATAATTAAGAGTATTTAGTTAATGGAAAATAATACCAATTTTTTAACCTGAGTGGCTAATTTATATAAATACATAACAGGTCATTTTAACTGTTTTAACTATTTGGATAAAAAATTTTATTAAATTAAAAAAATTGAAAGATACGATAATCTTTTAATAGATAATTAGGTAACCATTGGTTTAATACATATTTTATTAATATATATAATATAGTTAGAAAATACGGAAAATTTACATTTTATAAGAGGTGATAGAACTAATAAAAAAGAAAACAAAATAACCATTGAGTCTTATTGTTAGTTATATGCTAAAAATTTCCATATATAGAGGTTATACGGGTAGGTTATAAGTCTCTTAATAATAATAATAATAATCCAATAAAACCTTTTGAATCGCATGATGTATAGTTTTTGAATAGAAATTTCTATTTGGTAACAATAATTTAATAAAATCAGGGTGAAAAGTCTAGGATTTACAAGATTAAATAAAGCACTCTAAAATTAGGCGGTGTAGCCAAAAAAGTCACATTTTGGCAGGTATTGCAGGAAAAATATTATGTTGGTAGATTTGGTATTTAACTAATTATCACAATTTTTGAGAGATTTAGTTTTTAAGAGAATCTTTTAATTCTGCCAATGATAATCATCCAAAACTTTATTTTTTAGCTAATTTACATACATATTAATTTGGTTCAGTCATCTTTAGAAATTAGCTAAACGACAAGGGGGCATTTGATAAGAATAACTAATACATATTCTAATTTAAGTTGTTGACGAGTGAATATTTTGGAGAAGTGCTAAGCAAAGGGAGGATGGAATTGTGAGTAAAAAGAATTTTGATTATAAACGTAAGATGCAAGCAAAAAAAGTAAGCCGATCGAGTAAAATGAGGAAGGTATTTGCTTCTTCAGCAGCGGCTTCTCTATTAGCTTTTAATACATTGCCAGCTGTTGCAGGTGCTTCAACAGCTGGGGAAGCTTTGACTAATCCTAAAATTGCCAGTTCATCTGCTATTTTAAATATTGCTCCATATGCGAGTCTGGCAGAAGTGCGATTATTAACTGATATTAATATTGATGCAAATTTAACTGATTCAGAAGATCCTAATTATTATAATCTTAACCTAGGTTTAACAGGTACTGGATTAGCTGATGTTGAATTAATCAGTCCTGATAGAACAGTAGTATTTTATGCTCCAGATTTAGCTGGCCAACTGGAACATAGTGGCGGGACAGCATCTGTAAGCGTTGATATTCTGCCAATTACTATGGGAGATCTACCAGCTTTGGATGGAGCGCTTGAGGGGCTGCAAGGTACTCTTACCGGTTTAGTTACGGGTCTAATCAGCGGAATTAATGATGCATTACCTGCGTTAATTCCACCATCCTTGGTAGAAATCAACGGTTTAGATGAATTAAATGCAGCAATTGATAACCTAAATAATTTAAATGATGCTTTAGCAGATGTACTTGCATATAGTGATGATGTTGAATATACAGTAGATAATGAAAATGGCACAATTGCTGTCACATTCTCTGATGGTCTAGGTAACCACTTAGAAACTGCGGTAGTCGATGTTGTTCAATCCGCTTTAGATGATGTATCCAACGCAGTAAATAATCTGGAAATAAATATTTTAAGTGATCTGCCTATAGTTGGTGATTTACTTAACTCACTTACGAATGACCTTCTTTTACCTCTAGTAGGAAATGTAACAGAAGAAGTAACAAATCTAGCAACGGAACTTACTGATGGAACTATTGATCTTTCAAATGATTTAGCAAGCGCTCAGGTAATAGGCAATACTTCTGTAAACTTAGATGTACTGGTAAATAAACCAGCAGGTGTGAATGGAGAAGTTGTTATTGAAGGTGCAGGTGTACAGGATTCAGTCATTGATGCAGCTTTATTAGAAAGCCTGGAAGATTCTACTACTGTTACGTTTGATGAAGATGATGAAAGTGATTCTGACTCAGACAGTGATTCCGATTC